>JALSRK010000077.1 GCA_026984795.1 Solibacteraceae bacterium | reverse complement strand
TCGACGATCAAATGGGAACAGCCGTAGTTCTGCCGGAAGACGGCATGCAAGAGCGCTTCGCGCGGGCCGGCATAGCGCATCTCCATCGGATAGCCGCCCTGCACCACGCGCTCTTTCCGGAAGTAGTTGTCCACCAGCGCCTGGATGGCCTTAACGCGAACCTCGGCGGGGATGTCGCCGGGCTTCAGCTTGCCGACGAGCTGGTGGATGTAGACGCCGTCGCAGACCTCGATGGCGATCCAGGCCAGGTAGGCGTGAGAGTTGTGCATCGGGTTGCGCAACTGCAGGGCCGCGACGGTGCTCCAGTCGCGCTCCTCGAAGATCTTTCGCGCCTCGGCCGGACGCTGGTAGATCTCCTTGAACATCTCCGGGTAATAGGATTCCGAGACGACCTTGATCGGTCCGGCCAGGTTCACCGGGCCCTGGGCCATCACCTTCTGCACGCCCGGATGCTCGGTGTCGGCGGTCCGGAACACCTGCTTGCACTCGTGCTCCTTGTCGATGGTGTACTTCTCGGTGACCTTCATCGTGCCCATGATGGACTCGGTCTCTTTGTCCCACAAGGCCACCTCTTCACCGATAGAGATCGAATTCGCCAGATCCTCGTCCGCGGAAAGCGTGATCGGGATCGGCCAGAACAGGCCGTTCTTGGAGGGCATTTGGAAATCGTCGCAGCAGCCCTTCCAATCGTCGTAGCCCATAAAGCCGTCGAGCGGAGTGAACGCGCCGATGCCCATCATGATCAGGTCGCTGGTCTCGCGGCTGGTCATGGGGACCTTCTTGAGGCCCTCGGCCTTCTTCAGCTCCTCGGCGCGGGCTTCCCCTTCGAGGAGAAGCGGTTTCAAGGTCTCGCTCCCATGCGGGGGAACCAGATTGCTCATCGATGAACCTCCTGTCAATTGGCAACACGGCGCTCGGCGCCGGGCTGCCGCTTTGTCACAATCAAACGAATCTGGGGCGGAAGCAGCGACACGGCCGGCCACGCCGCAGCGAGATACAGGGCGCCGCGGTCTGGGCATATTCAGATCTTCAGATCTGAAGCTCCGCCATATACGATCATACCGCGCGGGGCTCTCGAATGGAAGAGAAACCGGCCCAGCGGCCTGGCGTTGCACAGTTGGGCGGCATTCGGTCCCCCGGCAAACTCCCCATGGCGCCCGCTGGCGCGCGCCGTCGCGGCTAGCCGGGGATTATCCCCTTTGACGATCAACAAACCAGTATAACCTGCCCGCTGCAGTCCAACCTGCTGTCAGTTCTGCAGTTCGCTGCATCGGACCCGGTGGCTCCCTCATCTCAACAGCCAGAGAGGCTGGATGAAGCTGGGATTCCGATCCGCTCTGCGCCTTGCGCTCGTGGGCTTCGCCGCCGGGATCACTTTTCTTGTGTGGACGATCATCACGTCGGCGAACCTGAACCGGTGCATCGTCTCCAAACGCATCGTGCCGGCCGAAACCCGAACCCTGGCCGTGTCGCAGCGCGGCCGAGTACTCCTATGCTGTCCGGCCTGCGCCCGCCGGCTCCAGGAAAGATCCAAAGGTCCGGTCAGGGTCGTCCAGGTGACAGACTACACCTCCGGCCGCATGATCGACGCCCGCTCAGCCTATGTCGTCGTCGGCGGCGATTCAAGCTATTGCGCCCGCCAGCCTCCGCCCTCAGAGAATGCGGGGCGCTCCAGCGGGGCCGCGGAGGATCCCTGCCTGCCGGCGATGATCTCGTTCGCCCATCTCGACGAGGCCCGCGCCTACCAGCGCGCCCACGGCGGGAAGCTGCTGCCCGCCGACCTGGCCTTCGACTACCGCCCGGCCCGGTGAGCGGCCCTCGGGCGGTTGCGCTCCGGGGCCTTGCTACACTGATGGGTCTATGGCTACGAACCGCACTCCCATCATGGCGGGCAACTGGAAGATGTTCAAGACGCCCGCCGATACCACCGCATTCTTCGATGAATTCAAACCGCTGGTGGCGTCCGCCACACATTGTGAGATCGTCATCTGCCCTCCCTTCATCGACATTCCGGCTGCGGTCCAGGCCGTCGAGGGCGCCCGCATCGAGATCGGCGGCCAGAACCTCTATTGGGAGAAGGAGGGGGCCTTCACCGGCGAGATCTCCGGCCCCATGCTGGCCGCCGCCGGCGCCCGCTGGGTGATCATCGGCCACAGCGAGCGGCGCCAGTACTTCGGCGAGACGGACGAGACGGTGCTGAAGCGGACGAAGGCGGCGCTCGAACACGGCTTGAAGCCCATCGTCTGCGTCGGCGAGCACCTGGATGAGCGCGAGGCCGGCAAGACCGAACAGGTTCTCGTCGCCCAGTTCCAGGGCGGGCTGGCCGGGCTCACGGCCGAGGAGTTCGCCCGGGTGACGATCGCCTACGAGCCGGTGTGGGCCATCGGCACCGGCAGGACGGCCACGCCGGAGATCGCTTCGGAGGCGCACAAGGTGATTCGCGCCGAAGTGGCGAAGAAGTTCGGCGGCGAAGCTGCAGCGGCGGTCCGCATCCTCTATGGCGGCAGCGTGAAGCCGGCGAACGTCAAGGAACTCATGGCCCAGGAAGAGATCGACGGCACCTTGGTCGGCGGCGCCAGCTTGAAGGCGGACAGCTTCGCCGCTATCGTGAATTTCCACCGCTAAAACGTCCGCCGGGACTTTCGCATCGCCCGGAGACCCGTGAGAGTCTTGCGTCCGACTCCGACCCCGTCCCCGCTCCCCGCTCCATCGTTTCACAATCCGGTAGGGTCCGGGTCGCGGGGCGAGTTCTGTTACCGTTGAGGTATGCTGCCGGCTTACCTCTCTGAGATGCTGCGCGGCTTCCAGGCCAGCCGGATCGCGCTCACGGCCGTCGAACTGAATGTGTTCACCGCGGTGGGGACGGGGGCGACAGCGAAGGAGGTCGCGACACGGCTCGGGACCGCCCCCCGGGCTACGGCGATCCTGCTCGACGCGCTTGCCGCCCTGGGACTCCTCGAGAAATACGGCGAAACCTACCGCAACACCGCCGACACGGCCTGCTACCTCGACGAGGCTTCGCCGGAGAACGAGCGGCTCGCCACCCTGCACACCGTGCACATGTGGGAGAGCTGGTCCACGCTCACCGAGTGCGTCCGGGCCGGCGGTTCGGTGCTGGCGCGCGAAGAGAAGTCCCGGGACAAAGACTGGACGGAGGCCTTCATCGCCGCCATGGCCCGGAACGCCGCCCAGCGGGCCCCGCTGGTGGTGGCGGCGGTGGGGGCCGGCGAGGTGCGGCGGATGCTCGACGTCGGCGGCGGCCCCGGCTCCTATGCCATCGCCTTCGCCCGAGCGAACCCTCAGCTCAGGGCGGTGATTCTCGACAAACCCGAAGTCCTCGAAATCGCCGGACGCCACATCGCCGCCGCCGGCCTGGAGGATCGCGTGACGACCCGGGCCGGCGACCTGACTTGTGACCGCTTCGGGGAGGGCTTCGACCTGGTCCTGGTCTCCAACATCTGCCATATGCTCAGCCCCGAGGAGAACCGCGACCTGCTCGGTCGGGCGGCGGCGGCCTTGGCGCCCGGAGGCCGCCTCGTGATCCAGGACTTCATCCTCGACAGCGCTCGCACCAGCCCCCAGACGGCGGCGATCTTCGCCGTGAACATGCTCGTGGCCACCGCCGAAGGCAATAGCTACACCGAGCAGGAATACGCCGAGTGGCTGAGGGCGGCAGGCCTCAAGGAGATCCGGCGCCTCGAGATCAACGCGCCCACGGACCTGATGGTGGCGCTGAAGCCACCCGAAGATCAGCAGTAGGAAGCAGGCGCCCGTGAGACGCAGAACCTTCACTGGCGCGATCTTTTCCGGTCTCCCTCTCACCGCCCTCTGCGCCCGTCCGCCGAAACCCCAGGCCGGGAGCGTCCCCCGCCGCGTCTTCGGCAAGACCGGCGTCGAGGTGAGCGTCATCGGCCAGGGCGGCGCCCGCATGAAGCTGCTCCGCACCAAAGAGCAGGCGCGGGACCACCTGCGCTACGCCTACGGGCCAGGGCTGAACTACTGGGACTGCGCCCACAGTTACTGGGATGGGCAGGCCGAGGAGGTCTACGGCGATGTGCCGGCGCCGCACCGCAAGGAACTATTCCTCACCTCGAAGACGACGACCTGCGGACGGCGCAGCAATGGAGGCGGCTCAGCGCGGAACGGATGGAGGAGCTGCGCCGCCGGGCGGTGACCGACGGGCCGGGAGGGGCGAAAGGGCCGGCGCTCGAGTATTGGAAGCGGCCCCCCGGTGGAAGCGTAACGGGAAAACCAGGCTCGGAGCCGCAATCAGGCGCGGAACCGGTGGAATCCGTAGTTCGAGGCGGCTTGGAGCGAGCGTTTTTGGCAATTTTTCCTGTTGACAGCCGGGAAAACAGCGCAAGAATGGGGTTGAGGCGCGGTATTCGAGCCGGTTTTCTGGAATGGCGGCGGCGCGCGAAGCCGTGTCTGGCGCCTCCGGAGGTGCGGGATGAAAGCGCTCACGCTGGGTGGCCTGCTCCTGATGATCGTCTTTTCCGCCGCGGCGCAGCCGGACTGCGAGCCGCTGCCTTATTCCCCCGGAACCCACGTTTCCGGCGAGGAGGAGCCCTACCGCATCCCTGACGTCATCGCCTGGCGGATCCTGTTCCGGCTGCTGGCTGATGGGCCCGACCGCGTCGGGGCTGAAATCCGCGCCCGCCACTTGGAAGAAGGCGGGCTGCCCGAAGAGGTGATCGCCAAGGTGATGCGCACTGCCACCCAGGCGATGCAGCGCGTCGTCGAAATGGAAGACGAGGTCGAGGAATTGCAGTTGCCGCTCGAGGAGACGGCGGAGATGTTGCGGGCACGGCGGGACGCCATTGTCGAGGACGCGGTGCGGGACCTGCTGATCGAGGAACTGGACGCCGTCGCCGGCCAGAAGCTGCTCGACTACCTGAACGGGCAGGTGAAGCCGGCGATCAGCATCACGATCGGCTCCAGTACCGGCGGGACGAGGGCGACGGCCGTATTCACCACAGAATCCGACCACGCCGTCCACGCGACGGCTATCACCGACGGCGACTACGCGATGGGCGGGGTCTGCGGATCGATCGCCGTGGCCAAGATCGTCAGCCCCGCCGGCCGCACGGTGGAATCGAAGAAGATCCACTGGAGCGCGGCTGTCGCCGATGTGAGCCTTCCGCTCGAGTTCGAGGACGGCACGTTCCGGGCGTTCAACTGGAAGGCGGGAGTCGTCTGCCCGGCCTGCAAACCGGCCGCGCGGAAGTAGTGGCCTGGCCCCGCCACATGGAGCCGTCCGGAACCTGCTGAAACCCGAAGCATTTGCCGGTCAAGGCATTTTCGCCTGTTCTACGCTTTTTCTTCCCCCTGTCCAGCGCGGAGCTTCCGATATCGAAGAGACGGCGGCGATTCACAGCGGCGGCTGGCAGGGAATTCTTGCGTTCCTCGCGCGTTTCAATGGTACGAGGCCCACCCTTGCTGGTCGTGATCTGTGTTTCGTCCCGAAAGCGTTCGTGAGATAGGGTGCGGGTATAATGGTGGCAGATGGGCTACCTGTCGCAGCGGCTTCAAGTGAAGGTTGCGCCGAAGCAGACGCTCACGCCGAGCGTCATCCAGATGGTCAAGCTGTTGCAGTTGGCGCGGCCGGAGCTGCGCGAGTTCATCGCCCAGGAGCTGGCAGAGAACCCGGTGCTCGAGGAGGCCGGTTCGGGAACGGACGAGCTGACGCCCGAAGAGATCCAGGCGGCTCTGGAACGGGAGGATCGCGATCCACACCCCGCCGATGAGCTGATCCTGGAGGCCGTCCGCGAAGCGATCGAGCCCGAAGCCGCGGAAGGCAACCCCGTAAAGACCGAAGACGCTCCTGCCGACGGAGGCGCCGAGGCGCCGGCTCAGGCGCCGGCAGCCGACACGGCGGATCCTTTCAACGAGATCGACTTCGGGACCTTCTTCGACGAGTATCTCGAGCCGGGGTTCCGCAGCCCGGCGGTGGAAACCGTCGAGAAGCCCTCGTTTGAGACGTTCCTTTCGGCGCCGGTCACGCTCTCGGACTACTTGCAGCAGCAGCTCAGCCTGGTGGTGCTTTCCGACGAGATCCGTGACGCGGCTCTGGCGATCATCGGGAACCTGGACAGCAACGGATACCTGGCCTCGAGCCTGGAAGAGATCGCCGCCGAGGGGGAGCACCGGATCGAGGACCTCCGGGAAGCCCTGGAGGTGGTCCAGTCCCTGGACCCGGCCGGTGTGGGAGCGCGCGACCTGCGCGAGTGCCTGCTCTTACAGCTCAAGAGCCGCGAGGAAACGGACACACTAGCCTGGAAGATCGTCTCGGACCACTTGAAGCTGCTCGAGCTCCACAAGAAGAAAGACCTGGCCAAGGCGTTGAACGTGGGCGTGGCTGAGGTGGAAAAGGCCATCGCCCGGATCCAGCATCTGGATCCGTGTCCCGGTTCGAGCTATTCGAGTCCGGGCGCGCGGCCGATCGAGCCGGAGGTCTTCATTTTCAAAGAAGGGGATGACTACATCATCCAGTTGAACGACGAAGACTTGCCGCAGTTGCGCGTCAATCTCGACTACCGGCACATGACCCGGCGGGACCAGGAGCCGAGCAAAGAGGTCCGGGACTACATCAAGGGCCGCTATGCTTCGGCGATCCAGCTCATCAAGAACATCGAGCAGCGCAAGCAGACGATCCTGAAAGTCTGCCAGGCGATCGTGCGCCGCCAGCGGGAGTTCCTGGACAACGGGATCGACTACCTGCGCCCGATGATGATCAAAGAGGTGGCCGAAGAGATCGGCGTGCACCCCTCGACGGTGAGCCGGGCGGTGGCCAACAAGTATGCGCAGACGCCGCAAGGGGTCTACGAGCTGCGGTTTTTCTTCTCGGAAGCGGTGCAGGGGCCGTCCGGAGCGGCGACTCCGTTGCTGCTGTTGAAACGTAAGGTCAAGAAGATGATCGAGCAGGAGGACCCGCGGAAGCCGCTGACCGACGAAGAGATTACGAAACGGCTGCGGGCCGAAGGGATCGAAGTGACACGGCGCACGGTGGCCAAGTACAGAGAAGACATGAAGATACCCTCGACACACCACCGGCGTGTCCGGGACTGAAGCGGGCGCCTCCGGTGGAGAGAGCGGATCGGGCCGGCCCACCAAGCCCGCCGGCAATCAGCGCGGGCGCCCCGCGTGGGCCGGAAGCGAAGAACACCATCGGTTTTCGGAGGGAGTTATGAAGGTCACGTACAAAGGGAAACTCGACACCTTGATCCCCGCGGAACGGCGGAAGCTGAATGCCAAACTCCAGAAGCTGGGTAAGATCGTCGATGGCCGTGAGGAGCGCGAAGCGCACTTCGTCCTCAGCCACGAGCGGCAGAACTACAACGCCGAAATCACCGTGAACATCCGTGACCACGTCCTGGTGGGGGCGGGCTCGGCTCCAGACCTCTACACGGCGATGAGCAGCGCCATCGAGAAGTTGGACAAGCAGGTCCGCAAGCTCAGGGCCAAATTCCGTGACACGCGCCGCACCCCCGACCAGTCCCTCCGTGCCAAGGCCGCCGAGGAAGAGGCCGAAGAAGCAGCGGCCGAAGAAACGGTCGAGGAAGCCGGACCTCACGTCTTCCGCGTCAACCATCGGGCCAACCAGAAGCCGATGACCCTCGAAGAGGCGCTGCTGGCGATGGAAGGCCGCAACTATCTGGTCTACCGTGACGCTGAGACAGACCGTCTTTCGGTGCTGCTGCGCCGCGAGGACGGGAACTTCGATCTCGTCGAAGCCTGAACGGGCATGAATGGCTGAGAAGACTGAGCCCGCCGGCAAACCGCCGCAGCCGGAACTTGTCGTGATCACCGGCCTGAGCGGTTCCGGCAAGGGCACGGTGCTCAAGAGCTTCGAGGATCTAGGCTATTACGCCGTAGACAACCTTCCGATCGACCTGATCCCAACCTTCGCCGAGCTGACGCGCGACTCGCCCAACATCACCCGGGCGGCGGTGGTCGTGGACGTCCGGGGTGGGGGCCTGGCGCGCTTTCCACAGATGTACCGGAAGCTGCGACGGAGGATCCACACCACGCTCGTCTTCCTGGAAGCCGACGAAGGGGCGCTGGTGCGCCGCTACAGCGAGACGCGGCGCCCGCATCCGCTGGGGTCGGGACGGTCGGTAGTGCGGAACATCCGCCGGGAGCGGCGGCAGCTCGAGACGGTCCGGAAGCTGGCGGATCACATCATCAACACCTCGAAGTTCAATGTTCACGATCTGCGGGCGCTGGTAAAGGAGACCTTCGGGGTGCCGGGGGAACAGTCGCGGATCGTCGTCTACATCAACAGCTTCGGCTACCGGCATGGAGTGCCGCCGGACAGCGACCTGGTGTTCGACGTCCGGTTTCTGCCGAACCCGAACTACGTTCCCGAATTCCGCAGCCTGAGCGGCCGGCATCCGCGGGTGGCGCGCTACATCCGCTCGTTCCCGCAGACGGTGGAGTTCATCGATCGGATCTCAGAGCTGCTGATCTACTTGCTGCCCCACTACGTGCGGGAGGGCAAGAGTTACCTGACGATCTCGTTCGGCTGCACCGGCGGCCACCACCGCTCTGTGATGATCGCCGACGAGATCCGGAAGCGCCTCAAGAAAGCGGGCTACACGGTGAAGACGAATCACCGCGACCTGAAAAAGCCGTTTTGAGGACTAACGGATGCGGCGCTTCGCCCGGGCGGCGGGAGCATCGGAGCGCGGCGGCTTGCGGGAAGTCTTCTTCAGACGTAACAGTTTGCGGACGGCCCGGATCATCTGGGTGACCTCAGTGGCGCTTTTCTGGATCACCACGTCGGCGCCGGTGTTGCTGGCATCCAGGCCAAGGGTATCGGCGAACCCGGACAAGAGGATGATAGGTATCCCCGGGGCCCGCTCACGGATGCGGCGGATCACTTCCAGACCGTTCATCCGCGGCATCCGGTAGTCCGTGATCACCAGGGCGTACTCGGTTTCGGCGAACCGTTTCAGACCTTCCGCGCCGCTGCCGGCGGTGGAGATCCGATAGCCCAATTCTTCCAGCACGGCCTTCCTGGCGGCGAGTCCCATTCTGTTGTCATCGATGAGCAGGATGTGAGCAGGAGGGTTGGGAGATGACTGCGCTCGGTTCATTTGACTCCGCGAAATTAGCAGAGCCCGCGAGTGACTGTCAACGGATTTCTATCGGCTTGGAAAAAGGGAAGATCCAATGCTTGACAACAAGTCCGTTTCGTGTTCCAGATCCACGTTTTCGAAGCTTCGCCGTTTATTCGACGGGCCGTGGAGCGCGGTAACCGGATTTGGCGATGATCCGGTATTTCACCGTCTTGCCGCGCTGGTCGACGATGCGCAGCTTCTCCCCGGTGGCAGGATTGACGAGCTCCACCTTGATCTTGCGGAAGGAGCCGTCCCGGGCCTGATTCGTGGGGGAATAGGTGAGGGTGTACTGGTTGCGGAGAGCCTGGGCGATGTTGGCGAAGATCGTCGGGAACTCGCCGTAAAACCGCGGGAAGAAGGCCATGCCGCCGGTCTCCTTGGCGAAGGTGCGCATCTGGTTGTCGGCCTGGAGGAAGTCCATCCGAGCGATCGGCCCCAGGTAGCCCCGCGCGTCGTACCATTCGCGGAGGGCCTGCATCAGACCGATGGCGTAGATCGGCACCCCGGCCATCTGCAGCCGCCGCCGCGTCTGGCCGTAGTTCAGCTTGCTGAACGTGTCCAGACCGGAGGAGATGAGCACAATCGCTTTTCGGCCTTCGATGTCGGCCATGCGCTCGGCCGTGTCCACGACCGCATCGAACAGGTTCGACTCCGAGTAGGCGGCGATGCGGAGCCGCTGCATCGCCCGGTAGACCTCGCGTTTGTCGGTGGTGAAGTCGGTGAGGATCTCCGGCCGCATGTCGTAGGCCACCACCGCGACGTAGTCTTCCGGCTTCAACGTCTCCAGGAAACCGTAGGCGGCCGTAAGCGTTTGGTACCAGGTCTCGGTCCAGTACTGCTGGAACAGGCCGCTCCACTCGATCACCAGGCAGACGGTCATCGGCGCCTCGCCCATTTCGAAACTGGTGATCTTCTGAGGAACCTTGTCCTCGAGGATGCGGAACCGGTCCGCCGGGATGTTGGGAATGAACCGCCCTCGATTATCGACAACCGAGACCGGCACGGTCACAGTGAGGACTTCAGCACGAAACGTAGGCGCTCCAGCGGGGATTTGCGGCTGCTCGCGCTTCGCCTTGTTGATCTCGGACTCGATCGGCGGCGGTTTGGCGGGTTCGGCTTTCTTGGCGCCTCTCCGGGGCCGGGTCACGGTCTCCGTCGGGCGGCTCTTGGGTCCGGCTTGCGGCTCCGCCGGCCAGGGTAGAAGAAGCAGAATGGCCGGCACAAGCAGCAGTGTGCGCCTCATTGCTCGCATGATTCGATCCCCGTAGTTCAATTGTATTAGACGGCGCCCTTGCCCGGGCCGTTTCCCAGGGCCCGGGGCGCGTTCCACTCCTCTCTCTTCAATTTACCCAGTCATCGCGGTCCCGGCGGTGCTTCCGCATATAGACTTCGAACTTCTTCCGCGCCCGCCGGATCTTCCAGTCCCGGTACCAGGCGCGCAGTTCCGCCAGCAGGTCAACCCGCCGGTAACGGGACCGCAAGTAAACATAGCCGATCAGCATGCCTCCGAGATGCGCCACGTGGCTCACGCCGCTGCCGGGGGACTTCACCAGGTAGAGAAAGTTGATCGCCCCCAGAGCGAGCACGAACCACTTCGCCTTCACCGGGAACAGAAACCAGATCCAGATCAAACTATCGGGGAACAGCAGCCCGAAGGCGAGCAGGACGCCGAAGATAGCCCCGGAAGCCCCGATCGTGGGGATATTCGGCGCTCCGGTGACGAGGTCGGCGATGACCACGCACACACCGGCGCCCACACCGCAAAGGAAATAGAACTGCAGGAAGCGCCGGGTGCCCCAGGTGCGCTCCAGCTCGACGCCGAACATCCAGAGGGCTACCATGTTGAAGAACAAGTGCCAGAGCCCGGCATGCAGAAACATATAGGTGACGAGCTGCCAGACGGCCAGATAGCCCACTACCATGCGCGGATACAGTTTGAAGTAAGCGAGCAGCCCGCCGACCCAGGTGTCGAAAGCGAGGAAATAGACAACGAAGCCGATGGCGTTGGCGATGAGAAGCCATTTGACGCCCGGCGGAAACATCCCGGAATAGGAGATGCCCGAAGGCCGGTACCGGACGTGGTAGCGCATGGGCGAAAAGGGAAGTACCTTTTCTGTCAGAATATCAGAAGAGGGCGCGGTTCCGTGTGATCCTGGAACGTCGATCGGGGCGGCGCCGCACGGCGGCGGTTCATCCGCCCGGCGTGTGGCAGCGCTTAATGGAGCGGCTGCGGGGACGCGAACAGATCCTCGTCCGCCCGGGCGAGGGTTTTCCGCTGCTCTTGTTGACCTATCCGAAGGGCTCTGCAGCGGCCGCCCAGGAGATCCATTCCATACTCGGCCGCCGGCTGCCCCGCCTTCCCCAACGGCTGCTGGAGCCGTACCGGCGGGTGCTGGCGGCTTTGCCCGCCATGGTGGTGGTCGTTCTGCGGCCCCGCAACGCGTGCGGGTGCCTGGGACACTTCCATCCTCGGGGTACGGAATCGCGGCTGGCACGCCGTCTCGCCTCGGATCTTGGCAGCTACGTCGGCGAAGTGGACCTCGCGTGGGAAGAGATCCGGGAGTGGCAGCCGCACCCGATTTCCGCGCTCGCTGCCGGAGACCTCGGCGAGCGGTTGGACGCATTACACTTCGAAGCGGCGCTGCTGGCGGTCTTCCTTCACGAACTCGAGCACGTGGCGTTTCCGGATCGGGGGGAGCGGGACATCCGTTCGGCGAGCAACACCTTCTACCTGAACCTCATGCACCAACTGGTGGCGGCCGAAGGAGGGTCGGGCTACGGGATGGACCTTTCCCCGCCGGCTTGAGCGGATCTGAGCGCCGCTCTCTTCTTCCGGGCCCGGTTCCAGCCGGCGGGGCTGCCCCGTTCGACGAAACGAAGGCCCCGCCCTTTTTCCGGCGGGTGGGTTTGCAGTATAGTGCCAAAGCGGAGGCGGCATGGCGAAGATCGCGATCGGCGTCAACCTGGAATTCGTCCGCTCCGCAGACAAGCCTTTCGAGTGGGGGGTCGAAGAAGCCGCCCGGATCGGCTATGAATACGTCGAGCCGATGGTCCATTGGGGCCGGGAGCTGCTGAGCGAGGCGGGTTACTTTCATAGCGTCTCGCTGCTCGATGACCCGTACCGCATCCGCCGGGCCTGCCAGCGTGCGGGCGTGGGACTGAGCGGGCTTTCCTCGCATACGCCGCTGGCCAAGCCCGAGGTCAGCCTCGAGTACCTCAAGCAAGCCATCCGTTTCGCGGCCGAATGCGGCGCCCCGGTGGTGAACACCGACGAGGGCCCGAAACCCTCCTGGACCACCGAAGAAGAGGACCACGTCCTGATGCGCTACGTTCTCCACGAGGCTGCCGGCGTGGCCGAACCCCGCGGCATCCGCATCGGGCTCGAGCCGCATCAGCAATACAGCAAGTCGCCCGCCGGCCTGGACCGGATCTACGGCCTCGTCGCCTCACCCGCCATCGGCATCAACTTCGACACCGGCAACGCCTTCCTGGCGGGCGAGGATCCCATCGCGTGGCTCGAGCATGTCAGAGACCGCCTGGTGCACCTCCACGCCAAGGACATCTCGGTGGCCCAGGCCGACGCCGAACGGGGGAAAGTGACCGGGACGGCGGTGGGATGCGCCTGCGGCGACGGCGTCATCGACTGGCGGAAGGTGGTCGGGATCTGCCGGCAAGCGCCGGCGGAGCTGATCGTGCTGAGCGTGGAATGCGGCACGATCGAGCAGGCCGAGCGGAGCCTGGCGCACTTGCGGGCGCTGGTAAATGAGCTGGGCGCGGCCGGGAGCGGATGAAGTCGAGAGGAGGCAAGGCTACATGAGCGTATCCGGAAAACTCCAGGCCGGCGGCGGGCGGCCGAACCGCCGCGACTTGTTGCGAGGCGCCGCTGCGGCGGCCCTGCCCATGATCGTGCCGGCCTCGGTGTTCGGCAAACGGGCTCCGAGCAACCGGGTGAACCTGGCGGCTCTGGGGGTGGGCAACCGCGGGCGCTGGGTGAACCGGGCGATGGCGAAGTTCCGCGATGTGCAATACGTGGCGGTCTGCGACGCCTACGAGGACCGCCGCGAGGCCCTCCGCGAGGAGTTCCACGAGCGCTACGGCGGCCGCTACGTTGAGACCTGTTCGAACCCCTACGACTTGATCCGCCGCGACGACGTAGACGCGGTGGTGATCGCCACGCCGGACCACTGGCACGTGCCCCTGGCCATCGCCGCCGCCAGAGCCGGCAAGGACATGTACGTCGAGAAGCCCCTGGGAGTGGCCATGAAGTGGGCCTGGCGGCTGCGCGACGCCGTGAAAACCTCAGGAGTCATCTTCCAGTACGGCACCCAACAGCGATCTTCGCCCCAGTTCCGCTACGTCTGCGAGCTGGTCCGCAACGGCTACCTGGGCGAGATCGAGCGGGTCGAGGTCTGGTGTCCGGACATCTCCGAGCAGTTCGACGACTTCCATGTGAAGCGCTACGGCTCCCTCCGCCCGGTTCCCCCGCCTCCGGGGCTCGATTACGACCTCTGGTGCGGCCCTTCCCCCAAGCGGCCCTATACCGTGGACCGCTGCACGAAGTACGGTACCTATCACATTTACGACTACGCGCTGGGCTTCATCGCCGGCTGGGGAGCGCACCCGCTGGACATCGCCCAGTGGGCATTGGGAACCGACCACACCAGCCCGGTCTACTACGAGGGCGCCGGCAAGCTGCCGCAGTTCGGCCTCTACGACACGGTCGAGAAGTGGGACGTCACCTGCTACTACGAAAACGGCGTCACCATGAGGTTTATGTCGCAGCGCGTGGCAAAAGACGTGGTGCCGAAATATCGCGCCCGCTGGGTGACCCACGGCACGACGTTTTTCGGTTCCGAGGGCTGGGTCAGCGTAGACCGCCGGGGCATCGAGGCCAGCCGCCCCGCCCTCGAAGCGATCGAGTTCGGCCCCAACGATCAGCGGCTGCCGAAGAGCGAAGACCACCAGCGGAACTTCATCGATTGCGTCAAGAGCCGCGCGCAGCCGGTGAGCCCGCTCGAGGCGGCTATCCGCTCGGACACCATCAGCCACCTGAGCGACATCATGATCCGGACCCGCCGGCCCATCGAGTGGGACCCCAAGCACGAGCGGATCGTCGGCGATCCGGCGGCGGCGAAGAGGCTGACCCGGCCGATGCGCAAGAAGTGGGCCGTGTAGCTCTGGGGCCGCTCAGATGTCCGCGCTGCGAGCCGGCGCCGGCTCCCGGGGCGGAGCTGCCGCGCTGCCGGCTCCGGCCCGGGGCAGCTCCGGTGAGGGAGCGGCGCCCCAGCCGCTCAACACCCGGGAAGCCGTCCGCAAAAGCGCTGCCCCGGCCGCCCATGCCTGCCAGTGGGAGAGGATTCCTTCCCGGAAAGCGAACCCGGTGGCCAGCCGCAAGTCTGCGGCAAGACGCCAGAGCGCCATGGCGAGCAGCGTCAACGCCGCCGGCGGCATGAGAGCGGCCGAGGCGGAAGCGGCCGTTCTGATGCTGGGTAAACACAAGTCAAGAGGCGCGATGCTGAGCCGGATTCTCACCTGCATCGGAGCAACTTCATAGTTCTACAGTGGCGCGGGCGCCGGAAGAATCTCATGATAACCGTCCCGCGGCGGCGCCGGTCACGGGGAACCGCCGGGGACGGACCTCCGGAATTCGATCTCCCGTTCGGTATC
Organism: Solibacteraceae bacterium; assembly: GCA_026984795.1. GTDB lineage: Bacteria > Acidobacteriota > Terriglobia > Bryobacterales > Bryobacteraceae > JALSRK01. The sequence goes on along the minus strand of JALSRK010000077.1, from coordinate 88,690 downwards.
GTCTCGGCGCCGGAGGAGGATTTCGAACCGATCCGCAGGCCAGAATTCCGGAAAGCGGTCTCCCCACTCCACGAGGACGACGGCGCGCCGGTCGAAGAGCTCTTCCAGGCCGAGAGAGTCCAGTTGGGCCGGTTCGTCGATCCGGTAGAGGTCCACGTGGTAAACCGCCGGTGGATCCCCGTACTCGTGGATCAGGGTGAAAGTAGGGCTGGAGACCTCGTCCGGGGCCGCCGCTCCCAAACCCTTGACGATCCCTTTGGCAATGGTCGTCTTGCCCGCGCCCAGCGTCCCGATGAGCAGCACCACGGCGCCCGGAGCCAGGCAGCCGGCGAGCTTCTCACCGAGGGCGACGGTTTCTTCCTCAGAGTGCGTCCGGTAGGTTTCGCGCATCGTCGATCGCCGCGGGGAGGAATCGGAGCAGGTCGGTGGCCACGAGAGCCTGTTCGCCGAGTTCCCGCGCGCCGAGTTCCCCGGCGCGCCCATGCAGCCAGACGGCCGCCAGCACCGCCTGCTCGATCCGGTCCGGGTACTGGGCGATGAGTCCGGCGATCATTCCGGTGAGGATGTCGCCGGCGCCGCCGGTGGCCATGGCCGGGGTCCCGGTGGGGTTGATCCAGACGCGGCCTGCCGGCGTGGCGACCAGCGTGCGCTGTCCCTTGAGCACCAGGATGACACCCCGCTCGGTGGCGAACTTGCGCGCCATGCCGGCGCGATCGGCCAGCACTTCCTTGGTGGTGGCTCCCACGAGCCGCGCCATCTCGCCCGGGTGGGGGGTGAGCACCATCTCCGGGCGGCCGCGAAACGCGGTTCCGGCCAGTGCGTTCAAACCGTCGGCGTCGATGACCAGGGGCTGCTCGAGGTTCTCCACGACCCACCGAACCGTCTGGACCGTCTCCGGGTGGGTGCCGAGGCCGGGGCCGACGGCGATTACAGCCTTGCCGGCCGCCAGTTCGGCGAGCGTCTTACCGGAAACGGGCTGCCCGGCAAGCGCGCCTGCCGCGGTCTCAGGCAGCGGCGCCGTCATCACCTCAGCCCAGTGCGAGGCGATCACCGGCAGGGCGGAGGCCGGCGATGCGACCGTAGACAAACCGGCGCCCGCCCGCAGGGCGGAAATGCCTGCCATGGCGGCCGCTCCGGTCTTGCCGCGGCTGCCGCCGATGGTCAGTACGTGGCCGTACGTGCCCTTGTGGCCGCCCGGCGCGCGGGGGGCCAGCAGCTTCCGGAACTGCGCCGGCGTGCTGAGGGCCAGCCAGATTTCTTCGTCTTCTTCCCAGAGAGCCGGAGGCGAGCCGATGGCCCCCACCCGGAGCTCCCCGACGAAGTCGCAGGCCGGCGGCAGCACCTGACCGATCTTCGGCGCCGTGAAGGTCACCGTGTAGTCGGCGCGGACGGCCTCGCCCAGCGGGTTTCCGGTGTCGCTGGGCAGCCCGGACGGGATGTCCACCGCCACGACTTTCGCTTCGGGAAAGCCGGTGTTGATCTCACGGATCAGCTCGAGCATGCGGCCCCGGGCGGGTCCGGCCAGTCCAGTACCGAGCAAGGCGTCCACCACGATCGTGGCTTGGCGCATCTCCGGGATGAGCCCGCCCGTGACCGGGCAGCCGCAGGCCCGCAGCATCCGGAAGTTCGCCGCCGCGTCACCTTTGAGGGCGGCTTCTTCGCCGGCGAAGACTACATCGAGGCGGGCCGGGCGCAGGCGGGTGTAGAGCTGGCGGGCGACGACGAAGCCGTCGCCGCCGTTGTTGCCCTTGCCGCAGAGAACGACGACGCGGTGCCGCGCCAGCGGGGCGAACTTCTCCTCGAGCAATTCCACCACGCGGTGGCCGGCGTTCTCCATCAGCACCAGACCCGGGATCCCCAGCTCCATCGTGCGCTGGTCCACCCGGCGCATCTGTTCGGCTGTCAAGACCTTCATTTCCGCGCCCCTTGCGTCCGCTCCGCCAACCGCTGCAACTGCTGCAGGTTGCCCATGACGATCAAATGATCGCCGGCTTCGACAACGGCTTCGGCCGGCGGATTGAATTGCATGTCCCCGTCCGCCTTGCGGATCGCCAGGACGATGACATCGTACTCACGCCTCAGTTGCGTATCCTTCAGGGATTTGCCGGCGAGCTTGCAGCCCGCCGGCACCTCCACCTGCTCCAGGCCGATGTTCAGTCCCATATCCACAGTCGAGCTGGTGATGTCGAGAAACTCGAAGACGAACGGCCGCAGGATCGCCTGGGCGAGCCGGTAGCCGGTGACGTCGTAAGGCCGAAAGACGGCGTCGGCGCCGGCCCGGCGGAACTTGTTTTCCGACTCTTCCTCGTTGACCCGGGAAGCCACCGCGAGTCTGGGATTCAGCGCTTTGGCCGAGAGGATGAGGAAGAGGTTGTCGGCGTCGGTGGCCAGGGCGGCGATCAGGCCCTTGGCGCGTTGCACGCCGAGCTCGCGCAGGGTCTCATCGCTCTTGGCGTCCGCGCTCACGGCCAGCATGTCGCGCCTGATGGCCTGTTCCACCGCTACGGGGTCGGCGTCGGCGACGACGAACGGCACGCCGGTCCTCTTCAGCTCCGCCGCCGCCGCCCGGCCCACCCGGCCGAACCCGCAAACGATGTAGTGGTTCTTGAGTTTTTCTATCATGCGTCTCACCCGCCGCTTACCAAAGAACTCGCTGAGCTGAAGTTCGAGGATGGTCTGCGTCATCACGCCTATGGCGTAGAACATCACCGCGACGCCGAAGAGCACGAAGCCGACGTTGAAGATACGGCCTTCGCGACTCAGCGGGTGTATCTCGGCGTATCCGACCGTGGTGATCGTGATCAGCGCCATATACAGCGCGTCGAAGACCGGGTAGCCCTCGATCACCACGAAGCCAAGCGTGCCGATGGCGATGGTGGCCGCCAACACGCCCAACACGGTGAACAGGCGCCGCTTCAACTCCCTCACGGGCGCTACGACCTCCTGGCCGCGAGTATCGTCATATCGTCCTGCAATTCGGGCGAGCCCGTCCACTCTTCCACGGCTCGCATCACCCGGCCCACGATGCCGTCCAGATCCTCTTCGAGGTGGCGCAACACGACCTCCCGGAGCCGGCGGTCGCCGAACATCTCACCATACTCGTTCTCCGGCTCGGTGACGCCGTCGGTGTAAGCGAGCAGCAAGTCGCCGGGTTCCAGCTCCAGGCGGCTCTCTCCATATTGGGCGAACGGGAAGGCCCCCACAACCATACCGTTGACGTCGAGTTCGATCACCGCGCCGCGGCGGAACAGCAAGGGGGGGAGATGGCCCGCGTTGGTGTAAGTCAGGGTCCCTCCGGCATCGTCGTAGAGGGAAAAGAAGAATGTCGCGTACTTCTCCGGAGATGTGTCGGCATAGAGCTGTTCATTCAGGCGCGCCACGAGCTCCGAAGTAGAGATACCCGTGCGGCCTCGCGGCCCTGCCCGATCGACCGTGCTGCGCACCTGGGCCCTCAGTGACGATTGCAGCGTCGCCATCAGGAGGGCGGCCGAGATGCCTTTGCCGGCCACGTCGCCCATGGCCACGAGGATGCGACCGTCGGCGACCTGCTGATAGTCGTAGTAATCTCCCGAGACCATCCGGGCCGGCTTGCAAACGGCGCACAGTTCCAGACGGGCGAGCCGCGGAGCGGATTTCGGATACAACTGCCGCTGCACCTCCCGGGCGATTTCCAGCTCGGCCTGCATGCGCTCCTTTTCCTTGGCCACTCCCAACAGCCGCTCGATCTCCTCGGTCATCTTGTTGAACGACGCCGCCACCTCGGCGAGCTGGTCGCCGCCCCTCACCTGGACCCGGTGGGAGAAATCACCGGCGCTGACGCGCTGGGTGCCCTGGTAAAGGCTCTGGAAGGCGCCGGTGATCGCACGGGTGAGCGAGACGCCGATGAGGAGAGAGACCACCTCCACAATCAGGAATACGGTGGCGATCACGTAGAGCAGGATGAGGACGCCGGTGTTCGTCTTCTCCCGTGAGAGGACGTCGAGGACGGCTGAGAAGCGGGAGTGGACGCTCAGGAGCCCCTCGCCATCGGGCGACGGAGCGCCCCAGCGGGTCACCGGTACGCTCGTGCCCTGCTTGAACTCGAAGTCGAAGCGGTTCTTCGGCGGCGGCACGGCCGAGGAAGGAGGCGGCCGCTCGCCGGGAAGCGGGATGTGCAACTGCATGTGGGTGGTCCGGCCGCCGGGCGCCCGCCGCCGGGAGGCGAACTCGAGGATCGCCACCTCACCGAGGCCCGGGGCGAGCGACAGCAGGAACGAACGCGTGATGGGCGCCGCCAGCGTAACGGCGATGGGGCCCTTCGACGCCCGGGTGCAAAGATACAGGATGCCGTCCCGAATCGCGATACCGCCCTGCGGCCGCCAGCCCTCCGGCGGCGGTGGGAAGGGCGGCGTTTCGGGGAACACCGGCGTTCCGTTCCGGGTCACGAGCACCATGGGGCGGGGAACATCCCTGGCCAGCAGGGGCAGGACACGCTGCCAAGCCTCCCTGTACCAGCCCGAGGGGATCCCGGCGAGCGATTCCGCCGCCCGCTGCATCACAGTGAGCCGGCGGTTGAATTCCATGCTCACCAGGTGAACAGAGATCTGACCGGCCAGAACCCACGCTGAAGCCATCGCGAAGGCCGCCATGAGGAGCACCGGGACGACGGCGATGAACAAGTACGCCACCAGCAGCCGGCTGCGCAAACTCCAAATCCCTCGCCGGAGGAAGCGCCGCAGCCACTTGAGACTCGCCGCGCCGGCGGCGGCGATGAGACCGGCGAGCAGGAGCAGACGGGATCCGGTGGAGGTCGGGGTACGCTCCGCGGCCCAATAGAGCGCCCCCAGCAGCAATACCGACTTTTCGGGCCAGCCTAAACGGCGCCACAGGCGGCGGACACGCGGCTTCCAGTCCATTTCAGCGGTTGGCCGTCGAGATCGCCGGCAGTTCTTCCTCCGGTCCGCCGGGCGCTCCCTTGACTTCGAGGTAGTAACGGGTCAGGCCGTCGCGGAGGATCCGGAAGGCGGACTCGGGCTCGTCGGCCCACTCGAACAGGTCCAGATCCTCGCGGCTGATGGTTCCGAACTTGACCAGAGCATCGAAGTTGACGACTTCGCGCCAGTACTCGCTGCCGTACAGCACGATGACGATCTTCTTGCCCAGCTTGTTGGTCTGCACCAGTGTCAGCAGTTCGAATAGTTCATCGAGGGTGCCGAAGCCGCCTGGGAAGACCACCAGGGCCTTGGCTGGATAGGCGAACCAGAACTTCCGCATGAAGAAGTAGCGGAACTCCATGCACAGTTCCGGCGTGATGTATGGGTTGGGATACTGCTCCATCGGCAGGCCGATGTTGAGGCCGATGGTCCGGACGCCGGCATCGTGGGCTCCCCGATTGGCCGCCTCCATGATGCCCGGTCCCCCACCCGTACAAATGACGAAGCGGCGGTTGGAGTTCTTCAAACTTTCGGACCACTCTGAGAGACGCCGGGCAAGTTCCCGCGCCTCGTGATAATACCGGCTCAGAGGACCTTCTTGGCTGATCCGGGCCGAACCGAAGAACACCACCGTGTCGTAGATTCGCTCCTTCCGGAACTGCGAAAGGGGATACAAAAACTCCGACAGAATCCGCACCGCCCGCCCGTCGCGGCTCTCCAGGAATTCCGGATTCTTGTAGGCCAGCGGAGCGCACTGGGGACGTTTCATTTCAGCCATCGGCTTCGGTCTTCTCCTTCGGGGGGTTTTCCAGCTCCTCGAGACGGCGCTCGAGTTGCCGCAAGCGCTTCAACAGCTCCGGCAGCCGCGGGAAGACAGCCACGGCGCGGCGCCATTGCGCGGATTCGATGGCCGGATAACCGGAGATCATCTTGCCCTTCTCCACGCTGTTCGGCACGCCGGACTGGGCGGTGGCGATCACGCCCTCGCCGATGGTGAGGTGCCCCGCGATGCCCACCTGGCCGGCCAGCAGCACGTCCTTCTCGAGGATCGAGCTGCCGGCCAGACCCACTTGGGCGCAGATGATGTTGTCTTCGCCCACGACGCTGGCGTGCCCCACTTGAACCAGGTTGTCCAGTTTGGCGCCCCGTTTCACCCGGGTTTCCCCGACGGTGGCGCGATCCACGGCGCTGAGGGCCTGGATCTCGACGTCGTCCTCGATGACGGCGATGCCGCTCTGGACGATCTTGTAATGGGTTCCGTCCTTGCGTTTGGCGAAGCCGAAGCCGTCGCCGCCGATCACCACTCCGTTTTGCAGGATCACGCGGTTGCCGATGCGGCTAAACTCGCGGACCACGGCGTGGGAGTGGGCGCAGAAATCGTCGCCGATCTCGGCTCCCTGGTAGATCACCACGTGGGGATGGAGAATGGCGTTGCGGCCGATGCGAACACCGTCGCCGATGACGCAACAAGCGCCTACGGAAGCGTTCTCGCCGAGCTGTGCGGACGGGGAAATCACGGCCGTAGGGTGGATCCCGGGCGCAGGGCGCGGGGGCTGATAAAACAGTTCGAGCGCCCGGGCGAAATCGAGGTAGGGATTCTCGGAGATCAGGCAAGCGATCTCCACCCCCTCCAGGGGCCCATCCACCAGAATGGCGGCGGCCCGGGTCTGTTTCACCTTGGCGGCATATTTTGGGTTAGAAAGGAACGTCAACTCCGTCGGCCCGGCGTGCTCGATGCCGGCCACTCCGGTGATCTCGATTTCGCCATCCCCCAGGAGCCGGCAGCCCAGCCGTTCGGCGATCGTCTTCAGCTTCATGGTCCCGCTAAGCAACAGGGTACACTGATTGATATGAGGAGCGTGACCCTGTTGGCGCTTGGGCTGCTCGCCAGCCCGGTGTTCTCGGCGCAACAGCAAACGCCCTCAGAGATCCAGCGCGCCATCCAGGAGTTCAAGGTGCTGACCCGGAACCTGGGGCTGCGGGCTGAGGGTCCGCACCGGGTCCGGCGACAGCGCTCCGGGTGGCGGAACTGGCACGGCCGGCTTTTCTGGAACCTCCGCAATGATGCGTTCGACGCCGTACCGCACGAAGTGATCCAGACCGGCGGGCAGCAGGGCATCCTTCGCCGCAACCAGTTCGGTTTCAACGTCGCCGGACCTTTGATCATCCCCAAACTGTACGACGGGGGGCCGGCCACCTTCCTCTCGGTCTCCTACGAGGGGATGAGGGAGACCATCGGCCGCTGGTTCCTGCGGACGATTCCCATCCTGCCGGAGCGTTACGGCGACTTCTCACAGACGGTGGACAACGCGGGGAAACTCCTGCCCATCTATGACCCCGGCAGCACCCGGCCGAACCCGGATTTCGATCCGACTCGGCCGGTTTCGAAGGACAATCTGCAATATTTGCGCGAAACGTTCCCGGGCAACGTGATCCCGCCAAGTCGGTTGGATCCAGTGGCGCGCGCGGCGATGAAGTATTATCCCGAACCGAATGTCGCCATCGGCCCGTTCAACCGGAACAACTATTCGGTCTACGCCCCGGAACGGAACAAGGCCGACGGCATGCGGCTGAAGCTCGACCACTCGGTCCGTGACCGGCACCGCCTGTCATTGGGACTGGCATTCTCGAACGGCTTCGCCGGGCCGGCGCGTTTCTTCCCGAGCGCCGCGAATCCCGGGCGTCCGGACCGCCAGTTCCGCAGCCGGAGCATCGGGATCACCCACACGTTCACGTGGTCGCCGACGAAGGTGAACACCTTCCGCTTCTCGGCCTGGACGAGCAAGTCGAAAAACGTTGTGGAAGTGGCCGACGACGGCAAGCCCTTCCCTGTCTACCGCTTCTCCCCGTATCTCTCGATGGGCCGGCCCTTTCCGGCTTCGCGCACCGCCCGGACGAACATCGAACTCTCGGACGGCTTCTCTACCAAGATCAGCAGCCACAGCCTGCGCATGGGCGGGGAATGGCGGGTGGAGCGGACCAACTCCTACTGGCCGCAATACCCGTCGGGCCGGTACAACTTCTCGAGCGGACTGACGAGCCTGCCGGGCATCGTCAACACGGGCCACGGCTTCGCCAGTTTCCTGCTCGGCCTCTCCTCGTTCGCCGAGGCGAGCATCGTCGAACACCCCTCTTACTTCAGCCGGCAACGCGCCCAGTTGAGCGTGCGGGACGAATGGGAAGTCCGCCCCGGGTTGACCGTCGATCTCGGCCTCACGTTCGACATCAGCACCGGCCGGGTGGAGAAGTACGACCGGCAGTCCACCGTTGATTTCACCGCGATCAACCCGGCGAACCTGCGGCCCGGAGCGCTCGTCTTCGCGGGCCGTAGCGGCGAGCCGCGTTCCTTCCAGCCGTTCCAGTTCCGGCCCGAACCCTGGTTCGCCCTGGCGTGGAACCCATTCGAGGACAGCAAGAGCGTCATCCGCGTCCGGGTGCGGCGCAACTACCGTTCCATCCCCCTCTACTCGGGCCAATGGGGTACCCAGGGTTTCAACGGCACCCCGACCGTGCTGTCGCCCAATCCGCAATTGGAGCCGGCCGTCGTGCTCCGGGAGGGCTTTCCGCCGCTCGAGCACCCGATTCCGGACCTCCGCCCCGAAGCCGCCAACGACACCGTCGCCGATCTGATCGACCGCTCAGGGCGCCTGCCCGTCTATGATTCGGCCAGCCTCTCGTTTGAACGGCAACTTCCGGGAGCGTTCGTGGTCACCGTGGGAGCCAATTACACCTGGGGCCGCAACATGCTCGCCGACAACGGCGGGGTCAACCCCAACGCGATCCCCTTGGACGATCTCGCGTTCCGGGACATGCTCAACGACGAAGAGTTCAACAAGTCCCGGCGGCCTTACCCGCAGTACAAGCGCTTCGACGTCTACAGCCTCTACCCTGCAGGTACCTACGAGCGGGGCGAAGGCTTCGTCCGGGTCGAGAAGCGCACCTCCCAAGGACTCTCACTCCGCATGGTCTACGAGTTCTCCAAACAGATGGACGACTACGCCGGCGACGGCCTGCAGGATTACTACCACCGGGAGAAAGAGTGGGCGCTCAACCCGTACAACGACCCGCACCGCATTTCTCTGAGCTACATGTACGAGCTGCCGTTCGGGCCGAACAAACGCTTTTTGACAGCCGCCGATTGGAAACGCTACCTCGTCGAAGGATGGGCGATCAGCGGGATGACCTGGTACTCGAGCGGAGATCCCATCCGCCTCCGGGCCCAGTTCAACAACACCGGCGGCGTCGTGGACACCCTCTATGTGAACGCGGTGCCCGGCGTCGATCCCCGCGTACCCCATCCCGGACCCGAGCAATGGTTCAATCCGGAAGCGTTCGTGAATCCGCCGGACTTCACCATCGGCAACGTGTCGCGCACCCATCCGTTCCTGCGCAATCCGAGCCAGCAGAATCACGACCTGTCCATTACCAAACGGGTTTCGCTGGCGGCCGACCGGGCCATTGAGTTCATCGCCACGGCTTTCAACTTCATCAACCACGCGAACTGGAACCGGCCGGATGCCGAGATCGGCACCAGGGAGTCGCCCAATGTGAATGCGGGGCGGATCATCGGCTCCCGGGGCGGCCGCGTCATCCAGTTGGGCCTGAGGCTGACGTTCTGACGTGCGGCGTATTGCCATAGTCCTGCTTTGCGCCTGGTGCTTGTTCGCGGAGCCGAGGGCGCGCCAAAACCAGATCCGCGTGCCGGTGTGGCCGGAGAACGGGGCTTCCCTGGAAGCCGGCTCCATTGTGGCCAAGGTGAACGGGAAGCCGGCCCGGATCCTGCGTTTGAAAGGCCCGTCCGACGACCTGCTGCTGTTGCTGATCCTCGACCTGACCAACGACTTGAGCGAGATCGACCTGGCCCGGGACGCCCTGGCGGCGACCATCGCCGAGCTGCCCCGGAACGTTTACGTGGGAGTGATGCGCGCCCAGGAAGGCCTGCGAGTGCTGGTGGATCCGACCAACGACCGGGACGCGGTGATCCAGGCGATCCGGAACCTGTCGGTCAGTGGGACGCCCGGTCTGCTGGAGACGATCGAAACCGCCTCCGAGCTCGCCGATTCCATCCTGAAGAAAGCGCCGGTGCGGCTCGCCGTTTGTTACGTCACCGATTCCGACGTGCGCGACTATCGCGAGGATTTCACCAACCCGGTGATCAACTGGAGCGACCGGGGCGACCTGAGCCGCCGGTTCCCTGAAGGGCTGATCAAAGACCGCATGTCGAAACTCCAGGCAAAGCTCTCCAGCCGCAGCGCGCCCATCTTCATCGTGCACCTGGAGTACCGTTCGGACCGGCTCAACGAGGCTTACCAGAGCGGGCTGCTCGAACTGGCCGCGATCACCGGCGGGATGGCCAGGTTTTGCCGGACGAACTCGGAAATCGCCTCGGCGATCGAAGAGACGCTCCGGACCATCACGGCTCATTACAGCTTGGATTTGCTGGTCGCTTCCCGGGGCGGCGGCAGCGCTGAGGTCACCCTGGAATCCGACGCCGGGCCGCTGCGCTACCGTCACCGGGTCTATCTGAAGAAGAAGTAATGACGAAGAACGTACCTGGCCGCGGAAACCCCGCAAACCTCGACGAATCGGGTGGTATGATCGTGCCATGACCGGCAGCCGCGCATCGTTGATCTGGCTGGCACTGGTCGCCTGCGGGATCGGCCTCTTTACCCTCGCTTGGATAGCCCCCCATTTGCAGCGGGTCGCCGAGCAAAGTGAGAGCCTCGGCCGACTGGAGAAAGAAGGGGAACAACTCGCCGCCCAGGTCGAAGAACTCACCGCCGAACTGAACCGCCTGCTGGCCGGCGAAAAGGCCCCCGGCCAAGCTCCGTCCGGGGAATTGGACTCCATCCGGGCCGGTTTGCAGGCCGAGAAGGCTCGGCGCCTCCGCGATGTGCGTTTGCTCGCTGATAGCCAGCGGCAACTCGAACAGGCCCGGCTGACGATCGCCGAGCTCCAGGGCAAGGTGGAGGACCTGCAAGAGGCGGTAGGGCGTCTGGAAAACCGGAACCGGACGCTGGCGGAAGCCGAGGCGAACCTTCGTGAACAGTTGGAACGCTCCAGCCGGGTTATCGCCGCCATGCGCGCCGAACTCAAGAGCAATCAGGAACGGCTCGTAAAGCTCGAGGCGCGCAACCGCACGCTCCGCGAGGAGAATCAGAAGCTCAGCCGGCAGATTGAGAGGACGCGGAAGCTGCTGGCGAACCTCGAACAGGTTCAGCGCCGCCGGGAGAATATCCTGGCGAACATCGCCCGCCGCTACCGCGAGGTTTCCGACGAATACCGCGCCCTGGCGCTCCGGCTGGATACCGCGGATCAGCGCGAAGTAGAACCCAGCGTGGACCTGGGCCGCATCGAAAACGCCCTTTCGCTGGCCGACGAGGACTTCCGTGCCCTGGAAACCCTACAGGCCCGGGCCAGCCGCATCCTCGACGAAATCGGCCGGTGAGTCCCCTCGCCGCCGCGGAATGGCGGGCCGGCGGGTAGCCCAGACCCTCAGCCGGCGGAGGCCTCGATTTCCTTCAACTTGCCGGCGGATTCTTCCTCGACCTCGGCGTGCAAACTGTTTCCGTGAGCGTCCATGGTGACGATGGCCGGGAAGCGCTCCACCTCGTAGACCCACATCGCCTCGGGGATGCCGAACTCCTCGAGCAAGTGGACGCCTTTCACCTTCTTGACGGTGCGCGCGTAATACTGCGCCGCCCCGCCGATAGCGTTCAGATATACGGCGCCGTGTTGCTTCAGAGCCGCCAGGGTCTTGGCGCCCATACCGCCTTTGCCGATCACGGCCCGCACGCCGTAACGGCGGATCACTTCGTGTTCGTACGGCTCTTCCCGTATGCTCGTCGTGGGTCCGGCCGCCTTCACTTTCCATTCGCCGTTTTCCTTCAGCATCACCGGGCCGCAATGGTACAGCACCGCACCGTTCAGGTCCACCGGCGGATCGTGTTTCATCAGGTAGGAATGGATGGCGTCCCGGCCGGTGACCATAGTCCCGGAGACCAGCACGACGTCACCCACCTTCAGAGCCCGCACGGCTTCCTCGGTCAGCGGCGCTTCGAGGATCACCTCGCGGCCGGTAAGCGGGAAGCCCTCGGCTTCCGTCATCCGTTCCACCGGGCGCTCGGGATCGCGGTACAGCCACTTCCTGATGGCGCCCGACTGAGCGTCCAGCAGCACGCCCAGACGCCGGAAGGCCCAGCAGTCATAGGCGACGCTGACGAAGAAGCTCGCCGGCAAGCGGTTGGCCTTGGTGATCTTGCAGCCGATGAGCGTAACGCCGCCGCCGAAGCCCATCGCCCCGATACCCAGCCGGTTCGCCTCCTCCATGATCTCGTCCTCGAGCTTCGCCAGCACCGGATCCGGATTCTTGTCGTCCAGCGTGCGGAAGAGCTGCTCCTTGGCCAGCGCATAGCCGTGGGCCCGGTCGGCGCCGATGCAAACGCCGAGCGCTCCGGGAGCGCAGCCCTGCCCCTGAGCTTGCCAGACGGCGTGAAGGATGCACTTGCGAACACCTTCCAGGTTGCGATCGGCCCGGCCAAGGTGGTCGAGTTCGCACGGCAGAGAGTACTGGATATTCTTGTTCTCACAGCCGCCGCCCTTGAGAATCAGCCGGACCTCGACACTGTCGCCATCCCACTGCTCGTAATGGATCACGGGCGTACCCGGCCCAAGGTTGTTGCCGCTGTTCTTGCCGGTGATGGGATCCACCGAATTGGGCCGGAGTTTCCCCCGCCTGGTGGCCTCGGCGACCGCGTCGCGGACCGCCTGGCTGAACTCGAGCTGGTTCAGCCCCAGGGGGGCGCGGATCAGGAACGTCGGCATTCCCGTGTCCTGGCAAATCGGCCCCTCGTCCTCAACCGCCATGTCGATATTCGCGGCGATCACGTTCAGCGCCTGGTGTGACTGGGTGCCCGGCTGCTCTTTCCGGACGGCCTCCTTCATGGCCTTTCTGACGTCGGGGGGGAGATTCGTTGAGGTCTGTGTGATCAGTTCGAGAAGGCTGTGAAACAAGAACTCCATAACGACACCTCGCACTTGCCACTATAGCCGATCGGGTCGCCCCGGCAGGGTTACGAGCCTGTCTGGACGACGACCTGGGCGGTCAGGCCCGGCCGGACGTCGGGGCTGGGATTCGCGAACTCCACAACCGCCCGGCCCACCGACATCTCGGTGACCTGCCCTTCCAGGGCCTCGCCCCCCATCTCGGCGACGTAGACGAGGGCGCGCTGGCCCGGAGTGAGGAGCCTCATCTGGTCCGGAGTGGGATGGAGGGTGACGATCAGCCGTGAGAGGTCCACGGCGATCTGGAACAGCGCTTCCATGCCGGCGCTGACTTCTTCACCTTGGCGCGCCGCCATCCCAGTGACGATCCCATCGACGGGCGAGAGAACCTGGCAGGCCTCGAGATCCTGCTGGATCGCTTCCATCTCGGTGCGGATCTGCTCCACCCGGCGCCGGGCGGCCTCGAGTTTCCGGTCGATGGTCTCCACGTCGCCGGCGGCATCCTTAGCCAGGACCATGGCCGCGTCATACTCTTTCCGGCGGGCTTCGAGATCCTTCTGCGCCTGCTGGTAGACGCGCCGGGGAGTGGCCCCTTCCCGATAGAGCAAGGCTTGTCGCTCAGCCGCCTTCCGCGCCTCTTCCAACGCCGATCGGGCCCGGGCGAGCTCGGCATCGGCGCGCGAGGCCTCCAGGCGGGCCGCCGCGCGCGACCGTTCCAGTGAACTGACTTCGTCTTCGGCATCCCTGAGCTCTTCCCGGGCCGCTTGCAAGTCCGCTTCGACTTCGCTGTTATGAATCTGCGCCAGCAACATCCCCTGGTACACCTCGGAGCCGACATCCACCGTGACCATCTCCAGGATCCCCGGTATCGGCGGCGGGATGGTGACCACGTTACGGCTGCCGACTACTCCTTCCAGCCGCAGCTCGCTTACCTGCGGTGGGCCGGCGGCAGCGGATTCCGGCCGCTCGGTTCCCGCCCGCCGCTGCCACCAGAGCGAAACGGCCCCGGCCAGCACCCCGGCGAGCAACGCCGTCCCCGCCACTGCCAGCCATTTGCCCGTCATTGCCGCGCCTTTTCCTCCCTCGAGACGACCACCGGTTACGAGAAGCTCCCTGTTTTCGTTATACTTTTTTTCGACTCCATCAAAGAAGGCGGCCCGGATGGAACGGCAGTTACGACTCGGCGACGACATCGATGATTATTGTGTAAAGTGCAAGCGGCTCACCAATCACCTCGTGGTCGCGTTCCATAATTCCGCGGCGGGCTCGCCCCCGGTTCCGGCCAAGGTCCGGTGCCGTTCTTGCTACCACGAGCACGACTATCTGAATGAAACCCCGCCTCCGAAAAAGAAGCGCTGAGCTTCCCGGGCCGGGCTTCCTCGGTATCGCACGCATCCCGGGTTCCGACAGGCATGGAAGGAACCGGCTCCGGAGCCCGGAACGGGGATTCCACCATGTCACGTGTCCACCAGGTCTTTTTCCTTACCTTGTTTCTTGCCTTGGTCTCCACCGCTGCAGCCGCCGGCGCCCGGGTCAGCGGCGAGCTGAAGCAGTGGCACAAGGTCACGCTCACCGTCGATGGGCCGTTCGCCCGGGAGACCGGCTCCGATCCGAACCCCTTCACCGATTACCGGATGGAGGTGACGTTCGTCCACGAATCCGGAGGCCCGGCGTACGTCGTGCCCGGTTACTTCGCCGCCGACGGCGACGCCGCGGAATCGTCAGCCGAAGCCGGCGACAAATGGCGGGCGCACCTCTCGCCGGACAAGCCCGGCCGCTGGCGCTACCGCGTCTCCTTCGTCACGGGCAGGCTGGCCGCCCTGGACCGCTCGGCCCCTGGAGAACCGGTGCGCGGCGCTGACGGCCTGGAAGGGTCCTTCGAGATCGCCCCCACCGACAAGCGCCCGCCGGATTTCCGCGCCCGCGGGCGGCTCGAGTATGCCGGCAAGCACCACCTGCGGTTCGCCGGAACCGGCGAATACTTCCTCAAAGCCGGCCCCGACGCCCCGGAGACGTTTCTCGCCTACGCCGATTTCGACGGCACGAAGGCCGGCAAGGCCCCGCTGAAGACGTGGGAGCCGCATCTCGCCGACTGGCGCCCGGGCGATCCCACCTGGAAGGGCGGCAGGGGAAAAGGCATCATCGGAGCCCTGAACTATCTGGCTTCCAAGGGTCTGAACGCCGTCTCGTTTCTTACCTACAACGCCGGCGGCGACGGCGACAATGTCTGGCCTTTCGTCTCACGCGACGACAAGCTGCACTACGACGTCTCGAAGCTCGACCAGTGGGGGATCGTCTTCGACCACGCCCAGGCCCTGGGCATCTATCTCCACTTCAAGATGCAGGAGACTGAGATGGACGACGAGCGCATGGGGCCCGCGCGCAAGCCCGTGGAGGTCCCCGAAGCCCTGGACGGCGGCGCCCTCGGCCCCGAGCGGAAGCTCTACTGCCGGGAGCTGGTAGCGCGCTTCGGCCACGCCCTGGCGCTGAACTGGAACCTGGGCGAGGAGAACACGCAATCCACCTCCGAGCAGATCGCCATGGCCGAATACCTGCGCGAGGTCGACCCCTACGATCACCATATCGTCCTGCATACCTACCCGACCGATCAGGACAAGGTCTACAAGCCGCTGCTCGGCGTCGCTGCCATTACCGGCGTCTCGCTGCAGAACCCCTGGGACGCCGTCCACCGCCGCACCTGGCAATGGGTGAAGGCGTCCCGTGAAGCCGGTCATCCCTGGGTGGTGGCCAATGACGAGCAGAACCCGGCCCCCTACGGCGTGCCGCCCGATCCAGGCTACGCCGGCTTCGAGGGCCGGGACAGCCAAGGGCGCCCGGTCGGCTACTCGCTCCACGAGATCCGCAGATACACCCTGTGGGGGAACCTCATGGCCGGCGGGGCCGGCGTGGAGTACTACTTCGGCAACCTGCTGCCCCAGAACGACCTGCTGGCCGAGGACTACCGCAGCCGCGACCGCACTTGGGACTACTGCCGCATTGCCCTGCGCTTCTTCGCCGACCACCGGATTCCGTTCTGGGAAATGACCAACGCCGACGAGCTGGTGGGCAACCCCGGCCGGGACAACACCGCCTACTGCCTGGCCAAGCCCGGCCAGATCTACCTTGTTTATTTGCCCCAGGGCGGCGCCGGGCGCCTCGACCTTTCCGGAACCGGGGGGAGCTTCACCGTGCGCTGGTTCGATCCGCGCTCCGGCGGAGAACTGCTGGAAGGCCCAGTCGCCTCAGTGAAGGGCGGCGCCGAGGTGTCGCTCGGAATCCCACCGCGCGAACCGCGGGAGGATTGGCTGGTAATCTTGCGGCGCGGAGGGCGGCGTCAGAACCAATCCGACCCGCGCACAGAGTAGGACTTCAGCAGCTTTCAGGGCGCCGGCCCTACTGAGCCAGCAACCTGCCCGCCGCCGGGTCGCGCCGACTCGAATCGCTTTGCCGCCCGATCTCGAGGTGGGCCGCGGAGCAGCACTTCGTTTTGGTACACTTCGCTCATTCCGATACCGGGGCCTCGATGGCCGCGGGGATGCTGGAGGCCAAATGGCGGCGAAGTGGATCAAGCGTCTACATATCTATGTCGGACTGCTGAACTCGACCATCCTGGCGGTGTTCTCTCTGGTCGGGCTCGCGGCGAGCTTCCTGCCGCATTCTCCGCCGGCGGCGCGGCCGGCGTCGGCTGTGCGGCTCGTACCTTTCGAAATCCCCGGCGACGCCGATGATGCCGCAGTGGCCCGCCGGGTGTACGAAACGCTCCATCTGCCGCTGACCAGGCCGCCGGCGGCTTTCAACATCCGGCGGGACAAAGCCGGCCGGCTACGGATCCACCTGCCGACCCCGGCCAGGCTCTACCGGGTGACGGTGCTTGAAAGCGAGAGCCGTTTGCGGGTGGAGACCGTTTCGTTCGACATCTGGCACTATCTGGCGCGGCTCCACACCATTACGCCTTCACGCGGAGATCCAGACTGGCGGATCCGCGCCTGGGCGTTCTACATCGAGTTCGCCCTCTGGTCGCTGATCTTCATGGCCGTGACGGGAATTTGGCTTTGGCTGGCCTCGCGGCCGCGGCTGCGGTGGGCGAGGGTTTCTTTCGCTGCCGGAACGGTTGCGTTCCTGGCGGCCCTCTTTGCCGGGAGGTGACGAACGTTGTATCGGCTGATCCGCAACATCCATCTGGCGCTCGGAACCTTCTTCTGCCTTTTCGTGCTGCTCTACGGCGTCAGCAGCATCCCCTTCGCCCACTCGGGGTGGATCCCTTCGGAACCGGCGGTGACGAAGGGGACCATTCCGGTGGATCCGGTGAGGGCGGCGGATCCTCGGGCGGTGGCCCGCCAGATCATGCGCCGGGCAGAGTACCGCGGCATGCTCCGGGACGTCCGCCGCACCCCGGAGGGATTCCGGTTCCGCATCGTGCGGTTCGGCGCCGCGCATGAGGTCGCATACCGGCCCGGAGCCGCTGAGGCGCAGGTGACGACACGGACGATGAACTGGATGGGAACGCTCATCCGGATGCACGTCATCGCCGGAGTGCGGCAGGGTTCCTGGGTCTACGACGCCTGGGGGTGGCTGGTCGTTCTGACCTCGGCCGCCCTGCTGCTGCTGGGAGTGACCGGCGTCTACCTCTGGTACAAGACGCTCGCCGAGCGGCGCGTCGGACTGGTGCTCATAAGCGCTGGGATCTTGTTCAGTCTGACTCTTCTCGCATGGATACGAGTGGCATGAAGCTCCCTGCCCGTATTCCGCCCGCAACGAAGGGGTGTTGAAGCGGGAGCACGGAAAGAAAGGGTGCGGAAGGCCGAGAGGGTTCACCCGGCCGGGCCGGATTGCCGGGGATCTGGTGATGGCTTCGGGGAAGAACAAGATGACGGAACGGCGGCCCGCCGCGACGGTGGACCTGCGATCCCAACGCCGAAGGTGGCGCAGCGGGCCGAGGGGCTGGCGCGGTGGGCGGCAGCCCCTTCAGAACGGATCACGGGCAGTGCCGGTCGGGACTTTGTCTATTCGGCGGCAATCGTCTAGCATCGTTCAATGGGGATCACTCTACCGGGTCCCGGCCGCCCATGAGCCAGACTGTCACAACGCCCGGCGTGGAAACCACCAGCCGTGAGGAATTGACACCCCTCTACAACGTGGTCCTGCTCGATGACGACGAACACACGTACGACTACGTGATCGAGATGCTCCAGAAGCTTTTCCTGTTCAGCCAGGCCAAGGCTTTTCGCCACGCGGTCGAGGTGGATACGACGGGCCGGAGCGTCCTGATGACCTGCGAGCTTTCCGAAGCCGAGTTTGCCAGAGATCAGATCCAGTCTTACGGGGCCGATTGGCGGATGCCGAATTCCAGAGGCTCGATGAGGGCGATCATCGAACCGGCCGCCGGAGGCGCCGACGCCGGGGACTGATTTTCGCCCGGGATCCCCTGAACCTCCGGGCGCAGGCCCTTTCGGCCGCGGCTACTCCTTCCGCCGCGGCACCTTCTTGAAGAGCTTGCCCACCGCCTTGTCGATCGTCCTCTTCACGTTGCCCCCGGTGACCAGCGCCTGGGTGGCGTAGCCGAACCACACGCCCTTGCCGGTCTCAGCATCCACGAAATTCACCACGATGGTACCGGCCTTGTTGACCCGGGTCACCGGCGTCGCCACCGCCACCCCGTAACCCCAGTAGACGTCGTAGCCCCACCGCAGCAGGAAGCCCTCGAGCTGGCTGTTGGCCGCCGACAATCCCGCCGCCAGCAGCTTCAGCTCTCCGTTGCTCGGTACTTCCCGGTAGCCCTTCCTTGCCAACTGCTTCCGGATCGCCTCTTTGATCATCGGGGCGAATTCCGGATCGTCCTCCAGAACCCCTCGCCGTGTCAGTACGCGTATCGGCTCCCAATGATAGGTCTTATAATCGCTCAGCTTGGCGTCCTTGGCCGGGAAGACCTTCACTTTGGCCGCAACGGGCGCCCCCGCCAGGCAGACGGCGAGCGCCAGCCGAGCCAGCCCCGCCGCTCTCCGACTCCCCTCAAGACAGTGCATGCTCCCATCATAGGCGGTCGAGACAACGCTTACCCGAGGCGGCCGCCCGGTAGGCGGCTATCATGGAAGGCGGATGAAGCGCAGGACGGTCCTCTCGCTGGCTGCCGGCGGGCTCGCCGGGCTGGCTTGCCGGCGCGGCGGCCCCCAGGAAAGCGGGGCCGGCGCCTTCATCCGCGTCAGCCCTCGCGACTCGCGGTACTTCGAAGCGCACGACGGCTCCCCCTTCATCCCCATCGGCTTGAACATCGCGTTTCCCCGCTTCGATTACGAGGAGGAGAGCGTCTTGGAGAAGTTGGAAGAGCGGTTCCGCAAACTTTCCTCCAACGGCGGCAACCTGGTCCGCATCTGGATGGGACACCCGTTCTACGACGTCGAGCACGAGTTCAGCGGCAAGTACGATTCCATCAAGCTGCGGCGCATCGACCGCGCCGTGGCCCTGGCCCGCCGCTACGGTATCCGCCTGACTCTCTGCTTCGAACATTTCCGCACCCTGCGCGAGGAGCCGCCGGAGTTTCCCGGAGCGCCCAGCTTCGGCAATCCGATCCATCACGTCTCCCGGGGCGGGCCGGCCAAGAACATGACCGAATTCTTCACCTTGCCGAAATGCCGCGAGCGCTTCCGGCGGAAGATCGAGTGGTTCGCGCGCCGCTACCGGGACGAGCCGGCCGTGTTTGCCTGGGAGCTGTGGCACGAGATCAGCGAGGTGCGCGGCGACGGCTGGCAAGAATGGACCACGGAGATGCTGGGCGAACTGCATCGGGCTTTTCCCCATCACCTGGCCACCCAGAGCGTGGGGAGATTCGACATGTACCGCAAGCGCTATCTCTACGGACCGATTTGGAAGATGCCCGGCAACGACTTCGCTCAGGTGCACCGCTATCTCGATACCGCCGCCGAGCTGGAGGCCTGCCGGGGGCCGGTGGATGGAATGGCTGCCGACGCGGTTCGAGCGGTGCTTGGCATTGTGCCTGGCAAGCCGGTCGTACTGGCCGAAACCGGCGCCCTGGAGGCCGGTAGGAATGCGCCGTCCAAACTGTACGACCTCGACCTGGCCGGGGCGATGCTCCACGACATGCTGTTCGCCCCTTTCTTCGCCGGCTCGGCGGGCTCGGGCCAGGCGGGCCACTGGTACTTCTACGTTGACAAGAACAATCTCTGGGCTCATTTCGCCCGGTTTGCCGAGATCGTTCGGGGACTGAATCCGGCGGCGGAAGGCTTCACGCCGGGAATGACGGAGACCGAGCGCTTGCGGATCTACTGTCTGCGCGGGCGGCGAACCCTCCTGGCCTGGGTGCGCGACAAACAGGCGGACTGGCGGGCCGAGCTGATCGATGGGCGGATCACCCCAGTCCGCAGCGCCGTCCTCGACATAGCTGCTCTGGCGGGCGGCGCCCTGCCCGGTCCGGTTCGCATCTATGATCCGTGGAAAGACCGCTGGACCCACGCCTCCCCCGCCGGCGGCCGCCTCGAGTTGCCCGAGTTCCTGCGCTCCGTCGTCTTACGCGCCGGCGGTTGACGGCCGGCCGCGACCGGCGAACGCCCCCGGCTCGAGTCCGCTAGCCGGGGAATTCGCTGACGTTGCCCACCAGCGGCTGTACGTTCACCGGCATGCGGCCGATACCCCGGTCCAGACAGCCGTCCGGCTGCAGTTCGCCGGTCAGGTTTTTTACTTCGGTCCCGTACTTGCCCAGAGTGTCCTCGACCACCCAATAGTCGAATCCCGGGATGATCGGCTCGAACTCTTCACCCAGCCACCGGCTGCCCCGGCCGCGCAAGGCCACGTCGAGCATGGTCACGACCCGCGATTCCAGCGGCTCTTCGGACTCCAGCGTGATCGCCCCGTAGAACTCCTGGCATTCCGTGTAGCCGGCGTTGTGCGTCCCGGTGTAGGGCTTCATCCGGGCCAGCCCCTTCACGATGCCGGGGATCTCCTCCTCGAGACGCGCTTCGAGCGCGTCCGCCGCCTCAGCCCCGTACGTCTCCCGCACCAGCGCCAGCAGCTCGCCGGTCTTGCCGTTGAAGAACTCCACCAGCGCCTGCTCCTGCAGCCGGGCCGGTTTCCCGTGGCGGGCGATGTCCACGTAGGAGCCGAAGCCGACACGGAACGCCTCTTCGACCAGGTCGCGGAAATAGCGCTGGTACGGCGTCGCCCGCTCGGCGTTCAGAAAGAGGCTCCGCCGGCAGCAGGCCGTCAGCCCGTCCCGCTTGTAGGAGGTTCCCATGTGGACGTAGACCGCCTCGTCGCTGCCGGCGCCCAGCGGGCGGTTGAGCGCCGGGCCGATCATCGTCACGCAGGCGCTGTCGGAGCCGACCATCGTCTCGAAGCCCTTGCGCTCGCAGCCCATCCACTTGGCCAGCAGGTCGCCGAACGCCGCTACTTCGGTCTCGTCCATGCCCGGCTCGGTGACGGCCAGCATCGCCCGCAGGGCGAGCGACGAGACGTAGGCGGCGTCCTCGATGAGCCGCATCTCGTTGTCGGACTTGAGATTCTTGACTTTCTGGAACGGCTCCTGGGCGTCCACGACGTTCTCCGGCCCGACGATCTCTTCCAGGTTCGCCACCACGCCGTCGGGGATCACCTGCCGGGGCGTGAGCAACCCGATCCGCCGCGGGGGCCGCCCGGCGATCGTCGCCAGGATCTCGGCCAGCGAATAACCTTCGACGGGATACTTCTCGTCGGCGAGCTGGAGCGATTCGGTCGGATAGACCGCCACCCCGGCCCGCGGCGCGAGCTGCCCGGCGATGTAGACGCCCTCGAACCCGGCGATCACCCCCGAGCGCGCCGGGTCCGGCCCCAGCCCGAAGGCCACCTGCTCGATCGAATAGTTCGTGCTCCCGCCCAGATACGGCACGTCCCCGCTGTAGTGCTCGTCGGAGAAAGCGAAGGCGACGTCCACGTCCGCCGCTTCTTTCACCGCCGCCCAGACGCGCCGCCGGCGCTCGACGAACTCTTCGCGCGGGATCGAGAAGCGTTTGTCGATCCCCGGCGCCCTCATGGCGATGATCTCGATTTTCCGCAGCTTGTCCGAAAAACTCTCACCCATGGCGCCTTCCCTTCGAAAAAACGAGTCCAGTCTACCACCGGGCCCTTGCGCCGACAACGCTTGGCAGCCGAGCAAGATGTTTTTGCAGCGCCGCACGCCGGCGGCGTATAATGCCCCGAAAATCAACGGGCGGGGCCGAAGGGAGCCCGCCGGGAATGCGGTGATGAAGCGCGGTTGGATTCTCGGCCTCACTTTGCTCGTGCCGGTTCTGGCCGCGGGACGGACGCTTCGAGCCGAGCCGGCGGCTGGAGCCAGGATGCCGCTTCGGGAGGGCTGGCGCATCCAGTCGTCCCTGCATGTGGGCGATGCGGGTGCGGCCGTCTCCATGCCGGGCTACGACGACTCCGGCTGGTATCCAGCTACCGTGCCCACGACTGTCCTGGCAGCGCTCGTTGACAACGGCGCCTACGCGGATCCTTACGTGGGCATGAACCTGCGCTCCATCCCGGGAACCGACTATCCCCAGGGCAAGAACTTCTCCAACCTGCCGATGAGCCCCAGCAACCCGTTCCGGCTCCCGTGGTGGTACCGGACCGAGTTCGAAGTCCCCGCCGCCTACCAGGGCAAGACCGTCTGGCTGCACTTCGAAGGCATCAACTACCGCG
The DNA here is from genome assembly GCA_026984795.1 of Solibacteraceae bacterium. Taxonomy (GTDB): domain Bacteria; phylum Acidobacteriota; class Terriglobia; order Bryobacterales; family Bryobacteraceae; genus JALSRK01. Next base: position 66,101 of record JALSRK010000077.1, on the reverse strand, counting down.
CCGACATCTGGATGAACGGGCGGCGGATCGCGAAAAAGACAGAGGTGGCCGGGGCGTTCCGCATCTACGAGTTCGACGTCACCGAGTTCGTTCACGCCGGCGCCCTCAACGCCCTGGCCGTCGAGGTCTTCGCCCCGCGCCCCGACGACCTTGCAATCACCTGGGTGGACTGGAACCCTGCGCCGCCCGACAAGAACATGGGGCTCTACCGCGAGGCCTATCTCGCCGCCAGCGGCCCCGTGGCCTTGCGCTACCCCCACGTGGTGACGCGGCTCGAACTTCCTTCCGGGGACGCCGCGCATCTCACCGTCGTCGCCGAGCTGCGCAATGCGGCGAACCGCCCGGTCAAGGGTACGCTCAGCGGCCGCATCGGGGAGATCCGGTTCTCCCGCCAGGTCACGCTGAAGCCGCGCGAGAACCGGACCGTCGCGTTCACCCCGGACGAGTTTCCCCAGCTCAGCATCGAACAGCCCCGCCTGTGGTGGCCGGCGCAGTTGGGCCCGCAGAACCTTTATTCGCTCGAGATGGAGTTCACGGTGGGCGGGACCGTCTCCGACCGCGCCGCCATCCGCTTCGGCATCCGCCAGGTGACCTCCGAGCTCACCGCCGAAGGTCACCTGCTCTACCGGATCAACGGCAAGCGGATCCTCATCCGCGGCGCCGGCTGGGCCCCCGATATGCTCCTGCGCACCGACCCGGAACGCCAGCGCATCGAGATCGGCTACGCGCGGGACTTGAACTTGAACGCCATCCGCCTCGAGGGCAAGCTCGAGGACGAGAACTTCCTCCGGCTCGCCGACGAAGCCGGTATGCTGCTGATGCCCGGCTGGTGCTGCTGCGACCATTGGGAAAAGTGGCAGAACTGGAAGAAGGAGGACTACGAAATCGCCGCCAGATCGCTCCGGGATCAGATTCGGCGGCTGCGCTCCCATCCCAGCGTCTTTACCTGGCTGAACGGAAGCGACTATGCGCCCCCTCCCGAGGTCGAGCGCACCTACCTGCGCATCCTGAAGGAGCAGTTCTGGCCGAATCCCGTTCAGGCTTCGGCGACGGCAACCCCGTCGAAGGTCACCGGACCGACAGGGGTGAAGATGCGCGGCCCCTACCTCTTCATCGAGCCGTCCTACTGGTACCGCGACACCCGGCGCGGCGGCGCCTTCGGCTTCAATACCGAAACCGGCCCCGGGGCCGCGGTGCCCGTCATCGAGAGCCTGCGCCAGATGCTGCCCGCCAGGCACCTCTGGCCCATCGACGAGCACTGGGACTACCATTGCCGCAGCGATACCGAATACCCCGACTTGCGCGTCTTCAACGAGGCCCTCGCCGCGCGCTACGGCCCTCCTAAGGGCCTGGAAGACTACGTGTGGAAGGCGCAGGTCCAGGCCTACGAAGGCCACCGGGCCATGTTCGAGGCCTACCGCCGGAACAAGTACACGAGCACCGGCGTCATCCAGTGGATGTTGAACAGCGCCTGGCCGTCGATGTACTGGCAGCTCTACGACTACTACCTCCGCCCGGGCGGCTCCTACTATGGCGCCCGGAAAGGCAACGAGCCGCTGCACATCCAGTATTCCTACGACGACCGTTCCGTGGTCGTCGTCAACGCCTACTATGAAGGATTCGAAGGCCTGCGCGCCGAAGCGGCCATCTACGATCTCGAGATGAACGAGCGGTTCCGCAAGCAGACCACCCTCGACGCCGTCCCCGACAGCAGCACGCAGCTGTTTACCATCCCCGAGATCGGCGACCTCAGCTCCACCTACTTTCTCCTGCTGCGCCTCGAGGACGCTTCCGGCAAGCCCGTGAGCCGCAACTTCTATTGGCTCTCTACCAAGCCGGAGGCCTTCGACTGGGAGAAATCCCACTTCTGGCGCACGCCGATGAAGTCTTTCGTGGACCTCACGGGATTGGAACAACTGCCGGAGGTAGAGCTCCTGGCAGAGCATACGATCGAAGCCGCCGGGGAGAACGAAATCGCCCGCATCCGGCTCCGGAATCCCTCCCCGCATCTGGCCTTCTTCGTCCGGTTGCGGATCACCAAGGGCCCCGGCGGAGATGATCTGTTGCCCGTCGTCTGGGAGGACAACTTCATCTCGCTGCTGCCGGGCGAGACCAGAGAGTTGACGGCCACCTATCGCAGGCAAGATCTCGCCTTGCCGCCTCCCGAAGGTCTCGGCGAACCCGAGGCCCTCGGCCCGCGCAAGCGGGAGGGCCACTTCCGGCCCGTCATCGTCGTCTCCGGGTGGAACGTTCTGCCGCGCTCGCTGCCTTGAGCCTCCACGCCGCCTCAACCAGCCTGCTGCCTCCGCCGCCGCCAGATCGTCTCGTTCACCACCAGCGGCCGCGCCCAGAAACCGATGCCCAGGATATAGAGCAGCGTCGCGTAGAGAAACGTCAGGCCCGCCCGGAGTCCGAACAGGTCGCCCAGCGCCCCGATGATCACCGGCGTCACCGCGCCGCCGACGATTCCCGTGCACAGAATGCCGGAAAAAGCGCCATGATACTTTTCCACCGAGTTCAAAGCCAGCGAGAAGACGATGGACCACATCGAGGAGATGAAGAACCCCATCAGCGGAAGAGCCGCCGACGCCGCCTGTGTAGACCCTGCAAGTGCGATCGTGAAGCACGCCAGCGACGCGAGAGAAAACCCGATCAACACTCGCCTGCTGTCGAACAGTTTGAGCAGAACCAGCCCGGCCACCGTACCCACCGTCATCAACCCCCAAAAGTGCGACACGGCAGCGGCGCCCTCCCGCTGCGGATCCAGGCCGTGGTAGGCCGCCAGGAACTTCGACATCCAATTGGCGATGCCCTGCTCGGTGCCGACATAGCAGAAGATTCCCACGAAATAGAGGACCACGATCCGTCTGCGCAGTAGCAGCCGGGGCGTTTCCCACGCTCCGATCCGCTCGCTCTCGGCCAGCTCCACCTTCGGCAACCGCAGCAGGACGGCGACGGCCAGCATCACCGCCGAGATCGCAGCGAAGATCCAATAGACGGAGATCCATTCCATCTGCGTGGGCGTCAGGCGCCTCAACAGTCCCAGGAATGCGTTCGGCTGATCCGCCCCCGCGCTCAGGTTGGTGACCAGATAGGTGTACATCTTCGGACTCAGGAACGATGCCAGTCCGAAGACGAGCTGGATCACGACCATGTTGAAGGCATAATGCTCTTCGCCGCCCGCGGTCCGCAACAGGGGATTCAGAGCCACCTGCAACATCGCCATACCGGAGCCAATGACGAATAGCGACGTGAGCGCCGCCGGGTAATTCTGCAGCACCGCGAACCCCAGCGAACCCCCAACCGCCAGAGAGAACGCAAATACCAGCAGCGGCTTTTCCCCCCACCGCTCCACCGCCATTCCGGCCGGGATCGACAGCAGCCCATAGGCGATGAAGAAGGAGAACGGCAGCAACGAGGCCAGGGTGAGGCTCAGCCGAAAGCTCCGGATGATGTCGGGAATGATGGGGCCGAGGATGTTCGTCAGGAAAGAGATCACAAAGAAGATCAGCGCGATGAGTGCGACGAGCCAATAACTCCGCTGGGGCTGCTCCGCCATCGAGGTTTTCTGACCTGTGATCCCGCGCGCCGGCTCACGACGCGGCAAGGAAAGCATTATCCCACAGCGGCTGCCCGCCGTCGCCTCCGGGCATGGTGAAGCGTCGGCGAGCGTCCCGCCGGTCCTGGATCCGCCGCTGCAGAACGGTCCGCATCCGGCGTCGGGGGGTGGGTCCGGTGGGCCGTAGGTTAATGGCCGGAGTGGAGCCACCCGGGGGGCTCGAACCCCCGACCTGCTGATTACGAATCAGCCGCTCTACCAGCTGAGCTAGGGTGGCCCGCTGCTATGAGTCATTTTACTACACGCATTGGCGTCGCACCCCAGGTGCGTCCAGGCGCCACTGGTCGTGGCCGCCCGCCCGCGACCGGGGTCGTCACCGCGGCCTCTTCCGGTCTCTTCGCCCCCGGGACCGCAGATTTCAAGGGGCGCCGTATTGCAAGACTGTTACCTTTTCCAGCGTCACCAGCCCGCTGGCCATCATCTCTTCGGCCGCCGCCAAGAACCCCTCGATCTTTTCCACGCTGTCGACGATCTCCACCACGATCGGCAAATCCTCCGACAGCCGCAGCAGCTTCGCCGTGTGCAGGCGGCTGGAGTGGCCGAACCCCTCGAGGCCCCGCAGAACCGTCGCCCCGGCCAGGTGCATCTCGCGGGCCTTCAACACAATGGCTTCGTATAAGGGCCGGCCGCCGTAACGGTCGTTCTCGCCGAGAAAGATCCGCAGCAGATACGCGTCGCGCGGAACCGTCATGAGCCGAGCCTCCTTATCGCTGATTGATCACACCCGCCAGGGTGAAGCCGAGCCAGGCGCCGGCCAGACACAAAAACAGGTTCGCCCCGATATTGCCCACCGCCCGGGCAGTTTCGCCTTCCCGGACCAGGTTCAGAGTCTCCAGACTGAATGTGGAAAACGTAGTGAAAGCACCGCAAAGCCCGACCCCAACGAACACACGAACCGGCCCCGGCGCAAAGGCCCTTCCTCCCGGGCCCGTCACCGTCGCAAAGAAGGCGAGCACTCCTGATCCCAGCACGTTTACCGCCAGCGTGCCCCAGGGAAAGGTTTCACCAACAAGGCGCGTCACCGCGCCGCTCATCCAGAAACGGCCGGCTCCGCCGAAAGCCGCTCCGAGGGCCACCGCCAGGTAAAGGGTAAGCGCAGGGGATTTCATGTCGAGGCGAATCCGGAGAATCCGGACCCACAATTGTACAATGGTGGCCAGTGGAAAAGCGGCGCATGTGCCCGAACTGCCGGGCTTTCATCTCCGTCAAGGACAAGGTCTGCCCCTACTGCGAGGTGCGGCTCGGCCCCCGCGTCGTGGATCGCCGCCATCCCTCGGATCTGCTGGGAGGTCTCATACCCGCCGCCCGCTTCACCACCGTCGTCATCCTGATGATCAACTTCGGACTCTACCTGGTGACGGTGGTCTTCAGCATGAAATCGGGCAATTCCCAGGCATTCATGGCGCTGGACGGGCGGACGCTGGTCCTCTTCGGCGCCAAACACGGCCTGCTCGTGCTGGAACACGGCGAGTGGTGGCGCCTCGTTACCGCCGGGTTCCTTCATGGCGGCCTCTTGCACATCCTCATGAACTCTTGGGTGCTGTTCGATCTCGGCACCACCGTGGAGCATTTCTATGGCACGCGCCGGATGCTGGTGATCTATTTCGTCTCCACGGTCACCGGATTCCTGCTGAGTTCCTTTTGGAACCCCGGAATCTCCATCGGGGCCTCGGCGGCCCTGTTCGGTCTGATCGGCGCGATGATCGCTCTGGGGATCCGGGATCGCACGAGCCTCGGCGCGGCAATCAAATCGATGTTCATCCGTTGGGCGATCTATGGACTCATCTTCGGCCTCTTGTTCCCGATGATCGACAACGCCGCCCACATCGGCGGACTTGCCGGCGGTTTCGTCATCGGTTATATTGCCGGCACGCCGCGGCTCGTCGAGGACTTCCGGGAGCAAGTCTGGCGGTGGGCCGCCTGGGCGGCGGTCGGCATCACTGTTCTCTGTTTCGTGCGAATGTTCCTGGATCTCCAGGCCTATATGGTCCGCCCGCCTGTTTGACGGAAGCCTTCTATGCCGGAGGGAAACGCCGCCCGCCCCGAGCCGCGCCGGGTGATCCTCGATTGCGATCCCGGCATCGATGACGCCCTGGCCATCCTGCTGGCTCTCCGGTCCCCGGAGATCCGTGTCGAGGCCATCACCGCCGTGGCCGGCAACGTCCCGCTGGAGCGCACCGCGGAAAATGCGCTCAAACTGACCGAACTCGCGGGGTGTCCGGACCTCCCAGTAGCCGCCGGCGCCTCGCATCCCTTGGAGAGGAAGCTCGAACTCGCCGACTTCGTCCACGGCCCGGACGGGCTGGGCGGCCTCGAACTGCCGGCGCCTTCGCGGAGCCTAGACCCGCGCCCCGCCTGGGAGGTGCTGGCCCAAGCCGCCTTGGGGAATCCCGAACCGCTCACCGTCGTCGCCGTCGGCCCCTTGACCAACATCGCACTCGCCCTCGAAGCCGCCCCGGACTTCGCCTGGCAGGTCGAGGAGCTGATCGTCATGGGCGGCTCCGAGTGCGGCGGCAACGCCACCCCGGCGGCCGAGTACAACGTCTATGCCGATCCGGAAGCCGCGCAAAAGGTGTTCGCTTCCGGCGCCCAGATCACCCTGCTGACGCTCGAAGCCACCCGGCAGGCTACCTTGCGGCGGGAGCACCTCGAGCGTCTGCGCGGCGGAGGCGGGCCGGTGTCCCGGGCGGCCGCGCACCTCGCCGCCTATTACCTCGATTTCGCCGCCTCCCACGGGGCCGATGCCGCGGCGCTCCACGATCCGCTCGCCGTGGGCCTGGCCATCGACCGTTCGTTCGCTACCGAAACCGTGTCCGCCAACGTGCAAGTAGAGACGCGCGGGGAGATCACCTATGGGGCCACGGTCATCAACCGGCGCCTTTCGGCGAGGCCTCGCATCGACGCCGGCGAATTCATCCGGCGCGGAGATCCCGAGCCTGTCGCGCCGAATGCGCGGCTGCCGGTCAAGATCGACGGAGAACGTTTCACCGCCTTCCTGATCGACCGGCTGCTGGATTGAACATGGCGGCGGTCACCGGCGCTCAGAACCGCTCCAGCGGGTGGCCGCGAAATTCGAGGGGAAAGGCGACTCGCCGGCCCTGGCGCTGGCTCTCGTAGAGCGACATCGCCATCTCGATCGTCCACCGCGCCGTGCGCCCCGACGCGGCGGGCTCGCGGTCCTGCTCGATGGCCTCGACGAGGTCCCGCACCAGCAGGTGGACCGATTCGAGCCGCGTCAGGGGCAGGGTAAGCGGCTCCAGCGGGAACGGCTTCCATTTGCTTGCGGTCCAGGAGACGGACTCCGTGTACCAGATGCGCGGGATCATCCCGGCGCGGACGGCGATGATGCCGCGGCTGCCGTAAAGGTCCAACCCGTAGCGTTTCCCGCTGGTTTCCGAGCTGCGCTTGGAGCCGAAGTAGCCGGTAAGGCCGTCCCGGAAGGCGAACATCCCGGCCACGGCGTCGCCGGCGATCATTCCCAGCCCTTCGGGCGCATCGCGGCGGACATCGGCCCCGGTGATGGGCCGCCCCCGGACGGTCACCCGTCCCGAGGCCCACAGCGGATCGCCGGCGAAGCGGCGCATCAGGTCGAAGATGTGGGTGCCCAGAACGATGAGGTCCTCGCCGCCCGCCCGGCGGTCTTCCTTGCCCCGGCCGCGCAACTCCTGGATCTCACCGATCATCCCGTCGCGGACCTTGGCCTCGACGGCGTCCAGGATGGGCGAAACCCGCATGTTGTGGGCGACGACGATCTTCAGCCCCTTGCGGTCGCAGGCCTCGATGATCCGGTCGCACTCGGCCGGGGTCCGCGCCATCGGCTTCTCCATGAAGACATGGGCTCCGGCCTCGGCCGCGCCCAAGGCCATCTCCAGGTGGCAGTCCACCCAGCGGGGAGCGATCACGGCGATGTCCGGGCGCACCTCTTCGAGCATCCGGCGCCAATCCGCGTAAGCCTTCTTTACCCGCAAGCGCTCGGCCGCCCTGCGCAGCCCCTCGGGATCCTCGTCGGCCGCTGCCACGACGTCCATTCCGGGATACGTTCGGACGGCTATGTCCAGCAGATGGCCGTAATTGCCCCGGCCGGTCCGCCCGATCACCGCCACGCGATACTTCCTCGCCACGGCGGTATTCTACCCGAAGAGCTACGTCCGCGGGCCGCCGGCGAGCGGGCAATTGCGGCTTCCAGGGCGGGGATCGCCGATATGCTAGATTCTGGTATGACTCTCTGCGCATGCGCATTCTGATCACCGGCGGGGGAGAGGTCGCTTCCCAGACCGCGGCGCGCCTGATCCGCGAGGGCAACGAGGTGATCATCGTCGAACAAGACGCTGCCCGCTGCGCCCGCCTGGAAGAGACTCTGGACGCCAAGATCGTCCAGGGCAGCGCCGCCAGCGTCGTAACGCTGCACGAGGCCGGCATCCGCGACGCCGAGATGGTGATCGCGGTGACCAACGCCGACGAGGTGAACCTGCTCACCTGCCTCATCGCCGAGGCGGAATCCGGCGCCAAAGTGAAGGTGGCGCGGGTGCGCACGCACGAGGTCGATCACTGGCGGCGGATCTGCAAGCAAGTCGGCGTCCGGATCGATCTGATCATCCATCCCGAGTCCCTGGCCGTCGAGCGGATGCAGCCGGTCCTGCCCATCCCCGGCGTCTCCGACATCATCGAATTCGCCGCCGGCCGCGTGAAGCTGTTCGGGATGAACATCGAACCGGACCACTGGACCGTCGGCAAAACGCTGATCGAGATCGCCGACTGCGGCGCTCCGCCGAACTCCCTGGTGGCCATGATCTTCCGCGGCTCGGAGGTGATCATCCCCCGGGGCAGCGAGAAGATCCTGGCCGGGGACCACATCTACGTGGTCACCCGCAGCGAGGAGTTCGACGACGTGCTCCGGTTCCTCGGCATCCGCCGCCAGGAACGTCTCGAGCGCGTCTTCATCCTCGGCGGCAAGCAGATCGGGATCGCGGTGGCCCAGGCGCTCGAGAAACAGGGCGTCAGCGTGAAGCTGTTCGAGCGGGACGCCGGGCGCTGCCGCAAGATCGCCGAGATCCTCGAGGAGACGATCGTCGTCAACGCCGACGGCACCGACGCCAACCTGCTGCTGGCCGAGAACATCCGCGGCATCAACGCCTATCTGGCGCTGACCCACGACGACGAGGAGAACTTGATCGCCGCGGTGCTGGCGCGGCGGTTGGAAGCCCGCAAAGTGGTCGCCTTGATCAATCGCCTCAGCTATCTCGCCATGGCCCAGCGGCTCGGCATCAATACGACGATCAGCCCGCGCCTGGCCACGGTGGACCGCATCCTGCAGTTCGTGCGGAAAGGCCACGTCGTCTCCGTCACCAGCTTCGGCGAGGAGGAGGCCGAGGCCATCGAGCTGGTGGCCTCGCCGAACTCGCCCTTCGTGGGCAAGAAGCTGAAGGAGATCAAGTTCCCGCCCGGCGCCATCGTCGGCGCGGTGGCCCGCACCCGTGGCGACGTCATCATCCCCCGGGGACACTCCACCATCGAGCCCGGCGATCGTGTGATCCTGTTCGCCCTCGAACACGTCGTGCCGAAACTCGAATCGGCCTTCCTGGCCGAGAAGCGGAAGAAGCTGCCGTGGTAGTCCGCCTCCACGCCATCCTCTACGTCACCGGGATCTTCCTGCTCATCCTGGGCGGCACCATGCTCTTCCCGCTGGCCTACGCGCTGGCCAGCGACCCGGCCAGCCGCTGGCCCATTCTGTTGGGGTTCCTGGTCACCTCCGGCACGGGGCTGGCGCTGTTCCGAGGCTTCCGGAGCCCGGAATCGGACCTGTCAATCCGGGAGGGCGTCCTGCTGGTGAGCCTTACCTGGGCCTGCGCCGGGCTGTTCGGGGCGCTGCCGTTCTACTTCTCGCCTTACTTTGGCTCTTTCACCGACGCCGTCTTCGAGGCCACCTCGGGGTTCACCACCACCGGGGCCACCATCCTCACCGACGTCGAGGTGCTTCCCAACGGCATTCAGCTCTGGCGCTGCTTCACCCACTGGCTGGGCGGCATGGGCATCGTGCTGCTGGCGGTGGCCATTTTGCCGCTGCTCGGCGCCGGCGGCATGCACATGTACCGAGCCGAGTTTTCCGGCGCGAAGTCGGAAAAGCTGAAACCGCGGATCACCGAGACGGCCCTGTCTCTCTACAAGATCTATCTGATGCTCACGCTGGCCGAGTTCCTGCTGCTCTGGCTGGCCGGGGGCATGAGCAAGTTCGAAGCGGCTTGCCACTCGTTTTCCACCCTGGGTACCGGCGGCTTCTCGTCGCGAACGGCCAGCATCGCCGGTTTCGAGAACCCTGTGGTTGAGTGGATCGTCATCGTCTTCATGATCCTGGCGGGGATGAATTTCACCCTGCACTACCGGCTTTGGCGCCAGCGGCAGGTGCGCCGGTTTTTCGGCGACGTCGAAGTCCGCGCCTACCTCTCCATTCTCGCTGTCGCGACGCTGGCGGTCACGGCCACACTGTACTGGCAGACCGGTTATGGCTTCTCTGAGGCCCTGCGGGCAGGCGCATTCCAGGTGACCTCCATCACCACTACCACCGGCTTCGTCACCGACGACTACGAACAGTGGGTCCCCTTCGCCCAGCTTCTGCTGCTGGTCCTCATGTTCGTCGGCGGCTGCACCGGCTCTACCGCAGGCGGCCTGAAAGTCTCACGGTTCCTGTTGCTCGGCCGGGTCGTACACCGGCAGTTCCGGCTGATCGTCGAGCCGCGGGCCGTCTTCGCCATCCGCATGAGTGGGGAGGTGATCCCGGAGCAAACTGTCAGCGCGCTGCTCAATCTGCTGTTCCTCGCCTTCGTTGTGTTCGTGAGCGCCTGTCTGACTCTGGCTGCCAGCGGGGTGGACGTACTCACTTCGATCGCCGCCGTGACGGCCGCCATGTTCAACATCGGTCCGGGCCTGGGGAAGGTGGGCCCGGTGGACAACTACGCCCATTTCACGCCCCTGGTCAAGTGGGTCCTGGCCTTTTGCATGATCTGCGGGCGGCTGGAGTTCTTCACCGCCCTGGCGGTCTTCATGCCCTCGTTCTGGCGGAAGTAGCGGGCGCCCGCGTCACTCGGCGAGCGTGTAGCTGACGAAAGCAAAAGCGGAGCTGTCGGGCGCCCACGAGTTGACGTTGATCGTCCCCTGGCCGCCGAAGAGCCGGTGGATCACCTTGGTCTTCTCCGGGGCCGGCCCGCCGTCTTCGACGGGTATGAGGCGCAGTACGACATTGCGGTTGGCCGGGTGGCCCTCGGTGCCCTCCGCATAGGAGAGGAAAACGATCCAGCGGCCGTCCGGAGAGGGGTGGGGGAACCAGTCCTCCCAGGCGTCGTTCGTGATCCGCTCGGCCAGCCGGTCGCCCGGGCCAGCCCCGCCGGCAGGAATGCGCCAGACGTCCCAACTGCCTGAGCGGTCGGAGTTGAAATAGATCCAGCGGCCCTCAGGCGAGTAGTCCGGCCCGTCGTCGTAGCCGGGATCTCTCGTCAGCCGTCTCTCGGGCCCACCCTCCACGGCGATGTCGTACAAATCGTAATTGCCGTCCCGGCGGGCGCAGTAGGCCAGCCGTTTCCCGTCCGGCGACCAGCCGTGGTAGTAGCTGGGCTCCTGCCGCGTGACCGGTCGAGGTTCCCCGCCGGCCGCCGGAAGGATGTAGATCCGCCCGGCCGAGATCACGATCCATCTGCCGTCAGGTGAGATGCCGTGGTCGTTGTTCACCCGGGTCACCGGCCCGGTATCGACCAGCTCCGGCGAACCCCTTTCCAGATCGAGCTTCCAGAGGCCTCCCCGGGAGTTCAACAGCAGGTAACGGCCGTCCGGCGACCAGTTTGGCGCCTCGAACCGCGTCCTTTCAGCTCTGTAGACGACTCGGGCCGCTCCCGTTTCGAGCGAATACACGGACACAAGGCTCGTTACCCGGGGCCGCGGCTGGGCGGCTACCACCGCCGCTAAAAGAACGAAGCCCCAGCGCGGACTCATACGAGAATTGTACGACGCGCCGGGAAACTAAGGCCCGGAGCGGTCACTCGATGAGAAATTCGAATTCCCGCAAGGGAACCTTTGCATGGCCCGGCGGAAAGACCCGCACCCAGTACCGCCCCGCCGGCAACCCCTCGGCGAGATCGATCTTCAGGGAACCGGCCTCCGCCACGGCCGTCCTATCGAACAGCACCTCTCCTTCCGCACCCACGAGATGCACCTCGTACGCCGGCCGTCTCTGCAAGCCTTCAATGTCCAGAGAGAGAACCAACCGGCGGCCGGCCGGCGCCGCCGGAGCCGAGATGCCCGCCTGGCCGCGCAGCGCCGTCAGCCGCAGTTCCACCGGGCCGTCTTGCTTCCCGTTCCTCGGCACAACCATCACGATCGCCGCGGCGATCGCCGCCAGGGAGCCGGCCCAGGCCAGCCTGGGGAGCCCCCACCGACGTTTTCTCCCGGTTTCGGAACCTTCCCGGGCAGCCCGGCTCCGCCGTTGTTCCAGCTCGGCCAGCGCCGTTTGCATGGCCCGCACATAGTCTTCGGTCTCCTCGACTTTTCCCCGGCACTCCTCACAGAGAAGCAGGTGCTCCTCCACGCAAGCTTCCTCAGCCTCCTGGAGACGGTCCATCACGTAACGCTCGAGCGTCTCCTCCGACGGGTGGTTCCTTGATTCCCCTGGCTTCTCGCCGATCCTCACAGCGCTCATGCTGTCCTCCGGGGGGAGGCCGCCCGCACATCTCCCCCGCCATGATTAGTGTCTACCGGGATCCGGAAAATCTCATGAAAAAGGCTTGTAGCCGGCGTTTTCTCAGGCGCCGCTTCCCCATCTCGCCGAACCGCATCTTGGCACGGTACTTCAGCATGCGGAACTGGTTGTGGGTGAGATCCATCTCGCGGCAGATCTGTTCCTCGGACTGGCCCCGCAGATAGAAGCGCGTGAGGATCTCGCGGTCCCGGGGAGATATTCCGTCCAGAACCTCCTTCATGATCTCTACCCGCTCCCTGGCCATAGCCTGGGCTTCCGGGTTGTCCGGATCCACCGCCAGGTAGGCTTTGGTGTCCAGGGCGGTCTCCCGTTGCCGCTGCCTGGCGATCCCCTTGATCTGCCCTGCCACCTGCCGCCGCACGACGGTGCGGACGAACGCCAGCAGCTTGTCGGGATCCCGCAGATCGCCGTTGCGGATCGCCTCGACGACGAGGAGGAAGATGTCGTGGATGCGGTCGTCCAGGTCGCGCGTCCCCAAATGCCGCCACACGTAGAACTTCACACCCCGGGAGAAGATCTTGTAGAGCTCCTCCATCCCCTGCTGGTCGCCGGTCTGGATCTTCTGGACCAACAGCGCCCACCGGACCCCGGCCGGCGGTTCCGGGGCGGGTTGGACCGCCGCTTCCGAGGTATCCGCGCTGGCCCCTCCCGGCTCCGGCCGGGGGTCGGGCTCTTGCTCTTGCCGCTTTGCACCTGCGCCAGGCATTCCGCATCATCCCGTGGAAATCAAGAAATAGCCGGCCCAGTCGGCCGGAGACCGTCCAGGCTCGTGTATCAGGCTCACCTGGGCGGCCTGAAGCGCCCGGTGCGGCGGTACTGCGAAGCCGTCCTCGCCGAGAGTTCCCAGGTGTTGGTAGAACACGTCCCACAGCTTCCCTCCGTCGTCGCGAACGGGCCACAGCGTCGCCACGACGTCCCGGGCTCCGGCTCGCAGCCAGGCGCGGGTCAGGCCTAGAAGGCCAGAGCCGGGGAGCACCTCTCCGGCGCCGCTACTGCAGCCGCTCAGCACGATCAGCCCGGCCCGGCAGGCAAGGGCGCGGATCTCAGTGCTCCCGAGCAGGTCTAGTCTGCCGTCAGGCTGGAGGCTCAGGGCCACGAATCCACCTTTTCGCTCTCCCCGGGGGGCAAGCACATGGGTCGCGAAATGCAACACTGCCGGGTGCTCGCTCAAGGTCTCGGCCAGGGTTTGCCGGTTCGCGCGGAGTCCGGTAAGCGCGGTGGCTTTTCCGCCGCTTTCGCGCCAGCGGCGGAGGCACACGGCAATTTCCCGCCCGGCGCCCCCCAGGCGCGGAAGCTGTATGGTGTCCACTTTCCACCTCACCCGCTGGAGCGCTCTGCCCGGCCGGCCGGGGGCCGAGTCCCGCCAACGCGGATCGGCGCGGTTGTAAACGGGGTCCCCCACGGCCAGCAGGCCCCCTCGCCAATAGCGGCGGCGGGGGGAGGTGAGCAGCACCGCGCTGGGAACGAGCCGCAAAGTGTGTTCTTCGATCAGATAGCGGAACTTGTCACGCGGCCCGCGCAACACCAGGGCGGCAAAGGGCAGTTCGAACAACGCATCCTCAACCAATAACGTCCACTCGGGACGGGCGGCCGCCGGGGAACCTTGCCCGATTAGCAGACTGTAGAGTGCCGCCCCAAGCCTGCGAGCCTCCGGCGCCGACCGCGCCACCGCTTCCCGGAAGGCCGCTACCCTTCTTCGTAGCGCGGCTCGCCCGGGCAGCTCCCGCATCCACAGCGAATCCCGCGTCAGAACCCACAAGTAGGAAGTGGGTTCCGCGACGTGGAACAGCAGACAGGCCTCAGCGGGGCCGAGCGCGCGCTGCAGCCGCTCTACCGAGACGGGGCGCCCGCCGGCCGTTTCACGGAACTGGAGCCCGGCTTCGATTTCCATCTCGCCGAGCCGGTGGCGCCACCGGGCCAGCTCGGCAGGGGGCTGCTTGCCCGCCAGCCCGGCTGTCTCGGCCGCGGCGACGCGGTGGAGCAACTCCCAGTACTCCGGTGACAGGCGCTTCCGCACGCGCTCGGCTTCTCCAAGACTCGCTGCCAGACCCGCCGCTTGTTCCCGGGCCGCGATCTCGAAGCTTCGCCGAATCCAGGATTCAGAACCGGTCTTGTGGTAGAGCTCGGCCGCCAAGGCCACACCCCGTCGGAAGACGTCGTGCAGGCCCACGTCACTCCAACGGCGGACGTACTCCGCCGGCAGCAGCTCCGCCCGCAAACGCTGAATCACGTCGAGCGAACGTTCTACGTCCGCCATGGCCTCCTGCAGGTTCCCCGATTGTTCATAGAGCAGCGCCCGCTGGTAGTAGAGGCTCCACAACGGTGTAGCATCCGGCCGCCGCAGCGCTTCCCGGACCGCCGTATCCAGAAATCGTAACGCCCGACTAAGATCGCCCTCGGCCGCCGACATCAGGCCGAGATTGCGGTAGCTGTGCGCCGGAACGGGGATCGAATGGAGCCGCCGAATACGGAAGGCGTTCAAAAAGAGCGTTTCCGCATCCCGCCGGTCCCCGGCTCGAAACAGTTCGTACCCGAAGCCGTCAAGAATGTCGGCTTCGAGCCCCCACAAGCCGCCCGCGTCGGCGGTTTCCATAGCTTCCCCATAGGAAGACCAGGCTTGCTCCCACAAGTCCCGCCGGGCGGCTAGAAGCGACCGCTGCCCCAACAGCGCGGCAGTATAGTTGGCGGGGGCGTCCGGCGGCAGCTCGGCGAGCGCTTGATCGAGCGCCACCGCAGCGTCGCTCCACGCGCCGGTGGCCATGTAGACGCTGGAGATGTTCAGCCCGAGCGCGGCTTCCAATAACGGATCGCCGGTGCGGTGCGCCAACCGCCGCGCTTTGAGGTAAGCATCCATGGCGTCGGCGTATTGCCGCAATTGGAGCTCTGTGTTGGCCAGGTTGGCGAGAAAACGAACTTCGTAGGAAAGGTGGCCGCCCCGTCTTGCCTGTTGCAGCCCGGAGCGGAAGCACTGCTGCGCCTCGGTCAGCCGGCCGGCCCGGGCCAGCGCTACGCCCTCGTCCCGGAGCCGTTCCAGTTGCTGATCGTGCTCCCCCCGCCCGTCTAGGCGGCGGGTGACTCGCGCACCACCGAAAAGTGTCGAACGGCTCACCGTTGCCGACCCAACGACGAGCACTAAAAGGACGGCGCCAGCAACCAGGGCGGCTCTCATTGGCCCGGGGCGATACGGCTTACTCCATATGCTTTAGCCGAGTGATAGTGCTAGGAGTACCACGTCTCGCGGTACTCCTAGCATCATACCAGACTTTTCCTTCGTTTAGTTCCGAAAATGTGGACGATTGTATACACGCCTCTGTGGAAGGCGAGGGGAATCGCTCGATTGCGATCAGTGCCTAACGGCTACCACAGACCGGTGATGGGCCAGATGATGATCGGACGCTGATCCATGATCTCCCTTTTCCTTTCTGCCGGGCATTGCGCCCGGCCTGCCTCCAAACTAAGGGGAGCCGGTGGATCAGGGTTCCAAGCGATTCCCGTAACCTACTGAGAATAAAACACTTACAAAACTACAACCAGGTGTGAATCTGCTTCCGCACGCTCGGCGGCTGCGTTCCCACTACGGCCGGGACGGGCCTGAACGCTGCGGCGCGCGCGTCCTCGAGCCTGCCCGGGGCCAGTGGTGAAGGACCCAGCGCCCAGGTGTTGCCAAACCCGCCTCCTCTTGGGCAAGCGCGGCAAGTGCCGGGGTGTTCAGCCAGGAATGTTACAACCAGATGGCTACTCCGGGAGAAGACCCGCGGCCGGGGCAACCTCTTGGACTACCGGATGCGAGTGAAGATCCTGTGGGCGGGAATGGATCGAGACTGAGCGCCCGCCCCGTTCTTGGCCAAGACTCCGTGGGTGATTCCTAAGGCGTCGAGAGAATTGGAGCTGGCGGAGGGACTCGAACCCACGACCTACTGATTACAAGTCAGTTGCTCTACCAACTGAGCTACGCCAGCCCGCTACTGCCCCCTGCGCCGCCGGCCCCGCCCGTGCGAAAGGCTTTCGCCCGCGGCCCTCATACCTCTGTCCTCATGCTAGCACCAGCCAATAACGGGCTCAAGGTCCGTGCCGGCCGCACTCTGCGTGGACGCCCCGCCGCCGAATCGGCCCCGGCGGAACTGGTCCGGACGGCAGATCGGTATCCCGATCGGAGTATAATCACGCCAGCAGGAAGGTTGCTTGGTCTCGAAGATTGAACAAAGGAGGTTGTCGTGCGAGTCATTTGCGGTGGATTCTTCCCGGTCGTCGTCGGAGCGGTCATCTTTCTGAGCGCGGCCCCCGCTGCGCGAACGGAAGTCAAAGCGTATGAGCAGCCGGTGACAATGCCCACTTGGGAGATCGGGCCGGCGCAGATCCACCCCCTGTTCCCGGACTCCGGCCGGGATATCTATCCCTACACGCTCAATGAAACGCTGACCGACCGGAAGGTCGACAAAACCTATCACGGCGTGTTTCTCGAGAACGAATACGTCAAGATCCTGATCCTGCCCGAGATCGGCGGCCGCCTGCACGGCGCTCTCGACAAGACCAACGGCTACGTCTGGCTCTACTGGCAAAAAACGATCAAGCCGGGCCTGATCAGCATGACCGGGGCGTGGATCTCCGGCGGCATCGAGTGGAACTTCCCCCACGGGCACCGGCCCTCCTGCTTCATGCCGGTGGACTATCGCATCGTGCACCATCCCGACGGCAGCGCCACGGTCTGGGTCGGAGAGACGGAACCGATCTTCCGCATGCGCTGGCTCGTCGGGATGACACTCTACCCGGGCCGCAGCTACCTCCGTTGTGACTACATCTTCGTGAACCCGACGAACCATCGCCACTCCTTCATGTTCTGGGCCACCTCCGCCACACATGCGAATGAATATGCCCAGGCGCAGTACCCGGGCGACATGGTGACCGGCCACGGCAAACACCAGTTCTGGCACTGGCCGATTCACGAAGGCGTGGATCTGACCTGGTGGAAGAATGTGCCGAACGCGAGCAGCTTCTTCGCTTTCAACAACCCGTCGGACTGGTTCGGCACCTACGACCACCGCGCCCAGGGCGGCATGGTTCACGTGGCGAACCACCACATCATGCCCGGGAAAAAACTCTGGACTTGGGGGTCCGGACCGTCGGGCCGGATCTGGGAAGACATACTCTCGGACGGCGGCGGCCCTTACTTCGAGCCTCAGGCAGGCGCCTGGAGTGACAACCAGCCGGATTATCACTGGATGTCGCCCATCGAAGTGAAGACGGCCCACGACTACTGGTATCCAGTGCGGGACATCCGCGGCTTCCACAACGCGACGAAAGACTTCGCCGTCAACACCGACTTGAAGAACGGGCAAGCCTTCGGCGGCGTCTATTCCACGGCGCCCGTCACCGGCTATCGCGTGGTTCTCGAAGACACCAGAACCGGCCGGGTGCTCAGCGATGCCGTGGTTTCCATTTCGCCGGACAAACCGTACACGGTGCAAGTACCGGCTCCGGAAGGGGCTACCGTCTATGATCTCCGGCTCTCGGTGCGCGACATGGCCGGCAACGAGGTGATCGCAGTCCAGCAGCATCCGCCGAAGCAGGTAGAACTGCCGGAGGGGCTCGAGGAACCGGGCGATCCCAAGAAAATGAAACCGGATGAGCTTTACCACGCCGGTGAGTGGCTGGAACGGTTCCGGCGGGTCCCTGAGGCGATGGTCTACTACAAGGAGGCTCTCCGGCGTGACGCCGGCGATAGCCGCGTGAACGCCGCTTTGGGCTTCCTGGCGCTGAAACAGGGGCGTTGGGACGAAGCGCTGCACCGGCTCGAGGCGGCCCTCGAACGCGACAGCGACAATACGCGTTTGTACTTCGGCGAAGCGGTGGCGAAACTCGGACGCGGCGACTACGACGCGGCGTACGACGAATTCTACCGCGCTACGTACAGCTATGAGGACTTCTCAGCCTCCTATTACAACCTGGCGAAGATCGACATGCGGCGGGGCGATTACCGCCAGGCGCTTACGAAGCTCGGAGAGGCTGCGGCGGACAACCGGAAGTTCGCCGGCATCCCGGCATTGAAGGCCGCCGCATGGCGCAAACTCGGCGAGTTCAGCGCTGCCGAAAAGGCGGCGCGCCGGGCTCTCGCCCTGGATCCCATGCACTTCATGGGTGGATATGAACTTCTCTTGTGCCTCCGCCATCAAGGCAAGGGATCGGATTGGGAGAAGACCTGGCGCGGCTACATGCGCGACGAACCGCAGAACTACATGGAACTGGCGGCGGCCTATGCGGCGGCGGGGCTGTACGAAGACGCGGGCCGCGTCCTGGACCTTTATTCGGACGGCCGGCCGGCCGAGAAGATCCACCCGATGGTGAACTACTACCGGGGTTACTACCGGGAGCTTTCCGGCGACCCGGCGAAGGCGGCCCACTTCTACCAGCAGGCCCGGCGCGGGCCGGTCGCTTACACGAACCCGCACCGGCTCGAGGCCGTCGCGGCGCTCACGGCGGCCCTCCGCCGGGATCCTTCCGATTCCCACGCCCACCTCTTCCTCGGCAATGTCCTTTACGCCAAAGGGCGGCGGGAGGAAGGATTCAAGCACTGGCGGAAAGCGGCAGAACTGGAGCCGGGACTCTCGTTCGCCTGGCGGAACATCGGCTATGGTTACCGGTATCTGAAAAAGGATTTCGAAAAGTCTTACCAAGCCTACCAGCAGGCGGCGCGGCTGGCGCCCCACGACGCCCGAATCTTGCTCGAGATGGATGAGGTCGCCGAAGCAGTGGGCGTCGCTCCCGGGAAGCGGCTGGCGTTCCTCGATGCACACAAGGAGGCCGCTGAGACCCGGGACGATCTCATCGCCCGCATGGTCGACCTGCGGCTCCAGCTCGGCGGCACGCCGAACCTCAAAGCCGCTTACGAGATGCTCCGCGACCACCACTTCCATAGCTGGGAAGGGCGCTACAGCATTCACCATGCTTGGGTCGAGGTCAACACCCGCCTCGGCGAGCTCGCCATGGAACAGAAGGACTACCAGACCGCTCTCGAGTACTTCCAGCGGGCCACCGAATACCCGGCCAATCTGGAAGTGGCGCCGCGGACGCCGGACTTCCGCGCGCATGTCTACTGGAACCTGGCCCGGGTGAAGCTCGCCATGGGTAAGCGCCAAGAAGCCGAAGAGCTGCTCCGCAAGATCCTGGCCGAGAAATATAGCAAGCCTCACCTGGGCTACTACTACCAGGCGCTGGCGGCGAAGCAACTGGGAGACATGGAGCGGTACCGGACGCTGCTCGACGCCCTGGAGAAAGAAGCGCGGAAGCGCACTTCCGGAGCGTTTGAATATCGCGGGACGCCGGAGACGATCGGACATTACCTGCTCTCGCTGGTGCTGGCGGAGCGGGGCGACAAAGAAGGGGCCGCCAAAGAGCTGAAGCTGGCCCTCGCTCAGAACCCGCGGGCTGCCCGTCTGGCGGTCCACGAAGCCCAGCTCGACACGGCCAGGGCGCACCAGTAAAGCGGGGGTCGAAACTCGGGGCCGGCAGTTTAGCTGCGCAACCCCGGCATCGGTGGGCCGGAGCTTCTATGTGGTCACCTCCGGCCGACGGGTAGTCCGCCGGCGGGTCTCGGCGGCTGTCCAGACGGCGTTGCGCGGGACGGAACCGGCGGCGCCGGAGGTGGCTCCAGGTCACGGAAACGTGGTATGAGAGTCCTATGCAAGCCAAGACGACGATTCGCGAGATCCTTCAAAAGAAGGGGCATAAGGTCTTCTCGCTGCCGCCGGATGCGACCGTTTTCGAAGCGATCAAGATCATGGCCGAGAACAGCGTGGGCGCCCTCCTCGTCATGGATGGGGAAGAGCTGGTCGGCATCATCAGCGAACGCGACTACGCGCGGAAGGTGATTCTCAAGGGCAAGTCATCGAAGCAAACCCCCGTCCGCGAGATCATGAGCAGCCCCGTGCAGGTGGTTGTTCCGGATTGCACGGTCAGTGAAGCGATGTCGATTATGACCAACAAGCGGATCCGCCACCTCCCGGTGCTCGAGGAGGGACGGGTCGTGGGGGTCGTCTCGATCGGGGATTTGGTCCGCTCGATCGTCGATGAACAGGCGGCGACGATCGGGCACCTCCACGCTTACATCACCGGCCGGTATCCAGGATGACGGGGCCCGGCCGCAGAGATCTCGCCCCGTAGCAGCCCAACCGTGCCGCATCGGGTGGTTCGCCCACTGGAGCGCTACAGACGGGGAAGGCCACACGGACTCTGACTTTGCACGTTCGGCTCCCTCAGACCGCCGGCGGCGCTGCCCCGGACCGGCCTCACCAGTTGCACCGGTTCGGGCACTTCCAGTAGCCAGGGGCGAGCCGCCCGTTCGGAAGCCGCCGGGACATCCACCTCTCGCCGCAGACGCGGCACTCCAGCTCGAGGTCGAAACGGTTCAGCAGGCGCACTCCGAGGCGCGCGAGTTGCTGTCCGGAGAGCATATGCTCCCAGCTTGGAGTCGGCTGTGGCCGAGTTGCAGGGTTGCCCATCGCCTGGTCCTCCTTTGCGCTACCCGTGCTGAGGGTATGAGAGCCTACCCAATTCTAGCCCGATTTTCGTTTCGCGGATGAAATTTCGGCGTCGCGGCCGAGGCAGGGATCGAAGAACCGGCGAAGATTAGGCGGAAAAGCGTGGGGGAGGCGGCGGCGTCCGGACCCTGCGCTGCATCCCACCTGGGCTGCGGCCACGGGCGCCGCGGGTTGTGGCTTGTTCCTGTACCGGCCGCGGGCACGCCGACACAGGGAACTCGCCTCGCCCATGCCTGCAGCAAGCAAGACTTTCCTGCATAGGTTCGCCGGGGGAAGAAAGCGCGACTCTGGTGGCCGCCGGATGCGGATGCTTGGTGGACGGCATGGGACTCGAACCCACGACCCCGGCGTTGCGAACGCCGTGCTCTCCCAACTGAGCTAGCCGCCCACCGGCGCGTCAATTCTAATATAACATGGCAACTCAGCCGCAACGAAACCACGCCACACCCGCTGCAGCGGCGGGGTACCGAGACCACTGTAGGGAGAGGGGGCCGCTGATAGCTTCCCGGGGGGCCGCGAGGCGCCCGGAGCCCATTCCCGGCATTCCTCCGGTCACCGGCTTCGCTCCAAGGTCACCGAGACGGGCTGGGCGAGTTCGAAATGGAGGATTGTTTCCGACGGAATCTCTGCGGCGTTGCCGCGGGTGAGCAGCACGCCGGCTGTGCCCGCACCCGCGCCGACACCGGCGCCGATGGCCGCTCCCTTACCTCCCCCGGCGATGGCGCCGATCACGGCTCCGGCGGCGGCCCCAATGCCGATTTTGGCCGCGTCTTTCTTCTTCGCCGATTTTGCCTGATTGCCGATGGTGTTCGTCGCAATCTCGATGCGCTGGCCGGTGTCGGTGGTAATCGCGCTGAGGGTCACCGCGAGCACCGCCTTGCCCTTGATCCGACCTCCTCTCTTCGACTCGACGACGACCCCTTCTACCAGCGCCCCCTTCGGGGCAATCATTTCCATGCCAGCCATCAACGGCTCTTCGAGAGTAGCGGTGAAGCGCTCACCGGTGCGAGCGGCTTTCGTTGAAATGGTGCTGGTGGTGCGCACCACGATGGGCGTGCCCGGCTCCAAAGTGATCGTCTTCACCGGCGGCGGCGCCGGGGCCTTCTGCGGAGGCTTCTTCGCAGCCGCGGTCTGGCCGGCCGGAGCGCCACCGGCCGCTTCCCGCCGGGCTGGTTGGGCCCCTTCGGCCTTTTCGGTGGCGGCTTTTTCCTGAGCCAGCTTTTCCTTCATTCGGGCCAGCTCTTCTTCGGCCTTGGCGACGTCCTGTTCGGTGACGCCGGTGTCGGTGCTCTTGGTCAGCTTCCCGCATCCGGCAGCCAGCAGTACGCCTGCCAGGATTGCGCTCAGTGTTCCGATTCGCATTGGTTCCTCCTAAAGCTCACGCGAGGGTGTGGCTCACCCGGCTCCAGCGCCGGCAAACGGCGCCGGCTGTCTCGTGCCCGAACCGGCGCACGCTCACCGGTGCCTCCCATTCTCGCTCACATTCGTCTGTGTCTGTCAGATGCGTGACCGGGCCGCAGCGATACTCCGGAAAGCAGGGAGTCTGTTCCCTCGGGTCTCGCTGGAGGTGAAGGTCAAGGAAGCCGTCCGCTCCAGAGCGGCGCCGGACCGGTCGGTCCCGGGTTTCCTGAGACAGCCGCCGACGGTTTACTCGGATCGGCTTGCAGGTTGTCGCTGGGCTGCTCCGAGACCCGGCGAGCGGGCTGCAACGATTGGCAACCACCTGGTTTGCAGATAGGGTGACCACTCGAATCTCCGCTGTTGTGCTCTTGCTGAGAAAAGTGAGCCGCTCAGAACCCCTACAGGCCCCGGCCGTGGGGCGGTAGAGCAGGGGGCCCGGCGACGGCGGAGCTCACGCAATTCAAAGAATGGGAGCCGCTGTAGCGGCGGTCCTCTCATCGATCGCCGCGCCCGCAGCGGGGGAGCAGGCCACTGCGCTCATTGGTCGGGGCGGCAGGATTCGAACCTGCGACCCCCTGCGCCCAAGGCAGGTGCGCTACCAGGCTGCGCCACGCCCCGACCCTTATCAATTCTAGCGAAATGACCGCTCGGCCTCAGCGGGCACCTCCGGCCCCGGCCGGACACCTCGAGATTCCCCGCCAGCCGCCCGGCCCTGCGCCGGGCGCTTGGCCGGAGCCTGGATGTCCGGAACGAAATAGGCGGGATGAACGGTTTGCTGACGAGAGATTTCTCTGGTACTATGCTTACTATTTACAAGGAGGTCGCCGGCCGACTGGCGAGCGGTGGAATTCGGTCATGACAAAAAGAAAGGCGCTGATTACGGGCATCAGTGGGCAGGACGGTTCGTACCTGGCCGAGCTGCTGCTGGAAAAGGGCTATGAGGTGCACGGGGTGGTGCGCCGGGTGGCCCTGGAAGATCCGGCGCATCGGCTGTCGCGGATTCAGCATCTGCTGGACGACGTGGTCCTCCACGCGGGTTCGCTGGAGAGCTTCCCGAGCCTCTTCCAGGCGGTAGGCCGGGTGATGCCTGACGAGTGTTATCACCTGGCGGCGCAGAGCTTCGTTACCTATTCGTTCGAAGACGAGTTCTCGACGCTGCAGACGAACATCGACGGCACGCATTTCCTGTTGGCGGCATTGAAGGAGTGCGCGCCGGCCTGCCGCTTCTACTTCGCCGGATCGAGCGAGATGTTCGGCCGCGTCGAGGAAGTGCCGCAGAACGAGCGAACGCGTTTCCACCCCCGTTCCAGCTACGGCATCAGTAAGGTGGCGGGTTTTGAGCTGACCCGCAACTACCGCGAGGCGTATGGTCTTCACGCCTCGAGCGGCATCCTGTTCAACCACGAGTCGCCCCGGCGCGGCTATGAGTTCGTGACGCGCAAGATCACTTCGGGAGTGGCCCGCATCCTGGCCGGCGAAGCCAGGGAGCTGCGGCTGGGTAATCTCGAGGCTCGCCGGGACTGGGGCCACGCCAGAGAATACGTGGAAGCGATGTGGCTGATGCTGCAGCAGGATGAGCCCGACGATTACGTGATCGCCACCGGCGAGACCCATTCGGTCCGGGAGTTCGCCGAGCTGGCGTTCGGCGCCGTTGGCCTCGATTACCGGGATTACGTGGTGATCGACGAGCGCTTCTACCGCCCGGCGGAGGTGGACGTGCTGATCGGGGATCCGGCCAAAGCGGAAGCCAAACTGGGCTGGAAAGCGCGAACCCGGTTCGCGGATCTGGTCCGGGAGATGGTGGAATACGACTGTCATATCATTGAGACGCCGATCCAATCTCCAGAGTCCATCGGTGCCTCCTAAAGGGCGTCTGGAAGCAGCGGGCGAAACCGGCCGCTCGAGGGCAACAAGTGAGTGACCAAAGGGGGAGACAAGGGTGCTTTCCAATACGGATACTGATCTGGCGGGTGCTCTCCAGGTTCGAACTGGGGTGACGAAACCGGCTGTGTCGCTTGAAGAGCTGCTTCAGGAAATCCAGAGCGAGTGCAGCCGTCGGAAGGATGGCACTGTGCCGGCGGAGGGAGAATCATACGCGCATCCGACATCGCGTTCCACGGATCGCTCAGGTTGCGCGGTTGTCCAGAAGGATCCTGTGTCTCGGCTCCTTGCCGGAAATGACCCCACATTTGTGCGGCGCGCTTACGAAAACGTGCTGCGGCGTGCACCGGACCGGCAGGGATTCCTGCATTACACGGAACTGCTGCGGGCGCAGCGCTTGACCCGGGCTGAGCTGTTGTGGCTATTGCGTTACTCTGCCGAAGGCATAGCTATTGGGATCGGACTCCGCGGGTTGTGGTGGCGCGCATTTCGAAGCAGGCTTGGACGGCAATTGCGGCAGCGCGCAGTCCGTGAGCTCGTTAGCGATGCTCTCCGGGTGCTACCCACAATCGCGCGGTTAGCCTGGTGGGAGCACAGACGCCGCTTTCTGGCTGTTTCCTCCGGAGCCGGTCGCCCAGCATCTCGATACCAGCCGGAAGAAACGCCCGCCGCGCCCGGGAGGGGCTTTGCGAAAGCGGCGGCAGGGGCTCCCGGGCCGGATACGGCGAGTGGGCCCACACTCGAGAGCTACGCCCGGCGGCTCGGTGCGATCGAGGATGCAGTTAGTAAACTGACACCCAGACTCGATGAGCAAATGCGACTCCTGTCTAGAATGGCGTTCACGAAAGCGGATCGAAGCAGTCTCGACCGCGTCAGCGAACGCCTCAACGCCTGCGAAGCGTCCCTCGAAGAATGCCAACGGCAGATTGTGCGCCTCCTGCAGACGCTGTCCCCTTCATCACCGGCCCCCCGGCAGGCTACTGCGCCCCGACGATGAACGGACACCGATGGACTATATGAGCGGCGGAGCAGCCATATCTTTGGAAACGTCGCGCTCCAGGGTGCGATCTGCTCCTGGGATCTCCTGCGGCTTTGCAAAACTCCTTCCCGCAGGAGCACACTACAACGCACGAGATCGACCCGGCGCAAGACCGGTTTCACCCGGCCCGCCGGGACTCGCAAGTCTGCGGCTCGCGCTGCGGCCTTCCAAACCGGGACAGTAACACAGGAAAGCAGAACAGTTAGTGTCTCGGGGCCTTACATGAGCCGCTACGCTTTCTTGGCTTTTATCAACTTGTCGAACACGTTAAGTTATGCGAGCGCTGGTTCTCACTGTTCAGGTGCCCTTCGTCCGAGGTGGCGCGGAAGCGCAGGCGAGCGGCCTCGTGGCGGCCTTGAAAAATCACGGTCATCAGGTTGACTTGGTGACGTTTCCGTTTCGATTCTCACCTCCCGATGCCGTCCTCAGATGCATGGATATGTGGGAATCTGAAGATTTCACCAACCTCAACGGCTACCAGCCGGACCGCGTCATCTGCCTGAAGTTCCCAGCTTATTACACACGTCACGATAATAAGATCGTCTGGCTAATCCACCAGCACCGCCAGGTGTATGACCTTTGGACCGATGAGAACGCTCGCGACCCATCCGCCCGTGCCATGCGGCGGAAGATCATCCGGAAGGACACACTTTACCTCTCGGAAGCTAACACGCTTCGGACCGAATCCAGAACGGTCAGCAGACGTTTGAAGGAATTCAACGGTATCGACGCTGAGCCGCTGTATCACCCACCGCCCAGACCTGAGTCGTATTATACGCTTCCACCTCAACCCTACATCTTCTGCCCCAGCCGCCTCGAGGACCTCAAGCGCCAGGATCTCTTGATTCGAGCGATGCGCCACACGCGTTCACGGGTGTTCGCCCTGATCGCCGGCGAGGGGGGCGCCAGGGAACGACTCGCCAGGCTGATCGAGGATTTGGGCGTCTCCGACCGTGTCCGCCTGCTCGGGCGGATTCCTGACGACGATATGCCGAGCTACTACGCGTGCAGCCTGGGTGTTTTCTTCGGGCCTCGCGACGAGGACTACGGTTACGTAACTCTGGAAGCTATGCTGTCGGCCAAACCAGTGATCACTTGCACGGATTCCGGCGGGCCGCTGGAGTTTGTCCGTGACGGACAAACCGGCCTCGTGGTCGAGCCCGAGCCCCAAGCAGTCGCGGCGGCGATCGAACGGTTGGTGGATAGCCGCTCGCTGGCCGTCGACCTCGGCCATGCAGGTCGAGAAAGGTACCGGCAGCTCGGGATATCATGGGACCGGGTTGTCGCTCAGTTGTTGAGTTGAAGAAACGATGGACATCGCCATTTTAGCGCCGAGTCCTGTGCCTTTCTGCGTCGGTGGAGCTGAGAAGCTCTGGTGGGGGTTGCAGCGCTACATCAATGAAACGACAAGGCACCACGCCGAGTTGATCAAGATCCCAACGCGGGAACATACTTTTTGGGACTTGGTTGATAGTTACCACGCGTTTTCGTGTGTGGACCTGCAGCACTTCGATCTAGTCATCACGTCGAAATATCCAGCGTGGATGGCCCGGCATGAACGCCATGTAGTGTACCTGCAACACCGATTGCGTGGACTGTACGATACCTATAGTTTGTCCGGCCAAGGGTCCGAGGTTGATACTTCCCACCCGGCGGTAGCCGACCTGGTCAAGTTCCTTCAAGGGAAACGAGGTGATCCGCAGGCGTTAGGGCCCCTTTTCGACCGGCTGGAAGCGTTGCGTGGCGACGAAGACGTTCCTCCGGGGGTGTTCTCGTTTCCGGGCCCGTTGGCGCGGTCTGTAGTGCGGTTTCTGGACGACGGCGCGCTGCACCCCTCCAGGATATACCGGTACGCCGCAATCTCGAGAACTGTTGCAAGCCGGTCCGGCTACTTTCCGGCGGGAGTCCGACCGGTGGTGGTGCACCATCCGTCGAACATAAATGCCGTCGGCGATGTGAGTCGGGAGTATTTCCTCACGGTGGGCCGGCTGGATTCGGCCAAGCGGATCGGAATGCTCATCGACGCGGTCTTGAGCTCGAAAACGCAGCGGAAGTTGAAGGTGGCGGGGACCGGTCCGGAGCTGGCGCGGTTGAGAGCCCAGGCACACGGAGATCCGAGAATCGAATTCCTTGGATATGTCAGCGATGCGGAGGTAGAGAAGCTGTACAGCCGGGCGCTGGCGGTGCTCTATGTGCCATACGACGAGGACTACGGGCTCGTCACGGTGGAGGCGATGCAGTGTGGTAAGGCAGTGATCACAACTACGGACTCAGGTGGCGTGAGGGAGTTCGTCGAGGACGGTGTTTCTGGATTTGTAGTGCCGCCCGACGCCAAGGCGATCGCCGATGTGCTCGAGTTTGTAGACGACCACCCTGAGGCGGTAGTGGAGATGAGTGAGGAGTGTCGCCGTCGGGTGGCCAAGATCGGGTGGCAGCGGGTGGTGGAAACTCTCTGCGAAGAACAGCGGCGAACCTCGGCGGGCTTGTGTGTGTCGCGGACGGGGAGGCGGAAAGTAGTAGTCACGACCACATTTCCCGTGTGGCCGCCGCGCGGCGGTGGGCAGGTGAGAGTGCACCAGCTGTGCCGGCGGCTCGCCGACGAGTTTGACATCGAGATCCTTTCCTTGGCGGAACCCGATCAGTCGGCGCGGCGCATCGACGTGGCGCCACATGTCGCCGAGGTCCGGGTCGCCAAGACGGCGGCGCATGCCGATAAGGAATGGCGGCTTTCCTGCAGACTGGGAGGTATCCCCATCACCGATGTGGCGATGCCGAAGCTGTACGCTTATACGCCGGAATATGTCGAGACACTGCGACAGTTAGCATCGAGCGCCAGCGTACTCATCGCAAGTCATCCTTACGTGTTCCCGGCGCTACAAGAGGTAAGCGGTGCGCAGCCCTTCATCTACGAAGCCCAGGATGTTGAGGTCGCTCTGAAACGTGCTATTTTGCCGGACAATCCCCTGGGACGATACTTTCTCCGGCTGACGGAGTCGGTGGAAAGGCTGGCTTGCCAGTTGAGCCACCGTGTGCTGGCGTGCTGCGAGGAAGACGCCACGTCTCTATCGAGGATGTTCGGTGTCAGCCCGGACAAGATGGTCGTCGTGCCGAACGGTGTGGACGCGGAGTCGATTCCCTTTCGCTCGGTCGTCGAGCGGAGACGTCGGCCCAGCGACAATGGAGTTCCGCGCTTCACGGTGTTGTTCTTGGGTAGCTGGCACGGCCCCAATATCGATGCGGTGCTGACGTTGATGGAGGTTGCACGTCGGACACCATGGAGCCGGTTCGTTGTAGTGGGAAGCGTCTGTGAATACTTTAGACGGTGGCATTGTCCCATGCCGGCGAATATGGAGTTAGTGGGGGTCGTCGAAGACCATGTAAAGCTGGACCTCCTCGGAACAGCCGATCTGGCCGTCAATCCCGTGGAGACCGGTTCCGGCACCAACCTCAAAATGCTGGAGTATCTGGCCTCGGGAGTGCCTGTGTTGACCACGCCGTTTGGTGCTCGCGGACTCGGACTTCAAGACGGCGTCCATGCTCACATCGCATCACTCGTCGATTTTCCCGACGTGATCCAGCGTGTGGCGGACACCAGTGAGGTGGCCCTGGAAGAAATGGTGTGCAATGCTCGCGTCCTGGTCGAAACCCGTTTTTCTTGGGACAGCATCGCCCGTACGTTGGCCGATGCCGTTCGCCGCGTCCTGGCGAGGGCTGAAGGTCCCCCACGGACTTCAGCGGAGGCGAAGTCATAAAGGTGGCGTCCCACGATGCCGTGCAGTCGTTCCGGCGCACGATTTCGACGCGCTCCTGTTCTAAAGTCTTTAGCCTCCACTGGGAATCCGAACGGTGGCCTCGGAACCGAGAGGAAGTGATTCTGGCTGCTCATCGGCACAGCAACGGTAACGAAATGCGGTGGCCCTTTGCGCCGGGTCGAACCCGGCCCTGCCTCGGCCGGCCACCAGTCGGCCCGCAGGCCTTGGAAGGATGGCTGAGCGAGAAACCAGTTTGTAGAACTTCCGGCACACAATTGTTTATCGGCTATATCTATCTGATCATCCAGTAGGACTACAGGAGGGCGTGGACATCAACACCTCGCTGGGTCTTCGCTGTTCTTGTGCGGGAGTAGACTGTGAAGCGAATAGGCGTAACAACTCTAGTTTCTCTGGTCACAGCGGTTTGGATTTGCGCTTTCGCTGGGTGCGGAAGCGGTCCGACGCTGCGGAATCCAACCGGCTACAACGTGGTCATTGTCCTGGCGGACGCGCTCCGCGCGGACCATTTGGGATGCTACGGTTATCACCGAAACACCTCGCCCTTCATTGACAGCCTGGCAGCCTCAGGCGTTATGTTCGAGAACGCCGTCACACCGTCGACGTACACCGGACAAGCAGTGTCGTCGCTCTTCACTGGCGAGTTACCGTCCCGGCTGGGCGTGGCAGAGTGGTCGTCTCGACCTCCCCAAGATGTCAAGGTACTGGCAGAGGAGTTCAAAGCGGCGGGCTACAGGACAGGTTTCGTTGCGCGGCAGCCGGTACTCAAAGACAAGGCATTTCACCGGGGGTTCAGCGAGGTGTTCGCAGAGACGCGGATCGGCGGCGCCCATAGGAACAAACATGAGGCTCTAAATGCGATTCGATTCATTAAGGAGGTATCAGAGGCGCCGTTCTTTTTGTACGTACATTTTCTCGCGCCACACCAGCCTTTCGAAGCTCCTAGGGAGGCTCATCTGAAGTTGGGGATTCTTCCATGGGAGTCACCGCGAAGCATCGGTTCCCTGACGGCGCTGGCGCCACGACGGAACGAGATAGGACTTGGGCCGGGCGATGCACGGTTCGAGGATGTGGTTGCCCGGTACGACGCGCTCATTGTTGACGTAGACCGCTACGTCCGGGAAATCGTTGCTGCGCTGGATGAGTCCGGCCGTGCGGGAAGGACGATCCTGGTCGTTGTTGCTGATCATGGCGAAGAGTTCCTGGAGCACGGCTTCGGGGACCATGCATACACACTCTACCAGGAGGTGCTGCATGTGCCTCTGATTATCTGGGCGCCCGACGTCCTGCGACCACAGCGCATTTCGAGATGGGTCTCTACAGTGGACCTCCCCCCTACGCTCCTTGCCTTGACGGGCGTCGCCAGCGCCGACGCAGTGAGCGAACGCAACCTTCTAACCACTGCCGGCGCGTCCGCCGCCCGTCCCTTGATTTCTGAGGTCTTGATGAGTGATCGCGCGATCTCCAGATGTGTCATCGACGGGCGGTGGAAGTACATATCATCCGTCCGATGGCAGAACACCCGGGATCGGGTTCACGATGTGGACGTCGAGAGGGACTGGCTGTCACTACTAAAGTTCAGGGGCTTCAAACTCGACTACTGGGGTCCGGTGATGAAGGAGGAATTGTACGACCTGACTGCGGATCCGCGGGAGGAAAGAAACCTCATTGTTAAACATCCCTCGGTCGCGCGCCGGTTACGGAGCATTCTGGACGAGTACAGAAAAACCGTTGGTCACATTGGGGCCTCGCCACGACCCACCAAGAGCCAGCTAAAGCAACTGCAGCGCTTGAGGTCCTTGGGCTACGTCAGCGCAAGTGTCGATAAGTCAGGAGACGTTCAACAAAAGCAGTTTTCCGTACCGCTGTATAGCATTGGGGATCGGTTGCCGGTCGGCCTTGACGAGGGAGATCTATATCTACCTTACGGCTGGGGCAACGGAGAGAACTCAGGTTTCCGCTGGACTGACGGAGAGGAGGCTCTCGTATGGTTTCGGATTTCCGGCTTCACTGACGAGTTAAAGAGCAGGAACTTCGAACTGGTGATTGCCGGCAGGACTTTCCGGGACCAAGTCGTTCCCGTTCTCGTGAATGACCACCCCGTGGGAAGTTTGTGGCCTGGCCGGGAACTCCATCGGCTCCCGGTTTCGGGCCGATACCTCAATTCAACGACGCGGATCGTATTCCGGGCTCCGGCTGCGCGCTCGCCTTCGCACTTCGGCCAATCTTCCGACCATCGGATGCTCGGAGTATACGTGAAGTACCTCAAGCTGGATGAATTGAAGTCCAAATAGAAGGCAGGTCGCGGTTCGGCGGAGCAGCTCTCAAGTGAGTGAGCAGGGCGATGGGTGGTGTCACGGCTGCGGCGGCGGATATGGTCCAGCCGGTGGCTTAACTACTGCGGGGTTGAACTGGAAAACCGGGATCGGTATTCGGTTCCGTTGAGGATCCGAGTGGCCTCCTCTGCCAGTGAGTACGCAAACAGGTTCTGGTAGTGGTAGTTGTACCCTTGTGGATCGGGAGCGCGTCTCAGTAGAGTGAGGTAGAGGTCTGTGACGAGATCCCCGTTGAGGGTTGCCGCGTCGGTGGGAACGGGGGTGATCATGTTTGTGGCGAATGTTGCCCGGCTTGTCGCTTGCGATGACAATTGGGTGGTCCAGTAGGAAGACTCGTCCGAAGTAGGGGGGCGGCCAAGAGCGTTCTGGTAAATCAGAGTGACAAACTGCGAGTCGGTAAGGTCACCGTGTCGGTTCTGAAACTCGGCGCCGTTCAACACTGCGGCAGTCGCTGCGGTGGGCGTAAGGCCACTGCGAAGGCGCTGATACCAGTAGAGCCATCCGCCGATATCGGGACGCCGTTGGAGCAGGACGCGGTATAGGCGCACCAGAAAGCCGCCGAAGGAATTGAACTCCTTCCCGCGGAGAAGAGTCGCCACTAAGTCTCCCCGGGTAAGGAGATCGTCGTTCAGGAGGTTCAGGAAATAGTTATAACCGCCGGCGTCAGGACCCCGGTTCAGTATATCGAGATAACACTGCTCCACAAACTTGCCGTTGTCGTTTAGAGGCGTTGCCGGGACGATGTCGACGTTCAAGGGGTCTGACCACGCCGAGACGTTCGCCGGGGCCGCCGCTTGGCGGGCTTGGACGCGGACGGGATAGGTTCCAGGGGCGGGCCAGGACGCCGTAGCCGTAGCGGGTCCCCAGTCCGTGAGGCGACCGTCGCCCCAATCGAAGCGGTATTCGTAGCCTTGTGTGCCGGAGCTGTCAGCGGCGGCATAGGTATAGGTATGACCGGCGACGCCGACGGTGGGTCCGGCGGGGGCGGCAGGAGGAGCAACGGCGGCGCCGGACTGGGTGACGGCCACCGACTCACCGGTGACGTCGATGGCAGCGCTCCGCGGGCTCGCTGATGGATTCGCAGCCACGGCGTAAGTGATCGTCCCACTGCCGGTAGCGGCGGCGGGGGAGGTGATGGTGATCCACGCGGCGGCGGTGTCGGCGGACCAGGTGCAAGCAGGGTCCGTCGTTACGGTGATTGCACCCGTTCCGCCGGCGGCGGGAAACGAGGCGTTCGTGGGAGAGACCTGGTAAGCGCACTCCGGCGATGGGAAGGCATCCAGCCGGACCAGGAACGTGTCCGTGCCGCCGCCGAGGGAGGTCTGGGCGGCGGATGTAGCGGAGAGGTCGGCCGAGCGGGTGATGCCGGCCAAGAAGACGCTGCCGGGCGGGCCGAGTTCGACACCATATATATAGTCGTCCTGGCTGCCGCCGTAGCGGGTGGAGAAGGGCAGGTTTGCGCCGGCGGCGTCGATCCGGGCCAGAAAGCCGTCGCGGCCCCCGATGGGCGACGACTGGAAGGCGTCCGGCGTAGTAGGAAAGACCGCCGCCGTGGTGGTCCCCGTCAGAAACGCGGCCCCGGAGCCGTCCACGGCGAGGTGGATGCCGCCGTTCTCGATCCGCTGGCCGAAGTACGTGGAATAGACAAAGGAGCCGGCCGCCGGATCCACGGCGGTGACGAAGCCCCAGGGAGGGCTGCCGGAGGGGAAGACCTGGAAAGAACCGGCGGTGGTTGGGAAGTCGCTCGACTCGGTGGCGCCCGCGACGTAGATCCTCCCGGTGTTTCCTACCTCGACCGACGCCGCGTAATCGAGGCCCGCGCCCCCGAGGTAGCTGGAGTACTGAAGGGTATCGAGTGCGCCCGAGATCTTCAGCAGGAAAGCGTCCCGCAGTCCGGCAGGCCCTGTTTGGACGGCCTTCGCCGTCACGGGGAAGTCGGCTGACTCGGTGAAGCCCGCCGCGTGGACCGAGCCGGCGGGATCCAGCGCGATGTCCAGAATACGGTCGTTGCCGCCGCCGCCGACGTAAGTGGCGTATTCGAGGGCGGCGCCGTCGACCGAAATCCTGGCCAGGAAGCCGTCTTCCATCCCGCCAGGAGTTTCCTGAAAGGCTCCAGCGGTGGTCGGGAAGGCGGCTTTCGTCCACCCGCCGACGTAAGCCTGGCCAGCGGCGTCCACGGCGAGGGCGGCGGCGGAGCCCGAGCCGACGAAGGTGGAATAGACAAGCGCGGCGCCGGAGGGGTCGAGTTTGGTGACGAAGACGCCGCAGCAAAAGGGCCGGTAGGAGTCCAACGTCACCGGGTACCCGGAGGACCAGCTCTCCCCGGCCACGTAGACGTTCCCTGCAGCATCGACGGCGATGGCGCGGCCGTAGTCCCAAGCGCTGCCGCCCAGGTAGGTTACGAAGACAAGGGACTTGCCGTCCGGGCTCAGCTTGGCGACGAAGACATCGTCGAGACCGGCCTGGAACTGCTGATAGCCGTTCAGCCCGGGCAGGCTCGGCGAGCGGGTGTAGCCGGTCAAGTAGACGTAGCCCGCCGAGTCCACCGTCATTGCCGTGACGAAGTCGGCCCCGGCGTCACCGAAGTAGGTGGCGTAGGTGACCACCGGATCGATGACCAGCGGCAGGCGCCGGCGGTACTCGCCGAGGGCGAGCCTTACGGCGCCGCCGTCCTCGACCAGATACCGGCACTCGACCGGCCATCGCCGGCCGCCGGATTCCTGGTAAGCGACCGGCGGGCGCTGGCGGATCTTGCCAGCAGGTGTCTCGACGATGAGGCCTCCGTCTTCGTCGAGCGCGGGCTGCGCCGTGCCCGCATAGCGCCAGGCGATCCGGGAGGGATCGGCTCCCGGCCGGACCAGGAAGTCGAACTCCAGGCTGCGCCGGCGGCCGTAGAAGACGAGGTCGATGCCGGGGTAGACCTCCTGGTAGCGGACCCGGGCGAAGTGCCGGGCGGAGGCCGCCGCCGGCTCCTTCCCAAGGAAATAGTGGCTGCGGGAGGGAAGCGGTTCCAAGCCCTGAGCCGCGGCTGGACGGCTCGCCAGCAGTTGGAGCCTTGCCGATGTCCACCGGCCGGAACCGTCAGCCAAGGCGAGGACGGCTCCTTGTCCATCCAGCAGCAGGCGATAGCCCGGCCCCCGGGCGAGATACCGGAAGCGGGAAGGCGCCTGGCCGACGTTTTCCTCGAAGATCAGGCGATCCCCGAACGGGGAGCCAGGCCCGGATTTCCATCGAATTGTCGTGCCGGCGGCGGGACTGGAAAACAGCAGCGGATTCCAGCCGGCCAGGACCGCGAGCGCGGCCAGCGTGCGGCGAAGAGCAGTCATCATTGTCTACCACCAAGCGTGGCAGGCCGAGGCCCGCGCCTCGGGCTTCTTATCGGCGGCGGGACGAGTTCGCTCCATTTCCCTGGCGAAAGAGAGGGAATACATCGGGCCGCAAGCGCGGGGTAACGGGGCGATTACGGCCTCGGGGCCCAGGCGGGCACGTCGTTGAAGTGTTGCGCGACGGTGGCCGGCTCGAAATGCCGGCCCGCCTCGAGTTCCTCCGGGACGCCGGTCAAGGGCCGGAGCAGAACGGACAGCGGCGGTTGTGGCGTGACGGGTGGCGGGATTTCGAGCGAAAGGAGTGAAACGCACAAGGCGCGTGTTTTCTGTGGGTTGCAAAGAGGTGTGACGGCTCCCGACGGTTGAGCGCCACCACCCGCGGGCGGTGTGTTAACGCGAAGAGACGGCGAAGCCGAGAGGGCGTTTGCCGGCCGCGAGGCCGCGGGCCGGGATGCGGGCACACTTTGGGTGTCATGAGTGTTCGGTTTTCAAAGATCGGCGGTGGCACCGCGGGGCGGTCTGCCTGATTCCGTTCTAGCGCGGGGTGGGGGAAGAACGCTGGAGCTGGTGGGCGTAAGTCGCGCGGCTGGTTCCAGATGGGGCGCGGCGAAGCGGTGTGACCGGGATTCAGGCGACGGAGGCCCACAGGCGGGTCCGTGGAGACAAAACGGGACAAAACGGGGACAGTCACCGTTTCCCCCGAATGCGAGCGCTGCGCCGGCCCACTGTGCACGATCGGGTGGTTGCTGACGCATTGCAGGCCCGCTGTCGCCGAGATCCGGTGGTCTAGGGCGGTGTTGGCGGAGATAAGTGTTTGCGTAGACTGTCACCGATATGCGTAGACTGTCACCGATTTGCGGACAAAACGGGACAAAACGGGGACGACAAAACGGGGACAGTCACCGTTTCCCCCGAATGCGAGCGCTGCGCCGGCCCACTGTGCACGATCGGGTGGTTGCTGACACATCGCGGGCCCACCGTCGCCGAGATCCGGCGGTCTAGGGCGGTGTTGGCGGAGATAGGTGGTTGCGTAGACTGTCACCGATTTGTGTAGACTGCCACCGATTTGTGAGATCCGGCGGTGCGGATGCGGGGCGGTATTGGTATTAGTGGAGATAAGTGTTTGCGTAGACTGTCACCGAATTGGGGAAGGTGCGGTGCGGGCGGGGAAGGGGTGTCGTATTGGCCGAGGAACCAGAGATGCGGCGGAGAGATTTCCTCTCGGGAGCCGGGGCGTGGGCGCTCGTGGCGCGGCCGGCCCATCAGCGGCCGAACATCGTCTTCATCATCACCGACGACCAGCGCTGGGACGGGATGAGCTGCGCCGGCCATCCGGTGTTGAAGACACCGAACATGGACCGCATCGCCCGCGAGGGGGCCATGTTCCGCAACGCCTTCGTCACTACGCCGCTGTGTTCGCCGAGCCGGGCCAGCTTCCTGACGGGGCAGTACGCGCACCGGCACGGGGTGATCGACAACCAGGCCGGCAACAACGAGCGGAGCCACCGGCTGGTCACCTCCCCGCGCCTGTTGCACGGGGCGGGCTACGAGACGGCCTTCATCGGCAAGTGGCACATGGGCGACGACGATACGCCGCGGCCGGGCTTCGACCGCTGGGTGGGTCTCAAAGGCCAGGGCCGCTACTACGACCCGCGGTTGAACATCAACGGCAAGCGCGTCCAGGAGAAAGGCTACGTCACCGACATTCTGACGGATTACGCGGTGGAGTTCCTCCGGCAGGAGCACAAGAGGCCCTTCTGCCTGTACCTGGGGCACAAGGCCGTCCATGCGCCCTTCACGCCGGCCCAGCGGCACCGGCACCTCTACACGACGGAGCCGATCCCCTACTCGCCGGCAGTGAAGGACACGCTCGCGGGCAAGCCGATGCTCCAGCGGCCGGCGAGCGCCGGGGGACGGGGTGGGCGCCCGACGGGGTTCCCGGAGGAGAAGATCCGCGACCAGATGCGGGCGCTGGCGGCGGTGGACGAGGGGCTGGGACGAGTCTTCGAGGCCCTGGAAGAGACCGGCGCGCTGGACGACACGCTGCTGATCTATACCAGCGACAACGGCTACTTCTGGAACGAGCACGGGTTGCGGGACAAACGCGCCGCCTACGAGGACTCGGTGCGGATTCCGCTACTCATGCGGTACCCGAGGCTGATCCGCCCGGGGACGGTGATCGACCAGCTCGTGGCGAACATCGATATCGGGCCGACGGTGCTGGAAGTCGGCCGGGCGCGGCGGCGGAAGCAGGTCCAGGGGCGGTCGCTGGCGCCGCTGTGGCGGGGCCGTATGCGGGGCTGGCGGACGTCGCTGCTGCTCGAATATGAACAGGAAGCGCGGTACCCGTACATCCTGAGCTGGAAGGCGGTGCGGACGAACGGGTGGAAGTACATCCACTACACGCAGGAGGAGGCCCGGGGCTCCGACGAGCTCTACAACCTGCGCGAGGACCCCTACGAATTGAAGAACTTGATCCGCGACCCGGCGGCCCGGGACGACCTCGAGAGGTTGAAGGCGGAGTTGGAGCGGCTGGTGCAGGGGAGGTGAGGGGCGGCTCTACCAGCGGCGCGGATCGGCGCGACCAGAACTGATCCGTCGGCAGTTGGGCACCCGCGGCTGTTCCAGGAACAGCCCGAAGTTGCCCTGCTTACTGAACTGAGGGGCCCTCAATCCATTCTTGCCGTTTGAGAACCTCGAGGGCCAGCAGTATCTGGCTTTGGCTGAAAGTTCGCTTCCGGGGCGCCCACCCATAGAACCGCCGGACGACTTCATCCGCAGTGGCCGGATTCCGGCGTGTCACGATCCAATGCACTGTGGCCAGCAACTCCAATCCGTATGGAGATTCGAATCCCTCCACCAGCCGGCCCACCCGTTGCAAGCGCAGGCGGGTTTTCGGTGTCTGGGCCAGGGTTCGCTGGGCATCCTCTACGGCGCCAGGAACGAGTTCGAGAACTTTGTTCGGCTGGTCGCCACCCGCGCCAAAACCGGAGATGAAGTAGCCCTCGATAGCGTGCAAGACGTGTCGGAGATTCTCGGCGTAAGGGCCGTACGGACCTTCAACGAATCGCAGCTTCAGCGGCTCGCCCGCTTCCTGGAGAAAATACATCAGCTTGTGGAGCTCGAGCAGCGAGACGAATGGATCGAGCAGTCCTCTCAGGTAGCGATCCATCAACACGACAAGCGCCGCGCGTCCACGAGTCATTCGCGGAGTCGCGCCCCGGCGCATGCTTCTGGGAAGCGGTTCAGTTTCCGTGGGCTCGTACACGATGATCTTGACCTGATCGAGAGCACCAAGCGCTTCCTCGATGCGGCGGCGGACGTCGGGCCAATGGAGGCCGCCCAATCCACAGCCGAGAGGCGGCAATGCAATGGAGCGAATGCCGCGCGTGCGGATCTCCTCGACCAGTGCGCTGAGGCCCGTCTCGATGTCCTCCATCCGCGACTTGCCGCGCCAGTGTCGCTTCGTTGGGAAGTTGATGATATAGCGGGGGTTGGTCAGGCGGCCCGTCTCGAAGACGAACATCTTCCCTGGCTGGACTTCCTTGCGGCGGCAAGCTGCCGCGTAGGCTTTGAAGTTCTC
Organism: Solibacteraceae bacterium; assembly: GCA_026984795.1. GTDB lineage: Bacteria > Acidobacteriota > Terriglobia > Bryobacterales > Bryobacteraceae > JALSRK01. The sequence goes on along the minus strand of JALSRK010000077.1, from coordinate 27,869 downwards.
GGGCCAGGCCTTCTTGAATTGGAGAGCGACTCCGCGGCCCATGAATCCGACGCAATTCACCGAGTTGACGAGCGCCTCGGCATCCGCTTCCAGGATGTTGCCGGTCCTATACTCGATCACGGCTTGCCGTGTCTCCATCTCAAAAGTACCATTCCGGACACGCCTCCACCAGGGGGTGGCGCCGTGCGGCCGAGAGCGCGTGCAGCGCGCGTTTCTGCACGGATGACGTTCGAGTCCCGATCCGTTCGACAAGACTGAGCGGGAAGAACCGGTGGATAAGGAATTCCGCCTGCTTGCCTTCTTTCACGTCGGGGTCGCGGAAGTCTCTGGCGGCAATGGCGTCCCAGTCCAGATCTCCGAGGTGATCCAGGCGAGAACGAAATTCGGCGTAACGGGCGCCTGCGTTCGAGAGCGAAAAAGCCCAACGCACTCCGTTGGTATCGGCCCATCGAACGACCCCGTGAAGGTCGGCTTCCAAGTGGACGATGGGGTCCTGCCCTCCTTGGTAAGTCAGCTCAGGATGATTGCCGCGATAGAGTACATAGAGCATGACCGAGCGAGGGCAGAAGTAGAACGGAACGTACTCACCCACTTTGGTTCCCGCGTGACACGTAACATCGAGTTCCTCGAGCCTACGTCGCTTGATGACCGACATTCCTACCGATCGCGGCGAAATGCCCAACTCCAGGAGTGCGGCGTCCGAGAACAGTCCGCCATTGGCGGCGATATCAGTAAGGTTGTCGACGTGCGTGATGTGGTAGATCTTCGGGTTCCTGGGAGGCCGGCTCATGCGGACCCCTCCACGCGTTGGAGCAGTTTCTCGAAATCGGGGTCCACGCTTCGTGCTCCGCGAGCCGGCTTGCAGGTGAAGGCCGGTTGACGGGCGCGGAGGGAGCAGTGGTGACCACCGTCGAAGGGCTCCCTGACGATGAGGCTGCAATCCAGGGGCTGGGTCCAGGTTGTCATGGTCTTGCCGCGGTCGTCGCGCCCTTGCGGCCCGCGCGCCCTCAATCTCCGATTCTACTCAGCGAGCCACTTCAGAACACAGTGACTGCCGCTGGGCTGCTGAGATCCGTGAGGCGGTCTCGGCAGAGCACATCTCGCAAACCCGTTGGGGAAGACTTGGTACGCGTGTTTCGTCCCGCTTGGTAGCCACAATAATGAGGCTGTCGCCCAGTGCAGATCGCCGGTGCCTTTCGTGATCCCCGTCGCCATGGCGCCGACCCCGAAAGCCGGGCGTGCGGCAAGTCTTCCCGGTGTGTGGAGAAGTTACTGTAACTCAGGCTGGAGGCCCGGCGCAGCGGGCCCGAACAATCAGAGTCCCAGCTTTCAGCCCTTCAGCGCCTTCTGGATCTTCTTGACGGTGGTGGGTTTGTAGTAAGCGCAGGCGCCTCGCTTGACGTCGGGGGCGAGGCCGGCGGCGGCGATGGCCTTCTTGACTTCGGCGGGCTTGACGCCTAGCTTCTGGGCGATCTTGGCGGCGGTGAGGAGTTCTTCGGTCTTGGCGGACGCTGCGGTCTTCTTCGCCGCCGTCTTCTTGGCGGCCTTCTTCACGGTCTTCTTCGCAGCAGGTTTGGTGGTCTTGCGGGCAGCTTTCCTGGTGGTCTTCTTCGCGGTCTTCGTGGCCATGGTTGCCTCCTGATCGAGTGGAGTCTATTTCAGCACGGGGAAGGCGGCGGGGGCAAGGGAATGTGAAATGCGGGGAAAGCCAGCCAACTGCGGCTCACTGTGGGAAATCCAGTGACAGCCAGCTAGTCGCGGCTCGCTGGGTTGGCGTGGCGTCCAGGCGCGAGTAGTTGACGGCAATCCCCCATTTCCCCGACACGCCGGCCGGCGGAAACCGTGGGAGCGCCCTGGTATCATTGATGGCGGACGGGGGTGTGTAACCGATGCCGGGGCAACGCCAGGGAACCGCGGAGACCCAGCCGCCGAACGGTCGCCGGAGCGGCGCAGTAAAGCAGGATAGGAAAGCCGAAAGCCAGGCGATGAAGCTCGGAAGAGTCCTCGGGGAGAAACGTGAGGAGATCCTGCGGATTTGTGCGAAGTACGGAGCCTGGAACGTCCGGGTGTTCGGGTCCGTCGTCCGCGGGGAGGCTGACGAGCACAGCGACATCGATCTGCTGGTCGAGATGGAGTCCGGGCGAAGTCTTTTCGATTTGGGCGGCGTGCAGTACGAGCTTCAGCAGATACTAGGCTGCCACGTCGATGTGACGACGGCCAAGGGTCTGAAGAAGCGCATCCGCGACCGGGTGCTCCACGAGGCGACCCCGCTGTGAGAGACCCCAAAGAGCGCCTGTGCGACATCCTCGCCGCCATCGAAGCCATTCAGCGCCATCTCGATCGCGGCAGGACCGCATTCGAGCATGACGAACTGCTCCAGGGATGGTTCGTCCGCAACCTGCAAATTATTGGAGAGGCGGCAAGAGCCCTGCCAGAGGAAGTTCGCGCACTGGCGCCGGAAATTCCATGGGTCAAAATGATCGGGATGCGCCACGTACTCGTGCATGGCTACTTCGAGATTGACACTGAGATCGTTGTGGGAAGCGGCCGCGCGGGATGCGCCGCTGCTGAAGCCGGCCATCGAAAGGCTGTTGCAGGAGTTGGAGGAGCCGGAAGATGGATCCTGTTGACGCCTGATTGCGGACCTGTCCCAGGGCTTGACCACAGCGGGTGGGCAGGGACTGCTTTTACGTGCCTGCGCTAGCCCGGGCGGCGGCTGCCGGGAGTACGCCGGCAGTCGGCCAATTGCGGGCTCTGGGCCGGTGGGGGCGTTTGGGCGCGGGCAAGTGGCGGCAGTCCGTGCGCTTCGCGTATTCCGCAGTCCGGGTCCGCCGGCCGTCCTCATGCTCCGGCTCGTCTGGCGCTCGAGGGCGGGCAAGAACGCGGGCCGTACTCTTTGCGACTTGCGCGCGCTTTTGCGGTAGTGTATCGGAGAGGCGACGAGGAGAAACAGCCGCCGGACGCGATGCCGAAAGGAACAGCGGTGCGCAAGAAGACGCGGAGCATCGACCGCGCCATTCGACGAATGGTCGAGCGGATCGTGCGCGAGTTTGAGCCGGAGCGCATCATTCTGTTCGGTTCACACGCGCGCGGCGAGGGCGGCCCGGAGAGTGACGTGGACCTGCTGGTGGTGATGCCGGTCCAGGGTCCGAAGCACCGCAAACAGGCCGAGATCCGGGTCCTGTTGCACGATATCAGGGTTCCCAAGGACATCATCGTCACCACGCCAGAGGAGTTCGCCTGGCGCAAAGACGTCGCCGGCACCATCGAGTACCCGGCCGTTCGGGAGGGCAGAGTCCTCTATGCGCGGCGCTGAAGCGACAAACCTCGTGGTGGCCGAATGGGTGGCGAAGGCCGAAGAGGACCTTACGACGGCGGCGCACACGCTGAAGCTCGGGCAGTCGTGCCCCACGAGCACCGTCTGCTTCCACGCACAGCAGGCCGTCGAGAAGTATCTGAAGGCGTATTTGGCGTCGCAAGGAACGCCATTTCCCAAAACGCACGAGATCGAGGAGCTGGTCGCGCGGATGCCGGTTGACACCCGGCCCGCCCTGAGCCTCGAGGAGCAGGCCTTGCTGACGGAATACGCGGTCGGGACCCGCTACCCGGGCTGGAGAGACGTGCCGCTGGCGGAAGCCCAGGAGGCGGTGAAGCTGGCCCGGCGCGTGCGCAAGCACCTTCGATCCCTGTTGCCGAAAGAAGCATTGCGCCGCAGGAAACGCTGACGGGGGGATCACGGCACGGGCTCGCCAGGTGTCACACGAGGTTCCCGGGCGGCTGATGGCAGTGGCCGCATTTCGCCCACATTTCCGGGTGTGTTCGGCCCGCCAGGCCCGAAGGGGGCATGCCGCGGCGGCCGGGGACAAACCGCACGTCTCTGAGAAGCTGCGGCTGATCCCGCGTGCCCGCCGCCGGGTTGGCGGCGGATGGTAGACTGGCAACCGTAAACTCAGAGACGCCGCTGCGCCCGTGGGAGATCCGCCGCCTGGGATGGCGGGGCGCGGCGGTGACGCCTATCGACTGGGAAGGGTGGGCGAAACGATTCATACGCTCGTAGGCCGGCAGGCCGGCGCCCGGCCGCAAGCGGCGGCGGTCTTGGGGGGTGGTGTACCTGCGCTGACCTATGGGGAGCTGGCGCGGACCATCGAAGACGCCGTGCGGGCGCTGCGGGGGGCGGGGATCGGGCGCGGGAACCGGGTGGCGGTAGTGCTGCCGAACGGTCCGGCGGCGGCCACGGCGTTTCTGGGGATTGCCGCGGGGGCGACATACGCGCCGCTGAATCCGGCCTACCGGACCGAGGAGTTCACCTTCTACCTCGAAGACCTGCGCGCCAAGGCGGTGGTTCTGGAAGCGGGCAGCGATTCTCCGGCGCGGGAGGCGGCGGCGCGGCTGGGAATCCCGGTGATCGAGGTGGAGGCGGAACCCCGGGGGCCGGCGGGGCGCCTCGTCTGGCGGGGGACGGAGGCCGCCGGAGGAGCGGTGGATTTCGCCCAGCCGGACGACGTGGCGCTGGTGCTCCATACCTCGGGGACGACGGCGCGGCCGAAGATCGTGCCGCTGACGCACGCCAACCTGACGGCTTCGGCGGGGCACATCCGGGAGGCGCTCGGGCTGGGTCCGGAGGACCGCTGCCTGAACGTAATGCCGCTGTTCCACATCCATGGGCTCGTCGGGGCGGTGCTGGCGACGATGGCGGCGGGCGGCAGCGTGGCCTCGACGCCGGGCTTCGAGGCGCGGCGGTTCTTCGAGTGGCTGGAGGAGTTCCGGCCGACGTGGTACACGGCGGTGCCGACGATGCACCAGGCGGTTCTGGCGCAGGCGGAGAAGCGGCCGGAAGCGGCGCGGCGGGCGGGGCTGCGGTTCCTCCGGTCGTCTTCGTCGGCGCTGGCGCCGCAGGTGATGAAGCGGCTCGAGGAGGCCTTCGGGGCGCCGGTGATCGAGTCCTACGGGATGACGGAAGCCGCGCACCAGATGACGAGCAATCCGCTGCCGCCGGGGGTGAGGAAGCCGGGGTCGGTGGGTCTGCCGGCGGGCCCGGAAGTCGCGGTGATGGACGAGGCGGGGAGGCTGCTGCCGGCGGGGCGGACGGGCGAGGTGGTGATCCGGGGGCCGAACGTGACGGCGGGCTATGATAGGAACCCGGAGGCGAACGCGGGGGCGTTCACCAACGGCTGGTTCCGCACGGGCGATCAGGGCTACTTCGACGAGGACGGCTACCTGTTCCTGACGGGGCGGATCAAGGAGATCATCAACCGGGGCGGGGAGAAGATCGCGCCGCGGGAGGTGGACGAGGTCCTGCTGGAGCATCCGGCGGTGGCGCAGGCGGTGGCGTTCGCACTGCCGGACGAGCGGCTGGGCGAGGACGTGGCGGCGGCGGTCGTGCTGCGCCCGGGCGAGCGGGCGACGGAGCTCGAGCTGCAGGAGTTCGCGGCTAAGAAGCTGGCGGATTTCAAGGTGCCGCGGCGGATCGTTCTGTTGGAGGAGATCCCGAAGGGGCCGACGGGAAAGATCCAGCGGATAGGGCTGGCCGAGAAACTGGGGCTGACCGGGGGGCGGCGCGAGGCCGGGCGGGGGTACGTGCGGCCGGAGACGGAAGAGGAGAAGCGGCTCTGCGCGATGTGGGCGGAGCTGCTCGATGTGGAGCGGGTGGGGGTGGAGGACGATTTCTTCGGGCTGGGCGGCGATTCGGTGACGGCGGCGCGGCTGTTCCTGCGGATCGAGGAGGAGTTCGGAGCGAAGCTGCCGCTGGCGACGCTGTTCGAGGCGCCGACGGTGCGGGGGCTGGCGGAGCGGCTGCGCGAGGGGCGGGACGGGGCGCGGTGGTCGCCGCTGGTGGCCCTGCGGCGGAGCGGGAGCCGGACACCGGTGTTCCTGGTGCACGGGCACTGGGGCAACGTGTTGTTCTACCGGGAGCTGGCGGAGCGGCTGGGGCCGGAGCAGCCGGTCTATGCGTTGCAGAGCGTGGGGCTGGACGGCTCGGCGCCGCTCGAGACGGTGGAGGCGATGGCGGAGCGATATATAGAAGAGATCCGGCGCGTGCAGCCTCTCGGGCCGTACATCCTGGGCGGCTACTGCGTGGGAGCCTACATCGCGCTGGAGATGGCCTGCCGGCTCGAAAGAGAAGGCAAGCAGGTGCTGTTCGTGGCCTCATTGGGAGCGGACGGGGCATGGCGGACGCTGGAGTCGGCGGCCGACAGCCTGCGGTACCACTGGAAGCACCTGGCAGCCAGAAAGGGAGTGCGGGCGAAGGCGGCGTATGTGTGGGAGCGGGCACGGTATCGGGCCGGGTGGGTCGGGTCGCGGATCCTGGAGGCGGCCGGGCGGGCGTTCGGGGCGGACGGGCGGCCGGCGCCGGCGGAGTTGCGGGCGCGGTATCTTCATGCGGTCCACCGGAGGGCGAACCGGCGGTACCGTCCGGGAAGGTTTTCCGGGCGGGTGGTGGTCTTCCAGGGCGAGGAAGAGGCGCATCTGGATCCGCGGGTGTTCTGGAGCCGGGTGGCGGGGCGGGTGGAAGTGCGCCGGCTGCCGGGAAGCGCGGCGGGGATGTTCCGGCCGCCGGCGGTGGAGCGGCTGGCGAAGGAGTTCCGGGAGGTACTAGACCGGTACGCGGTGAGGGGGAAACGGGAGGCGATGCAAGGGTAAAACGGGGTTATAATCAAAGCGTTCGTCAAAAGGAACAGCAGTGTGAGCTACAACCCCGAGACTCCCTTCGACAGCATCGAAGGAGCCCACCAGTTCGTCGAGCTCCTATACGAGACGATTGAAGAAGTTCGCCGGGAGGTGGACGAGGACATCGCCGAGGCGGCGAAGCTGAACGCCGCGAGACGGGCCGAGGCGCTGCGGCTGGTGGCTCATAAGCTGGAGCGCCTGTCGTTTCACACCTCACGAAGCCGCCGGATCCTGAACGACCTGCGGATGTTACGCCGGCTGCTGCTGGAAGAGCGGGACGGTGACTTCGCCGGCAAGGACGGTGAGCTGAGCCGTGCCGCGAGCGCGGACTGAGCGACCGGCCGCTTCGGAGGCGTCCTGGGAGACTCCGCCGGGAACGCCTGCCGCCCGGGCGGGGGAGGTCCACGTCTGGCGGATGCCTCTTTCTCTCGATTTGGAAACAGCGCCAGAGCTGTACCGGATCCTCTCGGCGGAGGAGCGGGAGCGGGCGGAGCGTGCCGTGGTGGAGGATGAGCGCCGGCGGAGGATCGCGGCGCCGGGGCGGCTACGGCTGCTGCTAGGGCGGTATCTGGGGTGGGATCCGGCGGAGCTGCGGTTCCGGAACGGACCGAAGGGCAAGCCGTACCTCGAAGGGGAACCGCCCGTTTTGCAATTCAACCTGGCCCACTCGGGCGAGTTGGCGCTGGCGGCGGTGCACCCGGAGCTGGAGGTTGGCGTGGACGTCGAGCGGCGCCGGAGAGGGATTGCGGCGGGCGGGATCGCGGAAAAGTTCTTCTCTCCGGCGGAGGCTGCGGGGCTGCGGGGGCTGGAAGGGGCCGAACGGGAGGAGGAGTTCTACCGGATCTGGACGGCGAAGGAGGCGTTCGTGAAGGCGCAAGGGGCGGGGCTGGAGTTCGGGCTGCAGAGATTCACGGTGGCGGTGGGGGAGCGTTTCGAGGTGGTGGAGATCGCGGGAGACCGGGAGGAGGCGCAGCGGTGGACGCTGTGGCGGGTGGAGCCGGAGCCGGGTTACACGGGGGCGGTGGCGATCCGGGCGAGGGGACTGAAGCTGCGCTGTTTCGAGTGGCCCCAGGAGTGGGAGTCCGGCGCGGCGGGCGGGGGACGGGTGGCGTAGCCGCGGGGGCGGCCTGCGCGCGGGCTAAAATGGAAGGCACGAGCGAGGCCTATGCAGAACCACAGACCGGCCGGGGACAAGAACCCGGGGATTCCTATCAATCCGGAAGTGCCGCTGACGCTGGAAGGGTCGGCCATCCTGCACCAGATGTTCCGCGTCCGCTGGGAGGAGTGGAACGGGCTGGAAGAAGAGCGCCGGCGTGCGATCACCGAAGAAGCGGCGGGGACGCTGGCGAGCCTGGAAGGGAGCGGAACGGCGGCCTATTCAGTAGTCGGGCACAAGGGCGATTTGATGCTGGTGCACTTCCGGCCCGACTTCGAGGAGCTGAATGCAACCGAGTTGCGGCTGGCCCAACTGGGGCTATGGCGGTACCTGGAGCCGAGGAGTTCGTACGTCTCGGTGGTGGAACTGGGGCTTTATGAATCGACGGTGAAGCTGCTGGACAGCCTGGCTGAGCGGGGCGTGAGCCCGGGAAGCGAGGAGTGGCGCCAGGCGATGGAGGAGACGCTGGAGCGGCAGCGGGCGGCGATGGCGCCGCGGCTGGAGCCGGAGATCCCGCCGGCGAGGTACCTGTGTTTCTACCCGATGGACCGGCGGCGGGGGGAGACCAAGAACTGGTATCGGCTGCCGATCCGGGAGAGGCAGCGGATGATGGCCGAGCACGGGCTGGTGGGCCGCAAGTATGCGGGGGCGGTGAAACAGATCATCTCCGGCTCGATCGGCTTCGACGACTGGGAGTGGGGGGTGGACCTGTTCGCCGATGACCCGCTGATCTTCAAGAAGCTGATCTACGAGATGCGGTTCGACGAGGCGAGCGCCGACTATGCGGTGTTCGGGCCGTTCTGGGTGGGGATTCGATTCCCGGCGACGCAACTCTCTGTGTTTTTGGCTGGACGCGTTCCGGAGCGCTGATGAGCCGCTCGAAGGCCACGGTTCCCAACGCGGCGCGGCGGGGGCTGACGGCGGCCCTGCTGGCGGGGGCGGTGGCGTGCAGCGGCAGCCGGGGTGTGCCGGCGCCGGAGCCTTCGCCGGCGGCGCCGATCCGGGAGGCTTCCGGGGTGGCGATGGAGGACGGCTGGATCTGCGTGGTGGACGACTCGGTGCCGAACGCCTACTTCCGTATCCGGATGCCGCCGGGGGCGGGTCCGCTGCTGGATCTGAACAGCCTGCATCCGGAGGCGGTGCGGCTGCCGCTGGGGATCTGGGTGGATCTGGAATCGATCGGGCGGCTGGCGGACGGGCGGATGGTGGTGCTTTCGGAGCGGCTGCGGGGACTGGCCGACGACAAAGGGCTGGTGGTGGAGTATGACTACCCGCTGACGGAGTACGGGCGGCGGGGTCTGGAGGGGCTGGCGGTGCGGGCGCTGCCGGACGGTTCTTCCCGGGTGGCGGTGTTGTGGGAGGGGGGCTATCCGGACCTGGGGTCGCTGAACCCGCAGTTGGAGCGGCAGACCGGCGGGCGGCCGCTGTCGCCGATCGTGTTTATCCACGACATCGCGCCGGGGGCGCGGCCGGGCCGGGTGCGGTGGAACGAAGGCGTGGGGCACGCGTTCCTGCAGGTGCCGATTCTGGAAGGCAAAGAGCCGGAGGTGCAACGGTTCCGGGCGCCGGATCTGGTGTGGTACCGCTTCCCGGAAGGGACCGGGGAAGAGCAGTGGGGGTTCCTGGTGCTGATCAGCTCGCAGAACAGGGTGAAGCCGCCCGAATATCTGCACCACTGGCTCCAGCGCTTCCGGGTGGACGGGACGCCGGTGGGCGAACCGCTGCATCTGGCCGATTTCGTGCCGCCGGAGCTGGCGCGGGCCAACTGGGAAGGATTGTGCTGGTACAGAGAAGGAAAACAACTGTTGCTGGTGCACGAGGCTCACGGGAAGACGAAGGCCCATGCCTTCCGGCTGGCGCTGCCGCAAGGGTGGCGGTACCAGCCGCGGAGTTCGGAAATCCCTGGAACATCGAGCCGATAGCGCCCGTCGTTTCATCAGGATAGTGGGAAGGCGGACGGTGGGGATGGTATGATTCCTGTCGTAGCGCTTTCCCGTCGAATGAGCCGGAATGCAGAAGATAACCATCCTAGGATCAACGGGTTCCATCGGAGTCAGCACGCTGGACGTGGTACGGCGGCACCGGGAGCGGTTCTCGGTGCACGCGCTGGTGGCGGGAAAGAACCACGCGCGCCTGGCGGAGCAGATCCTGGAGTTCCGGCCGCGGGTCGCGGTGGTGGTGAACGAAAAGGTTCGCGCCAAGCTCGCCGGGCGGCTCGAGGAACTGGGCCTGGAGCGGAGCGAGTGGCCGGAGATCAGCGTGGGCCCGGAGGCCCGGGTGGCGGCGGCGACAGCGGCGGAAGTGGACTTCGTGATGTCGGCGATCGTGGGGGTGGCCGGGCTGGAGGCGACCTACGAGGCGGTGCGGCTGGGCAAGAAGATCGGGCTGGCGAACAAGGAAGTGCTGGTGGCCGGCGGCGGGCTGGTGATGGAGGCGGCCCGGAAAGCGCAGACGGAGCTGATTCCGGTGGACAGCGAGCACAACGGCGCCCACCAGTGCCTGAAAGCGGGCCGCCGGGCCGAGGTGCGGCGGCTGATCCTGACGGCTTCGGGCGGGCCGTTCCGGAGGACGCCGGCCGAAGCACTGGCGCGGGTGACGCCGGAAGAGGCGCTGCGGCATCCAACCTGGAAGATGGGCCGGCGGATCACCATCGATTCGGCGACGCTGATGAACAAGGGCTTCGAGGTGATCGAGGCGCGATGGCTTTTCGGGCTGAAGCCGGAGCAGATCGACGTGGTGGTGCACCCGCAGTCGTCGGTGCATGCGCTGGTGGAATACAACGACGGCAGCATCGTGGCGCAGGTGTCGGTGACCGACATGCGGATGCCGATCCAGTACGCGCTGACCTATCCGGAGCGGATCGAGGCGCCGGTGGAGCGCTACGACTGGGCGCGCGTGCACGTCTGGGAGTTCGAGCCGCCGGACCTGAAGAAATTCCCGCTGCTGCGGTTGGCTTACGAGGCGCTCGAAGCCGGGGGAGCAGCGACCTGCACGTTGAACGCGGCCGATGAAGTGGCGGTGGAGGCGTTCCTGGAGGGGAAGCTGTCGTTCCCCGGGATCGCCGCGGTGGCCGAAGAGACGCTGGCGCGGATGCCGCACCGGGAGCCGGGCTCGATCCCCGAGGTGCTGGAGGTGGACCGCGAGAGCCGGGCGGTGGCGCGGCGGTTGATTGCGGAAGGCGTTGGAGCGCGGGGCAGGACGTGCATGGTAAGAGAGTAGTGGGGCGCGCCGGGCGCAGGAGGGCGGCGGGGGGCGCGAGGCTTGGATGATGATTTTCTTCGAGAACATCTGGTGGCTCCTGGTCCTGATCGGGGTCATGATCATGGTCCACGAGCTGGGGCATTTCTGGGCGGCGCGGTTCTTCGACGTTCAGGTGGAGACGTTCAGCTTCGGCTTCGGTCCCCGCCTGTTCGGATTCCGCCGGGGAGACACGGATTTCCGGTTCTCGCTGATCCTGTTCGGCGGTTACGTGAAGATGCTGGGGGAGCAGCCGGGCGAGCCGGCGGACGATCCACGGAGTTTCCTTGCGAAGCCGCGGTGGCAGCGGCTGATCATCGTCTTCGCCGGGCCGGCGATGAACGTCGTGCTGGCGGTGGCGCTGCTGGCAGGACTGTATATGGTGAAGTATCCGAAGCCTCCGGATGCGGAGCCTGGAGCGATCGGTTACGTGGCGCCGGGCTCGCCGGCGGCGGAGGCGGGCATCCGCGCGGGCGACCGGATCGTGGAGATCGGCGGGGTGGAGAACCCGGGCTGGGACGACATTCTGCTGAAGGAGTTCGCCAGCGCCAAGAGGCCGTTACACGTGACGGTGGAGCGGAACGGGCGGAGGCTGGAGTTCACCTTGACGCCGATCCTGGACGAGCGCACCGGCGTCGGCTATGCCGGCTGGTCGGAGGAGCAGGAGATCGAGATCGCCGGGCTGATCGAAGGCATGGCGGCGGAGCGGGCCGGGTTGAAACCGGGTGACATTCTGATCAGCGTGAACGGGCGGCCGGTGCGGTCGGCGAGGGCGATCCAGGAGGTGATCCGGGAGAGCGGGGGCAAGCCGGTGGAAGTGATCTACTCGCGGAACGGCGAGCGGGGCAAAGTGGTGCTGGAGCCGAAGATGACGAAGATGGAGGGCGAAGAGCGCTACATGATCGGCGTGGAGCTGCGGCGCCGGGTGACGTACACGAAGCTGGCGTTTCCGGAGGCGCTGGCCGAATCGGTGCGGCACAACCTGCGGAGCGCGACGCTGATCTTCCGGTTCGTGGAAGGGGTGATCGAGCGCCGGATGTCGGCGAAGTCGCTGGAGGGACCGATCCGGATCGCGCAGCTTTCCGGGGACGCGGCGCGGGAAGGGGCGTTCGCCTTCATCGGGCTGATGGCGATGGTGAGCCTGAACCTGGCGGTGTTCAACCTGCTGCCGATACCGATCCTGGACGGCGGGGTGATCCTGCTGCTGCTGGTCGAGATGGCGATGGGGCGCGATTTGAGCCTGCCGGTGAAGGAGGCGGTGATCAAGGTGGGGTTCGTGTTCCTGATGATCGTTGTCGCCTTCGTTCTCTACAACGACATACAGAAAGTGCTGCCCTCGGGCGGGTAGTCGGCGGCCGGGCCGGGCGGACCAGAGGCAACCGGCCGGCGACGAAGACCGGGGGCCGGGAGTAAGCTCAATCCCCGAGGGATTCGAGGTAGCGCTCGCACTCGATGGCGGCCATGCAGCCCGCCCCGGCGGCGGTGACGGCCTGGCGATAGACCTTGTCCTGGACGTCGCCGGCGTGAAAGATCCCTTCGACGCTGGTCCTGGCGCCCCCGTGGGAGACGATGTAGCCGGCCTCGTCGAGCTCGATCTGGCCTTTGAAGACGGCCGTATTGGGGATGTGGCCGATGGCGACGAAGAGGCCGTCGATCTCATGATCCCAGGTCTCGCCGGTGTGGACGTTTCGGAGCCGGACGCCGGTGACGACGCCCTGATTCACGTCATAGACTTCATCCACTACCGCGGGGGTCACGAACCGGATTTTGGGGTTGGCCTTGGCGCGGTCGAGCATGATCCTGGAGGCCCGGAACTCATTGCGGCGATGGACGATGGTGACCTCGGAGGCGAACCGGGTGAGGAAGATGGCCTCTTCCATGGCCGAGTCGCCGCCGCCGACCACGATGACCTTCTTGCCCCGGTAGAAGAAGCCGTCGCAGGTGGCGCAGGAGCTGACGCCGTGTCCGATGAGCTTCTGCTCGGATTCCAGGCCCAGCCAGCGGGCCGAGGCGCCGGAGGCGATGATGACCGAGCGGGTCTCCATCCACTCGCCGTCGACGGCGACCTGGAAGGGGCGCTGGGTGAAGTCCACCTGATTGACGGTGCCCTGCAGGTATTGGGCGCCGAACTTCTCGGCCTGTTTCTTCATGTTCTCGACCAGTACGGGCCCGTCGATGCCGTCGGGGAAGCCGGGATAGTTCTCGACCAGGGTAGTGAGCGAGAGCTGGCCGCCCGGCTCATGCCCGGAGACGACGAGGGGCCCGAGGTTGGCCCGGGCGGTGTAGATGGCCGCCGTGTTTCCAGCACAGCCGGAGCCGATGATGATTACGTTGCGCATGGGATACGAAGGGACCTCCTTAAGGTTCAGGGAATTATGCTAGCACGGCCGTAGCGGGCCAGATTCATTGGATGTCCGTTCCAGGGAGCCAGGCTCAGGAAATCCAGGCGGTCACGATCCAGTTGGCTGCCAGCGCGCCCAAGTAGGCCAGCGAACCCATGTAAACAAACTGGAGCACGGGCCACTTCCAGCCGCCGGTTTCGCGGCGGACGACGGCGACGGTGGACATGCACTGCATGGCGAAGGCGAAGAAGACGAGCAAGGCGACGGCCCCGCCGGGGGTGAGGTCGCGGTGCAAGGCGGCCTGGAGGCCCGGGGCGCTCTCATCGCCCTGGATACCGTAGATGGTGCCCAGGGTGCCGACGATGGTCTCGCGGGCGGCCAGGGAACTGATGAGGCCGATACCGATTTTCCAATTGAAGCCCAAGGGCGCGATGAGGGGCTCGAGGGCGCGGCCGAGGGTACCGGCGGCGCTGTGCTCGATGGGCGGAGCGTGTCCATCGATGAGGGGAACGTGGGCCAGGATCCACAAGATGACGACGGCGGTGAGGATGACGGTGCCGGCGCGGCGGAGGAAGATGCGGGCGCGGTCGTAGAGCCGGAGGCCCAGGGAGCGGAGGGTGGGGCGGCGGTAGGGCGGCAATTCGAGGACGAAGGGGGTGCGTTCGCTCTTGAGGATGGAGGACTTCAGCAGGCGGGCGGTGGCGAACGCGGCCAAGAAGCCCAGAATGTAGAGTCCGACCATAGCGGCGGTGCGGCGGCCGACGAAGGGGCCGAGGAAGGGTCCTTCAGAGATGAAGGCGGCGATGAAGAGGGTGTAGACGGGCAAGCGGGCCGAGCAGGTCATGAAGGGCGCAATGAGGATGGTAGCGATGCGGTCCCGCTTGTTCTCGATGGTCCGAGTGGCCATGATGGCGGGCACGGCGCAGGCGTAGGCCGAGAGCAGGGGGATGAAGCTCTTGCCCTGGAGGCCGACCTTGGCCATGGTGCGGTCGGCGATGAGGGCGGCGCGGGCCAGATAACCGGAGTCTTCGAGGATGCCGATGAAGAGGAAGAGGAGCAGGATCTGGGGCAAGAAGACGATGACCGAGCCGACACCGCCCCAGACGCCTTCGACGATGAGGTCACGGACCGGCGAGGCGGGGAGCAGACGGCCGATTTCGCTCCCGGACCAGGTGATGGCGGCCTCGACGGCATTCATCAGCGGCTCGGCGCCGACGAAGATGGTCTGGAAGACGGCCAGCACGACGAGGATGAAGACGAGGGGTCCGAAGAGGGGGTGGAGGAAGACGGCATCCAGGCGGCGGGTCCAGACGGGCGGGGCCGGAGCGCGATAGGAGGCTTCGGCGCCGATCCGCGAGGCCCAGGCGCGGCACTTGGGGATGTCCTGGATGACAGGCAGTTGCACCGGGTGGGGGACGGCGAACTGACGGTTCAGGAACTCGTGAACGGGTTCCAGCCCTTCGCCTTTGGCTGCGGAGGCGAGAACGACAGGGGCTCCGAGCCGGGCGGCGAGGGCGCTGGTATCGAGGGCGCCGCCGCCCTCGCGGAGCGCGTCGGCCATATTGAGAACGACCAGGGTAGGCAGCCCGAGGCTGAGCACGGGGGCGGCCAGAATGAGGTGGCGGCTGAGGTTGGTGGAATCCAGGATGAGGATGACGGCGTCCGGGCGGGACACGCCGGGCATGCGGCCGGTGAGGACGTCGTGGGTGACGCGCTCGTCCTCGCTGCGCGGGTCGAGGCTATAGATGCCGGGCAGGTCGATGAGCTCGACCTCGCGGTTGTGGGCCAGGCGGATACGGCCGGTCCGCTGTTCGACGGTGACGCCGGGGTAGTTGGCGACCTTCTGCCGGAGTCCGGTTAACTTATTGAACAGAGTTGACTTACCTGAATTCGGGGGGCCGACGATGGCGACGCGGTGGAGGTGGGTGTGGGGTTGCTTCGGCGCTTGTTCGGGCCGGTGCGCCTGTAACTCGCAGCCGCAGATATTGGCCATCACTCGTCGGAGAAGCAGTCGTTGCGGTCCCGGATCCGGATGTGAACCGCGGTTTCCCGCCGCAGGGCCACCTCGGAGCCGTCCACACGGTAGACGCGGGGGTCGCCGCCGGGGGCGCTGCGAGCGGGGACGACGGTATTGCCGGGAACGAAGCCAAGCTCCATCAATCGCCTGGCGACGTCCTCGGGCAGGTCGAGATCGAGGATCACGCCCTCGCGGCCGCGGGGGAGATCCATCAGGGATGAAGTGCCGGATGATTTCACGCTGCCGGTTTCGTTTTTGAAAATGAGTTGCAGCACACCACCAGTATGACCGGTGGCGGCGGCCGCCGTCAAGCACTAGTTTAGGAACTGATTCTCTCGTGACGCAACCCGGGCGTACAGGCTGGTGGAGCAGGACGGCGGACGGGGCGCCGGGCGGAATCGCGGCGCGGCGGCGTCGTGCTACAATCTGTCGCGTGATCGGCGATCCTCCGAAGCAGCGTTACACGCGGCGGGATGTGCGCCGGCTACTGAACCTGAGCGAACGGCAGCTCAAGCGATGGGAAGAACAGGGGCTGATCGAGCCGGCTGAGGAGTACGATTTCGTCGATCTGGTTACGCTGCGGACGATCGCCAAGCTGCAGCAAGGGCGGGTCCGGGCGCCGGAGATCCGGCGAGCGCTGGAGGCGGTCCGCAGGAAGCTGGAAGGGATCGAGAATCCTCTGGTCGAGCTTCGGGTGTTCAGTGAGGGGCGGAAGGTCTTCGTTCAAGTCGGCAACCAGACAATGGAGCCGGTTTCCGGGCAGTTGCTGCTGGACTTCGACCGAGACGAGATGCGGCGGCTGGTCTCGTTCCCGGTGGCGGACGCGCGGCGCTCCAAGACCGGTCGGCAGGCCGGGGAGACGCTGCGGGCGGAGCTGCTCTTCCAGCGGGGAGTGGAGATGGAAGGCGCCGGGGACATCGAGGGGGCGATCCAAGCCTACGAAGAGGTGATTGCGGCTGACCCCGGGTTTGCCGGGGCGTACGTGAACCTGGGAACGATCTACTTCACAGCGCGGGAGCTAGGCAAGGCCGAGGAATACTACCGGCGGGCGGTGGAAGTGGACAGGCATTACGCGCTGGCGCACTTCAATCTGGGGAATCTGTACGAGGAGCTGGGCAAGAGGGCCGAGGCACTGGCGGAGTACCAACTGGCGCTCAAATTCAATCCGCACTATGCGGACGCTCACTACAACATCGCCCTGCTCTACCAGTCGGGAGGGCAGCCCCTGAAAGCTGTGCGGCACTGGAAGGCGTACTTGAAGCTGGATCCGGGCAGCCCCTGGGCGGCGATCGCCCGGCGGGAGCTCGACCGCATCTACCGGGAGACGATCCTGAAGAACTCCTGACCGGCGCAGGCGGCTGGACTTACTTCTCTCCCGACGCGGCGGCTCCCGGGGGCGGCTCGGGCAGATTCAAGGCCTTGCGGATGGCGGCGTAGACCTCCTCGATGGCGCCAGTGCCGTCGACGCGCACGAGCATCTGTTTGCTTTCGAAAAGTTCGAGCAGGGGGACGGTCTTCTCGAAGTATTCGCGGAGGCGGACTTTCAATGTTTCGACGTTGTCGTCGGCGCGCTTGGTGAAACCGTCGCCTTCGCCGACCTTGGCGCGGTGCATCACACGCTGGTAGACGACGTCTTCGGGGATGTCGAGGTAGATCGCCTTGTCCAGGTTGTAGTTCTCGAACAGGTACTCGGCCTGAGAGCGCGTGCGGGGGAAGCCGTCGAGGACGAAGCCGTAATTCCAGTCGTGTTCCTCGAGACGGCGGCGGACCACCTCTTCGACGATCTCATCGGGGACAAGAAGTCCCTGATTCATAATCCGGCGAATCCGGGCGGCGAGCTTGGTATGGTGGGCCATGTTCCAGCGGAAGATGTCGCCGATGGAGATGTGCTCGAAGTCATAATCGCGGCACAGGAGGCGGGCCTGGGTGCCTTTCCCGGAGCCCTGGGGGCCGATCAGGATATATTTATGCATCGCGTGAGAATCCGTAATAGAGATTCAAAGAGCAAACCCTGATTCTCTTCGAGGCATTGTATACCAAACGGCCACGGCGAATGAAGGAGATGGCCGGGCCGGCCCACGGCACTGATCGTTCAAAGGCGCGTCTGTTAGGCTAGAACTTAAGCAGGCCGTCCCAGGCAAGGACGCCGCTCGGCTTCCCGCGGTTGTTCCGCGAGGGCTCTTCCGTGTAATCCGGCGCACGCGGTACGCCGGCGTGGCGGCGACCATCCCCGAAGGCCGCGCCAGACCCGAACCGCGGGCGGCTCTGCCTTTCAGCTCACGACCATGGACGAAATTACGATCACGCTTCCCGACGGCAGTCAGAAGAAGGTTCCGAAAGGCGCCACGCCGCTCGAGATCGCCCGCTCCATCGGGCGGCGGCTGGCCGAAGACGCCGTGGTGGCGCGCGTCAACGGCGAGCTCTGGGACCTGACGCGCCCGCTCACCGAGGACGCCAGACTCGAGATCCTCACCCCGAAGGATCCCGAGGCCCTGGAAGTCTACCGGCACTCGGCCGCCCACCTGCTGGCCGCCGCCGTCCTCGAGCTCTACCCGGAGACGAAACTCGGCATCGGCCCGCCCACCGACACCGGCTTCTTCTACGACTTCTACCGGGAAGAGAAGTTCACCCCCGAAGACCTCGAGAAGATCGAGGCCAAGATGTGGGAGCTGCAGAAGAAGGACCTGCCCTACCGGCGGATTCTCACCCCGAAGCAGGAGGGCCTGAAGAAGTACGCCGAGATGGGCGAGCAGATGAAGTGCGAGCTCATCGACGAGAAGGCCGGCGAGGTCTTCAGCGAATACACGCTGGGAAATCATTTCATCGACTTCTGCCGCGGGCCCCACGTGCCCTCGACGAAGCGCATCAAGGCCTTCAAGCTGCTCTCGATCGCCGGCGCCTATTGGAAAGGCGACGAAAAGAACCAGCAGATGCAGCGCATCTACGGCACGGCCTTCTTCACCAAGAAGGATCTCGAGGCCTACCTGAAGCAGCTCGAAGAGGCCAAGAAGCGGGACCACCGCAAGCTCGGCAAGGAGCTGGACCTGTTCAGCATCCAGGAGGCGGCCGGCCCGGGACTGGTCTTCTTCCACCCCAAGGGCGCCATGGTCCGCAAGGTGATGGAGGACTGGATGCGCGAGGAGTACCTCAAGCGCGGCTACTCGCTCGTCTTCACCCCCCACATCGCCCGCGCCGACCTCTGGAAGACCTCCGGCCACTACGAGTACTACGCCTCGGACATGTTCAAGCGCATGGAGATGGACGACGCCGAGTACCAGCTCAAGCCGATGAACTGTCCGTTCCACATCCTGATCTACAAAGACCGGCTCCGCAGCTACCGCGACCTGCCGATCCGCATGGGCGAGCTGGGCACGGTCTACCGCCACGAGCGCTCCGGCGTCACCCACGGGTTGCTGCGGGTGCGCGGCTTCACCCAGGACGACGCCCACATCTTCTGCACGCCGGAACAGGTGGAAGAGGAGATCGTCGGCTGCCTGGACTTCGCCCTGCACACGATGAAGACCTTCGGCTTCGACGAATACACGGCCGAGCTCTCCACGTGGGACCCGGAAGAGGCGGGCAAGTACCTGGGATCGGCCGATCAGTGGAAGCTGGCCGAGGACGCCCTCGAGGAGGCCTGCCGGCGGGCGGGCCTGGAGGCGAAGCTCGAGCGCGGCGAGGCGGCCTTCTACGGGCCGAAGATCGACGTCAAGCTGGTGGACGCCATCGGACGCACCTGGCAGCTCTCGACCATCCAGTTCGACTTCAACCTGCCGAGGCGCTTCGAGATGGAGTACATCGGCGAGGACGGCAAGCCGCACCAGCCGGTGATGGTCCACCGGGCCTTGTTCGGGTCGGTGGAGCGCTTCTTCGGCATTCTCATCGAGCACTACGCCGGGGCCTTCCCGGTCTGGCTGGCCCCGATCCAGGCCGCTGTGCTGCCGATCACCGACCGGAACCTGGAGTACGCCCGCCAGGTGACCCGGCAGCTCGAGGAGGCCGGCATCCGCGTCTGGCTGGACGACCGCAACGAGAAGGTGAACTTCAAGATCCGCGAGGCGCAGGTGCAGAAGATCCCCTACATGCTGGTGATCGGCGACCGCGAGGCCCAGGCCGGCACGGTGGCGGTGCGCAACCGCCGGCACGGCGACCAAGGAGCCAAGCCGGTAGCCGAGTTTCTGGCCGAAATCCGGAAGCTGATCGAGGAGAAGACGCCGGTCGAGTAGCTCGTGGAGTTCCCTGCCCCCCTGTTCCTGCTGCTGCCGCTGGCCGCCGGGGCCGTCGTCTACTGCGGCATGGTCTGCGCGGCGGTGGTGAGCTACCGCCGCCGGGCGGCGCGGCTGCCCGCACCCGGAACGCATCCGCAGCCGGCCTTCTCCATCCTGAAGCCGCTGCGCGGGCTCGACGACGGCCTGGAAGAGAATCTCCGCAGCTTCTTCCGGCAGGACTACCCGCACTTCGAGATCCTGCTCGGCATCGACACCGAAGACGACCCCGCTCTTCCGGTCGCCGAGGCGGTTCGCCGGGAGTTCCCGAACGTGCCGTCGCGGATTCTCGTCACCGGTGAATCGCCGTACCGCAATCCCAAGGACTACAGCCTGGAGCGCATGGCCGCCGAGGCGCGCCACGACATCCTCGTCATGAGCGACAGCGACATCCGCGTCGGGCCGGAGATGCTGCGCACGCTGGCGGCCGAGTTCGCCGACCCGGAGCTGGGCTGCCTCACCTGCCCTTACCGGGCCGTGCCCGGGCGGAGCTTCTGGACACGTCTCGAAGCGCTGGGCATGAACACCGAGTTCATGGCCGGGGTGCTGGTGGCGCGGCTGGTGGAGGGCATGAAGTTCGGCGTGGGACCGACGATGGTGATGCGGCGGGAGGCGCTCGAGGCCATCGGCGGCTTCTCCCGGGTGAAGGATTCCTACATCGACGACTTCCTGCTGGGCAGGTACGCCGCCGAGGCGGGTTTCCGCACCGAGCTTTCCGCTTACGTCATCGAGCACCGTATCGGCAGCCAGCCGTTCTGGAAGAACATCAAGCACCGGGTGATGTGGCAGCGGGGCACGCGCTTTTCGCGTCCGGCGGGCTACTACGGGCAGGCCTTCACCTTCCCGATCCCCATGGCGCTGCTGCTTCTGCTCGCCGCGCCCTCGTGGTGGCCCTTGGCGGCGCTGGCGGCGGCCGCGCGCTATGTGGCCGCCTGGGCGGTGGCCGGCCCGGCGCTGCGGGATCCGCTCTTCCGGCGCTGGTGGTGGCTGCTGCCGCTGCAGGATGTCGTGAGCTGGCTGAGCTGGCTGGCGGCCTTCTTCGGCAACACGATCGTCTGGCGCGGGCGGCGGTACCGGCTGGGGGCCGAAGGCCGCCTGATTCCGGCCGCGTCGAAACCGGACCCTGCCGGCCGCTAAACTGGATCAGGTGCGGGCGCTCATCACCGGCGGTGCAGGCTGTATCGGATCGGACCTCGCCGCCGCCTTGCTGGAGCGCGGCGACGAGGTCGCCGTCCTCGACAACTTCTCGAGCGGCCGCCGGGAGCACATCGAGCCGCTCATCCGGCAGCCTGGCTTTAGATTGATCGAGGGCGACCTGCTGGATGCCGCCACGGTGGAGCGCGCCGTCAACGGCGCGGAGATCGTCTGGCACCTGGCCGCCAACCCGGACGTGAAGTTCACCCCGGAGAGCCCCACCGATCTCGACTTGAAGCAGAACACGCTGGCCACCTACAACGTGCTCGAGGCAATGCGCAAAGCCGGCGTCCGGCGTATCGCTTTCGCCTCTACGTCGGCGGTCTACGGCATCCAGGAGCGCCTGCCGATCCCTGAGGACGCCCCCTGCCGGCCGATCTCGCTCTACGGCGCGGCCAAGCTCGCCGGCGAGGCGCTGATCTCGGCCTTTTCGCACCTGTTCGGCATCCAGGCCTGGATCCTGCGGTTCGCCAACATCGTCGGGCCGAAGGTGCGCAAGCGCGGCCGCACGGTGATCGGGGACTTCATCGCGCGCCTGAAGGAGAACCCGCAGGAGCTGCTCATCCTGGGTGACGGGCGGCAGCGGAAGTCGTACCTGACGGCCGCCGAGTGCATCGAGGCCATGCTCTTCGTCGTCGATCACGCCCGGGAGCCGCTGAACATTTACAATCTCGGGGGGCGGGACGCCGTCACCGTCACCCGGATCGCGGAGCTGGTGGCGGAGGCGATGGGCCTCGAGGGCGTGCGATTCCGCTACACCGGCGGCGAAGGGGGCTGGCCCGGCGACGTGCCCCGCTTCACGCTCGACGTCACGCGGCTGGGGCGGCTCGGCTGGCGGGCCCGGCTGAACTCGGAAGAGAGCGTGCGGGAGGCGATCCGGCAACTGCTGGAGCGGAAGCCATGAGCGAGAGCGGCATCCAGGCGGTGATTCTGGCCGGAGGCCTTGGCGTCCGGCTGCGTCCCCTGACGCTCGAGATCCCCAAACCGATGGTCCCGGTGGCCGGCAAGCCCTACCTGGAGCACCAGTTGCGGGAGCTGGCGAGGCAAGGGATCCGAGACGTGGTGCTGCTGACCGGCTGGTTGGGCGAACAGATCGAAAGCCATTTCGGCGACGGCTCGGCGCTGGGCCTCCGGATCCGGTATTCCCGCGAGCCCGAGCCGTTGGGCACCGGCGGCGCGCTGGTCCGGGCTTTGCCCCTGCTGGCCGAGGATTTCGTCCTCATCTACGGCGACTCCTACCTGCCGATGGACTATCCGCTAGCAGTGCAGCGGCTGCGCGAGACGGGCTGCTCCGGCGTCCTGGTCATCTACGACAACCGCCACGGCGACACGGGCGTCGCAAACAACGTCGCCGTGGCGCCGGACGGCCGCATCACGCGCTACGAGAAGGGCGCGCCCCAGACCGCCGGGCTCACTCACGTGGACGCGGGCGTGGCGGCGCTGCGCCGCCGCGCGCTCGAGGACTGGGACGGCCCGCCGAGGTTCTCCCTGGAGAAGGAGATCTACACCCGTCTGATCGCCCGGGGCGAGCTCTACGGGCTGGAGGTCCGGCAGCGGTTCTATGACATCGGCACGCCGGAGCGGCTGAAGATCGTGGAGGAGTTCTTCCAGGGATGATCATCACGCGCACGCCATTCCGCATCAGCTTCGCCGGCGGCGGCTCGGACCTGAGGGCCTCCTACGCCCGCCAGCCCGGGGCGGTGCTGTGCACGGCCATCGACAAGTACATGTACCTGGCCGTCAAGGAACACTTCGGCCGCTCCTTCCGGGTGAGCTACTCCCGTACGGAGTATTCCGAGACCATCGACGGCATCCAGCACCCCATCGTGCGCGAGTGCCTGAAGCTGGTGGGGGTCGAGAGGCCGCTGGAGATCGTCTCGATGGCCGACCTGCCGGCTCAGGCGGGGATGGGGTCCTCGAGCAGCTTCACCGTGGGGCTGCTCCACGCCCTCTATGCCTTCCGAGATGAAGTCGTGACGCCGAACGTGCTGGCCGAGGAGGCCTGCCACATCGAGATCGAGCGGCTGGGCGAGCCGATCGGCAAGCAGGACCAGTACATCGCCGCCTACGGCGGGCTCCAGTTCATTCAGTTCCATCAGGACGGCCGGGTGCAGGTGGAGCCGGTGGCCTGCTCGAAGGAGGTCTACCGGGAGCTGGACCGGCGGCTGCTCGTCTTCTTCACCGGCATCACCCGGAGCGCCCGGGAGGTGCTGGCGCGCCAGCAGCGCCACACCGCGGAGAAGCTGGGAGTGCTGGCCGAGCTGTGCGAGATCGCCCGGCGGATGAGGGACGTGCTGGTTCAAGGTAAGGACCTGGGCGAGTTCGGGCGGCTGCTCGACGAGTCCTGGCAGCGCAAGAAGTCCCTCGAAGCGTCCATCAGCAACGACGCCGTGGACGCCATCTATCGGCGGGGGCGCGAGGCCGGCGCCCTGGGCGGCAAGCTGCTGGGGGCCGGAGCCGGCGGATTCCTGTTGTTCTACTGCGAACCCGAAGCGCAGCCGCGCCTTCGGGAAACTCTGGGCGAGCTCACCGAGGTGCCCTTCTCCTTCTGCCCGCACGGCACCCGGATCGTCCACCACGGAGGCCTGACCGGATGAAGCGGCCCTGCGTCTTTCTGGACCGGGACGGCGTGATCAACGTCGCGCCGCCCGAGGGCGAGTACATCACCCGTTGGGAAGACTTCCGGTTCATTCCGGAGACGGTGGATTGGATCCGGCTGTTCAAGGCGCTCGGGTATCTGGTGATCGTAGTGACGAACCAGCGGGCCGTGGCCCGGGGGCTGCTTCCGGCCGCCGATCTTGAAGAGCTCCACCGGCGGATGCGGGAAGCTCTGGCCGAAAAGGGCGCGCCCGTCGACGACGTCTACTGCTGCCCCCACGAGGAGGGAACCTGCTCCTGCCGGAAGCCTCAGCCGGGACTGGTGCTCGAGGCGGTGCGGAAGTGGGGAATCGATCTCGGGGCGTCGATTCTTATTGGGGACTCGATGCGGGACCGGGAACTGGCCAAGGGGCTGGGCATCACCTATATCGAGGTTCGGGAGGGACGGATCGTCGAGGTGCAACCCGGCCGGTGAGGCGCGCGCCCGCGGCGCCGCCATCCTCAGTGCTTGATGCGGCTCACCTCTTTGATGAGTTTTTCCCAGGCCCGGCGCTCGGCCTCGGGCCGGAACTGCCGCGCGAGCAGGGCGCACCGTGTCTTGAGTTCCTGGTAGAAGTCCTCGTCGGTCTCGGTCCGGTACATCAGTTCCGTGAGCCTGTCGGTATCGCCGGGGTCGAAGTAGCCGGGATAATCCTCGCCGAGGATCCCGACGTTGCCTGGAATGCGGGAAGCGAGAACCGGCACATAGTCTACGATCGCCTCGGAAAGAACATTGGCTCCGCCTTCGATGCGGGAACTGAGTACGAGCAAATGGCTGCCGGCAATCAGGTTCCGAACCTTCCAGCGGGGGATCGATCCGAGATAGCGGTAGCGAGGGTTCTTGAGAGCCTCGGCCCGCGCCCGCTGGATCAGGTTGCCGTCGTCGGCGTCGCCGGCCTGGACGATCCGGATCCTGGACTCCTTCGGGAGCTTCCGGGAGGCCATAGCCGCCCGCAGCGGATCCTTCACCTCGTGCACGTGCCCGACGACACTGATGACGAAAGCGTTTCTGTCGAGCGGCGGCGCATCGGCCGTCTGTTCGGCGGACTGGTAGATGAGGCGGACCTTTCGTTTCAGCTCCTCCGGAACGACCTGCTTGGCGAGGGGCTGAAAGATCAGCAGCCGGTCCGCTGTCTGCATGGCTTCGCGCGCCTTGGCCGACCTCGCCACGTCGCGGTAGATGTCGGTGCCCGTCAGGACCAAAACGGAAGGCTTTTCCGGGTGCCGTTTCCGGAACTGGAGGATGGCATCGGCGCTGCGGGCGGCGTGCATGGCGACCATCAGGTCGCTGATCGTCCCGCCGTAATGCTGGGAAATATCGACGCTGTGGCCCATCGGACGAAGCATTTTCGACCAGCGGACGGCGGTGACCCGGTTTCCGTAGACGGTCATCGGGGAGGCGGGACAGATGATTTGAATTCGCATCGATCTGGCTGCGTACTACACCAGAGGGGCTCGGGCCCGTTCCTAAATCTTTTATTATCGCGCAGTTACGAAGCGAAGTCGAATGCCTGAGCTAATCTGTTGATATTGCGAGGCGAAGGCGCGCCCCTCGAGGTAAGCTTTCCATTGATCCCGAAAGTGTTTCGAAAACCGCTGGCCGGATTCTCCGAACGGGAGGACGTAGCGGGAGTTGTCCCAGTCGGCGGGGTCCAGGACCATGCGCGCCGAAGGCATTACCCGCCCATTGACCTGGAGCACGGTGTTGGGAGAGCCGCCAAGGGCGACTGAGTCGAAAACAAAGTAGCGCCCGATCAACGGGAGCTGCGCGAGCAGTCCCCCGGAGGGCCGGAGACGGTTCCACCGCCCGTACTGCCAGCGCTCGATCCGCGCTCCGAACATTCTCTCCGCCTCGGCGCAGGCTCCGGCGAGAGCGTCAAGGAGCAACGCATCGTAGTCTGCAAACCAGTCCTGGGGCTGTTCTTCGAGGAGCTTCTCGATCACCGGCGCGGCCATCGGGGAGTCATAGAGGAGTCCCGCGCCTTTGGCCGCGCGCTCGGCGACTTCGCGTCTCAAATGCCGGAACAGCAGGCGCGCGATCAGGGCCGCCGGGCTGGCCTTCGCCATGCGGCCGTCCCAGCCGCGCAGGCGGTCGACGGCCGCCGCCAGCGTCGGGCCGCCTTTCGGCCGGCGGTCCCAAGCGGCGACGGCCCGCCGGGCGAGCCCGTGGAGGTACGGGTCGTAGATGTCTGTCTGCACCGCGAGCATCGCCTCGGCGGTCCAGTGGTCCTTTTCCGAAAGTAGGCGGCGGATTCGCCGGGCACGGTAACCGGGCGCGAAACGGCCCCCGACGCGGTAGGGATAGTCCCGGGGAAACGGGTTCTGATTGGCGCTGACGGCGATTCCTGACGGCGGGTTGAAAACGGCGGGCAGATTGTCGAAGGGAATGTAGCCTTTCCATTCGAACTCCCCAGCCGCGCCGTCCTGCGGGTAAGCGCCGTCATAGTCGCGAATCGGGAGCTTACCGGCCACCTGAGAGCCGATGTTGCCGTCCACGTCGGCATAGACGAAGTTCAGCGCGGGCCCGGGAAACTCGCGAAGCGCTTCCCGGAACTCCTCCCAGCCGCCGGCGCGGTTGATAGCCGGAATCGGGTAGCGGAAGCGCTCCAGCTCCAAGGCGGTCCACCGGAGAGCGAAGTGCCGCCCGCGGGCGACGGCCACTATGGGGCCATGGCGCGTGACCCACGTCTTCACGATGACGGGGCGGGCGCGGCGGACCAGCAGCCGCGCCACCCGCCGGCCAGCCCGGTGGATCGAGTTGCGGTAGAGATATCGCCCGCCGGCCGGCTCGAACTGTTCCAGGTACAAGTCCTGGACGTCGAACTGCAGGTTCGTGACGCTCCAGGCGATGCGGCCGTTGTGGCCGATGATGACGCCGGGCAGTCCCGGCAGCGACATGCCGGCCACGTGAAAGCCGGGCGAGCGCAGGTGGATCTGGTACCAGACCGGCGGGACGGTGAACTCGAGGTGGGGATCGCCCGCCAGCAGCGGCTTGCCGCTCGCCGTGCGCTCCCCGGCGACGGCCCAGGCGTTCGAGCCGAGGGGCGGTTCGAGACCGGACCACACCGGGTAGAGCCGCCGCACCCGCTCCGGGTCTCCGCTCTCGAGCAGAGCCTGCCGCGCCAGGTCGGAGCGCCAGGTCGAGCTGAGCGTGCGGAACATCTCCAGCGCCACCAGCAGGGAGTCGGCGATGCGCCACGGGCGGGGGTCGTAGCGCAGCAGGGCGAACTCCACCGGCAAGCGGCCACTGCGGCGCTCCAGGAAGAAATTCACCCCGCGGGCGTAGGCGGCGAAGATGCGGCGCGTTGGCTCGTCCAACTGCCGGGCGTATTTCTCGGCGGCCGCCTCCATGCCGAGGGTCTGCGCCCGGCGATCGTTGGCCAGCGCCGCCTCGCCGAGGATCTCGGCCAGGCGCCCGGCGGCCCTGCGGCGCAGGAAGTCCATCTGGAACAAGCGGTCCTGGGCGGTGACAAAGCCTTGGAGGAAGAACAGATCCTCGTCGCTGCCGGCGACGATATGGGGGACTCCGAGCTCGTCCCGGACGGCTTCGGCAGGTTTCTGGACCGGGGCGGCGATCTCGCCGGAGGTCTGGGGAAGCGGGCGGTAGCCCCACCAGTAGAAGGCTCCGGCGCCCGCCACCAGCAGGAGCGCGATCACCAGGTTGATGTACTTCACGGCGCGGTGGACGGGCACGTCTCTTGGATTGTAGCGAAGGCCGCGGCGCGGTCCGGCGGAGACGCTGCGGCGCTACCCCTCGGCGTCCATGAAGTAGTAGCAGATCATGTGGCAGACGATCAGGTGGGCGTCCTCGATGCGGCCCATGTGCGGCTCGGGAACGTTGATCTCGAGCTGGGCGGCGCGGCCCAGCCTTCCGCCGTCGCGGCCGGTGAGTCCGATCGTCCGGCAGCCGATCGAGTTGGCGTACTCCACCGCCTGGATCACGTTCTCCGAGTTCCCCGAGCCGCTCAGCGCCATCACCACGTCGCCGGGCCGGGCGAAGTTCTTCAACTGCTCGACGAAGACGCAGTCGTAGGCCACGTCGTTCGAGTAGGCGGTGATGGTGGGCAACGAATCGGTCAAGGCCAGGATGCGGAAACGCTTCTCACGGCCGTAGCTCGCTCCCTTCACCATGTCGCAGACGAAGTGCGAGGCGGTGGAGGCGCTGCCGCCGTTGCCGCAGACGAAGATCTGGCGGCCCTCGTCGCGGGCCTGCCGCAGCCATTCGATCGCCTGCCGCACCTTGGCGATGTCGATCGCCTCGATGGTCTCGAGGAGCTTCTTTCTGTAGTCGCCGGCGAACTGCAACTCTCTGGAACTCATAGCGTTGGCACCGATGTCGAGTCGATCAGGCG
>JALSRK010000076.1 GCA_026984795.1 Solibacteraceae bacterium | reverse complement strand
GGCTCCGGGCGGGGCAGCCCACGGCGGCCGCTGTGGAGGAACCAGACGATGAGCGTAGTCAATCCACGAGACCGGCTGGTGAACTTCCGGCTGAGTGAAGGCGAGTATGAAAAGTTGCGGGCGGCATTCCGGGAAGCGGGGGCCCGGAGCATGTCCGAGTTCGCCCGCAACGCCGTTCTGCAAGTGATTTCCGCCCCGAAGATCGACCCGGCGGCGGTGGAGGGCCGGATCAAGACGCTACAAGAGCGGGTCGCGCAGCTCGAGGACCGGATCGAGCAGCTCTACCGCACGCTTTCGCTCGCCGGCATGGCGGAAGCCGTAGAGTTGAGGGGGAAGCCGGAAGCCGTGGAAATGCCAAAGCGAGTCCGGCCCAGCCAGTAGACTCCGCGGTCAGCCCTTGATCACGCCCATGGGCCGGAGCCGGGCCACCTTGCGGGCCAGGCCCGCTTGCTCGACCACCTCGATCACCTCGTCCACGTCCTTGTAGGCTTCCGGCACTTCTTCGAGGATGCCGTTCTTCGTCTCGCTGCGGACGATGACGCCGCGCTTCTCCAGGCCGCGCTCCACTTCCTTGGCGTTGCGGCCCTTCTTCGCCGCCGTCCGGCTCATCAGGCGGCCGGCTCCGTGGCAGACGCTGCCGAAGGTCTCCCGCATCGCCCCCTCGGTTCCGCACAGAACCCAGGAAGCGGTACCCATGCTGCCCGGGATCAGCACCGGCTGCCCAATAGACCGGTAAACCTCCGGAATCTCGGGATGGCCCGGCGGGAACGCCCGGGTGGCGCCCTTGCGGTGCACCAGCACGTCCCGCTCTTTTCCGTCCACCACATGGCGCTCGCGCTTGGCGATGTTGTGGCAGACGTCGTAAATCGTCACCAGTTCGGCCGACTTGCCGAAGACCCGTTCGAACGAGTCCCTCAGGAAATAGAGGATCGCCGTGCGGTTCGCCCAGGCGAAATTCGCCGAGGCGCGCATGGCCCCGAGGTAGGCCTGCCCTTCGGGCGACTGGATCGGCACGCAGGCCAACTGGCGGTCCGGCAGCGAGATGCCGTAGCGCTTCATGGCCGCGCCCATCTGCTGGAGGAAGTCGGTACAGACCTGGTGGCCGAGCCCCCGCGATCCGGAATGGATCAGCACCACCACCTGCCCCTCTTCGAGGCCCATGGCCTTGGCGGCCTCGGGGTAGTGGACGCGCTGCACGTACTGGATCTCGAGGAAGTGGTTGCCGCTGCCCAGGGTGCCGAGCTGCGGGCGGCCCCGCTCCTTGGCCCGGGCCGAAACCGCCCCCGGATCGGCTTCCGCCAGACACCCGCCTTCCTCGGCGCACTCGGCGTCCCGCGGCGGGCTGTAGCCGCGGTCCACCAGCCAGCGGGCGCCCTTCTCGAGCACCTCGTTCAACTCCTTTTCGGTCAGCTTCAACCGCCCCTTGCCCCCGGTGCCGCAGGGCACGTCCCGGAACGCCTGGTTCACCAGCTCCCGGATGCGGGAATGGACTTCGTCCCGGCTGAGGTTCGTCCGGACCAGCCGGACGCCGCAGTTGATGTCGAAGCCCACGCCGCCCGGGGAGACGACGCCCTCGTTCCAGTCCGTGGCCGCCACGCCGCCGATGGGGAAGCCGTAGCCCTGATGGATGTCGGGCATGGCCAGGCTCGGGCCGACGATGCCCGGCAGCGTGGCCACGTTCACCGCCTGCTGCAACGACAGGTCGCGCCGGATCTGCTCGAGCAGCTCCTTGCTGGCATAGACGATGGCGTCGGTTCGCATCCTGCCGTGCTGCGGGATGCGGTGGCGCAAGCCGTCGATCGATTCGATCCGGATGTCCATGGCCGCCCCTCAGATCAGATGTCCAGAAAAACCTCGGCCGTCCACCGGCCGTCCTTCTCCTCGACTTTGAGCTGGTGGTAAGTGACGCCTTTCACCACCAGTTTCGGGGGGTGGCGCTCAGGGTCGCGGGGCTCGCCCCAGCCCTCGCCTGAGACCTCGGGCGGCTCAACCTTCTCGAGGTCGAACCGGCTCATCAGCACCCCTTGACCGTCGAGATAATAGAGCACCTCGTTCAGCCACGCCACCAGCAGGCTCTCCCAGTCCTCACCCCGGGCGGCGATGGGATAGGCCCGGCGCGGCTCCACCCGGCTGATGTCGCAGGCAATCTCCTCGAGCGCCAGAGCGGCGTGTGCGAACAGCTGTTGGGGCGTTTCTCCCCATGCCCGGAACCCGATATCCGCCGTGTGCTCGAGGATCTCGAACACCGCCCTCCTCCTCTTCAATCTTACGGCCGATGCCCGACGCCCGTTTCAGTCGTCGCCCGGCACCAGGGGCCGCGTGGGGTCGATTTTCAGCCACAGCAATGTGCTGAGGCCCATCAGCGCCGCCATGGGATAGAGCGGCGCGTCGTAGTTGCCGCCGAAAGCCGTGACAACGAAACCGAAAGCCGCCGCGACCGTGAACGACCCAAGCTGGCCGGCGGTGTTCATCGCTCCGGTCACCGTGCCCGCGTACTTCTTGCCCACATCCAAGCACACCGCCCAGGCGACCGGCAGCATGAAGTCGGAGGCGGCAAAGCCGATGGCCAGGAAGATCACGCTCAGCAGCTTGTCGTGAGTCAGCGCCGTGGCGAAGATGAACGTGGCGGAGGTCCCGAGTCCGATCAAGCCCACGGTGCGCCGGCCCCACTTCAGACCGACGCGCGTCACCAGGCGGTCGCTGACCCAACCTCCCCCCATGTTGGCAATCGCTCCCAGCACAAACGGCAGCCACGAGTAGGAGAGCAACTCGGCGTCGTCGAAGCCCCGGCCCTTTACCAGGAACGTCGGATACCAAGACAGGAAAAAGAAGGCGCCGTAGCAGTAGAGGTGATACATGAGCAAGATGATCCAGAAGTTGCTGCTGCGGAAGACGGTTCCCCAAGGCAGCTTCACATGGGCCGGCGGGCTGGAACCGGCGCCGATCTCGTCGAGCTCTTCCTGGCTGACCCCCTTCTTCTCTGAAGGGTGGTCGCGGAACCACGTGAACCAGACAATCCCCCAGATGAGGCCCAGGATCCCGAAGACGTAGAACGACGAGCGCCAGCCGTAGTGCGCCTGGATCGGTACGACGAGGAAGGGGGTGAAAGCGCCGCCCACGCGGCTCGCCATCCAGACGATCCCCTGGGCGCGGCCGCGCTCGGCCGCCGGAAACCAGCGTGAAATCGCCCCGGAGGCGTTCGGGTATGCGCCTGCCTCCCCGGCTCCGAAAAGGAAGCGGGTGATCAGCAGCCAGGTGTAGTTCTTCGCCGCCCCCGTCAGGCTGGTGAAGACGCTCCACCAGACCACGATTCTGGTAAGGAGCTTACGCGGACCCGCCTTGTCACCCCAAGCCCCGCTCGGAATCTCAAAGATCATGTAAGCAAGGGCGAAGGCGCTCAACACCAGACCGTACTGCTCCGGGGTGAGGCCGACATCGGCCTGCATCCGAGGACCGGCGAAACCGATGCAGACACGGTCGATGTAGGTGATCATCGACAGCAGGAACAGCAACGCCAGGACTCTGTGCCGGTACTTCATCAGCGGCGAGTATATCAACTTCCGGCGCCACTCCAGATTCGGAAACCGAGTACCCGCCCCGCCCGGACCGGCCCTCCAGGCGGGAGTGCTCCGGGCAGGGCTAGACGCCGCGCCACGCCCGCGTCTTCCGCAGCACCAGTTCCCCCCAGTTCAACAGAACGGCTGACGCCAGTAACCAGGGCCAGAGCGGCATTTCAGTGGGGACGGCCCGCCCGCCGGCGTCGAAGACCTCCCCGGGCGATGGACGGAAACGGCCGCCCGTAAACGTGGCGACAGCCTTTAGCAGCCGTTCGTCTGAGCCGTAGTCGCTAAACTCTTTTTCCTCCAGATAGATCCCGGTCTCGGGAAACAACGGCGTCTCTTCCAGGGGGCGGACCCGGAATAGACCGGTGCGGTCGCCGATCTCCAGCGAACCCCGCCACGCTCCTTGCGCCACCTTCGTCATTTCTAAAGGGCGCCGGAACCCGTCCTTCCCGAACACATAGAGTTCCGGCAGCTCCCCCGGTTCCTCTTCGCCCGGCGCGAGGCGGAAATCGACGGTCAGCCGCCGATCCGCGGGATCGAAGCTTACCGAGACGCGGCCCGGCGCGGCGTGAGGCAGCAGGTCCCGCACCAGGTTGAGCCAGAAGGTGTCGAAACCCTCCCAATCCACCCAATCGGCGGCCCAGCGGCTCTTGGCGTCCGACGCGAAAACAGCCGCCCGCCCCAGCCCGTACTGCCAGCGAGTCAGCAGCGGGTCCTCCTCGGCGACGTCCAGCCGCAACACCGTCTCGGCGCCCGGCTTGGCCTGGAACCGCACGTAGCCCTTGAGCGGCGGCCATTCTTCCTCGGGAATCCCAGCGAGCAGCGGCGAGTCCGCCGTCACCACCGGGTGTACCGGCTTCTCCACCGCGGTCTTTCCGGTGTGTTCCATCACGTCCCGCAAAAGGATCTGCGCCAGTTGCGACGGGTCCGAGAGGAAGTACGACCGCCCCTTGGCGAGGCCCGCCACCTTTTCCAGGTAGCTGCGGTTGACGTCCTGCCCTAGGCCCACGGTGGAAATCGTCACCCGGTTGCCGGCGGCTTCCTTGGCCAAGGCGATGCTGTCGCCCTCCTCTGAAATACCGTCGGTGAGCAGGACGATATGCTTGAAGGTCGCTTTGACCGGCAGGATCCGGCGGTAGGCCTCGGCCAGCGCCGGCGCGATCTGCGTGCCGCCGTCCGGGATGATGCCGGCGATCAGACGCTTGATCAGTGTTCGGTTCTGAGCCCGCCGGATCGGCACGGCCCACTGGAAGGAGTTGTCGAAGATCAGCACGCCCACCCGGTCCTGGGGACGGAGGTTCTCCACCACCCCGATGGCCGCCAGGCGCGCCAGTTCGATCTTGCGTCCTTCCATCGAGGAAGACTTGTCCACGATCAGGACGACGCAAGTGCCTTCGGGCGAGCGCGGCGGTACCAGGCGGGCCGGCATCGCTCTTTCCAACGGGTCGTCCGCCCGCTGGCGCTCTTCCAGATATACGTTGCGCTCACCTCCGATCACCAGTAGGCCGCCGCCCCGGCGGACGAACTCCTCCAGGCGTTTCTTCAAAGGAACGGCCATACGTTGGAAGTCCCAGTTGTTCAGGATGATCACCTGGTAGCGTCTCAGGTCGGCCCCGGGGACGCCGGCGGCCTCTTCCACCGTCAGTCCGCCCGAGCGAAGCGCGCCCAGCAAGTGCTCGCCCGTGCCGGGGGGATCTCGGGAAACGTAGAGCACCCGGGGCGTGCGAATGCTGATCGCCTGTGCGAATCGCACATCGCCCAGCCCGCGCGCCGATAGAGTCCCGATAATGTCGTAAGCCCCGCTCAGGTTTACGCTTGCGGTGACCGATACCCGGTTGACGCCCTCCGAAAGGTGAACCGGCCTCGTTCCCAACTCTTTTTGTTCTGCACGAAGGGTTACCGTGCCGTCCGCATCTTTCGGAGAACGAACGGTGAGCTCCACGGCGAACCGCTCGCCCGCGAAAGCCATGGCCGGGAAGCGGACAGCTTCGATGCGGAGTTGAGGTCGCTTCCGGCCGGACAAAGGCAAGGTATCCACCGGGATGCCCAGTTCACGGGCCAGCCAGGCCGCACGGGACAGGGACCCTTCGTTCTCCCGCCCGTCGGTCACCAGCACCAGTCGCGGCACCAGCCCGGCAGGCAGACCGGTAACAGTATCCAGGATCGCGGCTTCAATGTCGGTGTGGCGGCCGGCCGGTCCCGGTGTCGGGCGCAGGCTCAGCACGGGCTGCCGCTCGGCAGGAAACAGCGGGCGGGCCCCGCCGGCGAACGGTACGATCCGCACTACGTGCCGGCCCCGGCGCTCCCAGATCTGCTGTGCCACCTGCGACGCCTTTTTCAGGTCGTGGTCGGGAATGCTGGCCGAGGTGTCAGCCAGCACGGCCACCGCCAGTCTGGTCTCCCACACCGGAAGCGCCGGACCCGCCAGAGCAACCACGATGGCCGCCAGGGAAAGCTGCTTCAACAGCAGACGCACCCGGCTACGGGCACGCCGCCAGTCCCACGCCGCAAGAGCGGCCGGCACGGCCAGCCAGATCAGCACCCACGCTCGCTCGAACGTCATGCTGCTTTCCTCTCGACGCCCTCCGACGATGGCAGCTCTCTCCGAACCGCTCCACGCCCGAATCGCTGCCATTCAACCAGCAGGAGCGCTGCCGCCGCGAGTGCCAACCATGGCCACCAGACCCGCGCCGGTTTCCGCGTGGGCGCCGCGGGAAGGCCGCGACGCACCCCTTCGGGGGGCGACCAGCGCGCGACCGGGATCGCCGCCGCGCGGAAGGAATAATCGATCTCCCGGCCTCCGGCCAGAACCCGCACCGTACCCTCTCGTCCGGCATGGAAATGCAGAACGCCTTCCACCACCCGGAACGGCACCGGCGCCCCGTCGCCCCGCACGACTCTGATCTCTTCCGGATCGACCCCGGCATCCAGTGGCAGCACGACCTCACCCACCGCGGCCGACGTCATTTCCCATTGCCGGAACACGCCCGGTCGCACCCAGCGCAGCAGGTTGCCGAGCAACAGCGGCGCCGCCAGGTCGAATCGCACCGGGTCAGCCACCGGATCAAAGCCCAGGACGGCGGTTCGCGTCTTGTCGTTCACCACCAGGGCGGGGCCATCGGCGGTTTCCGCTATCGCAACGAAATCGTCCCCCGGCTCCAGGATCGACGCGGACGGGAGCCGGAGACCGCGGCTGCGCAGCCCGGCGCTCACTGGATGCTCCGGATTCCACACCGTGATAGTGGCCGGCGATACCCTGCGCGCCACGCGCACGGGAGAAGAACCCGGCGGCGGCAGGATCGCGATAGCCCCTCCCCGCCAGCCTTCCGGCAACGCACAATGGTCGAGGATCAGCACATCGGCTTCACCGCTTTCCGGAGCCGCTGCCGCAGGCGGGCGGAATTCGGCCTCTACCACGCCGCCGGCAGCCAGCAACGGCCGAAACGCCCCCGGCCGCCGGGTGAAGACGACCACTCTGGCCGGCCGCCGCGACGGCACGTGGAAACTCACGCGGTTGTCGGCGGGAAAATCGTCCTCTCCGAGCAGCGAGATCTCCAGCTCCCCGCCGGCTGTCGTGCGCAAGGGAAACGTCACCGAACGCTGCTGTGCGCCGTCCAGCGTGATCCGCCGAAAAGCAACCGGCTCGCCGGCGAATTGGGCGCTGAGGTCCACTACCGCGGCGGCGGCGCCGTCGTTGGCCACCACCGCGAACACCTCCCAGACGTTGCCTTCAGTGAGCGAGTGCCGCAACGCGGCCCGGCGGAGGCCCACGTTGCGGAGTTTCGGCTCCGGCTCGATAGGCAAATAGCGCAGTGGCGCCGAGAGCGGCGGCAGCACATGGACGCCTGCACCCGCCGTCCGGTCTGAGCCCACGAAGACGATCTCTCCCGCCCGGCGCGCATGAAGCGAGAGGGCCCGCTGCGCCGCCTCGACCAGTTGCTCGACATCCACGGCTCCCGAGCCTACCCGGCAAGAGCGGACGGCTTCCTCCACTTCGCGCCGATCCGCCTCGAAGCCCGTCAAGGGAGCGGCCAGAGAATCAGCACAGATCACCATCACCCGGTCCCCCGGCGGCAATGCCCGGACGTATTCGAGGCCCAGGCGCCGGACCTCGTCCATCAACGGCACTCCCTGCGGAGCGGCGGCCATCCACGCCGACGCATCGAGCAGGAGCACGTGGTCCGACGCCACCCGCTCGGGATCTCCGGTACGCAGCCCCGCCACCGCCAACAGCACGAGCAAGAAAGCCGCCAGTTGCAGGAGTAAACTCAGCGGCTCGCGGATGCGCCGACGGCGTGCCGCGCGCACCGCCCCGCAAGCCTTCCAGAAACGGAGGCTGGGCACCATCCGGCGCCGGCGGCTCCGGTCCAGTAAGTACAGGGCGGTGAGGAACGCGACACCGGCCGCCGCCAGCGCGAGGAGTTCAGCCGCCGTCAAGTTCGTCAGCGACATCTACGCGAGCCCTCCCACGCCCGTAAGCCCGGCGAAGATGGCTTCTTCCAAAGGCTGGGACGTCGGCACCCCGAGGTACCGCCCGCCAGTGGAAAGCGCCGCGCGCTCGAGCGACCGGGCATAAGCATCGAAAGCTTGCGTGTAGGCGCTTCGCGTCTTCCCATCCACGTCGATTTCGAGCGTGCGCCCGGTCTCGGCGTCTTGGAGCGCCAGAGGCCCGGTCCAGTACGGCTCCCGATCCTCGGGATCCCACAACTGAATCAGCATCAGCTCATGCCCGAATCCACCGAGCAACTCGAGAGGACGCTCAAAGCCCTCGTCGTCCAGGAAATCCGAAATGAGAACCAGGAGGCCGCGCTGCGCATAACGGGCAGTGAACTCGCGGGCCACACCGGCAAACCGGGTCCGGCCCGCACAGCGCAACCCTTCCAGGTACTCCGCCGCCGGGCCGAAACGGTGGCGCCCGCCGGAACACAGGAAAGCTTCGCCCAGGCCGTCGCTGAAAGGTAGTATGGCCACCGTGTCGTGCCGCAGCAGGCCTACGTAGCTCAGCGCCGCCGCCAAGCGACGCCCGTAGTCGAACTTGGCCCCGCCGCCGGTGGCCATCGAAAGGCTTGTGTCGAGCAACAGGCGAACCGGAACCCGAGGCTCAATGTGGAACATCTTCAGAAAGAGCTTCTCGAAGCGCAGATACGCGCGCCAGTTGACCGCGCGGAGGTCGTCGCCGTAGTGGAACTGCCGGTGGTCGAGAAACTCCTGCCCAGGGCCGGCTTGCCGGGAGGGGAAATTGCCGCCGACCAGCCCGGGAAGCGACTTCTGCCAGCGAATGGCCAGCCGCTCCAGTTTTTCGAGGAATTTCCTGTCGATCAACGAGGTGCGGGAACCCACCCTGTCTTACAGGTTAGCAGCCCCGGCCCGCTGCTTCGCTCTAACGTTGTCCCGCAGCACCCGCCGCGTGGTGGACAGCATTGACTCCAGCGTCTCCTTCGGAATACTGTTTACGAACGGGCCTACGACCCAGCCAAGGCCTGTGGGGATATCCCGGCTCAACGACAGCGTTATCAGTTCCACGTAAACTCCCCCGTCGGCATCCACCAGACGCCAATACGAGTTTTGCCTCCACAAGAACCCGCTGTCCTCGCCAACCGGCCGTTCGTGCTCTTCGGGCGTGTCGGGCTCGGCGACCTCCGCAATGCGCGTCGCAATGCTTTTCAAGAAGATCGTGTCTGGGCGGGGGTGTAAGACGACGGTCTCGAAATCGGTGTTGAGCGTCGCTGAGAGAACTTTCTTCTTGTAGAGCCGCAGGCGGCTGTGGTACCGGTTCCCCTCATGGGAGATCAGCTCGGACCGGAGCACGTCGCTGTAATAGTCCTGGTGGCGCTGATAGTCGAGCAACAGTTTCAGGTAGTCCTCGGCGCTCCTGTCCGGGTCGAAAAGGATACCACCCCAATAGTGCGCCTTTCCATGAGGAACCTTCACCTTGGGCGGGCGTAGTTTCACGATTACGACCTCGCCGCTCCGCGCCCGGCGGCGTGCCTCGGCGTCGGTTTCGAAAACGAGGAACTCGCCGCCGGTGCGCGCCCGCCTCTCCAGGTCCGGCTCGGTCTCGCGGACCATCCTTTCAAACGCTCGGACGGTCTCCGGGCGCAATTTGGCGGCCAGCGCCTCACTGCGGGCCGGCGCCCAAGCACCTGCAGCCAGCAAGACGCCGAGGAATAATCGTGTTCCGGACAGCGGCGTCATCGAATCACACCTACGTGTGATGAGATGAGTCTGTGGGCTCATTCGATTCATCCATACAGCTTATGATGGGCAAGCCCCCGGGCTGCCGAGGTGCCGCAATGCTCCCCCGAAAAACATGTCTTGCCATCCTGATCTGCATGGCCGCGCTGTCGCTCGACCCTCCGCCGGCCGCGGCCCGCGAAAAGGTCGACGTGCTGATCATGAAGAACGGCGACCGCATCACTTGCGAGATCAAGAAGCTGGAGCGCGGCCAGTTGGCGATCAAGACGAGCTACACGCTCGGCACGATTTACATCGACTGGGAAAAGGTGGAGCGGATCGAGAGCAAACAATACTTCCGAGTAGAATCGAGCACCGGCGAGTTCTTCACCGGAGCGGTCGCCCTGCCCCCGGCGAAGCAAGCCGAAGAAGGCGACCTTCGCGTCCGCGGCGTCGGCGGCGAGTTCGAGATCCCGCGCCAGGAAGTGGTGGTCATCGATCAATTGGAGCGCGGCTGGCTCCAGAACCTCTACGGCTCCATAGACGGGGGGTTTAGCTTCGTCGAGAGCAACAAGCAGACCACCTATACCTTGAACGCCGCGGTCGGGCATAAGACCAAGTCCCGGCGTCTCGACGCCCGGCTCAGTTCCACATTCAGCGGGCAGAAAAACGGTCAGAGCACGGACCGCCACAATCTCACCCTCACCTACCTGCAGCGCTTGCGCCGGCGCTGGTTCGGAGCAGGAACCACTGATTTCCTGCGGAGCGCTCAGCAACAACTGAGCTTGCGATCGCTGGTCGGCGGCGGCGTAGGACGGGAGTTGATCTACCGGCCGGCGACGCGCTTCTTCGTGCTTGGCGGCGCCGCGTTTACTCGGGAGCTATATTCGCCCAGCGCCGGCCGCGATCCGGAACAAAACAACGCCGAAGGCATGATGATGGCTTATTTTGAAATGTTCCGCTTCGATTCGACCGAGATCACTACCCGGTTCCGCTTCCTGCCCAGCATGAGCGTCCCGGGCCGCGTGCGCCTCGACCTCGATCTCAGTTTGAAACTCGATCTGATCGGGGACCTCTACTGGAACCTGAGCTTCTGGAACAACTTCGACAGCCACCCGCCGGTGGATGTCCCGAGGAACGACTTCGGCGGCAGCACCACGATCGGCTGGAGCTTCTGATCTCGCCCGACTATACCGGCGCTGCGGAGCTGACCCCACCGTTTTCTTCGCCGAGGGCCCGCCGGATCTGTTCGAGATCACGGCATAGCGCCCGGTGGAACAACAGCAGGTCCGCCGAGTGCAGAACGATGTTCGCTCCCGCCCTTGCCCAGGCGATCTGCTGCTCCAGGCTGTCCCAGAAGGCGTGCACGCCCATGCTGACGCCGCGGCGGGCGCACGTCTCGAGGATCCGGCGCACGGCCTCTTCAAAGCGCGGGTGATGATACTGCTCGGGGACGCCGAGATTGACGGTCAGATCATGCGGGCCCACGATCACTCCGTCCACGCCTCCCGCCCCCAGGATCTCGTCCAGGCGCTCGATCCCCGGCACGCTCTCGATGTTGATGAGCAGCGAACGGCCGGCGTTGCGCTCCTCCAGGTAGCGACTCGTCTCCGGATCGAGCGCGCCGGCTTCGTTCAGACCTTCCTCCATCCGCTCCCCCTTCAGCGGGCGCAGGCGGACCGCCCCGCGCAGCGCCCGGACCTGCTCGGGAGTCTCGATGTAGGGGGCCAGCACGGCGTCGGCCCCGCCATCCAGCGCCATCGCCGCCTGGTAAGGATCCGGAGCGGGAATGCGTACCAGCGTGGCCAGGCCGGCCGCCCCGTAGGCCCGGCACATCCAGGAGACCGTCTGCCGCTCGAGGGCGTTGTGCTCGGTGTCGAGGAACACGAAGTCCAGGCCCGCCCGAGCTACCACCGGCGGCCACATCGGACCGGGACTCAGGACACAGGTGCCATACACTCGGCGCCGGGCGCGAAGGGCAGACAAGAACTCTTTTCCGTCCATAGGGTTACCGGCTTTCCCTAAACTATAGCACCGCCGTGGCCCGAGCGTCGAAGACCGGGTACGGAACGCACAGCGTCTGGCATGCGGATTGCTTACCTCCTTTTTGTAACCGTATGAGTCCACGTGCCCAAGCCCTTGACAAAGGGGAATTTGCCCCAAAAAGGGGGCAAATGCCACTCTTGAAGATCTTGCGGAGCCATCCCTTCACCCAGGGCATGCCGGATTCTCTCGTCAAGAAACTGGCCTCTCTGGCCCGCCATGTCGAGTTTGAAGAAGACGAGATCATCTTCCGCGCCGGGGAGCAGTCCAAGAACTTCTGCCTGCTGGTTTGCGGGAGTGTTTCGGTGGAGATCCGAACACCGTACTATTCCCTCTCCGTCCAGACTCTGGGTGCCGGGGACGCCTTCGGGTGGTCCAGTCTGGCGGAGGAACACCACACCGTCTTTCAAGTGCGCGCCCGGGAAGCGTGCAGCGCACTGTTCCTGGATGGAGAGCAACTTACCGCCGCTTGCCAAAAGGATCCGAAACTGGGCGCCGAGGTCTACCGCCGCCTCGTTCAGGTGATGGCCAAGCGCGTGCGGGCCATCGAGACCCGGCTGGCGGAATTCTGCGGCTCGGTGAACAAGGGTATCGCCGGCGACCAGGCTCCCTGAGTTCCCTCTGCCCGGTTCGTTCCCTCTCGCGTCCCGAGTATAGTAGAGTCCCAGTATGCTCAGGATCTGGGGACGGGGATGCCGCGCGCTCGGAATCGTCCTGCTCGGAGTGCTGGAGGGGTGCGGTGGCAGCATTCAGACTCCTCCGGCCGGTTCCCCCGGCGGCGCCCACCGGACTTGGCGCGTCTATGGCGGCGGCTGGGACGGCATCCGGTACTCGAGCCTCGATCAGATCCGCCGCGACAACGTCTCGCAGCTCCAGGTGGCCTGGGTCTACGATACCGGCGACGCCTTCGAAGGCTCCGAGATGCAGTGCAACCCCATCGTCATCGACGGGGTGCTCTACGCCACCTCGCCGAAGCTCCGCGTCTTCGCCCTCGATGCAGCCACCGGGAAAGAGATCTGGAGCTTCGACCCGCACGGCGGCAAGCCCGTCACGGGCAAGATGCGCAACCGCGGCCTCACCTACTGGGAAAACGGTAAAGACCGGCGCATCTTCGTCGTCGTCCGCCAGTGGCTATACGCCCTCGACGCCGCCACGGGCCGCCCCATGGAAACCTTTGGCCGGGGCGGGCGCGTCGACCTGCGCGAGCATCTCGGCCGCGACCCGGAAAGTCTGAGCGTCTCGGCCACCTCCCCGGGCGTCGTCTACAAGGACCTGTTCATTATCGGCAGTATCGTCGGTGAATCCTTGCCTTCCGCCCCCGGCGATATCCGGGCCTACGACGCCCGCACGGGCGAGCTGCGCTGGAGCTTCCACACCATCCCCCACCCGGGTGAGTACGGCTACGAGACATGGCCCAAAGATGCCTGGGAGTACAGCGGCGGCGCTAACAACTGGTGTGGGATGGCCCTGGACACGGAGCGCGGCATCGTCTACGCGCCCACCGGCTCGGCCGCTTTCGATTTCTACGGCGCCAACCGCATCGGCGACGACCTCTTCGCCAACACCCTGCTCGCCCTGGACGCGGAAACCGGCAAACGCCTCTGGCACTTCCAACTGGTCCGCCACGACGTCTGGGACCGCGACTTCCCCGCCCCGCCCAGCCTGGTGACGATCGAGCGCGACGGCCGCCGGGTGGATGCGGTGGTCGTGGCGACCAAGTCCGGCTGGGTGCTGGCCTTCGACCGCGAAACCGGCGAGCCGCTCTTCCCGATCGAGTACCGTGACGTGCCCGCCTCGGACGTCCCCGGCGAGTCGCTGGCCACGCAGCAGCCGTTTCCGCTGCGGCCCGAACCCTTTGCCCGCCAACAGCTCACTGAGGATCTGCTGACGGACCGCACCCCGGAAGCCGCCCGGGTCGTCCGGGAACGCTTCCGCAAACTCCGAAGCGGCCCCCAGTTCACGCCGCCCAGCCTGGAGGGAACCATCGTCTTCCCGGGTTTCGATGGCGGCGCCGAATGGGGCGGCCAGGCTTTCGACCCGGAGACCGGAATCTACTACGTGAACTCGAACGAGATGGCCTGGGTGCTGCGCCTCGTGCCCCGCGCCGGGAAGGCCGACAGCGCCCGCCGCCTCTACAACCGTGAGTGCGCCATGTGCCACAAGGACGATCTCTCCGGCAGCCCGCCCGAATTCCCTTCCCTGCTCGAAGCGCGCCGCCGTCTCAGCCGGGCCCAGATCCGCGAGGTGATCCTCTCCGGGCGTGGCCGCATGCCCGGCTACCGCCACCTGGGTTCCGGCGCCGTGGAGGCGATCGCCGGCTACATCGCCACGGGCAAGGACGCGGCGGCGCGCCCCGCCCCGGAAGGCTCCTCGCCCTTGGACCTCGCTTACACCCATGACGGCTACAACCGTTTCCTCGATCCCGACGGGTATCCCGCCATCGAGCCGCCCTGGGGCACGCTCAACGCGATCGACCTGAACACCGGCGAGTACGTCTGGCGCATCCCGCTGGGCGAATACCCGGAACTGGCCGCCAAGGGCTACGGCAACACCGGCAGCGAGAACTACGGCGGCCCGGTGGTCACCGCCGGCGGCCTGCTCTTCATCGGCGCCACGAACTTCGACAACAAGTTCCGTGCCTTCGACAAGCTCACCGGCGAGCTGCTGTGGGAGACGACGCTCCCGGCGGCGGGCAACGCCACCCCGGCGGTCTACGAGGCTGGTGGGCGGCAGTTCGTCGTGATCGCCGCCGGCGGCGGCAAGTCCGGCGCGCCCTCCGGCGGCAAATATGTGGCTTTCGCCCTGCCGCAGCCATAGCCGGCCGCGCCGGTTGCCACAACCCGCCCATGGCGTCTACTGTGGTTAGTCTATGAGCGATTCCGACCAGCCCCTCGTCGCCGTCCTGATGGGGAGCAAGTCCGACTGGGAGACGATGCAACACTGCCGCGACACCCTGGCGCGTTTCGGCGTCGCCTGCGAATGCCGGGTGCTCTCGGCCCACCGCACGCCGGCGGAGACCGCGGAGTTCGTGCGCTCGGCCGAGGAGCGGGGCATCCAGGTGATCGTCGCCGCCGCCGGCATGGCCGCCCATCTGGCCGGAGCCGTCGCCGCCCACACGACGCTCCCGGTGATCGGCGTTCCGCTCAAAGGCGGACTGATGGACGGATTGGACTCCTTGCTGGCCACCGTTCAGATGCCCCGCGGCATCCCCGTCGCCACCGTCGCCGTCGGCAAGCATGGGGCGATCAACGCCGCCATCCTCGCCGTTCAGATCCTGGCCAACAGCCGGCCCGAGCTGCGGGACAAACTCAAAGCCGACCGCCGCGAACAGGCGGAAAAGATCCTTTCCGAAGAGCTGGGCTAGGAGAAGCAAGCACCACCAGAAGCGGCGCCCACCGCCGGGTCTCAGGATCGCCCGGGGCTGTCCTCGCGATAGAGCACGTCGTCGGCCCGAGCCGCCAGATCCGTATCGTCGAGCTCAGCGAGGCCATCCAGCCATGCCAGCGGGTCGGAGGTCTCCTCGTTCCGAAGAGCGTCCAACCGTTCCTCAAGCGTCCGGCGGATGAACCGCGCCAACGAAACACCCTCACGGCGCGCAGCCGCCTTCAACTCCGCCGCAAGATCTTCGGGGAGAGTGAGATTGCATCGGACGCTCACAGGCTGGCCACTCTCCCGATATTCTAATCGGATTTGCACCCACTGCCGCGAGGTGCGAAGCTGCTCTTGATGGAAGAAGCGCGCCGCTGGCTGGAAGAAGCCTCCCGCATCGCCGTGCTCACCGGCGCCGGCATCTCCGCCGAATCCGGCGTCCCTACCTTCCGCGGCGCCGGCGGCCTTTGGCGGCAGTACCGGCCGGAAGACCTGGCCACGCCGGAGGCCTTCGCCCGCGACCCCAAGACAGTCTGGGAATGGTACGTCTGGCGGCGCAAGCTCATCAGCAAGGCCCAACCCAGCGCGGGCCATCGGGCCCTGGTCGAGCTCGAAGAGCGCACGCCGCAGTTCACCCTGGTCACGCAGAACGTGGATGGGCTGCACGACCGGGCCGGCAGCCGCAACATCTGCAAGTTGCACGGCGACCTTTGGGTGGTCCGCTGCACGGCCTGCGGGAGGGAAACGTGGGACGGACGCACGTCTTTCCCGGAACTGCCGCCCCGGTGTGAGTGCGGCGGACTGCTCCGTCCGGCCGTTGTCTGGTTCGGCGAGCCGCTGCCGCCGGAGGCCTGGCAGACCGCCGAGGAGGCCATGTCGGCGGCGGAGGTGGCTCTCATCGTGGGAACCTCGGCCGTCGTGTATCCGGCCGCGGGCCTGATCCCGCTCGCCAAGCAGGCCGGAGCCAAGGTGATCGAGGTGAACCTCGAGGCGACGCCCTACTCCGGCATCGTAGACAAGAGCT
The DNA here is from genome assembly GCA_026984795.1 of Solibacteraceae bacterium. GTDB lineage: Bacteria > Acidobacteriota > Terriglobia > Bryobacterales > Bryobacteraceae > JALSRK01. The sequence goes on along the minus strand of JALSRK010000076.1, from coordinate 257,806 downwards.
TCCGGGGCAAGGCGGGCGAGGTCCTGCCCCAACTCGTCTGAGGGAGGCCGCCGGGCGCCGGCTTGTGCGCCCGGCCGGGGGCGGCGACACTGTTAGGTATGCGGCCTGCGGCGCTCGCGGCGCTCGTTCTCTGGGCAGCAACGATGCCCGCAGCCGAGGATCTCGGCTTGATCCTGCGGCGCGTCTCGGAGGAAGCGGAAGTCTTTCGCGTGACGGCCCCCCGCATCGTCGCCCGCGAGACCCTCCGGCAGAAAGCCCGCAAGAAGCGCAGCCGCTTCCGCATCCGGGTGGGAGAAGCGGCGCGCAAGCCGCCCGCGCCGAAGTTTCAGAAGCGGGAAATCGTCTCGGAATACGGCTTCTCGGCTTTGAAAGAAGCCCCTGACGCACTGCTCGAGGTCCGGCAGGTGGTCTCCGTCGACGGCCGGAGCGTCACCGAAAGCGGAAAAGCGCGCGAGACCTTGACCCTGGGGCTGCTCAACAAAGACGACCGCGCCAAGAAGCGGATGCTCAAGCGCTTCGAGAAGCTCGGGCTCCGGGGGGCGGCCACGGACTTCGGACAACTGATCCTCTTGTTCCGCCGCGCCAACCTGGGCCGCTTCCGCTTCCGGATCCTCCGCCGCGAACAGTTGCGCAAGGAGACGGCCCTGGTCCTGGCTTACGAACAGAAAGAGGGCCCCGAAGGGTTTACCATCTTCGAAGGCCGCCGGGCGGTGCGCGCCAGACTGGAAGGGGAGCTCTGGGTGCGTGCTTCCGACTACCTCCCGATGCGCATCACCGTCCGGACCACCCAGCCGCAAGGCGACTACACCGCCGTCCACGAAGGCCGCGTCGATTACGTCCCGTCGAGATTCGGCGTCCTGCTGCCCGCTGAAGTGACCTACCGCAAGCTCGTCGACGACGAACTGCTGGTCGAGAACACGGCGACGTACGATGACTACCATATGTTCGCCGCCGAGACCGTCATCCAGTTCCCGGCGGCCGAACCCGCCGCGCCCCCGGCCGGAAAGCCTCCACCGCCATGACGAAGCAGCGTTTCGTCTACTTGCACGGGTTTGCCTCGTCGCCGGGCTCGAGGAAGGCCGCCGCGTTCGCCCGCCGTCTCGGCCGGCACGGGATCCGCCTGGAAACGCCCGACTTGACGGGAGGGGACTTCCGCTCGACGACCATCTCCGGCCAGCTCGACATTCTCGGCCGGACGCTGGACGGAGACCCGGCCGTCCTGATCGGCTCGAGCCTCGGCGGCTACCTGGCGGCTCTCTACGCCTCGCGCCATCCGGAAGTGGACCGTCTCGTCCTGCTGGCGCCGGCCTTCGGGTTGGCCCGGCGCTGGGAAGAGCTCCTCGGCCCGGAAGCCATCGAGGAATGGCGGCGCACCGGCGCGCGCCGGTTCTTCCATTACGCTACCGGCCGGGAGGAGCCGCTCGCATACAGGTTCTACGAAGATGCCCGGCAATGGGAAGGTTTTCCGGCTGTCAAACAGCCGGTCCTCGTTTGCCATGGCTTGCGTGACGAAGTGGTTCCGGTAGAGATAGCGCAAGAATTTACACTTCGAACGCCCGGCGCGGCGCTTCGCGTCTTCGATTCGAACCACGACCTGTTGGGCGCCATCGGGCCCGTGTGGGAGGCGATGGAAGCATTTCTCGGGTTGGGAAGATCCGGTCACAAGTGAAAGGCCCGGCGGCAAGAGACGGTTGCGCCACAATCGCCCCGTGCCCAGGCCCTCGCCGCGGCCCGTCGCGGGGCGCCCGGGGCATTCCGTAGAGTGGAAGGGGGAGTTTTCCGGGATTCATAGCCCTTAGAGCCGGTGGATTGAACCCGCTACAATTGCTGGTAGACTGTTAGGTGAAGTAGTATTGATTCCTGCAACCCTTGGGATGCAGGTAGCGTCCTAAAAGGGAGAGGACGGCTGCCTCCAGCGAGGGCCGGCCACTGGGCAGAGCAACCATGTCCGCACAGACGCACAACCTCGATCGCCGGCGAGACACTGAGGCGACGGACGAGGATCGGCACCTGCAACATCTGCTCCCGTTCGACGACCAGAAGCCGTGGATCGTCTCGTTCTTCGAGGGCATCCGGGACTATTTCTTCCCCAAACCGGAGCCCCCGCTGCGAGTCACCTCCCGACCGGTGGCTCCGAAAGAAGTACGTGCCGGCATCTTCGTCTACTCTGGTGTGCTGGCGGGAGAATCGAAACGCTCCGGGGTGCCTTCCTATTTCAAGCCGGGCATCGTCGTCGACAGTGACCACTTGAACCGGTTGGCTCACACCGGCGAGGAGATTCCCTGGTACGAAGAGTTCTTCAACAATATTCGGGACGTCTTCTTCCCGAGCAAGCAGCCGCCACTGAAGGTCACCTCGAAGCCTGTCCAAGTCAAGGGCGTGTGGGGCTTCTCAGGGGGCCACGGGAAACGAGCAGCGGCATTGTCGATGGCCATTCACCTGGGCGCAGTGGGCATCCTGTTCATTGCCGGCGCCCACGTGATGCAACAGCAGCAGGCCAAGGAAGCCGTGATGCTGGTCTCTCCGGAGATCGACATCGCCCCGTACGTGCCTAAGCTGCCCCCGAAAAAGCAGCAGATGGGTGGAGGCGGCGGCGGTGGCGATCGTTCCCCGACTCCGGCCAGCAAGGGTAAGCTGCCCCCAGTGGCCACCAAGCAGTTCACTCCGCCGGCCGCTGTGGTGCATAACCCTGCTCCGAAGCTGGTAATGGCCCCAAGTATTGTCGTTCCTCCTGAAGTTCCTCTGCCGGACGTAGACATCATGGCGTGGGGAGACCCGCTTGGTGTCCAGGGTCCACCTTCGAACGGCCCCGGTTCTGGAGGGGGAATCGGCTCGGGCTCCGGAGGGGGCGTCGGCCCTGGCAAGGGGCGCGGCTACGGCCCCGGCGAGGGTGGCGGCGTCGGTGGCGGCGTCTACCGGATCGGCGGCGGAGTCACGGCGCCTACATTGATCTACAAGGTCGAGCCGGAATACTCCGAGGAAGCCCGCAAAGCCAAGTACCAAGGCACCGTCGTCCTCTACATCGTCGTGGATGAGAAGGGCCGGCCGCGGGATCTGAAGGTTGTTCGCGCTCTCGGTCTCGGGCTCGACGAGAAGGCCATTGAGGCAGTGAAACAGTGGCGCTTCCGTCCCGGCTATCTGAACGGCAAGCCGGTGAAGGTGGCGGCCACCATCGAAGTCAACTTCCGCCTGCTGTAGCGCGCGGCTCGCTTGCGTCCCCCAGCCCTTCGGCCGGGCTGGTGGCGGAAGTCTTGTTGCCTCGTCTCCAGTCTGGGTTCCTACCCGCGCTGGTCAGGACTGATGGAACGCAGGTACTCCCACGTGTAGATGCCCGTGTCGTGACCGTCGTTCCAGCGGATCTGTAAGGCGTAGTTTCCCACCGGTTCGACAGACTCAATCTTGAGCGCCGGGCGGAACAGCTTCAGCGGATTGTCGCCCTCTTTCTGGGCCGCCGCCGGGCCGTGGCTCCCGGTGCACGTGGCGCACGGGCAGCGGTCCCTCAGGTAGTCCAGTCCGTACTCGCTCCGCAGGCCGTCGCCCCACTCGATCGTTATGCCCCGGGAACGCGAAACCTTGATGTGTACTGGGTCGGTCTTCGCCATTTCGCTTCTCCGGCTGCCTTCCGCTATTGGACTCTCTCGACGTCCCGGACCCCGGAAATCCTGCGCATCGCACTGGCGACCCGTTGGTACTGCTTCTTGTCGCGCACCTCGATGGTCATTTCGATCAGCGCCGTTGCTCCGCCGCGCCCCCCGTCGGAACGCGCCTCGAGCGTCCGGATGTTCGTGTTCTCCCGCGACAGGATACCGGTGAGATCATTCAGGATTCCCGGGCGGTCATCAGTGTAGACGACAAGTTTCACGGGAAACGACTCAGTCGTCGCTTTCGCCCACTCCACGTCGATGCGCCGTTCGGCGTCGTACATCAGGCTCTGGACATTGGGACAGGTAACCGCATGCACCGCTACGCCTTTTCCCCGCGTGACGTAGCCGACGATCTCTTCGCCGGGGATCGGATTGCAGCACTTCGGCCGGTGGATCATTAGATCACTGAAGCCCTTCACCGCAATCACCAGCGGGGCGCCGCCATCTTGCCGGCGCGGCGCCGGCGTCTCTGCCCGCGCCGGTACCGCTGCCCGTACTACCTCGCCGCTGGACAGTTTGGCCAGCACCTGGCGCGGCGAAAAGCGGCCGTAACCCAGGGCCGCGTAGAGGTCTTGCACTCTGCCGCACCCGTATTCGCCCGCCACCCGGTCTAGTTCGGCGACTTCGACTTGTCCGAGAGAGACGCCGCGACGCCGCGCCTCCCGCTCGAGGATCTTGCGCCCGATCTCGATCGCCTTGGTCCGCTCGTCGGCCTTGATGACGTGCTTGATCTTGTTCCGCGCCCGCGAGGTCTTGACCACCGCCAGCCAGTCTTTACTCGGTTTGTGCCCCGCCTGGGTGAGGATCTCTACGACATCGCCGTTCCTCAGGTGGTAGCGCAACGGCACGATCCGGCCGTTTACTTTGGCCCCTACGCAGGTGTGCCCGACCTCGGTGTGAATTGCGTACGCAAAGTCGATCGGCGTCGCCCCCCGCGGCAGGGCGATCACTTTGCCGCGCGGCGTGAAGGCGTAGACCTCCTCCGGATAAAGGTCCACCTTCAGCGTGCTCATGAAGTCCGTGGCGTCGCGCATCTCACGCTGCCACTCAACAAGCTGGCGCAGCCACGCGATCTGCTGTTCGTCCGGCGCGGTCCCCCGGCGGCCTTCTTTGTATTTCCAGTGTGCGGCGATGCCTTCCTCGGCGATCCGGTGCATCTCCTCTGTCCGGATCTGCACCTCGAACGCCACGCCGCTGGGTCCGATCACCGACGTGTGCAGGGACTGATAGAGGTTCGGACGCGGAATCGCGATGAAGTCTTTAATCCGCCCCGGAATCGGATGCCACTCGTTGTGGATCACCCCCAAAGCGGCATAGCAGTTCTTTACCGAGTCTGTGATAATGCGGAGAGCCAGCAGGTCGTAGACCTCGTCGATCGTGATCTTCTGCCGCTTGAGCTTCTGGTACACCGAGTAGGCCCGCTTGATGCGGCCCTCGATCCTTGCCGGGATGCCTTCCCGGGCCAGTTTCCTCTCCAGCTTTTCCTGGATCTCCTGCAGGACGGACTCGCTCGCTTTCCGCCTCGTCTCGATCGCTTCCGTAATCTCCCTGTAGGCCTCCGGCTCGAGGTAGCTGAAGGCAAGGTCCTCCAACTCCCCCCGGATCACTGCCATGCCGAGCCGATTGGCCAGCGGGGCGTAAATCTCCAGCGTCTCGTGCGCGATCCGCTCCTGGCTCTCTGGCGGCAGCGACGACAGCGTCCGCATGTTGTGCAGCCGGTCGGCGAGTTTCACCAGGATCACGCGGATGTCGCTGACCATCGCCAGCAGCATCTTCCGCATCGTCTCGGCCTGGCGCTGCTCCCGGGAGCGGAACTCCAGTTTCGACAGCTTGGTGACCCCGTCCACACAGCGGGCCACGTCTTCGCCGAACTCTCGCCGGAGATCCTCCACCCTAACTTCGGTGTCCTCGACGACGTCGTGCAGCAGGCCGGTCTGCAAACAGATCATGTCCATCCGGCGCTCGGCCAGGATGCGCGTCACGGCCAGGGGGTGGATCAGGTAAGGCTCTCCGGACAGGCGGGTCTGCCCTTCGTGCAGACGGGCGGCAAACTCGTAGGCGCGCCGCAGCTCGCCGATGTCCTCGTGAGGTCGAAGCTTGCGGACGAGTCGTTCCAACTCCCGGTACTGCTCGCCGATGCTTTTCGGCTCAGACCCGCTCCGCGGGTGGTACGGAACGGCTGCTGGCGCCGAGTCGGGAGCCATCGTCAAGACCCTCTACTTACAGCGTAACGCGGTTCGAGAAAAGAAAAACCGCCGTTCCCGCTGCCAGCGGCGGCGGGGCGGGCGGTGGGCCGGCAGGCGCCACCCATCCCGGGCGGCGCCGCGCCAAGTTATTCGGTGATGCCGATCGCTTCCACCGACTGGGTGCGAGCTGCTTTGATCTTTTTCGTTTCCAGCGTCTTGTCCACCCAGTTGTCGGCGATCTCGATCTCCTTCTCGTATTCCTCCTTCGTATCCATCAGGTCAGCCCGCTCGCGGTGGAGCAAGTTCAGATACGCCATCGCGTCGTCGTATTCCGGATCGATCTCCAGCGCTTTCTCGAGGTTCTGGATGCCCTCATCGATGATCGGCAGGAACTTCTCTTTAAGCGCTTCCCGGATCTTCTTGTCCTTCAGCGGACCCGGATCCTCCGGCTTCATCCCCAAGTCCGCACGGGCTTTCATCCGCTCCTGGAAGCTCCGGGTCCAAGCGATCACTCCGAGCGTGTAATACGCCTCCTTGTTGTTCGGATCGGCCGCTATGAGCTTCCGGTACCACTGTTCGGCATCGTCGAACTTCTTCTGGTGGAAGTAGAGGGAGGCGATCGACGCGATCGCTACCGGATTGTTCGGGTCCACCTCGAGCACCTTCTGGAACTCTTCCATGGCGGTCTGGGCCATCTTGAGGTTCTCCGGAGACTCGGCCCCGGGGATGTACTGGCTCATGTAAGCGGTAGCCAGGTACAGCCGGGCGGTCGTGAAGGTCGGGTCAAGCTCCAGAGACTTCTTGAAATACTCCACCGCCTCCGGGTACTGGGCGTTCTTGAAAGCCTCGACCCCCTTGTTCAGGTTGTCCCGCGCCCTGAGCTTGGTGCACCCGGTGAGCCCGGCAAGAGAGACAGCAGCCGCCAGTGTTACAACCGTCAACCAAACATTCCGCTTCATGGATTACTCCTGCGAGATTTCGACGCCGCGCGTGACCGGACCAGTGAGGCGAACCTACTGGCCCGACTCCACCGCCGGCGTCATCAATCCGACCTTGTCGATTCCCGCACCCTTGGCGATGTCAATCACCCGGGCGACCTGCTGGAACTCCAGTTCCGGATCCCCCTTGACGAAGACAACCCGTTCGGCGCGCGTCTTGAAGATCTCCTCCAGACGCGGGCCAAGGCGCTGTTCATCAGTGGGCTCCTGATTGATCTGCATCGAACCGTCCCGGTTGATCACCACCACTACGGTGCGCAGGTCCGCCTTGCTCCGCTCCTGCCCCGGTGGCGCCGGCTGCGGAATCAGCGCCTCCAAGCCTTTCGGGGTCAACGGCGTGATGACCATGAAGATGATGATCAGCACCAGAAGAACGTCGATGAACGGAACGACGTTCGGTTCGGCGAGCGCTCCACCGCCGGTGTCGACTGAGATGCCCATCTTGACTTTTCTCCTACATCCTTACGATATTTTCCGCCTTGGGCCGCCCCGATGGGTTAGCCTGTCGGCGAACCCGCCGAGCCCTTCTCCCGGATCTTCTCCGTGAGGAGGCCCAGGTTGTCCACCCCCGCAGCCCGCAGATTGTCAACGACTTCGACCACCCGCTCATACCGCGCGCGGGCGTCCGCCTTCAGGTACACGGTCTTGTCAAGCTGAGTGGCCAACATGTCCTTGACCTTCTGCGGCAACTGGTCCGGGGGTATGGGCGTCGTACCCAGGAAGACCTTCCCGTCGCGCGTCACCGCGATCAGAACCGCGTCTTCCTTGTCGGCCTCGTTCATGGCAATCGGGTTGTGCGTCATCACCAGATCCACGCTCACGCCCTTGGAGAGCATCGGCGTCACGACCATGAAGATGATCAGCAGCACCAGCATCACATCGGTCAATGGGACGACGTTCGGCATCGCCTGAACGCTGCCGCCTTCCTTGTGTTTCGCCATCGAGTCGCCTCCTTAGCGCTTCCTCCGCGCTCGCCGGTTCCGGGCGGGGACGGAGGCCCCCGCCCCCCGGCTCAACTCGCGGATCTCGTCAAAGCGGTCTCCCTCGCCCCGGGCTTACTTCGCCGCGGCGGCCCGCTGGGATCGCTTCAAGAAGTAATCGATCAGCTCGGAGCTCGAGTTGCCCATCTCCACGTCGAAGCCTTCCAGCTTCGTCGTGAAGTAGTTGTACGCCCACACGGCCGGCACGGCGACGAACAGGCCGATGGCGGTCGCCACCAGGGCCTCGGAAATGCCGCCGGCAACGGCGCCCAGGCCGGTCGATTTCTCGGTCGAAATGCCCTTGAACGCGTTGATGATGCCGACCACCGTGCCGAACAGGCCGACGAACGGCGCCGAGGCGGCGATCGTCGCCAGCGCCGTGACGCCCCGCTTCAGTTCGGCGTGCGTAATGGCTTCCGCACGCTCCAAGGCCCGGCGGGAGGCCTCAATCTCTTCACCGGGAATCTCGGCCCCTGACTCGTGAGCTTTGAACTCCTGCAGCCCGGCCACTACGACCTTCGCGAGATGGCTCTTCTTGTAACGATCCGCGATCTTGATCGCTTCGTCCAGCTTGCCCTCGCGCAGCGCACCAGCCACCGCCGGGGCGAATTGCCGCGACTGCTTTCGGGCCGCCGAGTAGGCCAACGCCCGGTCGATCATAATGCCGATCGAGTACGCCGACATCAGAAACAGCAAGATCACCACGATCTTGGCTGGAACACCCATCTGAGCCCACATCGAACGGACGTCGAAACCGACGGTACCCGTTGCCAGCATGAAGGCCCAAGCATTCAGTTGTAGAAGCATCTGTCTTTCTCCTGCGAGTTGAATTGAATCTTTCAGATTTTCAAGAACCCTTGTTCATCGCACCCCATCGCGCGGCCGCCTTCGCCTCAGCCGCTCAACGTGAAGTTCACGTCGATGATCGTGACTACTTCCACCGGCTCGCCGTTCAGCAAGGTCGGCTTGTATACCCACTGCTTCACGGCCGCTGTCGCTGCCGGCACGAGCAGCGGATGGCCGCTGACCAAGGTCAAGTTCTGGATGTGGCCGTCCTTGCCGATGATCGCATTGAAGCGAACCGTCCCTTGAATTCGAGCCTGGCGCGCCAGCGGCGGATAGATCGGCTTTACCTGCTTGATCAGTCGCGCCGCCTGGACGTTGCCCCCCACCCGGATCCGCTTCGGCTTCGGCTTCGGCTTCGGCTTTACCTTCGGCGGAGGAGGCGGCGGCGCCGCCGTCGGCACCGACCCGATGATCCCGCCGATCACGCCTCCCGGAGTCCCCCCGGGAACCCCGCCGGGTACGCCACCCACGACGCCGACCGCCCCGGACATCGGAGGCGGCAGCTCATCCTCTTTGATAACGGCGATCTCCTTCGGAATCTCCTTCGGGGCCAGCAGCTTGCCGGCGTCAAACTGCCGCGGAATCACCTTCACCACCTTCACCGGTTGCGCAGCCGGCGGCGGTGGAGGGGGCGGGGGTGGTGGAGGGGCCACCAGAAAACTCGTTAACTGTGTCGTCGGCAAGGTCTCGAAGTAGATCATCGGAAGAATGATCATCACGACGATCATCAAGATCTGGAGGGCGAAGGACAACAACACGGTCCAGGTCTTGTTGGTCTTGCCCTGTTCCACCAGGCTCTGTTCGAACATAATCGTTTACCCTTTCCAATCCTTACCGCCGGACCGCGGGACCGCCCCCGAGCCCAGCTCCCCGGCCGGGCCTTCGGCTCCCGCCTCCGGTCTCCTGATGCTACAAATCCATATACCCCGAAACAGCCTCAGCGGACCACCTTGGCTGAACTCTTCCTCGCCGGCTTCCCCGCCGGAGCGGCCGCCGCCAACCGCGCCCGCTTCCGGCGCTCCAGCACGCCTTGCAAGGATATCAAAATCGGACTGGCGATGAAAATCGACGAGTACGTGCCCACCAGAATCCCGACTACCAGAGCGAACGCGAAGTTGTTCAGCACCTGCCCGCCGAACAGGAACAGCGCCATCACTGTCAGAAACGTCAGGCCCGAGGTCAGCACCGTGCGGTTCAACGTCTGGTTGACGCTCAGGTTCACCAGGTCCGAGAATGAGCCCCGGCGCACCAGTTTCAGGTTCTCCCGCACCCGGTCGAACACCACGATCGTGTCGTTCATCGAGTAACCGACGAGGGTCAGCAAGGCCGCTACAACGGTCAGCGAAATCTCCCGGTCGGTGATCGAGAACAGCCCGACCGTGATGAACACGTCGTGGAAGACGGCGATCACCGCCGCCACCCCGTAAGTCCACTCGAACCGGAACGCTATGTATACCAGCATGCCGCCGAGAGCCAGAAGCGTCGCCATTACCGCCTGCTGCCGCAATTCCTGGCCGATCTTCGGCCCCACGATCTCTACGCTCCGCACCGTGAACGGGGCCAGGTAGAAGCTCTCCCGGATGGCCTTCAGGATCTCCGGCGTCACTCCTTCGACCTGCGAAAGCTCGTCGAAGCTCGTCAACAATCCCGAATGGGGCGGAGAATCCCGAAACTCCCGGATTCTCTCGGCCAGACCTCGCAGCGTCGCATCGTCCAGCGGCACGTTCTTGGCCCGCAACGTCTTGGCGATCACGTCGGCGCCGGCGTTGTTCAGGTCCACCTTCCCCGCCTCGGCTCCGCCGAATCTGGCCTCCAGCGTCTCGATGATGACTTCCCGGGCCGCGGCCAACTCTTCCTCGCTCCGCATCTCGGTGGAGACCATTACCTCGTTCGAGCCGACGAACTCCTGCACCATGATCTCGCCCTGGATCTTCTTCGAGAGGGCTGACCGGATCTCGTCGAGGCGCGGCATCTGAGCGAACTTCACGGTGATCACCACCCCGCCCTTGAAGTCGATGCCGTAGCGGGGCCCGCCCTTGGCCACCAGACTCACGATGCTGGCGGCGATCAACACGAGCGAGCCGATGATGAAGGCCCATTTCTTGCCGAGAAAGTCGAACTTAGGATCTTTGAAAATCTGCATGAAACGCCCTGTGCCGGCGCCCGTTTAGATCAGACACCGGCGTTTCCCCAATTGTTCCCGACTCTGTCCCATTGAACCTATCACAACGGCATCTAGATGCTCAAACTCGCCATCCTCGGGTTCCGCGCCACCTGGAACTCGAAGATGCTCTTGGAAACAAAGACCGCCGTGAACAGGTTCGCCGTCAAACCGATCGTCAGGGTGATGGCAAACCCCTTCACCGGTCCAGTGCCGAAAATGAACAAGAAGGCGCAGGCCACCATTGTCGTGATGTTGGTGTCCAGAATGGTGAGGAACGCCTTGCCGAAGCCGGTGTCGATCGCCGCCGGAATCGCTTTGCCGGCCGCCAGTTCTTCCTTTATCCTCTCAAAAATCAATACGTTGGAGTCCACTGCCATGCCGATCGTCAGGATGATCCCGGCGATGCCCGGCAGCGTCAGCACGGCATCGAAATAGCTCAATACCGCCAGCAGGATCAGTGCGTTCAGGATCAGCGCCAGCGTGGCGTTGATGCCCGCCATCCGATAATAGAACAGCATCAGCGCCACCACGGCGATCAACCCCGCGATGCCGGCCAAAAAGCCTTGCCGGATCGAATCCGCCCCCAGAGAAGGCCCCACCGTCCGTTCCTCCAGGTAAACGATGCCCGCCGGCAGCGAGCCGGCCTTCAACACGATGGCCAGATCCGATGCTTCCTGCTCGTTGGCCGCTCCGGTGATCCGGCCGCGGTCGTCGATCCGCCCCTGGATCACCGGCGCGCTCCGAACCTGCCCGTCCAGCACGATCGCCAGGCGGTTGCCGATGTTGCTTTCCGTAAATCGCCCGAACCGCCGCGCCGCCTCCTGCGACAGCGTGAAGTCGGTTTCCCACTTGCCGAACTCATCCCGCCCGGGGCGCGCGTTGCGGACGTCACGCCCGGTGACCACGGCGCTGCGGTTCAGCAGCCACCAGGTCTCTCCCTGTTCTCCGGACCGGCGTGACTCTCGAACCAGCCGCGTGTTCAGCGGCAGTACGCCCCCGTACTTCGCCAGCGCCTGCTGCCGGCTCTGGAACGGCCCGTCGCGGACCTCCACGAGCTCCAGCATCGCCGCCGTCTGCAGGATCGCCTTCACCCGCGCCGGATCGTCCACCCCCGGCATCTGTACCAGGATCTCCGCCTCTGCATCGGCCCGGCCGCGCTGCTGCACCGTCGCCTCGGTCAACCCGAGGCCGTTGATGCGGTTCTGGATCGTCTGAATCGCCCGCTCCATCGTGTCGCGCTTGAGCGCCAGCGCCTCGGTGGGACGGATGGTCAGCTTGTAGTCGGTGGAACTCACCGGCGTCAGCACCCAGTTCGGCACCGCCTCGGCCACCAGATTCCGGAACGCCGCCGTCGAGTCCAGAGGCACGCCCCGAATGTTGATCTGGATCTTGTCCGCCTCCTCCAGCGTCTGCGGATCGTTTCGGTCGATCGAGTCATAGGGAATGCCTCGTTTAGCCATCTCTTCCTTCAGGCGGTCGATGATGAGATCCGCTTCCGCCTTGAAGGCGTCCTGGAGCTGCACCTGAAGCACGAGATGGCTGCCGCCCCGCAGATCGAGCCCCAGCTTCACACTCTGGCGGAAGTTCTGCTTCAGCTCGGCTAGAGACGTCGGCAGCCCGAAAAGGGCGTACAGACAGGCCACCGTCACCGCCAGAATCGCCAGCCCTTTGTACTTGAGGTTCCGGGTCATCTCCGTTCTCGCCTCCTCTCGCCTATTTACCTGTCTCCCCGCCCAGCTTGCTGGCCACCGAGCTGCGGGCCACTTCCAGCTTCACGTTGTCTGGCTTCACCCGGATGACGACCTTGTCGTCCGCCAGCTTGACGATCGTGCCGATCACGCCACCGTTGGTCAGCACCTGATCGCCGTTCTGCAACTCCCGTAACATCTTTTGTTGCTGCTTCTTCTGGCGCTGCATCGGCAAGAACAGCAAGAAGTAAAAAATGGCGAAGATCAGGATGATCGGCAGGAAACCCAGAATCGGGTTCGAGGATCCGGGCGTTTGCTGAAGAAGCAGAATTAAACTCAGTGTCACGATCTCACCCACGCGATTCCCCGCCGGGCCGGAGCTTGTTCGTTCCTCGGATGCGGCCGCACTCGCGCCGCCCGCTCAGCGCCGCACGCTCCGCTCACCTTTGGGTACCGGAAGAGGGCCTGGGAGCTTATGGTTCTTCCGCCGACAGGGATTGTACTGCGTTCAGGTACTCTGGGAACTTCCCTAGCAGTATAGCCTGCCTGATCCGGCGCATGATGTCAAGGTACCTGTAGACATTATGGTGGGTGGCGAGGCTGGAGTACAACATCTCCCCGGCCTGGTACAGATGGCGCAAGTAGGCGCGGGAATAGGACCGGCAGGTGCGGCAGCCGCAGTTCTCGTCCACCGGCCGCGGGTCGTCCCGGTAGCGCGCCTGCTTGATCACCAGCTTGCCCTGCGAAGTGAACAGATAACCGTTGCGCGCGTTGCGGGTGGGCAGCACGCAGTCCATCATATCCACGCCGAGGGCCACATAGACGGGCAGTTCCTCCGGCATCCCGACGCCCATCACGTAGCGGGGACGGTCCCTGGGCAACAGCGGTACCGTCCTCTCGGTCACGTCCAGACTCAGATCCCGCGGCTCTCCGACGCTCACCCCGCCCACCGCGTAGCCTTCGGCATCCAGCTCTACCAACTCCTCGGCACACCGCCGTCGCAGCTCCGGGTAGGTAGAACCTTGAACGATCGGAAACAGCGCCTGCCGGATCTCTTCGCTCTCCCGGCGCCGCCGATAGTGCTCGAATGCCTCCCGAGCCCACCTGAGGGTCCGGTCCACCGCCTCGCGCGCCGCCTCGAAGCTGACCGGGTAGGGTGGACACTCGTCCAGCGTCATCATGATGTCACTGCCGAGCGCAATCTGCGCCTCCACAGTCGAAACCGGCGTGAACTCGTGCAGGTCGCCGTCCAGGTGCGAGCGGAACAGCACGCCACGGGCAGTCACTTTCCGCAGCGCGCTGAGACTGAAAACCTGGAAGCCGCCCGAGTCGGTCAAGATCGCCCGGCGCCAGCTCATGAACTGGTGCAACCCGCCAAGCTTGCGGATCACCTCGGCGCCGGGCCGCAGAAACAAGTGATAGGTATTCGCCAACAAGAGATGGACGCCCAGTTCCTCGGCCAGCTCTTCGCTCCACAGCCCCTTCACTGTGGCGTGGGTCCCCACCGGCATGAAGACGGGCGTCTGCACGGCGCCGTGGGGGGTGTGGAGGACTCCCGCCCGCGCCCCGGTCACCGGACAGACGGCCTCGATTTCGAACCTCAGCACAGGCGGTTGGACCGGCACCATTTCATTGTAGAATCGGGGCCATGTTTCGCACAGTCCGACCCCGATATTCCGCCTCTCTCGCCCTCGCTGCAGCCGCCTTTCTGCCGCTCTGCCTCGGGGCGTCCGCGCCCGGTTCCGGCGATACTGACGCGCCCTTCCGTTCCGCTTCGCGCCCTCGCGCCCTGGCCCTCATCGGCGACCGTTACCATTCTCCGGTCTACCAGCGCGACGGGCTGATCCGCGCCCTGGTCCGCGAAAATATTCCCGTCACCTTCATCACCGAGGTGACCGAACTGAACGCCGCTTCGCTCGCCACCCACCAGTTGCTGATCATCTTCCGCGACGGCATAAACTGGCCCCACGGCTATCAAAAAGGCAAGGAAGTCATTTGGATGAACGACGAGCAGCAGCAGGCCATCTGGGATTTCGTCCACAACGGCGGCGGCTTTCTCGCCCTGCACTACGCCCAGGGGATCTACCCGCCCGGGGGCCTTTATTACAAGCTGTTCGGCGGAAACTACGGCGGCCATCCCAAGCCCTACCGTTTCACTGTCCGCGTCGAGAACCACCGGCACCCGGTCACGGCCGGCGTCGAAGACTTCCAGATCTTCGACGAGCAGCATCTTGTCAAATACTACTTGGGCCGGAAACACCTGCTGCTGCGCACCATTGCTCAGGACAACCGCGCCGCTGCCGGAGGCTGGTGGCGCGAGATGGGTAGGGGCCGGTTCGTCTACCTTTCGCCCGGCCACACTGCGGAGGCCCTCAACCACCCCATGATGCAGCGCCTCATCCGCAACGCCGCCCGCTGGCTGCTCCGGCTGGACGGAAACTAGCCCCGCGTCCCGCCCGTCCCGCCCCAAGCCGCTGGCAGACCTTTCGCAACGCGTCCGGCCGGGGCTAAGGCCTCCCGGCATGGGAAATAGGGGATCGACCTGTAGTTTCCCCGTGTTCGTGTCGATAGAAAAGGGAGAGGCAAGCTCGGGAGGCCCCGTCCCATGAGATGTCTGTATTGCGGCAAGCAACTGTCGATCCTTCGCCGGCTCCAGAACCAGCGGTTCTGTTCGAAGGAACACCACCAGGCCTACGTCAAGAACCATCACGAGCGCGCTTTCGGCGAGCTGTTGAAGCGGACTCACCCGGCCCAGACGGCGGCTGATGACGAGGCTGCCGCCGACAAGGAAACGGAAGCCGCGGAACTCGCCGCCACCTCACTCACCGCAGCCGCCGAAGCGGTGGGCAGGGTCACCGCGGAGGTCCCCGTCTCCCAAAGCCAGCCGCAGCCGATCTACGCCGCCTCGGAAGCTTCGAGCACCGCCCATGAGGCGCCCGCGCCGGATGCCATGCCCGGCTTGTCACCCACGTCCCAAGAGGAATCCCCCGACTCCGACGCCCCGGAGCACTACGCCCGCTTCCTCGCCATGGTGGAGGCCGAGCGCCACTATTACCAGAACATCCTCGACCTGTTGCCCGCCGGCGTGGCCGTCTTCGACGGTCGCCTCTCACTCATCTACAGCAACCGGACCTTCCGCGAGAAGGTCAGCCTCTCGGCCGACGAAGCGCAGGGAACGAAGCTTACCGGCCTCTTCGCTCAAAACGATGTCCTGCCCGCAGTGCAGGAAGCCGTGGACACCGAGGAGCCGGTCACCGTTCACGGCGCCGTGGGCGACCAGGGGCGGTGGGACCTCACTTTGATCCCCATTGCGCCCCACGATGCCGAGGGCAGCCGCCATCTGCTCGTCTATCTGGCTGGGTCGCCGAATGAGACCGCCGCTGCGACCAACTGATTTACACTCCGCAATCCCCCTACCCACCTGTTTTCCATCGGCGCTCCATCCCCCTTACCACAAGCCCACCAGCTTCCACCAGGTGAAGCCCACCAGCGCCCAGATCGCCACGTTCGCCACCGACGCCGCAAAGCCGACCTTCCACCACTTGCGCAGCGATACGTAGCCGTGCGCGAAAAACATCGGCGCCGGTGTCGTGCCGTAGTGGGTCAGTCCGGCCGAGAAACAAACGAAGCAGGCGAAAGCAAAGGCCATCAGCCCCAACGGGGCCCCTTCGGCCGCGAGTACTGTGACGAACGGCGCGTACATCGCCAGGATGTGGGCGGTGATCGAGGCGAACATATAGTGCGCGTAGAAGTAGATCAGCAGGGCGGTGGCGAACAGACTGATCCAGCCGAAGCTCGAAAACCCGGAGCTGACCGCCCGGGCGAACTCGGTCGTCACGCCTGCCTCGTTCAACGCCTGGCCCAGCCGCAGGATTCCCCCATACCAGATGAACAACTCCCACGCTGCTTTCTCGTTGCGGATGTCCTCGAAGGTAAGGACTCCGGAGACGAGAAGCGCGCCCGTGCCGAGCAGCGCCGCCGTGGTGATGTGCAGCCCGTGCAGGCTGCTCGTCACCCACAAGCCGCACACTGAGACGAAGACCGCGCAAACGATCTGCTCCGAACGCGACCAGCGGCCCATCTTTTCCAGCTCCCGCCTGGCGAACGCGGCCGCCTCCGGCGTGCGGCGGATCTGCGGCGGTTCCAGCTTTTGTACGAGCCAAGGCACCACCAGCAACGCCGCTAGACCGGGCACGATCCCGGCCAGGGCCCAACTCGCCCAGGTGATCGGGTAGCCCATCTGCCCGGCGATCTCCGCCGCCAGCGGGTTCGAGGCCTGGCCGGTGAAGAACATCGCCGACGTGATGCAGATCCCCTGGTAAACGCCCGCCATCAGAAAACTGCCAAGCCGCCGCGCCGTAGGACCCGGCCGGGAGTCGTAGAGTTCCGCCACCGCTCGGGTGATCGGCAACACCACGCCGCCCGAGCGGGCCGCATTCGACGGAATCACCGAGGCCAGCACCATGTCGGTGAACGAGAGCGCGTAGCACAGTCCCAGCGACGTCCCCCCGACCAGGCGCACGAACAGCAGCGCGATCCGCCGCGCCAGGCCGGTGTTGATGATCGCCCGGGAAATAAAGAAGGCGTTCAAGACCAGCCAGACCGTCGGCGTCGAGTAGCCGGCCAGCGCTTCCTGGATCGTCAAACCCCCGATCAGCGTCGAAAGCGCCACGGCGATCAGCACCAGCGCCCCTACCGGCACCGGTTGCAGCACCAGTCCGGCGATGGTGGCCAGGAACAGCCCCGTCAGCCGCCAGCCTGCGGGACTCACCGCTTCCGGGCGCGGAGCGACGAAGACGATTACAAAGAACAGCCCGCCCATCAGCGCGAACGAGCGGGCCTGGCGGCGGTTCAACGGCACGGGAATAGCGAAATCGTACCACGCCGGTAGTCGTTACTACTCGCGCTGGAATAGAACTCCGGTTGGATGGCCGCTCCGCTTTCGCCGCCCTAAGATGGAGCTTCCGGCGGAGGAGACGATGACCTGGAACTACCCCCGCGCGCTGGTGGGGCTGGCGCTGCTCTCGGCCGGCCTGCTCGAGGCCGCATCTTACACGGTGATTCCCCTGGGGACGCTCGGGGGCGCCTGGAGCGCCGGGTTCGGGCTCAGCGAGAACGGCCTCGTGGCCGGCTCTTCGGCGCTGCCCGCCGGAACCCCGTGGGCCTTCACCTCCCAAATTGGAATCACCAGCCGCCTGCAGGGACCTCCCGGCGCAACCTCGGCGGTGGCCCGGGACGTCAACAGTCAGGGACTCACCGCCGGCACGTCCTGGGTCGGCGGCGCCCCACGGGCTACCCTATGGCGCAACGGCTCCCCTGAAGTCATCGGTCCTTGCGGCGCCGCCTCTTATGCCACGACGGTAAATGAGCGGGGCCAGGCGGCCGGGAACTTCGTCACGTCCTCGGGTGAGGGCCGGGCCTTCCTCTACGGCCCGGACGGGTGGATGGACATCGGCGCCGAATGGGAAGTCCCCTGGAGCGCCGCCTACGCCCTCAACGATTCCGGGGCCGTCGCCGGTTACGGCGAGATCGCGCCCGGCGTCTTCCGCGCCTTCGTCCGCTCGCCCGGCGGAACCATCACCGTCCTCGGAACCTTCGGTGGGCGTTCCAGCTACGCCTTCGGCATCAACAACGCAGGGGCGGTGGTGGGCCACGCGGGCCTCCCCGGGGGCGAGCTGCACGCCTTCCTCTACCAGGACGGCATGATGATCGACCTGGGCACGCTCGGCGGCGGCTCGAGCTTCGCCTACGGGATCAACGACGCCGGCGACTCAGTGGGCTGGTCCTGGGACGCTTCCGGCCGCCGCCGCGCCTTCCTCTACCGGGCTGGCGCGCTGCTCGACCTGAACCTCTTGATCCCGACCGGCGCCGGTTGGGAGCTCACCGAGGCCTACGCCGTCAACAACCGCGGGCAGATCGCCGGATCAGGCTACTGGAACGGGCGGCGGATGGCCTTCCTGCTGGATCCCCTCGACGGGGCCGGCGCCCCCTCGCTGACGGAGAATCCCGAGCCCGGCACATGGGTGATGGCCGCCGCCGGGCTCGGTCTGCTGGCGCTGGGCAAGCGCCGTCGCCGAAGCCGGCAGCGGCCGCGAGGATGAATGGGGCGGGTTAGAAGACAGCCAGCAGCTCGTCCCACCTGCGGCGAAGAGAGGACCGCGACGGACGCGCCAGTCTCAGCCAATCCCTCGGGGGAACGGGCCAGCCTTTTTTCACCAGTTCGATGATGCGCACGGCCGCCTCCAGCTTCTCTTCCGGCAAGCCGCCCGGAAGCGCGTCCCTCAGGAATTTGATGAGCCGCCGGACGTGGGGCCGGAAGGGCCCGTGCCCCGGACCGCTGCCGCGCTCGGCGAAGGCGAGCAATGCGCACAAGGAAGCGCCGATGCGGTCTTCGTCATCCTCACCCGGCATTCCGCCGTCGGGCTCCAGGCGGGCCGCCAGAGCGGCGAGCCTCTCCAAATCGCCGGGCCTTTCGAACCGGGCATGCCTCGGCGCCGCCCGCTCGTAGAGGGGCTCCTCGGGATCAGGCCGCGCGCGCGCCCCTGCCGTCGGCTCCGTGCACGCGGCTGCTAGATCGCTGCCACTCCCCGCCCGGTGCGGGACCGCCCTTCGGGCAAAGACGCCGTGCATTCGCATGCCTTCCGGCAAGCCGACAGGAACCACCTGAGTCCGCGGCGTCTCGCCCGGCCGGTCGCCGGCGCGCTCGACCACCGCCACCAGCGACATCGCCCGGTTCGCCAGGCCGTACTCGCGGCCGAGCGCCTCCAGGCGCCGCGTCAGCCGCTCATGCCGCCGGCGCGCCGTCTGGGCTTCGAGCAGATCCTCGGTCTGCCCTTCCTCGGCGCCGAATCCGCTTTCGGCCTCGGTGATCAGCCGCGCGCCACGCAGCAGCCGCAGCGTCTCGTCCGCGGCGCCGCTGTCGATGCGCAACCCGGCCCGGCGTTCCCCTGCGGCGCCTTCCCGGCGGAAGCGGACTTCGAGAGCTATGTCGCCGCCGCCCTTGGCGGAGCCGAACACCACCAGCGGGGATCCGGCGAAGACGCGCCTGGCTGGAGGGGGTTCGATCACTGCGTTCTCCACGCCGCCGAGACGCACTTGCACCTCGTCGGCCACCGGGGCCGAGACCGCCGCGAACAACTCCAGCGCCGCCGCGTCCGTTCGCTCGCGCAAGGAGACGAAACGCGAGACGCCGCCCGTGCGGCGGGCGAGCAAAGCCAGGAAACGGTCCTGTGCCGCCGAACCCAGACCCAAGGAGTGGATCGCCACCCCGGTCTCTCGGGTCTCGGCCAGGATCGCGTCGGTCCCCCAGACCTGGCCGTCGGTGATCAGGAACAGCTCGCCCTTGCCTTCTCCGCTCGTCAGTCGGGCCGCGGCCGAAACCCCGGCGGCAAGCTCGGTTCCCCCTCGCGCGTAGATCCCCTCGAGCCACTCCTCAGCCCGGTCGCGCCCGCCGCGCGTGGCGGGGACCAGACATGTCTCGAAAGTCTCCACTACGTCGTCGAAGGCCACGATCCCGAACCGGTCCGTTTCTTTCAGCGCCCCCAGGCAGGCCAGCAAGGCACTCTTGGCCTGCCGGATCGGGCCCCCTGCCATCGAGCCGGACCGGTCCAGAACGAAGACCACTTCCCTTTCCGCGTCCGGCCGTTCGCCAAAGAACCGCGACGGCGCCAGGATCGCGAAGTGCGTCCGGCCGTCCTTGCCCCGGCCGCTGAACACGGCCGGTTCCTTCAGCCCGGCCTCCCCGCCGAAGCCGGCGTCGAGCACCAGGTCCCGGTTCGGCACGTCGCCGGCCCCCGCCAGACTCACCTGCGCCTTGCCGCCGTCGAAGCGCACCCTCACCGGATGGGACGGCGACGACACCTCGCCGGACTGGGCGGGCAGGTGGATGCCCAACGAGAATCCGACCTCGTGCAGCCCGGCCGTCTCGGTGCGCCACTCGGGCAGCAGCGCGTCGCCGAACTCGTCTTCGGGAAGCTCCATTTGCCCCACCCCCTCCTCGGGCGAAACCGTCCTGGCCCGCGGGTGGTAGGAGGGCGCGACAGTAAAAGGGAACCGGAACCGGAAGCCGTTGTCGCGGACATCGACCCCGGAGAGGATCTCCAGCCAGACGGTCACCGGCTCGCCGGGACGCAGGTTCCCGACGCTCAGGTTCACCAGACCGTCCTGATAGATCCCGGCCATGGCCGCAAGCCGCCCTTCGGCCAGGCCCTTTTCGTAGGTTTCCGCCGCCTTTCCGGCGGGTTGCAGTTCGGAGTGGACCGAGAAGTCCGGCCCCGCGACGCGGAACCTCCGCAGCGCCGCGTCCCGGGGCAGTTGGAACGGGTAGACCGCCTCCACCGGGGTGGAGCCGGAAGCCACGAAACTGTGGCGCACCACCAGACGCCCCCCGGCCGCAAACAGCTCGCCGGTCAGAAACAGTTGTTGCATCGCCAGTTCGACTGGCGCTCCGTCCCGAGCGGCCACTGGGCCGAGGGGCGCGGTGTCGATCTCGTCCAAAGAAACTCCCAAATTACTGGCCTCCTTCCTGCTGCGCGAGCCGGCGCGCCAGATCGCGCAGCGCTTCGCGGATCAGCTTCTTCCGCCAGGGGGCGCATCCGGCGCGCACCTGCACCGTGACGTCGGGCGCCACCTGATAAGTCTCCACGACGACTGGCTCAGGCAGTGAGCCAGCCGCATCTTTTCCATTCAAAACGTGAGCGATCACCGCCAGCGGCAGCCCCTGCTCCTGCAGCTCCCGGATCTTGCGCAGCCTCTCCAGGTGGCGCTCGCCGTAGGCCGCCTTCCGGCCCCGCTCCAGAGGGCCTTCGAGCAGCCCGCGGGCGATGTAGTACCGGATCGTCCGCGGCGCCACGCCGCTTTCTTCGGCCAGCTCCGCCAGCGTCCACCTGCGTCCGGCTGGAACGACGCTCATGGCAGCCGTCCTCTCACACTGCCAGCATAGCGGACACACGTGACAGTGTCAAGTACTGGCAATGGTTCGGCGCAAAGATGCTCCACACGGCCTCGACCGGTCGCGCCAGGCCGCCGAACTTATTGCAAAGAAGGAACTTCTCCCGCGCTGGAGATGGCTAGCACAGGATCTGCGACATGCCGCAGCCTATGGGGTTGGCAATGAAGCGGGGCCGCGGAATGAAGCGGGGCCGCGGAGGGAGGCTGCCGCTCAGAATCGGCGATAGGAATATCCCGCATGGAGCCGCGGTCCGGCGACTGGAGAGGGTCGGCGGACAGGCCGGAGGCTACTGCTGTTCGTCGGGCCCCAGATGGAGTCCTTTGTGGATGGCGTAAAGGGCGAGTTCCAGGCGGTCCGAGACGCCGAGCTTGTCGAAAATGTTGTGCAGGTGGTTCTTGACGGTCTGCTCGCTGATGAACATCTTCTCGGCCATCTCCCGGTTCCGATAACCCTGCGCCACGAGGGCGACGATCTCGCGCTCGCGGTTGCTCAGAGGGGAACGGCCGCGTCCGCGCCGGCGGCCGCCGCCGTCTGGAGAGGCGAACTGGCGCATCACCGCGGCGGTGGTATGCGAATCCAGCCAGATCTCGCCTTCGTGTACCTTGCGAATGCTCTTGACGATGAGTTCCGGCGGAGTCTGCTTTACCACGATTCCAGAACAGCCGAGTTTCATGGCCTGGACCCACTCGTTCTTGTCTTCTGACGCGGTCAGTACGATCGTCTTGCAACCGGTCTTCAAGTGCTGCAGGGTCTGTAATACGCTCAGCCCGTCCAGGCCGGGCATCTTGAGGTCCAGCAACACGATGTCGGGGTTGGTTTCTTTAACGGTCTCCAGAACTTCGCGGCCGTCGCTCGCCTCGGCCACGACTTCGATGTCCTCTTCGAGTTCCAGAAGCTTCCTGATTCCTTCCCTGACGATCGGATGATCGTCCGCGACCATCACCCGGATCGTCTTCTTCACTGCCTTATCGGGTTGATCCGCCGGGCCGGCGGAAGCGTCCGGTGTGGTGCTGGCTGATTTCATGGTTGATTCCCTACCACTGCTCCCTGACAATTCTATGATTCTATGCCGGGCCTAGTACTACGTCAATTGAGGGTACTCCCGTACCGGTAATCCCCATCGGGGTTGTCAACCGGCGCGCGGCCGTCCGCCCTCGGACACAAGGTTTGCACACGTATTGCCCTTACCTTACTCTTCGGCTGTTCGTACTAAGAGCTTTACGGGAAGCGCGCCGCCCGCCCACCGGAGCCCCGATTTGTTTATGATGGCCACAGGCGCTCCGGCGAAGCAGGCCGGCCGCCGCCATCGGAACTACTGCTGAACAGAGGGGACCATGAAACGACGATCCTTCCTCAAAGCCGGGCTGGCCGCGGCCTTCCCGTTCGGGGCCATCGCCGGCGCCAAGAAACACGCCAACGACCGCGTTCAACTGGGGCCGCGCAAGCTCGAGCTGAGCCGCATGGCCATCGGAACCGGGACCCGGGGCTGGGGCGGCAGTTCCAACCAGACCCGCAAGCTCGGGGTGCGGGGGCTTGCCGAGCTGCTCGAAGCCGGCTTCGACGAGGGCGTCACTTTCTGGGACTCGGCCGACCAGTACGGCTCCCATCCACACCTCAAAGAGGCCCTAAATCGCGTGCCGCGCGAGAAGGTCGCCATCATGACCAAGACCATCTCGGACTCGGCCAGGGACATGAAAGAAGATCTGGACCGCTTCCGGCGCGAGATCGGCACCGATTATCTCGACATCGTACTGCTGCATGCCGAGACCCGCCCGAACTGGCCTGAGGCCCGCAAGGGCGCCATGGAGGTCCTGAGCGAGGCCCAGCAGAAGGGCATCGTCAAGACGGTGGGCATCTCGTGCCACTCGCTGGAGGCGCTGAAGGTGGCCGCCGAGCATCCCTGGATCGAGGTGGACCTGGTCCGCTTGAACCCCGACGGCATCCGCATGGACGCCAGCCCGGACCAGGTGATCCCGGTGCTTCAGAAGATGAAGCGCAACGGCAAGGGCATCATCGGCATGAAGGTCCTGGGCCTCGGCATGCATCCGGACCGCATCGACGAGTTCCTCCAGTTCCAGCTCGCCCAGGACTTCGTCGATTGCTTCACGGTGGGCTGCGAGAGCGAGGAGCAGTTCCGCGACATCGTCAAGCGCATCCCGTCCGCCAGCGTCCGGGGCTGATCCGCCCTGCCGGGCCGCCGGGCCTCAGCCGTCCCACTGGCCGGCCGCCCGCAGCCGCTCCACCTCCTGCCGCGCCATCTCGGCCAGCCGGACGTAGTCGGTTTTGGCCACGCGGTTCAACGGCATCGCTCCCGGCTCCAGGACCACGTAGTGCTGCGGCCGCATGTAGCCGGTCAGGGAGCGGGCGTAGCGCTTGAGCTCGGCCACGGTCAGCTCGGCGCCCGGTTTCTTCTCGACGAAGGCCACGATACCCTCGGTGAACAGGCCGTGCTCCACGCCCACCGCCCCGCAGGCGGCCACCCGGTCCGAGAGCTTCAGGAAGTGCTCCTCCACCTGTCCCGGGAAGACCTGGTAGCCGCGGGGCTTCATCACCCAGCGGGAGCGCCCGGCGAGGTGAAGCCCGCCGGCGTCCCGGTAGCCCATGTCGCCGGTGTAGAGGACGCCGTCGGAGGAAAGGGTCCGCCTCGTGGCCTCGGGATTATTGACATAGCCGGCGAAGGTCTGAGGCCCCTGGAAGCAGACGTGCCCGGTCTCCCCGTCGGGAAGCTCCTCGCCCGCGCTGCCGTCTTCGGTCATCGGCCGCCGGATCGACATCCGGTATGCCGGCATGTCGTAGCCCAGCGAGCGAGCTACCTCATCGACGTCGCCGGTGACCGGCGTATAGGTGCAGAAGCCCGACGCCTCGGTCAGCCCCAAGCCGGTGGCCACGCCCGGGGCCATGGTACGCATCTTCTCGAGCATCGGCCGGGGCGCGGCCTGGCCGCCGTAGACCACCGCCTCCAGACTCGACAGCTCGTAGGAGCCGTAGCTGCCCAGCCGCCATTCGAGCTGGAACATCGCCGGGATCTGGCCGATCAGTTGGACCTTGTGCTTCTGGATGGCCTCGAGCGAGCGGGCCGCATCGAAGATCTCGAGCACCACCGCCGTGGCCCCGGTAAACAGCGTCGTCATCAATAGCTCGGCCTGGCCGCCCACGTGCGACGGGGGCAGGTTCACCAGCACGCGCCAGTCTTCACGGAAGAAGGCCGCCCCGAGGCACATGTTCTGGACGGTGATGGAGCGGTGCGTGAGCAGGGCCGGCTTGGGCGCCCCGGTGGAGCCGGTGGTGAAGATCACCTGGGCGCCGTCGTCCTCGCGCACCTGCCCGGACGCCTCGGCCACGGCCCCCAGCGCCTCCGATCCGGCCCCGGCCATGCGGCGGGCGACGGCGGCGTAGGGCTCGGCCCCTTCGATCGTCTCCTCCTCGGGCGAGAACTGCAGCAGGACCCGCACCGACGGGCAGTGGGCCTTCACCGCCCGTCCCAGCTCCCGGAAGTCGGCCGCCCGCGTCTTGCCCAGGAAGGCGTAGCCGGCGGCCCGCACCTGAGCGACGCTCCGCAGCACCTCTTCCGGCGAGAGCCGCAAGTCGAGCGGCACGTGCACCGCCCCGATCCGGAAGCAGGCGTACTCCAGCAGGATGTGCTCGCGGGTGAACGGCAGCGACGTGGCCAGGAAGTCACCCTTGCCGAGGCCTAGCTCGAGAAGCGCGGCAGCGAGGCGCGCCGTGGCTTCGTCGAACTCTCTCCAGGTGTCGGCTACGCCCCGGTCGTGGTGGATCACCGCCGGCGCGTCCGGCTTGCGCCGCGCCCAGTAGGCGACGACGTCGTGGAGCCGGTGGCGCCCGGCGAATCGGGTCTCGTAGTCGGCGAGCGTAGGCTGAGGGGTCCCAGTCATGGGCGAATATTTTCTCATAACGGCCTCGAAGGGCAAGCCGTGATGTAATAGCCGGATGGGCCGCCGGCCGGGACCGAAGCCGCCGCCGGCCCTTGGAGGCAACGCTCATGAGAAACTGCACCGTTGGCGCCGCGGGGCGCTGGATCCTGTCACTGGGAGTTCTCGCCACCGGACTATCGGCACAGCCGCAGCCCGCCACGCAGGTGGACGGCCGGTCGGCGGGGCAGTTGCTGCGCCGCTCCTACACCAGCACGGTGACCGGCCGGGAGCGCGACTACTTCGTCTACCTGCCCAAGGGCTACGAGACCGAGAAAGGCAGACTCTGGCCGGTGATCCTGTTCCTGCACGGCGGCGGCGAGCGCGGCGACGGCAAGAAGGAGCTGGACCGGGTGCTCAAGCACGGCCCGCTCAAGGAGGCCTGGGTGAAGGGGCGCGACCTGCCCTTCATCATCATTTCGCCGCAGATGCCGCCGCTCGAGCCGGAGCTGCGCCGAGCGCGGCAGGAGGCCCGGAGCAAGCGGCCGCCGGGCCCGCGGAAGGCGCCCCGGATGAGCCGTGAGCCGACCGGCGTCGAGCCGCCCTGGGGCGACGAGGGTCCGCCGCAAGGCTGGTGGGTCTACGAAAAGGACGTGCTGAACATGGTGGACCGGACGCTCGCCGAGTTCCGCGCCGATCCGGACCGCGTCTACGTCACCGGCCTGAGCTACGGCGGGTTCGGAACGTTCCACTTCGCCGCAGCCTTCCCTTACCGTTGGGCGGCAGTGGCGCCCGTCTGCGGGGCGGCCAACCCGAAGACCGTGGTCCGGATCGCCGAAGCCCGGCTGCCGATCTGGATCTTCGCCGGGGGCCGGGACCGCGTGGTGCGGCCGGAGTGGATCCTGCGCTCCGCCGTCCAGCTCGAAGAGGCGGGCCACCCGGAGGTGCGGTTCACCGTCCACGAGGACCAGGGCCACAGCGTCTGGAACCGCGTCTACGAGGGCTGGGACCTCTACAACTGGTTCCTCCAGCACCGCCGGAAGCGGCCGACCGGCAACCCCTCAGGCCCCCAATAGCCGCAAGTGCCGGGCCGTCCGCCGCCCCGCGGCGGTTCTTTACACTAGTGGCATATGCTCCTCGCGCTCGACGCCGGCAATACGAACATCACGATCGGCGTGTTCCGCAACGGGGAGCTGATACACCGCTGGCGGCTGCGAACTGTCCACGAGCAGACCGCCGACGAGTGGGGCATTCTGTTGCGGAACCTCTTCGCCCTGGCCGGCCTGGACCTGGCGGCCATCGACGGGCTGATCGTCTCGAGCGTCGTGCCGCCGCTCGATCCAGTACTTGCGGCCATGTCCCGGGAGTACTTTCACCGGGAAGCGGTCTTCGTCACTCCGGAGGCCGACACCGGCCTGGAGATCGCCTACGACAATCCGGCTGAAGTCGGGGCCGACCGGGTGGTGAACAGCGTCGCCGCCTACCACCGCTTCGGCGGCCCATGCGTCGTGGTAGACTTCGGCACCGCCATCACGTTCGATGTGATCTCGACCGATGCCCGCTACTTGGGCGGCCTCATCTGCCCGGGCGTGGGCATCGCCACGGCCGGCCTGTTCGCCCGCACCGCCCGCCTGCCGATGGTCGAGTTCAGGCGTCCCGAGAAGCTGATCGGCACCAGCACCGTGGGTAGCATCCAGTCGGGACTCTACCACGGCATGGTCTCGATGGTGGACGGGATTCTCGACCGCCTGGTTGCCGAGCTCGGAGACGCGACCAAGGTCGTCGCCACCGGCGGCGAGGCCAAACTCGTGGCCGCCGAATCGCGGCGGATCCAGAGCGTGGACGAGGACCTCACCCTGCGCGGGCTCGAGCTGATCTGGGCCCGGCTGAAGGGGAAGCAGTGAGCACGGAAGAGGAACGCTGGGAGCTGAACTACTTCAACTATTTCACTGAGATCGAGGAGCACTTCCAGCGCGCCCGCGGCACCGGCTGGTTCCTGCTCTCCCCGCTCGACTGGGCGCTGATCGAGAGCTGGAAGAACGCCGGGGTGCCGCTCGAGGCCGTCCTGCGGGGCATCGACCGCGCCTTCGAGACATGGCGCGCCCGGAAGCGTTCGGCCAGGTTCCGGATGATCAACTCGCTGGCCTACTGCGCTCAGGCGGTCATGGAAGAAGCCGAGCGGATGGCCGGCCGGGAGCCGGCCCAGCCGGCCCGCGAGGCGGCCCCGCCGTTCTCCATTGACGAGGTCCGCCGGCATCTCGAGCAAGGGCTCGAGATGCTGCGCTCCCGCGGCGACGTCTACACGCCGGTGGCCCAGGGGCTCGAGAAGATCCTCGCCGATCTGGAAACCCACTACGGGAATCTCGAGGAGCTCGAGCAGCGGCTGAGCGCCCTCGAGGAGAAGATGGCCAGCATCGCCCGGCTGGCGCAGTCCGACGAAGAGCTCTTCGAGGCCCGGAAAGAACTGGACCGCCACCTGCGGCCGTACCGCGGCAAGATGTCGGCCGAGCAACTGGCCATGCTCGAAAAGCAGTTTCTCGAGCGCCGGCTGCTCGAATCCCAAGGATTGCCCCGGCTCAGCCTCTTTTATATCCGGTAGGGCGCGCAGTCGGCCGGGACAAGCACCGGCTCACTGGCAGGGCAGGTAGCCCTGGATGCTGGCGATGTTCTTGCGGGCGTAGTCGGCTTCCGCCATATAAGGGTTGATGTCGAGCATGGCGCGGAAGTGCTTGCACGCGGCGGCAAGCAGTTCAACGCTGCCCTCATTCTGAGCCTCGCGGGCGTAAGCCAGCCCCAGGGCGTAGTGGACGTAAGGATCCTGCGGATCGTAGGAGAGCGATTTGCGGCAATAGCGGATCGCTTCTTCGTATTTCTTCAGTTTGCGGTTGGCGTCGCAGATGCCGAAGTAGGCCAGGCTGCGCAGGTCGCGCCAGATGTCCTGCTGCGCGGCGCGCTTCTTCTTGCCGTGGCCAATCAGGAAGCCGAGCACGTAATAGTTCAGCTTCCCGGCGAGTTTGCTGTTGAAGTCGCTCAAGCGCAGGTACTCCTCGTACTCGGGGATCGACTCGCCGTACTGCCCGCTCAAGCGAAGGCTCTCGGCCAACCAGAAATGGGCCTCGGGGTTGTTCGGCGCCAGCCGGATCGAGCGCCGGGCCGCCTTGATCGATTCTTCATACATCCCCTTCATCCGGAAGGCCTGGGCCTGCAGATAGAGCGCCACTTCATCGTCGGGGCGGCGCTGGACGACGACGTTGAGTTGTCGAATCGCCTCATCGACGTCGCCGATGTCGAGCAGCATGCCGGCGTAGCTGGCCCGGGCCTCCATATAGTCCGGATCGATTTCGATGGCTTTCCGGAAATACTCCTGGGCCTTCTGCTCTTCGTAAAGGGCATTGTAGGTGCGGCCGAGATAGAGGGCCGCCTGACTATACTTCGGGTCGATCTCCAGCGCCCGGAGGAAGTGGCGGACCGCCTTGCGATAGTTATTGGCGAAACCCCGCTGGTAGTACTCGAGACCTTTGTCGAAGGCTTCCACCGCCGCGCGGTTGCGGCGCCTGAGGATCAGAATCTTGATGCTGACGGTCTTCTCCTGCCCCGGATAGACCATCTCCTCGCGCGGACCGTCCGGCTCATAACCCTGTTTGACGGCTTTGATCGTGTGGGCGCCGGGGGTCAGGCCGGGCAGCCGCAGGGGCTTGTCGCGGTTCACCACGCCGACGCTCTTGCCGTCCACGAAGACCTCGACGCCGTCCATGTTGGTCTCGAAGATGAGGGCGCCGAACTTCGGCGCGGCAGGCTCGGGGGCCCGGATGCGGCTCGGCACGTAAGCCAGCAGCATGTTGGGATCGAAGCTGCCCCGCTCAGAGGTCGGGTTCTGGCGGCCGCCGGTAGCCTCGCGCACGTTGCGGTGGACGTACTCGGCCAACTCATCCGCCGTCACGATGCCGTCGCCGTTGTCGTCAGCAGCGCCTTCCAGACCGCGGACCACGTAGTAAGTGAAGATCCCGTGGCCGCCTCCCCAATCCTCGCTCTCGAAGGAGCGCTCGCGGTCGCGGCTGGCGGTGAGCGAAAAGATCGAGGTGCTGAGATCGAGCAGGGAACGGTTGATTGTCCGGGCCGCCGCTTCGGGCGTGATAGCGCCGCTGTGGCAGGAGTCGGTGATCAGCACTTTCCACTTGGCCTGGATCTTGGAGCCGAAGACCTTGCCCAGCCGCTCCATCGGGTAAGCCGTGGCGGCGACGTCGTCAACCTTGAAGTCGTACGGCGCCAGGTATGGCGTGCCGTTTACGACGAAGCCGTGCCCGGCGAAGTAGACGAGCACGCGGTCCTCAGGCTTGGCTACCGAAGGCAGCCATTCTTCGAGCTCGCGCTTCAGGTTCGCTAGTGTGGCATCCGGCCCGATGAGCCGGTGGACGTTCTCGGCGCGGAAGTTGCCGCCCTCGGGGCTGATCAGGATCGAATACATCGCCTGGGCGTCCCGCTCGGCGAAATGGAGCTGCTGTTCAGCGGAGAGGTTCTGGTACTTCGAAATTCCGATCACCACGGCGTAGCTGCGGGGGATCACCACCTTGCCCGGCTCAGGGATCAAGGGCCGGGTCTCGGTGGTGTCGGCCTCGACGCGCAGATCGCGCTCTTGGGTGGCGGGCTTTTGCTGTCCGAGACCTGCCGCGGCTGTGGCGGCCAGGATCAGGTTCCAAGCGATCAGCGGTTTCCACATGGCCTCTCCCCCCTTATTTGTGCGCGATGCGGAACTCGTACAGCACCGGTGCCTGGGCGACGGCCGGCGATGAGATCACCGCTTCCTCGCCCTTCCGCATGATCACCAGTTCCCGGCTGCGAAGCTCCGGCACGCGGGCCAGATTCGGCGGCAAATCTTCTTCCTTGCCTACCTGGCGTGGCCCGGCCGAAGAGTCTATGCAGACGCCGCGGGCCCGAAAGATCGAATCGTCGCAACGCGGCAGCAGGTTCGCCGGCGGGGGCAGCGGCTTCGGCGGAGGCGGCAGCGGGCGGTATTTCGGCGCGCCGCCCAGTTTGAGCGGCGTCACCATCCAATAGACGATGTCGTGGCCCGGCGGCCCGTCGATGCGGAACCAGGCCTGCGTCGCCGGGATCCGGTACTCGACGCCGGCCTCAATGCGGTTGTCCTCACCGGTCTCCTCGCGGGGGAACAGTAGCTCGTACCGGCCGCTGGTGCCCTGGTTCATCACGTAGAGGTAGCCGTCGAAATTGGCCTGGAAGCGGAAGCGCACTTTGTCACCCTTCTGGAGCACCAGGCCGGGATCGATCACCTCCCAGGCGCCGTTTTCGGTTTGCCGCTCCAAGGTGATCTGCATCCGGTGGGTATCGGGCGCGGGCTGCTGAGCGTAAAAGACAGCCGCGCCCCACAGGCAGCAGAGAATCGTTCGAACTCGCATGTCACCGGTGCAGCAGGGTCAGGTCGAGAACCACGCGGGAATCGGTAGAGCTCGCCGTCGAGACGGCGTAGATCGCCGCTTCCTTCTCCGGCCCGGGCTCGGCCTCGCTGACCTTCTCGATGATCAGATCGCGGGCGTAGGCGTTCCGCAGCCGGCTGACCAGATCATCCTCGATGTGGACCATGTTCTGGGCGAGCAGGATCTTGCCCCCGCCGGCGGGCTTGGCCGGCTTCGGCGCATTCGACGGCGTGCCGCCTCCCTTGCCCAGGTCGTAGATGAGCGCCTCGAGGTCCGTCACCGGCGTCCGCGAGAAGACGACGAAGATCTTTTCCTCGCCGGGCTGCTCGTCGAAGGTGAAGACATGGCCCGGCGGGATGTCATAAGTCCGGCCGGCCTCGACATAGTTGTTGCCGCCGGCAATCTGCGGCGACGGGAACAATGGCTTCCAGACGCCGCTGGAGCCGCGCGTCACGATGTAGAGATACCCGTCTTCGTTGGCCTCGACGCGCAGTTTGATGCGGTCGCCGGCGCGGAAGACCTGGTCGGGATCGACCTCGATCAGCTCCGACGGCCCGACGCGACGCAGCACGCTGCAGCGGACCCCGATCGGCGCCGGTTCCTTCAACGACGCGGGCACGAACTGCGCTCCGCCCGGCGCGGCAGCCGGAGGCGGGGCCGCGGGCGTCGCGGGTTCCGGCTCGGGCTCCGGAGGCGCCGTTGGCGGCTGGACCTTCGGCGGGGCGGTTACGGCAATGTCCACGCCGGTATCCGCCGGCTTGGGCTCGGGTTTCGCCACCGGTGGTTTTACGGGCGGCGCAGGCTTCCGCGCCGGCTTTTTCTTCGCCAGCTTCGGAGCCGAATAGAAGATCTCCCGGGCACTCAGTTTCCGAGCCGTTTGCTCGCCTGCCTGCTGGGCCAGCGACGGCAACAGGAAGGCGCCGGAGACCAGAAACACACCAAGACACGACAGTGGAATACTCCGCGCTTTCATGCGCACCCTCCTCGCAGGCGCGCCCCACGGGCCGCCCGCTAGTTTCACAATACCAGGAAGTTGTAACAGGGAAAAGCCGGTTGCGGCCGGACGCCGCCCCACCCGTTCCCCGGCTCCTGTCTCCTCCTCTTTCTCACTTCTCATCGCCCTTCACGGCGGGTCCCCAACTCATGTCGGGAATGCCGAAGTTGCCCCCGAGCTTCGCCAGGTCGCCCGGCTCGAGCAGCCCGATAATGTGCACCACCGTGAGCTGTTTGGGCTCCGCCGAGACGATGGTGATGCCGGAGATCTTGCCGTTCTCCCGGCGGAAGTAGATGCGGGCGTTGTCGCCGCCCCTCTTTTTGCTCTGGACGCTGATCACCGGGACCCACTCGGGCGGCTTCAGCTGTTCTTCGATCTCTTCGACGACGTCCATAGAGTATTGGCCCGCCCGGGCAAACTCGAAGCTCCGGATGTAAATCCCCTTCAGGCCCTTGACGATCTCCTTGACTTGCTTCTGGTCGGCCTTGCCGTCGGAGAGGAAGTTCGCCGCCAGACCGAGCATGTCGGCGTCGAGGTTGATATTCACCGCTTCTTCCGCCTTCTCGGCCAGCTTCTCGAAGCTGGCGGGGAAGCGGATGTCCTGCGGCGCGGCCCAGACGGCCCCGGCCAACGCCAGAAACAGGATGGATTGTTTCATTGCTGACTCCCTTCTCCGGCAGTTTCCCAGACCGCACTGAGCCGCTGGACGTGCCGCCGCGCGATCTGGAACTGTTCGGCGGTTATCTCGAGCGCCTCGATCACCTGGCGGCTGGCCAACTCGCCCTGGCGCCGGCGCATTTCCCGCTCGTAGCCGATGCCGGCCAACAGCACCAGGCCGGCGACCGTAGCGACGGCCCATCGCCGCGCGGGCATCTGAAAGATCCCGGCGAGACCCCGCCAACGGCCTGGTTTGGGCTCCGCGGCAGCCCGTCCGATCACCGCCTCGGCGAATCCGGGCGGCGGATCGACCCGCCGCAGCGCCTGATGGAGCTGTCTCTCGAAGCGATCCATCAATCCACCTCCCTGCCCTGCCGCGCCGGCTCTCGAAATCCACCGGCGCCGAACAGCTCGCCGGCCTTTTTCCGAAGCAGCGCCAACGCACGGGACAACTGCGTTCGGACCGTCGGCAGCCTCATTTTCAAGACCTCGGCGATCTCCCGCGGTTCCATCTCCTCCTGATAGCGGAGGATCACCAGGAGCCGTTGTTTCTCCGGGAGCGAGGCCACCAGCCGCCGCAGCTTCTCGTTGAGCAGTGGATCGGGTTCAGCGGCCGCAATCGACGGTTCCGGAACTGACCCCAGATCCACTTCGCGGACCAGCGAACGCTTGCGGGCGAAGTCAATGGCCCGGTGGCAGGCGACGCGGCGCAACCAGTTCGCCGCGTGCCGCGGCGACTCGAGCCGCGGCAGGTGGTGGAAGAGCTGCAGGAAGACGTCCTGGGCCAGCTCTTCAGCCAGGGCCGGGTCGCCCAGGAAATGGTAGGCGATCGAGTAGACCATTGCCTGGTGCCGGCGCACGAGATCGGCGAAGCCGGTCTCCTCGTGCGAGCCCAGCGCCGCTGCCGGAAGCTGTGTCAGCGTCACGCCGCCCATCCCGTCCTTGGTTCCCTCATTCTGGTATACGGATTCCGCCGAGCCATTGACTCATTATCTTTCCACGCCCCGGGTTCCCGGCAGCCGACGGCCACCACGCCACCAGGGCCAGCGAGCGCCGCGTGACGGCTGTGGCAGTTGAGAGCAAGCAAGCGGTGAAACTTATAAGTTGTTTGTTTTCTGTACGATGGAGAGATGCGTGACGCCTGCTGCCCGCCAGCCGTCACCGGCGGCCCGTACTACGCTCCTGCGAACTGCTGGCGAAACCACGGCCAGCAAACAGCTTCGGAGCGGCAAAGAAAGAAAGCCCCGACGGACCGCCGTCGGCGCAAGCGGCCGAAGGGGCACAACAAAGGGTCCACGAGGGCCACCGAGGCGTATAATCGACGTGGGGCGCCACAGCGCCGTGCGAAGCGGAGGGGACCATGGCGGTCTTACTCCCAGTGGCGGGCTTGAGCATCAGTCTGCCGGTCCTCGTTGGACTCGGGCTGCTGGTAGGGACGCTGTCCGGACTGCTGGGGGTGGGTGGCGGATTCTTGCAGTCACCGGCGCTGATCATGCTCGGCATCCCGCCGACGGTGGCCACCGCTTCCGGAGCCACGGCGATGATCGCCACCTCCTCATCGGGGACTGCCGCCCACTTCCGCCTCGGCCACGTCGATGCCAAGCTGGGCGCATTGCTTGTGCCCGGGGGTTTGCTAGGAGCCGCGGCGGGCGTCCACCTGATCCACGTGCTACGGCTGCTCGGAGATGCAAACTTGCTCATCATTCTCGCCTATCTCGTGCTCCTGGGCACGGTGGGAATCATGGTATTCGTCCGGTCAGTCTTCTCTCACGGCCGGCAGCCCGCAGAAGCCGGTGCCGGTCAGCCGCACGGCCATCTCTTCGACCGGTTGCCGCTGCAAATGACGTTCCCCCATTCCGGGATCCGCCAGCCGGTATACATACCGTTCTTGATGGGCGCGGCCGTCGGTACCCTGACGGCCACCATGGGGGTCGGCGGCGGCTTCGTGATGGTGCCGATGATGGTCTACCTGCTGGGTATGCCCGTCCACGTCGCCGTGGGGACGAGCTTGTTCCAGATCCTGGTCACCTGTTCGGGCGTAGCGATGCTGCAGGCTCAAGAAAACCACACCGTCGACATTGTGTTGGTGCTGCTGCTGGCGCTGGGCTCGACGGGCGGCGCCCAGCTTGGCGCCCGGCTGAGCCGGCTCGCCAGCGGACAGAAGTTGATGATGCTGCTCGCCACGCTGATGCTGCTGGTCTTCCTGAAGTTGTTGCTGGGCGTTCTGCTGCCGCCCGCCAGTCTGCTTGAAGTCGCCGGTGTCGTCTCGTGATCGCGACATCGCGGCGGGAGATCCCGGCGGCGCGGAGCAGCCCGGGGAACCACGCGGATGATCACCCGACGTCACAGGGACTGCCCCGGGGGGCTGCTTTTCGAAGAAACGTCCGGAGAACCCCATCGGGAGGCGCTGCGCGACGTGGCGCGGCCGTCCCGACGCCCTTCCGCGCAGAAGCCGCTGTTTGCACCGTGTCCACCGACCGGGCCCACCCTTGCCGCGAGATACGGATTCCGGCCGCGTTGTAACTCTCGGCGGCGGAAACGTATAATTGATGTCAGATTCGCGCCGGAACGGCGCGAGCAGTGGTGGGACGATGTCAGTGTTGCTCCCAGTGGCGGGCCTGAGCTTCAGCCTGCCTGTCCTCATCGGACTCGGGCTGTTGGTGGGGACGCTTTCCGGATTGCTCGGCGTCGGCGGCGGGTTCTTGCAATCCCCCACCCTCATCATGCTCGGCATCCCTCCGACCGTGGCCACCGCCTCCGGAGCCACGGCCATCATCGCCACTTCCTCGTCGGGGGCCGCCGCCCATTTTCGCCTCGGCCACGTCGATGCGAAGCTCGGCGCACTGGTCGTGCCCGGAGGTCTGCTCGGAGCCGCGGTGGGCGTCCATCTGATCCACGTTCTGCGGCTGCTCGGAAATGCGGATCTGCTCATCATCCTTGCCTACCTCGTGCTGCTGGGCACTGTTGGGACGATGATCTTCGTCCGCTCAGTGCTTTCCCACCGCCGAAAGTCTTTGCAAGAGAGCGCCGGCCGGGTGCACGGGCGTTTGTTCGCCCGGTTGCCTCTACAGGCCACCTTCTCCCGTTCCGGGATCCGCCAGCCGGTATATATCCCCTTTTTGATGGGCATGGCGGTGGGAACTTTGACGGCCATCATGGGTGTGGGCGGCGGTTTCATGATGGTGCCGATGATGGTCTACCTGCTGGGCATGCCGGTTCACGTCGCGGTGGGGACGGATCTGTTCCAGATCCTGGTCACCTGCTCAGGCGTGGCCATGTTACAAGCGCAGGAAAACCACACGGTGGACATCGTACTGGTGCTGCTGTTGGCCGTCGGTTCGACGGTCGGCGCGCAACTCGGCGCCCGCCTAAGCCGGCTGGTGAGCGGCCAGAAATTGATGGCGTTGCTCGCCACGCTGATCCTGCTGGTGTTCCTGAAACTTTTGCTAGGCGTGCTGCTGCCGCCTGCCAGCTTGCTCGAAGTCGCCGGCGTCGTGTCGTAACCCGGGCGCCGGGCGCAGTACGCCGATTCCGCCATGTTCCGTCTGCCGCTCACTGTGATGGCCGGGCGCTTCCCGAGTTCCCGGGTCCACCAGCCAACATTCGGACAGCAACCGGTGAAGGCGCCGCCCGCCCCTACCACAGTTCTAAGGCACAGTCCGGGCCAGGCGGCCTCTCGAGCTGGTTAACTGATTACAGCGCCAACGGTTAGCGCACCGAATCGACGCTGGACCGGGCTTTCTGCCGCAGCCGCGCCGCTCTCAACGGGGCGCGAGAAGAGACCGGACCTTCTCGAGCAGTTTGGTGAGCGAGAACGGCTTCTCGAGGAACTCCGCCCCTTCCGGCAAGGCGAAGCTGCGGTCCAGCTCGTCGCCCGTATAGCCGGAGACGAGCAACACCTTAGTCTCGGGCCGGCGGACCTGGAGCCGACGGGCCAGTTCATCGCCCCGGAGGCCGCCGAGCTGGATATCGGCGACAAGCAGGTCGATCGGGGTTTCGCGGGATTCGGCCAGCCGAAGGGCCTCCTCGCCGCTGGGCGCCTCGAGGACCTCGAATCCCTGCTTGCGCAGGAACCGGGCGACCAGTTTCCGGATCCCCTCTTCGTCTTCGGCCAAGAGCACGGTCCTGGGAGGAGGAGCTTGCGGCGCCTCGGAGGGCTCTGCGGCTACCGCCCCGGCGGCAGGGGCCGGTTCGACAGCCGGCAGCAGGATGGTGAACCGGGTTCCGCCTTCCACGGAAGCCTCCACCTCGATTTCGCCGCCGAGCTGTTTCACCACCCGGTAGGCGGCGGCCAAGTCGGGACCTGGCCGCTCTTCGCCGACAGCCGGATCGAACAGGCTGCGGCGGGGCTCGTCCCCAGGAGGAGCTCCCGTATCGGTCAGCGCGATGCCGATGTACACGCCGGGTTTCAGCATCCCGGCTCCGGGCGGCGCCGCGTGGGCGACTTCAGCCTGGAGGGTCTCCACCACCCACCGTCCGCCCCCGGGCATCGCCTCTCGCGCCCGGGCGGCGAAAGTCAGAATCACGTCGCCGAGCGCTTGCGGATCGGCGCTGACCTTCCCGGCCTCGGGCGCCAGACGCAGTTCGAGGCCGATGCGCTCGCCGAGCCGCCGGCGGACCGCGTTCTCGAGTTTGCCGAGGAAGGCATTGACTTCAATGGGTTCCGGCGCGAGTTCCGGCCGGCGGACGAACCGTAAGAGCTCGCCCGTGAAGCGGGAGAGTCTGTCGGTCGCCCCGACGATCTGCTCGACGTTCTCCCGGAGCGGGCTCTCCGGGGGCAGGTTGGCAAGCAGGTCCTCGCTGTAGCCGCCGGCAATCATCAGCAGATTGTTGCACTCGTGCGTCACCCGGCCCGCCATCCGGTTCAGAGCCGCCAGCCGTTCGCTCCGGATGAGTTGCTCCTCGAGCAGCTTCCGCTGGGTGATCTCGGTAGTGACGCCGGCGAGTTTCAGAGGCTTTCCGGATTC
Source organism: Solibacteraceae bacterium (assembly GCA_026984795.1). Classification (GTDB taxonomy): domain Bacteria; phylum Acidobacteriota; class Terriglobia; order Bryobacterales; family Bryobacteraceae; genus JALSRK01. The sequence continues at coordinate 220,431 of JALSRK010000076.1, read as the reverse complement.
GCCGCCAAGGGCGCGGAAGACATCGCACACCCAGATGGTGCGCCCGGCGGCGGCCTGCAAACGGTACTCGCAACTGCGCCGGTCCCGGCTCGCAAGCGAGGCGCGATAGAACGCTGCAACCCAATCGCGGTCCTCGGGATGAATCCGTTCGGTGAAGAACGCGGGCGAGGCCAGCCACGCCTCCGCCGGATAACCGAGCACCGCCTCGGCCGGCCCGCTCAGATGGGTGAATCCCAGCGTGTCGGGATCCTTCTCCCAGATGACCGCGTCCACCGAGCGAAGCAGAGGATGGACCGCAGCGCAGGCGGCGGCCGCCCCGCTCCCGGTTTCGGCGTCGAAGACCACCAGCAGAAGTTCGGGGGCGGCGTCCTCGTCCCAGCTCCGGAACGGCAGCAAAGAAACGAGCAAAGGCCTGGTCCGTTCCTCGACCGGGTAGTCGATGCGAACATTCACTCTCGGCGATCCACTCTCGAGCACCTGCCGGGCCCAAGCCGGAACCTCGCCGGCGGGGAAGAAGTCTTCCAGCCGCGCCCGCGCCAGCCCTTCGCCGGCGAGACCGAAGATGGCGCGGAAAGAGCGGTTGGCCATGAGGAAGCCGAGGCGGGCGTCGAGGACGGCGACGCCAACCGGAAGAGCGGCAAGGATTTCCTGATAGTAGCGCCGCTCGCCCTCCACCAGCGCGAGCAGGCGCGCCACTTCCCGCGCGCGCCAGAACTCGAGGTCGGTCCGCTTCATGGCCTCGTGCTATCTACCAGTGTCAGACCTCTACCTGGAAGCGGCAAGAGTACTATCCCTGAACCAGTTGCGGTACCAACGAGCCACCGTGCTCTAGTACCGCCGGGGCGTCCCGGGGAAGCAGAACCGACCCGCAAAGCGGGCCCCCTGGTCGTGATACAACAGACACGAGGAGTGGCAAGAAGTTCATGTATGAAGATCTGTTTTCGTTAAACGACAAAGTCGCCGCCGTGATCGGGGGCGGAGGCGTCCTGGCCGGCGAGATGGCCCTGGGGTTGGCCTCGGCGGGCGCGGACGTGAGCGTTCTCGATTTCAATCTGGAAAACGCGGAAAAAAAGGCCGAGGCGGTGCGGTCTCTGGGCCGGCGCGCCCAGGCCCTGAAAGTGGACGCCACGCGCCGGGATGAGCTGGAGAGTGCGCTGGAGGCGATCCTGAAAGAATTCGGCCACGTGGATATCCTGATCAACGCCGCGGGCATCAACTCGGCGACGCCGTTTTTCGAGATCACGGAAGAGGAGTGGCACAAGATCCTGGACGTGGATCTCAAAAGCGTCTTCCTGGCGTGCCAAGTGTTCGGGAAGCAAATGGTGGAAGCCGGCCGGGGCGGGTCGATCATCAACATCTCCTCGGCCTCTTCGGGCCCGCCGCTATCGAAGGTGTTCACCTACAGCGTAGCCAAGGGAGGGGTGAACCAGATTACGATGTTCCTGGCCCGGGAGTTCGCGCCTTACAAGGTGCGGGTAAACGCGATCCTGCCGGGCTTCTTCCCCGCCGAGCAGAACCGCAAGGTGCTGACGCCGGAGCGGGTGGAACAGATCATGAAGCACACGCCGATGAACCGTTTCGGCGAACCGTCGGAGCTCGTCGGCGTCACGATCTTCCTGGCGTCCGACAAAGCTGCCTCTTTCGTCACCGGAGCGATCGTCCGGGTGGACGGCGGCTTCATGGCCATGACCATCTGAGGGATGGAGCGTGCGCTGGGCGAAATACCGCCGGTGGAATGCCCCAGGTTGGGGGAAGTCCACCGCCGAGGCTCACCGCGTGTTCAGGAACTGCACCGTTTCGGCCAAGTTGCATGGTGGCGACGGATTTGCTCTAATATCAGCAGTCACACTCGAGAATGCGTAGTCAGACCGGGCCGGAGCGGTAATCGGTTCCGGTCCGGACTCCGACAGGCGGAGGCGTTGGCCAGGGCATTCCTCCTCCGTGCTACTGGCAAGTACCCTCCGAGGGTAACCTTCGAGCCGGTCAGGGCTGGACGGCCGGCCGAAGTTCCCTAAGAACGCCTCCGCCCCCTCCCTTCCGCCGCCGGTGACGCGGCCGGTGTCCTGTCTGCCCGGCGGATTCTCCGGCGGGCGCCGGGGGTAGTATTCTGGGGTGTTGTTCCGCCACCCGCTGCTGCTTCCCTACGCCGCCCTGCTGTCGGTTTGTTTTTTCTGGGGCACGACCTACCTGGCCATCCGGATGGCGCTCGAAAGCTTCCCCCCGTGGTTGCTCGTGGGGACCCGGTTCACCGTGTCGGGGCTCCTGCTGCTGCTAGCAGCGTGGGCGGCCGGGCTGCCCGGCCCGAGCCGGCGTGATGTTCTCTACTCGGCTCTGTATGGATTCCTGGCGCTGGGGCTGGGCAACGGCTGCCTGACCTACGCGGAGCTGTGGATCCCCAGCAGCCTGGCTGCTCTCCTGGTGACGACCTCGCCGTTCTGGATGGCGCTGATGGAGGCGTTGAGCCCCGGCGGCGAGCCGTTGCGGGCGCCGACCGCGACCGGGATGCTGATCGGCCTGGCTGGAACGGCTCTGCTGGTGGGGCCGGATGCCTGGCGGGCGGGGTTTTCGGGCGACGTTGTGAAGGGTTTCCTCGTACTACAGGTCGGCTGCCTGGCGTGGGGCTTCGCCTCGGTGGCGCAGCGCCGGCGGATTCCGCACCTTCACCCGATACTCAGCGGGGGCTTGCAACAGCTTGCCGCCGGCCTGGCGTTTCTCCTGCCGGCTCTGGCTTCCGGGAGCCGGCCGTACAATTGGGACCTCCGCGGCGCCGGAGCCGTGCTCTATCTGGTGGCCTTCGGCTCCGTCGTCGGTTACACCTCGTATGTCTACGCGCTGAAGAAGCTCAGCATTGCCGTGGTGACATTGCACACCTACATCAACCCGGTGGTGGCGGCCGTGCTGGGATGGCTGGTCTACCGGGAGCCTTTCGGCTGGAGAGAGACGGCGGCGATGCTGGTGATCTTCGCCGGCGTCGCCCTGGTAAAGCAGTCGGCCGGGGACCGCGCCGGCGCGCAGCTCAACGAGAGAGTTACTCCTTCTCGAGGACCTTCGCCCCCATCATCCCGCCCAACGTCGGCAACAGGGTGAACAGGATGAACAGGACCGCCAGGGTAAAGAAGAGAACCGATGCCATTCCAGCCGGGGTTTCGAGCACTGAGACAAGTTCCTCCACGTCGATGCCCGTGGCCGCCTGCCCGGCCAACTGTTCCCGGTAGTAGGCGGCAAGCCCGCCGTGCGTCGAGATGATGATGACGGTGATCGTGAAAAAGACCGTGGCGATCAGGAAACAGAAAATGCCCGTGATCCAGCCCATCCGCGCGCCCATGCGGGCCGACAGATCCTGGCCGGTGCGGCGGCGGTAAAGATAGACGGCGAAGAAGCCCGCCCCAACCAGACAGACGGTAAGCCACAGCACGTTGATGAACATGGGCATGGGCACCGAAGTGAGCAGGGAAGCCAAGACAGCGCTCAGGAGTCCTACCCGGACGGCCGTATGGTTCCGGAAGTTGATGCCTGCCGGCGCCTGGAGCGCCGCCACCGGCAAAGCCGCCGGCGGCACTGCGGCGCTGTCATGCTCAGCGCTCTCTTCTTCGATCTTGGGCTCTTCGAACTGCGGCTTGCCGCACTTGTGACAAAAACGGGCGTCGGGCGGCAACCGTGCTCCACAGGTGCAGAACTCCGGCACACGTTCAGTTTCCCTCAGCGGCACGGCGTCGGCAAGTGGCAGCGGGCCGCGGCGGTCGCCGCAGCGGATCGCCGCCTGTCGCGCGCGTTCTCAGCCGCGGGCGGCGGGGTGCGGCTGAAACAGTGGCTCGGCCGCGGGTGAGAGCAACACCCAAAGTCCGTAGACGCCGAGGGCCGTTCCGAGCGGCACGTTCAACAATTCGATCGCCGACAACACGATAGTCAGCACCCGCGCCCAGGGCCGGAACCTCAGCAGACCGAAGCCGGCGATCAGGCCCGGCAGGCTCAGGACCACGAGAAGCAGGCAAATGGCCCCCCCAACGAGGCTCAGGATGGGCACGGCGACGAGAGTGTTCGGTGACAAGTGGGCTCCCTTGAGGCCGATCCACCCGGCGAGTCCGCCGAAAATCACCAGTACGGCGGCTCCCATCAACAGGCCGAAAACGCCGAGGGCGATATGTAAGATCGCGAGGATTCGCACGTGAGCATCCATTGCGCGCTTTCCTTCCCGAGGAGAAGTATCTTGGGCCGCCGTCAATTGTAATCCAGGGAAGAGGCGTCCCGGCGGAGGAGTCACGCCGGTTGGTTGTGCCCCTGGCGGTCGGCGTACGACACTACTGTCAGGATGTCCATTCTGAAGTTTCTCGGTTTGGAGGGCAAGGCTTCCGAGAAGGCCGTACAGGCGGCGAGGACGGAGGCCGTCCGCGAAATCACCCGGCAACTGGAGAACCTGCCTCCGGACAAGGCGCGTTATGTCGCCAAGTTCGCTTACATCCTGGCCCGGGTCGCCAATGCGGACATGAACGTCAGCCGGGCGGAAACGCGGGAGATGGAGCGCATCGTCCAGCAGGTGGGCGGGCTTTCCGAAGAACAGGCCGTGGTAGTGGTCCATGCCGCCAAAACGCGGAATCTGGTCTTCGGGGGCACCGACAACTTCCTGGTGACCCGGGAATTCAACAACGTCGCCACCCGGGAGCAAAAGCTGCGGCTATTGGACTGCCTCTTCGCGGTCTCCGCAGCGGAGGGAGGCATCAGCAGCGTCGAAGACAACGAGATCCGCCAGATCTCCCGGGAGCTGCAGCTCGAACACCGTGACTACATCGCCATCCGGCTTCGCTACCGGGACCAGTTGGCGGTGTTGAAGGATCTGCCGGGGGCCGATACGGTGAGCGATGACGAGCAGTGACCCTGCCGCAGCCGCCGCCTGGAAACTCGTGCTGGCCTCGGCCTCGCCCAGGCGCCGTGAAATCCTGGCCAATGCGGGATTCCGGTTCGTCGTCCGGCCGGCCGAGGTGGATGAAGCGCCCCGGGGAGTCGAGGACCCCTTGGAGCACGTCAAACGGCTGGCGATCGAAAAGGCCGAGGCAGTGGCCCTCGGCGCCGGAGAAGTGGTGCTCGCCGCCGACACGATCGTGGCGGTCGAGGGCGAGATCCTGGGCAAACCTTCCGGGACGACCGAGGCGCGGAAGATGCTCGAGAAACTGTCGGGGCGGTGGCACGAAGTACTCACGGGCGTCTGTCTGCGCCATCCCGGCGGCCGGATCGTCGATGCGGAGCGGACGCGGGTCCTCTTCCTGCCGCTTGCCGCCCAAGAGATCGATGACTACATCGCCTCCGGCGAGCCGATGGACAAGGCCGGCGCTTACGGCATCCAGGGACTGGCGTCGAAGTTCGTGCGCCGGATCGAGGGCTGCTATTTCAACGTAGTCGGGCTGCCGGTGGCGCTGGTGTACCGCCACCTGCGGTCGCTCGGCAGCCCACGAGCGGAGCCCGGCGTACCATAGAAGGAGCGGCCGGCCCCGGAGTAGATTGGTCGCCCGCGGTACGGGGCTGCTGCTTGGTTCTAGTACGGTTGGTCTACGCAACTGCCGGACAGGGGGGAGCCCCCGGCAGCGTTTGCAACAAGTTGCGCGTCTGCCTTGCGGCGCTGTAGGCCCCGCCGGTGTGGCGGGGCGTATTCGGATAGCGGAGAGGCTGTGTAAGAATATTAACCAGAACGGGTTGGACTGTGCGGCGAGTCAGATCTCACGAGGATCGATGCTTGGCAAAGCCAACCGGCAGGGAACGATGAAGGCACGGGAAGTTTCACTCCTGGTACTGCTTGCGGTCTGGTTCGCGGCCATCCTCAGCCCGGCGACGGCTCAGCAAGCTCAGCAAGAAGAGCAGAAAGAAGGCGGCCAGGCGCAGGGGGAACCGCTGGAGCCCGGCTCCGAGCTGAAGCCTCTGGACCCGAACGCTCCCGCGGCCCCGGTGGATCCGCATTCCTACAAGATCGGGCCCGAGGACCAGCTCGCGATCCGGGTGTGGCGCGAGCCGGAGGTTTCGGGGGCCGTGATTGTGCGGCCGGACGGCAAGATCAGCCTGCCGCTGATCGGCGAAGTGCAGGCCGGCGGCAAGACGCCGGAGGAACTCCGCCGGGTGATCACCGAAAAGCTGTCGAACTACCTCACCCGCCCGGAAGTGCTCGTGCAAGTGACGGCGGTGCGGAGCAAGAAGTATTACATCACCGGCCAGGTGATGCGGACGGGGGCCTTCCCTCTGGTGGTTCCCACCACCGTACTGGAGGCGCTGAGCATGGCCGGAGGGTTCCGGGACTGGGCGCAAAAGAAGAAGATCATCATCTTGCGCGGGCGCAAGAGGCTCAAGTTCAACTACAACGAGGTGATCAAGGGCAAGAACCTGGAGCAGAACGTCTATCTCCAGGACGGGGATCACATCATCGTTCCCTGAGCGGTGGGGGCCGGGAGCGAAGCAAAGCCCGGCGTCCGGCCGATAGGAGGAGAGGGACCGGAAGATGCAATTGAATCCATATCCGCAGCAGCCGCAGCAGCAGTTGCAGGATCCGTTGCGGGTCCCCCGGCGGCAACTGGATCCGGAAGACATTCTCGACATCATTCGCCGTAACAAGTCCTGGATCGCCGGGCCCGCGCTGGCCGGGCTGGTGCTGGCTGTCGTAACGGCTTTTCTCTGGCCGGACACATACATCTCCACCGCCGTCATTCGTGTGGTTCCGCCTCAGGTTCCGGCGAGCTTCGTCCCCCCCAACGTCACCATGCGGATGTCGCAGCGGATCAACTCGATGGCGCAGGAGATCCTGAGCCGCGCGGCGCTGACCAGCATCATCGAGACCTACAACCTGTATCCGCGCGAACGCCAGCGGCTGCCGCTCGAGGACGTCATCGAAAAGATGCGGAAAGCGATCGACATCGGCGACGTCAGAACGATCCGGCCGACCCGCGGGGGAGCCAACCTCACGGCGTTCCAGATCTCGTTCGCCTACGAGAACCGATACCTGGCGCAGAAAGTAACCGCCGACCTGGCGAACCGGTTCATCACCGAGAACATCCGCGAGCGTTCGAGCCAGTCGGCGCTGACGACCCAGTTCCTGAGGGATCAGTGGCAAGCGGCCAAGAACGAGCTGGAAGAAGTCGAGAGGAAGATCACTGAGTTCCGGATGCGGCACGCCGGCCAGTTACCGGACCAGTGGGCGGCCAGCATGCAGCGGGCCACGGCCCTGGAAACGCGCGCCGGGACGCTGAACGGCGCCCTCGGCCGGCTCCAGCAGGAAAAGCTGGTGACCGAGTCCGAGATCCGAGTCCTGCGCGACCGGATCAACTCGATCGCGCGGGTGCCGGGCTCCAAGGGCGGGGGCACTTACGTCGATCCCCGGGTGAGGGCGCTGAACGAGCAGATCCGGGCGGCGGAGAAGAATCTGGCGGCGATGCTGCAGACTTACACGGAGAACCATCCAGACGTCAAGCGGGTCGAGGCGCAAATTGAACTGTTGCGGAAACGGCGCGCCAAGTATCTGAACGAGGGAGCCGGTTCGGCGAAGAAGCAGACTCAGCCTGTGCTCACCCCCCAGCAGGCAGCCGAGATCCGCCGGCTGAACGACGAGCTCCAGCGCAAGCTCATCGAGGCGCGGGCCAAAGATCTGGAGATCCGGAATACCCAGCGGGAACTGGAACAGGTGAACGCGCGCATCCAGGAGATACAGTCCCGCCTGCAGCAGGCCCCGGTGGGCCAGCAGGAGTACGCGTCGCTGATGCGGGATCTGCAACTGAAGCAGAAGCGTTACGACGAGTTGAGCCTGAAGGTGAAGCAATCGGAACTCGCGACGAACCTGGAGAGCCGGAACCAGGGCGAGGGGCTTGAATTGTTGGACCCGGCGTCGCTGCCGGAACGGCCCGCCCAACCGGTGCGCTCGGTGATCATCCTGATGGGGATATTTGCGGGATTCGGCGCTGGAGGGGTGCTGGTGTTCCTGCGCGAGATCCGGGACACGTCGCTGAAGACGCTCAAGGACGTCCGCGCTTATACGCAGTTGCCGGTGCTGGGTTCGATTCCGCTGCTGGAGAACGATGTCGTCGTGATGCGGCGGCGGCGTATGGCGTGGCTCGCGTGGGTGGCCGCGTGTCTGTTCGCCGCCGCGGTAATGGGCGGCTCGATCTATTATTACTACGCGACGAAGGTATGAAGGAACGGGGTCCGGCGTCCTCGTAAGCAGGAGGAGAAATGAGCCGAGTTCACGACGCACTGCAGAAGATTCAAGGAGCCGAGCTTCCGCCGGCGACACCGGCGGCCCCGGACGCACCGGCGCCGCGGGGGTTGGCTCCTCTAGCCTTGGATGGGCTGCTCGAGAAGATCGAAGAGATCCCTTACGCGCCGCCGCCGGACATGCACCTACTGAATGTCGCGGGCCAACACCGTTCCGATGGGCCGGCAGAGGAGTTCCGGACGCTCCGGACGCGCATCAACCACTTACAGACGCTGCAGCCCATCCATTCCGTAGTGGTCACTTCGCCCTCGCCGGCCGAGGGCAAGTCCTTCACGGCAGCGAATTTTGCGCTGGCCGAAGCCCAACTGGTGGGCAACCCGACGCTGCTGGCCGATTTCGACTTCCGGCGGCCGGTCCTGCACACGTACTTCAACATCGAGCGGGCCCCCGGCCTCACGGACTTCCTGCAAGGCAAAGCCGAGCTGCACCAGATCATTAAGAAGATCGCCGGCATGGAGCTGTGGGTCGTCCCGGCCGGGGAGCCGGTGATGAACCCGCTCGAACTGCTGAACCTGGCGGAAGCCCGGCGGCTGATCGAGCAGCTTCCCCGGCTGTTCAACTGGGTGATTCTGGACACGCCGCCCCTGCTGTTCGCGGCCGACGCGAACCTGCTCGCCACCCTGTGCCACGGCACGCTGCTGGTCGTGCGTATCGGCTCGACAACGATTGATTCGGTCACCCGGGCGATGCAGTCGCTGTGCGAGAACAATGTTCTCGGGATCGTGGCCAACGGCGCCCGGCGGGGAGAGCTTTACAGCAAGTACACCTACTACCACTCGTACTATTACAAGTCCGAGGACGAAGACGCCGAAGATGGCGAAGAGGAAGACGAAGCCGCCGGCAAGTAAGACCGCCGGCTGACGACCTGCCGGCGGGGGGAGAGGGGAATCACCGCTACGGTAAGCCGGGGAACCGCAAACCGGGCCGCTCAGCCGGGAATCAATATCCTCCCGGCGGTCCCGCCAGGAGTTCTGAGGGTCCGATGAGCAACGAGAACGAGAACAGCTTTCCCAGCAGCCCCTCGGCGTCGTTGACCCGGACCCAGCTGATCAGCGCCCGCTCGCCGGGCTCGGCGAAGAAGCCGACGCCGCCCTGAGGGTACCGGGTGTCGCGCCAGGTATCGACGATCTGGCCGTTGATCGCCGTCGTGAAGCGGTCGTTCTTCACCAGGACGCGAACTTTGTATGGCGTATTGGCCTTGATATGGAGCGGCAGGGGTAGCTGTACGAGGTCCTTCTTCCTGCCCCCCACCATGACATACCGGACGATCTCCGGCCGGGGCGGGCCGCCGGGGCCGGGGACGGCGAGCTTGGTGGCGTAGTAGTGCCGGGCATCCGTCGCCCGGAAGGCCCAGCCCATAGCCTTGGATTCAATCTCGGCCTGGAAGACGAGCTGGTAGTCCGACATCGACAGCGTCGGTTTCCAGAGCCGCAGGCCGCCCAGCCGTACCTTACCGGCCTCGCGCGACCAACCGCGGGCCCTAGATCCGGCGGCGGCCACCCAGTCCCCCAATCCGGTGCGGAAGTCGTCGATGTAATCGACGGTGGGCGCGCCCGGAATCCACTGCCGGATCTGCGGGGGAATGCTGAACGTCCGCGAGCGCTTGGGCGGGGCGAGCGGTGCGGAGCCGCGCTCGGGGGGAATGATCAGGACGCCGAAGATGATGAGAACGAGCAGAAGGATCCCGGTGGCCGGGCTGACACCCGACCCCACAGCCTTCTTCCGCTCGTCCTTGAGCCCGGGCGTGATGAGCCAGGGCTCCTCGAGATCATCGAAGTCCTGCAGCTCACGCAGAGCCCGCGCCGACAGGCGGCGGGCGGTCCTGCGATGGCGGTCGCTACAGTACTTGCGGTCCCAAAGGCGGCGGAACAGGCCGATCTCTTTGCCGCAGACCAGACACCGCATCTCGGACGCTCTCGATCTTCAACTCGTCCCTGCCACTATTCATTGTAGGGCCTGGCCGGCGGCATTCCCACCGATTAGGTGAGAACAGACAGGGAATTCGGGGGTTCCCACTAGGAAGAGCGGCGCCCAAGCTGCCGAAAATCCGACCCTGGAAAACCGTCGCCCGGCGCCGGTTAGGATAGAAACGATGAACGGAGGCGAAACCGAAGGGCCGGAGGGCGCCGCTCACGGCGATGGCGAAGAGAATTCCTGGGAGGAACCCGTCCGCATCCCGATCACCGACGTCTTTGACCTGCACAGTGTGCCGCCACGGGACGTCAAGGCGGTGGTCGAAGCCTACCTCGAGGAAGCGCACTCGCGGGGACTCAAGTTCCTGCGGATCATCCACGGGCGGGGGATCGGCGTGCAGCGGGAGATCGTCCGTTCGGTGCTGGCCCGGACGGACTTCGTGGCCGATTTCCGCGACGCGCCGCCGGAGGCCGGCGGCTGGGGCGCAACCATTGTAACACTACGGTAATCCTTAAGAGTGTATCCAGTCTTGTTCAGGAGTGGGGCTGAGACGAAGATGTTGGGTCCTTTGCCCGAACGTCCATATGACCGCACGCTGAATCCCGAGATCGAGCGACTCCTGTATCAGCTCGACGTATTGGTTTCGGATGTCCACGGGCTGACCGAGTGCGGCGGCGGGGACTTCACGCGCCGGCCGGCGCCCGGCCGCTGGTCGCCGGCCGAGGCCATCGAGCACCTGAACCTGACGGCCCGGCTGGCGCTGCCGAAGTTCGAAGCAGCGATCCAGAAGGCTCGAGCGAACGAGCGCTTTCACCCGGGTCCGTACACTTACGGGGTGCTCGAGCGCTGGTTCCTGAAGAAGCTCGAGCCTCCGGTGCGGGGGTTCCGCCTGAAGGCCCCCCAGATGATGCAGCCCGCCGGGGAACTGGATGCCGCTCAGGTCGCGGCCGACTTCGCTGACCTGCACGGCCGGCTCCGGGAGCTGCTGAAGGCGGCCAGCGGGCTGGACCTGGCGCGAGTGAAGGTGGAATCGGCTTTCAGCCGCTGGATCCGCTACAGCCTGGGGATGGGCTTCTGGCTTCTGCTGGCGCATGAGCGCCGCCACGTCTGGCAGGCCCGTGAGACGCTGCGGCAGATCCAGTCGGCCGGGGCGGCGGCTTGAGAAGAGAGGCGTGCGGCGGCCGTCCCTGCGATCTTGGGAGACGGCCGTTGCGCCCTCGAGACTCCGTGGTCGTTTGCGTCCGGCGCGGCGGAAACGGTACGCTGAGTGTATCCAAAGGGATACGGTGCGGGCCGGTCCCGCCGCGAGCCGAGGACTCCACCCGCGGGGGGAATAGACGTCCGTGGCTGCCGCCCAGCAGCTTCAGACGCTGTCATTGGAGAATTCACACAGAGATGCTGCAGAAGAAAGTGGAGAAGTCTCCGGATCCGAATCCGCAAGAGACGGCCGAATGGCTGGAGGCCCTCGACGAGGTCCTGGACCAGGAAGGGCCGGATCGGGCGGCGTACCTGTTGGAACGCCTCATCGACCGGGCCGCTGTGGCCGGCGCCGCCCCGGCGTTGGGGCTGAACACGCCCTACGTGAACACGATTCCCGCCGAGGACGAAGAGCCCTACCCCGGCGACCGGGAGATCGAGCGCCGGATCAAGAGTCTGGTCCGGTGGAACGCCATGGCCATGGTGGTCCGGCAGAACAAGTACGACGACGGCATCGGCGGGCATATCTCGACCTTCGCCTCGCTGGCGACGCTGGTGGAGGTGGCGCAGAACCACTTCATCCGGGCGAGCTACGGGGACCAGCCCGGCGACTTCGTCTACTTCCAGGGCCACGCGGCCCCGGGCATGTACGCCCGGGCGTATCTCGAGGGCCGGCTGACCGAGAAGCATCTGGAGAACTTCCGCCACGAGCTGCGCGACCATCCGGGTCTTTCCTCGTATCCGCACCCGTGGCTGATGCCGGAGTTCTGGCAGTTCCCGACGGTCTCGATGGGCATCGGTCCGATCAACTCGATCTACCACGCCCGGTTCATGCGCTACATGGAGAACCGCGGCGTTATCCCGGTGACGCCGCGCAAGATCTGGGCCTTCGTCGGCGACGGCGAGACCGACGAGCCGGAGACCCTGGGGGCGCTGACGCTGGCGGCGCGGGAGAAGCTGGACAACCTGATCTGGGTGGTCAACTGCAACCTGCAGCGGCTCGACGGGCCGGTGCGCGGCAACGGCCATATCATCCAGGAGCTGGAGGCGGCCTTCCGCGGAGCGGGCTGGAACGTGATCAAGGTGATCTGGGGCGACGACTGGGACCGCCTGCTGGCCAAAGACAAGACCGGCCTGTTGATCCAGCGGATGTCGGAGTGCGTCGACGGCGAGTACCAGAACTTCCAGGTGCGGGGCGGGGCCTACATCCGGCGGGAGTTTTTCGGTAAGTATCCGGAGCTGCTCGAGCTGGTCGCCGACATGAGCGACGAGCAGCTCGCCAAGCTGCGCCGCGGCGGGCACGATCCGCAGAAGGTCTACAACGCCTACAAGCGCGCCGTCGAGCACCAGGGCCAGCCGACGGTGATCCTGGCCAAGACGATCAAGGGCTACGGCCTGGGCGAGGCGGGCGAGGGCCGCAACCCGACGCACCAGCAGAAGAAGCTGAACGAGCAGGAGCTCGAATACTTCCGGGAACGCTTCGACATTCCGATTCCGGAAGAGGCGGTGCACACGGTCTCCTTCTACCGGCCGCCGGACGACAGTCCGGAGATGAAGTACCTGCACGAACGGCGCAAGGCGCTGGGCGGCTACCTGCCGCGGCGCGAAGTGAAGAAGATCGAGTTCCGGGCGCCGGAGCTGGATCTGTTCGCCGATGCGCTGAACGGCTCACGCGGGCGCGAAGCGATGACTACCTCCGGGCTGGTGAGCATCCTGCGGTCGCTGCTGCGGCACAAGGAGTTGGGCAAGTACATCGTGCCGATCATTCCCGACGAGGCTCGCACCTTCGGCATGGAGGCGCTGTTCCGCCAGGTGGGCATCTACGCCAGCCAGGGGCAGCTCTACAAGCCCGTGGACAGCGACCTGTTCCTCTACTACCGCGAGGCCAAGGACGGGCAGATCCTCGAAGAGGGCATCACCGAGGCGGGCTCGCTGGCCTCCTTCACCGCCGCCGGCACGGCCTATGCCAACTACGGGGTACCGATGATCCCGTTCTTCATCTACTACTCGATGTTCGGCTTCCAGCGGGTGGGCGACCTGATCTGGGCCTTCGGCGACTCCCGGGGCAAGGGTTTCCTGATGGGCGGCACGGCGGGCCGGACGACGCTGGCCGGCGAGGGCCTCCAGCACCAGGACGGCCACAGCCACGTGCTGGCCAGCACGGTGCCGACCTGCAAGACCTACGATCCAGCCTACGCCTACGAGATGGCGGTGATCATCCACGACGGCATCCGGCGGATGTACGAGCGCATGGAGGACTGCTTCTACTACATCACCCACTACAACGAGTTCTACGTGCAGCCGCCGCTGCCGGAAGACCGGCGCGAGGAGATCATCGACGGGATCATCCGTGGCATCTACCGGTATCGGCGGGCCTCGGAAGGCAAAGCCGCCGTTCAGTTGTTCGGCAGCGGGCCGATCCTGAACGAGGCGCTGCGGGCGCAGACGATCCTGGCCGAGCGCTATGGGATCGCCGCCGACGTCTGGAGCGTTACCAGCTACAACGAGCTGCGGCGTGAGGCTCTCGAAGTGGACCGGTGGAACCGCCTTCATCCCGCTGCGAAGCCCCGCAAGCCGTATGTCGTCCGGGCGCTCGAAGATGCCCCAGGGCCGATCGTCGCGGCGACCGACTTTATGAAGATCGTCCCCGACCAGATCGCACCCTGGCTGGAGGGACGGCTGACGTCGCTGGGGACGGATGGGTTTGGACGGTCGGACAACCGGCTGCACCTGCGGCGGCACTTCGAGGTGGACGCCGAATCGATCGCCGCGGCGGCGCTGTCGCGGCTGGCCCGGGAGGGCAAGTTCCCGGCCGGCAGGGTGGAACAGGCGTTCCGTGACCTGGGGGTGGATCCGGAGAAGGCCGATCCGGTGCGGGCCTGAGTTCGAGCCCGGGGGCGGTCGCGGGGAAAAGGAGGTCCTGATGCTGCTGATTTCCGAGGAAGAGGTTCGCCGGCACCTGCCGATTCGGGATGCGGTCGAGGCGGTGCGCGAGGCCTTCGCCGGGCTGGCCTCGGGCGCCTCGCAAAACCAGCCCCGCCGAAGGCTGATCCTGCCGACGAAGGCCGTGCTGCACTCGATGGCCGGCTCGCACGGCGGCTGGTTCGGCACGAAGATCTACAGCACCCACCCCGAGCACGGGGCCCATTTCCTGGTGGCGCTCTACGAGGCGGAAACGGCGCGCCCGGTAGCGCTGTTCGAAGCCGACGCCCTGGGGCAGATCCGGACCGGGGCGGCCACGGGCGTGGCGGCGGATCTGCTGGCCGAGCCCGATGCATCTGTACTGGGCATCATCGGCTCGGGCTTCCAGGCCCGGACTCAGGTGGAGGCGGTGCTCGCAGTTCGCCCCATCCGGCAAGTCAGGGTCTGGAGCCGGAGCGCGGAGCGTAGGGAACAGTTCGCCGCGTGGTGCCGGGAGCGCCTGGAGGTGGAGGCGTCGGCGGCCGCATCGGCGCGGGAAGCGGTGAATGGCGCCGGCATCGTCGTCACCGCCACCACCGCCCGGGAGCCGGTGCTCGAGGCCGGGTGGGTGAAGGAGAACGCCTTCGTCGCCGCCATCGGCTCGAATCAGGCGAAGCGGCGGGAGCTGCCGGCGGAGCTGGTGAAGCGGGCGGCGGTGATCGCCGTGGACTCGCTCGAGCAGGCGCGGATCGAATCCGGCGACCTGCTGCTGGCGCTGCCGGAGGAGCGATGGAAGGAGCTGCCGCTCATCGAGCTGGGCGAGATCGCCAGGTGCGAGGAGTTCTGCCCTCCCCCGGGCATCCGGATCTTCGAGTCGCACGGGCTCGGCGTCCAGGACGTAGCGGTTGCTGCACTGGTCTACGAGCGGGTGAAACAGACGGGCGGAGGAATGCGCGTAGGCTGGTTTCAGTCGATGGCGGGCATCTGATGGTCGGCGTCCCGCCAGGCGGAGATCTTCAGGCGGCGGCACACCCAGCACAGGTCTTCGGTGGAGTTGGGCGCTACCTCGTCGCCGCAGACTTTACACTTGCCCCGCCGGGCGGGCCGCGCGCGGT
The DNA here is from genome assembly GCA_026984795.1 of Solibacteraceae bacterium. Lineage (GTDB taxonomy): Bacteria > Acidobacteriota > Terriglobia > Bryobacterales > Bryobacteraceae > JALSRK01. The sequence continues at coordinate 205,062 of JALSRK010000076.1, read as the reverse complement.
CCGGAGTTACGGAGCGGCGGGCGCCGTCCATGATATCCGGCGGCACCACCGAATCCGGCTCCTGCTTTTTCCGTCCCATGGGTGCTTCCTACTTCAAATATAAAACAATTCGGAAGCAGGCGGGCTGAACTTTACCCCTTCAGGCCGCCCGGTCGTGGCCCAGCACGTGGGCGGCATCCAGAAGGGAGCCGCACCGGGGGCACCGCTGTCCCGGTTTGACGAACTGCTTCTTGCGCGTGGTCACGATCTGCGCCTCGACCGTGTGGGTGCAAATGGGGCAGTAGACCTGGCCGAACGTCACAGTGGCAATCGCTTCCGTCTCCTTGAGCAACGTCATAGCCGTGCCCTCCTTTCACTTCTTCTGATCCATTCGACGCACAATCCTCACCGGAGGATTGCAACAAAATCGTTCCCGCGAACTCCGACTATGGTTACCTTGGGATCCCCAGGGCCGGCCCGGACGCTCAGGACGAGCAGCGGAGCAACCGCCTTCGGCCCCGGGACAGAGAACGGCTCCGACAGCCGTCTTATCCAACATACCCGACGAATCCAGGGTCGGCAACTGTGGGCCGCGCCTTTCGAAACCACAGCCGCGCGCTCTCTTAACCCATTGATATTCAGGGTGGTCCAGGGACCTGATCCGCGTTTTCCGGCTCAGGGGTGGGAGAACTCACCAGCCCGGGGAACGAGGCGGGAATAGACCTCGCCGGGCAGGTTCGTATGCCAGTGGCCCGTCAACTGGGCATACAGGACAAAGCCGAAGAAAATCACACCGACGCCAGCGGCGAAACCCCAGGCAGGCAACCGGCGGCGCCCGGCGGCCGACATCTCCAGGGCGCCCTCGGCCGGGCAGACGGCGACGCATTCGTAGCAGCCGGTGCACTCGGGCGTGCGGACCGAGGCGAGGCGGTCCACGGGGATCCACGACGGGCAGGCGGCGGCGCACTTGCCGCAGTCGATGCAGGCGTCCACCCGGCGGCGGATCTTGACCGGGCTCAGCCGGGCCAGCAAGCCGAGCAGGGCGCCGTAGGGGCACAGGTAGCGGCACCAGAAATTCTGAACGAAGAGCGATAGCAGCACCAGCGCGCCGATCGTGACCGCCGAGACGACGCTCAGGTAGCGGAAGAAGTTCAGCATCTTGACGTCGGCGATGATGCCGTAGGGGCCGTCGAGGAAAGCCCGGATGGCCGCCGGCGACATGGAGGCCACCGCCCACAGGAAGAACCCGAGCAAGACGTACTTGAGACCGCGCAGCGGGATGTCCGCCCAGCGGGGCAGGCGCCGGTTCCTGCGGAACGTCGAGCGGCCCAGCTTCCACAGCGATTCGGAAATGGTTCCCACCGGACAAAGCCAGGAACAAAAGGCCTTGCGCAGCAAGAGAGACATCAGCAGGAAGGCGGCGAGCAGGAACATCCCGGCCGGGTGAACTGCGGGGATCTCGCCGGTGAGCAGCCAGGCTTTCAGGTTCATCAGCGAGGCGATGGGCAGCCAGCCCTCTACTCCGGGAGGCCGCTGAACGGCCGTCCCCCGGCCGCCGGTCTCGAAATAGCGCACCCAGAGATAGAACTCGACGCCGATCCAGACATTCAGGGCGAGGAAGGCCCACTGGGCCCATTTGCGGAGGCGCTGAGAACGGTCCGGCGTGGTGCGCGGGCGGAACTTCTTGCCCTTGCGCCGTGGGGCCGGTGCGCCGGCGCTGCCGGGCGTCTCCGGCGGGGATGTCTGGACCGGGCAGCCCATCCTGATTCCAGGCTAAGCGGGCCGCCGCGCCCCAGTCAGTGACGGCGGTCACGCGCCGTAGACTCCGGCCAAGAGTGCGCCGGAATCAGCCCTCGGCTTTGCGGCGCTCGGCGAGGGCTTTCTCGTAGGCAGCTTGCAAACGGGCCCGGGCGGGCTCCGGCAGCGGGCTGGGCTCCTCCGCCGGGGCGCACTCTCGGCAGAGTTCGATGCTCTTCTTCAAACTCTCGACGAACTGGATGCACGGGGGGCAGTCGGCGATATGAGAATCGATCTCCTGGCAGATGTCGTCGGGCAGTTCCCGGTCGAGGTACTGGGAGAGCAACGCGAAGACCTCTTTGCAGTCGGAGGCTTTCATTGGGGTTCTCCATTTCCGCCACGCAGATAGTGGTCGAGTTTCTTGCGCACGGCCAGGCGCGCCCGGTGGAGGCGGGTCTTGACGGTGTCCTCGGTGATATCGAGCACCTCCGCCGTCTCCTGGGTGGAAAGTTCTTCCATGTCACGCAGCAGGATTACGGCCCGGTAGATGTCGGGCAGTTCCTGGATCGTCTTTCGCAGCAGCCGCTGGAGCTGGGACCGGATCGCCTGGTCGTCGGGCAGAGAGGACCAGTCGGCGATCTCGAGTTTGCGCTCCTCGCCGTCGCCCCGGAAGGTCGGCATCAGCTCGTCGAGGGAGAGTTCGTGGGTGGGAGCGAAGGTGCTCTTGCGCCGCTTCATGAAGCAGGCGTTTCGGGCGATCCGGAATACCCAGGCCTTCATCCGCTCCGGCTCGCGCAACTGGTCGAGCTTCTCGAAGACGCGGAGCAAGGTCTCCTGAGCGACCTCCTCGGCGTCCTCGCGATGACCACACATCAAGTACGTGTACTGAAAGATCTTCGGCCGGTAGGTTTCCACGAACCGGTCGAAGGCTCCGGGCTCGCCCGCCAAGAGCGAGCGGGCGAGCGCCACATCCGATTCAGCCCCGCTTGCCACTTTACGATGGTAGCAACTCGGGGCCAGGATCGTATTCCGGATCTACTGGTCCGAGACCCGGGCGCGCCGCATGCCGGCAGACGCATTCAGGAAGATGCAGTGCGGCGGGAAAGGTGACCTCCCTGGCGCTGTCACGTGCCTGCAATAATTGCATCGTCAACGAATGACAACGCACGTGGAGATCCCATGAGACGCCTGAAGACGGGAGTGCTGATTCTGTTCGCGATGCCGCTGGCCGCCCAGCAGCCTCTGACTCTGCAAGAGGCGGCGAGGCTGGCGATCGAGAAGCACCCGGCCATGGAAGCCAGTGCCGCCGAAGTGGATGCCGCCGCCACCAAGGTGAAGCAAGCTCAGTCCCACTACTTGCCCAAGGTGACGTGGCAAGAGTCCTGGGCGCGGAGCAACAATCCGGTGTTCGTGTTCAGCAGCCTGCTCACGCAGCGGCAGTTCACCGAGCAGAACTTCGCCATTGACAAGCTGAACCGGCCCGATTTCTTGAACAACTTCCAGTCGGTCGTATCGCTGGAGCAGATGGTCTGGGATTCGGGCCGGACCAAGAATGAGAAGCGCTCGGCGAAGCTCGGACGCAAGATCGCCGCCGAGCAGGCCCGGGCAACCGAAATGCGGGTGATCGCCAATGTCGTCAGGGCCTACCACGGCGCAGTGGTGGCGGGCGAGACGTTGAAGGTGGCCGAGGAGGCTGTCAAGAGCGCGGAAGCCGATCTGAAACGGGCCGAGGCTCTGCGCGCGGCGGGCATGGCGACCGACGCCGACGTGCTTTCGGTGCGGGTCCACCTGGCGGCCATGCGGGAGCAGCAGATCCAGCGGCGCTACCAGGTGAAGGTGGCCCAGGCGGCTCTCAACGAAGCGCTCGGCCTGCCTCTCGATACCCAGCACGATCTGGTGACGCCCCTTACGGCGCTGCCGCGGGTGGAAGGCGACCTGGGCAAGTATGAAGAAAAGGCCGCCGCGGCGCGTCCCGAGCTCCATCAGGCCACTTTTGCCGCCCGGATGGCTGAACATCAGGCAAACGCAGCCCGCTCCGGTTACTGGCCCCAGGTCTTCTTCCGGGCGGCATTCGAAGCCGACCGGCAGGAGTTCGTCAACAAGGGCGGCGCCAACTGGTTTTTCGGCGCCACCATGCGCTGGAACCTGTTCAACGGCAACCAGACCCGGGAGATGGTCCGGGAAGCGTCCCACCGGCTTCGGGCGGCCCAGGCGAAGAAACGGGAAGCCGAGGCCGGCATTCGCTTGCAAGTGCGGCAGGCCTACGCCGACCTGATGGCGGCGCAGGAGCGGGTGGAAGTAGCGTCGGCCGCGGTCGCCGAGGCCGAGGAGTCCCTCCGCATCATCAAGAACCGTTACGAAGCGGGCCTGGCCACCGTGACCGATCTGTTGCGGAACGAAACGGCGCTGCTCCAGGCGCGGACCCGGCGTCTGGCAGCGCTCTACGATCAGCGGGTGGCCGCGGCGATGTTGGAGCTGGCCACCGGCGCACTGACGATCGATTCGGAAGTTCTCAAATAGGCACGGCAATCCCATGAAACGAGCAGCAATTCTACTGTCGTTGACTTACGCCGGTTGGCTCGCCGGCTGCGGCGGGGAGCATCCGGCAAGGGAAGGCTCCGAACTCCCGCGGATCACCGTCCAGACGATCACCACCGGGCAAACCGAGTGGCCGCGGGTGCATGAGGCGCCGGGGACGGTGCGGGCCCGCGTGACAGCGGCGCTATCGGCCAAGGTGATGGGTTATATCAGGGAAATCACCGTGGATGCCGGCGATCGGGTGAAGGCCGGGCAACTGCTGGTCCGGTTGGATTCCCGGGATCTGAACGCCGGCTACGAACGGGCCCAGGCCGCGCTGGCGGAAGCTCGCACGGCGATGAGCGAGGTAGAGAACGCCATCGCGGCGGCGCAAGCGCAGCTCCAACTGGCCGAGGTCACTTTCAAGCGCATGAAGGACCTTTACGAGAAGAACTCCGTTACTCAGCAGGAGTACGACGAAGCTTCGGCCCGGCTGCGGACGGCGCGGGCGAACCATGAGATGGCGCTGTCGAAGAAACGGCAGCTCGCCGAGAAGATCCGCCAGGCCGAGAAGGCGGTGGAATCGGCGGGGGTGATGCGCAGCTACGCCGAGATCAAGGCGCCGTTCGACGGTCTGGTCACCGAGCGGCTGGCGGATCCCGGCAGCCTGGCGGCGCCCGGCGTGCCGCTGTTGAAGCTGGAGCGCGCGGGCAACTACCGGTTCGAGGCGCGCCTGGAAGAGTCCCTGCTGCCGCAGATCCGCACCGGCGACAAGGTCACCGTGGAGTTCGACGCGCTCGGCAGGAGACTGCCGGCCCGGGTGAGCGAGATCGTTCCCTCGGTAGACGCCGCCTCACGGGCGTTCCTGGTACGTATCGACCTGCCTCCGGCGTCCGGACTGAAGTCCGGCCTTTTCGGTCGGGCCCGCTTCGAACTGGGCGGCAGGCCCGTGCTTGCGGTGCCTACGGAGGCGATCGTAAGGCGCGGCCAGTTGCGCACGGTCTTCGTCGTCGAAGAAGGCCGCGCGCGGGCCCGGCTGGTGACTTTAGGCGCTGGGCGTGACGGAATGGTGGAAGTCCTGTCGGGACTCGAACCGGCCGAGCAGGTCGTCGCACCCGTACCGGCCCGGCTGGTGGATGGTTCCCCGGTGGAGGTCCGGCCGTGAAGAATCCCGGCGAACTGGGCATTGCAGGGCGCGTGGCGCGCGCCTTCATCAACTCGAAGCTGACGCCGCTGGTGATTCTGGCCTCGATCGCGGTGGGCGCCTTCTCGATCTGGCAACTGCCCCGGGAAGAAGAGCCGCAGATTATCGTGCCGATGATCGACATCTTCGTGGCGATGCCGGGCGCTTCGGCGAAAGAGGTCGAGGAACGGATCACCAAGCCGATGGAGAAGCTGCTTTGGGAGATCCCCGGCGTCGAGTACATCTATTCCACCTCGATGCCCGGCCGCTCGATGGCCATCGTGCGCTTCTACGTGGGCGAGGACGAAGAAGACGCTATTGTCCGGCTGAACCAGAAGATGTTCGCCAACTTCGATCTGATTCCGCCGGGGGCCTCACCGCCGCTGATCAAGCCGCGCTCCATCGACGACGTGCCGATCCTGGCGCTCACGTTCTGGAGCGAGCGCTACGACGACTACCAGCTTCGGCAGGTCGTCGCCCAGGTTCACGACGCCGTCAAACAGGTGCCGGACGTTTCTGTGGTAAAGATCATCGGGGGGCAGCGGCGGGAAGTCCGGGTGACGCTCGATCCCACGCGGCTGGCCGCCTATAACCTTTCGCCGTTGCGGGTGATGGGAGCGCTGGGACTATCGAACCGGCGGCTGCCTTCCGGGGCCTTCGCCACCGGCAACCGGGAGTTCCTCCTCGAAACCGGCGAGTTCCTGCAGACGGCCGAAGACGTGCGCAACGTGGTGGTGGGCGTGGCGAACAACAAGCCGGTCTTCGTCCGCGATGTCGCCACGGTCACCGACGGCGGCGAAGAGCCGGTGCAGTACGTGCAGTACTCCGAAGGGGACGTCTTCTATCCGGCGGTTACCCTCTCGGTCGCCAAACGCAAGGGCACGAACGCCATTGACATCGCCGATGCGGTGCTGGAGCGGGTGGAGAAGCTGAAGGGGACGGTGATCCCCTCGGACGTCCACTACGAGATCACCCGCCACTACGGTGAGACGGCCGCGGAGAAATCGAACGAGCTGCTCTTCCACATGGCGATCGCTATCGTCAGCGTGAGCGTGCTGATCTGGCTCACGCTGGGTTTGCGCGAGTCGTGGATCGTCTTCACCGCCATCCCTGTAACGCTGGCGCTGACGCTGACGACGTTCTTCCTCTACGGCTACACGCTGAACCGGATCACCCTGTTCGCGCTCATCTTCTCGATCGGCATCCTGGTGGACGACGCCATCGTAGTGGTGGAGAACATCGCCCGGCACCGGAGGCTGCCGCAGAACAAAGGGAGACCCCTGGCCGAAGTTGCGGTGGAGGCCGTCGACGAAGTGGGCAATCCGACGATCCTGGCGACTCTCACCGTCATCGCGGCGATCCTGCCGATGGCCTTCGTCAGCGGCCTGATGGGCCCGTACATGCGGCCGATCCCGATCGGCGCCTCGGCGGCCATGGCTTTCTCTCTGGCGGTGGCCTTCATCGTCACGCCGTGGGCGACGATCCGTGTGCTCGGCAAGCACAAAGGCGGCCACGGAGAGACCGAGGGCGAAGACGTCTTTACGCGGCTTTACCGCAATGTGATGGGGCCGTTGCTGCACCGGCCGGTGCTGAAGTGGGGATTCCTGGTGATGGTCGTCGTCCTGTTGCTAGCGGCCTGCTCGCTGGTCTACATCCAGTTCGTCAAGGTGAAGATGCTCCCCTTCGACAACAAGAGCGAGTTCCAGGTAATCGTGGACATGCCTGAAGGCACGACCCTCGAGGAAACGGCGCAGGTCACGCGGGAACTCGCCGAGGCAGTTTGGCATCAGCCCGAGGTGGTGAACCTGGAGACCTACGTGGGCACCGCCGCCCCGTACAACTTCAACGGGCTGGTGCGGCATTACTTTTTGCGGCGGGGCTCGAACGTGGCCGACATCCAGGTGAACCTGGTCCCGAAAGGCGAGCGCGACCGCCAGAGCCACGAGATCGCCAAGGCCGTGCGGAAGGACTTGCAACCGATCGCCGAGCGGTGGGGCGCGCGGATCAAAGTGGCCGAGGTCCCGCCGGGGCCGCCCGTGCTAGAGACCCTGGTGGCCGAGATCTACGGGCCGGACCAGCAGCGCCGCATCGAGATCGCCCGCCGGATCCGGGAGATGTTCGAGAAGCTCGACGGCGTGGTGGACGTCGACTGGTACGTCGAGGACGACTACCCCAAGTACCGCCTGGTGGTCGATGAGCAGAAAGCCGCACTGAACGGCATCTCGGAAGAAGACGTGGCCAAGACCTTGGCCATCGCCTCCGCCGGGCAGACGGCGGGCCTCCTGCACGATCCGGCGGCGAAGGAAGACGTGCCCATCCGGGTGCGCCTGGACCGGCCGACGCGTTCGGACCTGGAGCGCATTCAGACACTGAAGATCCAGGGCCGGAACGGCAACCTGGTGCCGCTGCGGGAACTGGTTCGGGTGGAGAAGACCGTCCAGGATCGGAGCATCTACCACAAGAACCTGCTGCCGGTGACTTACGTGACGGCCGACGTCGCCGGTAAGATCGAGGCGCCGGTCTACGCGATCCTGCCTTTGATGAGGGAGATCGACAAGATCGAGCTGCCCGAGGGCTACCGGCTGGAGCAGTACACGGCGTCGCTGCCGAAGGATGCCTGGAAGTACTCGATGAAGTGGGACGGCGAGTGGCACATCACCTATGAAGTCTTCCGCGACCTGGGGCTGGCCTTCGCCGCCGTGCTGGTACTGATCTACGTGCTGGTGGTCGGGTGGTTCCAGAACTTCGTGACGCCGATCGTCATCATGGCCGCCATTCCGTTCTCGCTGGTGGGCATCCTGCCGGCGCACGGGCTGATGGGGGCGTTCTTCACCGCCACCTCGATGATCGGCTTCATCGCCGGGGCCGGCATCGTCGTCCGGAACTCCATCATCCTGGTGGACTTCATCGAGCTGAGGCTACGAGAAGGGATGCCTCTCGATCTGGCCGTGATTGACGCCGGGGCGGTGCGCTTCCGGCCGATGATGCTCACCGCTGCGGCGGTGATCGTCGGCGCCAGCGTCATCCTGTTCGATCCGATCTTCCAGGGACTGGCGATTGCGCTGATGGCCGGCGAAGTGGCTTCGCTGCTGCTCTCGCGTATGACGGTCCCCGTGCTTTACTACATCGCCAACAAAAGGAGGGCTCAATCATGACTGTGAACCGCTGGCTGCGCCTGATCGCGGGCGCACTGGTCACGGCGAGCGTCGCTCTGGGTTACTACGTGCATCCCGGATGGTTCCTGTTCGCCGCCTTCGTCGGACTGAACCTGTTCCAGAGCGCGTTCACCAACTGGTGCCCGATGATGACGCTGCTCAAGAAACTGGGCGTCCGTGACGATACGAAGACCGCCTGACAGAGCGTACCGGTGAATCGGGCGGGCAAGAAAACGACCCCGCCGGCGGCGGCGGGCGCTCAGACCGGCGGGGCGTACGTCCCGTGGCGGCAACCGCCCTATAACAGATCCGCCGTGCTGAAGAAGAAAGCCAGCTCGGTGGCCGCCGTCTCCGGGGCGTCGGAGCCGTGGACGGCGTTGCGCTCGATGTTCGTGCCGTAAAGCTTGCGGATGGTGCCCTCCGGGGCCTTGGCCGGATCGGTAGGGCCCATCAGCTCGCGCCAGGCGGCGATGGCGTCCTCGCGCTCCAGCGCCATGACCACACAGGGACCTTCGGTCATGAACTTCACCAGGCTGGCGAAGAAGGGCCGCTCGCGGTGCACGGCGTAGAAGCCTTCGGCCTGCTTGCGCGTCATCTCGATCTTGCGCATCGCCAGGATCTTGAAGCCGTTCTCCTCGATCATGGCGATGATCCTTCCCGTGTTGCCGGCCGCCACGGCGTCCGGCTTGATGATGGCGAACGTTCTTTCCATGCTCATCTCTTCCGATAGGTCTCCCGAAGCAGGTGCTGTTCGTCCGTCCCGCGCCAGGCGGCCTTAGAGCCGCGACTTGACCTTCTCGCCGATCTCGGCGGGCGTCTCGCAAACAGTGATGCCGGCCTCGCGCATGGCGGCCATCTTGTCGGCGGCCCTGCCGGAGCCGCCGGAGATGATGGCCCCGGCGTGGCCCATGCGGCGCCCCGGAGGCGCGGTCTGCCCGGCGACGAAGCCGATCACCGGCTTCTTGACGTTCTCCTTCACCCAGGCGGCGGCCGTCTCCTCGGCGTTGCCGCCGATCTCGCCGATCATGACGATGGCGTGGGTGCCGGGATCGTCGTGGAACATCCGGATGGCGTCGAGGAAGGTGGTGCCGATGATCGGGTCGCCGCCGATGCCGATGCAGGTGGACTGGCCGATGCCGAGGCGCGAGAGCTGATCGACGGCCTCGTAAGTCAAGGTGCCCGAACGCGAGACGACGCCAACGTGGCCCGGCTTGTGAATGGGGCCGGGCATGATGCCGATCTTCGATTTGCCGGGCGAGATGACGCCCGGGCAATTCGGCCCGATCAGGCGCGTCCGGCGCCCCTGCAGGAACTGCCAGGCCTTCACCATGTCGGCGGTCGGGATCCCTTCGGTGATACAAACCACCAGCGGCACCTCGGCGTCGGCGGCCTCCATAATGGCATCGGCGGCGAAGGCCGGGGGCACGAAGATGACACTGGCGTTGGCGCCGGTGGCCTCCACCGCTTCGGAGACCGTGTTGAAGACCGGCCGCTCCAGGTGCGTCTGGCCGCCCTTGCCGGGCACCACGCCGCCCACCACCTGGGTGCCGTAGGCGATCATCTGCTCGGAGTGGAACGTGGCTTCCCTGCCGGTGAATCCCTGCACGATCACGCGCGTGTTCTCGTCGATGAGTATGCTCATGGTTGCCTTCCTGCTCAGGACCGGCCCGCGCCGCTTGCGGCGCGGGTACCGGCTATTGCGCCAGCTTCACCACTTTCTCGGCCGCATCCTTCATCCCGTAAGCGACGGTGAAGTTCAGGCCGGACTCCTGAAGGATCTGCCGGCCGCGTTCGACGTTCGTGCCCTCCATCCGGATGACCACGGGGATCTCCAGCTTCAGGCTTTCCGCCGCCGCGACCACGCCCGTGGCCAGTACGTCGCAGCGAAGGATGCCGCCGAAGATGTTGATCAAGACCGCCTTGACGTTCTTGTCAGAGGTCAGGATGCGAAACGCGTTTTCTATCTGCTCCGCGCTCGCGCCGCCGCCGACGTCGAGGAAGTTGGCGGGGTTGCCGCCGGCGTACTTGATGATGTCCATGGTGGCCATGGCCAGGCCGGCGCCGTTCACCATGCAGCCGACGTTGCCGTCGAGCTTGATGTAGTTCAGGTTGTACTTCGAAGCCTCGACTTCGAGGGGATCCTCCTCGTTGAGGTCGCGCAGCTCCATCAGATCTTTGTGGCGCCACAGGGCGTTGTCGTCGAGGTTGATCTTGGCGTCCAGGGCGTAGACCTTGCCGTCGGTGGTGAGCACGAAGGGGTTGATCTCGGCGAGCGAGGCGTCGATCGCCTCGTAGGCCTTGGCCAGCGCCGTCATGGCCTGGGCGGCTCCGCGGACGGCCGGCGCCGGCAACCCCATGCGGAACGCCAGTTTCCGAGCCTGGAAGCCCTGCAGCCCCATGCCCGGCTCGATGATCTCCTTGAAAAGGAGTTCGGGCGTCTTCCGGGCCACCTCTTCGATCTCCACGCCGCCGGCCGGCGAAGCCATGAAGACGTTCTTGCCGATGGCTCGGTCCAGCACGATGCCCAGATAGAGCTCCTTGTCGATAGGCAGGGTCTCCTCGATCAGCAGGCGGCGGACGATCTTGCCCTCGGGGCCGGTCTGATGGGTCACCAGCCTCATGCCGAGCATCTTGTCGGCGATCTCGCGGGCCTCGCGGGCGTCCTTGGCCACTTTGACGCCGCCGCCCTTGCCGCGGCCGCCGGCGTGGATCTGGGCCTTCACCACCACGCTGCCGCCGATCTTCTCGGCCGCCGCCTTGGCCTCTTCGGGACTGAAGGCCACCTCGCCCCGGGGGACCGGCACGCCGTAGGAGGCGAGGATCTGTTTGGCCTGGTATTCGTGGATTTTCATGGGGTTTTCGTCCCTATGCTACGATTGCTAAGTAACTCAAACTCACCACTATAGCACCATGGATCTTTCCCCGTTCCTGAATCGGGTCCTCGCCGGCGACAACCTCTCTCCCGCCCAGGCCGAGGAGGCGATGAACGTCATTCTCGAGGGCGCCGCCGGCCCGGTCCAGATCGGCGCCTTCCTGGTGGCGCTGCGGATGAAAGGCGAGACGGCCGGGGAGGTGCTCGGTTTCGCCCGGGCGATGCGGGCCAAGGCGACCCGGGTGGACGCCGGGAGCGGGGCCGGACCGCTGCTGGACATCGTCGGCACCGGGGGCGACGGCCACTCGACCTTCAACATCTCCACCACGGCGGCCTTCGTGGCCGCGGGAGCCGGCGTGCGGGTGGCCAAGCACGGCAACCGCTCGATCTCGAGCCGGTGTGGGGCGGCCGACGTACTCGAGGGCCTGGGCATCGGCCTGCTGGCGGATCCGGAGCTGATGGGCCGGGCCATCCGGGAAGTGGGGATCGGGTTCCTGTTCGCCCCGGCGCTGCATCCGGCGATGAAGCATGCCCAGCCGGTCCGGCGGGAGCTGAAGATCCGGACAGTGTTCAACATCCTTGGTCCGCTGACCAACCCGGCGGGGGCCGATTGCCAGCTCACCGGCGCGCCGTCGCTGGCGGCCGCCGAACTGATGGCTCGGGCGCTGGCCGAGCTGGGCGTCCGGCGGGCCTTCGTCGTCCACGGCTCCGACGGGCTGGACGAGATCACCCTGACGGGCGAGACCTACGCTTTCGAGGTGCGCGAGGGCTCGGTGACGCGGCGGGACCTGAGTCCGGCGGACTTCGGACTGCCTACGGCGCGGCTCGAGGAGTTCCGCGGCGGGGACGCGTCCGAGAACGCGGCGATCGTCCGGGCGGTGCTGGCCGGTGAAACGGGTCCGCGGCGGAACATCGTCCTGGCGAACACGGGCGCCGCGCTCGTGGCGGCGGGCCGGGCCCGGGATCTGCGCGAAGGCGTGGCCGCGGCCGCCGAGGCGATCGATTCCGGGGCGGCGCGCGAGAAGGCGGAGCAGCTCGCCGCCTTCACGCGGGAGCACGCCGGGTGACAGCGGTCAGGAAATGTTCGCCAGCGGTGCGGTGAGGAATGCCAGAAACTCCTGGGCGTCCCGGGTGAGGCCGGGGAAGGTGGCGACGACGGAGCCGTCGGGCTTCATGATTGCGTAGTAAGGGATGGCGATCGTCCGGAATCGCTCCTCCTGCAGGCGCTGGTTCCGCTCGGAGGCGTCGTCGGTTCCGTCGGTGTACAACTCGACGAGAACGTACTTGCCGAGCGCGGCGGCAATCTCCGGCCGGGTGAACATGTTGGCCTTCATCCAGTGGCAATTCGTGCAAGCGTAGCCGGTAAAGCTGATGAAGACCAACTTGTCCTCGGCCCGGGCGCGCTCGAGCGCCCCCTCGTAGTCGTTCTTCATCCAGGCCAGTTCGGGCTGGGAGCCGCCGGCCATCGCCCCCATGGCGAAGCCTTCTGACGGCGGGGGCACGTAGGCGTCCAGCTCGCCCAGGCGGGCGCCGAACATGCCCGGGATCAGGTTCACGGCGAAGACCAGGAAGGCGGCGGCGATGAGCAGCCGGGCGACGCCCAGGGTCTCGGACTCCCCGGCGCCCTCCAGCCGGACCAGCCCGAGCAGGTAGAGGCCGGCCAGGGCGAACAGCACGATCCAGACGGCCAGGAAGCGCTCGCGCGTGATCAGGCCCCACTGCAGCACCTGATCCACGTTGCTCAGGTATTTGAGCATCGCCGCCAGAATGATGAAGCCGAGCACCACCTTGATCCGCGACATCCAGCCGCCGGCCTTGGGGAGCCGCTGCAGGTAGGAAGGGAACAGGGCCAGGAAGAAGAACGGCAGCGCCAGTCCGACGGCGAAAGCGAGCATCCCGGCCAGCGGCCGCAGCCCGCCGCTGGTGATCGAAGCCGCCAACAGCGTGCCGACGAACGGACCCACACAAGCGAACGCGGTGAGGGAAAACGTCAGGCCCATCAGCAAGGTTCCGGCGATGCCCCCGCGTTCGGAAGCCGCGTTCAGCCGCGTCAGCAGCCCCGAAGGCAACCGGATCTCGAACGCTCCCAGCAAGCTGAGGCCGAAGACCAGGAACACCGAGGCAATGAAGCCGTTCACCCAGGGATTGGAGCCTAACTGGACCACCCCGAAGGGGCCCAGCAGCGCCGTCGTGACCAGCCCGAGGGAGGTGAACAGTACGATGATCCCCCCGCAGAAGATCAGCGCCTGGATCAGGCTGCCGCGCCGCGAGCCCGTCTCCTGGTTCAGAAAGAAAGAAACGGTGATCGGAATCATGGGGAAGACGCACGGCGTGAAGATGGCCGCCAGGCCGAAGCCGAAGGCGATGAGGAGAAACCGGATGAGCCCCTCTTCGTCCGGGGAGTGCGCCGGAGCGGGGGAACCGGGCGCGGCGGGCCGAGGAGAAGCCGCTGCCGGAGCGGAGCCGGCCGCTCCGGATTCACCTCGTACGGCGGGAACCAGACCGGACGGCAGAGCCGCTTGGACGGCTCCGGCCCCAGGGTCGATGCGCAGCCGGGCTGAAGCCGTCTTACGCTTCGGCGGCAGGCACTGGGCCTCGGTGCAGAGCTGGTAGCGGACCTTGGCCGTGATCTCCGTCTCGCCGGCGGGGGCGTTCGGAGCCAGGTAGATACGGAAGACGAAGGTCGCCTCACGGTTGTAAGTCTCGGTGTCGATCTGGAAGTTGGGGTCGTACTTGGTGACCGGCGGCTCCTGGTAGATCTCCCAGCGCTCGACGGCGCCGTTCGGAACCAGCTCGATGGTCGTCGGGATTGGGCCACCCGGCGGCGTCGTCGGCGAATAGAGGTGCCACGCCCCTTCCAGCGCGACGTGAAGCCGTCCGAGAACCACTGAGCCGGGCGCGGCGGCGTCCGGCTCGAGGGCAAGACTCCACTTGGCGGGGTCCAGGCGCTGCGCTGCCAGCGGCAGGGCGAGGACGGTCAGTAGGCAGGCGACGGCGGCGGCGCCGTCAATCCACCTTCGCAGCGAGTTGCAAGGCATTCCAGCGGCTCAACTCTTCCTCGATCTGCCGGTTGACGCCTCCGGCGGCGTATTCGGCGGCGACCCGGATGGCGTTCTTCAGCGCCCTGGGCGGCGACGAGCCGTGGCAGATGATGCAGACCCCTCTCACCCCCAGCAACGGGGCCCCTCCGGGTTCGTAGTAATCGACCCGGCGCTTGAACTCGGCGAAAGCGGGCCGGGCCAGCAAGTAGCCGAGCTTGCGGGCCGGCGTGGCGCTGAGCGCCTCGGTGAGCATCTGGCGCATGGCGTCAGCCAATCCTTCGCTCGTTTTCAGGACGACGTTACCCACGAAGCCGTCGCAAATGATCACGTCGACGGCGCCGCTGTATAGGTCGCGGCCCTCGACGTTGCCGACGAAGTTCAGCGGCAGCCCCTTGAGCAGCGGCGTCACCGCCCGGGTCAGCTCGTTACCCTTGTGTTCCTCCTCGCCGATGGAGAGCAAGCCCACCCGCGGACTCTCCGTCTTCAGGATGATCCGCGAGTAGACCTCACCCATGATGGCGAACTGCACGAGCATCTTGGGCGTGCAGTCCACGTTGGCCCCGACGTCCATGAGCACCGTGTAGCGGCCGCTCATGGTGGGCATGGCCGAGGCCAGCGCCGGACGGATCACGCCGGGCACCATTCCCTGGACGATCTTCGCCGTAGCCATGGCGGCGCCGGTGTTGCCGGCCGACACGAGGCCCTGGGCGCGGCCTTCGGCCACCAGCCGCGAGGCGACCCGGACGGAACTGTCCTTCTTGTTCCGCAGCGCCTTGGCGGCTGAGTCCTCCATGGTGATTCGCTCGCTGGCGTGGACGATCTCGATGGGCAGGCTGGAGACGTCGCCGTGCCGGGCCAGCTCCCGGCGCAGAACGTCTTCACGCCCAACGAGGATGACCTTGACGTCGTAGGATCTGACGGCATCGACGGCGCCGGCCACTTCCGTGTGGGGCGCGTGATCGCCGCCCATCGCGTCCACTGCCACCGTGACCATGGTTCAGCGAAGCCCTCCGGTGCAGCAGCAGATCACGTCTCGGGAACTTCGATGATCTCGCGGCCCTTGTACTTTCCGGTATGGGGCGAGACGCGGTGGGGCAGCTTCGGGAGTCCGGTGTCCGGACAGGTGGCCAGTCCCGGCTTCTTCAACGCGTCGTGCGCCCGGCGGTTGCCCGTTCTCCTCTTGGAATGCCTGCGTTTCGGATTCGCCATTCTGTCTCTCCTGTGTCTCCTCTGGTTCGGTCTTTCTTGGGTGCTGCCAGGACCGCAAACGCCCCGCAGCCGCTACCCCGCCCCCGCCCCGTTACCGGGACGGCCGGAAGTCGCGCAACGCCGCCCACCGGTCATCCACCGCGGCCGGCCGGCAACAGCATTCGCCGCGGTTCCGGTTGGCCCCGCACACCGGACAGATGCCCCGGCACTCTTCACAGCAGACCCAGTGCATGGGCAGCCAAAGCAGGATCTGCTCACGAAGCACCGTCAGCAATTCTAACCCCTCGCCCTCGTAGAAACCGACGTCGGTATCTTCGTCGGTCAGTTCGATCTCCCCCTCCGCCGGGCCCAGCGGAGCCGGCCGGTAGCTCAATTCGAACTCCTGGTCGATCGCATACGGCGAGGTTTCCAGGCAGCGGTCACACTCCCCTTCCAGCCGGCCGGTGATGCGGCCGCGCACAGTGATCTCGTCCGTCCCGGGCAGCAAGCGCGCCACGCCGGTGATGCGAAGATCCTGTTTGGACCGGAAACTGGTGCCGCCAAGATCCACGGCCTCGCCCGGATAGACCCTGTCGAAACGGATCTCCCGTAGCTCCAGCTCCCGCACGGTCAACAACATACGCACCTCTGGCGGTGGGAGTCCTCAGCGATCCTTACTATTATAGCTTTCGGAGGCGCCGTTCGGCACAGAAGCGGCAGGTCCGGGACGGGGCGGACTCGCGGTAAGTCCGCCGCTCCCCGCCCCGCCGTCCGCGGCGGCCCGGCGGCTTCGGCTCGAGCCCGCCGCAAGCCAGGGCCCCGTCACTCGCCGGGGTGGTAATAGAAACGCTCGTGAACGACCTTGCCGTCCCGCCACCGGCGCACCGCCACCTGAGCGTTCTTCTTCCTCGCGCCGCCTTTGAAGGTGATGTCGAACTCCCACTCGGAGAACGACACATCACCGGCCGCGGCCGTCGCGCCCAGCTTCGCCCCGTGGAACTGCTCCACATTGGCCAGGAACTGCTTCTCGAACTCCCGGTTGGCATCCTTGCCCACGCGGGGCGGATCATTGTTCTCCTGCATCACCACGTCGTCGGCGTAGAACTCCTCGAAAGCATCCAAGATCTTGCCGGCGAGGATCATCTCGTTGAGCCGGCGATCCAGTGCAGCTACGTCATTCATTGGCATCTCCTTTCTTCTCCTCCAGAGCCAGCCCCTCGGTCCGGCCGGCTGGAGTGTTGTCGGCCAGTGCCTACGCCCGCATAATACTTGTTTAAACGACTATTGTCAAGACGGAGAAGTTCCCTGCTCAACTCAGCCGGAACGACGCGGGGACCGTCAGTCCATTCCGATCTCTTTCAGGATCCGCTCGGCCCGGTAGACTTTGCGCAGCGCCTCGATGATCGCTTGCGAGGCCACGTGGACGCTCCGGGCGCGCTCTTCGGTGTAGACGAACCGGTTCGGCAGACTTTCGATGTTGCCGTCGAAGAGGATGCCGACAACCTCGCCTTTGGTGTTGATCGTCGGGCTGCCGGAGTTGCCGCCGTGAGTATCGTTGGTGGTGACGAAGTTGAACGGCGTGTCCATGTCCAGACGGTCCTTGGCTTCGATCCAGCTCGGCGGCAGCTTGTAGGGTTCCTTGCCGGTGGCGCGCTCGTAGAGGCCGCGGATGCGCGTCATGGACGGCACTGGCCGGCCGTGCTCGTCGTTGTAGCCCTTCACTGGGCCGTAAGAGAGCCGGAGGGTGAACGTGGCGTCCGGGTACTCGTCGGCGCCGAAGACCGCATAGCGGACCTGGGCGATGCTCGAGGCCGCGGAGGTGATCACCGCCTCCACCTCGTCCTCATAGCGCCGCCGGAGCTTGCGGGCCGCCGGATCGAGAAGCCGCGCCAGGCGCACCATGCCATCCTTGGAAGCTGCCACCGCCTTCGCGTCCGAAGCCAGGCGCTGGCGCAGCTCGACGTCGGCCAGGCGGGAAGAGTCCACGTATTCGGCCGCCGCCTCGGCCGGGGACTTGCCGCCCAGCGCCGCCTGGACCACCGGGTCCGAAGCGCCGAGCTCCTGCTTCAAGAATTCCAGGTAGGCGGCGACGACCACCTTCTCCATCGAGGGGTGGATCGGGGCCGGGCTGTAGAGGAACTGCTCGAGCGTGGGCAGGGCGGCGTCGGTGTATTCCCGCAGCCGCTTCTCGTTCGGCTTGGCGCGCTCGACCGGCAGGCGCACCACGTGGCGGGCGATGCGGAACAGGTCCGAGCCGCGCGTGGGAGCCCGTTCGAGCAAGTAATACCGTCGGTAGAATTCGGCGTACCTCCTGTACGCGGCCGCCACCTCGCCCCAAATGCCGCTGTACTTCTTCTTCAACTTGGGATCGGCGTTGACTGCGGCCCGCAACTTGTCCTCCTCGGCGCGCTTGCGGGACATGAGCTTCGGGTCTCGAAGACCGCGCAAGAACCCCCGATAGGCCTTGCGGCTATTCTGAGCCATAAGCAGGTTGTCCCGGGCGATCCGCTGGTTGTCCTCGCTCGTGCGGCTGAAATCGAGCAGGGCGCGTTCCAGGTGCTCGATCCAGCCGAGCACCAGCGGGTAAGAGACGTCGCGGTAGAACTCGAGGGCGGCGTAGGTGAGCATGCGCCCAGTGGTGCCGGGGTGACCGGAGACGAAGGTAAGCTCACCGTCCTTGACGCCCTCGCGGGACCACTTCAGGTACTCGGGCGTATGGGCGGGCCTGCCGTTCTCGTAGACTCTGAGCAGGGCGAAGTCCAGGCAATAGCGCGGGTAGTTGAAGTTGTCCGGATCCCCGCCGAAGGCGGCGATCGCTTCCTCGGGGGCGAAGACCAGCCGGACATCGGTGTACTTCTTGTATTCGTAGAGGTGGTACTGGCCGCCGGAGAACAGCGTCACGACGTCGCAGCGGTCGCCGCCAGCTTGGCGGCACTCGTTTTCGATCCGCGACATTTCCGCTTTTCGCGCCCGGTTGGCTTCGGCGGGATTCATGCCCGGCTTCACCACACCCTTGACCCGCCTGGTGACATCTTCGATGCGAATGAGGACGTTGATCTCGAGATCCGGGCAGGCCTTCTCCTCTTCGAAAGAGCGGGCGTGGAAGCCGTCCCGGAGGTAGTTGTGCTCGGCGGTGGTGAGTTTCTGGATGCAGTCGGAGGCGACGTGGTGGTTCGTGAAGACGAGACCTTTCGGGGAGATGAACGATCCGGAGCCGTAAGGAAACAACCGCGTGGAGGAGAGGCGGACGTGGTCGAGGAACTCCTGGGTGACGCGGAAACCGTATTTCTTCGCCACCTTCTCGACCGGGAAGTCGTTGAAGAGCCAGAGTCCCTCGTCAGCGTGGCCGGGGAGCTGGGCAAGGAAAGCGAGCGTGAGCGCCGCGGCGGCGCGGTGGGTGAACATCGAACGGAAGCGCATATCCGATATTCTCTCTGAATCGCCGGGCCGGCGCGGCCGCTATAATTTGGAAGTTCATCGATGGGCGGGGCGAATCAGCCACGGACTGCGCTCACGGACGTTCGCCTGGCCGGGATCCTGTTCTTGGCTGTATTCCTGGTCTACTGCGCCAGTCCGAACGCCACCCCGTTCGATTCCCGCTGGACGGTTCATACGGCAATAAGCATCCTCCGCGAGGGCGACACCGATCTGGACGAATACCTGCCGCTCATCGAAGCCGACGACTTCTACATGATCGAATGCACGGAATCGCCCGGGGGCTGGAAGCTCGTCCACCGCCGGGATGAATGCCCCGACGGGCGGTTGCGCCACTTCTATTCAGCGGCGGTGGCCTTTCTCGCCGTGCCGCCGGTGGCGGCGATGTACGCGGCTGTGTCCGTAGCGCAGCCCCTGCTGCGGCCGGTGGCTCGGCGACTCTCCTCCGAGGTGGCGCGGCGCCTGCTTGCGGGCGATTTCATCGGGGCCTCGGCGGCGGTAGAGCTGATCGTCGCTTCGTTCTACGTAGCCCTGGCAGCCGTGTTCCTGTATTTCGTGGCCCGGGAGTTTCTCGCCAGGCCCGCGGCCCTGTTCGTAGCCGGGTTGTTCGCCTTCGCCACGCCGGCGTGGTCGCTGGCGAGCCGCGGGCTCTGGCAGCACGGTCCGTCGATGATGCTGCTCGCTCTGGCGCTGCTGATGGCGCTGCGCGGCCACCGAAATCCCCGCTGGATCACGCTGCTGGGCGCGCCGCTGGCGCTGGCCTTCTTCGTGCGGGCCCCGAACGCGGTAGCGGCGGCGGTCTTTACCGTCTACGTCTTCCGGCGCCACCGCCGGCAGTTGCCCGGGTTCCTGCTCTCGGCGGCGGTGGTGGCGGCGCTGTTTGGGGCTTATAACCTCAGCGTGTACGGCTTCCCGCTGGCGCCGTACTCCTGGGCGCAGCGGGCCGGGGCTCCGGGCCTGTCCCTGCATCCGCGGTTTCTCGAGGCCCTGGCCGGGAATCTGATCAGCCCCGGGCGCGGCCTGTTCGTCTACGTGCCCGTGGCCCTGTTCTCGCTCTATGGCATGGCCGTGCGGCCGCCGCAGGAGGCAGCCCGGGATCTGCGGCCCTACCTGGCGGCGATCGTCCCGCTCCATTGGCTGCTGGTATCGAGTTTCGAGGACTGGATCGGCGGGCATGGGTTCGGGCCGCGCTACATGTCGGATCTCTCGCCCATCCTGACCTATTTCCTGATTCCGGTGATCGGAAAGATCCAGGCTTTGCCCCGGCGCCGGTCCTTTGCCGCCGCATCGCTCTTCGCGCTGCTGGCGGCGGCGAGCGTGGCGATCCATTTCCGGGGGGCTACGCACTGGGCCTGCTGGGACTGGAGCGTTACGCCCACCGACATCAACCGCTCGCAGTGGCGGGTTTGGGACTGGCGGGACCCCGCATTTCTGCGCTAGCCGGAGCGGCGCCCGAGCGCCCCGGGAACCACGGATCGCACGGTAGCCCACTGAAAACAAAGAATATCCTGGATTCTTGTGTTTCCCGAGCACAGCGTGCTACGCTTTGAATGGATCGCGTTGCCCTGGCTCTTCGTTAGGTTCCGGCGGGCGGCTCACGCAGCCGCCGAAAACGACCCGACAACCGTTCGTGTGGAGCAGGAGGGCCCGAGGTGACGCGCCATCGTCGCCGGCGGGGAATGATCGAGAATAGCTCAGGATCCGCAAGGCCGGAGTGCGGCCCGGCGGGGCCTGCGGGAAGGTCCGGACGTCTATGAATTTTCGCTCTCTGTTCAGCCTGTTCTCTTCGGATCTGGCGATCGACCTGGGGACGGCAAACACGCTCGTTTTCGCCAAGGGGCGAGGCATCGTCGTCAACGAGCCGTCGATCGTGGCCATCAACAAGAACACAGGCGAGGTCGAGGCTGTGGGCCGCGAGGCCAAGGAGATGCTCGGGCGGACTCCGGGCAACATCGTCGCCATCCGGCCCATGAAGGACGGCGTGATCGCGGACTTCAAAGTCACCGAGCGGATGCTGAACTACTTCATCCACAAGGCCCACGGGCGTAAGCTGCTCGTCCATCCACGCATCGTCATCGGCGTCCCGAGCGAGATTACCCAGGTGGAGAAGAGAGCGGTAATCGATTCGGCCTACCGCGCCAAGGCCAGCGAGGTCTACCTGGTGGAACAGGCCATGGTGGCGGCCATCGGCGCCGGCCTGCCGATCACCGAGCCCTCCGGCAACATGATTGTGGACATCGGCGGCGGCACGACGGATGTGGCTGTCATCTCGCTTTCGGGCATCGTCTACTCACGGTCGGTGCGGGTGGCCGGCAACGAGATCGACGAGGCCATCATGCAGTATCTGAAGCGCAAGTACAACCTGCTGATCGGAGAGCGCACCGCCGAGCAGATCAAGATCCAGATCGGCTCCGCCTATCCGTTGGACAAGCCCCTGACGATGGAAATCAAGGGGCGCAACCTGATCGAGGGCGTGCCCCGGACCATCACCGTGGACGACAGCGAGATCCGCGAGGCGGTTTCCGAGTGCGTGGCCACGATCATGAACGCAATCCGGGTGGCGTTGGAGCGGACCCCGCCGGAGTTGAGCGCGGACATCAGCGACCGGGGCATCGTGCTCACCGGCGGCGGCGCGCTGCTGCGCAACCTCGACAAGCGGATCCGGGAAGAGACCGGGCTGCCGGTCTCCATCGCCGAGGATCCGCTGGCCTGCGTCGCCCTGGGTACGGGCAAGATGTTGACGGAATTCAAGCTGCTACGCCGGATCGCCATCGAATGACCAAATTGGCCGGGCGGTCATGGAGCTGCTGACACACCGGTATCGGACGCTGACCATCCTGGCGCTGGTGATCGCCGGGCAGTTGTTGCTGCTCGGCTACCAGGTGCGGACCCAGGGGGATGTCCGCCTCGTCCGGGTCTGGGCCGTGACGGCCGTGACTCCCGTGGCGCGGTTGCTCGAGACAGCCAGGCGGGACGTTTCCACTGCGCTCGACACCTACGTCTTCCTGGCCGGCGCGCAGAAAGAAAACCGGCTCTTGAAGCGGCAGTTGGGCGAACTCAAGTTCGAAGTGCGCCGCCTGAGGCGGGAGCTCGCCCGGGCCGACCGGGCCGAGGCGCTGAAGCTCTTCATCGAGCGCAGTCCTTCGAAGATGGTGGCGGCTCGGGTGATCGGCGCGGGAACGGGAGCGGACTCGAAGGTCGTCTTCATCGACCGCGGGACCCGCGACGGCGTCAAGAAGGGGATGGCCGTCGTCACTCCGGAAGGGATCGCCGGACGCGTGGCGGCAGCCTATCCGACCGCTTCGCGGGTGGTGCTGGTCACCGACCCAAGTTTCGCCGCCGGCGTGGTCTCGGCGCGCACCCACGTCCAGGGCACGCTCAAAGGCATGGGCGGGCGGGCATGCCGCGTAGACTATGTGCAAAACGAGCAGCACGTCGAAGAAGGCGAATGGTTCTACACCAGCGGCGATGACCGGGTCTTCCCCCGGGGGCTGCCCGTGGGGCCGGTGAAAGTGTCGCGCGAGGGGAAGCTGCTGCGGGAGATCCTCGTGGAACCAGCGGGCTTGCAAGCGGGGATGGAGGAGGTCCTCGTGATTCTCGAAGGCGTCCACCAGCCCGTCCCCGCGCCGGCTGCCGACGAGCCCGAGTTCGAGCTGCTGCCGCCCCCGGACACGTTGACGACCATGGCCGAACCCGGCGCCGCCCGTCCGACGCCGGTTCTGACTGACGCCGACCGTCTGCTCGAGACCTACCGGCGGATCGGCCAGGCCCAGGGTCACGTCTATGGAGAAGGCCGCCCAGGGTCTCCGCCGCCGGACTTCAATTGGGAGCCGGGGCCGGCGCCCCGCAAGCGTTCACCTTCCGGCGGCGGCCATGAGTGATTACGGCGATCTGCTGGCGGGGGTCCGCCGCCGGACCAAGATTTCCCGGTATCGGCCTGTCGTCCTGTTCCTGGTGCCGGTGGCGGCGATCCTCTTCCAGGTCTATGTGCCCCTCTTCCTGGACTATCTAGGTTACCTCGAGTTGCCGTTGCTCGTCACGGTCTATTTCGCTGCGATGCGCCGGCGCCCGGTAGCTGGCCTGCTCTACGGCGCCGGCATCGGACTGGCGCAGGACGCCCTGTCGCAGAACCCGCTGGGGATGTTCGGGATCGTCAAGACGCTGGTGGGCTACTTCGCCGCCTCCGCCAGCTTGCGCTTCGATGCCGACAACCCCGGGTCGCGCTTCGTGCTGGCGTTTTTCTTCTTTGTCTTCCATCAGGCGATGTACTGGGTTCTGGGCCGCGCGCTGATCGGAACCCCGGTAGAGCTCGGAGCCGCGCGAACCCTTGTGCTGGCAGGAATGAACGGCGCCGTCGCGGTACCGTTTTTCCACCTCTTGGATAAACTAAAGGAGAGCTGACGCAGGCGTTTCGGGGAAACAAACATGGAATTCGAAGGCCCAGCCCCCCAGAACCTGCTCAAACCCCTTCCCCAACGGGACGGGACCCGGTTCGCCGCCGGCCGGATCGCCGTCTTCCAGTACCTCATCGCCGGGGTCTTCCTCTTCCTTCTGAGCGGTTTCTGGGAACTTCAGGTGCGGAACCCCGCCTTCTACAGTGAGCGCGCCGAACGGAACCGCATCAAAGCCTTGCCGATTCTCGCCCCGCGGGGACGGATCCTCGATCGCGACGGCCGTGTGATGGTAGACAACCAGGCTTCCTTCAGCCTGGCGCTTTCGCGTGAGAAGCTGGAGCAACGCCAGCTCCGGGCGCTCGCCGCCGGCTTGGGGCTCGATTTCGACGAGCTGGTGCTCCGGGTCCGGCGCTTCGACCGCACTCACCCGAAATACGAGCCGGTGATCGTCAAAGAGGAACTCACCCCCAGCGAGCTGGCTTTCATAGAAGCCCACCGCGGGGATCCCCGTTATCCCGACATGGAACTGATCAACGCCCACCGGCGCCTATACCCCCGCGGCGGCGTCGCCGCCCACCTGCTGGGCTACATCGGCGAGATCAGCGAGGCGGAGCTGAATCTGCTCGAGTTCGTCGACCGGGAGCCGGGCGATGTCATCGGCAAGTCGGGTGTGGAGCGGCAGTACGACACACTGCTGACCGGCATCGATGGAGAACGCCGCGTGGTAGTGGACAGCGTCGGGCGGGAGCGGGAGGTCATCGGCGTCAAGGAGGCGGTGCCGGGACGGGATCTGCGCCTGACGATCGATCTCGACCTGCAGGTAGTCGCCGAACTCGCGATGAACGGGCGGCGTGGCGCGGTGGTCGCGCTCGATCCCCGGACCGGCGAGGTCCTGGCCATGGTCAGCCGCCCGGCGTTCGACCCGAACCGTTTCGCGGGGCGCATCCGTTCCAAGGAGTGGCGGGCGTTGGTAGGCGATCCGGAAAAGCCGCTGCTGAACCGCGCCATCCAGGCGCAACTGGCCCCGGGATCGACTTTCAAACCGATCGTGGCGCTGGCGGGGCTGGAACTCGGCGTCATCACGCCCGATTTTCGCGTCACTTGCAACGGCGGAGCGAGCTTCTATGGGCGCTACTTCCGCTGCCACCTGTCACGGGGACACGGGCCGGTGAGCTTGTATCGGGCCCTGGCGGACTCCTGCGACGTCTATTTTTATACCGTCGGCAACCGCCTCGGCATCGACAACATTGCCCGTTACGCCGAGATGGTCGGCTTCGGCCGCAAGACCGGCATCGACCTGCCGGGCGAGGCCCCCGGCCTGGTACCCTCCACTCGCTGGAAACTCCGGACCTTTCGTCAAAAGTGGTATGCCGGCGAGACGATCTCGGTAGCCATCGGGCAGGGAGCCCTCACCGTCACCCCGCTGCAGTTGGCTTACGCCATCGGCGGCCTGGCCATGGGGGGCGTCTGGTACCCGCCCCACGTGGCCTTGAACGCCGGGCGGCGTCCGGAACCGCGCCGGGCCGCTCTCGATCCGGCCCACACGGAGGCCATCGCCGACGCCCTGTGGGCGGTGGTCAACGACGGCGGGACCGGCCTCCGCGCCCGGCTTCCGGGCATCGAGGTCTGCGGCAAGACGGGGACTTCGCAGTTGGCCTCGGTGCGGGCCATCCACAACCGGAAGCTGGCCGGGAAGTTGAAGGACAATGCCTGGTTCGTCGGCTTCGCGCCGAAACGCAATCCGGAGATCGTCGTGGCCGCCCTTTTCGAAGGGGGCGAACACGGACATCTCGCCGCCCCGATCGTCCGGGACGTGATCAAGGCGTATTTCGACAAGAAAGAGCGGCGGCGGAACAACGAGAGGATCGCCAGGCTAAGGACCGCGGCTCCATTCCGGAGGTAGCATGGCCCACTACCGCTCATTGAGGGATCTGGACTGGGGTCTGATAGCCCTCGCCCTCCTGCTGTGCGCCCTGGGCGTGCTGCAAATCTACAGCGCGACCCACGGCACGGAGTTTCGCGACGCTTGGTGGAAGCAGGTGATCTGGGTGGGCGTAGGGATCGGAATCCTGCTTCTGGTAGCCGGGGTGGACTACCACCATTTGCTGGACAAGGTCCCTTGGTTCTACGGCCTCTCTCTGGTCACCCTGGTGGCCGTCTTGCTGGTGGGGGAGCGTATCTTCGGTTCGAAGCGCTGGATCCCCCTGTTCGGCGGTTTCCGGATTCAGGTCTCCGAACCCGTTAAAGTAATGATAATATTGTTGGTAGCACAGCAGCTTGCCAGGGTGAAGTCCGACCGCCTGGGGCTGAGCAACTTCCTCAAGCTGTGCGGGCTGGTGGCCGTGCCGACTCTCTTGGTGATGCGGCAGCCGGACCTGGGAACTTCGCTCACCTACGGGGTGATCCTCCTGGCGGGGGTTTTCCTGGCAGGGTTGCCGGCCCGGCATTGGCTGGCAATCGCGCTGGTGGCGACAGTCCTGCTGCCGGTAGGATGGAGCCTCTTGAAAGATTATCAGAAGGCGCGCATATACACCTTTGTGAATCCCAACCGGGACCCGCTCGGCGCGGGCTACCAAGTGATTCAGTCCAAGATCGCAGTGGGCTCCGGTGGGTTGTGGGGCAAAGGAGTAACCCAAGGCTCCCAGACCCAGTTGCGGTTCCTGCCCGTGCCCCACACGGATTTTCTGTTTGCCGCCTTCGGCGAGGAACACGGCTTCGCCGGAGTCGTGTTCGCGTTGGGTTTGTATTTCTTATTGCTCATGCAGATCGTTCAGAACGCGCAATGGGCGCCTGACCGCGCCGGCGTCTACGTCTGTATGGGCGTTGCCGCGGTGCTGTTGTTCCAGTTGCTGGTGAATGTCGGCATGGTCATCGGGCGTATGCCTACGACGGGGCTGCCACTGCCGCTGATGAGTTACGGCGGCTCCAGCACGCTCGCGGTGTTCGCCATGCTGGGCTTGGTCAACAGTGTCCGGCTGCAGCGATTCGTGAACTGAGACCGAAGCGATTGGACGTTGCTTCGTCAGGATTTCAGAGCACACGGGATTTGGTTCTGACTGGAAAGATTTTCGAGGCGGCGGCGCCGGCTTGAAGGGAGGGTCCCTGGAACGAGAGCCCGCCGCCCGAGCCAGTGGGTGTGAGCGTTCGAGCGAGTCTCCGCCGCCCACTTCGACTCGCGGGACAGCAGAGCGACTTGTCCCGGATTCCGCCGGTGAGCGTGGCTCCCCGGTGACGTACGAACCACAGCCCGCAGCCTGAATCCTACCGTTGTCTTCGCTCGACCGCTTCGTAACAGCGGAGAAGGTCCATGACAAAAGATTTGGTGATTTCAGCCAACCGCCACGAGACGAAGGTGGCGATTCTCGAAGACGAACAGCTTGTAGAGATCTATTTCCAGCGGGCCAACGAATACTCGCTGGTCGGCAGCATTCACAAGGGCCGCGTGACCCGGGTTTTGCCGGGCATGCAGTCGGCCTTTGTCGATATCGGTCTGGAACGCGACGCCTTCCTCTACGTTTCCGATTTCTTCGCCGAAAGCGAAGAGTACGAAGAACTCCCGGGGGCCGAGAAGAAGACCCGGAGCAAGACCACAGCC
Source organism: Solibacteraceae bacterium (assembly GCA_026984795.1). GTDB lineage: Bacteria > Acidobacteriota > Terriglobia > Bryobacterales > Bryobacteraceae > JALSRK01. The sequence goes on along the minus strand of JALSRK010000076.1, from coordinate 177,966 downwards.
AGGAAGGAGAAAGAACCGGAAACGGTGGAACCCGCTGAGTCGCGCAAAGAGCGCCGGGGCCGCCGGTCCCGGCGCCGCCGCGGCCGTGCCGAAGGGCTCCCGGAGTCCAAGTACGCCAGCATGGCCGCGATCGAAAAAGAAGAACGGGCTCCCCGCGAAGAGGGACCGGTCGGCGGGATCGTGCCGCTGCCGGGTGAGTCGCTGGCCAAATATGGCGGGCCCGTGCCGGTCACAGATGAAGAGGAACCGGAATCGGCGCCGGCCGCCGAGGCTCCACGGGAAGCGATCGCTGAAGCGGACCTCGAAGGCGGAGCGGCCCCGTCCGAACCGATTGAACCCGGCGAGTCCCCCCGGGATCTGCCTTCGGAAGCCGCGGAAACGCCCCGCACGGACCGGCCCGAGGAAGCGGTGGACGCCGGTCTGACCCAGCAGTCTGCCGACGGTTCCCACGAGAGCGCCGGGGAGGGGCCTGCCGGGGCCGAACCCACGGAACAGGCCACCGCCACGGCGGACCAGGAGCCCCCCGCTCCGGATCGGGCTTCCGCCACCGGGCAAGAGATGCCTGAGGGCGGGGCACGGGAGAAAGGAACCGAACGCGAGGAAGAGGCCTCGGCCGAGCTGCGCGTGCGCGACGAGTCCGACCTGCGGATCGACTCCGATCCAGACGAGGACGAACCCGGCGACACCGGCGGCGGCAATCCGGGCACCTCTTCTGAATCGCCGGAAGACGTGCGGGGCGCAGCCGGGGAGGCTCTAAAGGCCGAGAACCCGGCAAACGGGCAGGAGTCCGGTCCTTCCGGCGCCGGGCTGGAAAACGACACGGCGGAGACGAGTCCGGCCGGAGGAGAAGACGAACCGGCTCCCGCTTCGGAAGCGGTGGCGGAAAACGGCGAGAGAACGCTGGAACCGGAAGTGGACGGGGAAGACGAGGCGGCGGAGGACGAAGGAACCGTAGAATCGGTCGCCGGGGAGGACGAAGATGACCGGTTTCCGGTCCGCACGAAACTCCTCTCTCACCGGCGCTTCACCCGGCCCACCCGGGGTGGGGCGGAAACGTCCGGCGAGGACGAGGAGATTCAGCGGATGATCCTCGACCGGCTCGAGGATACGGCCGGAGCCGACGAGACCGTTACGACGGCGGAGGATCGCGGCGCCGAGGAACGCAAGCGGGGCCGCCGGTCAGCCCGGCGCCGCGGCCGGAACAGGAATGCCGGCGCCGTCGATACCGCCGGCGCCGAAGAAACCACGCCGGCCGAGACCGAGTCACGCCGCCCCCAGCGTGGCTCCCGGCGCGGACGGCGCCGCGATCGCGCCGATGAGGCCTCTAGCGCCGCACGCCAGAATGGCTCCGCGAGTGCCGAGCGCACCGGCCAGCCCTCGATCAGCGAGCTGCTGAAAGAAGGTCAGGAGATCCTCGTCCAGATAGCCAAGGAGCCTTTGGGCCAGAAAGGCGCCCGGATCACCTCGCATATCGCGCTGCCCGGCCGCTACGTCGTCTACATGCCGACGCTCGATCACCTGGGCGTGTCCCGCAAGATCGCCGGTATCAGGGAGCGCCAGCGCCTCCGGCGCATTCTCCAGGAGCAGCGTAAAGGGATGCCTGGGGGCTTCATCGTGCGCACGGCCGGCGAAGGGAAGTCGGAAGAGGAAATCGCCGCCGACATGAAGTTCCTCTACAACCTCTGGCTGGACATCCGCGAAAAGGCCGAGAAGAAGAAGTCTCCGGCGCTGTTGCACCATGACCTGCAGGTCGTCGAACGCGTCCTCCGTGACCAGGTGAACGAAGAGTTCACCAGCATCTGGGTGGACCACGAAGAGACGTACGAGGAGGTGCTCCGGTTCCTCGAGCGCTTCCAGCCGGAGCTGATGAAGCGTGTTCGGCTCTATACCCGCTCCGAGCCGATCTTCGACGCTTTCAACATCAGCCAGGAGCTCGAGAAGGCCCTGCGGCCCAAGGTGTGGCTGAAATCCGGCGGCTACATCGTCATCAACCAGACCGAGGCGCTGGTGGCCATCGATATCAACACCGGCAAGTACGTGGGCAAGTCGAACCGCCTCGAGGACACCATTGTCAAGACGAACATCGAGGCGGTCAAGGAGATTGTCCGCCAGATCCGCCTGCGGGACCTCGGCGGCATCATCGTCGTCGACTTCATCGACATGGAGGAGCGCAAGAGCCGTCAGAAAGTGATGCAAGCGCTCGAGGAGGCCATGCGCGCTGACCGAGCTCCTTACAAAATCCTCCAGTTCAACGACTTCGGCCTCGTGGCGATCACCCGCAAGCGGGCCAAGCAGAGTCTCGAGAGGACGCTGTGCATGCCGTGCCCTTACTGCGAAGGCGCCGCTTATGTCAAGAGCGTGGAGACGGTGCTCAGCGAGATCCTGAACGAGGCCCAGAAACTGGCCGGCGCGCTCGAGGGCGAGGACGTGGTGTTGCGGGTTCATCCGGACGTCGCCAAGCGACTCAAGGATCCCCGATCCGGATACCTGGAGGAGTTGGAGGAGATCCTCAACCGCCCGGTCCTCGTCAAAGCGGACCCGCTGTTGCACCACGAAAAGTTCGACCTGGTGTGAAGCCACCGGGCGCCGGCGCGGCTTCTCCCCAAAACTTTTTCGGACCGCGCCGCGTCATAGGTATAAGGTACGCGCCGATCATGCCGAAGATGCAGTCGTTCGCCCGGGTGGGCCTCCTCTTGTTTGCCGGAGCCGCATGCCTGGCTGCGCAGCCGGCCAGCGACTTGCTCGAAAAGGCTCCGCCCCACATCGATCAAGCTCTGCGGGAGCGGGTCCGGTTCTTTTACCAGGCGCACGTGGACGGCAAGTTCCGCCTCGCCGACCAGGTCGTCCACGAGGACAGCAAAGACGCGTTCTTCGCCGCCGACAAGAGGCGCTACAAGGATTTCGACATCGTCAAGATCGACTACGAAGAGAACTTCACCAAGGCCCGCGTGGTGGTGGCCGTCAAGACCGACTTCCTCATGCCTGGGGCAGGCCGGATACCGGTGACGATACCGTTGACCACACTGTGGAAATACGACAAGGGCACCTGGTGGTGGTACGTCGAACCCCGCTCGGCCGAAGAAGGGGCGGCGACGCCGTTTGGCACGATGAAGCCGGGCAAGGACACCGATGCCTCCTCACCGTTTCGAAAGCTCCAGAACATGCCGGGGGCCAGCGCCATCCGGTCACAAGTGAAGGTGAGCGGCACCAGCGTGACGCTGGACTGCCGCGAGAGCGCCGACTCCGGGGAGATCGTCATCTCCAACGGCATGCCGGGTATGCTGAAAGTCACTTTGTCTATGCCGGCGGCCGAAGGTTTCACCGCCCGGGTGGATAAGGAAGAAATCCCCGCGCGCGGCGAGGCGAAGGTCCTCTTCTCCTGCGAAGCGAACCCGAAACTGGCTGGCAAGACTATCCGTGGGACCCTTTCCATCCAGCCGACCAACCACCGGATTCCGGTTACGGTCCGTTTCCAGCCGGCCACGCAGGCAGCCGCCGGTGGCCGGTAAGGCTTGGCTGGCATCCCGATTGCTGAATCTCTCCTGGAGGGAGGAACACGGATGGACACCGTCGCTGACAAACAACCATTTACGGCCGGCAAGCGACGCCGGGCGAGGCTCGCCGGAGCCAGTACAAGCCATTCTTTAACAGACAGTTACCGGGAATTCATCGCTTCGGCGCTGGCGCGCCTCGGCTACGGGCCGGAGCAGGTGCAGGTTTCAATTCGGAACGGCGGGCGCCAAGTGAATGTCACGTTGAACGGCGCGCGGCAGTTTGTCGTCACTCTGGGCCGGGCGGGCGTATCGGTGTCGGAAACCAGGGAGAGCCCCCGCCGGCGCCCGGCTAAAGATGGCACGGTGGACCCGGTCGGCGCCATGGTCCAATCGCTCCTCGACGCGGGCATCCGGCCCGGCGCCGCTGGCCCGGAGGTGCTGCCGGATTCCCCGGCGGCGTAAGCGCTGCGGAACCCTCCGCGGAGTTTCGTGAAACGAGGTGGAAACGACTGATGAGTATTTCGAACCACACAGTCCAGGCAAGCCGGCTCTCTGAGTTCCTCGCCGAACAGAGCGGAGTCGGACGCGCCGGTGCGGCAAGAGCTGCGGGACCGGCCTTTGCGGGCGCGCTGAAACAGGTGCTCCTTGAAGCGGGATTCCAGCCCGGGGAGTTCCGGGTGACCGTGCAGCCAGCGGGAGGGCCTTCGGGAACGGGGGGCGAGCAAGTTCTGGTGACCTTCCTCGATAGCGCTCCGGCGGCGGCCGCAGCGCCCGCTCGAGACGCCGGCGGAGAAGAGATCCCCCCCTACGATCCACAGCTCGGGCCGCGGATCCCGCGCGAGATGTGGACCGAGGCCATGCTGACCGAGGATCTGCCGGCGGAGGTGCTGCGCAACGTCCAGGACCCGTCCGATCTGCTCAACGCCCGGGTCGGGCGCCTGCGGCAGCCCACTAACGCCAAAGTGAAGAGCGGCTATGACGGTACGGAGACGCCGATCAGTCCGTCCCTGTTGTCAACCCGGGCCCAGGCCGAAGCGGTCCGCGAGAAGCTGATCGGCCTGGGGCTGGACGCCGGCGAGATTCAAGAAGTGGAGGTCGCCGGCGGGCCGTTCGCAACTGACTGGGCCGGTGAAGAGCGGAGAATGTACACGATCAACGGATTGAATGTCGGGCTGATCCTCGAAAAGTACGCTCGCTATCCGAAGGAACAAGCCGATCGAATGCTCCGGGACGAAATCGGGCTGCTCACGGCGACCTGAGGAAACGGGGCCGTCGAACAGGCGCGCCGCGGCTCCGGACCGCCAGGCCGGTACGGGTCCGCATCTCGCCAGCCCGCTGCCTCACCTGCGGCGCCGGGACGCTGGCAGGCTCAGGCGGAGCGCAACAGCCCGTCCAGATAGCGCTTGGCCGCCTGAATGCCTTCGAACTCGGTCAGGCGGCGCCCTTCGTACTCGATGCCCACCCAGTCGTGGTAGCCGGCCTCGAAGACGATCTTCATCATCCGGTCCATGTCGATGGTCGTCTCCTTGGCCTGCGGCGTGAAGTCGTAGCACTTGAAGCTCACGTCTTTCGCATAAGGCATCAGCTTGCGCACGGCATCGTAGCGGTCGATCTCCTTCGGAAAGTTGCCGAAATCGGGCAACGTGCCGAAGTTCGGCAGATTCACCATTTTCATCAGCCGGACAAGCACGTCGGGGTTACTCGACGGGCCGCCGTGGTTCTCGATGAGCACGTTGATGCCAGCCTTCCTGGCATACTCGCACAAGGCGCTGAAGCTCTCGGCGCAGCGCTTCACCATTTCGTCGATTCCGGCGGCGCTCGTTGGCTCCTCGCCGCCGGAGCGCATGTTGGCGCGGATCGAGTGGCAGCCCAGTTCGGCGGCGTAATCGACCCACTTGTGGTGGTTGCGGGCAGCCTTCATGCGGACTGCCTTGTCCGCGTGAGCCATTGGCCCCTCGCCGTCGCACATGATCAGCACGCCTCTGGTACCGGTCTGCTTCATGTTGTTCTTCAGGCGCTGGAGATAGCGCTGGGTCGGCGCCTCCCAGAGCCCGTTGACGAACTCCAGGCCCTCGATGCCGAACTGCTCCCGGGCGATGCGCGGGAAATCGAGGTTGGTGATCAACCGGCTCCCGATGGCCCGGTGCAGGGACCATTCAGCGAGTGAGATCCGGAACTTCTCACCGGCGGCTGCCTTCAGAGGCGCTGCCGGGAAGGCTGCCGCGCCGGCGGCGGCAGCGGCGATCTGGAACAGTCCACGACGCGTGTACTCCTGCCTCATGTTCTACAGACTAGCAGTTTGCGGCCCCGGCGGCAGGGCGAGCCCGCTGCCGAAAAGGGCGGGCTCCGGCCCGGCGCCGGGGTTTCCCGTAGAATGGCCGGCATGGAAGAGTTCCCGCAGTTCGACCTCACCGGCCAGGTGGCGTTGGTCACCGGAGCGGCCCGAGGCATCGGCCGGGCGATCTCACTCGCCCTGGCCCGCGCTGGCGCCGACGTGGCCCTCGGGTTCCGTGACGTTCGCGCCGACAACGGCGTCCCCGCCGGGATCGAGGCCCTGGGACGGCAGGCCCTGCCGCTGCAAATGGACGTCACCGTCCTCGAGCAGATCTCCGGAGCCGTCGAGAAGACGGTCGCGCGGTTCGGCAGGCTGGACATCCTGGTGAACAACGCCGGAGCGGCGGTGGTGAGCCCGCCGGAAGAGGTCACCGAAGCCGACTACGACTACCAGTTCAACCTGAACGTCAAGAGCGCCTTCTTCGCCAGCCAGCCCGCCGGCCGGGTCATGATGCGGCAGGGCGGCGGCAATATCATCAATGTCAGCTCCCAGGCGGGCTTCGTGGCCCTGCCCGGGGTACCGGTCTACTGCGTGACGAAGGCCGCCCTGGTGCACCTGACCCGCTGCCTGGCCGTCGAGTGGGGCAAACACGGCATCCGCGTCAACGCCGTCGCTCCGACCTTCATCGCCACGCCTGGCAACCAAAAGGTCCTAGCCGATCCCGAGTTCCGCGCCGACGTCATCGAACGGATCGCCGCCCTGCACCGCATCGGCAAGCCCATGGACGTGGCCGGGGCGGTGGTCTTCCTGGCCTCGCCGGCAGCCTCGATGATCACCGGCCACACGCTGGTGATCGACGGCGGCTGGACGGCCCGGTGAAGCGCGCGAACTCCACCGCACCGCAAGCAAAAGTCGAGTCTTTGTAAGAGGTTGGGGCAAATACCCCACTCCGCGCCCGCGCCGAAGAACCGGCCGGAATCGCGTTCCACTCCGCAATATTCGCCGTTCGATGCCGAAGGTTTGCAGCCCCCGCAAAGTTGGTGCAAACTACTGGCGAATTGTTCTTGATACTTACTGGACCAAATAGTACAGTATCAACGACAAGACCAACTCAGAGGGGATTTCGATGAGCACTCAGCCGGTGGAGCCCAAAGCGTCCGCCGATCTGGTCCAGATCGGCGAGCTGGACGAACTGATCAAGAAGCGCATCGAGGAGGAGCGCGCCCGCCTGGAGCGGGAAGCGGGGCTGGCGCGGCCGGAAGCCGAGCACTTCCGGCGGCCTGAGGAACGGCCGTTCCTCAAGAGCCAACGGGGGCGGACGACGCTGCTGTTCGGCGGTCTCACCTGGAAGCACGAACGCCTCATCCACGGGGCGCTGGAGGGGTTGGGCTACCACGCCGAAGCGATTCCCACGCCCGATGTGGCCGCCTTCCAGCTCGGCAAAGAGTACGGCAACAACGGCCAGTGCAACCCGACCTATTTCACGGTCGGCAACCTGGTCCAGTACTTGCAGCGGCTCGAGGCCCAGGGGCTGAGCAAGGAAGAGATCATCGACCGCTACGTCTTCTTCACCGCCGGGGCCTGCGGGCCGTGCCGTTTCGGCATGTACGAGGCCGAGTACCGGCTGGCGCTGCGCAACGCCGGCTTCGATGGTTTCCGGGTGCTGCTGTTCCAGCAGTCCGGCGGCCTGAGCCAGAGCGACGCCGAGCAAGGGCTCGAGATGAATCTCGACTTCTTTCTCGGCATTCTGAACGCGATGAACTGCGGCGACGTGATCAACGAGGTCGCCTACGCGATCCGGCCGTTCGAGGTGAAGGCGGGCCGGACGGACGAGACGCTCGAGCGGATCATTGACTACCTGCACGAGGTCTTTCGCAAGAAGCAGCCCTGGCAGGTAGGTGACCGGCTAGCGGGCTTCCTGGGCAACTTCAAGGACACGGCCGACTACGTGGGCAAGTTCGTCAGCCAGTTGGCCGGCGACGATCTGACCCAGGCGCTGGAGCGCTGCCGCGACTGGTACGACGAGATCGACGTGGACCGGCTGCGGGTGAAGCCCATCGTCAAGATCACCGGCGAGTTCTGGGCCCAGACGACGGAAGGCGACGGCAACTTCAACATGTTCCGGTTCCTCGAACGCGAGGGCGCCCAAGTGCTGGTGGAGCCCGTCGGCACCTGGATCATGTACATGCTGCATCAGGTGGTCCAGAAGTGCCGCGACCTGAAGGGGCTGGAGGAAGGCGCGGTGCTGCCGCCGGTGTGGCGATTGGACAAGCGGGTGAAGGTCGAGCTCAGCTATCGCAACAAGATCGCCAAGCTGCGGCTGGCCGAGGCGATCTTCCGCCGCGAGTACCACCGGGTGGTGAAGGCGCTCGGGGGGCTGGCGCACGGGCTCACCGACCAGTACGAGATGCAGCGGCTGGGCCACCCCTACTACAACTCCCGGGCCGGCGGCGGCGAAGGGCATCTCGAAGTGGCCAAGAACATCTACTACTCGAACAAGGACCTGGCCCACATGGTGCTGAGCCTCAAGCCGTTCGGCTGCATGCCGTCCACGCAATCCGACGGCGCCCAGGCGGCCGTGGTGGCCCACCACCGGGATATGATCTACCTGCCCATCGAGACTTCGGGCGAGGGCGAGATCAACGCCCACAGCCGCGTCCAGATGGCCCTGGGCGAGGCGAAGACCAAAGCCAAGCGCGAGTTCGCCGAGGCGCTCGAGGCCTCCGGCCTGACGCTGGAGGACTGCTACGCCTACGTCGAGGCCCGGCCCGAGCTCAAGCGGCCCATGTACCGGGTGCCGCACCGCAAGGGGGTCGTGGGCGTCGCCGCGCAGATGGTCTACCACATCGCCGAGCGCATGAGGCGGGAGGGGTGGCGGCCGAAACGGGCCAGGACCGTAGCCATGGCCGGGGCCTGAGCGCCGGCCGCCATTCGATTCGCCGGTTCCGAAAGCGAGAGGATCAGCTCTATGCAGAAGAACTTCCTGGTTGGCATGGATGTCGGCTCGACCACAGTGAAGGCGGTGGTGGTGGACGCCGCCACCGACGAGGTGGTGTGGCAGGACTACCAGCGCCACGACACGAAGCAGCCCGAGAAGGCGCTGGAGTTCCTGAAACGGTTCGAAGCCGAGATTCCCGGCTTTCACCAGGACCGCACGCGGATCTTCATCACCGGCTCGGGCGGGGCGGCCATCGGCAAGCACATCGGGGCGAAGTTCGTCCAGGAGGTCAACGCCGTCTCGCTGGCGGTGGAGAAGCTCTACCCGGAGTGCGGCTCGGTGATCGAGCTGGGCGGCCAGGACGCCAAGATCATCATCTTCAAGGAAGACCCCGAGACCGGCCGCAAGAAGAAGATCCCGTCGATGAACGACAAGTGCGCCGGCGGCACCGGGGCGGTGATCGACAAGATCAACGCCAAGCTGAAGATCCCGCCCGAGAAGCTCTGCGAGATGGGCTACAAGGGCCTGAAGCTGCATCCGGTGGCCGGCAAGTGCGGCGTCTTCGCCGAGACCGACATCAACGGCCTGCAGAAGAGCGGCGTGCCCAACGACGAGCTGATGGCTTCGCTGTTCGAGGCCATCGTCATGCAGAACCTCTCGGTGCTCACCCGGGGCAACACCCTGCGGCCGGAGGTGCTCCTGCTGGGCGGGCCCAACTTCTACATCAAGGGCATGCGGGAGTGCTGGAAGGTCAACATCCCGAAGATCTGGGCCGAGCGCAAGTTCCCGCTGCCTGAGGGCGTCGATCCCGAGGAGCTGATCAAGACACCCGAGAACGCCCAGTACTTCGCCGCCATCGGGGCCATCGAGTTCGGCAAGACCGAAGACGAGGGCGCCGGCCGGTACGCGGGCTGGGAGAAGCTCGCCTGGTATATCGACGTCGGCCGCGAGGAGGAGAAGCGCAAGAAGGGCTCCGGGGCGGGGCTGGCCGCCAGCGCCGAGGAGCTCGAGAAGTTCAAGGCCCGCTACCGCCACAAGCCGTTCGTGCCGGCCCACTTCCGCCGGGGCGAGGTGGTGGAAGCCTTCATCGGGCTAGACGGCGGCTCCACTTCGACCAAGGCCGTCCTGCTCTCGTCGGACCCCGAGCGCCGGGTCCTCGCCAAGGCCTACCAGCTCTCCAAGGGCAATCCCATCGAGGATGCCATGGAGATCTTCGCCAAGCTGGAGAAGCAGGTGGCCGACCAGGGCGCCAGGCTCGAAGTACTGGGCGTCGGCACGACCGGTTACGCCAAGGACATCCTCAAGGACGTCATCGCCGCCGACGCCGCCGTCGTAGAGACCGTGGCCCACACCCAGGCGGGCCTGCACTTCTACGACGACATCGACGTGATCTGCGACATCGGCGGCCAGGACATCAAGATCATCATCCTGAAGGCCGGCCGGGTGAAGGATTTCAAACTGAACACGCAGTGCTCGGCGGGCAACGGCTACTTCCTGCAGTCCACCGCCCAGGGCTTCGGATACAAGGTGGAGGAGTTCGCCGACGTGGCCTTCTCGGCGAAGTCGTTCCCCTCGTTCGGCTACGGCTGCGCGGTCTTCATGCAGAGCGACATCGTCGATTTCCAGCGCCAGGGCTGGAAGCCCGAGGAGATCATGGCCGGGCTCTGCAACGTGCTGCCGAAGAACGTCTGGCTCTACGTCTCGCAGATCCCGAACCTGGCGGCCATCGGCCGCCGGTTCCTGCTGCAGGGCGGCACCCAGTACAACCTGGCGGCGGTGAAGGCGCAGGTGGATTTCATCCGCTCGCGTTTCCACGGCAAGGGGGTGGAGCCGGAGATCATCGTCCACCGCCATTGCGGCGAGGCCGGCGCGATCGGCGCGGCGCTCGAGGCCGGCCGCCTCTGGGACCGCGGCCGCCAGAGCACCTTCATCGGCCTGGACGCCGTCCAGCGCATCCAGTACACCACCACGCGCAACGAGGCGACGCGCTGCTACTTCTGCAAGAACAAGTGCCTGCGGACCTTCATCGACGTCCAGACCACCAACCTCTCGCCGAACGCCTACCGGCCGAAGAAGTCCAAGGTGCCGCTGGCCGAGGGGGCGCAGCGGCTGATCATCGCCACCTGCGAGAAGGGCACCGTCGAAGACGTCTCCGAGATGCGCGTCATCAAGGGCGGCCTCGACGAGGTGAAGAAGGCGAATCCGAACTTCGCCGAGATCGCCGCGCGGGAGGCCTTCCGCTTCCCCAGCATCGAGCCGGTCACCGAGCCGCCGCCGCGTTTCGCGCTGACGAAGGCCCAGAAGCGCCGGGCCGAACTGGCGCGCCGCCGCGGTGAGATCCGCATCGGCATCCCCCGGGTGCTGAACATGTACTCGCTGGCGCCGCTGTTCCTCGGCTACTTCGCCGCCCTGGGCCTGAAACACACCAGCATCGTCTTCTCGGACTACACCACCGAGGAGCTGTACAAGGCCGGGGCCAAGCGCGGGGCCATCGACCCCTGCTTCCCCTCCAAGCTCGGCATCCCCCACGTGCACAATCTGCTCTACGTGCACCACCAGCGCAAGCCGCTCGACCTGATCTTCTTCCCGATGATCGACGACCTGCCGAGCGACCTGGCCTGCACGCAGGGCTCCCGCGCCTGCCCCACGGTGGCCACTACGCCGGAGGCCGTCAAGGCGGCCTTTACCAAAGAAGGCGACCTGTTCGCCGAGCTGGGCGTCAAGTTCCTGGACACCTTCTGCAACCCGGCCGACCCGAAGCTGTTCGAGCGCCAGATGTTCGAGCAGTTCCGCGACATCTTCGGCCTCACGCCGGAGGAGAACCGCCGCGCCGTCGAGGCCGGCTACCGGAACCTCGACCGCTTCCAGAACGAGACGCTGCGCGGCCGGGCCCGCCAGGTGCTCGACCAGCTCGTGGCCGAAGACCGGCTGGGAATCGTGGTGCTCGGGCGGCCGTATCACAACGACCCGGGCGTCAACCACGAGATCCTCGAGGAGTTCCAGAAGCTCGGCTACCCGGTCTTCACCCAGGACTCGCTGCCCATCGACGACGACATCCTGGAGGAGCTGTTCGGCGAAGAGGTGCGGGCCGGGCTGATCCCCCACCCGATGGCCATCACCGACGTCTGGAAGAACTCCTACTCGGAGAACACCTCACGGAAGATCTGGGCGGCGAAGTACGTGGCCCGGCACCCGAATCTCATTGCGCTGGAGCTTTCCAGCTTCAAGTGCGGCCACGACGCCCCGATCTACACCGTCGTCGAGGAGATCGTCGAGCGCAGCGGCACTCCGTACTTCTGCTTCAAGGACATCGACGAGAACAAGCCCTCGGGCTCGATCAAGATCCGCGTCGAGACCATCGGCTACTTCCTGAAGCGCTATCGCGAGGACCTGGTGGCCAACAAGAACCGCCGCCGGGAGATCGAGGAGCGCCTGCGCGAGTATGAACGCCAGCTTCGCGAGGAGCTGCTGGCGCGGGCGGCCGCCGAAGAGCGGCTGGTGGAATCGGCTTTCGCCTCCGGGACGCTGCCGACCATCCACGTGGGCGTCGATCAGCTCGCCGCGTCGAACCCGGCGCCGGACCGCGCGCCCCAGGGCGTCGCGGGAGACTGATACCGGTGACAATAGCTTGCACCCTTCTCTGGCAGCGGTTTACTGGCACGGAAATAGTAAACGAACTCTTGATACGGGAGCCGGCGAAAAAACGGGGGGCCACTGGTGACCGCGGCGGCCCCCCGTTCAAACGGGGGCGACTTGAACGTTGCCGACCAGGGGATGGTTAAAAGTCCAACCGAATGCCGAGCCGGATGTTTCTTGGGCCGGCGTACAGCGTAGAACTGCCGCCCATGAGCCTCGTAATCCGGCCCACGTTGCCAGAGCTGATGTTCGTATTGGGGTTGCCGAAGTTCGGGTGGTTGAAGAAATTCGTGGCTGTCATCCGGAGCTGCACCCGCAGCCGTTCCCCAACGTGGAAGTATTTGAACAGTCCGAAGTTAAAGTTGCTGATTCCGGGACCGACGATGACTCCCCGAGCGCTGTTGCCGAAACGCCCGTTCGGCGGCACGGCAAACGCAGCGGGATTGAACCATCTGTCGATGTTGGCATTCGACAGCTTGTGATCGCCGATCCGGTCAGGACGGCCACCCCACGTCCGCGTGTTCGAGGGATCGGCTCCGCTGAAGCCGGGATTGAGGAAGAACCCGGTGCTGAAGAGCGCCGCTCCGGAAAACTGCCAGTTGCCGAGAGTGTACTGGAGGATGGCGGGCAGGTCGCCGCCGTAGCGTTTGCCGGCCCCGAAGGGGATCTCCCACAGGAAAGAGCCGACGAACCGGTGGCGGTTGACCCCGTATTGGTCAGCCATCTCCCGCCGGCGGTCATAGGGGTTCTCGATGGTCCCGCCTTCGTAGCTGCCGGGCACGTCGGTGAGGTTCTTAGCCCAGGTCCAGCCGGCCTGGAAGGTGAGGCCCTGGGAGAACTGGCGTTCCAGGCGGACGTCCAGGGCGTGCGACTTGTGGATGCCGCCATTCTGCATCATGTTGACGCGGTAGAAGTTCCCATAGCGGAACCAGTTCCGATTGGCGAGATCGTCGCTGGGGTACGGCTTGTTGATGTCGCCCTGGAACAGGAGCTGGTTGCTGCGGAACCCGCGGTAGCTGATGCTGGCCACGATGGAAGCGGCGATTTCCCTTTCGACGGTCAGGTTCCACTGCATGACGTTCGGCGTCTTCGGCCGCCACACGAGGGCGCCCACGCTCTGGGTCGGAATCGTGCCTCTTTCGGTGAACGGTTTCGGAAACTGGAACAGCGGGGTCCCACTGTCGATCTCGTTCAGGAACCTCTCGTCAGAGACGAACGGTCCTCCGGCGAACCGGTCCATCGTCGGCCAGGTCATCGGGTTGTAGTAAATGCCGAAACCGCCCCGGACGACCGTGCGGTTGTCGTTGAAGGGACGATAGGCGAAGCCCAGCCGCGGAGCGATGTTGTTCGTGTCCCCGAAGTAGAGGCTCCGTTCCGGCAAGCCGACGCTCTGCGCGGTGACCAGCGGGATCGCTTTGGGGAAGAGCGGGCTTACCAGGGTGTCGATGATCTTCTGGTTCGGCAGCACCAAGTTCCCGGTGCTGGGATCGAACGCGAAGCGCATGTCGTTCTTGTCCACGACGGGCGTGAAGTACTCGTAGCGCACTCCGAGGTTCAACGTCAGCTTCGGGGTGATCCGCCAGGAATCCTGCACGAAAGCGCCGATCTCCTTGTAGCGGTTGTACCGGGGCTGCGCCCTCTCGTAACGCGCGCTGGTGATCGGGATTCCCAACAGGAAGTCGGCGTAGTCGAAGCCGGTGGCGAAGCCGTTGAACCGCAGATCGCCGAAGTCGGTCTGGGGGTTCTCGTCGATGTTCGGCTGGTTGGGCCGGATGAGTATCCCCATCTTGATGATGTGCTTGCCTTTGGTCCAGGTGAGGTTGTCGATGATGTCCCAACTGTTGTTCACCCAGAAGGTAGTGCCCCGCTCGCGGATACGGGAGAAGTTGACGAACTGGATCCGGGGCAGGCCGGTCAGATCTCCCTTGTTTCCCAAACGAACCCCCAGCATCCCCCAGTCACGAAGCACCTCGGCGCCCTTGTGATAGCCGCGCAACTTCGCATAGTCACGTCCGAATCCGCCGCGGAACTCGTTCACCAGAGTCGGCGTAAAGATGTGCGTCCAGGCGAGATAGGCACTGCGGCTGTTCCGCTGCATCTTCCTCTGGAACGTGGGGATGCGGTCTTCGTACTTCTGGTCGGTCGGAGCCTGCCGAAGCACGAGCCGGAACGTGAGCGTGTCCATGTTCGTCAACTGGTGGTCCACCCGGGCGACGTAACGGTCCGTCCCCCAGGCGCTGGAGCGCAGGTACCGGAAGTTGGCCGAGAACAGGTCGGGATCGCCGTAGTTGGGCTTGGGGATGAACTCCTGAAAGTTCTTCGTAGCCGGCGACCGGTAGTTCTGAATGTTGTTGGCCACGGAACTGATCCGGGAAGCCGGGATGCTGTTGCCCGGGAACGGTTCCCCGGTGGTGGGATCCGTGATCACGGTCTTCGGAAGCAGAGCCGAGAAGTCTCCCGCCCGCATCTTGAGCGTCGGCACGTTCGCCCGGTTGGACCGCTGTCCGGGCGCTCTTTGCGCCTCGTAAGTGAAGTAGAAGAACGTCTTGTTGTGTCCATCGTAGAGATTGGGAATGTAGACCGGACCGCCGAAGCTCCCTCCGAATTCATGCCGCCGCGGACCTTTCGGCTTGGTCGGGGCAAAGAAATTCCGGGCATTGAAAGCATTGTTGTTGTGGTCGTAGACAGCGCTGCCATGGAGCTGGTTGGTGCCCGAGCGCGTGGTGACGTACATGGTCGCGACTCGCGGATACTCGGCAGCGTTGTTGCTCTTCATCACCTTGACTTCCTGAATCGACTCGAACGCCACCTCGATCAGGTTGCCCATAGCACCACCCCACGCCGGCGCGTTCGCCGTGACGCCGTCGATGGTGTAGTTCATCTGGTTGCCGCGCAGCCCGCCGACCGAGCGTCCGCTATAGTACGCTGAGTCCAGCGCCAGAAACGCGAGCGTGCTTCGGGTGTTCATGGGGAGGTTGAGCAGGTCTTCCCGTGGCAGTGAATACGTCAGTTTGGCGTTCTCGGTGTTGATGGTCGGCGGTGCAGCAGAGACCTCGACACTCTCGGTGACATCCCCGACTTCGAGCACCGCGTCAAAGCGGACCACCTGCTGCGTCGTCAACGTGATTTCCGTGCTCCGGACCTCCTTGAATCCAGGAGCAGAAACCTTCACCTTGTACCGGCCGAAAGACAAACCAGCGAATGTGTAGTTGCCTTCGTCATTCGTCGTGGCCGTCCGCTGGACTCCGGTGGCGATCTCCGTCAGCTGAACCTGGGCGCCGGCCACGACAGCGCCGCTCTCGTCGGTCACTGTTCCGACGATCGAACCCAAGTCGGTCTGAGCGGATGCGGCCCACGACAGCAGAACCAGCATCAGACCGGCCACCACAAACATCCTGATCCCGTGGCCCGGGCGGAGCCGCCCGGCCCGAGTTGACAAACCATGAATCATAAGTTACCTCCACTTCATCTCGCCGCGAGGCGAAGCAGATCACGCAACACAACTGCTACGTCTATGCGGTGGATGCGCTTAGCTTCTCGGTGCCTTAACCCTGATCATTGTAGGCATGCACCGGTGGTGTTACAAGGCTTTCTTCGCGTTCGTCCAGTATCACGGAAACAAAGTCTATTTACCGGTCTTCCCCCCGGCTGAGCATCGGTTTCCGGCCGGTACGCCCGCGGATCTCCGGTACTCGGATGTGCCAACAAATGGACGAGTCACACACTGGGCCGGCCGGGCCGCTCCGTACCCGCTGCGGGCATGCCTCCCTCTCACCTACGTTGTGCCGGGCTACCGTTCGTAGCTCAATGATCCGGAGATCTGCTGTTTTCGTCCAGATACCCGGACGAGGAAGTCGCCCCGGAGGCGAAGCGACGCCACCGATGTGGTAAAGTCGCAGACGAGGACAAGGCCGAATCTCACAAAACAGGCTTAGAGGAAGCAATCGTCCGCCACTCCGGACGGGGAGTTACTTATAGACTGAGCCGACGGACGTATATTATCACTGGAGCCGGTTCATAGTGCGACTGCAAGAAGACGGCGAAGTGTGCCCATCATCACACGATCCTGACAAAGCTAAGTATTGGCGAGCCAGCATGGACGCTTTCCGCGAATGCGCGCCCCTCTTAGTATAAGGTTCGCAGCCGATTTCCCGGTATCGTCGTCGGTGGGGTCGCGTACGCTGCGGACAGACGGAAACCGTCCCAGGGAATCGCAGATCCAGCACGCGCCCGGGACCTGCATGGGTTCAGAACCGATAGCCGACGCCGAAGCCGAAGTAGTCGAAGGTAATGTGGTTGAACAGCTCGTCGGAGGCGTGCTTGCGGGTCAGCATCCGGTAGCCGAACAGCAGATCCCACGGCGCCGCCGGAAGCACCTCGAGCGCCGCCAGACCGCCGCCGGACCACTGCCGCTCGGAGCGGTAGATGCCGTCCACCTCGCCCACCAGCCCCAGCCACCGTGTCAGGTGGATGCCCAGGCGCGCGTGCCCCAGCGGCGTGACCTCGGTCTCCGAGACCCGGGCTGAGGAGCCCGTCGCTTGCTGTACCACCGCCGCGAGGGTCTCCCGCACCGCCAGACTGCCGCCGGCGCGGAAATCGAGCCGCTTGGTCCGCACGAGCCGGTAGCGGTAGCGGAACAGCAGCTCGTTGAACCGGTAGCGGCCCTCGGTTTGCACCCCGGCGGCGAAGTCCGTCCCGCCGAAGTGGAACTGTTCGTCGGGGAATCCCCCGTAGTCCCGCGCTTCGAAGGGCGCCAGGACGAAGTCGAATTCATGAGCTCCATGAAACCACCAGGAACCTTCAAAGCGGGCTGTAGGCGTCACCGCCCGTTCGAACGGGGCGACGCTCAGGAACGCGCCCGTTTCGGGGGGCGCCGCCCAGTAAAGCCGCCGCGAGTCCATGACGCCGAACTCGAAGCCGATTCGGAAGTTGAGCGGACGCTCCGGGTTCGGCCTCGGCTTGTCCTGATCGGCCCGCCGGGCGGCGTCGATCTCCATCGTCAGGCCGTAGCCGCCGCCGGCCACCGCCGCGGGCTTCACCCGGACGTTGCGGCCGGGGGGCTTCACCAGAAGCCAGTTGTATATCAGGGCGATGCCCGCCCCCGCCACCACGTCGTCGCCGAAGTGCTTCCTGCCCTTGATCCGGGTGAAGGCCGTGAATCCGGCGGCGGCAACCGCGGGCACGCCGAACCGGGCCCCGTAGCGCCGCCAGATAAAGGAGGCCCCGGAGAAAGAAAAGGCGGTGTGGCCCGACGGAAACGAGCGGTTGTTCTCGAGATCCGGCCGGTTCTTGTTGAACGCCTGCTTCAGGATCTCCACTGTGCCCGCAGTAGCCCCGAAGGAGAAGGTGAATTGGCGCAGCCCCGTCCAGTCCCGTTTCAGCGCCGCCGATCCACCGGCCAGCACCGGGAGCGCGATGTGCAGGATGTCCCCGGCCCGGCGCAGCGCGGCGTCGTCGTCCTGGGCCGTGGTCTGAGCCGAGAGGTTCGGGCCGGCGAGCGCCAGCAGAAGCGCTCCGGCCCACCAGCGGGAAAAGGCCATCTTTACTTACAGATGTGCTTTCCCGCCAACAGTTTCACCGCCGCCCGGCCCCGGGTGCGCCAGCCCGAAATCGGTTTATGATGTCAACACGCGGCGATTCCGCCGGCAATGGAGGCAATCGGCCAATGGCGACCTATGAATTGGCGAAGACGATCGAGGCGCGCAAGCTGAACCCGCGCAGCAAACTGCCCCTGCCGGAGGCCCCCATCACCATCCCTTATGGGGCCGTCCTTACGGAAGTGGAGTGGCTGGACGACCGGGCGCGCTTCCAATACCTTGGCGAACCCTATCAGTGCGAGGAAGAGGTCCTCCGGGACGCTCTGGGCAGGGATCTCACCACCAGACAAGAGTCCCCGGCGCCGGCAGCCGAGCCGGAAGCCGAACCCGAGCCCGCGCCGCCGGCCCCGCCGGAGACCGCGGCGGCGCCGGAAGCCGAGCGGCGGCGCAAGGCGCTCACTTGGGAGCACGTCCCATCGGACCGTTTCCGCGTCCGCCGCGCCCCGGTGCCTGGCGGCTGGCTGGTCCTTGTGGAAGGCGATTCGGGGGCGGCCGTGACGTTCTGTCCCGATCCGGGGCACGACTGGTCGCTCTGAGGCCACAACCCTGGAACGGCTCCGGCCCGGCGGGCGCGTCCTCCCCCGGCCCCGCCGGTTCGCCGGACCGCCGCGCGCCCGGCGGCTGTGGAAAACCCTGTGGAGAAAGCCGGCACAGGGCGCGCCCAGAGACGCCCGAGGCCAAGATCAGGCCCCCTCGGGCTCCCACAAGCCGGCAACGCCCCTCACGAGCCCTCTACAGCCGCCCTGGCGCCCCAAAAAAGGAAATGCCCATCCTCCCGGATGGGCACTCCTCTTCTCCCCTGTGTCCACAGGGTTGATGTTCATTGGGAGAATCAGATTCGACGGCTTACGCAACCGCCAAAACCTGTGGGTGATTTGAAGTTTATGGCGTACCGGCCCAGATGTCAAGGGAAAAAGAGGGCGAAACCGTCACCCTCCAACCCCAAGAAATCAAACAACTTATAGTAATCATGGTTTTTCCACAGGCTGTTGAAAACAGGATCCACAGCCTCAGCGAACCGCCCGAACCAGCCCTAACGCGGCAGAAAGACAGAGGGTTATCGGTCTTCCAGGTGAAGCATGATCATCGGGTCTTCGGGGACATCCTGGCGGCGCCACCGCCAGAATTTCAGCCCGCCGAAAATCCCGCCCAGCACCAGCGCAGCCACCAGAAGGCCTCCGATGAACAAGAAGGCCGTCAGGACGATCTCAACGATCGTCGGTTGGTAAGGGACGCTAAATTCGTCCCAGGTTATGTTGTAGCGATAGTTGACCTTGGCAAGAAGCTTCTCGGCCTCGTCCGGGTCCGCCGGCCCGAAGACGACCGCCACGAGGGGACCGCTGCGCTTCGCGATCACATCCGGGAGCATCCGAAACTCGGCCAGCCTCTCCCGGGCAATGTGAGGTGTGGGATAGGAGAAAACACCCAGTTCCAGATCGCCTTTAGGGGTTTTGTACCGGGCCAACTGAGCTTCCACGCCGTAATGGAAGCCCGCCACTGACGGCGGCACCCGGGGTTCGAACGTCTCCAAGCCCACCGGCCCCACCACGAAACGCTCCGTGCCCCGGATCCGGTTCTCCTCCGGCACGAACCCCACCCAGGTCGGCAGGGGCGACTGTTCGAGCATCGGCGTCACCAGCAGCATCCCCACCACTTGTTCCTCGGTCGGGCGGTAGCCGTCGAACCGGAAGACGTAGTTGCCATGGGAGAAATACGCTCCGTCCTCCCACTCGACGGCGAGTTCCGTGAGCTTGGAGGGGCGGGCGTCGGGAGGCTGCTGCCACTCGAAGACGGCCATGGCCCCGGTGGCATCGGCAAACCGCCACGCCGTGGCGGTGAATTCCGTCCCGTCCAGCCGGTACCGGGCGGTTTCGCCTTCCTCGAAACCGTACTCGTCCCAAACCGCCGGGTTTGCCGCCGGCGCCTTGGAGACCGCAATCCGCTTGTACCCAAAGAACTCTTCGGGCCAGATGGCCGCCCGGGCGGCCCCCGGCACCAGCCCGGCAAGAGCAACGAGGAAGGCTATCTGCCGCAGCATTTCTTGTACTTCTTGCCGCTGCCGCACGGGCAGGGATCGTTACGGCCCACTTTCTTGCCCTTCACCACCGGCTGGCGGCGGGAAGAAGACGCCTCGCCGCCGATGAACTGGAGTTCATCCAGCTCCCGTTGCTTCCTGCGCTGGATGTTCCGCGTGAAATCGACGACACTGGACTCAGCCGCCTGTCTTTGCTGACGCGTGATCGCGCCGACGAGTTCCCCGCCGCTGTCTTCCTCACTGGGCCAGTCGGGCTGGGTGATGGTGGGAACCCGCTGTTCGGCGGGCTGCAAGAAGAACAGGATCCGGACCGTCTCGTCCACGATCCGGTCCTTCATCTGGTTGAAGAGCTCGAAGGACTCCTTCTTGTACTCGATCAGTGGATCCTTCTGCCCGTAACCGCGCAGGCCGATGCCCTCCTTGAGATGATCCATCGACAACAAATGGTCCTTCCACTGGTTGTCGATGACGTTGAGCATCACCATCCGCTCGGTCTCGCGCAGCACCTCCGGCGGGATCCGCTTTTCCTTCTCCTCGTACTTCTTGACGAGGCGCTCGTAAAGCGTCTCCTCGATCTCCTCCCGGGTCATTTCGGCGAACTCGGCCGGCGTGATCTTCAACCCGAACTGGGTGAGCACGTCGGTCTGCAGCCCGGCCAGATCCCACTCGTAGGGCTTGGCGCTGTCCGGGCAGCGCAGATCCACCAGCGACTCGACGATGGCGCGCGTCCAGGCCAGCACCGTCTCGCGCATGTCCTTGCCCTCGAGCAGCTCGCGCCGCTTGGCGTAGACGTACTGGCGCTGCTTGTTCATCACGTCGTCGTATTCGAGCAGGTGTTTGCGCATCGCGAAATTCTGCGCTTCCACCGCCTCCTGCGCCTTGGCGATACGGCGCGTGATGAGTTTCGACTCGATGGGCACGTCCTCTTCCATGCCCAGCCGCAGCATCAGGTTCTGGATCCACTCGCCGCCGAAGATCCGCAGCAGGTCGTCCTGCAGCGAAAGGAAGAACCGCGAGCTGCCGGGGTCGCCCTGGCGTCCGGCGCGGCCGCGGAGCTGGTTGTCGATGCGGCGGGACTCGTGGCGCTCGGTGCCGATGATGTGCAAGCCGCCGAGCTTGACTACCTCTTCGTGCTCCTTGTCCGTCTGTTCTTTGATGGGCAGGAAGACCTCGTCCCACTCCTCCTGGCTGACCTTCTCCGGGTCCTTGCCCATCTTCCGGAGCTTCTCTTTCGCCAGGTACTCGGGATTGCCGCCGAGCAGGATGTCGGTGCCGCGGCCGGCCATGTTCGTGGAGACCGTGACGGCGCCCTTGCGGCCTGCCTGCGCCACGATGAAGGCCTCGCGCGCATGGTTCTTGGCGTTCAACACCTCATGCTTGATCCCCATGCGTTTGAGGATCTTCGACAGCTTCTCGGACTTCTCGACCGACACGGTGCCCACCAGCACCGGCCGCCCCATCTCGTGATACTTCTTGATCTCCCGGGCGACGTTGCGCCACTTCTCTTCCTCGGTGCGGTAGACGACATCCGGATACTCGGTGCGGATCAGCGGGCGGTTCGTCGGGATCTCGACCACGTCGAGGTTGTAGGTCTTGCTGAACTCGGCGGCCTCGGTCATCGCCGTGCCCGTCATGCCGGCGAGCTTCTCGTACATCCGGAAGTAGTTCTGGAAGGTGATCGTGGCCAGCGTCTGATTCTCACGCTCGATCTTGACGCCCTCTTTAGCCTCGATGGCCTGGTGCAGACCGTCGCTCCAGCGGCGCCCGGGCATCAGGCGGCCGGTGAACTCATCGACGATGATTACCTTGCCGTCTTTGACGATGTAGTCCCGGTCCCGCTGGAAGAGCACGTGGGCTTTCAGCGCCTGCTCGACGTGGTGCCGGATCACCATCGACTCCCAGTCGCCGCCCTCGAACAGCCCGGGGCGGTTGAGCAGCTTTTCCACCTTCAGCGTGCCTTCCTCGGTGAGCCCTGCCGAGCGGTGCTTCTCGTCCACGGTATAGTCGCCCGTATAGTACTTCTCGCCGGGCTCTTTGCCCTCGATCTCCTCGCCGCGGACGAGCTTCGGGATGATAGCGTTGATCCGGTAATACTTGTCGGTGGACTCTTCGCTCGGCCCGGAGATGATCAGCGGCGTGCGGGCCTCGTCGATGAGGATCGAGTCCACCTCGTCCACGATGGCGTAATAGAAGTCCCGCTGGACGCAGTCCTCCAGCCGGAACTTCATGTTGTCACGCAGGTAATCGAAGCCGAACTCGTTGTTCGTGCCGTAAGTGACGTCGGCCGCGTAAGCCTGTTTGCGCTCCGCGTCGCTCAGATCGTGGACGATCACCCCCACGCTCAGCCCGAGGAACTTGTAGATCTTGCCCATCCACTCGGCGTCGCGGCGGGCCAGGTAGTCGTTCACCGTCACCACGTGGACACCCCGGCCGAGGAGGGCGTTCAGGTAGACGGGCAGAGTCGCCACCAGTGTTTTTCCTTCGCCCGTCTTCATCTCGGCGATCTTGCCGCGGTGCAGGACGATGCCGCCGATGAGCTGGACGTCGTAGTGGCGCATGCCGAGCACACGCCGGCCGACCTCGCGTACGACAGCGAAGGCCTCGATCAGCAGGTCATCGAGCGAAGCGCCCTGTTCCAGCCGTTGCTTGAACTCCTGGGTCTTCGCCGCCAGCTGCTGGTCGGAAAGCTTCTGGACTTTCGGCTCGAGATCGTTGATCGCCGCCACGATCGGCTGCATCGCCTTGAGCTCGCGCTCGTTCTTCGTGCCGAAAACCTTTGCCAGGATCGTATCCAGCATAAGCGGGGTGCACCTTTATTGTAGCCCAGACATGCCGGCGCCCCTGACCGTCTCACGCGGAGGAAGGCGCCGGATTGCCAGCGGGCGGGGCCGTCAAACTCTTTCGAGAAACTCTTTGACCGCCTCGACAAGTTCTTCACGCTGCACGGGCTTGGAAAGGAACCCCTGGAAGCCCGCTTCGCTGCAGAGGCGAACAAACTCGTCGGAATAGTTCGCCGTTAGCGCTACTATTGGGACGGATTCGTGGCCCGGAAGGTTGCGGATCTCCCGGGCGGCGTCGAGGCCGTTGATTCCGGGCATCTGCAGATCCATCAGGATCAGGCCGTATCGGGTCCTCCGGGCGGCCTCGATCCCCTCGAGCCCGCCTTCGGCGCAGTCCACCGCATAACCGGCGCGCTCGAGGATATGGGAAACCACGCGGCGGGCGACCTCGTTGTCATCGACGAAGAGAATTCGGGGCCGGCCATCCTCGCGGGCGGCGGCGCGAACTGCGGGCCCCGCTTCCGCGGGAATCCGGAACGGCACAGTCAGTACGAAGGTGCTTCCCTCGCCCGGGGCGCTGTCCACCTGCAGTTCGGCGCCGAGTTTGACGGCCAGCTTCTCCGCCAGCGCCAGCCCCAGCCCGAGACCGGGATGAGAACGGGAAAGGCCCCGTTCTAGTTGCTGGAATGACTGGAAGATCCTCGAGAGGTGTTCCTCTGGAATCCCCGGTCCGGTGTCGCGGACCGCAATGGCCACCCTGATCCGGCCGTCCACCGGGGCCTCCGCAGGCGAGGCTTTCAAACTCACCCGCCCCCTCTGGGTGAATTTCACCGCGTTCGCCAGCAGCGGGGCCACCGCTTGCCGCAGCCGCAGCTCATCCCCGATGACGAACTCAGGCAACCCTTCCCCGAATTCCGCCTCGATCTGGAGCCGCTTCGCGGCCGCCTTGGGTTCGAATTCACCCAACAGTTCTTCGAGCGCCTTCCGGAGGTGGAATTCGGTTTCTTCCAACTGGACGCCCCCGGCCGACAGGGCTGCATACTCCAGCGCCGCGTTCAACATTTCCAAGAGCTGGTCGGCGCACAGCCGGGCAGTGTGCACGAACTCCTGCTGCTCCTCGGTGAGTTCGGTTTCCAGGAGCAGGTCGATCATCCCCAGAATCCCGCTCAGGGGCGTGCGGATGTCGTGGTGGAGGCTGGCGATGAACTGCTCGCCGAGTTTCCGGATCGTCTCATCCGGCGCCGTAGAGCCCAGGCGGACCGCCGAGGCGCTTTCTTTCTCCGTGGGCCCTGTCATCATGCAACTGCGTGTAACGACGCGGAACAGGAAACACCGCAACAGGCGCGGCGGTGTTCGCGCGGAGAACCCTCTTCCGCGAGGTTCCACTTAATTCATCGACCGGAGATGTGTACATGATTAGGACAACCCCCGGAGAAAGGGAGGTAGCGCGCTGCCCCGGAGATCCTGTCCGGGCCACGGTCTTTCTCAGGAAAAGCCCTCAGTCCTCGCTGCCCAGGAGTCCGGTCAGCGATTCCAGCGGGCCGCGTTCGTCCCCTCCCGAGCGGACCGGGTTCAACTCGCGCCGCAGCTTCTCGAGCGTCATGCTCTGCACGATCACCCGCCCGGGGCCGGTCAGCGTAGTCAGGAAGAGCCCTTCTCCGCCGAAAATGGCCGTCTTGATCCCCCCGGCCAGTTGGATGTCGTACTGGACGCTCTCGTCGAAACCGACGACGCAGCCCGTGTCCACCTGGATCGTCTCGCCGGCCTGAAGCTGGAACTCGATGAAGTCCCCGCCGCCGTGTACGAACACCAGTCCCGGACCCGTGAGTTTCTGGAGCACGAATCCCTCACCGCCGAACAGCCCGGCGCCGATCTTCTTCACCAGCGCGACGTTGATCGCCACCGTCGGCTGGGCGCACAGGAAACCATCGCGCTGCACCAGAACACTTTGCCCCGCGGCGAGATCGAACGCCTGGACACGCCCCGGATAGTCCCCGGCA
This sequence comes from Solibacteraceae bacterium, assembly GCA_026984795.1. Lineage (GTDB taxonomy): Bacteria > Acidobacteriota > Terriglobia > Bryobacterales > Bryobacteraceae > JALSRK01. The sequence goes on along the minus strand of JALSRK010000076.1, from coordinate 153,211 downwards.
AAGCCGACTTCGCCCGGAGCCGTGGCGCGGAAGTAGGTCATGAAAAGCGATTCGCCCGAGAGCTTGCGCTTGAGCGCGCCGAGGAGCTTCTCACCGAGCGAGGAGCCGGTCATCCGCGTCTCCCATTGGATGCTCGCCGACTTGTAGACCATCTTGCCGGCCTCGGCATAGACCTCCTGGCCGGGCTTCAGGCGGATCCGCACCACTTGCAGATTGTCGCCCTGAATCTCGTAGTCGAGGGGTTCCGGCTCCACCGTCGTGGCCACCGCTCCCGCCCCGGCGGCCGCCAGCGGAGTCCCACAGTTTGCGCAGAAACGCATCCCCTCGGTGATCTGAGTCCCACAGTTCGTGCAAAAAGGCATGCAATCTCCTTTCCCTTCCACGCCGCTCATCAGCGGCCCCGGCCGGCGCCCCGGCGCCGGCCAGCCTCGGTTCCCTCGGCAGGCCCACAGCGGCCCAACAGCGCACACGGATATTCTAGAAGAAAGGCGTCCGTCTTTCATTCATGAAGCTTCGTCGAACCCTGCGCGCCACACTGACGTGGCTGTTACTCGCCGGCATCACGGCCTCCGGACTTGCCCGGGAAATCGCCGTCGTCTGCGGCACCCACCGCGATCGTCTCCAGGAAGAGATCTTTCTGCACCGCCGGGCGGCCGCCCAATCGACGGGACGCGGGGGCGGAATCGGCCTGCTCTCGACCGAAACCCCTCCTCAAAGGCCCGCCACCCGCGTCGTGGGCGAGATCGTCCTCATGGAGGACGCCGACGGCGTCGTTAGCCGCCGGAACGATTTCGACCTGGACGCGCTCACGGTGAGCTTCGCGCCCGCCGCGCCGGACGCTTCCCGGTACCGGTTTGCCACCGGAGAAGGCGGGTATGACCAGACGGCGGCAGCCGGCGGCGAGGTGCTCGCTTTAGGGGACGACGACGCCCGGGAGGTGCCGCTGCCGTTCGCCTTCCCGTTCTATGGCCGCCTCTACCGCTCGGTGTTCGTGCACTCGGACGGCAACGTGACCTTCGAAGAGCCGGATGCCTCCTCCTCTCCACGGTCGCTCGACCGTCTCGTGGCCGGCCCACCGAGGCTGGCGCCCCTGTTCCGCGACCTCGATCCCACCCAGTCGCCCGACGGGATCCACTTCTTTTCCGAGGCGGGTCGCGTCGTTGTCTCCTGGGTGCAAGTGCCGGAATTCGCGACCGTCGGCGCCGGCAAGCTCCAGACCTTCCAGCTCCGGCTCTACCCGGACGGCCGCGTCGAGTTCTCCTACAACGGCATCACCACCGTCAGCGCCATCGTCGGCATCGCCCCGGGACGGCTGCAAGGGCCCACCCGCGTCGTATCGTTCTCGCAAGGTTCGCAAGAGGAGTTCCAAGGCGCCGTCGCCGAACGCTTCACGCGGCGCGAGGAAGTGGACGTCGTCCGGGCCTCACAGAAATTCTTCGAAGAGCACGACGACGCCTACGACTACCTGGCGTTTTTCAACAACCTGGGCATCTCAGCGGACCTTGGCACCGTCGCCTTCGAGGTCACCGTCCGCAGCCGCCGGGAGGGCATCGGCGATGAGCCGGTGGATTTCGGCGCCACGTTCGGCTCCCCCCACCGGCTGCAGGCGGTCATGAACTTCGGCCCCCTCGGCCAGTACCCGGATGATCCCCACGCCCGCATCCCACAGCGGTTCACCACCGGCGACACCACCCTCACCGTTCTGGGCCACGAAGCCGGCCACCTGTTCCTCGCCTTTGCCAGCGTTCGCGATCCCTTCGATCCTGCCGCCCGGCCGATGCTTCAGCGGGACGGGGCGCACTGGAGCTTCGTCTTCAACTCCGAAGCCTCGCTGCTCGAAGGCAACCGCATCTGCGACCGCCAGCGGGACTCCTGCCCGCCCGACACCGGCGCCGGCCATCGCTTCGTCACCACCGCCACCGTGGAGGGCTTCTCGCCCCTCGACCAGTACTTGATGGGCCTCCGGGCCCCCTCCGAGGTGGCGGACACGTTCCTCGTTCAGGCAGCTACGGTCGTCAACCCGGACCGTCTGCCCGAAGTGGGCGTCAACTTCGACGGGGACCGCCGCGATATCCGGATCGATGAGATCGTCGCCGCCGAGGGCCGCCGCGTCCCGGACTACACGGTGGAACAGCGCCGCTTCCGTTTCGCCTTCGTCCTCATCCACGCCGCGGGTGCGGAGCCCCCTCAAAGCGACCTCGACAAACTGGATCTCTTCCGCCGCGAATTCGAACAGTTCTACCGCCAGGCCACCGGCGGCCGGGCCGAGGCGGTGACCACCATCCGCCGCGCTCTCCACTTCTCCGCGTTCCCGGCCACCGGCGTCCTTCTGGGAGCCGAAGCTCCGGCAACCGTCTCTATCGAGGAAGCGGCCCCGGCCGATCTGGAAGTGATCCTCACCTCGGCCAACGGCGGCGCCGGATTGCCCGCCTCGGCTCGCATCCCGGCCGGCGCGACTTCGGCGCAGTTCACCATCCGCGGACTCCGGGAGGGAGTGGATACGGTCACCGCCATGATCCCGGGCGGGGAGTTCGAACAGGCCGAAGCACGGGTCCAGGTCTTGGGTTCGGCCGCCGGGTTGCGGCTCGTCCCCGTCTCCGGCGACCGGCAAGTCCATCCCGGAGGCGGGCCGCTTCCGGAGCCGGTCGTCGTCCAGGTCCTCGACGGCAACAACCTCCCCTATGCCGGGTTGAGCATCGTCGCCGAAGCCTCGGACGGCGGGTCGGTGGAGCCCACCGAGGTAGCCACCGCACCCGACGGTACCGCAGCTTTCCAATGGACGCCTCCGGCGGCGACGGACGGCGCCCTCACTTTGCGGATCGCTGGAGCCCCGGAAGTAGCACCCCTGGTGGTGACCACCACCGCCGAACCCTCGTTCCGCTCGGAAGGAGTCGTCAATGCCGCCAGCTTCCGCGCCCCCATCGCCGCGGGGGCCCTGGCGACCGTCTTCGGACTCCATCTCGCGGCCGGCGCGCAGGCTCAAGCCGGCGCCGTCCCCTTGCCCGAGGAGCTCGAAGGCGTGCAGGTGCTGCTCAACGACCGCCCCGTACCGCTGGTCTACGTGAGCGACAGCCAGATCAACTTCTTCGTACCGCGTTTGACGCAAACGGGCGAGGCGACCCTCGCCGTCTCTACGCCGGTCGGCCGCACGACCCCGGTTGCAGTGACCGTCGGCGCCGTCGCCCCCGGCGTTTTCACCGTTCCGGCTACCGGAGAAGGTGCGGTCCTGCTCGCCGGGACCGGCCGGCCCACTTCCCAGCAGCCCGCCGCCCCGGGTGATTACCTGGAGATCTACTCGACCGGCCTGGGGCCCGTAGAACCCTTCGCCCCGGGCTCCCCGCTCGAAAAGACCGTCCACCAGCCGGAGATCACCATCGGCGGGGTTCCCGTGACAGAAATCCCCTTCAGCGGCCTGGCCCCCGGTTTCGTCGGGCTCTATCAGGTGAACGTCCGGGTGCCGCCCGGCGTCGCCTCGGGCCCCCAGCCACTGCGGATGAAAGTGGCCGGGGCCGAAGCCAACGAGGTCACCGTCTTCATTCGCTAGCCGCCGACCCGGCAGCGGGTGCGGGTAGCGGCTTGTACACCAGCGCCGCGATCACCCCGAGGACGATGCACTCGATCAGCGTATAGATCCACCACTGCAACGCGAGCGAATACGGAATCGCGATCATCGCGTAAGTGCCGTAAGCCATCGGGATGCCCACAAACAGGCCGATCACCACGCCGAACCGCACGCCTTCCATGAGGCCCTTGCCTTCCCGGCCCTTGACGAAGATATAGACGAACAGCAGCGACCAGATGGCGCCGATCACCGGGTAGATCCACATCTTCGACTCCATGTCCGGACGCCACAAGTCCTTCAGCGCCTCATAGGTCGAAGCGAGAATCACCCCGTGGATCAGGAATTCCAGTACTTCTGCGACGATGAACACAACAACCGCCGCCAAAAAGAACCGCTTCACATTCATGACCGCCCTCCTTGGCTATGCTGAAGGAAGCCTACCCTGGAAGGCGGAGGAAATCAAGACTCGGGCCGCCATTTTCTCGCCCGCCCCGGTTTCGGGCCCTACTTCACCGCGATGGTCGTCACGATGGGGTTCTTTCCGGACGGATCCCCGCTCGGACGGTCGCGCAAGAACACCACCACGAAGTTGTCGCCGGAGATCGCGTGCTCAGGCACCTTGACGTTGATCTGCCAGACGCCCACCAGCCCCGGCGCCAGGCCGGAGAACTGCACGTCACCATCCGGCAGCGGCTGGCTGGAGTTGAAGAAGACCCGGGGCTTCACCGGCGTGTGAATCAAGCGGTCCAGCGGCGCCGGCTCCCCGTCGGGCGGAGCGTCCGGGATGAATCCCTGACCGGTCGCGAAGATCTGCACGATCTCGCCCTTGCGCGCCGGGTTCTCAGCCGAATTCACGGTGCTGTCCTGATTGAGCGCCGCGATCTGGCCGTTCCCCGTCGGCGGCCGGGTGAAGAGGCCAGGCGAAGCGACGTCCATGGCCACCACGCTGAAAGCCACGATCTGGCCGGCCGAGGGCCGCACCACGGTGATCTCCACCGTGCCGCTCGCCGGCGCGCCGTTCGGCATCTGGAAGTTGATCTGCGCCGGTGAAACGAAATACAGCGGCGCCTCCACCGTCTTGCCCTCCCAGCTCACCAGCACCGAGACGTCGGCCAGCACCTTGGGCAAGGGTACGGACTGCGCCGCCGTGAGTGGGATGCTTGGCGTCTCGGGGAAGAACAGCGAGGTGATCATGCCCGGGGCGACGCGCGTCAGGAAGTTCGCCCCGTTGGTGGCTACTAGGGTGCGGAAATGGCCCACCACGCGGTTCAGCGAGTCGGCGAGCAGCAAGTTGCCGAAGGGCGTCCCGAGCAGCGCCAGCGGGCTGGCGGCGGTGAAGCCGAACTCGGGTGCGGTGTTGCCGAGCAAGAGCTGATCGAACTGCTGGTAGCGCAGCACCTGCCCTTTGTTGGTGTCCGCCACCCAGGCCTTGCCGGTCGCCGGCGAAACGAAGACGTCGAACGGCTGCTTGATCCCGGAGCCGCCGAGCGCGAGCGCCGCCATCGGATCCGGCGGCGCCTGGCGGATGTCGCCGAAAACCAGGATGCGGTTGTTCTTCGTGTCGGCCACGTAGAGCCGGTCGCTGGTGTCCGCGGAGATGCCCTGGGGCCCGTTCATGCGGTTCAAGGCGTTCCCGGGAGCGGTGCTGTTGAAGTCCGGCTGGCCGAAGACCCGGCTGGCGGCCATGCCGCTGGTGAAGGGCGGGACGAACTCGAGGACCCGGTTGTGCCGAGGATCTGAAACTAGCAGTGCACCCTCCACGGTGAAATGCAGCCCCCACGGGCCGGCCATGGTACGGGCCGTCGCGTCGGTCACCCGGGAAGTGAAATCCAGTTGCCCCAGCACCAGGTCCGCTTCCTGCAAACCCGGCGGCTGCTCGAAAGGCTTGGGGAACCGCACGACGCGCCCGTTGCCCGAGTCCGCCACGTAAACGTTGCCCTGCTTGTCCACGGCTACCCCGGAAGGAAGGAACAGCCCGGTGCGGGTGGGCCGGGTCGAGTCGTTGGTCGGATAGTTCACCAGCGACCGGAACTTGCCCGGCTGGCCCAGGACCAGATCCGCCGTCACCCCATTGCGGATCTTGCGGACGTCGCGGAAGCCGAGCACCCGGTTGTTCAGCGGATCGGCGACATAGAAGTGCGGCGGGTCCGCCCCCCAGTCCACGGCGATTCCCGCACCGGCCACCGAGCTGCCCCCGAGGCTCCCGACGAAAAAGAACTCCTTGCCTTCGATGCGGTTCACCGTCCGGTTGGCGAAGCCCGGCTGTCCCAGCACCTTTTCGGCCGCCGCCTGAGGCCCCGGCACGGCCGTCAGGTTGGGGAACTTCAGCACCCGGTGGTTGAGCGAATCGGCCACCCAGACCGTCGCGTCGGGCGCCACCGCCGTCCCCACCGGCTCGAACAGCGTGTCTGCACCCGGCTCGGCGCGCCCCCGGTGGACCGGGATCGTGTCCGACTGCAGCGAGTCCAGTCCGATCACGTCCACCGCCGCCGGCGAGGGATTGTCTTCGGTCTCCGCCGGCCACTCGTCGAAAGGCGGATAGCGGACGATGCGGTTGGCCGGCGTGTCCACCACGAAGATGTCGTCGCCGATGGCGAACACCCCCTCAGGCGGCCGCCAGACGTTGCCCTGAATCAAGCCCAACCCTTTCTCGTTGATCAGCGGCGGGGGCTGCTGGCCCTGGGGAACCACGACCAGCCCCAGGATGCGGCTGGCGTTCTTGGCCGAGACGAGCGGTGGCTCGTAGACGAGCACCCGCAACAGCTCGTCGGCCACATACAACCGCCCTCCGGCGTCGAAGGCCAGCGCCGACGGCAGACGGAGCTTCCCTTTTTCGTGACGCGAATTCGGGTTGCGGGGCGGCGCTTCGCTTTCGGTCATCGACGCCTGGCCGAGCACCAGGTCGGCGGCGGGGCCGTCCTCGGCGTCCGGGCCCAGCCGGGAAGCCGGGTACCGCAACACCCGGTGGTTGCCCGCGTCGGTGAACCAGAGGTTGCCTTCACCATCGAAGAGCAGCGTCGTCCGATAGGCCGCGCCCCGGTTGTCGGTCAAGTCCAGCGAAGAGGCCGAAAGCCCGCCGGCGTTCGCCGCGCGCGAGAACATGTTCGGCTGGCCGATCACCAGGTCGGCGATCTTCAGGTCCTCGGGCTGCTCGAAGGGCCGCGGGAACCGCAGGATACGGTTGTTGCCGGCATCGGCCACGTAAAGGTCCCCGTTGGCCGCCACGGCGACGGCCGTCGGCTGGTTCAGGCCGTTCTGCAACGCCGTACCGGGCCCGCCGAACGACGTAGAATAGAAGTCCCGCTGGCCGATGACGATGTCGGCCTTGGCCCCGTTGGCCGCCGCGTCCCGGTTCCTCCAGCCCAGCACGCGGTTGTTCTGCGTGTCCGCCACGTAGATGGCGCCGGAGCTTGGATCTACCGCCACCGACTGTGGGTTGTTCAGCTCGTCGCCCTCCACCAGATTCGGACGGCAGTTCGTCAAGCCGTTGTTGACGATGTCGCAGTGTTTCGGCTGCAGCGCCGACACCCCTTCCGGTTGTCCCAGAGCGAAAGCGGGCGCCGGGCTCAGGTCGGCCTGGGCGTGGGCCGCCGGCAGGAACGCCAACGAAGCGGCCGTCAGAATGAAAAGAGCTCGCATAGTTTCGACACCAGGGGAACGCGGGAACGCTTCCTCAAATAGATAGCATCCCAGCGGCACGCGCGCAAACCACGGCGGGGAATGCTGCGCCGCTCCCCGGGGCCTTGTCCCGCAGCCCGGGACTGTGCTAACCAACGTAGCGGAGCATGAGCGGCGAACGGAACGCGCCCGGGCGGCAATCCGGCGGAGGGGACGGCGGCGTCGATGTGACGCTCATCCGCTGGATGTTGTCCCTGACGCCCGCTGAACGCCTCGACGTGCTCCAGCAGCACGTGAACGCACTACGGAGCATCCGTGAGCGCAACCGCCAGGACGGACTGCCGGGAGATCCTGAAGACTCTTCACGCCCACCGCGTTGAGGCCATCGTAGTCGGCGGGATCAGCGCGGCGCTCCACGGCGCGCCGGTCACCACCTTCGACCTGGACTTGCTGCACTCCACCGAAGCGGCGAACGTCCAGCGGTTGCTCGCAGCCCTCGAAGAATTGGACGCCGTCTATCGCCTGCCGGCGGAAAAGAGGCTCAGGCCTCTCGCCTCCCACCTTTCTTCGCCAGGACGTCAGCGCCTGATGGCTCGTTTCGGACCGCTCGACCTGCTCGGCAGCATCGGGCGCTCCCGCCGGTATGAAGATCTGCTTCCCCACACGGTGGAGATGGAGATCGGAGAAGGCGTGCGCGTCCGTGTTCTGGACCTGGAAACGTTGATCGCCACCAAGGAAGAGACCGCCCGCGACACCGACCTTGCCGTTCTCCCCGTCCTCCGCCGCACGCTGGAAGAGCGCCGCCGCTGAAGGGCCAGGGCTGCCGCGGGGCTCCGGCCCACGGATTACGTCACGGCAGCTCGAACCAGACGTAGCGCAGCCGCCGGCCCCGCTCGATCTGCACCGCCACCGGGCTGCCCGGCGCCAGCCTTTCGAGCGCCGCCTTCAGCTCCGAGGCGTTGATCACCGGCTCGCCGTTGATCTGATAAATAATGTCCCCCGTCCGGAAACTGCGCCCTTGGACCGGGGCATCGGCGGTCAACGAACCCACCAGCACCCCTAAGCCTTTCCGCAATTCCGGCAGCAGGCGCTTGATCTCCGGCGACAGGTCATATACGAGAATGCCGAGCCGGCCGATTTTCTCGCCGGGATTCGCGATCACCGAGGCGAGCTTCGTCGGATCGTTCGGCCGCTCCACCACCTGGACGGCCACCGCCTTCTTCTGCCGCCCCCGCAGGATCTCCAGGCGCACCATGTCGCCGATCGCCGGCTTGTACAGGTTGACGATGAACTGCCGGGCGTTCTCCATCGGCTTGCCGTCCAGCGTGAGCACGACGTCGCCGGGCCTCAAGCCCGCCCGGTCGGCGGGACTCCCGGGATACACGTCGCCCAACACCACCCCATAAGGCCGCGACAGTTTCAGCGCCGCCGCCAGCGTCGGGTCGATCGTCTGCGGCAGCACGCCGATTTCGCCCCGGAGCATCTGGCCCTTCTCGCGGATGTGCCGGATCACGTTCACTACGATGTTCGACGGCGCCGCGAAACCGATGCCCTCGCTACCCCCGGACTGCGAGAAGATCAGCGTGTTGATCCCCACCACCTCGCCGTCGGTGTTCACCAAAGGGCCGCCGCTGTTGCCTGGGTTGATAGGCGCGTCGGTCTGGATGTAGATCATAGGATCCTCGGGCCGCAACTGCCGCGCCGGCGAGCTCACCACCCCCAGCGTGACCGAGCTCTGCAAACCCAAGGGACTGCCGAACGCCAGCACAAGCTGGCCCGGACGAAGCCTGTCCGAGTCGCCGAACTTCAGCGCCGGCAGCCCTTTCAGGGGGATCTGCAGCAGCGCCAGGTCGGTTTCCAGATCCAGTCCCACCAGCTTCGCATTTACCACGCGTGTGGCTGGTTTGAGGATCGACTTCCGGTCCACGCTCCGGTCGAGCTGGGGCGAAAGGATCACCTGAAGACGCTGGGCGCCCAGCGCGACGTGGGCGTTGGTTACGACATAACCCTCGGGATCGATGATCACCCCGGAGCCGCCGCTCGCCTGTTGAACGCTGACACTGCTTTCGCCGGGCTCCCCGGCTGGACGGTAACCGACGGCCACGATCTTCACGACGCTCGCATTCACCCGGGCCGCCAGCGCCGCAAAGTCGGCGCTCATCCTCCCCAAGGCTGTCTGGGCTCCGGAGCGTTTCGCAAATCGCGGAGTCTGCTTTTTTTGCGCTGACGCCCCCCCAGCCGCGAGACAGGCCGCCAGAGCCAGAACTCCCCCCCATTTCCAGCCACTCATGCCCGTCATTGTCGGCTGTCCAGCCGGTGGAACACAAGCCGGCGCCGCGCCGCCCCCGCATCCTGTTCCTGCTGCTAAAATCGTGAGCGACTGGCCGCCGTGGCCACCTGGGCCGGAGCGGCGGCACTTTTTTGCAGGAGTATCGCTGGCAATGAGTACACGCAGACACTTCCTTATGGGAGCGGGCGCCCTGGCCGCTGCCAAACCCAAGCTCGCCTCGGCGAACGACACCATTCGGATTGCCGTCCTTGGGGTCCACGGCCGGGGCAAGAGCCACATCAACGGCTTCCAGCCTCTGCCCAATGTCGAAGTCGTTGCTCTGTGCGACCCGGACCGCAAGGTGCTGGAAGAACGGGCCCGGCAGTTCGGCGACAAATACAACAAGAAGTTCGACCTCGAGACGGATCTGCGCAAGATCTTCGACCGCAAGGATATCGACGCCGTCTCCATCGCCACGCCGAACCACTGGCATTCGCTGGCTACCATCTGGGCCTGCCAGGCCGGCAAGGACGTCTACGTCGAGAAGCCCGGTTCCCACAACATCTGGGAAGGCCGCAAGATGGTCGAGGCCGCCCATAAGTACCAGCGGATCGTCCAGCACGGCGTGCAGCTTCGTTCCTCTCCCGCCGTCCAGGAAGCGGTGAAGATGCTGCGGAACGGTATCATCGGCAAGGTTTACATGTCCCGCGGCCTCGTCTTCCGGTGGCGGCCGTCGATCGGCCACAGCCCCGTCGAACCCGTGCCGCCGTACCTGGACTACGACCTGTGGACCGGCCCGGCGAAGAAGCTGCCCTTCTCCCGCCGCTACGTCCACTACAACTGGCACTGGCACTGGAACTTCGGCAACGGCGACGTCGGCAACCAGGGCATCCATGAAACCGACATGTGCATGTGGGGCCTCGGCGTCGAGAAGCTGCCCTCGAAGATCGTCGCCCTGGGCGGCAAGTTCCTCTGGGACGACGACAAGGAGACCCCGGAGGTACTCACCTCGGCTTACTACTATCCGGAAGAGAACAAGATGATCGAGTTCGAGGTGCGGCCCTGGTGCACCAACACCGAGGACGGCATCACCGTCGGCAACATCTTCTACGGCGACAAGGGCGTGATGCTGATCAAGGGCTACGACACCTACGAGGTCTACTTCGGGCGCAAGCGCGAGCCGGGTCCGAAACGCAAAGAGGGAGGCAATCACTTCGCCAACTTCATCGAGGCGGTCCGCTCGCGGAAGACCTCGGACCAGAACGGCCCCGTCGAGACGGCGCACCTCGCCTCGGCTCTCGCCCACCTCGGCAACATCAGCTACCGGCTGGGACGCGAGCTCGAGTTCGATCCCAAGACCGAGACCTTCCCCCACGACGAAGAAGCCAATAAGATGCTCAAGCGCAACTACCGCGCCCCGTTCGTCGTGCCGGAGAAGGTCTAACCACAGGTTTCGGCGCCCGGGCGGAGCGGTCGTGCGGCCGCCCCGTCCGGTACGTCCGCGGATGGGAGAGCAGCAGCCTGCCGGGGAGCCGACCAATGAAAAAATCCATCAACCTCTGGGCCTTCCCCTATCCGGAGCAATGGACCTTAGAGGAGTGCTTCCGGATCGCCAAGGACGCCGGCTTCGACGGCGTCGAGCTGAACTTCGATCTCGAAGGCGAGCTTTCCGATGCCTCGAGCGACGATCAGATCCGCGGCATCGGCGAACTGGCCCGCAAGACCGGCATCGAGATCAGCGGCGTCTGTTCGTTTCTGTTCTGGAAGTTCCCGCTGACCAGCAACGACCCGGCAACCCGCGCCCGCGGCCTGGACCTGAGCCGGAAGATGATCCGCGCCGCCTCCTTGCTCGGCACCCCGAACCTGCTCGTCGTGCCCGGCGCCGCCTGGGCTCCCTGGGTGGAGAACTTCGATCCCGTGCCGCCCGATGTCTGCGAGCGCCGCGCCCGGGAGGCGGTCCGCGAACTGATTCCCGTGGCCGAGAAAGCCGGCGTCTATCTCAACATCGAGAACATCTTCGCCAACGGCTTCCTGTTCAGCCCGATGGAGCTGCGGGCCTTCGTCGACGGCTTCGGCAGCGACTGGGTCCGCGTCCACTTCGACACCGGCAACATCATGGAGTACCAGTTCCCCGAACACTGGATCCGCATCCTCGGCTCCCGGATCCAGAACATCCACTTCAAGGAGTGGGACCGCAAGACCGGCGTCTTCAATCTGGACTCGTTCCGCACCCTGCTCGACGGCAGCACCAACTGGCCGGCCGTCATGGAGGCCCTCCGCGCCATCCCCTACGACGGCTACCTCACGTTCGAGTACTTCCACCCCTTCGAGCACCACCCGGAAGTGCTGATCTACTCGACCTCCCAGGCGCTGGACTGGATTCTCGGCCGCCGCCGGGGTATCCAGGGCTGACCCGGCACGCTACCCCGCCTCCCCTCCGCCGGGCCGGCTCGGCGCCGAAAAAATCCCTCCAGGCCCGCAACTTCTCCCGTGCATCCGGGTTTGCACCGTCATCATCTAGAATTGAGTGCAAGCTTTTTCCCTTGGCTCAGAGGGGCTGGGACAGATGAGGAAGATTCGACCCGACTGCCAGAAGCTCATCGTTTGCGCCGCCGTTGTCGCCGCCGCGCTTGGATGGCCGCGGCCGGTCCCAGGGCAAGAACGGGTGCCGGCGGCGCCGGCGTTCGGAGCTCAGCGTGAGGCCGGGCCGCTCCAGATCAACCATGCCGACTGCGAGTTCTTCGGGCCTAAGCGGGAACGTTTCCTCTCAAGCGTCCTCAACGCGCTTCCCCGCAAGCGACACCGGCTCAGCGCCCTCACCGAATCCGTCGCCGCGCACCTTCCGGCCAAGAACGCCACGGTCGTCGGGCCGCCGGCTCCCCAGACCGGCGCCGCCGATCGGTCCAACAACATCATCGACCGCTACTTGTTCGAAGCGATGGAGGCCGCCGGCGTCGAGCCCGCCCCCAAGGCCGACGATTTCGAGTTTCTCCGCCGCGTCGCCCTCGACCTCACCGGGCGCGTTCCCCCACCGGATCGCCTGCTCCGTTTCGTCCGCGACCCCTCGCCCGAAAAACGCGACCGCGTTGTGGACGAGCTGCTCGCTTCCCCCGAGTGGATCGACAAGTGGACGATGTACTTCGGCGACCTGTTCAAGAATTCCCGCCGGGCCCCCGCGGTGAACCGCTACATCATGGGCCGCAACGCCTTCTACCAGTGGATCTACGAATCGCTCCAGCAGAACAAGCCTTACAACCAAATGGCCGCAGAGCTGATCGCCGCCACCGGCGAAAACAACTGGGAGCAGGGCGAGCTGAACTGGCTGCTCGGCGGCCTGGTCACCGGCGGGCCGCGCTCCGGCCAGGACCATTACGACCAACAGGCCGCCAACGTGGCCCAGACCTTCCTCGGCATCTCCCACCTGAACTGCATCCTCTGCCACGACGGCCGCCGCCACCTGGACGGCCTCAGCCTCTGGGGCGAGAAGGCCCGGCGGTTCGAGGGCTGGGAGATGGCCTCGTTCCTCTCGAAGACCATCGTCCGCCGCACCCGGGTCGAGGTCAACGGCCGCACCCTGCGCTACTACTCCATCGTGGACCGCCCTCGCCGGCGGCCCTACCCTTTGAACACCGACAGCGGCAACCGCCCGCCGCGGCAGCCCGTCGGACAGGTCACCAACGTCGAGCCGCGCTACCCGTTCAGCGGCGGAAAGCCCGGCGCCGGCGAGTCCTACCGCGAGGCCCTGGCCCGCGAGGTGACGGGCGACTTCCAGTTCGCCCGCGCCATCGTCAACTACCTCTGGAAGGAGTTCTTCGGCCTCGCCCTCGTCGAGCCCCCGGATCAGTTCGACCCCGCCCGCCTCGATCCGGACAACCCGCCGCCGGAACCCTGGACGCTCCAGCCCAACCACCCCCGCCTATTGAACGCTCTGGCGCAGGAATTCATCGAGAGCGGCTACGACTTGAAGTGGCTCATGCGCACCATCGTCACCTCGGAGGCCTACCAACTCTCTTCACGCTACCCCGGCGAGTGGAAGCCCGAGTACGAGCCGCTCTACGCCCGCAAGTACGTCCGCCGCCTCTGGGCCGAGGAGATCCATGACGCTGTCGTTCAGACGAGCGGCCTGTTCCCGCGCTACCGCTTGCCGGGTATTGGTCTCCGGCGCTGGGCCATGCAGTTCCCGGAGCCTTTCGGGATCCCCGGCTTCCGGAATCCCGTCACCGCTTTCCTCGACGCCTTCCAGCGCGGGGACCGCTACGAAGAGGATCGCCGCGGCGACGGCTCGGTGATCCAGGCCCTCCAGCTCATGAACCATCCCTTCGTCGTCGAGCGGTCCCGGGCTCTCTCCTTAGGGCGGCGATCGAGCCTCGCGGGGCGCGTGCTCCAGATGCCCGACCGGCAGGCCGTGGACGCCCTCTACCTGACGATCCTTTCGCGCTTCCCCACGCCGGAGGAACGCGAAACGGCCTTGGACCTCCTGGCCGCGGGGCCGCGCAAGGAGAAGATCGAGGATCTGACCTGGGCTCTCTACAACAGCGTCGATTTCATCTTCAACCACTGAGGGGCTGAGACAATGACCGGTAAGGAAAGATTCGAAAAGTACCTGGAGCGTTGGCCGCACCCCCACGTTCCCTTCTATCTGCGGCCCCATTTGTCCCGGCGGGGATTTCTGAAGCTCGCCGCGGCGGGCGTCTCGGCGTGCTTCCTCCCGCTCCGGGCCCGGGCGGGCGGCGACGTCGTGCCGTGGGCCGAGGTTGAGACCCGGAACACGGCCCGCAACGTCATCTTCGTCCTGCTGGCCGGCGCCCCAAGCCACATCGACACTTTCGACTACAAGCACGTCGAGGGCGTCACGCCGGATTCCTTCGCGCCGGAGACGATCGGCGGCGTCACCTGGCCCGCGGGCCTGATGCCTCGGCTCGCCGAGCGCCTCGGCGACATCGCTATCGTCCGCTCGGTCTACTCCTGGGCCCTCCAGCACAGCGGCATGCAGACCTGGGTGCAGATCGGCCGCAACCCAGCGGCGGCACTGGGCGCGGTGGCCCCCAACATCGGCAGCATCGTAGCCATCGAAAAGGAACCCGAGCGGTCGGTAGACGACATCTTCCCCGGCTTCCTGGCCCTGAACGCCAAACGGGTAGCCGGCCCCGGCTACCTGCCCTCGAAGTTCGCTCCCCTGAAGATCCAGCCTGAACCGGAAGGCCTGGGCGGCACCGAGCATCCGGCCGAGGGCGGCCGCGTCCGTTTCGAGGAGCGCTACGCCTTGCTCGAGTCCCTTCGCGCCGCTTCCGAACGCGCCAAAGCCCTCGGGCGCCCGGCGGTGGACGTCGAGGGCTTCTACGAGGCCGCCCGGCACCTCATGTACAACCCGGTGGTCGAGCAGGCATTCGCCTTCACTGAAGAAGACAGCGAGCGCTACGGCGGCACCGAGTTCGGAAATGCCTGCCTCATCGCCAAACAGGTGCTCCAGGCCAACCGCGGCACCCGCTACATTCAGATCGTCTTCAATGGCTGGGACCACCACCGGGACATCTACAACCCCAACGTCGCCGGCCGCCTGCCCCGCATGGCGTCGGCGCTCGACGCGGGTCTCGCGGCTTTGATCGAGGATCTGAAGGGCAGCGGCCTGTGGGAGGAAACCCTGCTCGTCGTGATGGGCGAATTCGGCCGGACGGTGGGCGGGCTCTCGTCCCAACAGGGACGCGACCACCACCGGCAGCAGTTCTCCGTCTTCGGCGGCGCCGGCGTCACCGGCGGCAAGGTCATCGGCGCCACTGATCCCACCGGGGCTTACACCGTGGAACCCGGCTGGCATCGCGACCGCGAGGTGCGCATCGAGGACATCGAAGCGACCATCTACTCGGCCCTCGGCATCACCTGGACCAACGTCCGCTACGACGACCCCTTCGGCCGCGGTTTCGAGTACGTGCCCAAGTCCAAGGACGACGTCTACGGCCCCATCGACGAATTGTGGGCCTGAGGCCGGCCCCCGGGGCTCACTGCCTGGGCGGCATCAGGAACTGCATCTCCGCCGCCGGGCGGCCGTCGAAACGCGCCGCTTGCTCCACCACGCGCCGGGCGTAGTTGGCCACCATCCGCACGCCCGCCTCGTAGCGCATGTTGGGATTGCCCGGACCGCCGTTGTAGGCCCCCACCGCCCGGGCCACGTCGCCGCCGAAGCGGTCGAGCAGGTCCCGGAACAGGAGGCCCGCGTAGGTCGTCAGTTGACCGGCGGTGAGCCCGTCGAAGTCCAGCTCCCGCGGCGGCCGCAGGTGCTCGGGCAGCGCTGAGAAGTCCCAGTCGCTTTTCAGGTACAGCTTGTGGGCGTAGCGCAGCGTCTCCCGGGTGATCTGCCAGACGCCCTGGGCCGTATTCCGCACCAGCACCCGGCCGCCCCGCCGCCGCAGCACGATGTCGCCCGGCTCGGCCCGCCGCTTCCAGACCGCGTGCTGGAGGTCGCCCTCGACGTCCATGTAATTGTTCTCCATCGCCCCGATGCCCAGGAAGACGTCGAGCGGCAGCCAGAAGAAGTCGGCGACGGTGAGGATGTCTCCGGCCAGGCGTTCGGCCTCTTCGTCGGTCAGCCTCGGGGGCTGGGGCGTCAGTCCTTTGCGCACCCGCGGGTCGGTGCGCGACTTGAACAGCACGAACCGCTTGACGATCTCCAGCCGCTCCCGCCGGCTCAGCCGCTCCAGCCGCTGCCGCACGGGGAGATTGTAGGCTGTGACAAAAACCCGCGTCTGGCTGCGGTAATCCTGGAGGAGATCACGCGGCACAAAGCGGATTTCGTAGCCCGGGATGTAACCCTGGCGCCGCAGCCTCTCCAGTACAGGAACCGCCGCCAGCAGGTCGTCGCCGGCATGAAGAATCACCGGATACTCGCGGCGCCCCTCCCGCACCCGCGACGTCAGCAGCACTTCCACCGGCTGCACGGCCCGCCGCGACCGCAAGTAATCGAAGTTGAAGTAGGCATACAGCTCGTCGTCGAAGACCGCCGCCACCGCCACCACCGCCCCACCCGGGATCCGGACGGCTGCCCCCCGGCTGTCGAATTCCACCACAGGCGTTCGCGCCCGTGGATGGAGATCCAAAAGCTCCGGCCGCAGGCGGACGTATCCCCAAGCCGCCGCCACAAGCAGCGCGGCCGTCGTCCCGCCGATGAGCAAACGCTTCACCTCCTTCTATTGTCGGACACGGGCGGAAACAAAACCAGTCAACAATGTCCAGAGCTCCAGGGCCGGGCCCCGGAAGAGGCTGCCGCAAGGAGGCGGCGCCAAGCCCCGCCCGCATCCGATCCCTGCCAGGGACCGCCCCCAAAGGTGCGGCTAACCTGTTGTATCTACGCTAGATCCTCCCCAGCCCGCCAGTGGATGGCGCGTTTTGGAGAGCGTCTCAACTCCCCACCCGGACGAGCCACACATTTTTCACTTGCATTCCAGTCAAGCAGATCTTAAAATACTATCTTGGTATTGATTACCACTCCAGTAATGAATGGTACAAACTGAGAGGGGATGGCGATGAAGCGTCGATATCTGGGCCTGGCAGTCGGCTTGGCCGCCGTCGTCGTGGCGGCCGGGCTCGCTCTGCGCACCGCTCAGCCGGGCTTGCCCATTTCGCCTGGGGTACAGCAGATCCTGGAAGCTCAAAAACAACTGAGTCCGCAAGAGCTCGCCGCCGTGCAAGCGCTCCGCGTTTTTGCGGCCGTCTCGCTGGCTTACTTCACCGACAACGGCCGGTACGCGGAGCCGGAGGAGCTGAAATCAAAAGGGTACTTGGACCCGAAGTGGCCCCGGGTCGCAGCGGATGCCTACACGATCGATTGCCGGATTGGAGAGGGGACAGGATTCGCTTGTTTCGCGGATCCGGTATCGGGATCGGTCCAACGCTACTTTTTTGTAGACCCGTCACAAACAGTGCGGGTTGAGAGAGACCGCCGGCCGGACTCCAACAGTCCGGTGTTTGGCCTTTCCAAGGAGCAGTCAAGATGAAACGGACACTACTATTTGCGGTTGTCACGCTGTCCTTCGTTCCCCAGCTCAGTGCAGCGAAGGTGGACGAATACAAAGCTCGCGCAATGGCGGACATCCTGCTCCGCTACTACGGCCAGAGCGCCGCTGAGTCGAAGATGTACGTCGGCTCAGAGATGTGTCTGGCCTGCCACGAAGACGAGGTGGGCTGGCGGGAATCCCTCCACGCCACCGCCTTCAAGGTCACCGACACCTCGGCCTTCAGCATGCAGATCAAGCACGGAGTCGTCGTGGACTACAACCAGAACGGCATCGACGACTTCGTGGAAGGCCTGGACTTCAACCAGATCTCGAGCGCCTTCGACAAGTACAAGCCGAACGCGCCGATCCTCAAGTACGACGACCAGAACGGCTACCAGATCCAGGTCGGCGAACTCACCATGCCGGTGAAATTCGCCTACGGCGGCAGCGGCTACTGGAAGCAGCGCTTCGTAGTGAGGATTCCGGTAACCGACCGTCCTGACGGACTCTCGGCGGGCCATTACATGAGCCCGGTCCAGTACAACGAGAAAGTCCACGAGTACGTCCCGTTCCACCCCGAGCACTGGTGGGACGAGAACGGCCAGCCGCTGTTCAATTCCAATACGACGACCAAGGACGTCGCAGCGAAAGGCAAGTCGTTCGACCGGGGTTGCGCCGGCTGCCACTTCACCGGCCTGGCCGTCTGGCAGGACGGCAACGGCGAATGGCGGGCCCAGGCCCCGGTGGCCACGCTCTATTTCCCCAACGATCCCCACTACTACGACTTCAACGGCGACCGGATCAAGGAACAGATCAACACCGGCTGCGAGCGCTGCCACGGGCCGGGCAGCATGCATATCCTCGGCCGGGGCGATCCGGAACAGATCATCAATCCCAAAGATGACTGGACGCCGGAGCAGGCGAACGCACTGTGCGGCTCCTGCCATACCCGCGGCAAGAGCGTTCCGGGACACACCTTCGACTATCCTTACGACGAAACGGCGAAGGTTGCTTATGCCTCAGCTCTCGGCGAAGACCTTGACCGCTTCTTCGATCCGGCGCCGGGCCGCTGGCCGGACGGCGTAACTCCCACGAAACATCGCCAGCAGTATCTCGAGTTCCTCGAGTCGAACAAGCCCACGTTCCCCTTCCACAAGGTCACCTGCTTCGAGTGCCACGACGTTCACAACACCGAGGAGCATCACGCCGTCACCGAGATCGAGTCCGACGGCGTCGTCATTCCCACCGAGGTAGACAACGACACCTTGTGTCTGGCTTGCCACGCCACCCACGGGGACTTCGAAACGCTCACCAAGGAGGACATCGCCAACTACGAGCAGAACCGCGACAAGATCGCCAAAGTGGTTCGTGCCCACACCCACCATCCGTACGAGCCGGAACGGCAGTTGGGCTTGAGCCGGTGCATCGAATGCCACATGCCGAAGGTAGCCAAGTCGGCCGTGCCTTATGACATCCGCTCGCATACCTTCGAGCCGATCCCGCCCGAAAAGACCCTGATGTATCAAGATGAGGGCGGGATGCCCAACGCCTGCGCCGTCCGCTGCCACCGCGGGCTGAACCCCGCTTTCGGTCTGCCTGAGGATACCAGCCTCACCAACTGGACCGAACCGGCGGACGTCAGCCTGGCCCAATGGCTCATGCAGTACTACGGGCCGGACGGCATATGGTGGAAGCACACTGTCGGGGAAGAACACGAGGAAGGGCAGTAAGCCCCTCCGGTTCAGCACATCGTGGGTGCTGCTATGAGGGGCCACAGGCGGATACTCTCTCTCGCTGTGGCGAGCGCGGCGGCGGCCCTCACCGCCGCCGCGCAAGCCCCGGTCGGAGGGACGGCCGTTTCCGACCCGCCTCCTGCGGCGGCCCGGGGGTACGAGACTACTTATGAC
The DNA here is from genome assembly GCA_026984795.1 of Solibacteraceae bacterium. Taxonomy (GTDB): domain Bacteria; phylum Acidobacteriota; class Terriglobia; order Bryobacterales; family Bryobacteraceae; genus JALSRK01. The sequence goes on along the minus strand of JALSRK010000076.1, from coordinate 133,867 downwards.
TTCGCGGCCGGCGGCGTCTTCCTCGACGTTGACGGCAACCGCGACAAGTTCCGGACCGAACGCAATCTCCGTTCCGGCTTCAACACCGGGGCCGTCCTGCTGGACGTCCGGCCGGTAGCCGGCGGCGGTAAGTTCGACTTCTTCAACCTCAGTGCCTTCGGCTTCGGCGATTCCAGCCCTTACCAGCGGGCCACGTTGCGGCTTACCAAGCGCAAGCTCTACGACTTCACCGGCAGCTACCGGAAGTTCAACTACTTCTTCGGGCTTCCGGAATTCGCCGCCGGCTGGCATCCCGAGGATTCTGTAGGGCGCAGCTTCCGCTTCGGGCTCGAGCTGCTACCCGGCCGCACCTTCTCCCCGATCCTCGGCTACCGCCGTAACCAGCTCTACGGGACGCGGTTCACCTCCCAGGATCTGGGCTTCGACGCTTTCCCGGTCTCCTACCCGCGCCGGCTCTCTTCGGACGAAGTCTTCGGCGGGGCGAAATTGAGGACGCGCACCGTCTCGCTGCGGTTCATCCAGTCCCATATCCGTTTCAAGGATGACCAGCAATTATTACCCAACGGCGATCAATCGGTGGGGTTCCGGGGCAACACTCTCGCCGGCGGCGTCCGGAATGTCCCTTCCCGGATCTCCACTTCCACATCCCGCTTCCTGGGCGCCTGGAGGCCCAACCGCCGGTACGACCTGACCGCCCGCTACCTCTATTCCAGTGCCGACCTCGATGTCTCCCGCTGGGATGATCTCCTGGTCCGTGTCGGCCAGGGACAGTTCCCCGTGCGTCAATTGATCAGTTCCTCGGGAACCAGTGAGAAGCCCACCCACAATTTCGGTTTTTCCCAGTCGGCCGACCTCACGGACCGCCTGACCTTCCATCACCGCTTTGTATACGAGAAATACACGCTGACCGGTTTCCTCACCACCAGTGGGGTCGTCCGGCTCATCGACGAGATGCTGGGGGGCTCCATCGATTTGCCCGTCGAGGCCGCCGGCGGCACCATCACCGACTACCGCCTGGCGCGCAATGAAGCCGAACTGGAGTTTTCCGTGCATCCGACTTTCGCCCTGTTCGGCAGCTATCGTTACCGCGACCGCCACATGGCTTTCGGCCCCGCCGGAACCAGCCCCCGCCCGGTCGTCACCATCGGCCACGACGGCGGCGGCGGCGTCATTTGGCGGCCCAGCGCCAAAGGACGCCTCCGGGCGAGCTTTGAAAAAGGGACCGCTTCCACGGCCTTCAACCGCATCGATCCGCTCTCGACGATGCGCTGGCGCATCCAGGGAAGCCTCCGCCCCGTCTCCGCGCTTACCATCACCGGCAGCGCCTTGTTCGAGGACAACCGGAACGACACGCCGGATGTCAACTACGACCTCGACAACCGGCAGGCTGGCGTTCAGGCTGTCTACGTCCCCGCCGAGCGTGTACTCGTCAGTGCCGGATACAACTATCTTCGGCTGCACACCACCACGGACATCGTCTTCTACGCCCTCTCCGAACTCACTCGCGGCGTCTCACTCTATGAGGCGAACATGCACCTGCTGAATTCCGCCGTCGAGGTCCCCATCGGGGACCGGGTCAGCTTCCGCGTGGGATATGATTACACCCGTGACACCGGTGAATCGTTCCCATTGACCTTCGATGTAGTCCGGGCCGGCTTCTCCGTGCGCTTCACGCGCACCGTCTCGTTCGAGACCGATTGGCGGCGTTACTCCTACGACGAGCGCAACGCCGCGATCCGGAACTACACCGCGAATGTGCTCGCGGTCGGCTTGCGGTTCACGTCCCCGGAGGGAAGGCCATGACCCAAAAGACGATCCTGCTCGCCGCCCTGGCTCTCTCGGCCGCCGCGGCCGCCGCGGCCCAGAAAGCCTCTTACGTCGGCTCGAAAACCTGCCTCGAATGCCACACCGATTATGAAGAGTGGATCCGCGGCTCCGTTCACCAGAACGTCACCCGCAAGGCTGCCGATGGGCGGCAGGTCGCCGGCTGCGAGGTGTGTCACGGGCCCGGTTCCGTCCACGCGGAAGATCCCACCGTGGAGGGGGCCATTCTCCCGATGAGGCCGGGCAAAAACGTAAAAGCTACCGTCGATGCGTGTCTCAACTGTCACAACGCCCTGTTCCCCGAGCTGAGCCACCGCCGCAGCGACCACATCCGGCGCGGATTGAGCTGCACCGATTGTCACGCTGCCGCTGGCAGCGAGGCCTTCCACAGAATGCGCGCCGTCAATGATGTGATGGGCGGCCAGCAGCCGCGGCTTTGTTACCGCTGCCATACCGACGAGCGGGCGGGTTTCCTGCTTCCCTATCATCATCCCGTCGAAGAACGGTATATGGAATGCACGGACTGCCATGATCCTCACGGCGTCTTCGAACTCCGCCAGCTCAAGACCCGGCACACCGAACCGGTCTGCACCAGGTGTCACGAGGACCAGCAGGGCCCGTTCGTCTTCGAACATCCACCGGGACGGGCTTCCGGCTGCCAGGTCTGCCACGAGCCCCACGGCAGCACCAACGCCAAGATGCTCATCCGTCCCAAGGTGATGTTCCTCTGTTTGGAGTGCCACGCCGACACCCCGGCCTTCCACGACGTCACCCGGACCGAGTTCCAGAACTGCACCGCCTGCCACAGCCGCATCCACGGCTCGAACCTGAACCGGAACCTGCTGGAGTAAAACCAAAGTTTCGGGCGATCTTTTGCGGGGAAACGGACCGGAGCCCGCGTTCCCAGGAACCTGCTGAGCCCCTCCGCCGCAGCCCCGGAGCCGGGACAACGGGCTGGATTCCCATTGGCGTCGCACCGGCTGCAGTTTACAATTTGACAACAGAATCCAGAAACATTGTGGAATCGCGCGGGGGGAGGGATGTCTGCAATCGCCGGGCGAGTGCTGAAGTTCGACAGTTTCGTTCTGGATGCAGCCAGGCGCCGGCTGACCCGCCGCGGCCGTGAGATCCACCTTCCAGACAAGCCTTTCGACTTGCTCATTGTGCTGGCCGGCCGGCCGGGCGAAGTACATTCCAAACAGGATCTGCTGGCGGCCGTCTGGGGCGATGTCCACGTCGAGGAGAATACGGTCGAACGCACAGTGGCCGAGCTGCGCACCTTGCTGGGCGACAACGCCCGGCGACCCCGTCTTATCAAGACCGTCTACGGGCGCGGCTACGTCTTCCTTCCCCCGGTGGAGTGGAGCGAGCCCCCGACAGGTCCGCCGCCCCGGGGACCCTCTATTGAGAGGCATGGTCTCCTGATCACTGTAGCGCTCAGCCTTGGCCTTGCGGCCGTGGGTGCATTCCTTTTCCAGTCGAGTCGCACACCGGAGCGGGCTTCCGAGATCCAGGTGGTGCGCCTCACCTACCAGAACTCGCGCAAACTCGCGCCCGCTCTCACCGATGGCCGCAGCGTCTATTTCGGCGAATCCTACCGCGGAGGTTACCGGCTGGTCCGGGCGCCTCTTGGCGGCGGCGCCGTCACGCCGCTTCCGTCTGCCGTGGCGAACGCGTGTCCCACCGCTATCTCACCGGACCTGTCCCAACTCCTGGTACGGTCTGTCACCCGGCAGTGGACCGAGTATGGCCCCCTGTGGCTCGTGCCCCTTCATGGGGGCCGGCCACGGCGTCTTGGCGAGTTGAGGGGCTACGATGGGAGTTGGTCGCCGGACGGCGAGACCCTGGCGGTCACCACCGAGCGTGAAGTATTCCTGGTGGATCGCAACGGCGCGCGGATCCGGCGCCTGGCCGGCATGGTCGGCGCCTGGTGGCCCCGCTGGTCTCCGGACGGTTCCGTGCTCCGATTCAGCGTACTCGACCAGGCCACGTTCGCCTCCTCCCTGTGGGAAGTCAAGCCCGACGGCGCCGGCCTCCGGCCTGTCTTCTCCGACTGGGCAGACGGTGCGAACCTCTGCTGCGGAAGCTGGAGCCCGGACGGCAGCCACTTCGTCTTCCAGTCTTCACGCGGGGGCTCGGATCAGATCTGGATCGCCCCGGGCGGAGTGGCCGCGGGGGCGTGGGGCAATCCCGTGCAAATCACCTGGGGACCCATCTCCTTCCGGGGACCTGTCTTCTCTCCGGACGGCCGAACCATCGTGGCGATCGGCTCGGATGTCCGCGCCGAGATCATGCAGTTCGATAAAGGCAGCGGTCGGTTCGTCCCCTTCCTGCCGGGCGTGTTCGCCGAGTCGGCCGCTTTCTCCCCCGGAAATTCCCGAGTCGCCTACGTCCGGCTGCCGGACTTCTCCCTCTGCCTTTGGCGTCCCCCGTCCAGGACGCCGCTCCAGCTCACGAAACCGCCGCTGCGCGTGGGCCGCATCGAATGGTCGCCTACGGGAGACCGCATCGCATTCATGGGCAAGACCGGGTCCGGCTACTGGACGATTTACGTCATTCCCACCGGCGGGGGCGAACCGAAAAGGGTTCTGGTCGAGCGGCGGCACCAGGCCGATCCAACTTGGTCTCCCGACGGGCAGGTTCTGCTCTTTGGGCGCGTGCCGATTCTCGAGGAATCGCCGCCGTCGGTCGCCCTGCAGCTCGTGAATCTCGAAACCGGAACCGTCTCGACGCTCGCCGGCTCTCGCGGGCTGTTTTCGCCCCGCTGGTCGCCGGACGGCCGCTTCATCGCGGCGCTGCACGTCGATGGCAACCGGCTCTTTCTACTGGACCGGCGGTCGAATCGCTGGACGGCGCTCACGGACGCCTGGGCGGGTTACCCGTGCTGGTCGCCGGACAGCCGATATGTCTACTTTCTGTCCCGGGAAACGCAGCGGAGAGTGATTCGCCGGGTTCGGATCGCGGACGGCCGCGTCGAGGAAGTCGCGGACCTTGCCCCGGTGGAGCCGCCGCCCACCACCCTGGGCGATTGGATCGGTGTGAGCCCAGAGGGCGCTCCACTGGCGGCGAGGAGCCTCAGCACCCAGGAGATCTACGCCATCCGCTGGCGCAAGTGACCCATCCGGCGCCGCGTCGCCCAACGGCTCGAGCAACCGCCGGTTGTCGAACCAATCGACGCAGTGCAGCGTCGCCAGCTCCACGGCAGGTGCATCCGGCCACGCCTCGCCCAGCCGCTCCGTGTGGCGGATCGACAGATACTGCGCGCCCCGGTCGCTGTGGTCGGCCAGCCCTTCGGTCTGGAGCCTGGCGCGCAAGGCTTGCTCCAAAGCGTCGGGTACCAGGTGAACGAGGAAGGCCAGCTCCAGCTTCGGGGCGATGAGCTTGACCCAGCGGAGATCCTTCCATTCGCGGTGAAGTTCCTGATACCGTCTATCTCAATCTCAGGGAGCGGATCTGCCGGGGAGAGCTCCGTCCCTGACCTCTTTCCCTCGACGGTTGCCCTTCCTGAACTTCCCGAGGAATCAGTGCGGCGATCTCCTGTTCCGGACGCTCCGGCGCCGGTTTCAGCGTGGCCTCGTAGAGCCGGCGTCTGCTCTTTCCATACGCCCGGCACGAACCAACTGGAGCACCTGGCTTCCAGCCAGCAAGAACGTGCCGGTCACGTATTCGTGCGAGTCTTCCCGGAACACTTCGTAAGGGCCGCCCGCCACTAGCTGGCCCCAGCAGACTTTGCCTTCTTCCGAGACGCTGTCGACGAGCCCCTCCCAGGCTTTCCGGACCACGGGCAGATACTTGTCGCCATCCAGCAGGCCGTTGTTGACGCCCCATGCGAATCCGTAGCAGAAGAAACCGCTGCCGCTGGTTTCCGGGTTGGGGTACTCCAGCGGATCATCGAGGTTCACGCGCCACAAGCCGTCTTCGCCCTGCCGCTCGGCCAGCGAGGCAGCCATGGCCCGGAACAGTTTCACGTATCGCGGCCGCGTGGGATGGTCTTTCGGAACGAAACTTAGAATACGCGCGATTCCGGCAAACGCCCAGCCGTTGCCGCGAGACCACAGGACCTTGCCGCCGTTGAGGCTCCGCGTGTAAACCCACGTGGCTCTCTTGCGGCGGATCTCCGACGCATCGAGGGGTGGAGCCTCAGGCGCTCCGGGACGTACCCGGAACCTCTTGTCGCGGTAGAAAAGCCCTTCCTCCTCATCGAAGAGTTCGGCGTGAACATCCCAGAACATCTCGTCCATATACCTGAGGTAGCGCCCGTCGCCGGTCGCCATGGCGAGCATCGCCAGGGCCGGCGGAGCGACGTAGAGGGAATCGACGTACCGCCGTCCGCTTGCCAGGTACCAGACTCGTTCGCCGGTTGGCGTCTTGGGCCCGCCGGAAAGCAAGTGCCGTATGGCAGGCTGAATCATCTCCTCCCGGTTCTTCAGGAAGTAGAGCTGGACCCAGGTCTGGACGCAGGTGAGCTTGTTGGCGCCGGGTCCATCGGTTCCCACCCGCCATTGGTGCTTCTCGCCCCAGTCCAGCGCCTGCCGGAGATAGGCGGTGTCCCCCGTTGCTTCGTACGCCGCCATCACCCCGGTGTAGTAGGTGCCCCGGATCCAGTCGCGGGCCGGCCCCTCCCGCAGATTTGCCAACTGGTAGCTGTTCACCTTCCGCAGGATCGATGTGATGGCCTTGTCGCTGAAGATTCCCGCGCTCGCGGCGCCCGCCGGCGGAACCGGACGGACGAGGAAAGCGAACGCCATCGCCACCAAACCGGCCGCGGTGTTGGCTTTCATTCGCGCCCTCGTGCCCATGGGGACTCTCCAGAACGATATTTCGTCACTATATCTCAATCGCAGCTCGCAAAGGACCCGCGCCTGACCCGGCAGCCGTTTCAGGACTTCGTGACGCGGACCACTCGTGTCCACGATCGGTCTTCCTCGGCCGGGGCGGAGATGGGTGAGCCTCTGCGAGGTGGAGAGGAGTTCGAACTATCAACGAATCCCAACCATCAGGAAGCATCACCGATGAGAAACGCGCTGAAGATTCAGATTTGGACGGCACTCATCGCAGTTCTGCTGGTCGAGTACCTGCAGTTGAGGTCGCGAGTCGGCTGGAGCTTGTCGTGGGTGGTAGCGCTGCTGAGACAACAGTTGTTCGTCTACCGGGACTCATGGCGGTAGATCGAGGCTCCGCTCGGGGCCTCGCCCGAGCCGCAAGGCCAGTTGCCCGAGCAACTGCTCATGAGATGACAAGTGGTTCTCGGACGGCAGGAGGGAAAATGAAACTCGAACTTCGATCTCCAGGGTGTTCGAAAGCAGGCAGAAGCTCCCTGTTTTCCATAGAGTAGGTCAGCCATCACGGTGTTTTTGGACGGCAGTCGTCCCGAAATAGCAATCCGGACCCTGGACAGCATGAGGGGCGCCGAAAGGGGGAACCTGCTCCGCAAGAAGATTCAGGAGGGGCCATGGGGTCCGTGTTTTGAGCGTCGCCTCACCCCGGGGATGGTGGACAAGAGCGACTCGCTCAGGGTGATTTGTAAGTTTTTGAGGACGGACCCCGCAGCACGTGGTGCGTGACGTATTGGAGTGTGATCGGCACGTCCCCCCGAAACTTACCCCTAATGACAACCTGGTAGCAGGCCGGGAAAGTCCCGTCCGGCTGACGGAGCCTTTGGTGTAACTGCTTCAAATGAGTAGGATCGAGCACATACTCGACTGCGGCACGCGTGGCGGGAGAACTTGAAGATCCCAGGACGAGAATCTCTCGCCATCCGGGGACGCCCCGGATGCGGGTGATCAAGGCGTACTCCATGAGAAGGCGCTCGCTACCCGGGACAGCCTCCTTCACGTAAATCCGCCGCTCCCCGGGCTGCGGACGCAGATTGGTAATGCCCCCTTCATCCAGGAAATCCAGTTGAACCGGCACGTCTTTGATCTGAGGGTTGAATTTTGCCGAACCCAGGAAGACTACATTTTGGGAACGGATCTGGTCCCAACTTAGAAGTATGCTTCGCACCAGTAATAGGTCGGCATTCATTGGAGTCAACCGTTTAGCGAGCAGGAACGCGCCCAGGGCTTCGCCGATGCCCGTATAGTCATATCGCGGAAACGAGCGCTCGATTCCGAAGCGCTTCTCCAATTCCCGTTTTTTCGGTTTGCCCTCGAAGTCCTCCCAGCGGTTTATTGACGGGATGCGTAGGTAGTCAGGACCAAGACTAATGAACATGGGGCTCCCGAGCGCGATCACCAGCGGTTCAGGGCTTTCGAGGAGGGGCTTCCAGAAAGCTTCGAACTCCGGGGAAGGATACGCCGCCGGCGCCGGCGTCGCGGCACTCCGTTGCTCCCGGAACCAAAGGGCGTACAAGGCCGTGACAAGCAGTACGGCGAACACGAACGGCGCGGCAACCTTCCAGAATGGCCTTTCTGCGCCTGGTGATGGCGTCGCCAGGACCCCTTTGCTGGGAGCCGCCGGCCGCCGGGCGAACTCGAGCTCGAAGCGGCCTTTGGGAAAAGTTACCAGGATCCGGTCTTGAGCGCCCTCCTCGGCATAATATATCTTGAGTTTCTGGCGAAGCTTCCCGGCCAGCACGCGCACCGACGAGTCCGTGCGTGGATCATACTCGCTCGGCTTGGAGAGCGCTTCGATGCCGACAGTGTACTCTTTCAGCTCATGCGCCTTCCCCACCAACGAGGCGTCGGCCAGGTATTCGAGCAGTTTCTTCAAGCTGGCCGAGTGCCGTAACGCTTCGCTCCTCAGCAAGCGGTCGATCTGCGCACGACACTCCTCCGCGGTCGGGACCCCCTGCATCTCACCGTCACCGTACATCATAGTACTTCGTCCCCGAGGTCACCCGCCACAGCCGTAGTCCGCCCCTGGGGACTTGGAGACTCCATGATTTGGCCGGACGAAGCGCGCGACGGTGCAAGTCGTCGCCGGAGATCGGGCAGCGACTGGGGGCTGCGGCGCCTGGCGCTCCGGGGAGCGCCGGCGAACACCAGTCTGCCCCGTGCCAACGGTCATCGGCCGCCAGAATTGTTCCGGGCGCTGCCCGCGCAGACTCACCGCCGCTGCCGTGCGCAGCCACCTGGGCGCACCGGGGAGCTCATGCTCCCGAGAGACCACGTGGCGCTGGCCGCCCCTATCCTGCTGGCTGGCGCCCATCTTCAGCTCCGGCGTGGCCGCCGTTAAGCACCACTCCATGGTGGGTATAGAACCTCTCAACCGGCTTTGACGTTACTGGCTGCTGATAGTAGCACCGAAAGCGCCCGGGGCGCATGGGAACTCAAATTCGTGGACTCGGCCGCGGTCTGCCGGTGTTCACCGTCGAGGAAGTCGTTGACCGCCCGAAGCAGGGCTTGTCGACAAGCCGCCCGAGGGCATCGACGGCGGAGAGGGCGAGACACGGTTCACGACACCATTCGAAACGAGCCATAGGCGCTGTGCCGCCGGCACCCATAGCCGGCGCCCGCAAGGATGTTGAACAACAGTGAGCCACAAGGCCCGCGGTCGTTAACCGTGCGTTAACCGGCGAACAACCTGTGGGTGACCTACTGTTCATTGACTAGCCCGAGGGCGGCCCCTAAGATACCGGCAGACGCGATTTCACTCAACGGAGCGAATGGTTATGCCAAATCGGTTTTCTTTGACCATGGTCCTGGTCTGCCTTGCGGTATCCCTGAGTTTCGGCGGCGCGGTGCTGGCTCAGGAATACCGTGCGGTCATCCAAGGACAGATTACGGACCCTAGTGGGGCTGCGATTCCGGCCGCGAAGATCAGCATTACGAACGCCGAGACCGGGGTGACGCTGGAAACTCAATCCAACGAAGTCGGCAAGTACCTGCTGCCGGCCGTGGACCCGGGCGTGTACACGCTGGCCGTCGAGGCGGACGGTTTCAAGCGTTACGTGCGCAAAGGGTTGCAGCCGCGGATCGGCCAGACCCTGGAGCTGAATATCGTGCTGGAATTGGGCCAGTTGGCGGAGCAGATCACCGTCACTGGCGAAACCCCGCTGCTCGACACCTCGAATGCGGACGTCACTCAGGTGGTTGAGCAGCGGTACCTCGACAAGCTCTATATCCCCGGCCGGAATCCCATCAACCTGCTCACGCTGGCGCCGGGCGTCGTCCGGCAGTCGGGAAAGGACAGGAGTTTCTCCAGCAGCGGACAGAACTGGGACCTCAGTATCAACGGCGGCGGTTCCTCCGGGGGCTCCAACGAAGTGGTCGTCGACGGCGTGTCGGTCACCATGCCGCGGCAGAGGGGGGCGCTCGCCACCACGCCGTCGGCCGACACGATGGCGGAATACAAGGTCTATACGACAATGTTCGACGCCTCCTTGGGGCGGACCAACGGTGGTACTGTCGTCATAGCTACGAAGGGTGGTACGAACGAGTTTCACGGCTCGTTCGAAGCGTTCTTTCGCGACAAGGTACTGGACGCCAACAGTTGGTCCAACAACAAAGCCGGCAAAGAGCGGCCCGACACCGATAGAGCGTTCGTACTCGGTACCGTAGGTGGCCCGATAATCAAGAACAAGACCTTTTTCTTTGTCAGCTACGAGCGCGAGCGGATCAACAACCCGCTCTCCCACCAAAGTCGTGTCCCGACGGAGCTCGAGCGCAACGGAGACTTTTCGCAAACCCTGAGCCCGAGCGGCGGGCCATTGGCGATCTACGATCCGTTCTCGACCACCGTGGTCGGCGGTACAGCGACGCGAGATCCGTTCCCGGGCTCCGTCATCCCTGCGTCGCGGTTCGATCCGGCCGGCCACGCGATCATCAACGTGTGGCCGGCGCCGAACCTGGACGTGCCGGCGCAGATCGGCGTGGTCAACTTCCGGACTACTGGAGTTTCCCGTGCCATCGCCTATCAGTGGAACGCGCGCGTCGACCAGCAATTGAGCGATCGGCAGCGGCTGTTCGGGCGGTTCGGATTCATGAAGAAGGACGACAAGGGTGGGAACCCTCCCCCCGGACTGCGAATCTGGTCGGGCGGGCTCCAAAAATTCTATTCGGCGGCGATCAACCACGACATCACGTTCTCTCCGGCCACCCTGTTGACCGTCCGTTACGGGTGGGTCCGCTACTGGAATACTCAGATCTACGATGCCAACCGCCGCGATCCGGCCGAGCTTAAGATCCCCGAAGTCATTCTCCAGCATTCCCTCAACAAAGCCTGGCCTTATGTCACCATGAAAGAAGGCATACAAACCCTCGGGGGCCGCGTCAAAGAGCGTGCTAACGACGTGTTTTCCATCGTGCCCAGCATGACCAAACTGATAGGCCAGCACAGCTTTCGCTTCGGCGCCGACCTGAGGCTGACGCTGTGGAACTCGAACGAAGTGGGCAGCTACGGCGCCGGGCGGTTCGACTTTCGAAACCAGTTCACGCGATCGGATCCATTCCGTTCCTCCACCGGCAAGACCTCGGGCACGTCCATGGCTTCGCTGCTGCTGGGCACCTTGCAGGACTCGAGCCGGTTGAGCGGGAATTCGCCGTATTCGATGTCGTCTTACTACACCGCGTTCTACGTCCAGGACGACTGGAAGGTGACCCCCAAGCTGACGCTGAACCTCGGCCTTCGCTACGAGATCGAGAGCCCGTGGAAGGAACGTTACAACCGTTTGTGGTACGGCTTCGATCGCGATGCGAAGTTTCCCATCGCCGTCCCGGGAATGGACCTGAGGGGCGGAGGCTTGTTCGCCGGGGTCGACGGCAACCCGGAACGGGAAGGAGAAACCGATTTCAGCAACTTCGGTCCGCGGTTCGGCTTCGCGTACCGGCTGACGGAGAAGACCGTCATCCGCGGCGGCTACGGGCTGTTCTACTCGAGCAACCTGTACAACGTCAGCAACTCGAATCCGATCCCGGCCACTTTTGCGCTCAGCGCGCCCATAATCGGGTCGGTGGACGGTCATGCCACGCCCTTCGCCACCCTCCAAGACCCGTTCCCCAACGGGATTACGTTGCCGCCCGGCAACTCCGAGCGGATGGCCGCCCGGGCCGGTGACAGCATCCGTTTCCAGAACCAGACCCGCGTTCTGCCTTACACGCAGCAGTGGCAGATCGGCGTCCAGCGCCAGTTGACTTCAACAATGTCATTCGAAGTGGCCTTCATGCGGACGCTTACCCTGAAGTCGATCGGCGGCCCCACTGTGGGTTACACGCGCTTCGACCTCAACGACAAGCCGGACGTCTATCTGCAGTTCGGCTCCGAGGAAAACAAGAAGGTTCCCAACCCCTTCTATGGGATCTTTCCGTCCAGCTCCCCGCTGGGCGCGTCGAAGACCATCCGCCAGCGGCAGCTCTGGTTGCGCTTCCCGCAGTTCACTTCGGTCTACGTCGGCGAGAACGGCAAGACGGCCAACTACCACGCGATGATCCTCAAATTCGAGAAACGGTTCTCCCACGGTCTCAGCATGCTGTTCAACTATAACTGGTCGAAGCTGATCGAGGACAATCGCGTCAGCCTGGTCAACCCGCGTCCCTTTTATCGGGGCGTCTCGGGGTTCGACCGTCCGCATCTGCTGAACGTGGCTTTCGTCTACGACCTGCCGTTCGGCAAAGGCCGGCGCTTCCTGAGCGGTGCGGGCAGGGCCCTGGATGCGCTGGTCGGGGGATGGACCGTATCGGGCCGGTTCAACTACACCTCCGGCCAACCCTTGACCGTCACGGATTCCAATGGACGGCCGATCCGGATCAAGAACCCGCACATCGGCGGGTCGATCCACAGCCGGCTCGGCGATAAAAGGGACGCCAACGGCAACGTCTTGAACCCCTATTTCGACATCACGGCGTTTCAGTCGCTCCCCAACCAGTACACGATCCCACCCGAGGCCCCGTTCTACGCCGGAGAGATCCGCGCGCCCCAACGGACTCAACTCGACATGGCCGTCATGAAGAGCTTCCGCGTGTGGAAGGAGCGGGTTCGGGTGGACGTGCGCGGCGAGGCGCAGAACTTTACGAATACACCGACCTTTGCCGACGTTGGCACCAACATGGCCAACCGAGGTACCTTCAGCGTCGTGCAACGCGGCGGCAACCCCCGCACCGTGCAACTGGCGGTGCGCGCAGTCTTCTGACCCTGTCACTTCCTGCCCTCGCTGGTCTGCTGGCTGCTCCTGCTTCCGCGAGCGGCCGGCAGACCGGCCCTTGGGATTGCCTGGGCTGGTAGCTCGTCGATCCACCTCACTCTCTTGTTCAGCGAAGTCGCCACCGGTGGCGCGGAGAACCCCGGGCGCTGGTGACGGGACCCTATCAGCGGGTGGAAGAATCCTGCTCGGGGGTGCCGGCGCTGGAGCGCTCGTGTCCAGAATCGGCCTGTCTGGGCGGCGCCGCTGTGGGATGTCCGGGGGACATCCCTTCTACCCGAGGTTGAACGAGAGCCCGGAGCGGACCGGCTCCCCTGGGCGCCCCATCGAGTGCGCTGAGAGAAGGGCGCGGAGCTCGTCTGCCGTCTACCGGCGGCCAAGATCACTCACGTGGGCTCGGCTTGAGGGAGCTGTGCCGGCAGCCCCGGTGTCCCCTCGTCATCGCAGTTCATCGAGGCTCGGTTCGACGGCCGGTCGTTCTCAGTGCAGGGCCGCCGTTGAGTCTCCGCCGCTGGCAATCCTCTGCGCCCACCGCCGCCCGTGCAAGCTCCCCGCAGGTCTCGATTGCCCGGTCTTCCCCCGGCGATCCCTTGGCCGGTTGCGCTCCCGCACAGCCGATCGCCATCTCGCCGGTGACTGTTAGCATCAAGGAACCCGCCGGCCGAGACAACGGTTTTTCAGCCAACGGCGACCTGTCCCTATTCTTGTTGTCTCAACATGGGGATCCTACCAGCCTGCCCCCACATTGGGTTATTTGCGGGCGATCGTGCCGGAGGGCTCGATGATGATGTTGTGGACGTCAAGGGTGCGGCCGAGGGCCTGCTCGGCCCGGGCCACGGCTTTGTTGAAGTCCAGGCGCGCCACCACCGCCCGGCGGCGGGAGTCGGAAAGCTCGTTCTGGCGGGTGAGGACGAGGAAGTTCGTCGATTCGCCGGTCTGAAAGAGCCGGATCTCGCTGGCGAGCTTCTCCTCGGCGGCGCGCACGCTGGCTTCGGCGGCGGCCAGGCGCTGTCGGGCCGTCTGGATGGCCTGGAGGGCGTTGCGCACCTGGGCGGCGATGGCCTGCTCGAGCTTGCGGCGCTCGAGCTTCAGCCGCCGCTCCTCGATGGCCGCCTTGGCGAGCTCGGCCTTGGCCCGGCGGTTGCGCGCGGAGAAGTCGAATTGCACCCCGACGGTGGCGGTGGGGAAGTTGGCCCGGAACAGGTGCTGCCAGGCCAGCCCGAAGCCGCCGACCAGGTTGGTGGGGGCGCGGGCGCCGAAATCGGGAGGCTCGAGCGGAGGCAGTCCGGCCAGTTTCGAAAGCTCGTTGACGCGCTGGAACTGCGCTGCGAAGCTGCGAGCGAAGGGATTCTCGCGGCTGGCGGCGAAGCCGCTCAGTCCCGCCACCCAATAACCACCCACCAGGTTCACCTGGGTCTTCACCTCGCTGCGGGCGAGTTGCTCCTGGACGCGGACCGTCTCCTCCCGGAGATCGACGGCGGCCAGCTCCGGCCGCTTGCGCAGGGCGATATCGACCGCTTCCTGAACCGAATTGCACGAAGGCGGCTCGAGCGTCGCTTCCTCGATGGGGATCAGCTCGTCATTCCACATGGGATCACTCTCGCTGGCCAGGATCTCCATCTTGAGGGCATTCTCAAGCTCGGTGACCAGGCCGATGGAAGCGTACCAGGTATCCACGCGGCGCTCCAGCTCAGCCTCGGCGGCGGCCAGCTCTACCGGGGCCAGCGTGCCGCTGTCGATCTGACGTTTGGTACGGGCCAACTGCTCCCGGGCGAGCTTCACGGCTTCGGAAGCGACCTGCACGGCCTGGCGGGCAGCGACCAGGTTCCAATAAGCTTCCTGCACCCGGAGGATCACGTCGATGACCTTGATCTTGAACTGGGTTTCCGAAAGCCCCACCTGGTGGTTCGTAATGCGGAGGTTCGCCCGAGCGCGATCGATCTTCCGGTTCCGGGTGACGGGGACGGTGACCGAGATGCCCAGCCGGGCGGTGTTGAACGGGCTGAGCACTTCGAAAGGATTCGTGGTGGTTTGCCGGGTGCTCTCAAGGGCCACGCGCAGCGAGGAGCCCCACCAGGGCAGGCGCTGGTCCCACGAGGCGTCGAAGGTGGCGATCGTCTGGTCGAGCTTTCCGTTAGTGCCGATCAGGGTCGAGCTTGTCGGGGTGGAGCGGTCCTCGATACGGGGAGAGAAAGTGAAGTGCGGATCGAGGAATCCCTTGGCGCCGAACAGAGATTGGTTGGCCGTCTCTAGGTTCGTGCGTTCGATTCCGACGTCGAGGTTGTTCTTCAGCGCCAGTTCGATGACGTCGGCCAGGGTGATCTCGCGTTTGCCTCCGCTGACGCCGACGCGGGCCGGGAGGGACTCCTCGGCGCCGGCCTCGCCGGCGGGCGCGGCCCATCCGGCCCACGGCAAACTCATGGCCAAGAAGATCGAGATCAGCTTCCGCATGGCATCACCGTAGAGTCCCCGTAATCGTGGCCCAGGCCCGGCGCAGAGCGACGCCGGCGCCGGCCCAGCCACGGGCCAGCCGGCTCCACGCGGGGGCGTGAGCGATGTCGTCGAAGATCGAGTAGGCGACCGGCGTGACCAGCAGCGACAGAATCAGGCAGAGCGTCTGGCCGCCGATCACCACGATGGCGACGGTCCTCCGTGAGCCGGAACCCGGCCCGCCGCCGAGGGCCAGGGGCAGCATGCCGGCCACCAGGGACATGGTGGTCATCAGGATCGGGCGCAGCCGGTCGCTGCAGCCCTGGTAGATCGCCTCCAGGCGGCTCATACCCTCCTCGCGGCGCAGGGCCTTGATGTGGTCGATCTGCAGAATCGAGTTCTTCTTCACCACCCCGAAGAGGACGAAGATGCCCAGCGAGCTGTAGATCACCGAGAAGTTCTCGCCGGCGACCATCAACGACAGCAGCGCGAAAGGCACCGAAAGCGGCAGGCTGATCAGGATGGTCACCGGGTCGATGAAGCTCTCGAACTGCGCCGCCAGCACCATGTACATGAAGACGATGGCCAGCAGGAAGGCCCACAGGTAGGCGCGGCCGGCGCGAAGGAACTCCCGGCTGTGCCCGACCAGGCCGGTGCGGTACTCCGGGGGCAGATTCAGATCCTTGACCTTCTGATCGAGGATCTCCAGCACATTGCTCAAGGACTGTCCCTCGGCGATGTTCGCCTGGATCAGGATGTTCCGCTCGCGGTTCCATCGCGTGATCTGGGCGGGGCCGGTGGCGCGCTGGAGAGAAGCCACGTTGGCGATCGGGACGTTGCCCAGTTTCGTCGAGGGAACGAAGAGCCGCTCGAGGGCGTCGGGCGAATCGCGAAATTGCTTCTCGACCCGGAGCATGACGTCGTAGCGGTCGTCGCCCTCGCGGTAGGTGGTGACCTGCTGATCGCCGCCGACGAGCGTGCGGAGCGCCGTGGCGACCGAGGCCACGCTGACGCCGAGGTCGGCGGCCTTGTCGCGGTTGATGCGCACCTGGATCTCCGGCTTGCCCGGTTCGTAGGAGGTGTCGAGGTCCACGACTCCCGGAACCTGGGAAAGCGCTTCCACCAAGGCGTTGGAGTATTGCTCCAGCTTGTCGAGGTCCGGGCCCTGGACGTAGAACATCAGGTCCACGCGGGTGGCGCCCTGGATGAGGGAGGGAAGACGAACGGCGGTGGTGATATCCCGGAACTTCTGCAGGCGCTCCCGGGCCAAGCTCATGATCTGCTGCTGACTGTGATCGCGCTGGTCCATGGGGACGAGCTCGACGATGATCGTGCCGATGTCCACGCGGCGGCGGATGTCGGCCCCGACGGTGGTGAGCACGTGCTCGACGCCGGGCAACTTCCACAGCTCCGCCTCGATCTCGCGCATCATCTGGTCGCTGCCGGCCAGCGACGAGCCCTTGGGCATCTCCACGCCCACTTCGAACTCGCTCTGGTCGTCCTCAGGGAGGAAGTCCTTGCCGATGAAGTAAGCCAGCGGGATGGTGGAGAGGGCCACCGCCAGCGAGAAAGCGACGACGGCGCCGCGATGGGTCATCGACCAGCGCAGCATAGCCATGTAAGGGCGGGAGATGGACCGGAACAGCCAAGTGTCCTTGCTGAAGCGCTGGTGGTTGTTGTCAGAGACCCGCAAGAACCGGGAGCAGAACGTGGGCGTGAGGGTGAAGCTGACCAGCAGGGAGACAATGATCGCGAAGGCCGCAGTGTAGCCGAAGCTCGACATGAAGCGGCCGACGAGGCCCGACATGAACGCGATGGGCAGGAAGATGATCACCAGGCTGAGGGTGGTGGCCATCACGGCGAGGCCGATGTCGCGGGTGCCTTCGATGGCCGCCTGGAAGGGGGACATCTTCTTTTCCTCCATGAAGCGGAAGATGTTCTCCAGCACGACGATGGCGTCGTCGATGACGATGCCCACCATGAGGACCAGGGCGAGCATGGTGAGCTGGTTCAGGGTGAACCCCATCCACTTCATGAAGGTGAAGGTGGAGATGATCGAAGTAGGGATGGCGATGGCGGCGATAACGGTCGAGCGCCAGTTGCGCATGAACAGGAAAACGACGAAGGCGGCAAAGAGCCCGCCCTCGATCAAGTGGCGCTCGACGGCCTTGAACGAGCCGTAGATGAAGTCCGACTGGTCCTGGGTATAGGTGATCACGAAGTCCGAAGGCAGGTACGGCCGGATCTCTTCGATGCGTTCTTTCACTCGGCGGATCACTTCCAGGGTGTTGGTGCCGGCCTGCTTGCGGACCTGAAGGACCACCGCCGGCTTTCCGTCCAGCCGGGCCAACGACCGCGGCTCCTTCACGCCGTCGGTCACGTAGCCGATGTCGCCGACGCGCACCGGGGCGCCGTTGACGTTGGCCACCACGATGCGCTCGAAGTCTTCGGGGCGCTCGATGCGACCGAGGGTGCGGACGGAGAACTCGACCGGCCCGCGGTCCAGGCGGCCGCCCGGAATCTCGACGTTCTGCGCGGCGATGGCGCGGCGAACCTGGTCGATGTTCAGGTTGTACGCGTAGAGGCGGTCGCCGTCGAGCCAGATCTGGATCTGGCGCTCCCGCTCGCCGACGAAGCGGACCTGGCCGACGCCCGGCACCGTCTCCAGGCTGCGCTTGATCTGGTCATCGACGATCCTGGTGGTCTCGCGCAGATCGCGGTTGGAGGCCACGACGACGTTGATAACCGGGGCGGCGTCGGTGGCCAGCTTTTCGATGATCGGCGGGTCGGTGTCCTCAGGAAGATCGCTCAGGATCCGGTTGACGTTGTCGCGCACCTCCTGGGCGGCGACGTCGGGATCCTTCTCCAGAACGAACTGCACGGTGACGATCGAGATGCCCTCGGCCGAGACCGAGCTGAGGTCGTCGATGCCGCTGACGGTGTTCACCGCCTCCTCGATGCGCTGGGTGACCTGGCTCTCGACCTCCTCGGGCGAGGCGCCGCGCAGCGTGGTGGTGATGGTGACGATGGGGAATTCGAGCTTGGGGAAGAAATCGACTCCGAGCTTGAAGTAGGAGTCCAGACCCATCACGACGAGCGAGAGGATCAGCATCGTCGCGAAGACCGGCCGGCGAATGCAGATTTCCGCGAGCTTCTGCATGGCTCAACTCTCGGATTCAATGACGGTGACAGGCATACCATCAACCAGTTCCGCCAAGTGGTCCAGCGCCACCAGCGTCCCTGGGGAGATGCCTCCGTTACGGACCTCCACCCAATCGCCGAACTCCCGGTCCGTCTCCACCTTGCGCTCCACCGCCCGGCCGTCCTCGATGACGAAGACCTTCCGCAGCCCGGCCACGGTGCGCACGGCCTGGCGTGGGACGACCACCGCCGTGGCGTCGGGATCGACCACCAACTGCACCTGGACGAACATACCGGGCTTCAGCCGCTCGTCGCGTACCTCGACGCGGGCTTCGGCCGGCAGCGTGCGCGACCGGGGATCGAGCGAGGCCGCGACCTCGGTGACCGTGGCGGCGAACTCCTCCCCGGGCAGGGCGTCGGTGCGGAACCGCAGCGAGCGGCCGGGCCGGACGGCGGGCGCGGCGCTCTCGGGCACGTCGAAACGCAAGCGCAGCGGGTAGGGCTTCACCAGCCGCAGCAAGGGGGTGTTCTGGCGCAGGAATTCGCCGGCGGAAGCCAGCCGTTCGGTGACATAGCCGTCGAACGGGGCGCGGATCTCGGCGTCGGAGAGGCGCTTTTCGGCCAGCGCCACTTCGGCCTTCAACGACTGGACCTGCGCCAGCACCACTTGGAGCTCGTGGCGGGCGGCGTCGAGGGCGGCCTGGGCGGCGTGGTAGGCCTTCTCGATCTCGACGTAACGGTCATGCGCGATGTCACCCGTCTTGACGAGCCGGGCGGCGGATTCGTACTTGGTACGCGCGGTTTCGAGCTGGGCCTCGGCCTGGCGGATCGCCGGCGTGGTCTCGGGGACGACGTCCCCCTGATCCGGACTCAGCCCGAGCCGGGCCAGCGCCTGCGCCAGGGCCGAGCGCGCCCGCTCGAGTTGCAGTTTCAGCTCGCGCTTGTCTAGTTCAGCCAGCACCTGGCCCTGGCGGACGCGGTCGCCGAAATCGACGTAGACGGCGGCCAGCTTTCCGGCCACCTCGTTCGATACCGTAGCGGTCTCGTCGGCCTGGAGCGAACCGGTGACCCAGAGCTTTCTCGGCGCCTGGCGCAGCTCGGCCCGCGCCACGCGCACGGCCAGGGGCTCCTGCAGCTCGGCCGCCGCCTCGACGGGCTGTTGGGGCGACGAGCCCCCGCAGGCTGCAAGAAACAGTGCGGGCAATCCTGCCAGAACCAGAAGTTCTTTCCTCATGCGCCTTGCGCTCCGTGTGATCGGATTCCGTTCACGAAGATGTCGGCGATCTTGCGGGCGATCTCTTGGCGCGACCCGCGCAGATCGTCGATTCCGAAGACGACTTTGGCCATGCCCTGGTGCGAAACCATGCCGGTGAAGGCCCGGGCGGCGAGATAGGGATCCATGCGCCGGAAGACGCCCTTGTCCATCCGGCGCTCGAGGTATTCGGTGAGGATCTCGTAGAGCATGGCGACCTGGGTCTCGACGAAGCGGTCCTTGAGGTCGTGCTCTTCGAGCGCGCTGAACAGCAGCAGGCGGACCACCTCGGGCTGTTCGTCGTACCACTCCAGGATCAGCTCGGCGAGGCGGGAAAAGAAGGCCTCGTCGTCTTCAGCGTGGCGGGCCAGCTCGAGCAGGCCGTCGCGGTCGCGGTCGCGGTGGCGGCAGATGGCTTCGATGATGGCCGTGTAGAGGTCTCCCTTGGTGGCGAAGTGCTGATAGAGGACGGGCTCGGAGACCCCGACGGCGGCGGCGAGCTCGCGCGTAGTGGTCCCGCGGAACCCTTTCTCGGCGAAGAGGCGGACGGCGGCCTCGACGATCGCCGCGCGGCGCTCTTCGGCGGTGAGGCGGTTTTTCTTACGGTCGGTGCTGCCGGGCATCGCCGATGATATTAGCGTTCACTAACCTAGCGGTCACTAGGTTAGCAAATACTAGCCGAGGAACGCAAGCGCACTAATCGTTTCGCCTCCCAGGCTCTCGGCACGAGGGGCCCGAAGAAAAGAGCGCCGGCACAGTTCACGGCCGGCCGGTGGGAGCCGGGGGAACCGGGTTGCCGAGCAAAGGGAAGCGGTCCTGCGGGCGGCTGAGAGAACCGGGCGAGCCGGAGCTGCCGAAGCCGCTGCGGGAGCCGGACCCGCCGAAGGACGAGCTGGAGCCGAAGCCCTGGCTCTGGCTGGGGCCGGACCCGCCGAGCGGGTTGCGCCGGCTGCCGGCGCCGGCCGCCCCAGCGGCGGCGCGAGCGCGCGATGCCTGGTCCTCGCGGTAGTCGTAGATGAACTCCCACTCGTTGTATTTGGTGTGGTCGTTGTACACCTTGATGCCCTCGGCCTCGTAGGTGGAGGCGACGCCGGCGATGCCCCCGCCGATGCCGCCTCCGGCCGCCGGTCCAGTGATACCGGCCAGGCCGCCGGGCCGGGGCGTGGTAAGGATCTGCTGAATGATGGAGAGGGCCGGGTTCGGGCCGCCGCCGGGCGTGGCAGGCGTCCCCGGGGACCCGGGTGGCCGGGCGGGCTGGGCGCCGGTAGGCGGCGTGCCGATGCGGCCGCTGGGCGAGATGGGCGTGGGCGGTCCGTAGGGGCCCGGCAAACCGGGAACGCCTTGGCTGGGGTAGGCCGGCGTCGCCGGACGGGGCGAGCGGGGCGACTGAGGACTGATACGCGGCTGCACGGGAGTAATCACGCCCGGCTGCCCATACTGGGGAGCGCCGGGAACCGCGGGCGGGGCGCCGGGCTGGGGCGGGTACCCGCCCGGCTGCTGGGGATAAGCGCCTGGCTGCGGCGGCGTTGCTGGCTGCGGCGGGGAGCTGGGCGGCCGATAGCTGGGGGACACATAGCCCGGGGCGGCGGGCTGGGGCCGGCCGTAAGGTCCCGGCAGGCCGGGCACACCTTGCTGCGGATACGGCGTCCCGGGCGCCGGCGGATATCCAGGGCCGGCGCCTTGCGCAGGCTGTCCTGGCTGCGGATAACCCGGCTGGCCAGGAACAGGATATCCGGGTGTAGCGGGGACCGCGCCGGGCCGGGCATAACCGGGAGGGGGATAGCCCGGCTGGCCGTAACCGGGCGGAGGATATCCTGGCTGTCCATAGGGCGGCTGACCCGGCGGATAGCCGGGTTGTCCGGGTTGGGGATAGGCGGCCGGCGGCGGGACGCCCGGCGGATAGGGCTGCCGGGCGACGGGCGGGGCCCCCGGGGGACGCGGCGGGGACGCAACGCCGCGGTACTGCTCGGCCCGCACCAGCGGGCGGTCGCTCGCCCCCCGGATCATGGCGCCCCGGGCCTGTTCGGTCCCCTGGCCGGGGGCTGGCGCAGCGGAGCCGAAGGCCGCTCCCTCGGTGATGAAGGTGTTCTCGGACTTCTTCTCTTCCTGCTGCTGCGGGCGCTTCCGCGTGAGCGAATCCGTGTAGAAGCCCATGTTGTCGATGTGGATGAGCCGCCACTCGTCCTTGCCGGTCATCGGGTCCTTGTAGCGCCGGCGCAGGAAGCGGATCTCGGTGGCGTTCTCGAGGTCGTCCAAGCTGGCCGGGTACTTCTTGAACTTTCGCACGTAGAGCTGGATGGCGCGCTTGTACTGCTCGCCGCGGTCGATCAGCTCCTGCTCCTTGACCCGCTGGGACTCGAAGACCAGGCGTGGCAGTTCGCGGTAGAGCATGATGGCCACCGAGGCGGCCATCACGAAGATGAGCAGCATGGCGAAGCCGCCCTCGCCGCGCCCGCGCTGGATCTTTCTATCCACGCACTTCCTCCAGCCGCAGCGTCTGGCGGTGGTCATGCCGGGTATCCTCCACCACGGCCGACTTGGCCCCGATCTTCACCACCTTGTACCTCTTATCGATGAGGTCGCCCTCGCCGGCAATGAAGATCTTTTCGCCGTCCAGGAAAAAGGCCTTCGTTTCGTCCGTATGGACACGGCTGATATAGCCGTAGAACTTGAGCGGGATGGGCGGCGGAGGCGGCTTGGCGGGCTTAGCGGCGACCCGCTTGGCGATCGCCTCGCGCTGCTTTCGCTTGATCTCTTCGATCTTGGCCGGCGAAAGCTTCGGTTCGGGCTTCTTCAGTGGAACCGGACGACCGAACTCGAAGAGGCTCCGGCGAACGCCTTCCACACGGACGCCCTGCAACTTCGCCAGCAGGTCCAGGCGCAGCGTCGGATCGAGGGACATAGGATCGGGCCGGTCCTCAGGCCGCCGGATGACCAGCGAAGGCCGGAACCCCCGGCCGCCCCGTCGCGCTCCGGGACGGGGCGCCGGCCGCGCCGCCACGCGCCGGGGGGCGGGACGGGGGGCGCGGGACTTCTCCGGAGCGGTCTTCACCGCGGCGGCGGGAGTGGACGGCGGCGTGTAGTCCGGTATGTCCGAGGCGCTGTTGGAGAAGAACAGATAAGCGGCCACGGCGAGCAAACCGATCAGAATGGCGACCTTCTTGGGTTCCGCGCCGACTTTCATCCCGCCTTCGCCTCCTGGGGAGCTGAAGCTGTTTCGGCCGGACGGCCGCCTTCCGCGCTCCCTTTACCCGGCGATGCGGCGGCTTTCGGCGCCCGCGGCTTGCCCTTGATGACGAAGGCGTGCATCTTGAAGTTGACGTTCAGGGCGCCGGCGGCGCGCTGGGGGGAAGCCGCCAGAGTGTCGAGGATCAGGAAGCGCGGCGAGCGGTCGAGGAGGTTCAGGAACTTCACCAGATCTTCGTAGCGGCCCTCGTAGTTGCCGGAGATGGTCATCATGTAGAGATTGTCGCTGCCTTCGATCGGCTCGAAGCTGAAGGTCTGTTCCTGCTGCTCGATGCCGGCTTTGGCGGCGGTGTCGCGCAGCTCGCTGATGATCGTCGAAGAGGCAGTGCGCCGGTCGAGGAAGTATTTCGCCATAAAGGCGTCGCCCTGCTCGCGGGCCTTCCGCGACTTCTCGACGAGCGTTTCCAGGCGGGCCACGTTCTGCTGCTTTCGCTGGATCTCGGAGCGCAGGCGTCCGAGGCGGGCTTCCATTTCTTCAGGCGACTCGGCCCACGGGCGGAAGAGCAGCAGCGCCGCGGCCAGGTTCGCGGCGAGCAGGACGCCGAGGATCAGGCGCACCAAGAGGCGCGGATCCCGGAGGAGTCCGGGTCCGGCGGGCAGGCGTTCGCGGATCGCGTTCCAGCTAGAGTTTCCGGCCATAGAGCACGTTCACCCGGTAGCGGTACAGGGGTTCATTGTCGGTGGGCGGCAGAGCCGCCGTCACCGCAGTGGAGCTGAAGATGTCGGAATTCTCCATGTTGCGCAGCATCTCGATCACCGGCTCGGAGTCGCGGGCGGCGACCACCATCTCCAACTGGATTTCGTTGTCCTCGGTGACCTGGGGACGGATCTGGACGAGCTTGACGTTGTAGGGCATCACCTTCTCCAGGTCGCCGAAGATCAGCGTCCAACTGATGCCCTTGCGCAGTAGCAGGCTGTTCAGGAAGACGCTGCGCACGAGCACGGTTTCGTTTTCCGGACGGGTCAGCTCCGCCTGGAGCTGAGCTTCGCGCCGGGTGAGCTGCTCGAGGCGGACCTCGGCCTCCGCGATGCCCCGGGCAGCCTCTTCGCCGGCCCCGCGCTCGGCCCGAATCAGATAGATCTGGAGCGCCAGGACGAAGACCATGAGCACGGCGGTGGCTATCGATGCGACCAGAATCGGGCGGTCGTGCCGGAACGGCCGGCTCGCGAGGTTGATGGGCGCTGCCAGTTTCATCGTTCGACTCTCCTCAGGTCTCCGCGGCTTCCAGGAATCCGAACAAGCCGGCATTTGCCGGTCCCGGCTCGCCGAAGCGTGAGCCAAGCCGGCGGACTTCGAGACCGAGGTCCTGCCGGCTCTGCTCCACGACCACCGGCTCCCAGTCCCCGAAACCGCACACCAACAGTTCCCGCGGCTTTTCGCCGACGGTGTCCTCTACGAAAGCGCAGGTGGGAAACAGCACTCGCATTACTTCTTCAGGGGTGAGCTCGGGCAAGTCCACGCAGCGCAGCAGGCGGAGGTCGCGGCCCTCGGTGACCGCCGCGGTGAGCACAGACCCGCTCAACCGGGCCAGCACCTGGACCCCGTCCGGGCTCAGCAGATTCAGCGCCGCCAGGGTGGAGGTGGTGACGAGGCCCGGTTCGAAGCCAGCGTGGCGGAAGGCCGCCTCGTAGCGGGCGATGATCTCCAGCGGAGCGACGGCGGCCACCACTTCGACCTTGCGTCCGGCCCCGCCCCGGGACTGCATGTAATAGGAGACCTGCGCCGAATCGACGTCGAAGGGGATGCTCTTCTTCATGCGGAAACGCACCAGGGAAACCTGCTCGGCGGCGTCGGAGGGGAACTGGTCGAAGTCGAGCACGGCCACCCGGGCGCAAAAGTCGGGCAGGATCAGGGCGGTGCGGCGGCGTCTGGCTTTGCCGTCGCCGCCGGCGAGAGCCTGGACGTGGCGGAAGAAGGCATCCGGATCGGCGACGTTGTCGTGCAGGGGCGAGACGGCGAGGATACCCGGTTCCAGGGCCTCGACGCCCAGTTTCAAGTCCTCGCGGGTGCGGCGCGCCCAGGCGATCGCCGTCTCGGAGACCTCGAAGGCATGCTCCGGCGGCGGGTCCTTCAACAGCTTCCGAATCTGCGCCAGTATGTTCATTCGCTCTTCTGCCCCGCCTGAGCGGCCCCAGGGCGGCGCCGCCTCAGACCTCGACGAACGTCACCTTGTTGATCTCCCGCAGGGTGGTGATGCCCGCCTTCACCTTGTCGAGCGCCGACTCGCGCAGGAAGCGCATGCCCTCCTCTCGAGCCTGGCGCTTGATCTCGGAGCTCGGCCGGCGGTCGAGGATCATCTCGCGGATGCGCTCGCTCAGATCGAGCAGCTCGTGGATCGCGGTCCGGCCGCGGAAGCCCGTACCGCCGCACTCGAAGCAGCCGGCCCCTTCGTAGAAAGTGATCTGTCGCCACTCGGCCGGGTCCAGCCCGCTCTCGATGAGGTAGTCGTCGGGATAGTCGACCGGGCGCTTGCAGTGGGAGCAGATGACCCGGACCAGGCGCTGGGCCAGGATGCAGTTCAGCGCCGAGACGAAGTTGTACGGCTCGACCCCCATGTTCAGGAAGCGGCCCAGCACGTCCAGCACGTTGTTGGCATGGACGGTGGTGAAGACGAGGTGGCCGGTGAGGGCCGCGTTGATGGCGATCTGGGCGGTCTCCTGATCGCGGATCTCGCCGACCATGATCTTGTCCGGGTCATGCCGCAAGATGGAGCGCAGCCCCCGGGCGAAGGTGAGGCCCTTCTTCTCATTCACCGGGATCTGGGTGATGCCCTTGATTTGATACTCGACCGGGTCCTCGATGGTGATGATCTTGTCTTCGTCGTTCTGGATCTCGCTCAAGGCCGCGTACAGCGTGGTGGTCTTTCCGGAGCCGGTGGGCCCGGTGACCAGCACCATCCCGTACGGCTCCTTGATATAGCGGCGGAACTTGGCCAGGTCCTCCTCGGAGAAGCCGACCACGTCGAGGTTCAGCGACTTGAACTTCTCGCTCATCGACTCCTTGTCCAGCACGCGGAGCACGGCGTCCTCGCCATAGATCGTCGGCATGATGGAAACGCGGAAGTCGATGAGGCGCCCCTTGTAGCGGACGCGGAAGCGGCCGTCCTGGGGGACGCGGCGCTCGGCGATGTCGAGCTCGCTCATCACCTTGATGCGGGAGATGATCGTCGAATGCCAGTCCTTGGCGATCGGCGGCATGGCGTAGTGCAGGACACCGTCGATGCGGTACTTGATGGCTACTTCCTGGTCGCGGGTCTCGATGTGGATGTCGCTGGCGCGCCGCTCCAGAGCGTTGAAGATGGTGGTATCGACGAGCTTGATGACCGGGGCGATGTCGGTGTCGCCGGCGGTGAGCTTCTCGATAGAGAGCGTCTCGTCCTGGCTGTCCTCCTCGGCGACGACGTCAAGGGTGAAGCCTTCGGTGACCTCTTCGAGCACCCGCTGGGACTGTTCGGTCTTCTTGAGCAGGTCGGAGATCTGTGACAGCGTGGCGACCTTCACCCGGAGCCGCTTCTGGAGCAGGATGGAAAGTTCATCGATGAGGTTCAGGTTGCGGGGGTCGGCGAGGGCGATCTCGAGAGTGCCGTTATCGGCCCCCAGCGGCACGAAGTTGTAGCGGAACATCAGGTCCACCGGGATGGAGGTGAACAGATCGTGGTCGATGCGGGTCTCGCGCAGGTCCACGAACTCGTAACGGTAGCGCCGGGCGAGCGCCCGCGCCCGCTCGACTTCCTCCTCGGTTCCCTGCTGTTTGATTTCCTCAGCCATGGCTCGTTTTTCCTCCGTTGCTTCGGTCCTCCTCATCGCAGGGTGTCGGCGAGCGAGAAGATCGGCAGGTAGAGCGCGACCAGCACGAAAGCCACGAAGATGCCCATAAAGATCATGATCGCCGGCTCGATCAGAGACAAGGCCGCCTGCATGCGGGTCTGGACGTCGTCCTCGTAGAACTCGGCCACGCTATTGAGCATCTGGGGCAGCGCGCCGGTGGATTCGCCGACCTCGATCATGTCGATGGAGAGCTCCGGGAACAGGCCGGTGGACTGGAACGAGGCCGAGAGGCTCTGCCCCTCACGGACCAGCTTGCGGGTCTGCTCCATCGTCTTGCGGAGCAGACTCGAGCCGAGGGATCTACCGGCCGTCTCCAGAGCCTGCACCAGCGGGATGCCGCCCATAAGCAGCGTGCTCAGCACCCGCGAGAGCTGGGCTACCTGGTATTTGATCCAGATGTCGCCCAACACCGGGGTGCGGACCTTCGACCGGTCGATCTTCTCCTGGGCCGCCTCGCCGCGCGACCAGATTCGGAAGGCCACCACGGCGGCGGCCAGGAGACCCACCCCGACCAGGATGTAATTGCGGGCGGTGGTGCCGACGGCGATGAGGATCTGAGTGGCTACGGGCAGATCGGCATCCATGCTCTCGTAGAGCTTGGCGAAGTTCGGTACCACGTAAGTGACCAGGAAGACGATGAGCAGGATCGTCAGCCCGATGAGCAATGAAGGATAGAGTAGCGAGAGCAGGACCTTCTTGCGCACCGCCAGGGCGAGTTTCTGATACTGGATGTAGCGCTCGAGCACCTCGGCGAGGGCGCCGCTCTTCTCGCCGGCCATGACCGAAGTGACGTAGATGGGCGGGAAGACGCCCTGGGCGGCGAACGCGTCGGACAGGCTGGAGCCGGTCTTGACGTCGTCGCGGACGGCCCTGACGTAGCGGCCGAGCTTGGGGTCGGTGAGGCGCTCGGCCAGCAGGTCGAGGGATTTCAGGATCGGCAAGCCGGCCTTGATCAGGGTGACGAACTGCTGGTTGAAGATCAGGAACTTCTCCGGATTGATCTTCTTGCGGCTGGGGCCCACGCGCTGGGCGAGCCCGGCCAGTTCGGTCTTCGGCTTGACCCAGTAAACGAGGTAGCCCTGGCGGATGTACTTGTCCTTCAGTTCCTGGGCGGAGCCGGCCTCGGCCACCTGCTGGTGGATCTCCCCGCGGGGATCAGCGTATTTGAGCACCCACTCGGCCATAGCTCAATTCCCGGTCTCCTGGGCAGCCCCTACCTCGATGAACTCCACTCCGGGAGGCGCGCGGAAGACGAACAGGTCCGGCGGCAGCGGGGGGTTGATACGTTCGGCAGAGAAGCGGAACTCCATCACCGACTCGTCGGCGCCCCGGACGACGAGACGCTTGATACGGAACTCAGGCGTGACGACGAAGACCACCTCACGGTAGGGAGCGTTCTTCGATTTCGGTAAGGCCACGACGTGGAGATCCTCTCCCTCCGGTCGGGAGCGGAACTCGCGGAAGTCCCGGCGCAGATCCAGCCGGCCCATGAGGAAGGCCAGCGGGGTGCGCAGGTCGCCGCTTTCCTTGAGCGGCATCTTCTCCACGCGGTTGGCCGCCGGGCTGTAGAAGTAGACGAACTTGCCGTCGGAGAGGAACAGCTTGCCGGGCGGCTGCTCGTACTCCCAGCGCATGCGCCGCGGCTTGCGCAGGTAGAGGACGCCCCGTTCGGTCCGCGGCGGCCGGCCGTAGCCGGTATAAGTCTGCTCGAAGCGGAGCTGCATGGTCCGGGGCCGGTTGTAGCGCGCCTCGATGCCGGCGATCGCCTGGCGGACGTCGAGCGCTTTCGCAAGGCCGGGCGGCAGCAACATGACGGCCGCAGCCGTGCAGGCGGCGCCGTGCAGGCGCAGTGAGCTCTTCACATTTGTTATGACGCTCCGGGGCTCCAAAGCGTTGAGTCGTCCCGGCGGTCCGGGATGTGCGCATTCACCCGAGCCCCGGCAGGAGTGTTTTCGGCCCTCCACCTTGTGCTACAGTCATTTACGCTATGGTAGCCGTGAAATATTCCCGACGTTCTTTCCTGGCGATCAGCGCCGCCTTGCCGATGGCGGCCAAATCCGGCAAGGTTCCAGTGGGACTGGAGCTGTACTCGGTCCGCACGGAGCTCGCCAAGGACCTGATGGGTACGGTCCGCAAGGTCGCCGGCATGGGTTACGAATGCGTGGAGTTCTATGCCCCGTATCTGAAGTGGGACGCCGCCCGGGCGAAAGAGGTCCGGAAACTGCTCGACGAGCTCGGCGTCAAGTGCTACTCGACGCACAACAGCGCCTCGGCCTTCGATCCGGCGAACCTGGACCACGCCATCGAGCTGAACAAGATCCTCGGCGGCAAGTACATCGTCATGGCCAGCCCGGGTCGGATCGAGGGCGGGCTGGACGAGTGGAAGAAGGTCGCCGAGAAGCTGACCAAAGCCCACGAGAAGATGAAGGCCGCGGGCCTTAGGGCCGGCTATCACAACCATCAGCGGGAGTTCCGGCCGGTGGAGGGCAAGCGGCCCATCGAGGTGATCGCCGCCAACACGCCGAAAGACGTGATGCTGCAGCTCGACGTGGGCACTTGCCTGGAGGCGGGCTCGGATCCAGTGGCCTGGATCCGAGCGAACCCGGGGCGGATCAAAGACATCCACTGCAAGGACTGGTCGTCGAAGGCGGGCAAAGGCTACAAGGTGCTCTTCGGCGAGGGCGACGCCCCGTGGAAGGAGATCTTTCAAGCGGCCGAATCCGTGGGCGGCGTCGAGTACTACCTGATCGAGCAGGAAGGCAGTGACTATCCACCGTTCGAGACGGTGAAGCGCTGCCTGGCGAACTTCAAGAAGATCCACGGGTAGACGGCCGGGCGCCGCTCGTTCCGTTACGGGCGGGTGTGGGTTGTCCGCACCGGGGCCGGGGCCCTCCGGTCCCCGCCCGTATAATGAGGAAAAGTCATGTCCTCGGCCGCCGACATCTTAGCCTCGTCGGAGTTGCTGGCCAAATATGAGCCGGTGATCGGGCTGGAAGTGCACGTCCAGCTCGCCACGCGGACGAAGATCTTCTGCGCCTGCCCGACCCGATTCGGCGATCCGCCGAACACCAACGTCTGCCCGGTCTGCCTGGGACTGCCCGGAGCGCTGCCGGTGCTGAACCGGCGGGCGGTGGAGATGGCTGTCCAAGCCGCGCTGGCGCTGAACTGCCGCATCAACCGGGTCTCGCGGCTGGCACGGAAGAACTACTTCTACCCGGACCTGCCGAAGGGCTACCAGATCTCACAGTACGAGCTGCCACTGGCCGAGCACGGGCATCTGGAGATCGAGGCCGGCGGGGCGGGGCGGCGCATCGGCATCACCCGAGTGCACATCGAGGACGACGCCGGCAAGAGCGTTCACGAGGGTTTCCGGGACTCCGACCGGTATAGCTATGTGGACCTCAACCGCTGCGGCACGCCGCTGATCGAGATCGTCAGCGAGCCGGACATGCGGAGCTCCGAGGAGGCCTACGCCTACCTGACCGAACTGAAGCAAACGCTGCAGTTCGTCGGCGTCTCCACCTGCGACATGGAAAAGGGCCACCTGCGCTGCGACGCCAATGTTTCCGTGCGGCTCAAGGGGGCCGGAGAGTTCGGTACGAAGGCAGAGGTGAAGAACCTGAACTCGTTCCGTTTTTTACGGGAGGCGCTGGACTACGAGATCGCCCGGCAGGTGGCGGTGCTCGAGGGCGGCGGCGCGGTGGAACAGGAGACGCGGCTCTACGACCCCTCGACCGGCCAGACGGCCGGTATGCGGACGAAGGAGCACGCCCACGACTACCGCTATTTCCCGGAGCCGGATCTGCTGCCGCTGGAGATCAGCGAGAAGTGGCTCGAAACGATCCAGGCCTCGATGCCGGAGCTGCCGGCGGCCAAGCGGAAACGCTTCATCGAGGAGTACGGCCTGCGGGACTACGACGCCCGGGTGCTGACGGCGACGCGTCCGCTGGCCGAATACTATGAGAAGGCCGCGGCGGCAGCGGGGAATCCCGTGGAAGCCGCCAAATGGGTCCAGGGCGAGCTGCTGGGCCGCCTGAACGCCGAGGGCAAGGAGATCACCGAGTCGCCGGTGCCGCCGGAGCACATCGGCGAGCTGATCCGCCTGATCGCCGAGGGCCAGATCACCGGCAAGCTGGCCAAGGAGATCTTCCCGAAGATGTTCGCCACCGGCGAGGCTCCTTCGAAGATCGTCGAGCGTGAAGGGTTGAAGGTGATGGGCGGCGGCGAGCTGGAGGGAATCATCGACGAGGTGCTCGAGAAGAACCCAACCCAGGTAGCGCAGTACAAGGGCGGGAAGAAGACCGTGATCGGCTACTTCATGGGGCAGGTGATGCGGGCGACAAAGGGCCAGGCGGACCCAAAACAAGTGAACCAGCTCTTGCGGAAGAAGCTTGGCTGAGCGGGCGGGCCGCAGCCGGCCGGCGATTGCCTCCCGCCGGGGGATCTCATTAAGATTGAACGCGATGCGGAAAACGATGGAGAGGACCGTGCTGGCGGCCGCCGTCCTGCTGAGCGCCTGCTCCTCGGGCGTGCTCGAGGAGCCGGTGCATCAAATGGGGGAGCTGACCACAGTGGGCCCGTTGACCTACAACGTGCTCGAGACGCAGTGGCGGGCCCAGCTCGGCGACTCCATCGAGGCGAAGATCCCCGAGAACCGCTTCCTGTTGATCCGGCTCTCGATCTCCAACGCCGGCCAGCAGCAGGTGGCCGTGCCGTTGCTCACGCTGGAGGACGAAGAAGGCAACAGCTTCATGGAGGTCTCCGACATCGAAGGGCTTCCCAACTGGTTGGGTTTGCTGCGGATCCTGGAGCCGGCCGGGATGCTGGAGGGAGTGATCGTCTTCGATGTGCCGCCGAGCGACTACCGGCTGCGGGTGACCGACGGCGGCGACCTGGAATCGGAGCGGACGGCGCTGATCGAGATCCCGCTGACCCTGGCGCCGCCGCCTCCGGTGGAAACTCCGGCCCCGGGCGAACAGTCATTCTAATCAGGAGGCGCAGCGGCGCTGTACGATGATGATTCCCGACTGTGCATCGCGGGGGTCCGCCTTGGGGCTGAGTGTGGCGGCGGCGCTGGCGCTGGCGGTTTCCGCGGCCGGCGCCGAGCCGAAGCTGGCCATCGTCGAGGTGGCGCTGCACCAATACGACGGCGGGCCTCCAGTGGGGTCCGGTTTCGAGTTCTTTCCAGGCGACACGCTCTTCTTGACCTTCCGGATCTCGGGCTTCAAGACCGTCGAACAGGAGGACGAAGACCACCTCTGGCTGGCCTACCGGGTTGAGGCGTTCGATCCGGAAGGGTTGCCGATCCGCAAACCGGAAGAGGGCCGGATCGCCACTGTCCTGACTTACCAGGACAAGAAACAGAAGTGGATGCCGCTGGTGCGCTACGAAGCGCCGGTGCCACCGACGGCCCCTTCGGGGGAGTACCGGATCGCGATCCACGTCGAGGATCTCAATGCCAAGACCAGCGCCGATCTGGAGAGGACGTTCCGGGTCCGCGGCCGGGACGTGGAGCCGAGCAGGACCCTGGTGATTCGGAACTTCCACTTCTACCGGACGGAGACATCGATGCGGCCGCTCAGGAACCCGGTCTACCGGCCGGGATCGTCCGTATGGGCCCGGTTCGACATCACCGGCTATGCGTTCGGCGAGAACAACCGGTTTTCGGTGGATTACGGCGTGAAGGTGCTGCGAGCGAACGGAAAGGTGCTCTTCGAGCAGCCCGTGGCGGCCACCGAAGAGGAAGAGTCGTTCTACCCGCAGCGGCATGTCCAGGGCGGATTGAGCTTGAATCTCACTCCCGACCTTGCGCCCGGTGAATACACGCTCATCGTCGCCGTCCGGGACCATATCGGAGATCAGACGTACGAAGAACAGCACACCTTCACAGTGAGGTGAAGCGGGCGGCCCCACAGACGGCTCGCCGCACCTAGAAAGCCGGCTGGTACCGCAGTCTCTCCAGCCGGGCGATGCGCTCGGCGGTAGAGGGGTGAGTGGAAAAGAGCCGTGCCAGGGTCTGGCGGGTGAAGGGTTTGACGATGAACATGTGCTGGTGCGCCGGAGAAGCGTCCAGCGGAATGCGCTTGGACCAGGTTTCCAACTTCCGGAGACCATTGATCAGGCCGTCCGGCGTCCCGGCGAACCGGGCGGAGGCGGCATCGGCGGCGTACTCCCGTGTCCGGGAGATGGCCATCTGAATCAACAGGGCCGCGATCGGCGCCAGGATCAGCATGGCGATCAGGGCGATCGGGTTGGCGCCTTCGTCGTCGTCGCGGTAGCCGCCGAAGAAGAAGGCCATCCGCGCCAGGAAGGTGATGGCGCCGGCGATGGTGGCGGCGATCGAACTGATCAAGATGTCACGGTTCTTGACGTGGCCGAGCTCGTGGCCGATGACGCCTGTGAGCTCCTCATCATTCAGCAGCTTCAGAATGCCGGCGGTCACGGCCACCGAGGCATGCTTCGGATCCCTTCCGGTGGCGAAAGCGTTGGGAGACTCGTCGGGGATCACCCAGAGCTTGGGCGTGGGAAGGCCGGCCCGCTGGCAGAGGCGTTCGACAATGGGACCGAGGCGACGGTAGATGCCAGCGTTCTCGGTGGGCGTCACCGGCTGAGCCCGGTAAGCGGCCAGGGCCAGACGGTCCGAGTAGAAGTAGCTGAAGAAGTTCATGCCGGCCGCCAACACCAGCCCCATGATGAGGCCCTGGCGGCCGCCGAGCGCCTCGCCGCCGGCGAGCAGCAAACCGGTCAACGCCCCCAGCAACAGGACTGTCTTGACGCCGTTCATATGCTTCTTCCTCCATTTTGACACGAGCTTCGTTCATGTCTATATCCCGGCGGGAGAGCGGCCCGCGGACTCCCGGCCGGAGGGCTCCACCGCCGGACATGGCAGCGTGGCGAACGGCCGCCGGCCGGGGAGCCGGACAGCCGTATGCTATGATCCGGACCAGTGGAAGATCCAACGGTCTGGCAAGAGAGTCCAGCGCTGGTTTTCGACATGGACGGCGTCATCGTCCATTCGACGCCGGTTCACACGGAAG
Source organism: Solibacteraceae bacterium (assembly GCA_026984795.1). Lineage (GTDB taxonomy): Bacteria > Acidobacteriota > Terriglobia > Bryobacterales > Bryobacteraceae > JALSRK01. Next base: position 100,032 of record JALSRK010000076.1, on the reverse strand, counting down.
CCTGGCAGCGCTACCTCCACCAGCGCGGGATCGAGGTTGCCCGGGAAAAGATCGAGGCCGAGATGCTCGGGCGGCACAACGACGAGATCGTGCGCATCTTCTTCGGGCCGGAGGTCACGCCCGAGGAACGGTTCCGGCATGGGGCCGAGAAAGAGAAGCTTTACCGGGAGCTGATGCGGCCGCGCCTGGCGGAGCATCTGGTCGCCGGCGTGAGGGAGTTCATCGCGCGGAACGCTTCCCTGCCCCTGGCGCTGGCCAGCAACGCCGAGCCCGCCAATGTGGAGTTCATTCTCGAAGAAAGCGGGCTGCGGCCCTATTTCCGGGTGGTTCTCGACGGGCACCAGGTGGGAAAGCCCAAACCGGATCCGGAGATCTACCTGTTGGCGGCCCGCCTCTTGCATGTCGAACCGCCGGATTGTATTGTGTTCGAGGATTCGGAGACGGGAGTCCGGGCAGCGAGGAGCGCCGGGGTGGCGGCGGTGGTGGGACTCACGACGACCACCGACCGGCTGCCGGGGTGCGATCTCGTGATTCAGGACTTCCAGGATCCGAAACTGGCCGACTGGCTGGCAGCATTCCAGCCGGTCGGTTGAGCTCGGTGACTTCCGGAAGAGAGAAGAGTGTTCTGCCCTTGGCTGAGTGCGATGCCCGCGCCGCTTCCGGGCGGGCTCGCTACGGTGCGCGCCGCCGCCGTCACAGGAACCCAAGTGATGCTGATGCTGGCCGTCTTCGCTGTGGTGGCGCTCGGACTGTTCGTGTTCCAGCAGCGGCGCCTCGGCCGGCGTTCGGCGACCACCGAAACCTTGCAGGCGCTGGTGGAAGAGATCACCGCCGCGCGCTCGGCGGCGGAGCTCGGGACGGCGCTGATGCGGTTCACCGGGCGCTTTCCGGGAATCGCGTCCCTCCGACTGCTGCTTTATGAGGCCCAGAACGGCGCCCTGTTGCCGGCTGGAGACGAAACGGGGGGAGCGCTGGCGGAAGACCATCCAGCCGCAAAACGGTGCCGGGAGCTGGCGGATCCCCAAGAGAGCGGACGAGACGTAGACCAGCTCATACCGGTGAACGATCCAGAAAGGGGTCTGGTCTACTACCTGCCGGTACGGGGCCGGGGAAGGCTGCTGGGGCTGCTGGAGATCGTCCCGGGACCGGGAGCGGCGCTCTCCCGGGCCACGGGACGGCAGGGAGCCCGGCATCTGGCCAGGGTCGCCGGGACGGTGCTGGCGTGGCTCGAAGAAGCTACGCTGCGCGAGCAAGTGGCCCGCCACTCTGGGGCTTCGGAGGCGGCGAAGAGCCTGGGCGGGGCGATCGAGAGGGCGCTCGAGCGGCTGGCCGACTTGCGGGAGGGCGTGGAGGAGTTGAGCGCCGCGGTCTCCGGATCCCCGGCGGCGGAAACGGCGGCCGCGCTGAGAAGACACCTGGATGCCGCGGTGGCCGAACTTCAGGCGGGGCGGGAGGCCGGAGGGGCGGACGAAGAGCCTCTCGAGATCGACCTCCAGACGCTCGTCGGCGCGGTGGTGGCGCAGACGCGGCGGGAGTTGTCCGGCGGGGTCCGGATCGACGTCGGCGCTCTGGAACCGGCCGCCGTCCGGGCGCCCCTGCGCCGGCTCGAGGCACTGCTCAAAGCCCTGCTGCGGCAGGCAGCCGAAGTCTCGCCGGCGGGGCGCAAGCCACAGATCCGGGTCTCGGCGCGGGCCGCAGGGGGACAAGCCATCGTAGCGATCTCACACCCGGAAGTCGAAGCGAGCGAACGCGCCGGCGGAGCGGGGTTCGAGTCCGCGGCCGAGAGCCTGGGCGGGGCCGTACGAACCGTGAGCGGCCCGGAGGGCTGGATGACCATCGAGCTGCGCCTGCCGGTCGCGGCCGCCAGGGGCTCCGGAGCCTCACGCCGGGCCGCCCGGGCCCGCCTGACGATCCTGCTGGCCGAGCCGGACGAAACGATCCGCCGCCGGCTGCTGCACGCACTGGCTCGCCGGGGACACCGCGTGGTTCCCGCGGACCTGGCCGAAGCGGCCGACCTGGCCGCCCGTTTCCCGTTCGACTGCGCCTTGTGCGCGCCTGACGGCGATCCGGACCGATGGGAACCTCTCCTGGAGCGGATTGTGTCAGAGATCGGAGCTGTCGCCGTGCTCGCCGGGCCGGCAGGGGAGTCCGGGGCGCGGTGGGCCGGGGCGCACCTCCTGAAGCGACCGCCGGAGGAAGACGAACTCGACGAGTTCCTGGCCGGAGTCGAGCCGCGGGAGCGCGGCTCCGGGCGATGAAGCCTTGCCGAAGCAGGAGCCGGCGCCGCGGGGCCGGTACAATGAAGATTATGAGGGTTGCCGGCCGGGTGCTACCGTTGTTGCTGGGCGTGTGGGCGGCGGCTTTCGCGCAACAGTACGACGGCCCGCCGCCGCCAAAGGCGGATGTGCCGTACCTGCTGCATGCCGAGAACCTCATCGAAACCGAGCACGCAGTGGCGCAGGAGGAGATGCGCAAGAAGCATATCGCCTACCTCGTACCGGGCGAGCGGTCGCCGGTGAGGACGCCGCTGGCCGAGCCGATCTTCATCATCCTGGTGGACAAGGTTCCGCCGCAGGCCTACCGGTTGTACCGGATGGACGTGGTGAAGGGCCACCGCGAGACGGCCTTCCCCAAGAAACCGGGCAAGCGCGGGCCCCGGCCGCGGTATCTGACCTTCGACCGGATCAAAGACAACCTGTACAAGATCGAGGCCAACGAGTATTTGGAGAACGGCCAATACTGCTTGACGCCGCAAGGGGCCAACGACGTCTTCTGTTTCGAGATCTACTGACGCGGTTCCGGCTGTTACAATCCAAACATGTTCCAAGGACTCGAGCACACGGCCATCGCGACCCCTGATCCGGAAAAGCTGGCGCAATGGTACGTGGAAACTCTGGAGTTCACGATCAGCCACCGGTACGCGGGCAACGTTTTCGTGAAGGCGCCGAACGGGACGATGCTGGAGATCATTCCGTCCGAAGGCGAGCGCACGCCGCAAGGGATGAAGGCCCCGGGCATCCGGCACCTGGCGATCATCCCGGATGATTTCGACGCCGCGCGCAAGGCGCTCGAGGCCAAGGGGGTCGCCTTCGTCACCGAGGTCCTCGAGATGGATGGGAACCGGCTGGTGTTCTTCACCGACCCGGACGGCAACCTGTTGCACCTGATTCAACGCAACAAGCCGCTTCCGTAACGTACCAGCCCTTGATCACCCGGGTCTTCAGAGCGTTCCGCTACCGCGACTTCCGGCTGGTCTGGAGCGGAGCCTGCATTTCGTCGGTCGGCACATGGATGCAGAAGCTCGCCCAGAGCTGGCTGGTGCTGGAGATCTCGGGATCGCCGTTCTGGCTGGGCCTGGATGCATTCCTGGGCGACATCCCGATCTTTCTCTTTTCGCTGGTGGGCGGGGTGGCCGCCGACCGGATCGACCGCCGGCGCATCCTGATCGCCGGGCAGTTCCTGCAGATGTCTTGCGCCCTGGCGCTGGCGGGGCTGGTGGCCGGCGGTGTCGTCCAGGTGTGGCACATCCTCTGCCTGTCGTTCGTTGTGGGTTTGGCGCAAGCCTTCGGGGGACCGGCCTACGCGGCGCTGATCCCGTCGCTCGTCAAGCCGCGTGAGCTGCCCAACGCGATCGCCATGAACTCCATCCAGTTCAACCTCGCCCGGGTGCTCGGACCGATGGCGGGCGGGCTGGCGCTGACGAAGCTAGGGGCGGCGTGGTGTTTTCTGCTGAACGGGCTGTCTTACCTCGCGCCGATCACCTCGCTGCTGCTCATCCGGGTCCGTTTCCGGCCGAAGCGCACCGCCGACTCGATCCTCGAGAGCATCCGGCAAGGCTTTGCGTTCATCCGGCGGCAGACGGCCATGGAGTCGCTGATCGCCCTGGCTTTCTCGGTGACGCTTTTCGGCCTGCCGGTGATCGTTTTCCTGCCGGTCTTCGCCCGGGACGTCTTCCGCGGCGGCCCCGAGGTCTACACCCTGTTGCTTTCGCTTTCCGGCGGAGGCTCGATCACCGGAGCGCTGATCGTCGCCGCCTTCGGCCACCGGAGGCACAAGGGCCGGACAACGCTGTTCGCTCTGGTAGCCCTGGGGGCGGCCATCACCGCCTTCGCCCTTTCTCCCCACCTGGGGCTCAGCTCGGTACTCCTGTTCCTCGCCGGCGCCGCGCTGGTTATGGTCTTCGCCATGGTGACGTCGCTCGTCCAGCTCATCGCGGTGGACGACATGCGCGGGAGGGTGATGAGCGTCTATAATGTCGCCTTTCGCGGCGGAATGCCGATCGGCAGCCTGCTCACCGGGACGTTGGCGCCGGTGTTCGGCGCTCCAATGGTGGTGGGCGCCTCTGGAGCGGTGCTGGCGCTGCTCGGACTCTATTTCCTGCTGATCCATCGCAAGATCGCCACGCTATGAGGTTGCACCGGGGATATGCGCCGCTCGCCGCCGCCGTGGGGCTGATCACGGCCTTAGGGTTTCTTCTCTTTCCCGGGCAGACGTGGCTGCAGCAGGACAGCCAGATCTACGCCGCGATTCTCGAACACCTTTACAACCCCTCGGTTCTCGCCAACGACCTGGTGGCGACGCGGCCGCATGTGGCGTTTACGATCTATGACGAGCTGGCGGTGGGGGCCCGGCGCCTCACAGGCCTCGGGTTCTATCCGCTACTCACCGCCGACCAGCTTCTCTTTCGCGCCTGCGGCGTGCTCGGGGTGTTCCTGATCGCCCTGGCGGCGGGCTTGCCGAAACGCTTGTCGCTGCTCGTGGCGGCTGTTTACGCGCTGGGGGCGACGGTACTGGGTCCGGCGGTACTCACCGTCGAATACGAACCGAAGCCGAGGGGCTCGGCGATGGGCATGCTGTTGCTGGCGATAGGGCTGGCGAGCCACAAGAAATACACGGCCGCCGGGCTCCTGACCGCGTTGGCGTTCCTCTATCATCCGCCGACGACGTACCCCGTCTGGGCCGTTTTCCTGCTCGGGGCCTTGTGGCCGGATGACGCGGCCGAAGGGCGGCTCGGATGGCGGCGGGCGATGTTCTGGCTGCCGGTAGCCGCGGCCGTGTTGATAGTGTTCGCGCATCTCCAGCCGGGCGGCGGGGGAGGAAGCTGGTTCAGCCGCGTGTCGCCGGAGCTGGAGCGCCTGCAGAAGCTCCGCTCGCCCTACACCTGGGTCTCGCTGTGGATCGGGCGGTGGATCTGGCTCTACGTGACGCTGCTGGCGGCCACCGGGCTGGGCTTGTGGCGGCTCCGGGCGGCGGTTCCGCGGCGGGTGCGGTTCTTGCTCGGCGGCCTGGCTCTCATCGGGGCGCTCAGTCTGCCTCTCACCTGGGTGCTGTACGACACGTTGAAGTGGTCGCTGATGGCCCGATTCCAGCCGGCCCGCGCTGTGCTCTGGGTGACGCTGGTGACGGTGCTCGTCTCGGCGACCGCTTGCCTGCACGCAGCGCTGCGGGGCCGGCGGATCGAGGCCTTGGCGTGGGGCGCTTTCGCCTTCGTGCTCCCGACGCAGCCGGACGTCTGGAGCCTTCTCGCTCCCGACCTCGGCTCGCCGCTCGTCCGGCGGCGGGTGGCGATGGTGGTGGCGCTGGGGGCGCTCTTCGCCCTGGCCGGTTGGCTGGCCGCCCGGGGCAGGCTCTGGCAGTGGGCGGCCTGGGGGGCGGCGCTGGTCCTGCCGTTCCTGGCGCTGCCCTACGTCGGCAAGGTGGTTACCGAGAGGAACATGCATGAGCCGGAGCTGGACGAGCTGGCCGCCTGGGCCCGGCGCTCGACTCCTCTCGATGCCGTGTTCCTGTTCCCGGACGCCGGCAAGGGCCGCCAGCCGGGGATCTTCCGGGTGAAGGCGCTGCGGGCCGTCTATGTGGACTGGAAGTCCGGCGGGCAGGTGAACATGGTGGAGCATTTCGCCGAGGAGTGGTGGCGGCGCTACGAGGCAACGATGCTGCACCCGGTCACCGAGGAGTCGTTGGACCGCTTCGCCGAGCTTGGCATCGATTACGCGGCGGTGCGCGTAGAGAACGCGGTCAGCGGACGGGTCCCGGTCTTCCGCAATTCCCACTACGCCGTCTACCGGCTCCGGTGAGCCGGAATTTACACGTGTAAACTTCCCGCAAAGGGCGTAACAGACCGGGTCAGGGGCCGTAAGAGAACCCAGTGAAACCGCATTCCGGAGGGGCTACAGAAGCTCCGGCAGGCGGAGACTCTCGACACTGGAAAAGAATCTGGAGGATTCAATGACTCGACGAAAGTTTGCATTTGCCGTATCGACGGCGGTCTCGGGGATGCTGGCGGCCCGGCGGGTCGCCCGCGCCGGTGGAGCGGCGGCCGAGAAAGGCGCCAAGCACGTCTGTAAGGGCAGAAACGAGTGTAAGGGCCAGGGCGGCTGTAAGAGCGGTGACAACGGTTGCGCCGGCAAGAACTCGTGCAAGGGCAAGGGCGGCTGCGCCACGGCGCAACACCACGGCTGCAAGGGCATGAACGAGTGCAAGGGCCAGGGTGGCTGCAAGACGGGCGACAACGGCTGCGCCGGCAAGAACTCTTGCAAGGGCAAGGGCGGCTGCGCAGTCCCGCTGAAATCGGCCAAGCAGTCCTTGCGGCTGCGCCGGCGGCGCGGCGTGGCGGCCTGAGCGGCAGGCGATACATCCGAAGCGGGGGATCGCCCGGTTTCGCGGCTCCCCCACCTCTCGTCACGCAGAAAGGCGCGCCATGAAGAACAACAAGTGGGGGTTTCCGGACCTCGGTTTCGGCATCGGCCTGCGGACGGTCCACTTCCCGCACATCCTCAGCCGCGAGCCCGCGATCGACTGGTTCGAAGTGCTTTCCGAGAATTACATGGACACCGGCGGGCGGCCGGCTCATGTGCTGGACTTCGTGGCCGAGCGCTATCCGGTGGCCATGCACGGGGTCTCGCTGTCGCTCGGCTCCACCGATCCGATCGACTTCGACTACCTGCGCAAGCTCAAGCAGCTCGCCGAGCGGATCCACGCCCGCTGGGTGTCGGACCATCTCTGCTGGACCGGCGTCATGGGCCTGAACACCCATGAGCTGCTGCCGATGCCGTATACCGACGAGGCCCTGGCCCACGTGATCCGCCGGATTCGGACGGTGCAGGAGTTCCTCGAACGCCCGCTGGTGCTGGAGAACCCGTCCACCTACCTCGAATTCGCGGCCTCGACGTGGACCGAGTGGGACTTCATCCGCACCATGGCCGAGGAAGCCGACTGCGGGCTGCTGCTCGATGTGAACAACGTCTACGTCAGCGCCTACAACCACGGCTTCGACCCATTCGAGTACATCGACGGGATTCCCGCCGAGCGGGTGGTTCAGATCCACCTGGCGGGCCATACGAACAAGGGCACCCACATCCTGGACACGCACTCGGACCACGTCATCGACCAAGTCTGGGAACTGTACCGCCATGCGACGAACCGGGTCCACGGCGCCGCGGCGACGCTGCTCGAGTGGGACGATGCCATCCCGGATTTCGACACGGTGCACGCCGAGGCCCTCAAGGCCCGGAAGTTCCGAATGGAGTTGTTGCCCGGCAAACCCAAGGCAGAGGAGGCGGCCGTCCATGTCTCTTGAAGCCGATCTCACCGTCACACAGCGCTGGCTGCAGGCCGTGATCATGGCCCCTGGAGAAGACGCCGAAGCGCTCGAATCGAGCGGAGCCTCCAAGGAGATCCCGCCCGGGCGGGCTCTCGAAATCGTCAAGCCGTCCTGGAGCCTGACGGCCCTGGAGCGGCTGGGCATCTACCGGGGAATGTACGAAGCCCGAATGAGGGAGGCGCTGGAGGTCGACTATCCATTGCTGGCGGGGTTTCTCGGGCCGGAACTCTGGGAGCAACTTGTCTCGCTGTACATTCGGGAGTACCCGTCCCGAAGCTACACTTTGAACCGCCTGGGCGATTACCTGCCCTTGTTCCTGAACGAACTGGAAGGGTTGCCGCGGCCGCGGTTCGCCGCGGATCTGGCGCGGTACGAATTCGCGCTCAGCCAGGTTTTCGACGCGCCCGAAGACCGGGCCATCGGCCCTGCAGACGCGGCCCGGGTCCCGGAAGACGCCTGGGAAGACGCCCGCCTGGTTCCGATCCGAGCGTTCCGCCTGGAGACGTTCCACTATCCGGTGAGCCGCTACGCCGACCAGGTGCGTGAAGCCCCGGGAGCGCGCCCGCCGCGTCCCAAGAAGACCTGGATGGTGGTCTTCCGGCGCGATTTCACCCCGCTCAGCCTCGAGCTCACGCGGCCGGCCTTCGGGCTGCTCAACCGCCTGGCCTCGGGCTGCACGCTGGGCGAGGCGCTCCGGCGGAGCCGCATGACCGAGGACGAGATTTTCCGGTGGTTCCGGCAGTGGATGGCCGAGGGGCTGTTCCAGCGGATCGAGCTGCCGGCCTGAAACCTAGTTCGCCGCCTCGAGGCGGATCACTTTCGTCGAGATCCCGGCCTGGCTGGTAAGGGCGGTGGGCGAGCGCTCGAGAAGCTGGTCCTTGACCGGCCGGATTGAAGCTTTGTGCTTTTCGGCCAGCTTCCGGATCTTCTCGATCACGTCCGGATGCTCGGCGGCGACGTCCCATTGCTCGCCGGGATCGACGCCCAGGTCGAACAGCAGGGGCGGCTCGTGGGCCGTGGCCTGCCGGTGCCGGTAACCCGAGCGGGTGTAGAAGTGGGCCTTGTAACGGCCGAGACGCACGGCGAACAGCTTGTCGCCCCGCCAATAGAACATTTCGTTGCGGGGGCTCTTGCCGGCGCCGAAGAGAGCCGGTGAAAGGTCATAGCCGTCGAGGATGCGGTCCGCCGGGACCTTCGCTCCGGTGATGGCCGCGATCGTGGGCAGGAGATCGAGCGTGCTGCCGAGATCCTGGACCGTCCCCGGCCGAAGCTTCCCCGGCCACCAGAAGATCGCCGGCTCGCGCATCCCGCCTTCCCAGGTGGAGCCTTTGCCGCCGCGGAGCGGACCGGCCGAGCCGCCGAATTCGTCGAAGATCAGCCAGGGGCCGTTGTCGGAAGTGAAGACCACCAGGGTATTGCCGGCCAGGCCCTCGTCCCGCAGGGCGTCGAGGATCCGCCCAACGCTCCAATCGATCTCCTCGACGACATCTCCATAGCGTCCCCGCAAGCTGACGCCGGCGAACGGCGGCGAGCGGAACAGGGGGACGTGGGGCGAGCTGTAGGCGAGGTAGAGGAAGAACCGCTCGCTCTTGTGCTGCCGGATGAAGCGGACGGCTTCCTCGGTGTAGCGTCTCGCCAGGGTCGTCTGGTCGGCGGGCCGCTCCACGATCCGCTCGTCGCGCATCAACGGTACGTTGAAGTACTCGATCTTGGGATGTTTCCAGAGTTCCGGGCCCTTGGGCGCGTCCGGCGTCTTGTCCATGTCGTTCGAATACGGAATCCCGAAATAGGTGTCGAAGCCCTGTTTGGTGGGCAGGTACTGCGGCAGGTGGCCCAGGTGCCATTTGCCGATCGCTTCGGTGGCGTAACCGAGGGGCTTCAGAATCTCGGCGATGGTGACCTCATCACCAGGAAGCCCGCCGAGGGAGTCGGGGAAGAGGACCCGGTTCTTCGCCGACATCATGCCGTTGCGGATCGGCAGCCGGCCGGTAAGCAAGGCCGCGCGGCTGGGGGTGCAGACGCTGGCCCCAACGTAGAAATTCGTCCACTTCTGGCCTTCGAAGGCCATGCGGTCCAAGTTCGGCGTGCGGATGGACGGGTTCCCGTAAACGCCGAGGTCGCCGTAGCCGAGGTCGTCGGCGAAGAGGATAACGATGTTCGGCGGCGCGGCCACGGCCGCGGCCGGCAGAATCAGCAGGATCAGAGCGAGAAGGGCTGCCATCGGTTACAACTCCGCGACATATGATATCAACGCCTCCACTTCAGCGGCCGTGAAAGTCTCGCCCCGAATCAGGACGAGCTTGGGACCTACAGCTTTCAGGTGCAGCCTGGCCCGGATCTGGTCACGAGTCAGCCGCTTTCCAATCCCTTTCAGGGGCCGGATGTCCGGATAAGAAGTGTCCGAGCCGTCCTCGCCGTGGCATCGGGCGCAGCGGCTCAAGTAAGTCTCCCTGCCGAGTTCCCATTCGTCGGCACAGGCGATCCGCGGACGCCGGGCGGCGGCGAAGGATACGGCCAGCACCAGGACCGCGGCGAGAAAAACTGCGACTCTCGACAACGCCCTCACATCTAGAGAGTATAGTTGGCCCGCGGGGCGGCCCCAGCAGAAAAGAGCTTCGCCCGGGGGGGAGGCGAAGCTCACATACAGAGGAGGCTGAGGGCCTGCCGGAGGGGAAGCAGGCCCTCCCACTAGGACTGCGGGCCACGGGGAGGGGACGCCGTGGCCCGCTCGGAGGGGCAAGCGGCGAGCTGGGTCTCGCCGCCGGGGATGCTATTAAGTCAATGACGACTTATAGTTGCCTATCGACAATGCACATCGCGTGCCAAACGTACCCGGCCGGGTTTTCATACGCTTGCGCCTTCGTGCGCTTCTTTTCGCTGGGTTAATTCACCAACTGCTGGGGAGAATCACCCACCCCTGCGGCATCACTCCCCTTCGAGCTTCAGCCGGTAGACGCCCGAGCCCACCTCGAAGACGATGGCTCGGCCTTCGCGACGCCCGCTGCGGACCCCCTCGGCCGCTCCCGGCACGAACGCGCCCTCGCGCCAAATCACCTCCCCGGACTCGGAAATGACCGGATCGTCCTTGTTCAGCGTCGGCACGTACAGTTCGGCGACCGCCCCCACCGGGATCTCCAGATCGAGTCTCAGCCCGTCAGTGGTGCGCCGCCAGCTCGAGGCGGCCCGGCCGTAAGGTGTCTCGATCGAGCCGGAGGCCCAGCGTAAGTCCCGGACCACCTGCGGCCGCACGATGATCCGCCGGTAGCCGGGCTCTTTCTCGTCCGGCGCCAGGCCGGCCAGCGCCTCGTAGTACCAGGCCCCCACGCTGCCGAACATCGGGTGATTGTGCGAGTTCATCGAAGGGCCGGTCTTCTCCTGCCAGAGCTCCCAGAGCGTCGTCGCGCCCCGTTTGACCATGTAGCCCCAGCTTGGATACGTGGTCTGCGTAGCGAGCTCGTAGGCCAGGTCGGCCCGGCCGGTGCGGGTGAGCAGCGGCATCAGGTACTTCGTGGCCAGGATGCCGGTGGTGAGATGCGTGTCGTGCCGGTAGACGATGTCCCAATAGAGGCTGCGGTTGGCCCCGCCCCGGGCCTGTTTCGGAGCCAGATCCAGATAGAGCGCCAGAACGTTGGAGGCTTGCGAGCCATTGCCGTAATCGCCGGTCTCCGGCCGGTAGAAGCGCCGGTGGAACGCCTCGCGGATCTGAGCCGCCCGGCGCTCGTAGGCTTCGGCGTCGGCGTCGCGGCCGAGGATGCGGGCCGCCCGGGCCACGATGCGGGTGCTCCAGTAGTAGTAGAACGTCGAGACCAAGGGCCCCGGAGTCTTCTCCACCGGCACCCAGTCGCCATAGTAGGAGTACTCGACGATGTGATCCTTCGCTTTCGAGTCCAGGAAGTCGGCCCAGGCCTTCAGGCCCTCATAGTGCTCCTCGAGGGCCGCCCTGTCTCCGTAATGCTTGTACAGGTACCAGGTGATGAGCGGATAGGCCGAGCCCCAGGCGGGGTCCGCCGGGCGGCGTCCGTATTTGTGGGGAACAGTGTCGGTAACGGCCCCGTCCCCGGACTGCTCGTCGCGCATCAGCCGCAAGAAGTTCCGGTAGAAGGCGGCCATGTCGAAATTGACCATGGCGGTTTCGGAGGCCAGGTGGGCGTCGGCCATCCAGCCCATACGCTCGTCGCGCTGGTCGCAGTCGGTGGGGACGCTGTGGAGGTTGGTCTGGACACCCCATAGGATGATCTTCTGGATGTCGTTGAGAATCTGCTTGGAGGCGGCGAAGGCGCCGGTCTGGCGCACGGCGGTGTGGACCACGCGGCCCCGGATGCTGTCGAGCGACGGCGTGCCCGGGTAGCCGGTGAGCTCCACGTAACGAAAGCCGTGATAGGTGAACCGCGGCTCCCAGACCTCACCGTCCGGGTCGCCCCGAAGGGTGTAGTAGTCGGTGGCTTTGGCCCGGCGGAGGTTCTCGGTGTTCAGCGTTCCGTCCTCGTAGATCAGCTCGGCGTGGCGGATGCGTACTTTCGTCCCCCGCGGCCCTTTGACGCGCAACTGGACCCAGCCGCTGATGTTCTGGCCGAGGTCGTAGACCCAGACGCCGGGCTTCGGGTTGCTCAGCCGCCGGGGGTAGAGCGTCTCGACCACCTTGATGGGCGGCATCATCTGGGCCGAGAGCTTCCCGCCCGGGCCTTTGACCACCTGAGCCGGCCTCCAGCCGCTGTCGTCGAAGCCGGGGCGATCCCAGCCGGGGGTCTCCTTGCGGGCGTCGTAGGTCTCGCCGTTGTAAATGCTGTCGGCCAGGATCGGGCCCTGGGTTGCTTTCCAGGATCCGTCGGTGACGATGCGCACCGTCCGGCCCCCTTCCAGCTCGACCACCAGCTCGAGCAACGCCTCGCGCTTGCCGTACCAGCCCTGGCCGAGGATCAGCCCCACGGCGTTGTCGCCGGCGTTGAGCCGGTCCGTCACATCGTAGGTGACGTAGAGCACGCGTTTGTCATAGGTGGTCCAGCCGGGGTCGAGGACGTGGTCGCCCACCTTGCGGCCGTTGATGCGTAGCTCGTAGTAGCCCAGGCCGGAGACATAGGCGCGGGCGCGCACCGGCCGCGCGTCGAGGCGGAACTCCTTGCGGAGCTGGTTGCCGCCGGCGATCCACTTCCCCGTCCAGTCGCCGGGCGCGAGCAGCCCCATCTCGAACCGCGCCGGGCGGCTGTACGGGCTGGCTTCGCCCGCCTTGTCCCACCAGCGCACCTTCCATTCGTAAGCCGCGCCGGAGGCCAGCGCAGGGCCGGCGTAGCGGACGCCGATCGAGTCCGCCGACTCCACCTTGCCGGAGTCCCAGACCGTGCGCCCGCCGGCGGTGACGACAATCTGATAGGCCGTCTGCCGCTGGTCGCGCCCGTACTGGGGCAGCACCCAGGAGAACTGCGGATTGGCCGCGTCGATGCCCAGCGGGTTCTCGAGATGCTCCACCCGGAGCGAGACGGGCGCCGGAGGAGCGGCGGCGAGCGCCATGGAAACCACCAAGGAGAGACAAGTAGCCGAAGTCACGCCACGTATCATGATTCCGCCTCCATCGAAACACCAATGTGATATCACACCTCAGCGGTGGAACACGCTGACTCGCTCTCCAACCGCGCCCACGCTGTTCGTGGGGGACCGCCACGGGTCCCGCGGTATCGCCGGGCGCCACCAATATGACAGCGCCCCGGAGAGCGGTCCGTCTCGTTTCCGCCAGGCGCCGCGAGCCGGGGCACAAGCTCCGGACGGCGCGCTATACTGGCGGGCTTATGCGGCGCTTCCTTGCTTTCGACCTCGGCGCTTCTTCGGGCCGCGCAATTCTCGGCTCGCTCGACGGCGGCAAGCTCACCCTCGAAGAGCTCCACCGCTTCCCGAACGAACCGGTGCGGATCCCCCAGGGGTTCTATTGGGACACGTTCCGGCTCTGGCACGAGATCCTGGCCGGGGCGTCCGTGGCCGGGCGGGAGAGGAAACTCAAGCTGGACGGCATTGGTGTGGATACCTGGGGCGTCGATTTCGGGCTCTTCGCTTCCGACGGCTCCCTGGTGGACAATCCGCGCCACTACCGGGACGCCCGCAACCACGGCATGATCGCCAGGATCACCGAGGTGGTGCCGGCCGAGGAACTCTACGGCTACACGGGCATCCAGTTCATGGACTTGAACACCCTGCCGCAGCTCTACGGGATGAAGCTGGCCGGGGCCCCGGCGCTGGAAGTGGCCGACAAGCTGCTCTTCATGCCCGACATCTTCAACTACTGGCTCACCGGAGTGCAGAAGGCCGAGTTGACGCTCGCTTCCACGTCGCAATTCTACGATCCGGCGAAGCGACGCTGGGCTACGGAACTCTTCGAACGGCTGGGGCTGCCCGGGCGCATCCTTCCGGAGATCGTCCCGGCGGGGAGGCGCCTCGGTCCGGTCCGGCCCGAGGTGGCCGAGGCCACCGGACTGGATCCGGACACGCCGGTCTTCGCTTCCGCCGGCCACGACACCGCCGCCGCCGTCGCCGCCGTGCCCGCCGAGGGCGACGGCTGGTGCTACATCAGCTCCGGCACCTGGAGCTTGATGGGCGTCGAACTCGCCGAGCCGGTGATCAACGAGGAGGCGCGCCAGGCGGGCCTGACCAACGAGGTGGGCTACGGCGGCCGCATCCGCTTCCTGAAGAACATCGCCGGCATGTGGCTGATCCAGGAGTGCCGCCGCGCCTGGGCGCTCGAGGGGCGCGAGTACAGCTACGCGGAACTGGCGAAGCTGGCCGGCGAAGCCCCGGCCTTTACCGCCGTAATCGATCCGGACCGCTTCCCCGAGCCGGGCAACATGCCCCAGCGCATCGCCGCCTATTGCCGCGAGACGGGCCAGAAGGAGCCTGCCTCGCCCGGCGAGCTCTGCCGCACGATTCTCGAGAGCCTCGCCCTGCGCTACCGGCAGGTGCTCGAGGCGCTGGAGCGGCTGCTGGGCCGCCGCATCGGCGTGATCCACATCGTCGGCGGGGGCTCTCAGAACGAGGTTCTCAACCAGCTCGCGGCCGACTGCACGGGCCGAACCGTCGTCGCCGGCCCAACCGAAGCCACCGCGGCGGGCAACGTGCTCATCCAGGCCATCGGGGCCGGCGCTCTCACCGGCCTCGAGGAAGCCCGGGCGGTGGTGCGGCAGTCGTTCCCAGTCAAGACGTACGAGCCGCAGCCCGCCGCGGGCTGGGACGAAGCCTACCGCAAGTTCCAGGAGCTGCACTCCGCCTGAGTGCGGCAGCCCCCTCGAAAGTGGCGCGGGCGGGCGGCCGTCGGCGAGAATGAGTCTCTATGGGTAAACTCGCCATTCTGTTCCCCGGCCAAGGATCGCAGTTCGCGGGTATGGGCAAGAGTCTCGCGGAGGCCTGTGATTGCGCCCGGAAAGTGTTCGAGGAGGCCGACGAGGCGCTCGGCTTCCCTCTCTCGGAGCTCTGCTTCGAGGGGCCGGAAGACGAGCTGAAGATGACCGAGAACACCCAGCCGGCGATTCTGACCGTGTCAGTGGCGGCCTACGCCGTGCTGAAAGAGAAGGGCGTGCGTCCGGACTACGTGGCCGGGCACAGCCTGGGCGAATATTCGGCGCTGGTGGCCGCCGGGGCGCTCCGGCTGGCCGACGCCGTCCGCCTGGTCCGCAAGCGCGGCCGCTACATGCAAGAGGCCGTGCCGCCGGGCGTGGGGGCGATGGCGGCGCTGCTGATGCTGCCCGAGGGCAAACTGGACGGCATCCTGGCCGAGGCGGCCCAGGGCGAGGTACTGGCGGCGGCCAACTTCAACTCCCCGGCCCAGGTCGTCATCGCCGGGCACAAAGGGGCCGTAGAGCGGGCCGTGGAGTTGGCCAAGGCCGCCGGGGCGCGCAAGGCGGTGATGCTGCCGGTGAGCGCGCCGTTCCACTGTCCGCTGATGCGGCCCGCCCAGCAGCGGCTCGAGGCCGACCTGGACGCCACCGAGTTCCGGGATCTCGAAATCCCGCTGGTCAACAACTGGCAGGCGCGTGAGATCCGGACCGGGGCCGAGGCGCGCGAGGGGCTCTATCAGCAGGTTCCCAATCCCGTGCGCTGGGAAGAGTCGGTACGGCGCCTGGCGGCGCAGGGCGTGGACCGCGCCGTCGAATCCGGCCCGGGCAAAGTGCTCACCGGGTTGCTGCGGGCGATCGACCGGAATATCAAAGGCGTCCCATTCGGCGAGCCGGGCGACTGGGAGAAGGTCCAGGCCCTGCTTTGAAGACTATCCGCAGCGGCGCGAGGCGGCCGCCTACGCCTTCTCCGGCGGGTGGTCCAGTACCTTCCAGTTCGCCTCGTCGAAGAACAAGACTTTGTTCTGCCGGTAGGCCTCGACGGCCATGGTGATCACCACCTGCGCCTTGGCGCCCGTCTCGACGTCCAGGTGGGGCTTGGCGCGGGTGCGAATGCACTCGAGGAAGTTCTTGATGTGGTCGGCGAGCATGTCGGCGCGCTTCACCGGGATGCGGATGTCCACCGTCCCCCACTTCGCCGCGTACTCCTCGGTGATCACGTTGCGGCTCTTGCGCTCGGAGTAGTCCGGCCGCACGGTAATGTAGGGCGCGTAGCGCTCGAACATGCCGTGCTCGACCATGATGATGGTGCCCAGGTGGCCGCGGATCAGGCCCGGGATGTGCTGGCTGTTCGCCATCGAAGAGCTGAGCACCAGCGAGTGGCCCTTCTTGTACTCGGCCATCAGGTGGAAGGTGTCGGGCACCTCGCGGTCCTTGAAGACATAGATGCCGCCGCTGGCGGTGACCCGGTAGGGGAACTGAGGCTCGCCCCAGCAGATGTTCAGCGGGGCGACGACGTGGTAGAAGAGATCCGTGGCGATGCCGCCGGAATAGTCCCAGTACTTCCGGAACCGGAAGTAGCGGTCCGGGTCGTAGGGGCGCTCCGGCGCCGGACCGAGCCACATCTTCCAGTCGATGTACTCGTCGCCCTTGGCGTTGGGGCCGGCCTGAGGATCGATGGGCCAGTTCCACTCGCCGTTCGGCGAGTTGCGGTGGTAGGAGCCCTGGCTCATGATCATCTGGCCGATCATGCCGTCGGCGATGGCCTTCTTGGCCTTGTACCACTGGTCGGCGGAAGTGGTCTGGGAGCCGACCTGCAGCACCCGGCCGGTCTCCTTCACCGTCTCGACCAGGCGGCGGGCCTCGTCGATGGTGTGGCACATCGGCTTTTCGAGGTAGACGTCCTTGCCGGCCTTCATGGCCTCGATGGCCATGGTGGCGTGCCAGTGGTCCGGCGTGGCGATGAGGACAGCGTCGATGTCGTCGCGGGCCAGCAGTTCCTTGTAATCGAGATAACCGTCGCAGTGGAAGCGCTTCTTGTTGAGGTTCACGCGTTTGCGCCAGACGTCGCAGACAGCGGCGATCTCGACGCCCCCGGTCTCTTCGCCGATGCGGGCGAAGTAGCCGGTGACGTGGCTGCCGCGGCCGCCGACGCCGATGGTGCCGATGCGGATGCGGTCATTGGCCCCGAGCACGCGGCTGGGAACGCCGACGCCGAAGGCCGCACCGGCAACGCCGGCCCGCCGCAAGAAGTCCCGCCGGTTGAATGAACGATGAATCTCCGCCATGAGTCTGATCCTTTGTGTTCCGCCCGAACTGATTCGTCCCGGGGCGCGAGAGACGCCGCCGGTGAAAGACATCCTCATTCTATCGCCGGGCCGCCGTGGGGGTCAAAAGACCAGGAGGATGACCGAGGCGGCTCAGCGAGCCTCGGCCTGGGCGGCTGCCGCCTGTTCGAGGGAGTAGACCTTCATGGCCCGCAGCCAGATGAGGAGGCAAAGGATGTGGGAGCCGACGCCGATTAGAGAAGCAAGGAGCCAGAGATTCCAGCTAATGGCGTTAAGAGATTGCCCCACTGCCTCGCCGGCCATGTTGAGTCCCAGACCGCCACTCACAAGGAAAAGTACCCTCTCCCGGCTTCTGGATTGAATAAGTGCAAACCAGAGCACGAGATTGAGCAGTGCGGTCAAGAAGCTCAGGTCGCGCCCCGCCTTCGCGATATAGTCCGAATCAAGAGATCCATGATAGTTGAAGTACAGGCTCACCCCCGCCACGCAGACCACCAACAAGAGGACTTCGAAACGCAAGAGAAACCGTTTTCTGTGGTTCCAAGTAGCCCGAAAATACAACGAAAGAACCGCCACCAAGCCCGCCAAATGTCGGGCGATGTTGTTGAAGACGTAGTGCTGCCGGTAGGCTGTCCCCCATCCTGTCGCGTCAAAGGCAGCAGCGGAGTCAATAACAGAAGTAAGAAACAGGACAAGGAGATAAAAGAAAACACCAGGATAGCGGCGATGGAAACCCTGGATCATGCGGTAGATCACCGCCACCTGCAGGGCAGTACCGCCGATCCCCAGTGCTAACCAAAATGGATTCATTTTGCACGGCGCGCTAGGCAGGGCACCGTGCTACGACAATCGCGTTGGCCTTTCTGCACCTGAGCGATGAGTGGGATCCAGGGGATCCTTACACTCAGAAACGCCCGCCACCGCCCTTCTTGTCGTCCGGCGGGGGTGGCGGCACCGGCCACGGCCCCAAAGCCAAACCGCCGCCCTTCTTGTCATCCGGCGGGGGTGGCGGCACCGGCCACGGCCCCAAAGCCAAACCGCCGCCCTTCTTGTCATCCGGCGGGGGTGGCGGCACCGGCCACGGCCCTAGCGCCAAATCGCTCTGCGGCACGGTCGCAACTACAGCGCTCGCCGAGAGTGCGCCTAACAGCAACAGTGTAGCACAAGCGATTGAAATCACAGCAATATTTCGCATCAGAACAAGAACCTCTCAGAGCTTTCGCTTACGGGCGAACCAAGCAACGATGGCCCCCCCGGTGGTCGCTAAGCAAAACCACTTACAGGCTAGCTCAGAGGTTGCCCTTAGCGAAATCCGGAATTTTCCGATGTGATTTATTCAGGGGGAAACCCTACTCCCTCTAAGGCCTTCCCCCGAGGGCGCCTGCCCGGACCCCTGGGATCAGAAAGGAGCCCCCTGCCGGAACGGCGCACCCAGCCGCCCACACCCCTAAGGCGGCCGGATCGGCGAACACCTTCGCGGCCACGTCAGCGCTGCGGGCTGGCATCAAGGTCTCGGGCAGCCGGCGATTGGAGGGTTCAGACGGGTGGGCGAACGGAGCGGGGTTGCTCCGGCGGCCGGTGCGAGAGCCGGCGCCGGGCCGGAAGTCAGCCGCCCCCCAGGTCCCGGCGGAACAGTTGGGGGCGGGGAAAGGGCTCGTCGACGGTTTCCTGCCGGCGTCTGCGGCCCGGCCATTCCAGGCGCATGTCGCCGCAGACCTCATCGAGCATCTCGACGCTGGCCACGCGGCTCTCCAGGGCGAAGGCGGTCAGCAGCAGG
Organism: Solibacteraceae bacterium; assembly: GCA_026984795.1. Lineage (GTDB taxonomy): Bacteria > Acidobacteriota > Terriglobia > Bryobacterales > Bryobacteraceae > JALSRK01. The sequence goes on along the minus strand of JALSRK010000076.1, from coordinate 81,057 downwards.
TTGTCGCAGATCGCGTTGATGACACGGGGAATGCCTTGCGAGCGGGTATGGATCTCGGCCAGCAGCTCCGGGGGGAAAACCTGCTGGTCCGGCATGCCCGCCTTTTCCATGCGGCTATTGATGTACTCGACGGTCTCGTGCTCCTTGAACGGCAGCAGGGTCGAGCGCAGGACGATGCGCTGTTTCAGTTGCCGCAGGTTCGGGGCGTCGAGCTTGCGGTCCAGTTCCGGCTGCCCGGCCATGACGATCTGCAGCAGTTTGCCCTCGCGGCTTTCCAGATTGCCGAGGAGCCGGATCTCCTCCAGCACGTCCCAGTCGAGGTTCTGAGCTTCATCGATGATCAGCGCCGTGGTCCGGCCCTCGTCGGCTACCTGGATGAGCATCTGGTTCAACGCGAACAGAACCTCGGTCTTGGCCGGTTTCTCGACCCGGAGGTCGAAGTCGTAGGCGATCATCTCGAAGAACTCGGCCGGAGTGACGCGGGAGTTGAAGATAGTGGCGAACTCGATGTGGTGGTAGACGAGGAAATCCCGGAGGCACTCGAGCAGCGTAGTCTTACCGGTACCGACCTCGCCGGTGAGCACCACGAACCCCTTACGGCTCTGCACCCCATAGATAAGGTTCGCCAGCGCCTCCTCATGCTGCGGGCTGCGGTAGAGGAAGGCCGGATCGGGGCTCAGCTTGAAGGGGTTCCGGCTCAGACCAAAGAACGCCTCGTACATCGGTTCTCAGCTTGCTCCTCCCTCGCGCGTCTCAGGCCACGGCACCCTCTGCGCCCGATCGATCCAAAGTTCAGAGACTCTTACGCGGGTGTCGCCAGCAGTGTAACACGCGGACCGGCTCTCCTCCAAGCAGAGAGCCTCTTATTCCTAATCGGCAGGAGGGCGTGAAAAGCCGGAGGGCAGGCACGGTTCAAGAGATTTCCAGCAGGGCCCAGCCCGGAAAGGCCGCTGGACGGTCCTCGAGGAAGACGATCCGTCTGGTCTTTGGAAACGGCAAGCCGCTCCGGATGGCCCGGCTGTAGTAGCTCAACTGGGCCAGGATCTGCCGGTGCGTTTCGTCGGAGGGGTTGCCGCCGGCGGACTTGCTCAGGAACCCCCCGCCCCATCCCAGACACAACATGCAGGCCTGTTCCCGGCGCAGCCGGGCGAGCCGGTCCAGGAGGCGGCGGACGTTCTCCCGCAGCAGATCCAGGCCGGCGATCTCGGCGTAGCGGAGCTGGATCTGCAACAAGCGCTCGGCCGCCGAGTTCGCCGCCTCCATAAGCGACTTCGTGGTGAGCGGGTTCTTCCAGCGCAGGGCCTTCGCGACTTCCGGCCGCTGGTAGAAGCCGTTCTCGCGCCAGCGGCCTTCGAAGACGGTGTCCGGAGCGGCCATCTCGACGAACAGCGGCGTGCTCGATTCCGGCCGCGCAGCCTCCACCGAACCCCGCGGGGCCTGCCGCCAGCGTAAAGCCAGTTTCCCCGGGCCTCCCGGCGCCAGGGTGGCGGTGCGCACCAGGAAGATCTTCAACGCGCCCGGATCGACAGGGGTCGAGTCGCCGACGCTGAAAGGCTTCAAAACGCTCGTTCCGGCGCTGCCGGCGATGCGATCCTCGAGCAGCGCGCCCAGGCTCTTCGTGCCCCTCTCCCTGCCCATCCGGGCAGCCACGTCCTTCAACATCCCGGGCGTGACGCGCAGACTGAGATAGGCGGTCCGGAGCGCGCCTTTCAGCGCACTGCCGGGCAGATACGGGCCGGAAGGCGAAGAAACGAAGGTGGGGATCCGGAGGTGTTCGGCGCCCAGCTTCTCCCAATAGGCTGCATAAGAGGGGTGCTCGAACGGGATCCGGCGGCCGGCGAAGTTCTGGGCGAAGCCGCCCCAGGAAGCGAAGTCCAGCTTGTCGGCGCGGCGGATCTGCTTCAGGTAGTTCTCGAGCCGGGGACCCTTGGCGAGCAACCGGAAGATGCGGTTCTGGTCCAGGACGTTCACCTGGTTGCGCCAGACCATGTAGTCGATGGGCGCCAGGTGGGAGCCGTCCCCGATGAGGACCGGACTGAGACAGGTGAGCCGGTACTTCATACCGCCCCCAACCGGATCGGAATGTTCAGCGCGAAACCGTACCGGTAAACGGGATGAGGAAATCCCTCAGGAGCGACATCGGGCGCCGAACCCACCGGTGCGGCCGCGCCCGACAAGACGGAGCCTTCCCGGACCATCCGCACCGCTTTTTTCTCTGCGCCCCAGCCAGCCGGACTCTCGACGCGCCCTCCCCGGACCGTGACGGCGTACCGTCCCCGGTCCCAGTCCACCTGATCCCGGGGGCCGGGGCGGAAGAGCGACAAGAGCCAGTAGCCGGGAGGAGGCTGCGGCGCTGCTGCTGCTTCGGCCTCACCGGCCGGCGCGACGGCCTCGGGCAGGAAGTGGTCCGGCCACGGGATGCTCTCGAACGCGGGAGCGGCGCCGCGGCCCCAGCCGAGCGACCGGCCGCCGCCGAAGCCGCTGTCGGCCAGGAGCCGCAACGCTGCCCGCACGGGCTCTTCCCAACGGGCCCGGGCCGGTTCATCGGAGAACGCGATCACGAACCAGACGCCGGCCTCCGGCCCGAACTCCAGACAGGCGATCCGCCTGGCTTCGGAACCACTGTTGCGGATCCGGTCCACCGGCTGCCGTACCCTCAGGGAGACCCGGAAGACAGAGGTCACCGGCCCGGCGATACGGTGGAGAAGACAGCGGCTGGCGGGATCCACCATCCATTCCTCTTCCAGCAGCTCGCCGCCGGCGAGCAGCGTTCTCACCGCCCGCAGGGGCAGGTAGCGGGCGCCGCGGAGATGCATCATGGCGAAGGACTCCGAAGGCCAGACCGTCACCGGCGGCAAGACGAAGAGATCATTGCCCCTCCAGGGGTAGCCCGAACTAAAGCGTACCGCCGGGATCTCCGCGGCGGCGGTCGCCTCGAGCCACTCCGGGAGATTTCCCAGCCTCTGTATGGCGGCGGTGACGGCCGAATAGAGGGCGTCGCTGTGATAGAGTTCCGCCGTCGTGTCCGGCCTCCCCGCCTCCGAGCCGAACCGCCAAGGGCTGGTAGCCCGAATCCGGACTAAGAGCGCCTCCCGCATGGCTATCCGGCGAGTTTCGTGCTGAAGTCTTCCTCGCGCGCCAGGGCCTGGAGCCGGGCGACGTCGGCGTCTTGGAGCAGTTCCTCTTCCGGCCCGCCCTCGGCGTAATAGGCCCGGTTGCGCCAGCGCAAGCTGAGGTTGGCGAACCGAACCTGCCCGCTTCCGCGGGAGCCGCCGCCGCCGAGGCTGTCGTCTTCGAGCAGGCGCATGCCCTCGGCCAGCCGCGCCACCAGGCCCTTGTCCTCTTCGCACAGGATGTCGAGCACCATCCGGACCCGGAAGCGCGCTCCGGCGGGGACCCGCTCGAGGGTACGGGGATTCGCCTGGGAGGTGATGCGGTCTACGGCGTTCTCGCTCTTGACCTCGGTGAGCTCGTCGTCGAGGTTCTCGCGCATCGACTCGGTGATGCTCTCCTCGATCAGAGGCGCGTCATAGACGGCCAGCCGGGCCGGGGTCGCGGCGGAGCTGTCCAGCACCTCGCCGGTCGTCCTCTCGAGGCGGCCGGGGCTGCGGCCGAACAGCAGGCAGATCTCGTCGTCCGGCCGGTCGCTCTCATGGATGCGCACCTCCTGGCCGCGGCGCCTGGAGAGATAGACGAGCTGGGAGGGCACGGCGAGCCCGGCGGCCTGCTCGAGCAGAGATCGGAGCTTGCCGCGCAGGGAGCTGCCCGGCACGTAGGGACGCCCGAAAGCGTCCTTTACGACGGGGTTGTCGGCGCCGCCGATCTCGAGCGATCCCTTTCCGGCCCCGATGTGCAATCCGGTAACGCAGTGCATCTCTCCATCGAGGATCAGCTTGCCGATGAATTTCAGTTCGGTCTCAGCGGTATGGGCGCTCATGGTTCCTCGCTCACTCGTTGTAGGCGATGATGGCCTCGAACAGATCGCGGAAGCGTTCGTAGCCCCGCGGGTCATTCTTGCGCGTCACCTGGAGCAGCAGCCGCTCCAGGCTGTCCAGACTGCGGAGCGAGTGGCGGGCGATCGTGTACGCCAGCCGCGCCCGCAGCATGACGAAGTGGTGCTGCCGTTCGGCCTCCGGCGCCCGGCAAGCGCGGCGCACGGCGTTATAGAGCCGCCGCAACTGGCTCTTGGTGCCCGAATCCATGTCCCGCATACGGGCTACGATCGCGTGCGCCTGGTTATCCAGGTACAGGCTGTCGGCGATCAGCTTCTCGAGGTCGATTTCCGGGGGGCCGCCGCGGTCGCCACTCCGCCCCTGGCTCCGGCCCGAGCGGGCTTCCCGGGCGGCCCTGGTCTCCCGACTCCGCGTTTCCTGTTGTGTTTCCGCCATCGGATCAGTCCTCCGACAAGAGCTTCGCCCACTCGAGGGCCACCCGGCCGCCGGGGCGAAGCTTCGCCTGAGCCGCGCTCTTGCCGATGAGATCAGCCACCAGCCGGGAGCGCAGCCGCTGGTACTCCCGGTCACGCGCACCTGCAGCCACGAGGCTGAGGCGGCGATGATAGCGCCACGGACGGTGGAATCGTCCTTCCGCAGCGGATCCGGCGGCCGTACCGGCGCGCCGGTAGAAACGGATCAGATCCCCGAGCAGGCTCGGGGAGCCGCCGAACTCGGTCACCAACCGTTCCAGGTTCTCGTGCAATTCGGCCGCTTGGGCCAACTGCCGCCATTCGACGAGATGGCCGAAAACATGGAAGCAGTCGCGTCCGGCCGCCTTGGCGTACTCCAGCCGCCGGCCCGCCTCACCGAAGACCTCCACCAGCGGGGTCTCCGGCTCCGGAGCCATCGCCAGGGCCATGGAGATGGTCTTGCCCTCGGCTCCGGGGATCTCTTTGAGGTTCTCTTCGTTGAAGCGGTGAAACAGGCGCTGCACCTCCCGCGCCAGAGCGATCAAGGCATCCCAGGCGCCGAAGACGGCGAAATCGTTGCCGCCCGTGTAGATAATAGACACCTTCTGCCAGAATTCCGGCAGCGAACACAGCACCTCGAGCTCCCCGGCAAAGAACCGGCGGTAGAGCAGGGAAAGCTTCACGTGTTCCTCGATGGTCGTCAGGCGCCGGATCCGGAACTCGAAGTTGTCCACGTCGCCCCGCAGCACCCCCCAGACTTTCCGGCCTTCGGCGCGGGAAGCCAGCGCCGGCGGGTCGGCGATGCCGGCGCCGTCGGCCGGGGCCGTATGCCGCGCCAGCGGGATCGCCTCGCGGGAATCGGTGAGCGGCCATTGATGTTTCCCTTCGCCCGCCAGCACCCGGCCCGGAGTCTCGGGCGACCAGCCGACCGTTTTGGCCTCGTTGAAAGCCGGTCCGAAGACCGATACGAAGTAGTTCCATTCGTGACCGGCCTCGCCGGCCTGCTCGAAGGGCTCGAAAAAATCCTCCGGAGCGCCGGCCGCAGGGTGATCGAGGCGCCCGGCGAATCCGTCCCGCAAACGCCGGCGGACGACGGCCCAGTCGCCCAAGTTTTCCGTCGCCGCCCACAGCAACCGGAGCGCGCCGCCGCTCAAGTCCCGGATTTCGGCCGCCGCTTTCTCCAGGAATTCGCCCGCGGCTTCCCGCGTCTCGCCCGGAAGAATCAGCAGGAACTGCCGGCCGCCGCTCGAGCCAAGCAACGCTTTCGGCAACCCGAGCTCCTCGAGCAGGGCGCGGGGCAGCACCTCGGTCAACAGGGACGCCCAACGGCTCCGGCCGATGATCAGGTTCTCACCGCAGACACCCCACGGGGCTTCGCCTGAGGGAGCCGGTAACCTTAAAAAATCCTCGATGCCGAAAACGTGTCCCTGAAGGAAGATCTGAACCGACATCCGGTGACCAACCGAGAATTTCACTCTAACACACGCCGGCGCGAAACAGCAGGTTCCGCGCTCCTCTGCCTCTGCGTTCCCACGGCGCCGCACCGCCTTCGGCGGGACCATCCGGGCAACGCCCTCCGCCGCCCGCACGATAATAACAAGGAGCGCCGGGCCCGTGGGCGGTCCCGCGGCGGCGATGTCTGCGAGGCGGCGGCAACCCGGCTCGAGAAACGATGGTTCGCATCCTGATCACCGGCGGCACCGGCTGCATTGGAGCCGCCGCCTCTTATGCCTGCGCCCGGCGCGGTGCGGCAAGGATCTTCGTCGCTTCGCGCTCCGGCCGACCGGACCGGCTTCAGCTCTGGTTCGGAGACCGGGTGGAGGCCCGGGTGCGGATGCTCCGGGGCGATCTTACCGATTCGACGGCAGTGGAGCGCTGGATGGAAGCGGCCTCCCCAACCCACGTGATCCATTTCGGCGCATTCCAGACGCCCGCCTGCGACGCAGAGCCGTGGCGCGGCATGGAGGTCAACACCGGCGGCACCCTCAACTTGGTCCGGGCCGCCGCCCGGCGCCGTTCGCTCGAGCGGTTCGTACTCGCCAGCTCCGCCGCCGTCTATGGCCCAAGATCCCTCTACCCGGGACCGGCCGTCCGCGAGACCGACCCGCTTCGGCCCCGCAATCTCTACGGCGTGTGGAAACTCGCCTCGGAGCACCTGGCCCGGCTCTACCACGAGGAGACGGGGGTCCCGACGGTCTGCCTGCGCCTCAACACCGTGTACGGCAAGGGCCGCGACCTGGGCCAGACGTCGGCGCCTACGGCGGCGATCAAGGCTGTCGCCGCCGGTCACGTCCGCGGCCGGCCCATCCCGTTCCGGATGCCGTACACGGGCCGCGAGAACTACCACTATGTAGGCGACGCCGGTGCTCACTTCGCCGCCGCGGCTCTCGACACGTTCGATGGCTATGGCGTGTTCAACATCCGCGGCCGGACGGTGGCCGTCGAAGAGTTCCTGCGTCTCATCGCGGAAACCGCCGCCTCGATGGGAATGGGTGACGCTGTGGACCTGGGCATCGCCCCCGACGCCGAAGAGGCTCCATTCGTTCACGAGCTGGACGACACGGCGATCCGGCGGGCTTTTCCCAGCGCGCCGCTCACTCCGCTCGAGAAAGGCATCCGGCTTTCGCTGAAGGCGTTTGTGGAACTCGCCCGCGCCGGCAGGTTAGAGGCGGACTACAAGCCCGGCTGAGAGGCGCCGGCGGGATCCCGGCCACCCGCCGCTCCAGGGAAGCGGTTCCAAGGCTCAGAAGACCGGCCGCGGCCGGTAGCCTGGACGGCCGAGCACACGGTACTTCTTCCCAATGTCGGAAACGATTTCGACGGTGATCCTCCGGAAGCCCATGTTGGGATTCTTAGCCGGGTAGTAGGTGACCGTGTAGGAATTGCCGAGGGACTCCCGGATGGACTCGAAGGCCTCCACCTGTTTCTGCCAGGTCTTGGCGAAATAGACCCTTCCGCCGGTCCGCATCGAGATGCGCCGGAAGACGTTGCTCGAGATGCGGTCTTTGTTCACCTCGCTCGTCGAAATCACATAGATCGGAATCCCCTCGTCTTCGGCTACGGCGCGCACGTCGTCCGGAGCGACCATGCTCGCATTGTCGGGGCCGTTCGAAAAGACGATCACCACTTTTCTTCCCGGCACCCGCGAAGCGTCGCGGAGGGTCAGCAAGAGCGCGTTGTAGAGCGCCGCATCGTCGCCGGCCACCGCGCGGCGCAGGCCGATGATGGCCTGGTTGCGGTCGCGCGTCAGCGGAGCCGTGCGCGAGAGGTTGCGGCTGAAGGTGTACACGGCCACGGAATCGGCGCGGTCCAATCCCCGGATGAAGTCCGCGATGGCGTCGGAGGCGTAAACGAAGCTCCGGTACATGTAGTTGGACGTGTCGAACAGGATGAAGACGTTGGTGCCGACAAAGACTTCCGATCCACCCCGGTACTTCTTGGAGCCATCGACCTTGTCCTGTCCCGGCGTGATGATCAGCGGCCGCGTGCTGCCGTCCTCGAGAACCTCGACCGGAGGCTCGTTGCCCTCGGCGAAGGTCGCGATTTTCTGCACGATGCCGTCTTCCAGTATGCGGATATCCTTGGGCTTGAGCCCCTTCACATAGCGGCCTTTCTCGTCTGTCACGGTGAAGCTGTGCACGACCATGTCCACCGTGGTGCGGAACACCGGCCTCTCCCGCACTTGCTGAGCCACGAGCGGCATCCCGGCCGCCAGTCCCACGCCCGCGACGATTGCCCAACGCATAACCTGATTCGCCTCCATCACTCGCTGCGAGTATTATCGCTCTCCCAACGACGCCCTTTCCACGGGCCCCGCCGGGCGCCGCCAGGCGGCGCGCACCTCTTCGCCGACCTCACGCAAGGAGCGGAGCACCGCCGGCCAGTCCTCGAGATGGGTGGCGAAGATCGTTTCCACCGTCTTCCGCGTCCACTCCGGCACCTGCACGTTGAGCTGCGACGGCCTCATGTAAAGCCCGTCGGCCAAGGTGGCGAAGAAGATCAGGTTGGACTCCCAGCTTTCGGCCATGATCCGGCTCGAGTAGCCCATCAGCGTGGGGAAGGTGCGCAGATTCAGCAACTCCGGCCGGTAAGAAGTGGTCAGCTTCGGTTTGGGTGAGCCGAAAGCGCGAGAGGCCGCCGCCATGTTCACTTCCCGCGGATATTCCGTCTCCAACCGGCGGATCTCAGCCCGCAGAGGGTCTTCGGGCCCGGGCGCCTGCGCCGCCGTCCGGCCGAGAAGGAACAGCTCGGACGGGGTGATGTTATCGAGCGCCTCTACAGGGTCGCCCGCCGCCAGCAACTTCGCCACTTCCTTCACCCGCGCCGGAGTGGCGTGCCGCCGCAGCTCGCGGATCACGGCCTCGCGCCGCCCGGCGTCGAGAGCCGCTTCCGCCACGACGCTCTTTGCCAGGCCCACGTGCAGAGCCACCCAGTGCATCAACGGCGGAGGCACGCGCCACCACCGGGGGACCTTCGCCGCCACCATCATTTGCGGGACCAGGTCGCCCCAGATCAGCGCCTGCTCGTTTTCCGGGACCAGGAAGTTCTGCTCGGCCTGCGCCAGCGCATAAGGCAGACCGGCGAGCGAACCCACGAGCCGGCCCCCCGCACTCGACGGCCAGCCCGTGCCATAGACGCCTGCTTCGCGCCAGGTCTCATTGGCGCCGGCGGTACCGATGAAGTCATGCGAGCGAACGAACAGTGGGTTGGTCTGCAGCAACTGCGCTCCCGGCGGCGCGTAGTGGATGTAGTTGTAGCCCACCAGGGTGTCGCGCAGCACGCCGGTGAGCAACGCCCTCAGGTTTCGTAACCTGTCCGGAGATCCGATCGCTTTGCGGATCTCGCGCCGCAAGTCGAGCTTGCGCTGCTGGTTCAAGTGCCGCTCCGCCCAATAGCCGAAGGAGACCGCGTTCTTCTCGACCGAGGAAAGACCCTCGCCATACGGCCGCAAATCTTCCAGCCGGCTCTCAAAGCGGTTGATGATCGCGGTGTTGAGCTGGGCGCCCTGGGCCAGCTCCTCGAGGTGATCGGCCACGTCGAAGATGGTGTCCAGCGTCACCAGCTTCTGGGCTTCGAAGATCCGCCACATCTGGCTGGCGATGCGGTCATACGTCTCCTTGTCCTGCGGATCGAGCGAACCGGCCAGGAGCTTGAAGATCCGATCGTGCCGCGATCCCTTCCCCGGGCCGAGGGCCGCCAGCAGCGTCTCGGTGGCGCGCCGCATCTGATCGAAAAGCGTGCGGCGGTTGGCAATCGGCGAAAACTGCTTAATGATCGAGGCCAGCACCTCGTCGGCTTTCTCTTCGGGGATTGCGCCGTGGCGGACACCGATCTGCCACAGCCCCGTGAGCGCCTGAAACGCGCCCGCCGCATCGGACCGCAAGAGCCGGTCGCCTTCCTTGTCGATCTGCTGGGCGGTGTCCAGATAGGCGAGGATCGTCTCGTCCCGCAACGCCCCGGTCTCAGAGAAAAGTGTGTACTGGTCGCCGAAACGCCTCCACCGATGAATCAGCTGCTCTACGGTGGCCGGTTGGAGCGGGGTCTGCCTCCGGCGGTCGATGTCGGTCAGGGTCATGAACATCTTCAGAGGCTCGTTGTCCACCGGCTTGCGGCAGAGCGCGAAGAGCGCTTCGATGACGTCGTCGGGACTTTTCCATAGCGGCGCGGTCTTCTTCAGTTTCTTGTCGTACACCTGATAACGGCTGGCGGCGAACAGACGCTTCCAGACGTCGAGGCCGCCGGGTACGTGCGGCCGGCCATCGGAATCCAGCCGCAGGCGGGTGGTCAGCAGCATGAGGTCGGCGTTCGACCGGAACACCGGCCGCGCCGGGCCGGGACTGGTCACCTTGCCCCGGATCGCCAGGTAGAAGCGCCGCAGCCGGGCCGGTTCAGCCAGGTAATCCAGGACGGGACCCTCGATGCGCCGGAGCGCGTCGAAGTAGCTGGCCATCCAGCCGTCGTCGAGAGCGACCAGCCGCTTGAAGAACTCGCCGCCGCGGTCCGGCGAAACGCCTACCAGGTCGGCCCACACCGCCCGGGCCTGCTCGCCGCCGGGCACCAGGGCTTTACCGTCACGTATCTCGAATAACCCGCCGAAGAAATCCAGCACGTGGGCGAACGCCTTCAGAAACTCGAGGTCCGCTACCTTGCGCAATGCTTCGACCGTCGCCGGATCCATCTTCGACAACGCCAGGTACAAGCGGCACAGAGCCGGATCGGCCAAGAACGCGTCGATGAAGGCCGGATAGCGTTTCTTTTCCTTCTGGGTCAGCCAGTAGTCGGCCCCCTCCAGGATGGGGATCCGGCTCGGGCGGTAGTCATAGGTGAACGGGCGGTTCGTGCGCAACGCCTGTTCCAACTCGGCCAGCGGGAACCCCGAATCGATGGTCAGGAAAGCACGGCTCGCATTCACGGTTTCCAGAATGACTTCCGCGCCGCAGCCACCCCTCATGCGGTAACCCAGTACGCGGAGCAAATCGGCCGTCTTGGTCGAATCGCACTGCTCGATCCAGATCATTCCCGTGTCGTCGGCGAGCTGCTCCAGTTCCCGCGCCTGCGAAACATAGCGCAACAGAAGCTTCATATATTCCGTGGGCTGGAGCCCTTCGTAGCTGGCCGTGATCCGGTAGCCGCTGGTGATGACGTTGCGGGCGATAGCCGGCAGGACATCGTCCGGTTCGAGTTCGGAAGAGAAGGCGGCCATGCGGGAGAACGAACTCAGGGGCCCAGGGATCTCGATGTAGTGCTCCGGCGGGGGGACCGCCGTCGCCCGGGGAACGGCGGGAGGCAGATCCGCGCCCCCGGCCTTCCGGTACTGCTCGAGCCAGCGGGCGGCCGTCTCCCGATCGCCGGCCAACAAGTTGAGAATCACCAGGCGCCGCAAGACCCACGGCTCAGCGCCGCCGGCCTTGACGAGTTTCTCGTACGCCTCACGCGCCCGCCCGTCGCCGTGGCGGTCGAGGAACTCGGCATAGGTGCGCAGGGTCTCGAGATCTCCCCGCCGCTGAACCTGCTCCTCCAACAGCGTCAGGGCCTGAAGGGCGCTACCCGACGCCTCGAGCTTCCTGACCCGATCCGCAACGGGCGCCGCCCTCGCGGAAAGCGCCAGAAGCGGCAGTATGCCCGCCAGACAGGCCGCCGCGCAGAGCCGCCGGCCGCGCCGGCAATCACTGGTTGTGGAGAGTCCCCCCAACTTTGACATGGCCCTATGAGTCCCTCCTTGTACGCTCTCGAGCCGAGCCTTCCCGGACAGGGCCAACCGTCTGCCACCGGCCTCGCACTGCCTGCCCAGGTGACATCGCCTTATCACAACATTAAACCACCATCGCACGGGTGCGCGAAGCGGCCGGCCGGGTTCCTGGGAATATGTTACATTCCCATGCCCGAGACGAAACCCGGGCGCCCCTTTCAGGACACCCATTGGCGGACCCGGTAATACAGCACCGGAGTGACCAGCAGCGAGAGCGCCATCGAGATCGCCACGCCCCCGATCACGGCAATCGCCAACGGCCGCAGGATCTGGGCCCCGGCCCCGATGCCCAACGCCAGCGGGAGCATCCCGAGGATCGTCGCCAGCGCCGTCATCAGAATCGGGCGCAAGCGCCGCCGCCCGGCATGGTAGATCGCGTCCCGCAACCCCAGCCCCTGGGAGCTGAAATACTGCTCGGCGTCGAGCATCAGGATTCCATTCTTGTGCACGATGCCGATCACCATGATCATGCCCATGAAAGAGGAGATGTTCAGCGTCTCGCCGGTGAGCCAGACCGCCAACAGCGAGCCTGAAGTGCATAGCAGCGTCGCCGCGAGAATCGCCAGCGGCTGAGCGAAAGAACGGAACTCGAAAACCAGAATGATGAAGATCAGCAGCACGGAGGCGACGAGAACCTGGGTGAGGCCCCGGAACGATTCCTGCTGAATCTTGTACAGACCGCCGAATTCGATGTCCGTGCCGGCCGGGATCTCGAGTTCTTGGGGCATGCGCTGCTGGATCTCCCGCATCGCCGAACCCAGATCGCGCCCCGAGAGCCGGGCCGTCACGACGATTGCTTCCTTGAGGTTGTAGCGCCTGATCTCGCGCTGGCCCGACTCCAGTTCGACGTCGGCGATGCTTGCCAGCGGCACCATCGCCCCGGTGGCCGGTGAAGTCACTTGCAGCTCCCGGATCCGCTCGACGCGGGAGCGATACGGTTCCGGGTAGCGGACGCGGAGCCCGTAGAGCCGTGTGCCGATGATCGTTTCCGAAGCCCGGACACCGTCCATCATCGCCGCCTGCAGGTCGGCGACGTCGCGGACCGAGAAACCGGCCCGGGCTGCTTTGACGGGATCCACCCGGAAATTCACCGCCGGACCGATCACCACGTTCTGGTTCACGATGTCCACTACGCCGCGAACCTTCGGCAGCCACGCTTCGATCTTCATCGCCAGATCCAGGGCGACCTGCTGATCGGGATGGAAGACCTTGATCTCGATCGGCTGCGGAGACCAGGCGAGGTCGCCGATCAGGTCCTCGAGAATGTGGGGGAACTCGACTTCGATCGCCGGTTCGCTGGAGAGGATCCGCCGGCGGATCTCGTCCACCACTTCCGAGAGGGGCCGCCGGGGGAACGGCTTGAGCTTGACCAGGAAATCGCCGGTGTTCGGCTCGGCGATCGCCAGCGCCAGCCGGGCGCCGGTGCGCCGGGAGTAGCTCTCGACCTCCGGGGTGTCCCTCAGAATCTCTTCGATGTGGAGCAGAACGCGGTTGGTCTCTTCGAGCGACGTGCCCGGGGGCATGATGTAGTCCAGCACGAACGCGCCCTCGTCGAGCTCCGGCAAGAAGCTGCTTCCCAGGTGCAGGTAGAGCGCGAAGGAGCAAACGACGATCACCGCCACCGCTCCGAGAACCACCCAGCCGTGAGTCAGGCACCAGTGAAGAGCACGCTCGTAGCGCCCGGTCAACATCCGGAGCCAGCGGCCCTCGCCCGCCTGTTCGGCGGCCTCCAGCGATTCCGCCCGGACCACCTTCCGGCGCTTGAGAAAGAACTGGGCGATCACCGGCGTCACGAAGATCGCCAGGGCCAGCGAAGCCAGCAGCGCCGTCACCATCGTCATCGCCAGAGCCCGGAAAAAGACGGCCGTAATGCCTCCGAGAAAGACGAGCGGCAGGAAGACGACGATCGGTGTGAGCGTGGAACCGATCAGGGCCGGTGTCAGTTCGGTGATGGCGCTCTTGGCCGCCGAGGAGGCGTCCTGCCCCAACGACATGTGCACCATGATGTTCTCGACCATGACGATCGCGTCGTCGATGACAATGCCCACGCAAGCCGCCAGCCCGCCCAGAGTCATCAGGTTGAAGCTCATGCGGAACAGTTGCATGAAGATCACCGCCACCAGCAGGGAGATGGGAATCACCAGGGCGGCGATCAGCGTCGTCCGCCAGTCCTTCAGGAAGCCGAGCAGGATGCCCACGGCCAGCGCCAAGCCGATCAGGATCGCATCCCGGACGCCGAAGATGGAATCACTCACCAGGACCGACTGGTCGTAGAAGGTGGCCATCTGGATGTCGCCGGGGAGCGTCTGGCGGATCTTCCGGAGTTCCTCGCGCACCGCCCGGGCGATCTCGATCGCGTTGCCGTCCGGCTGCTGTAGAACGTTTACGAGCACCGCCGGCCGGCCGTCGGCGGTGACGATGTTGTAGACCGGCCGCTCGCCGCGCACGACCCGGGCCAGATCCCGCACCCGAACAGGCGTCCCCTGGACCGTGGCCACTACCGCATCTTCGATCTGCTCCTTTTTGCGCATGAGGCCGGTGACGGTGGTCAGGTACAGGTGGTAGTTCTCCTGGAGCATTCCCGCCGCCGCGATCAAGTTGGTGTTGCGAATCGCATCCACGACGCGGGTCAAGGGCAAGTTGTAACCGTTGAGCTTCTCCGGATCCACCAGGATGTGGAACTCGGGCTCCCGGCCCCCGACGATACGGGTCTCCATCACGCCGGGGATCCGGTAGAGGCGCGGGGCGATGTCGTAGTAGGCCAGCTCCCAGAGATCCGTCAGGCTGCGGTCGCGCGAGGTCAGGCTGAAGCCGAGCATCGGGAAGACCGAAAAGGTGAGCCGGTTGATATAGAAGCGCGACTCCGGCGGCAGCGTCGGGGTGATCTGCGCGATCTGGCCTTCGACAAGTTCCAGCGCATCCACGATGTCCACGTCCCACCGGAAGAAGACGCTGATTTCCGTCGAGCCCCGGGCGGTGACCGAGCGGATGTCGGTGACTCCGGGAACCAGCCGCACCGCCTCTTCGATGCGGCGGGTGACGGTGAGCATCTGCACGTCCACCGGCGCGATCCCGTTGTCCACGAGGATGACGATCCGCGGAAAGTCGGTTTGCGGGAACAGGGAAATGGGCAGCACGAAAGTGAAGACCGCCCCGGCGAGAGCCAGGGTGAGGGCCACGAGCACGAGCGCCCGCGCGTGGGACTGGACGAATTCAGCAAGCGCTCCACTGCTCACTGCTGGGTCTCTCCGTCTCCCGGCTGCAGCACGCGGAGCTTCACGCCCTCAGCCAGGCCGTAAGCGCCCTCGATCACCACCGTCGCCCCAGGTCGGACACCGGAAAGGATCTCCACCCGTTCTCCGTCCACTACGCCCGTAGTCACCTTCCGCTCGTGCGCCCCTCCATCGGCCCCGGCCACCCAGACGACGCCGCGCCGCGTCCCTTCCTCGAACTGGACGGCCGGCAGCGGGACCACCGTGGCTCCGTGGTGAACGGCGGTGACGACGGCTACCTCGCCGAACGCTCCGGCTTTCAGAGCCCCCTGCCGGTTGGGGATCCCGCACCAGACTTCCACCGTGCGCCGCATCGGGTCCGCCGCCTGGTTCACCATCGTTACCTTGCCTTGAAAAGCCCGCTCCGGGGCGTCGTAGGAAGTGAACCGGCACGCCTGGTTCTTGCGGATCGCGGCCGCCTTCTCGAGCGGCACCTGGGCGCGGGCCACGGCGATCGAGAGGTCCATGACGGTAAAGATCGGCGTGTCCGGCTTCGCCATGTCGCCGGGGTAAAGAAACTGCTCCGTGATCACCCCATCGTAGGGGCTACGGATGAGGGTGTAGGAGAGCTGCTGCTCGATGTAGCGGAGCCGCGCCCGCGCCTGCTCCAGGCGGCTCCGCGCCATCCGGATATCCTCCTGCCTGGAATGCTCGAGCAGCAACTTCAGAGAGCGCTGGGCTACCTGGTGGTTCGTGCGGGCTTGCTCGTACCTCGTCCTGGCCACCAGCAGCTCCCGCTCCGGAATGGCCCCTTCGTCGAACAGCGCTTTTCGCCGCTGGTAGATCTTTTCGGCTTCCTCCAGGGCCGCCGCCGTGGTTTCCACCTGACCCCGGGCGCGTTCGATCTCCGCCGGCAACGTGCCCGCCGAAAGCTTGGCGAGGTCGGCCTCGGCGTTCGCTACCTGGGCGGCCGCTTCGTCCCGCTGCGCCTCGAGGTCGCCCGAGACCAGCCGGGCCAATAACTGGCCCCGGCGCACAACATCGCCCTTGCCTGCTTTCAACGCTTCGATCGGCGCCGTGAGCCGGGCCGCCACTTTGGTCTCGGACAGGGGAAAAACGGCGGCCGGCGCCGCCACCACGGCCTCGATGTCGGATCGCTCGGCCCGCGCTGTCCTGACCGGAACGACGAGCTCCGGCGCCGCCTCTTCAGCCGGGCCGCAGCCGAACACCAGCAGTGTCGCCGCGATCAGAAAAGGTTGGATCAAGATCAGCAGGGGTCTCATTTTCCGGATGCCACCTCGAAATCCACCAAGGCTTTCAGGTAACCGGCGATCGCCGTGTAATAGGCCGTTCCGCTGTCGGCGACCTGGGTCTGCGCCGTGACGACGTCCAACGCCAGCCCTTCACCGCCTTCGTAGAGCAGGCGTGCCAGCCGCAAGTTCTCCCGCGCGTTGCGAAGTTCGTCCCGGGCAACGGCAATGCGCTCGTGCCAGGACTCGGCGCGTGCTTTCGCGGCGAAGTATTCCCGCGAAAAGGCCCGGAGGGCAATGGCGCGCTGGTGAGCGATCTGCGCGGCCCGGTAGCGCGCCTGGCGGGCGGCGCCGCGCGAGCGGAACCAGTCGAACAACGGAATCTCGAGGGTCACGAAGGCGGCGTAGCCTCGGTCCGCCCACCGGACATAATTCGAGTCCAAGCCATATTGGAAGACGACGTTCGCCTGCGGCCGCAGTTGCGCCTTCGCCGCCGTCTCCTCACCGCGGAACTGCTGCCGCAGGGCTTCGAAGCGCTGGAGTTCCGGCCGCCGCCGGACGATGGACGGAACCGCCGCGGGCGGCGCCGCCAGCTCCGCCGGCAGCGGCGGGGGCCGGTCCAGGGTATCTTCCAGGTTCAGCTCCCGGTCCACGTCGTCGGTCCAATAGGAGGCCAGCACCTGGTTCGCCAGCCGGGCGTTCATGCGCGCCTGGCTGACCCGCCGCTCGAACCGAGCCCGCTGAGCTTTTGCCTTGTACACGTCGGCCATGGAAGCTTCGCCCTGCGCCTGAAGGGCCTGCGTGCGCTTCTCGAAATCCCGGGCCTCATCGAGCGCCGCCGTTTCGAGTTTCGCCAGCCGCCTCGTCAAGAGCACGTCGTAATAGGCCACGGCGACGGCCCGCCGCAAATCCCGCCGGGCCAGACGCCGATCCGCCTCGGCGAGGTTCCTCTGTGCGCGCGCGATGGCCAGCCCGGCGCGCAACCGCCCCGACAGGTCGATCTCCCAGCTCGAGTCCACCACCATCAGGTACTCGCGGATGCCGTTCAGGGCAACGAAGCTGAACTGGTCACGCTGCGTCAGCCGAGGACTGTTGTAAACGAATCCATTACCGAACCGCACCTGGGGCAGGATCCCGGAGCGAGCGACGGTCCCCTGCTCCCGGGCGATCCCGACGGCCTGGTCAGCCAGGCTCGCCGGAGAAGGAGCTTCCAGGGCCAGCCGCACGCAGTCCTCCAGGGTCAACGGGCCCGGCGCCGCGGACTGTGCCTCCGCGGCCCACAGCGGCCACGAAATCACCAGAACGAACAAGCCCAGCGAGAGTCTCACCGGTGATCGACCTCCTTCCGGAACCGTTTCCACTCGATTGCCGCACAAAGAAACAGCAACCTTCTCCGAGAAGATACAAGTCTAGCCCCCTCTTCTGAAGGACCGCTGAAAAGCCTCCACGGCGTGGCCGCCGGCCCGTTCGGCTATTCGCTCCGGCGGATCCGAGGCGGAAGGCGTCGCGCCGGAATCTCACCGGGAGCCGGGTCTGAGACCTGCGCCGCGGCCCGGACCTGCTCCGGCGGGGTCCATGCTCCTCTAGTGGTGGCGGTTCAACCGGTGGCGCTCCGCAGCCCTCGGGCACGGGGCGGGACCCCGCTGGATCCCTCCTCAGCTTTCCAGTGCCGGATCCCGCGGCGCCAAGCGGGCCAAGCGCTCCAGATCGCGCCGAACGGCCTCACGATCTCGAGGCGGAACGGCCGCACCGGCAATCGTTCTTTCCAAGTGCGCTCGGTACACCCCTGCGTAGCCCTCGAACCGGTCCCGGAGCGCGGCCAGAGCCCGGCGCAGCCACGTTTCCATGACGCGGCTATAGGCGAGAAGCGCTTCTTCCACCGCCGGCCCAGCCGCCCGGCGGAGCCGCCGCTGGAGCCACCAGCCGGCCAGCCGGCGGGGAAGGAAGCCTAGCGGGCGCCGAACCCCCGGCACGCTGACGGCTGCATCGGCTCGGGGCGCGCCGCGATCGACGCCCGGGAATTCCGGCTCGTCGGGAGCGTCGTGCAGCGTGAGGGCCGCTGCCGTCTCCCGCAAGGCGGAAGCCATTTCGGCACGCCAACGATTCACTTCGGCGGCCACCGTCACCATCGTTTCGTGCGCGGTTTCGACGATCGCCTCATTGATCGCCGTAGAGACATCTTCAGCGGACTTTGCCGCCCGGGACGCAGCCAGCCTCTGCGCCGCCCGGTGAACCACGGCTTCGCTCGAGCTCCGGAGCCCGTGGATCTGCTTCAGGCAGCGCCGCCGCACTTCGGCGCCCATACCCCCGGCTCGGCGAAGCCGGCGTTCCAGCTCCCGCAGCCGGCCGGGGTCGCCTGGCGCGGGGCTTGCGGCGTGCTCCAGTTTCGTGCGCAGCGCGTTCGTTACCGACGTGCGCAAGGCGGCGAGCTTGCGTCTCGAGGACTCCGCTGCGGCCGCCCGGCGGCGCGCATACAAGGGCGCGATCCGGTTTTCAAACCACTTGTCCAGCAAGTCCTTGTCCGGGCCGACCATGCTGACTGCATCCACGGGAACAGCGGCGCCGAGCGCGGCCAGAATCCGCTCTTCCACGTACTCGATGGTCCGCTTCCGCTCTTCCGCCGGAACCAGGTCCGCCTTGCTGACCACCGCCATCGCCGGAATGCCCGCTTCATGCAGCGATGCGATCGTCGAGAGATCCTCCGCCGCCAGCGACGCGGCCCCGTTGATGAGGACCACCCCCAGATCGCACTCCGGCAGATACGATCGCGTCTCAGCGGCGCCGGCGCCCGCGAGTGAACCGAGTCCCGGGGTGTCAACCAGCGCGACGCCCTCAGGCAACCGCCTGGATGGGTACTCGACGACGATCGCAGTGACGGCTTTGGCATTCCCCGGATTCCCCTGTTCGGTGACAAACTCCGGCAACCTCGACACAGGAAGCCTTTCCGTGGTTCCACCGGCAAACGAAACCATCATCCGCGGGTTCTCTCCAGCGACGAGGCGTGCCGGCACCGCCGTGATCGGGGTCACGCCCACCGGCAGGATTTCCGCGCCCAGGATGTGATTCAGCAGCGATGACTTCCCGCTGCTCACCTGCCCAAAGACCGCGATTTCGAAGCGGCTCTCCGCGAGACGGGCGGCGATGCGTGCCAGAGCCGGCCGGAACTCCACCAGCCCATGGGTGGTGATGATGCGCTCCAACTCCCTGGCAAGGACCGCCTCATCGCCCGTCGCACTCAGCTCCGCCAGCCGCGACGCCGCGCCGCCGTCCCCGCGCCCAAGGTAGCTGTCGAGCCGGTTTACCAGCGCCTGCAACTCCGCTGACAGCCCTTCCAGTTCCGGCACGAGAGCCTCGGGCAGCCCACCGTAACCGATCATGTGTTCCGGCCGGATCTCCTCGAGGGCTACTCGAGCGAAGGCGAGACTGACGCGAATCGAGTGCCGGGCCCCCAGGTCCGGTTCGGGCGGCCGGATTCCGAGGCCGTCCAGGACCCGCACCATCTGAGCTCGAATGCGGGCAACGTAATCGGCGACCACCTTCGCTTCTGCCGGACTGAGGTCAGCGCGGACGCGGGGGAAGGCAGGGCTGGTGAGAGAAGCATTCAGGACGTTCTCGATATCCCCCAGCAGCCTGTCCACGTGCCGGCAGTGGGAAACGAGGCGGATCTCCTGCGAGGTGTTCAGCGCCGGGGGCTGTGCATCCATCTCCATATCCCGCCCTGCGCTCAACGATGCAGACGCCCCCCGTTTCTTGGGCCTTAGCAGGATCGGCGGGCGGAACAGGCAGCTGAAGCCGCGTCCCGACCGCTTCCCTGGTAGGAGTCATTTGCCCGATGATCAGGGCGGTTTGAGGTGAACTCCAACACCTGCCGGCGGGCCGGAGGGACCCGCCACCCGGGATGCGCTCCGGCAGACGGCCCCGCCGCGGCCGGGCGCCTCCCCCAAAGTTCAGAACACGTAGAGCTTGATACCCGGCTGCTGGCCTTCGTCGTCCCCGGCGCCGCCGGCGGCTACGGGCTGCTCCTGCTTCATCGGGCGGCAATAAATGCCGTCGTCACCGAGGTAAATCTCCAGTTCCGCCGGCCGAGGCAGGGTGCCCTGGATCAGAGCGTCCGACAGCGGATCCTCGATGTACTTCTGCAGCGCCCGGCGCAGCGGCCGGGCGCCGTAGCTGCGGTCTCCGCAGGTCTTCTCGAGGATGTATTTGGCGGCTTCCTTGGCCAGCCGGATCTTCAGCTCCTTGCTCGCGAGGTTCTGGTTGATCTGCTCGACCAATAGCTCGATGATCTTGAGCAGGTCCTCGTCGCTCAGGGGGTTGAAGAGGATCACTTCGTCGAGCCGGTTCAGGAACTCGGGATTGAAGGCCCGCTTCACTTCGCTCATCACCAGATCCTCGATCCGCGTCGGGATGCCTTCGGTGGCCGGCGAAGCGAAGCCCATCGGCGACTTCTTCTCCAGGTGCCGCGCCCCCAGGTTCGAGGTCATGATGATGATCGTGTTCTTGAAGTCCACCGTGTTGCCCAGCCCGTCGGTGAGCTGGCCGTCCTCGAAGACCTGCAGCAGGATGTTGTAGACGTCCGGGTGGGCCTTCTCGATCTCGTCGAGCAGGATGATCGAGTAAGGCGACCGCTTCACCCGTTCGGTGAGCTGCCCGCCTTCTTCGTATCCAACGTAACCGGGCGGCGAGCCGATCAGCTTCGAGACCGAGTGCTTCTCCATGAACTCGGACATGTCGAAACGGATCAGCGCTTTCTCGCTGCCGAAGAGGAACTCGGCCAAGGCCCGAGCCACCTCGGTCTTGCCCACGCCCGTCGGGCCCAGGAACAGGAACGAACCCGCCGGCCGCTTGGGCGACTTCAGGCCCGCGCGGGAGCGCCGGATCGCTCGGGCGATGGCGCTGATCGCCTTGTCCTGGCTGATCACCCGCTTGTGCAGCTCCTCCTCGATCCGCAGCAGCTTGGTGATCTCCTCCTCGCGGATCGAGGTCATCGGCACGCCCGTCCAACGGGCCACCACGTCCTCGATGTCGTCCTTGCCCACCACGCCGGTGGAGGTGTCGTCCAGGTTGTACTTCTCGCGCAGCAGCCGGAGGTTCTCGCGCTCTTTGCGCTCCTCGTCGGAGTAGAAGCGCGCCTTTTCGAACTCGTGGTTGGCGATGGCGTTCTCCATCCGCTGGACGATGAACTTGATCCGCTTCTGGACCTCGGAGACCTCCGGCGGCAGCGTCGTCTGCCGCAGCTTCACCCGGGCGCCCGCCTCGTCGATCAGGTCGATCGCCTTGTCGGGCAGGAACCGGTCCGGGATGAAGCGGCTGGAGGCGTGCACCGCAGTGCGGATCGCCTCGTCGGTGTAGGCCACGGCGTGGAATTTCTCGTAGCGCTCCTTGATTCCAAAAAGGATCTTGACCGCGTCCTCCTCGGTCGGTGGAGTGACCTTCACGGCCTGGAAGCGGCGCTCGAGCGACCGGTCCTTCTCGATCGACTTACGGAACTCGGCCGGCGTGGTGGCGCCGATGCACTGGATCTCACCCCGCGACAGCGCCGGTTTGAGAATGTTTGCGGCGTCGAGGGAGCCTTCCGCGGAGCCGGCCCCGACCAGCGTATGAAGCTCGTCGATGAAGATGATGGCGTTCTGGTTCTCCATCAACTCCTTCATGATGGTCTTCAGGCGCTCCTCGAACTGCCCCCGATACTTGGTCCCCGCAACGATCAGCGAGAGGTCCAGCGCCAGGATCCGCTTGTCGGCCAGGAAGCTGGGGACGTCGCCGTCGGCGATGCGCTGGGCCAGGCCCTCGACGATGGCCGTCTTCCCCACACCAGGCTCGCCGATCAGCACCGGGTTGTTCTTGGTCCGCCGGCAGAGGATCTGGATCACCCGCTCCACCTCGTACTCGCGCCCGATGAGCGGGTCGAGCAGCCCGTCCATGGCCGCCTGGGTCAGGTCGCGGCTGAACTCGTTGAGCAGCGAACTCTCCTTGGGCCGGTTGGAGGTGATCTTCTCCGAACTGGAACGGGCGATCTCCTCCCGGACGTGGTTCAGGCGCAAACCCCGCTCTTCGAGGATCTCCGCCGCGAAGCACTTCTTCTCGCGCAACAGCCCCAACAGCAGGTGCTCGGTGCCGATGTGCTTGTGCCCGAGGTTCTCGGCTTCCTCAGCCGCATAAGCCAGCACGCGCTTGCACTCGTGGCTCAGCGGCAGGTCCACCGAGGTGGAAACCTTTTCCCGAATGGTGGTGTGGGCTTCCACCTGTTTGCGGATCGATTCCAGCGCCGCGTGAGAGCGCAGGAACCGGTTGGCCAACGCCTTGTCTTCGCGCAGGAGCCCGAGCAGCAGGTGCTCGGTCTCGATGTACGGGCTGCCGAACTGGCTTGCCTCGTACCTGGCGAAGAAAATGACCCGGCGGGCCTTCTCTGTATATCGTTCAAACATGACTGCCTGTCTCCCCAGCGGCTCCGCCCGGCGCGGATACCGCCGGCACGGGGGAGAGCCTCCCCTCCTTTAATTCTAAGATGCGATCACACCGCCGCGCGAACCCAAGATTATGGGTCACGTAAACCGATGTCAGCCCGTGGCGGCGGTGCAGCTCCGCCAGCAGGTCGATGATCCGCTCCCCGGTGCGGTGGTCGAGGTTGCCAGTGGGCTCGTCGGCCAGCAGCACCCGGGGCCGGGTGACCAGGGCGCGGGCCAGCACCACCCGCTGTTGCTCGCCCCCGGAAAGCTCCCCCGCCCGGTGCCCGGCCCGGGCGGCCAGTCCCACTTCCTCCAGCCGCTGCATGGCCTCCGGCCTCGCCCGCTCCCGCTCGACGCCCCGGATCAGCAACGGCATCATGACGTTCTCCAAAGCGGTGAACTCCGGCAACAGCGACTGGATTTGCCAGACGAAGCCGATCTGCCGGTTCCGGAAATCGGCCCGCTCGGCGTCGCCCATGGCGAAGATGTCCCGCGAGCCGTAGTAGATCGTCCCACCGCTCGGCTCGTCCAGCCCCCCCAGCAGGTGCAGCAAGGTGGACTTGCCGGCCCCGGACTCGCCTACCAAAGCGAGTTGCTCGCCTTCGCTCACCTCGAAGCTGAGCCCTTCGAACACGACCAGATCCGTCTCGCCGGAACGGAACTTCTTAGTGACTCTATCGGCCCGGATGAGCGCCTGGTCCATAGTTGCGCTTCCTTCCACCCCGGATCACGTCCCGTCACCCATTACGCTACCACGGATGCCGATTCCCGGCATGGAACGGAAGTACTGGGTGTACGCGGGGCCCGTACCTGCCGCCGGCCGCGCTCAGCCACCGTGAGAAAAGACGTCCGAGGCATCTTTGATCCGGGCGCCCCGGTAGTAGATCACCGAGGCCGGCGTATGGAGCTGGAAGCCGATGCGGCCCTCGTAGGGCGGCTTCAGCGCCTGGGTCTCGGCGACCTTCTCGCCGTTCACCAGCACCATCGCCCGCGGGCCGTCGGCGAAGATCTGCATCAGGTACCACTCCTCGTCCCGGGCCTCCACCCGCGCCGCCGGGGCGATCCCGTAGATGCTGCCGGTCGGATTCGTGCTGTCCGGAGTGTTGAAGCACTGCACTTCGACGCCCTTCTCGCCGTCGTGGTAGAAGTACACGCCCCCGTTGCCGTTGACGATCGTCTTCACCCAGACCTGCAGCTCGAAAGGCCCCTCGAAGATCTGCTTCGTCACCGCCACGCCGTTGTTGCCCGCCCCGATGAGCGTATCGTTACGAACCGCCCACACGGCGTCCTCGTGGGTCTCGAAGGCGCCGATTCCCCCGGCGAGCAGGTCCGTCCAACGCTCGCCGCCGTCCGGCAAAGGCTTGATCCGCAGGTTGCGGAAGTAGGCCCGGCCGCCGATGTTCTGGATGCCGATATAACCCCTGCGCAGGCGGTACTTCAACGCCTCCTCGGCGCTCATGTCGATGTCGTGGATGAGCGTCCCGTTCAACCTCACCCGGAGCCGCGGCCAGCTCACTTCCACTTCGCACTCGTTCCACTCCCCCGGGGGCTTCGCCGGGATGGCCGACGGCGCCGCGACGTCATAGATCGCCATCGGCGACCGAACTCCGTACTTCTTGTGGTCGTGCCGCAGGTGCAGCTTGAAGCCCAGCTTCGACGCCGGCCCGTGAAGGGGCGCGTGAAACAGCACCCCGCCCTCGTACCAGCCCGGCGTCATGTACTCGAAGCGGAAGACGAAGTTCTCGTACTGGTTCACCGTCCGCAGCCAGGAGGGGTAGGGCCGGGCGCCCGTCGAGTAGATGGCCCCGTCCTTGACGGTGAAGGCCTCGGGCGTGCCCACCGGCGCCCAGCCGGAGAGATCCTTTCCGTTGAACAGCGGGATGAAGCCGTCCCCGGCGGCCTTCGCATGCAGCCCGGCGACGCCCACCGCGGCGAGAATCCAGATGGTGATCGTCTGTTTCCTGCGCATGAACTCTATCCTCCTGACGCCGCCACGGCCGGAAACGGAGTTCCCTCGCCGTCCGGCGCCAACTCTTGTCTCCACGCGGCGCGCCCCTGGCTCACACCGCCCCGCCGGGAACCGTCAGGCCTCGACGATCCCCAGCGGCTCGCGCCGCATCCAGCCGCCCCGGGTGAAGTCCGGAAAGTCCACCGTACGGCTGCGGTTCCCGATCGAACGCTCGCTCAACTCCGTCACCGCGCTCAGCGCCGCCGCGTCGTAGACGTCGCTGTCCGGCGGCAGCCCCCGCCGCAGGCAGTAGACCAGCCGGTACGCCTGGATGAAGTCCATCCCGCCGTGGCCCGACCCCTTCGCCCTTTCGCGCAAGGCCCGCCACAAAGGATGCTCGTACTCGTCCGCGTAGTTTTCCAGCAGATCTTCCCACCGGTGCCGCGGACTCCGCTTGTCGATGTAAATCTTCGCCGCCGGGTACTTCCGCACGATCCCTTTCGTGCCCTGGATCAGGAAGTCCCGGCTGTAGGGCCGCGGCGTGTTCGTGTCGTGGGTGACGACGATGGTCTGGCCGGCGCGGGTGCGGATCAGCGTCGTCACCACGTCGCCCAGGGCGATGTCGAGCTTCGCCTCCCAGCTATCGGGCCCGAAGGTCTCCACGGCGTAGTCGTGCAGGCTCTGGGACTTCGAGCTCATCGAGACCAGGTGGTCGAACTGGTTGCCGCGGTTGATGTTCAGGCACTGCGCCACCGGCCCGAGCCCGTGCGTGGGATAGAGATCCGCGTTGCGCCGGATGGAGTGCTGCAGCCGCCACAGCACGTCCCGCCGCGGGTTGAACTTGCCTGCTCTAAGGTCGTGCAGGTAGCCGCAGCGGGCGTGGACCAGGTCCCCCAGAAGCCCCTGGCGCACCATGTTCAGCACCATGAGCTCCACCCGGTCGTAGTTGCAGTTCTCCATCATGATGCAATGGCGGCCGGTCTTCTCCGAAGTCTCCACCAGCTCCCAGCACTCCTCCAGCGTGATGGCCGCCGGCACCTCGGTGGCCGCGTGCTTGCCCGCCTTCATCGCCGCCACGCAGACCGGCGTGTGCAGCTCCCAGGGCGTCGCCGTGCAGACCAGGTCCAGGTCGTCGCGCTCGCACAAGCGCTTGTAGTCTTCGGGCCCCCGGCTATACTCGGCCGGTTTCGGCAGCCCGGCGTCGGTCACCATCTTCTGTGCCTGGACCACCTTGGCCTCGACGATGTCGCAGATGGCGCGGACCTCCACCCCGCCGGTGAGCAACAACTCCCGCAGGTCGCTCCTGCCGCGGTTGCCCACGCCGACGAAGCCCACCCGCAATTTGGGCAGAGGCTCTTCGGCCGCCCCGGCGCCCCCCGCCGCCAGAGCGGCCCATCCGGCCGCCGCCCCTCTCAAGAATTGCCGCCGGTTGCATCCGGTGCCCATCGTTGTCTTACCTCCCCTCCCGTGCCGCCACGCCCCGGCTCACACCACGATCTTCCACGGATCGCGCGCCTCGCGCCGCAAGAAGCGCCGGGCCTCCTCCTGGACCGTGGTCCAGTCCTTCTCGTCCCATTCGATCCGCAAGCGGCTCCGCAGGGCCACGTTGCCCAGCAGGCACGTGGTCGTCGAGCGCTGGCATTTCTCGATATCCGAGATCGGGCGCTCGCGGGTCCGCATGCAGTGGAAGAAGTTCTTCCAGTGGGCGACGTTGGCCTGGTTGAAGGAGCGTACCTCCACCGCGCCCAGTTCGTTGCCCTCGATCTCCTCCGGAACGATCCGGTAGCCGCGCCGCGACAGATAAAGCGTGCCCCGGGCGCCGTGGAACGAGATGTTGGCTCCCTCGGCATAGGTGTGCCGGTTCTCGATCCGGTTCTCGTACACCGCCAGGAACCCGCTCGGGTACTCATAGGTGACTTCGAGCGTGTCCGGCGTCTCGCGGTTGTCCTGGATGTAGTACTTGCCGCCCAGGGCGACGATGGATTTGGGCATCTCCTCGTCGAAGGCCCACTGCACGATGTCGAGCAGGTGGACGCCCCAGTCCGTCATCATCCCCCCGGCGTAGTCCCAGAACCAGCGGAAGTGCGAGAAGTGCTTCGGATCGACGCCGAAGCGGTTCTTGTTGAACGGCCGGTACGGCGCCGGCCCGAGCCACATGTCCCAGTCGAGATCCTTCGGCGGATCGGTGTCCGGCGGGTTGCCGATCCCCTCCCGGCCCTGGTTCGAGTAGTTCCACGTCCGGCAGAAGGTCACCTTGCCCAGCACGCCGCGCCGCACGATCTCCACCGCCTGCTGGAAGTGCAGCCCCGAGCGCTGCATGGTCCCCGCCTGGACCACCCGCTCGTACTTGCGCGCCGCCCGGACCATCTGGACGCCCTCTTCCACCGTCACCGAGATCGGCTTCTCGACGTAAACGTCCTTGCCCGCCTTGCAGGCCTCCACCGTCATATAGGCGTGCCAGTGGTCCGGCGTCGAGATGCAAACGAAATCGACCTCCGGGTCGGCCAGGATCTCGCGGAAATCATGCACCGGCTTCGCCTTGCCGTCGGTCGCGTCCACGGCCTTCTGGAGGTTCGGCTCGTAAACGTCGCAGACGTACTTCTGCACGATGTCGGCCGCCCGGCGCGAGTAACGGATGTTGCCCAAACCCATCCGGCCGGTGCCGATGTAAGCGCCCACCAGCCGGTCGTTTGCGCCGAGAACCTTACCGGAGAATACAGAGGCTGCCAGGGCCCCGCCCGCGTTCTTCAGGAAGCTGCGCCGTCCAGAATCCGCTCGTCCCATAGCGCAGCCATTGTACTGGAAGCGCTACCTTTGGCGTTAACCGGCGGCCCTGCCGCCACGGTTCAGGGAACGAATAGCACGCACACCGGCGTGGGAACCGCAAACGGCTCGCCCACGGCCTCCAGATGCCCGGTCGTCTCGTCCACCCGGTAGATGGAGACCGAGTCGCTGTTCTGGTTGGCCGCCAGCAGGAAACGGCCCCCCGGATCGAGGCTGAAGTTGCGCGGCCACTCGCCCCGGGTGGAGAACGTCGCCAGACCGCTCAGCGTGCCCTTCTCCTGGTCGATGGCGAATACGGCGATGCTGTCGTGGCCACGGTTGGAACCGTAGAGGAACTTACCCGAGGGATGGACGGTGATCTCCGCTGGAGCGTTCTCCCCCTGGAAGCCCTCGGGCAGCGTGGAGACGGTCTGGAACTCCTCGAGCGCCCCGCGCGCGGCGTCCCAGTGGAGGGCCGTCACCATCGAGCTCAGCTCGTTGATCACGTAGACCCACGGCTTCACCGGGTGGAAGGCCAGGTGCCGCGGCCCGGAGCCCGGAGCCAGCCGTGCAAACGGCGGGTCGTTCGCTTCCAGCCTCCCCGTCGCCGCGTCGAAGCGGTAGACGAGCACTTCGTCCAAACCGAGATCGGCCACCAACAGGAACCGGTTGTCGGGCGAGAAGACCACCTCGTGCGCGTGCGGCCCTTTCTGCCGCTGCGGATGAACGCTCTTGCCCTGGTGCTGCACAAACGCCGTAGCCTCGCCGAGGCTGCCGTCTCCACCGATCGGAAAGAGCGCCGTCGAGCCGCTACCGTAGTTAGCCACCGCCACGTATTTGCCGGTGTGGTCGACGGCGACGTGGCACGGCCCGGCTCCACGGGCGCTCACCTGGTTCAGCAAAGTAAGCTTCCCGGTCGCGTGATCGATGGCAAAGGCCGATACCGCACCCTCCTTCTGCCCGCCGCCGAGCATTTCGGAGACCGCATACAGGTATTTCCGGTTCGGGTGAAGGGCCAGGAAAGACGGGTTGGGGACTTCGGCCGCCAGCTCGAGGCCGGTGACCTCCGCCGTGGCCGGCGAGAACCAGCCGCTGTAAATGCCCCGGCTCTCACCGCGGGTGTAAGTGCCGAAATAGACGAGCTGCCGCCCGGCGCCGGGCGCCTCTTCCGCAGGCTGGGGCTTCGGAGAACAGCCCGCCGCGAGCGCCGCCGCAATCAAGCCGGATAAGAAAGTTGCCGTTCGCATGATGCAACCATCTGACCGCAAGCGCCTGCGCCGTCGCAACGGGCGCGAACGGAATCTCCGGGTTCCGCCCCCGGCGGGAAGCGTCACGCCGGAGCCGCCGTCCGCCGCACCGCCGCCAGCCAGAGCAGGTACCCGCCCAGCGGGATCGCCGCCGCCACAGCGAAGGCCGCCGCCCAAGCCTCGCCGTCGAACAAGTGGCCGAACACCGGCATCACCACGGCCACCGTCGCCGACCAGGCGCCCGAGCCGATCCCCGAGATCAGCCCCGCATGCCGCGAAGAATAGACGTCGGTGGCGTAGGCGATCGACAGAATGATGAAACCCGCAGCGCAGAACATCGAGAGCACGTACAAGGCCATGGTCCCGGCGAACGAATCGAGCCACGGCGGAGCGGCCAGGCTGAGACCGACCAGCGCCACGGTTCCCAGCAAGCGTTTCAGCCGCGGTAGCCGGTCCTTCCCAGAGGCCGCCGCTCGGTCCGCCAACCAGCCCCAGAAAAAATACCCGATCTCCCAGCCGAGCGGCGGCAGCCAGAGAACCTTGCCGATCAGCGCCTGGTCGGCGCCCAGCGCCCGGTTCAAGTACAAGGCCGAACCGTAGATGACGAAGGCGATGGGGAGCGCCCCGGCGGCGTAGAGCACGGCGAAGCTCCAGATGCGCAGGTCGCCCACCCCGGGGGAAGCCCCGGCCTGGACGTCGCCGGCCACCCGGTAGTCGTGCTTCAGATCCGGCCGGCGGCTGACGAAGGCCCACAAGGTCAGCCACATGGCCCCGATGAACCCGGTAAACAGGAACGCCGCCCGCCAGCCCCACCACAACGCGATGGGCGTAATGATCAGCGGGGTGACGACCGCCCCCAGCGACCCGCCGCTGTAGGCCACCGCCACGCCCCGGCTCCGCTTCGACGGCGGCAGGGTCAGCATCGCCGTCCGCAACCCGCCGGGGAAGGTGGCCCCCTCGCCGAAGCCCAGGGCCGCCCGGGCGGCGGCAAACCCCAAGAACCCGGCTACCAGCGCGTGCGAAGCCGAGGCCAGCGTCCACACCGCCACCGCCACCGCCATGCCGGCGCGCAGACCCCAGTAGTCGAGCGCCCGCCCCCAGATCGGGTTCCCAATCATGTAGGCCACCGAAAAGGCGGAGATAATGAAGCCGTACTGCTCGGCCGACAGTCCCGTCTCGTCCAGAATCGTCGGGGCCAGCAGCGCCAGCGTGTTGCGGTCCACGTAGCTGATGAAGGAGACCAGCAGCATCGTCGCCACCGGTACCCAGAGCCTGATCCCTTTCACGGCAAGTCTTTCAGTCTATCCTGCTCCGCCCGGCGGCGTCGCCCGCCCGGTAATTCCTGCCGGGCCGGTAGATTTTTCCCCGTTGTCGGCTCCGCGGGGCCGCCGCGGGACATGAAATATCAACGGGTTACCGGGGCCGCAGCATCCCGGCACCCCAGTTGCTACCCGTTAGCCCGCGCACCGGATCCCGCCGGCGGGCGCGCCGGAAACAGCCATGTCCGATCCCATCCAACCGCTCCGTAAGGGAGCCACCCTCGGCCGCTCCATCGTGCTCAAGGGCGACATTCAGGCCGACGAAGACCTCTACCTCGACGGCCGTGTGGAAGGCACCGTCGACCTAGGCGACCACCGCCTCACCATCGGCCCCCATGCCCGGGTCCGCGCCACCATCCGAGCCCGCGACGTGGACATCATGGGCCGCGTCCACGGCAACGTCGATGCCTCCGGCCGCATCAGTATCCGCTCCAACGCCCAGCTCACCGGCGACCTGAAGATGGCCGGCGTGGTCATCGAGGACGGCGCCTACTTCAAAGGCAGCATCGACATCACCCACCCCGACGCCAAACGTCCCGAGCCGGACCTCTCCAGCGAGTGAGCGTCCGGTCTCCCCGCGGTTTTTTCTCTTTCCGGCCGCGCCCGGACTCTCTGATACAATTCCACTGATACCCACTCTGGGAGAAGCAAGGGCCTCCGTGCTCCCCTGACCCGGCACGGGCTCCGTAACAGAGAGGAGACGATCCGGAACCATGAGTGACAGCAGCGTTTACCCACCAAGCGAAGATTTCGTCCGCCAGGCCAATGTGAGCGGGATCGATGCCTACCGCGACCTTTACGAGCGAGCCAAGAACGAGCCCGAGAAGTTCTGGGGCGAGCTGGCCGAGAAGGAACTCTTCTGGTTCGAGAAGTGGAACCACGTCTTCGAGTGGGATCCCCCGTTCGTCAAGTGGTTCCCAGGGGCCAAGACGAACATGTCCTACAACTGCCTGGACCGCCACCTGGAGAAGCGCGGCAACAAGTACGCCATCATCTGGGAAGGCGAGCCGGGCGATGAGCGGAAGATCACTTACACCGGCCTCCACCGGCTGGTCTGCCGCTTCGCCAACGTGCTCAAGGAACGGGGCTACAAAGCCGGCGACCGCGCCATCATCTACATGCCCATGCTTCCCGAGCTCCCGGTGGCCATGCTCGCTTGCACGCGGCTGGGCATCATCCACAGCGTCGTCTTCGCCGGCTTTTCCTCGGAAGCCCTCAAAGCGCGCGTCCAGGATCTCGGCGCCACACTGGTGATCACTGCCGACGGCGGCTGGCGCCGCGGCAAGGAAGTCCGCCTGAAAAAGGCCGCCGACGAGGCGCTCGAGGAATGCCCCGGCGTCAAGGACGTCATCGTCCTCAAGCGCACCGGCTCCCAGATCGAGATGAAGCCCGGCCGGGACCATTGGTGGCATGAACTCGAGGCCGAGGTCTCCGACCAGTGCGAGGCCCTGCCGCTGGACGCCGAACACCCGCTCTTCGTCCTCTACACCTCCGGCACCACCGGCAAGCCCAAGGGCATCCTTCATACCACCGGCGGCTACCTGCTCGGCATCACCATGACGATGAAGTGGATCTTCGACATCAAGGAAGAGGACGTCTACTGGTGCGCCGCCGACGTCGGCTGGATCACCGGCCACAGCTACATCGTCTACGGCCCCCTCTCGGTGGGCACCACCACCGTGATGTACGAGGGCGCCCCCGACACGCCGGCCTGGGACCGCTGGTGGCGGATCGTCGAGAAGTACAAGGTCAACATTCTCTATACGTCACCGACGGCCATCCGAGCGCTGCTGCGCCACGGCGACGAGTGGCCGAACCAGCACGACCTCTCCAGCCTGCGCCTGCTCGGCTCCGTCGGCGAGCCCATCAACCCCGCCGCTTGGGAGTGGTATTACCAGGTGATCGGAAAGAAACGTTGCCCCATCGTGGACACCTGGTGGCAGACCGAGACCGGCTCCATCATGATCTCCCCGATGCCCGGCGCGGTCCCCTTGAAACCCGGCTCGGCTACCTTCCCGGTACCGGGAGTCCTGCCCGAAGTCGTCGGCTTCGACGGCAAGCCGGTGGGACCGAACCAGGAAGGCTACCTCGTCATTCGGAGGCCCTGGCCGGCCATGATGCGGACCATCTGGGGCGACCCCAAACGCTACGAAGAGCAGTACTGGAGCCGTGTGCCCGGCGCCTACTTCACCGGCGACGCCGCCCGCCGGGACGAGGACGGCTACTTCTGGATCCTCGGCCGCGTCGATGACGTCATGAACGTCAGCGGCCACCGGCTCTCGACCATGGAGATCGAATCGGCCCTGGTGAAACACCCGGCGGTGGCCGAGGCGGCGGTGGTGGGCAAACCGGACGAGATCACCGGTCAGGCCGTCTGCGCCTTCATCACGCTGAAGGGCGGCGACCACGACCACGAGAAGCTGGCCGAGGAGCTGCGCGAGTGGGTCTCGCACGAGATCGGCAAGTTCGCCCGGCCCAAGGAGATCCGCTTCGCCGAGGCCCTGCCGAAGACCCGCAGCGGCAAGATCATGCGGCGCCTGCTGCGCGAGATCGTCACCACAAAGGAGGTGACCGGCGACGTCACCACGCTCGAAGACTTCTCGGTGGTCAGCAAGCTGGCCAAATGAGCGCCGGCGCCGGATTGACGGCGCGCCGGCGGAAGGCCGGGCCGGTCAGGAGCCGGGCGGAACTCGTTCGAGGATGATCTCGCGCAACGACGCTTCTTCGTCGGGCGTCCAGACGTGGTCGATCGACCCCATGCGCCGGTAACGCTCGTGAGCGGTGAGGAACCCGTCAGTCGGCTCCGCTGCTTCCAGCGCGAGGCCGGCGGTGAAGCGGCGATGGATGAGCGCTTGCGCCCCCGCTCCCTCTTGGGTTTCCACGATCAGAGCGCGCTCCATGAGCCGGAGCCCGATGACGATGTTGCGCTGCGTCGCCGCCCGCGCCAGACACGTAGGCGGAAAAAAGATGCGGGCGATCTCCGTGCCGGGTTCGAATCCCAGCAACTGATAGTCGGGCGGCTCCCGCGAGGCCCCGGCGACCCGGTCCGGATCGAAAACCACCAGATCCGCCATGTTTCTGGCGTTCGAAGTGCCCCCTGCGTACAGCTCCGGTCCCCCATCACCGTCCAGGTCGGCGTAACGGACCGAATAGAAGTACCCCGAGTGCCAATACTCGGCCAGCACGTTTCCTTCTCCATCGAGAATCGCCAATTGGCTGGGGAAATACGCGTCGTGCGCGCTGATCACCGCAATCTGGCGGGACGGTCCGGGCCGAACTGCGAAGGCGCGTACCTGGAAGGGTGGCCGATACGCTTCCGCCTCCACCCGCACCTCTCTGCCGGGGGTGAAACGCCACAACTCGCGGCCCGCGGAATCGAAACAGGAGAGCACTGTCGCCACGGGCAAATCGCCTTCGCCCACTACCGCCAGCACTTCTTTGCGGGAATCTCCTGTGATGTCCACCACCTGGGCCATGCGCCGTCCGCGCTCCGGAGCGTGGAAGCGCCACAACCTCGGCGTGGGCTTGCGCCACAGCTCCCGGCCGTCTTCGCCGTAGACGATCAGAACGCCCCCTTGCCTCGTGAAAGACCCCGGTTCCGCCGCGGGAGCGATCCACCAGCGATACCCCAGCACCCCCGCCACGACTAGCAACGCCAACACCGTTGGCCCCACGGCCACGAATCCCCACCGCGGGCGCGCGGCGGCGCGCTGTTGGGTCTCTCCCCGGGGCGAGTCAACCGACCGTTGCCACTGGTCCAGTTCCTTCGTCCGGGCCCAGACACGCCCGCGCCCACCCGGAACCCGGTGCACCGGCAGCCGCCGCTCGAGTTCCCACTTCTGCGCCGTGCGTACCGTGACGCCCAGATACGCCGCGATCTCTTTCCAGGTGGTTAGCAGCCCTGCCGACCGTTCTCCGTTCTCCACTGCCGCATCCGGCTCCCTGTTTGTGCTGCCGCTCTCTGCCGAGAGCCGAGCATAAACTGCGTGCTTCAATTCTATACGGAGAACCGGACGCTGCCACCCGAAAAACGCGGGGGGCCGTCCAGCAAAGCGGATTCCCGCGCGGGCCGGTGGCGGGAAAATAGATGCAGGCCCGCCACAGGATTCACCCGCCGGCTGTTTTCCGGCCCGCCACGAGCGGACACATTCCCCGTCTCACCGGCGGCATCCGTCACGAGAAGCGGGCGGGCCGGCTCAGCTATCCGGCCGGCGCTGCCGAATGATGCTGCGCAGGGACTCCTCTTCCTCGCGGCTCCAAGGATGGTCGATGCGGCCGGTCTTCCAGAGCTGCCGGTGTACCGTGAGAAAGGTGTCCGACGGCACGGCTTCTTCCAACTCGAGCCGCCGGTTGAAGTGGTAAAGAACCATCGTGCCGGCCGCCGACCCCTCCCGGACTTCGGCGATCAGTGTGGGCGGGCTCAACCGGAACGCCGCGGCCGTGTTGCGTTGCCTGGTGGCGCGGTTCACGCACGTCCGGGGAAAGAAAATGCGCGCCGTTTCCGTTCCGGGCCCGAGCCCCAATAGCTGGTAAGGCTCGGGCTCGGCGGAAGCGCCGGCCACGCGGTCCGGGTCGAAGACCACCAGGGTGGCCATGTTCCGGGCGTTCGAAGTGCCGCCAAGGTAAAGCTCCTGGCGTCCGTCCTGGTCGAGATCGGCGAAAACAACCGCCCATAGGTAGCCCGAGTGCCAGTACTCGGAGAGCGCGTTGCCGTCGCCGTCGAGAATGGCCACCTGCGTCGGAAAGTACGAATCGTGGTGGCTCACCACGGCGATGCGCCGGGGCTTCCCGGAGCTCACGGCGAACGCCGCCACCACGAAGGGAGGCCGGAACACTTCGTCCCGCGTGCGGACCTCGCGCTGCACTCGGTATCGCCACAGCTCAGTGCCCGAGGCGTCGAAGCAGTAAAGCCGCAACGGCATCGTCGCCGTCGAGCCGGTGGCCGCCAGCAATACCTCTTTGCCGGAATCGCCGCACACATCGCCGATCCACGCCTTCGCCCGGCCCCGAACAGTCTGATCGCGCCAGCCCGGCGGTACCGGCTTCCGCCACAATTCGCGGCCGTTTGCGTCACAGACGATGAACGCGTTGCCGTCTGTCTGGAACCATGCCGGCTCGCCGCCCCGCGGGTTGGCGATCCGCGAGGCCACCACACCGGCCACGGCGAATGCCAGCGCCAGCGCGGCGAGAGAAAGAGCCCGGCGCCAGCGCTTTCGCCCTTCGGAGGCCCCCGCCGCCGCTCCGTCCGCCGATGTCTGCCAGGAATCCAGCTCGCCTGTCTTCGCCCAGACGCGCCCCCGCCCGCCGGGAACCCGGTGCACCGGCAGGCCGCGCTCCTGCTCCCACTTCTGCGCCGTCCGTACCGTGACGCCCAGATACGCGGCGATCTCTTTCCAGGTGGTCAGCAGCCCTGCCGGCCGTTCTCCGTTCTCCACTGCCGCATCCGGCTCCCTGTTTGTGCTGCCGCTCTCTGCCGAGAGCCGAGCATAAACTGCGTGCTTCAATTCTATACGGAGAACCGGACGCTGCCACCCAAAAAACGCGAGCGGCCGCCCAGCAAAGCGGATTCCCATCCGGGCCGCGGGCGGGAAAAACACGCCCGATCACGGTGTCGAATCCAGACGCCCGGCCGCCGCGGCTACCGGTAGCGGAACCGCACCTCCACCCGTACCCGCACCGGCACCTCGTCTTTCGAAGAGGAATAGTACTCGTAGGGCAGATCGTCCAGCGGATTCCCCGGCGCAGCCACCATCGGAGCCGACGTGGGCGACAGCCGCACGGACTCGATACCGGCGAGCTCGACGCCCATCTTCTTCGCAATCGCCTCGGCCACCGGCCGCGCCTTCTCGATCGCCTGCTCCACCGCCCGGCCCACGTGCGGCGCGGCGTCCTTCACGGTGAAGGCCACCACCGACGCCCCGCCCATCGAGTACCGGGAGATCGGCAGGTTCACCGGCGAGGCGCCGAGCTTGCTCAGCTCGTCCAGCAGGGCGCTCACCTTGGCGTTCAATGCGTCGAGGTCCTTCAGCGCGTCCCCTTCGAGAAAGACGTAGAGGTTGTTGTAGACCTGAAACCCGGTGGGACGCTGCCCTCCCGGATAAAAGACGCCGGCGCCCGCCGGGGCGAACCGGTTGCCCGAGAAGCGCACCCGGTCCCCCTCGTAGCCCAGTTCGGCCAGCCGGGCCTTGACGGCGGCCGCTTTCTTGGTTGCCTGTTCGAGGGCGTCGGCGGCCAGCGGCGCTTGCGACTGCACCCGCAGGAAGACCACCGCCAGCTCCGCCGGAGCCGTAACCTTCGCCGACGCCGTCACCGCGATGACGTCCTGCTCCTCGCCCGGTTCGACGGCGCCCCCTAACCCTGGCGCCAGGGCCAGCAGCAACGAAACCAGCAATGCGCGAGTTCGCATGGCAGTTCTCCCCCTTCTCCGATCACTCCACCGCATAGGTCGCCCGCAGGCGCACGGACGCTTCCACGGCGTCCGGCCGGGACGACTTCGGCCGATCGGGCAGTTCCTCAATGACGGATTCGCCCGGCAGCGGGTCGTAGCTCACCGACACCAGCCGGTAGCGCCTGCCGGGGTTGGCTGCGGAGAGTCTCCGCAGGCGGGCCTCCAGTTCGCGCCACGCCTCGGCGATGGCGCGCTCATACAACCTGTCTGCTTCTCTCACGGAGAAGACCACGCCCTGTGCGCGGCTGGCTCAACCCGAGCCGACGCAGGTGACGCAGTGGGAGTTGTAGCGCGCCCCGAGGTCCTCGATCCGGGCGACGATGCCGTCCCACTCGGCCCGGGGCGTTCCCGTCAGGGTGAACACGATGTTGCGCATGTAGGTGAGGCCTGGAAGCTCACCCCGCTGCGGCATGTAGACGTTGTTGAACACTTGGTAAGACAGGCCCGGAATCCCCAGCTCGTCCACCGCTTCCAGGAATTCTCTGAGTCTGCGCTCGCCCTGCGCCGCCGCCTCGGCCGCCGGTCCGGCGCTCGATTCCATCTTCATCATCAGGTGGACGACGTCCGGCTCCACCGCCGCCCGGCCCGTCACTTCCACCGTGAGATACCGCGGCGCCGCCTCCTCGATCCTGGCTGCCGCTCCAGCCGCCGGAAGCCCGGCCAGGGCGGCCACGGCAATCCCGCAAAGCAGTCGGATCATTGCCGCTTTCCCCCTTTCTTTCGAGCTCTCTCC
Organism: Solibacteraceae bacterium; assembly: GCA_026984795.1. Lineage (GTDB taxonomy): Bacteria > Acidobacteriota > Terriglobia > Bryobacterales > Bryobacteraceae > JALSRK01. Next base: position 44,034 of record JALSRK010000076.1, on the reverse strand, counting down.
AAAAACCTGACGATTCCGGCTTCCAGTTCGTGCAGGGTCTCCGCGCCGGCGCCTTCGGCCCGAAACACCACCTCCCCGCCCCGGCCCACGCCGATCACCACCGGGATCTCTTCCACCCTCCACCGGCGGACCTCGTCCACCGCCGTGTCGTAGTCCACGATGACGAGCTGCACCCTCTTCGGATGTTTCCGGTGGGCTTTTTCGAGGATGGGGGCGACGGCCTTGCAGGGTCCGCACCAGGGGGCGGTGAAGAACAGCAGCGTCAGCTCGGGCCGGCGGTCTCCGCCCTTCTTCGGCTCTTCGGCGCTCGCGCCAACCGCAAGAAGCGCGGCCAGCGCCGCCGCGGCGCGTAGCCGGAACGCCATGGCTCCCTCCGGACCGCGGACGCCGGCTGCCGCCGCTCGTCCCCGGCCTTCCGCGGACCGCCCGATTAGACGGAAAATGGCCGGGAAACGTTACGCCATCCTAGGGCAACAGACCGGCTGATTGCGTTCGGGCGCCACCCGGCAACGATGGGTAACACCACGACTGGTTTCACATTTGGCCGCGGAACTCGCCCCGCAGCAGCCGCCGGATGAAATCGTAGTCGCCGTCCAGGAAATCCAGCTCCAGCAGCTTTTCCCGCCGCTGCCAGCGGATCTCCTCGAAGACCCGGTTCACCGGCTCCCCGGAAAAGCTCTGGACTTTGTAGAAAATCAGCAGGATCGGCCGGCGCCCGGGATAGGAATGCTCGTAGCGGACGATCTCCGGGCCCACCTTCGCCGCAATCGCCAGCTCCTCGGCCAGCTCCCGCTCGAGCGCCGCCTGGGGCGACTCGCCCGGCTCCACCTTGCCCCCCGGGAACTCCCACTTCATGCCGTGGCGGCGGCCGGCCTTGCGCTGCCCGACGAGAAAATGGCCGTCCCGCTCGATCAGGCCGGCCACGACGATCACCCCGTTTCGCTGTCTTCGCACGTTTCGTCCGGTTCGCTCCGAGCTGCGGCGGCGCCGTCCGACGAGCGCCGCCATCCAGTTCCATACTCCCACGGGACGGGATGCCGCTGCAGGCCCGGGACCGCATCCCCAGCGGGAGGTTCCGGCGCGTGGAACGCCCCGAAGCACCCCCCCGGCAAGCCCGCCGTAGGACAATGGATTTCTGGAGCGGCTCTTCAAGAAAGCGCGCTCCGGAGCAAGCTCGGGAGGTCCGATGCCCCCGCCCTACAGCGAACAGTTGCTCGATCATTTCCGCAACCCGCGCAACAGCGGCGAACTGCCTCCGCCGGCCCTGGCCGTCGAGGTGGAGAACCCGGTCTGCGGCGACGTTCTGCGCCTCTCGGCCGAGATCGCCGCCGGCGCCGTCCGCCGGGTGCGCTTCCAGGCCCGAGGGTGCACGGCCTCGGTGGCGGCCGGCTCCGCCTTGACGGAACTGCTGGCCGGCCGGCCTCTGACCGCGTTGGCTTCCATCGACGCCCGCGCCGTCGAGGACGCTTTGGATGGCCTGCCGCCGGAGTCCCGCCACGCCGCCGTGCTCTGCGCCGACGCCGTCAAAGCGCTGCTGCGCGCCGCCGGCTGAGACTCCCGTCCCGCCCCCCTTTGCACCCCCACCGAAGCCTGAAACCACCGCCTGGGCTGCGGTAGAATATTCGTGAGAGCGGTCCCCGCTCGAGAGCCAACATCCGCGTTCGGGGCGTGGCTCAGCCTGGTTAGAGCGCCTGGTTCGGGACCAGGAGGTCGGAGGTTCAAATCCTCTCGCCCCGACCATTCAACCCGCCTGATCGGCTCTTCGCCAGAAATGGGGGCAGGGCTGAGTCTCAATCCATCCGCAACCTCTTGAATCCACGGGGCGTCCGCAGCATCGCTGGAAGGGGTCCCGGTCTCCGGCCGGCGCCAGCGCTAATCGGACCCCGGCGGCGGGGCCGCAAGGGGTCCGGCTCGTCCCGACCAGATCAGGAGGAACCTCGAAATCCGCTATGTCGAAGAAACGCAATCTCATCTTCCGGCTGGCTGTCCTGGCCGCTGTCCTCGTTTTGACGCCGCTCTACGCACAGCAGGCTGCGCAATCGACCGAGAAGGAAACCATAGACGAGTACATCGCACTGCTCCGCAAGAACATCCGCAACGAGAAGACCTCGGTGCTGAAGCAGTCGCTGAAGCGCGCCCCGGAACAGGCCGAGGTCTTCTGGCCCATCTACCGGAAGTACGAGAAGGAGCTCCAGGCCCTCGGCGACGACCGCGTGGCCAGCGTCCAGGAGTACTCCGAGCACTACGATTCGATGACCGACGAGAAGGCCGACGAGCTGGTCCAGCGGCGGCTGCGGTACGAAGAAAAGCTGCTGGCGCTCAAAAAGAAGTACTACGAGCGCGTGAGGAAGACCCTCGGGGCCAGGACCGCCACCCGCTTCCTCCAGGTCGAAACTCACTTGGTGAGCCTGGTGGACCTGCAGGTGGTGGCCAGCCTGCCGATCCTCGAATAGCCGGCGGGCGCCGGACGCCGCCGCGGGGCCGGCCGCCGTCCCGGGCAGCGGTTCCCTGGACGGCGGAGCCGCGCCCGGCTAGTCGAACGCCAGTTTCGTTTTCCACTCCTGCCAGACGTTGCCCACGAGCTCGGGACCGGGCTTCAGCGTCGGCTTGCCCGGCTTCCAGCCCGAGGGCGTCGCCTCGGCCCCTTTGGTTTCCCGCACGAGCTGGAAAGCCTGGATCTGGCGGATGGCCTCGGAGACGTTGCGGCCCACCGGCGGCGTGAGCACTTCGAAACCCTGAATCACGCCGTCGGGATCGATGATGAAGCGGCCCCGCGTCTCCACGCCCGCCTCGTCATCGTAGACGCCGTAGATGGCGCCTACCTTGCCCCCCGCGTCCGACAGCATCGGAAACGGAATCCCTCCCTCCACCATCTTGGAGAGTTCCTGTTCGTTCCAGATCTTGTGAACGAACACGCTGTCGACGCTCATCGACAAGACTTCAACACCGAGCTTCTGGAACTCGGGGAATTTCTCAGCGACCGCTGAGAGCTCTGTACTTCAAACGAAGGTGAAGTCGCCGGGGTAGAAACACAGCAGCACCCACTTGCCCAGATAGTCTGAGAGTTTCACATTGACGAACTTGCCCTGGTGGTAGCCCGGGGCAGTGAAGTCCGGAGCCTTCCTACCGATGAGAATCATCTGTTTCGCCTCCTTGATTTCCTGTCGAGGGGCGGCCTCTTCGGCGGCCGGAACCTCGCCTACCGGCCCGCCGGTCGGCCGCGCACAACCGAGTTTCACCTCTTCCGGCATGGCTTCCTCGCTTTCGGTACGCTACGCAGTGAGGCCGGATCCCGCCGGCCCCGCCTACGCCTCTTCTATACCACCATCGGTGGCCGGCAGCCAATCAGAAACGGTGTAGCGGTCCCGATTGTCCGATAATGGAAGCGCCCATGGAACACGACCCGTTGCTCGAACCCGTATCTTTGGGTTCCCTGACGTTGCCGAACCGAACGGTGATGACGACCGTCAAGCTCGGCTACGGCGCCCCCGGCGGAGCGGTGAACGATCGCCACGTCGCCTTCTACGTCCGCCGCGCGAAGGCCGGCGTGGGCCTCATCACCACCGAGCCGATGTACGTGACGGCCAGCGGCCGGGAGCTGCCTTCGCAGCTCGGGATCGACGACGACGCTCTCCTGCCCGGTCTGGCGAGGCTCGTCGATGCTGTGCACGCCGCCGGCGGGCGCATCATGGCCCACGTCAACCACGCCGGCAAGGCGGCCAACCCGAAACTCGCCGGCGAACGGGGGCTCGTGTCGGCCTCGGCTATCGAATGTCCCGCTCGCGGGACGGTCCCCCGGGCGCTGAGCCGCGAAGAAATCGCCGAGATCGTCGAGGCCTTCGGCGCCGCGGCCCGGCGTGTGCGCGAAGCCGGCTTCGACGCCATCGAGATCCCGTTCAGCCACGGCTATCTGATCCACCAGTTCCTTTCTCCCCGGTCCAACCGCCGGGACGACGAATACGGCGGCAGCCTCGCCAACCGGCTGCGGTTCGGCCGGGAAGTCCTGGCTGCGGTCCGGCGGCCGGTGGGCGATGGGTTTCCCATCGTCGTCCGCATGAACGCCCGGGATTACGCCGAGGGCGGCTTGGAACTCGCCGATGCGTTGCAGATCGCGCCGGCCGTCGAGGCCATGGGCGTCCAGGCGTTGAGCATTACCTCCGGGACGATGTGCGAGTCGCCCCCGTTCTGTCTCTACCCGGCCGGAACGCCCAAGGCGAACCTGTTGCCGGCGGCCGCCGAGATCCGCAAGACGGTCCATGTTCCTGTCATCGTCGCCGGGCGCATCCGCTCACCCGAGGTGGCCCGGGAAGCCCTCGCCCAGGGCCAGACGGACCTGATCGGCCTGGGCCGGGCCTTTCTGGCCGACCCGGACTGGGTGCGCAAGGTGGAACGAGGCGACGAAGACGCCATCCTGTTGTGCGCCGCGTGCCACCAGGGCTGCCTCGGCGAGCTGCGCCAGGGCCATGGTACCGGCTGCTCTTTCAACCCCTTCACCGGGCATGAGGGCGAAATCGAGATCAAGCCCGCGGCCAGGCCCCGGAGCATCATGGTCGTCGGCGGCGGCCCCGCCGGGCTGGAAGCGGCGCGCGTCGCCGCCGAACGCGGCCATCGCGTCACGCTCTACGAGCAAGAGCCCGTGCTCGGCGGGCAGTTCCGGATCGCCGCCCTCCCCCCTCACAAAGAGGGTTTCCGGGACGTGATCCGCTACCTGGAGCTCATGGCGCGCAGAGCCGGAGTCACGATCCACACCGGAACCAAGGTGACTCCGGCCATGGTGATCGAGAAGCGGCCCGACGCCGTCGTTCTGGCCACCGGAGGCATCCTCCTGACGGTGCACTTTCCGGGACTCGAACAGACACGCTGGTGCCTGGCGGCGGACGTACTCGACGGCGCCGCGGAGGTCGAAACCCCCTCGGCGCTGGTGATCGGCGGCGGGCTGGTGGGCCTGGAAACAGCCGATTACCTGGCCGCGCACGGCAAGAAGGTCACTGTCGTCGAGATGCTTCCCGAGGCCGGCGCCGGCATGGATCCGCTCCCGAAGGCCGTCCTGATGAAGCGCCTGGCCTCCCGGGGCGTCGTGATCCACACCAACACGAAGGTTGTGCGTCTCGGCGCCGGCCAAGCCACCGTCGAGCACGGCGGCCGCGAAACCTCCCTGCCGGTCGAAACCGTCGTGCTCGCCGTCGGCGTCCGTCCCAACCGCGAGCTCCCCGATGCGCTGGCCGGCAGCGGCCTCGAACTCCACGTCATCGGCGACGCCGCCGCGCCCCGCCGGGTGGTCGACGCCATTCGCGAGGGCTTCGAAACCGGCCGCACGCTGTAGCAGAGTCGGCCGCCGGGCCGGGCGCAGCAGCGGCGCCGCAGGGTTGGGAGCTATGAGCTGATCGGTTTCTCCTGCCGCCGCCGCACCCGCGAGCGGCGCTGGGGACGGCGCCTCACCCGCGCGGCGTCCCCGCGGCGATCCGCATTCTCTTCGTCAATCGTTCCGGGTGAATGCGACCTCGCCGCAGTTCCAGCAGCCCTGATTGGACAGGGGAATCGAGGGGTCTACGTCGGCGTCGCAGAGCCACGAGTTGCCCTGGGAATCGACGACCACCTTCATCGGCCGCGCCGGTCGGTGCGGCCGCGCCGGGGCCAATTCCACAAAGCTCTCGGGGTCGTGGTAGGTGTAGGCGAGCTCACCGGCCTCGACCAGGTCTTTCACCGCCGCCCGGACCACGAACGGAGAGACGCCTAGTCTGCCGGAAAGTCTCTTCTCCAATTCCCGCGGCCGGACACGGCGGGCGGGAGCCCCGGCTAGCTCGGCCACGACGAACATCTGAGTGCGTTCAAAGTCGTTCATGACTCCTTCCTCCTCTCGGGAACCACCGGGCTTCCGTTTCCGGATGCCCCCTCAGATGCCGACTCCGGCGGATCCTTGCCGGTGTCCCGCCGACAGGGATGCAATCGCCGCCCGTTGGTGACAATGATTTGCATCAACCGGCGCCGTCTCGCGTGTTGCGATGCCTCGGCGCACCACGAGCCGCCGGCAATTCGAGAAGTGCGAGAAAGTCGCCTTTTCTAATAAGTCTTCCAGAACTTCCGCAGGCTCTCGCGGTCCGGGATCGGCAGCCGCTTTTCGACCGGCGGCAGCTTCGGGAAGGCCGCGTGGGGCTCGGTCTGGTACCAGTAGCCCACCGAGGAGTAGTCGTTGGCGTGGACGTTGCCGTGGCCGTGCTCGATGGTCACCTTGATCGATCTGGTGAACATCACCGGGTCCTCGATGTGGTAGCGGTACATGGTCCACTTGCCGCTGTAGGGAGCCGGGCCGGTGGTGGGCCCGGCGAGCGAGATGCCGTGGTAGGGCATCGAGTTGTGCCCGCCCGGAAAGCCCCAGGCGGCGCAGAAGTAGTCTTCAGTCCCGGTGCCCACCAGCGTCGGTTTCTCGTCGCCGTCGATGAAGATCATGTCGTCGCCCTCGCCGAACCAGCCGAAGTTCTTGATCGGGTTGATGTGGTCGATCGAGAGGTTGCAGCCCACGTAGTGGCCGCGGCCTTCGGCTTCGAGGATCACGTAGTTGAGCTTTCCGTCAAGGTTCACCACCTCGTTGATGCGCCGGAAATCGGCCCCCTGGCTCAGGTCGAGGCTCGTCGGGACGGTGGGGTTCTGCCGGCGCCATTGCGCGTGGAACCTCAGCGCCTCGTCCGGCAGGCCGTCATAGGTCTCGTAATCGACGTAGTAGTAGAGCGCCCGGACGGGCTCCTTTCCCTGGTTCTCCACCGTCAGGCGCGCCCCACGAGCGAAGGGCATCGGGAAGAAACAGTTCATCGCCGCCCGATTTTCGGACTCCGGCCGCCCGCCGGTGACCATGTTCAGCGGCAGCGACCAGTAGTTGGTCACCCGGGCGTGGCCGACGCCGAAGAAGTCGCCCACCGGCGACTCCACGCTGGGCGAGGACTCCCCGTCCCAGTAGGCGCGCAACACCATCCGCCGCAGGTAGTGCGGCTCGCGGGTGGAAATGGTCATCCAGATGTGCCGGATGCAGCCGGCCCGGGCGATGTCGGCGATCACCGCCGTCTCGCCCGGTTTCAGTTGCACCCGGTCGGCGTTCTTGCCGGTGCGGTTCCAGCTCGAGGACCGCAGCCGGCGGCCCTGCCGGGCCAGGAACAGGTTGCCGAGGCCGCTGGGGTTGGGTCCGGCGGCGGAAGGGCCTGCCGCTGCAGCCGCGGGCGCGGGCATGGGAGCCGCCGCGGCGCTTCCCGCGGTCAACCCCGCCCAGCCGAACAAACGAGTGAGGAACTGCCTGCGTTGGGTGGACATGGATCCGGTCACCTCCGTGGCTTGATCTACCGCAGACCGAGTCTATGCCGCCGGGGCGGCGGACCGCAACGTTCCGCGCCGGCCCTCGCCCCGCCGCTCAGTCCCAGTAGCCCATCCACCAGCCCATCGCCAGGCCGATCGCCCAGCCGGCGGCGGGGAAGGCCGCCAGCACGGCCAGCAGGCGCCAGGGCCACTTCCAACTCCGGGGAAACAGGCTCAGCGCCGCCTGCGGGATCGCGATTCCCAGAAAGACCAGCACGAACCCCAGGTTCCCCACGCTGCACCAGGGGCAGTGCCGGCTGTTCGGATCGTGGATGTTGCAGTAGTCCACTGCGCCGGCCCACCAGGAGCGGCAGCCGCAGTCGAAGATCCAGTCGCAGAGGTTGATGATGAAGACGGCGGTCACCGTCACGCCCGCCAGGAAGACGGGCAGGGCCGACCGCCACGGCAGAGGTCGCATCCTCTTCACCGTAACGCATCCTAGCCCGGCGGCTCGGGCAGGGAACGAGCGGCTCCCGCAAACGCCCCGCGCTCCCCCGCAAAGCCGTCCCGGCAAGCTGATATGATGGCGCTGAATGGCGGTCTTGACGGTCTCCGGGCAGGCGGGCTGCCGGGTAGAAGAAGCCGCCCGGTTGACGGCGCGAAAGCTGGGCATCGAGCTGTTCACCGCAACCCGCCTCCACCGCCTGGTCGAGGAGCAGTATGGTCCGGCGCCGGAGCTGCCCGAGAAGGCGTGGCCCCATCTGCTCTCTTCGATCCTCGCCCGGTTGGCCGCCGCCGGCCACCTGGTGGCTTGCTTCCCCGGGGCGGAATTCGTGTTGCGCCAGTACCCGGCGGTGCTGCGGGCCTACATCGTCGCCCCGGCTTCCTACCGCACGGGGATGCTGATGCTGGAGCGCGGTCTGGAGCGCCCGGCCGCCCGGGAACTGCTCAGCCGCCTGGACAAGGAACGCCGGGCCCTGCGGCGCCGCCGCTTCGGACGGGCCACCGCCGCACCCGAACTTTTCGACCTCACCTTCAACGCCGCTCTGATGGACAGCGAGGCCGTCGCCGCCTTACTGGCCGAGGCCGCCTCCCGCCGCGGCCTCCTGGAGGAAGGCCCCATGCCGCAGGCCACCGAGCGGGAAATCCAGTTCCAGGCGCGCCTCAACCTGGCCCGCCACCGCATTCCTCCGCCCGGCGATCTGGGCCTCGAGAGGCCCCGCTTCGAGCACCCCAGCGAGGAGATCTTCGCCAGCCTGCTCGACTTCTACCGCATCGCCTGGGAGTACGAGCCGCGGAGCTTCCCCCTGCGGTGGGACGAGAACGGCAACGTGCTCGAAGCCTTCACCCCGGACTTCTACCTGCCCGAGTTCGACCTCTACGTCGAGCTCACCACCATGAAACAGGCCCTGGTCACCCGCAAGAACCGCAAGATACGCCGCCTCCGCCGCCTCTATCCCGGCGTCAACATCCAGGTCTTCTACCAGAAGGACTTCCAGAACCTGATTTTCAAATACGGTCTCGCTGAGCGTACGATGCGGGTATGACGATTCCCGAGCCGCCGGGCATCGAACGCGTCCTGTTCACCGGCGACCAGATCCGCCGGCGCATCGCCGAAGTAGGCTCCGAGATCAGCGAGCATTATCGGGGCAAGGATCTCAAGCTCATCGCCGTGCTGAAAGGCTCGGTCTATTTCTTGACCGAGCTGACCCGCGCCATCGGGATCCCGGTAAAGATCGACTTCCTGGCCATCTCGAGCTTCGCCTCCCAGCGCAGCTCCCCCGGCGTGGTGCGTATCGCCAAGGATCTCGACGAGCCCATCGAGGGCGAAGACGTCCTGCTGGTGGAAGACATCGTCGATACCGGCCTTACGGCCACCTACCTGCTCCGCACCCTGGCCGGGCGCGGGCCGAACTCGCTGGCCGTCTGCACGCTGCTCGACCGCACCTCGCGGCGGCTCGTCGAGGTGCCCGTGCGCTTCCGCTGCTTCGAAATCCCGGACCGTTTCGTCATCGGCTACGGCCTCGACTACCGGCAGCTCTACCGCAACCTGCCCTACATCGCGGTCATGAAACCCGGCGTCATGGCCGACCAATCCGGCGCACCCGCACGCCCGCCGACCGCATCAGAATAGTGACACGCTACGCTGTCATTCGAGGAGGACTCATGAGAACCACCCATCCAACGATCGCCCTGGCGGGCCTCGCTCTGCTGGCCCTGACCGCGGCCCCGGCCGCGGCGCAGAAGCTCGACCTCACCCGGGACTACCAAGTGCTCTCCCGCGGCGACGTGAAGAAGCTTCACGGCGACCTCAACAAGGCCGGCCAGAACGGCATCCACGTCGTGACGGGCTCCTTCAGCGGCGGCGACCGCATCCGGCTGCTGCTCGAGAAGACCTCCGGCAAGGAGACTTACGAATACTACATCGCCGCCGCCGGCGACATGACCAAGCTCGAGCAGCAGGTCAGCCACGGCGGGGCCCAGGGCTACCGCATCCTGCCCAACACCATGACCATCAAGAGCAAGACCCTGGGCAAGGGCGACATCGTGATCATCATGGAGAAGGGTCCGCGGTCGAAAGGGACCTACGAGTACCTGATGCTCGACGCCACTATGCCGGCCACCATGCAGGTGACGCTGAAGAGCAGCATCGAGCAGGGCTACCGGGTAGTGGGCATGTTCGAGCGCGGCAAGCGCCTGCTGCTGGTCCTCGAAAAGCAGACAGACTAGCCGCGGCCGCTGGAGCCGGCCGGCACACCACGCCCGGCCGGCTCGGCCCGCTCAGAATCTCCACTCTTTGACAAGCTGCTTCCGAGCGCCGTCCCGGCGCCATAGCCGGATCCAGTCGAACTCCACCTCGCCCGGCTCCTCTGAGAACTGGAACTCCATCTGCGCCAGCCAGCCTGGAGCCTCGAAAGACCCGCGCCAGGTGTGCCACTTCCCGTCGGCAGGCAGGTCTACGGCCGTACGGAGCTTCGGATTCCGCAGATCCTCGATCGTTCCCCACCGGAAGCCGGTGATGGAAACCTTCTTGCACCGCGCCCGGCACTCGATCTCGAAACCGGGCCCCTGGGCTACATAGGCCCGGAGCAGATGGGCCCCCTTGCCGAAGGTCTCCACCTTCAGCCGCCCGCCGGCCTTCGACGCCAGCGCCCGCGTCCGCGTGCACCAGCCGTCCACTTCGCTGCGGTACTTGTCCTGTTCCTGGACTTGATGCTCCAGGAACTGGCCCTTGTCACCCGTGGACTGGATCCAGTCCTCCAGGATGCGGCGCATCTTCTCGAGCTCGGAGGCGTGCGCCGGGTCATCGGCCAGGTTGTGGATCTCGTACGGGTCTTTCTCCAAGTCGTAAAGCTCTTCCGGCGGGCGCGTATCGGCCAGGAACTGCGCCGCCGGGCCGGTGAGCTTGCCTGCTTCTTTGAGCTGGCGCATCACCGCCAGCGTGGCGTACTGCGTGTCCTTATAGACGTTCTGCTGGGTATAGGGCCGGTCCGGGAAGAAGTTCTTGATGTATTTGAACTGCTTGTCGCGGACGCACCGGATGCGGTCCACCGTCTCGTCGCAGCGGTCCCGAGCGGCGATGATATAAGTGCGGGGTTTCACTGCGGGGCCAAAGAACGGGCGCCCCTCCATGTAGGCGGGCGGATCGATGCCGGCCAATTGCAGCGTGGTAGCGGTGATATCGATGGCGCTCACCAGTTCCTCGAAGGTCCCCCCGGCCTGGTAACCTTCAACGGAGAACTTCTCCGGCACGCGCACGATCAGCGGGATGTGGATGCCGGCGTCGTAGAGGAACTGCTTGCCCCGGGGCATGGGCCGGCCGTGATCGGCGAAGAAGAACACGATCGTGTCCTCGGCCAGGCCCTCTTCCTCCAGCCGCCCGAGCACGCGGCCCACTTTCACGTCCAGATGCTTTGCGTCGTCCAGATAACAGGCCCAGTCGAGCCGGACCGCCGGATGGTCCGGGTAGTACGGCGGCAGCGTCGTCAGCTTGTCCGGGTCCGTCGGATCCTTCGGGAAGCGCCGGAACGGCCGGTGCGTCTCGGAGAAATTGATCTGGGCGTAGAAGGGCTGGCCCGGGCGCCGCTCACTCCAGTCTTCGCCGTCGAAGACATGCTCGGCGTGGAAATTGAAATCTGTCTTGCCGGTGCCGTGGAGCCCGTGCGAGTTCTTCAGGTTCGAGGTGTGGTAGCCGGCGTCTTGCAGGAAGTGCGTGAAGACGCGCACCGGCTCGGGCAGCCGGTAGTCGTCCTGGCGGTGGCTGCGGTGATTCTGGGCCCCGATCGTCGTCTGGTACATGCCCGTGGCCAGCGCCGAGCGCGAGGCCGAGCAGACGGGCCCGGTGACGAACGCCCGAGTGAAGCGCATGCCCTGGCTCGCCAGGCGGTCCAGGTTCGGAGTCTGAAGATCCTTGTTGCCGTAGCAACCCAGGTCGGGGCAGAAGTCCTCGGCGATCATCCACAGGATGTTCGGCCGTCCGGCGCCGCCGCGGCAGCCCCCGAGAGCGAGACCCGTCGCCCCCAGCGCGCCGCGGATCATGTCGCGCCGGCTCAGATTGTATCGGAACGTCTTGCGCATATCTCTCGATCTCCCGGCACATTCTCTCACGAAACCACCGCTGACGTGCCGTGAATCGCCCCGGGTTCCCTCGAGGCTCGAGTACGTGACACAGACCTCCTTCTCGGAGGCGCCGTGCGTTTGATCATACATCGCCTCGAACTCCGGCGGCGGCACGTAGCCGATCGGTCCCGGCAACCGCCGGTTGTTGAACCAATCCACCCAGTTCAGCGTCGCCAGCTCCACGGCAAGCCCGGAACCACCGCTCCGCCGGATCGGCCGTCGTGCAGCCCGGCCGCCGGCCCGAGTCGATCTCGGCCTGCCGGATCCACTTGCGCAACGTCTCCGGCCCGCAGCCCAGCTTCGCCGCCACCGAACAGATCGCCGCCCACCCGGAAGGGGGTTCCCCTTGGCTCTCCTCCACCAGCCGGACCGCCTGCCCCCGGACCTCCGGTGAGAACTTGCTTCCGGTTGCCATTCGTCCCTCCCCCCAATTCATGGAGTCTCCGGGAAATCCGGGGCGGTTCAGGCGCTCTCGAGACCGGGTTCGCTGGCGCCGCGTCACGCCGTTTCGCCCAGCGCCGCCCGCGCCACGCGGAGCACGTTGCCGCCGATGATCTTCTGGATATCGGCGTCGCGGTAGCCGCGCTGCACCAGGCCCACGGTGAACAGCGGCCAGTTGGTCCACGCCATGCTCGGGTGGCGGCTCGGGTAGCCGGCGAAGGCATCCGGCGGCCAGAGGGCGCGGAACGGCGTCCGGGAGGGACCGCGCGGCGGAACCTTCTTCCACTCCCGCTCCGAGTTGCGGGAAAGGTAGGCGATGTCGGTCCCGATGGCCACGTGGTCGGCGCCGAAGCGCTTCACCACGTAGTCGATGTGATCGAGCATCGCCGTAATGTCGCCGGAGCCGCCCAGGAACGCCGGCACGCAGCAGATGCCTACGTAGCCGCCGGTGTCGGCGATGGCGCGGATCACGTTGTCCGGCTTGGCGCGGATGTGGCGGTGCAGCGCGGCCACCGTCGTGTGGCTGGCCACCACCGGCTTGCTGGAGACCTTCGCCGCTTCCAGGCTGCTCCGCCATCCGCTGTGCGCCACATCCACGATCACGCCCGTGCGGTTCAGCTCGGCGATCGCCGCCCGGCCGAAATCGCTGAGACCCGCGTCGGCCGGCTCGGCGGCTCCGTCGGCGAGCATGTTGCGCCGGTTGTAGGTCAGGTGCATCATGCGGATGCCCAGTTCGAAAAAGACGCGGACGAAGCGCAGCTCTTCCTCCACCGAGACCCACTGCTGGGCCAGCGGGACGCCATTGGCCGAGAAGTAGAGACAATGCTTGCCCTGTTTCTTGACACCGACGATCTCGTCCGGGCGGGCGGCCTTGACGACGAAATCGGGCATCATGTCGGTGACGTAGGTATAGTGCGCCAGCCGTTTCAGCATCCGCAGCGGGTCCTGGCCTTCTTCGCCGGCGTTCTGAAAGACGCAGGTGACCCCGGACGCCTCCCAGGCTTGCTGGTACTCGGCCCGCTCGGCAGGGTCGTCCACATAGCGCGTCATCCGCATCCACTCGCTCAAGTCGTCCAGCTCGACCCCCGAGGCTCCGGCCTCGATTGCCGCCCGCAGACGGTCCCCGTCTACGGCGCTGCGGGGCGAAAACCCGTAGGATTCCACCACCACCGACTGGGCATGCAGTTCCAGGCCGTGCTCGAGATCCTTCCGGCTCGGCTTCAACAGCTCGAGCGCCGCCTCGCGCGCCCGCCGAATCTTCGAATTCGCCTCCCAGGATTGCCCTGCCGCGGCCGCCGCCAGGGCCGGAATGCCAGTCAGGAAATGCCGCCGTTTCATGCCCGGAATCATACCACCGGCCGGCTGGGATCCTCCCGAACGGATTCCCCGCCGCCGTGCTCTTGCAGCTTCGCCCCAAGGTATGGAAACTGGAGGACGAGGCGCCGCGCCGGAGGTGCGGCTCAGCGGCCACCACGCGGCGCGGGCCCCGACGGCCAACTCGATCTCAGGGAGAAGATAATGCCGCCGACCCTCACCCGCCGCGATTTCGCCCTGGCCGCCGTCGCGGCGGTGCACGCGCGCCCCCGGCGGCCGAACATCATCGTCCACGCCATGGACGATCAGCGCTTCGACCAGGTGGGCTGGTTCGGCGGCAGGAGCCGCTTCGAGTTTCTGCGAACGACGAACCTGGACCGCATCGCCGCCAACGGAGTCTGCTTCCGCAACGCCTTCGTCACTTTCTCGCTCTGCTCGCCCAGCCGGGCCACCATGTTCACCGGCCAGGACGTGCGCACCCACGGCGTCAACCGCCTTGCCGCCGGCCTGCGGCCCGGCTCCGTCATCTTTCCCGGCTTGCTGAAACAGGCCGGCTACGAGACCGGCTTCGTGGGCAAGTGGCACATCGGCTCGAAGAGCGATACGCCGCGGCCCGAGTTCGACTACTGGGCCGGCGTCCGCGGGCAGGGCCGGTACATCGACCCGGTGATGAACGTCAACGGCACCCGCACCGAGTTCCACGGCTACGCCACCGATGTCTTCATGGATCTGGCCCTCGAGTTCCTCGCCCGCCCGCGCAACAAGCCCTTCTTCCTGTGGCTCGCCCAGAAGGCTCCGCATGCGCCCTGCACGCCGCCGCGGCACTTGGAATCGCTCTACGAGGAGATCGACGTCCCGCTGCCGGAGACCTACGAGGAAGACCACTCGGACAAGCCGGCCTGGTTCACCACCCAGCACGACCACGACGCCTTCCTCAAGCTGCTGTACCCCGAAGCGAAATATCAGCAGTACGTCAAGAACTTCTGCCGGACCATCAAGTCAGTGGACGAGAACCTCGGCCGTCTGCTCCACGAGCTGGACGATCGAGGGTTGAGCGAAGACACCGTCATCGTCCACATCTCCGACAACGGGCACTTCCTCGGCGAGCATCGCCTCTACTCGAAAATGCTCATGTACGAGGAGTCGATCCGGATTCCGTTCCTCGTGCGGTATCCCCGGCTCGTTCCGTACAACCCGCGAATCTGCGAGGACATGGTGCTGAACCTGGACGTGGCGCCGACGGTGTTGGATCTGGCCGGCGTGGACGTCCCGGACTGGATGGAAGGCCGGTCCCTGCGGCGGCAGGTCGAGGGGAAAGAGGTGAAAGGCTGGCGGCGATCGTTCCGCTACGAGTACTTCAACTCGCGGTGGGGCCTACCCGACTTCGACGGCGTCCGGACCGCCGACGGCTGGATGTACTGCCGCTTTCCGGACTGGGAGCAGATGTACGACATCAACGCCGACCCGAAACAGGTACGCAACCTGGCGGCCGACCCCGCCTACGCCACGAAGAAGAAAGAGCTACAAGCGGAACTGCGGGGGCTCGGGGGCGGGCGGCGGCGGCTCCGCGGTCCGAGCCCGTATACGCCGATGTGACGTGGTGGCGGTGCGCTGGTCCTACAGATGGGTCGGGGGCCGGCCGGGGTCAGCCGACAAACTCGTCGATCTCGGCGTTGGTGAGGTTCAGGCTGCCGGGTTCGGCCGAGTGGAGGAGAGGAAACTGCAACCGGCGGCTGGTCCGTCTCGCCCGATGCACCCCACGTTCGACAGCTTCCCAGACGACCCTCTCCGGTGTCATCCCCCGTTTCGCCGCTACGATCTTCAGCTCCCGGTAGAGTTCGTCGGGAATGTCGATGGCCCTCCGGATATCTCTATATTCGCGTAGCCGCCTTCTCACGCTGGCCGCAGGCTGCGCATCTCCCCCTACTCCTCCCCGTGCAGCGCCGCCACGTATCCCCGGACGTACGCGACTTCGGCCATGGGGTTGTGGATGGTGAACTCGGCCATCGAGGAATACCAGAATATATCCCAATAAGCCTCGACGGTCGGCCACTCTTTGAACTCAGGGTACAGGTATGGGTCGGCGAGTTTCTGCCCGTTCTCGTCCTTGCCGTAGTCGTAGACCAGCGGGCCACCCACAGTGATGCCCGGCGGCGCCGGCTGGTGGCTGAAACGCGAATCCAGATGCAGCGGGTGGATCACGGACTTCACCCCCAGACCGGTCGTGAGCGACAGGTTCATCGGATTCGCTCCAGCCCCGTAAAGGCAGGCCTCGATCGCCGCCCGGAGATACTTCTCGTCCCCCGTCAGGGCGTGGGCGCGGCACAGGCTCAGGGCGTTGGTGGCCGTCAACGCGCCCCAGACGATCGGGTACCACTTGTATTTCGTCCATCGGAATCCCGTCTTCGCGGCGGTGGCGGCGCGTTCCTCAGCCTCTCGCAGGATCGCCCGGCGGCAATTCGCTTGCACCGTCTCGTCCACGCCGGGCCGCTGGGTGCGAACGTAGACCCAGGCGGCGTCCCGCTGCTCATGCTCCGGCCACTCGTAGAGGTCTGCAGCCGGATCGGTGAAGACCGTCGTCTCCAGGAAGACGCGGTTCCAGCGCTCGTCGCCCGTCAGCCGGTAGAGCTCGGCCGCGGCCAGGTTCCGCATGTCGATCACGCCGCCCACCATCGCCTTCGGTGGCCCCAGCTCTTTCCAATGCCGCTCGGCGTACTCCATCGCCCGCAGGGCGCTCTGCTCGTAGACCCGCGACAGTTGCCACCGGCCCTCCCTGCCCCTCCGCTCGGCCCGCCGCGCCCCGGCCCGTGGACGCCCCTCCCGCAGCCACCACGCCGCCTTGGCCGCCGTTGCCGCATAGATGTGGCTCGACCAGATACCCGGAGCGTACGTCATTACTGTGAGCGATTCCTGCCAGGAGGTCTCACCCCACCGCGGGTGCTCCTCGGACTCGATGCCGCCCCGCACACCCCCGTCCGCCGTCTGTAACCGCCGGTAGCAGTCCAGGTTGAACAACGCTTCCGACACCACGTCCGGCAGCCCGTCGCCGGATTCCGGAGTGTTCAGCGAAAGCCGCGCGAAGTATTCCGGGAACAGCCCGGCCAGCTCGAGCAGATAGCGTGCCGCTTTGAGGTGCTGGATCCGCCGGTCCCAGTCGCCGGCGTCCATGTAGCCGCCCCAGGCGTTCGGGACGATCTGGTTGGTCTTGCCCTTCACCAGGCAGTCGAAGTTCGTCGGGTCGGTCCCCCAGTAGTTGATCCCGTTGCCCGTCGCCATCAGCGGGCACGTCGAGGCGTAGATCTTCATGCCGTCGGCGGGATGGAACGGCCGCGGCCGGCGGAACCCGGTATAGGGCGGTCCCAGTTCGATCCCGCTGCGCTGGTGGAAGAATCCCCGGGCCGAAATGCGGAACGCTTCTCTCCAAACATCGCGGGCGATTCGGAACGGGTACGAGCGCCCGACGCCGGCCACGGAGACGACATAGGCGCCCTCGCGCCGCAGTTCGCTGAAATCCATCTGGTAGACGGTCGTTCCGTTGTAGTTGATCTCGTAGGCGTCCTCGTCACGAGCGTTCTTGTCCTTCGAAACGGTCGTCGAGCCCGTGTAGACCGTCTCTCCCGTGTCCCAGTCGATCACGTCGAAGCGCAGCCCTTTCGGGTAGTCCCAGCCCCCGCCGTCGCCCATCCAGCACGAGAGAAACGCCAGCTTGACCGGGTCGTCGGGATGAAAACCGATGTGTGAGACGTGGACCTCCTCGCTTCGGAGGCGCGCCGGATCGTAGGTGAAGCTCACCGCCGCCAAGTCCTTGCCGTGAAACGACACTGTGTAGCGGGCCCCCTCCTGCAACGGCTCTTTCAGCCGCAAGTAGACCATCGTCTCGGTAGGCGAGTCGAATTGCCACGGGTCCGGACCCACCATCCCGGCGTCCATCGGCTTGGTCTTTCGGTAGACGGCCTGCGGGACCCGCGGCTCCGCGTAAGCCGGATCATCCGGCGAGGAGACGGCGTAGCTCGATGGGGCGCTCGCCCATACGCCGTCGATGCGGTCCCCCACATAGCGGCTCATCAACTGCACCAGCCGCCCTTCACGGCCCACGAGCGCGCCGTAGAGGCGCCCGTTCCGGTAAATCCAGCGGTGCACGCCGTAGACCTCCATCCGGTCTCCCGGCTGCTTCTCATACGGGACCTGGTCGCCGGTGACGATCTTACCCTCCCACAACGTCAGCTCGATCACCGCCGGGGCGGCCGTCCCGACGTGCACAACCGTGCGCTTGCCGTCGTAAGCGGCGTAGTCGGCGGCTGGAGCCGCCACCGCCCACACAGCCAAGCCCGCCGCCAACCACCTCGCGGCGGCAGTGACGCCAAGACCCAGGATTTGCATGCGCATAGTCTACTTTCCTATGCGGAAAAACGCCCGGTCAAGATACGCGATGCGGCCTCTGACGCTGCCATGGCAATTGCCCGGGGGATAACCGGCGCCCCCGCCGCAGCCTGCCTCCGCGCCAGCCGAAACGGCCGCAGGGCGGGGTGGAATTCCGCCCCCCTTCGGGCGGCTTCTTCTCTCGCAATTACAGTCCTCGCGGGCTGGCGTGGGTGCAAGCCCTGGGACGTCCAACGGCTGAGAGGGGATGCTTTTCATGAGCTGAAAAACCAAATCGTTCGCAGTTTCGGCGATGGTACTGTTCCTCACCGTTCCGTCGGCGGCGCAAAACGAACTGCCCGTCCGGCTGAGCCTGACTTACGTGGACGTGAAACCCGAGATGGACACCGCGTTCCAGGACCTTCTCCGGACCCACTGGCTGCCCGCGGCGGAGAAGAGCGGCCTGGAGTTCATCGCCGCCGGGCGCGCCGGGAGCTTCGGCGACGCGTACCAGTACATCTTCGTCGCCCCGATCCGCAAGTTCGCCGAGTACGACGGCAAGCCGCCCGTCATGGCGGTGATGGCGCCGGAAGACTACGCCGTGCCCCCACCAGCGCCTGCGGCACTGCGTAACCGGCGTGCGCACCACCGCCACGACGCTTCCAGCGGGACTGAGCTACGACAACGGGAACGGCGCCCCGTACAAACACGCCGTCATGCGTAAGGTTCGGGTCCGGCCGGGCAAACAGGCTGAGTATGCAATGCCCGTCAAGGAGTTGATCCCGGCCTTCGAGAAGCTCGACGGCCACCCGGCCCTCTTGACGTACCAGACCGTCTTGGGCGGAAGCCCCAACGAATGGACCCTTGTCATCTTGATCGACAACTACGCGCACATCGACAAAGGTCCGCTGCTGTCTCAGGCCGTCGGGCCCGAAAAGGCCGCCAAAGTCGAAGCCCGGTTCAACGAGCGGATCGTCGATGAGGACCTGGCGATTCTGGATTACCTGCCCGAGTTCAGCTTTCGAAGACGGTAGCTTGCAAGGGACCGGCGGCGGGCGCGGCCCGGCGCAGTTCCGCCCGGCGTCGGCTCCACGCTTGCGCCGGAGAGCGGCCCTGGACGGCGTCGGTCCGGCCTCTGCAGGCAGTGCCGAGGAAGCGGCCGTCAAAGCGCAGAGGCCGCCGGCCGTGGCGGCCCCCGGCTCCTCCGGCCGTCAGCGGCCATCAACGCCGGTATGCGCTGAAGACGTAATCCTGGTCTTTCTTGGCGGCGTGGCAGCCGAAGCAGGCGGTCTCGGCGTCGGTGACGGCCCGCTCGCGGGTGTCGCCCTTGAAGCCTTCGAAGCCCCAACCGCCGGTGGCGGCGAACCGTTTCGAGTCCTTCTGCATCACGCCCACCACCTTGCGGGCGCCTTCGACGATGGCATGGTCCTCGGTCTTGACGGCTTCGAGAAGATCGAAGACCAGCACCGCGCCGTCGGGATACGGTCCGCCCGCCTTCATCGCGGCCAGGGCCTTGGCGTTGGCGTAGATGTGATGGATTCCTCCGAAGGAGTCATAGAGCGGATGTCCCTTCTCGATCACCATCGACTTCACGTGGGTCCACTCGCGGTAGCCCTCCGGATAGTCCACCTTGCCCTCGCCGGCTCCCAGCGCCGGCAGCCACGCCACGGCCGCCGCCGCGGCAAGGACGAAAACAGCAGACCCTGCTTTCATGAGTCTCCCTCCTGAGTTTCGTTGAAGGTTCCGCAGGCCATCTCAGCCCGGGTATTGGAAAATTGCCTTCATGATTGCAAGTCCTCCCCGAGACCGTTGTTTCGGCGCCCGCCCGCAAACGAAACGGGCGCTCATCGCGCCACCCTCAGCCAGCCATCCAACTCCGCCAGCGCCCCGGCGGCCGAAAGGCCCGCTTCGTGGTCCGGACAGTCCAGCCGGAAGGAAGCGAACCCGAGCGGAACGTCCACCAAGGCGCAGTGGTGGGGCCGGTCTGCGTTCTCGTGGACGTTCGGCCGGAAGTAAGCGCAGGTGAAGCAGATGCGGGCCTGCTGGATGGTTCCCCGCTCGAGCAGCGTGAGAATCATCTTCGCCAGGACTCGGAACAGAACTGCCTTCTCCGCCTCATCCAGCCCGCCGACCGCGCCCTGGAAGATCTCCGGCCAGAGCATCATGGAAGCGCCCAAGCGCTTGCCCCGGGCGGTGGCCTCTACGCGCACGCGCCGGCGGTCGCCGGCGCCGGGTTTCCGGCCCACGAGCCCCCGGCGCTCCAGCGCGGCTACCGAATCGCTCACCGTGGCCGGCGTCAAGGCGAGCCGCGAAGCCAGCCGCCCTATCTCCACGGGCCCTTCCCGGGCCAGCAGGCTCAGAGCTTGAGCCTGAATGACTGAGAGCCCTTCGGCTGACGCCCGGCGCCGGTAGTCGTGGCGGGCCGCCAGCGCCAGTTTCGCCAAAGCAGCGCAGATGCGCTCCTCGAGGCTTCCCGAAGCCTCCTCGAAGCTGCGGAGGGCGCCGTCGTTGTTCACCGGCCGGGGCATATATTTCGGACTCCTAAATTATGCCCGGAGCCTGGGGCCGCCGTCAAGGACTCGTCCACCGAGCGGGACTGGGGCGCGAGTGCGGATTGCCGGTGGACAGCCGGAGGGCCGGGTCCGGGACGGCCGCCGCGCAAGAGCTAGCCGCCGCAGCAGTCCCGCAGCGCGCCGATCGCCTCCCGCAACGCCCGCCCGTAAACGGCGGCGTCGGCGCCCCAGGAAAAGACGTTGAAGCCGAGCGCGAACCATTCGGCGGCCTGATCGAGGTTCCCGGGCTGGATGCCGGCGGACTTCCCATGACGTTTGGCCGCCCCGGCCACTCGCTTCATGGCCTCGAGGAACCGCGGCGCCCGGAAGTCGCCCGGCATGCCCATGGACATCGTCAAGTCGTAGTGCCCTACCCATAAGATGTCCACGCCCTCGACGGCGGCGATCGCGTCGGCGTTCGCCAGGCCCTGCTCGGACTCGATCTGGCAGATCACCGTGGTGGCCCGGTTCGCCTCCTCGAAGTACCGGCCGGGATCCTTCGGCATGACGTAGTCGGTGTGCGCCGTGCCCAGGCCCACGCCGCGGCGGCCGAGCGGGGCGTACTTGACGGCATCGACAACGCTCTTCGCCTCCTCCGCCGTCTCCACGTTGGGGACCATCACTCCCAGCGCCCCGGCGTCCATCACCCGCGCCAGGAAGTGGTAGTGCGGCTGCGGCACGCGGACGATCGGGGCCACTGGAGTCGCTTTGAACCAGGCCAGCAGGTCGGCGATCCTAGCGATGCCGTGGCCGGTGTGTTCCATGTCCAGGAGCACGAAATCGAGGCCCGCCGCCTCGACGATCTTGGCGATCCCCCGGGTGGCGAACTCGGAGATCATATGGCCGGCGGGCACGCGCCCTTCGGCCAAGACTTGCTGCAAGCGGTTCGGTTTCATCGTTCCCCCCGATAACGGGCGAGCTTGGCCTGAAAGGCCGGGTTCTCGAGCACCTCCCGGTTTACCAGTCCCGGCGGCGGCTCGCCCCGGGCCACCGCCAGCAGGTTGCGGCAGGCCTCGACGCCGTTGTCGCGCACCAGCCCCTGGGTCCAGGCGAGCGCGTGGGGCGCCAAAACGACGTTGTCGAGCCGGGTGAGTGGATGTCCGGCGGGCAGCGGCTCCTCGGCGAAGACGTCCAGGCCCGCCCCGCGGATCCAGCCCTCCTCGAGCGCCCGCACGAGATCCGCCTCCCGGACGACCGCGCCCCGCGCGGTGTTGATGAAAAAGGCCGAGGGCTTCATCAGCCGGAGGTGCTCGGCGCCGATCATCCCCCGCGTCTCGTCGTTCAGCGGGACGTTCACTGCGACATAGTCGCTCTCGCGGAACACGGTCTCCATCGGGACGAGTTCCACTCCCAGTTCCGCCGCCGTTTCTGGCGCGACGTACGGATCGCAGGCGATCCGCCGCCGGAACCCCAGTCCCGCCGCCATCCGGAACATCTCGCGGGCGATGTTGCCGCAACCGACGGAGCCGAGCACGCTACCGGCCAGGTCGGCCCCGAGTCCGGGAAGGTCGCCGCGCCAGCCGCCGCCGCGGACTGTACGGTCCTGGAGGAGGAGATTCTTCGAAACGGCGAAGATCAAGGCGAGGATCGCCTCGGCCACCGGCCGCTTGACGGCCTCGGGCGTGGTCGCCAGCGCGATTCCCGCCTCGGTCAGCGCCGCCACGTCGATGCGGTCGTAGCCGACGCCCCAGCGGGCGACGATCGCCGTCCTCCTCACCCCTTCGACGCTCCGCCGCGTGATCCGCAGCCCCAGGGCGAAGATGCCGTCATAGCCGTCCAGCGCCTCCGGCGTGGCAACGCCGTCCGGCTGCGGGGGCATCGGCCCGTACTCGACGCCTTCCACGGGCCCGAGCTCCCCTTCGAGCGCCGCCTCGAAGCGGCCCTTGGCGTCGCGGTAGAAGTCCGGCGTGACGCCGACGCGGAAGGTCCGGCTCATTCTCCCAGCTCCCGGGCCGAAGCCAAATAGATGGCGTTGAGCACCAGCTTCATCGTGCCGAAGGTCTGCCCTCGAAACTGCGGCCGGAATCCGAACAACACGACCCGGCCCTGTCCGTGCCGGGCTTCCAACAGAACGGCCTTGCCGGCCGCGGCCTTCTCGCCGGAGACCCAGCCGCTGGCCAGCAGATTGTCTTTGGCGTATCGCGCCGCCACCCGGATCTCGCGTTCCCCACGATTGGCCCCTTTCAGCAGGCGGATCTCCCAGGCCTGGCCGCCGCGGCAAAATCCATATGCTTCGGCGGGCATGCCGAAGGCGAGCGGATGGGCGGTGTCCAGCGTGATCCGAACCAGCGAGCCGGGGCACGAGAATCGTGGCGAGGAGGAGCGGGCGACGTCGCGCAGCCCCAGGGGAAACATCTCCGCCGGCAGCCGCGCGGCCTCGCCGAAGGTGATCAGCGTACCGCCTTGCCGGACGAACCGCTCCAACTCCGCCAATCCCGCGATGCCGATGCCGCCGCAGTATTCGGGCCGCTGCTGGGACACGGCGTCGAGTTCCGGCTTTCGCTTCCGCGTGGGTTCGCCGCACCGGTAGCCGTGCAGAATCGACATCGGATCCTGGGAGGCCAGGATCAGCGTGTCGAACGACCGCCGCAGCCCGCCCGCCTTCACGTCGCGGTTGCGCACCACCCGGTACGGGACTCGGAAGGCGTCCAGCATCCACCGCGTCCAGCCGGTGTCGATGTTCGCCGTCCACGGCACGTAGAGCGCCACCCGCGGCCGCCGCAGCTCCCACCGCGCCGCCCGGAACGCCTCCGGCTCCGCCCGGCCCTTCACCAGAATCTCCCCGCTCTCGCTCCACCGCACCCGGCGCCCCTCGGCCAGCGCTTCCGCCGTCGTCACGAACGACTGGATCTCGCGGTGGTCGTAAGAATCGCCGGGCGCCGGAATCTCTTCGACGGGCTCCAAATCGGCCTCGAAAGGCTCGTCAATCCGGTCGGCCTCCACCCCCATGCTCATACGCAGCGTCCAACCGGCGACGTCGTAAGGGCGCTTCACCGTCTTGCCGTCGGCGTCGGGGTAGTCCTGGGGTTCCATCAGGTCCACCAGGTACGCCCGGAAGGGCTGCGCCGCCAGGAGCACGTAACTGCCGGCCGCGTACTCGTTGCCGCCCGCCGTGAACGCCTCGCGGGCGCGATGGACCGAGACGCCGGCCCACTGGAGCCGCCGCAGCATCTCCAGGGCGGCAGAGAAGTCCCATTGCTCCCGCGGCACGACGTAGGCGAACGGATTGCCTTGCTGGCCCGTGCGGATCGCCTCGCGCGCCAGCTCGTAGGCCTTGAGCAGCAGGCGCTCGCGATGGGCCGCGGCGAACTCGAGCAGCGCGAAATCGGCGGTGAGCATGTAGTCGATCGCCTCGCGTACGCCCCAGCGCCCACCGAGCCACGGGCGCGGGTACATCACTGACGGCCGGTCCGCCGGAAGCCCGTTGCGGAAGCGCTTCGGCAGGTCGCCACGCTTGTCTTCGCGAGGAGTCGCGTAGACGCCGGCGGCGGTTTCGGTGAGGATGCCGTGCATGTTGTGGAAGGCCGGCGCCGTCCGCAGCCCGCCGTTCCACCAGGCATCGAAGCTCAGGTAGGAGATGACGCCCGGCTTGTCCTCCCGGGCGAAACGCTCCCTCATCGCCGCGCCGATCCGGTTGACGCCCTCCACTACCGCGGCCGGGATGTTCGGATTCAGGGGCTCCGCATAAGGCGGCACGAAGATGCGGGCCGGAAAGGCCGGCTGTTGGTGCTGGTTGTAAACGATCTGCGGGAACCATTCGCGGAACAGCAGCCGGGTGACGTGGCGGGTTTCGGCGAGGTTCAGCATGAACCAATCGCGGTTGTTGTCGTGGCCGGCGTACTTCTGGTAGAGCCGGGGAAGCGGGGCCAGCTCGTAGGGCGTGCCGAGGTTGCCGCGGTACCACTCCACCACCCAGTCCAGCCCGTCGGGATTGATCACCGGCGCCTGCATCAGGACGACGTTGTCGAGGATGCGCTGGATCTCTTCGCTCTCGCCGGTCGCCAGGCGGTAGGCGAGGACGGGAGCGTGCTGGACCGGGGCGACCTCGGTGGCGTGCAGACCGGAGTCGATCCAGACGATCGCCTTGCCCTCCCGCGCCAGCTCCCGAGCCTCTTCCTTGCCCGCCTCGCCCAGCGCCAGCCGCCGCGAGACGTCACGCCAGCGCTCGAGCGCCGCCAGGTTCTCCGGCGACGAAATGAAGGCCACGTACATCGGCCGGCCCTCGCTCGAACGCCCGAACTCCACCAGCTTCACCCGCTCGCTCGCCCGGTCGAGCGTTTGGAAGTAGCCGCTGATCTGGGCGAAGTCGGCCAGTTTGTAGTCTTCGCCCGGCTCGAAGCCCAAATAGTCAGCGGGGGCGGGGATTTGCGCCGCCAGAGTCCATGCCGAAACGACGAGGAACGCACCGAGCCGGGCCAGCATACAGGCGTCAATCATACCGCGAAAGCCCCGCCGCCGGCTGCGGCCGCTCGTGGTCCCGGGCACGGGCGCGCCACCCCCGGACGGGTCCGCACCGTGACCCTCCCCCCGGCTGGCGGCGGCGGTGTCGCCGGAACCGCCCGAACGCCCGACGACGTTCGTCGTGCGGCTTCTTATGGCTCCCTCCGCCGCGCCGAGCCGGTGGGCGGCTTTGGGATCAGGCCCGAGCAAGTGGCGTCCCGGCACACTGGACGCAGCAGTTGTCACGGTGGCAAGAACCTGCCCCCCCCGTTACCAATCGCTCGCCCTGACCGAACCCCTTGTGAGAGTTCCATTGGCTGCGAGTCCCATCGGCTTCCGGAACTACGGGGACCTGTTCGTGGGCCCTGGTTCTGGACGTGGCGGCGGGGTGGACGCTTTAGGCGAGGGATCCCCGGGTCTTGCTTCGTTGCAAAAACATAACGCTGATTCGCTCCGGCGCGCATCCTATTTTCATGGGAGCACTGGGCAGGGGGCTCGCCGGCGAATCGCTTGCGGCAACGTTCTCCCGAAATCCGGCTCCTGGCTCCGCCGGCCGCTGCCTCCGGATTCCACCGGAGGACTGGCGCCGTCGTTCCCCAGGCGCCGCAGGAAAGGAGCAGGCTGATGGACGTGTTTCGAACCCCTCTGAAGACCGACGCCCAGTGGTGCGTTCGGCTCTCGAACACCGAGCCTTCGGGCGCCGGACCGCGGTGCTTGCAGCATCGACGGAGGAGCTGCGGCCTCCGGCCAGCAAAGGAGGCGAGACGCTGACATGACGACAGCCGACCTCTTGCCCGCCTGGGGACGGGTTCTTTCGGGCCGCCGGCCGTTCTTGTCGGTCGAGATCACCAAGGAGTGCCCGCTCCGGTGTCCTGGTTGCTACGCCTATCAGCCGGAACACTTGCCGGACCAGACCCCCTTGCGCCGGCTCAGCGACCTCCGAGGGCGGGAACTTGTAGACGGTGTGCTGGCTCTGGTGCGCCGTTACCGCCCGATTCACCTTTCGATCGTGGGCGGAGAGCCCCTGGTCCGGTACCGGGAACTGGACCTCTTGCTCCCCAAGCTGGCGGGGTTGGGGATCGAGGTCCAGCTCGTCACCAGCGCGGTGCGGCCGATTCCCCGCCCCTGGGCGGACTTTCCCAACCTTCACTTGGTGGTCTCGGTCGACGGCTTGGCCCCGGAACACGACCGGAGACGGTCCCCCGCCACTTATGCGCGCATCCTCGAGCACATCCGCCACCACCAGGTCATCGTTCATTGCACGGTCGTCCGGCAGTTTCTTTCGCGGCCCGGGTATCTGCGCGAGTTCACGAGCTTCTGGTCGGCGCGGCGGGAGGTTCGCAAGATTTGGTTCAGCCTGTTCACTCCACAGGAAGGCGACGGATCAGAAGAACGGCTCACCCCCGAGGATCGCACCCGCGTGCTTCGAGAGCTCGGAGAGCTGCGGACTTTCCCGAAGGTTCACATGCCACAGATCGTCCTCGACGGTTACCGGCGCCCACCGGCCTCACCCGGGGAGTGCGCGTTTGCTCAGTTGACCACATGTATCTCGGCGGATCTGACGACCCGTATTACTCCCTGCCAGTTCGGCGGCCGGCCGGTCTGTGGCGAGTGCGGATGCATGGCTTCGGCGGGGTTTGCCGCAGTCTCGAGGTACAAAGTGGCAGGGCTGGTGCCGATCTCGGGCATCCTTTCGGTATCCCGGAAGCTGGGCGCGACCATAGCCCGTCTGGGGCACAGCCCGGTTTCCGCGTCGAAAGGGCGACCGGCCGGAGAGTCGAGGAAGAACCGGAAGGTCGCTCCAACGCCGCACCACGAAGTCGGAACCCATTGATCGTTCCCCGGCTCCCGAAACCGGGAGTCCTCTGCCAACCTGCGGCTCCGGGGCCCTGAACCGGAAGGGCTTCCCACCCACGATTCCGCGGGGCCGGCGCGCGGGGAGGCTGGGCTGCATACCAGGGAAACTCGAGCCCGACGCTTCTTTCAATCAAGGTCGGCCAGAGCGGCCGCCCCGGGCGGGGGGCCTCAGAACGACACGTCCCACTGGAAGCGGTAGCGGTACTCGTAGAGGTCCGGCTGGCCCACTCGCGCCAACGAAAGTCTCCCCACATCGAACGAGAGCTTGTTGTCGTGCCCTTCGAGGAAGACGTTCAGCACGATGCTGTGCTCCTGCGTAAGGGTGCCCGGCACACCCACGTTGCGGTCCACGTACCCGTATCGGTAGCCGATCTCGATCGCCCGCGGGATCCTCTTCCAGGCGTAGTGCGGAAAGTAGCCGGCCTGGGCGTAACTGCCGCGCAGGTCGGTGCTGGTGCGGTTGACGTTGTCGTAAACGTTCTTCCAGTGGTTCTCGTTCTGGATCGAGAGGCCGCGGTACTTCAAGAAGAACTCCCCCTGCAACTGTTTCAGTGAGTACTGTCCGGGCGCTCCCGGTTCGAAACCGGTGAGTTGCCCGCCGCCTCCGCCGGAGAAACGTGTGAAGCGGCTGCGGTTGCGGGCGGCGGCGACGGCCACCGAGGCGGCCGGGGCCCGGTGATACTCGAGATCGCTCGAGGAGAACCCAAGGTCCCGCCCCAGGAAGTTCCATTGGTACCGCGCCACCAGCATCGGACCGTCGTCGTCGAACCCGTTGCCGCGGCCGGTACCGGTGAGCACCTCGAAGTAGTACCAGGAGTCGCCGCGCGTGCCCGGCATCAGATGTCCGAAGACGGAGACGCCCGCCTGCCGGTCAACTGTGAAGGGCCGGTTCACGATCGAGCGCTCGATGAACTGTTGCTTGCCCGATGAAGTGAACCTCTCCCGCGTGAAGACTGACTTCCATTGCCCGCCGCGGATCCGGAACCAGTCGCGGATCTTCACGTCGGCGTAGAAGTTCAGCAGTTTCCCGCTCAGCAGGCTCTGCTCGTACTTGTATTTGAGGAAGTCGCCAAAGAAATGTCCGTCGGACTTGATTCTCGCCCGCCGCAGGAAGTACTTGTTGGCCGCCACGAGGCCGAAATCGGCGTCCTTCCGGGGATCCTTGTCGAACGGGTAGGCGTAACGCGACTGCAGCCGCCACCGGAGCCGCACGCCGTGGCGTCCATCGGCGCCTTCGATCTGCAGCCCCTTCCGGCTGTAAGTGGTCCGCACCTTGCCATCGGTGATGACGATCTTGAACTTCCGCCAATCCCATTTCTTCTTCCTCCTCGCCTCCGTGCCCGCGGCCGTCCCAGACTGCGGCGTCGGGTCAGCGGCCGTAACGGCTTCTTTCTCTTGAGCGTTCTCCCGCCTGGAAACCGGTTTTCCGCTCTGGGCCGGCAGAGGTAGACCAGGCAGGATCAGTAAGACCAGGAGAAGCGATTTGGAGTGTCTCAGGGCAGTTCTTCCTCGCTCAGCATTGGTTTGCCGCAACTGCAGCAGATTCGTAATATAGCGGGCCGGCGTTAACGGCCGATGACTCGATTGTTACAGTTCCGTGAATCTGCCGGCGTCCTCCGGACACTGGACCCGAACCGTCAAAAATGGCATGCCCCTCTTCCACCGTGGCCCCGGTGACCGCCCCGCGTTCGAATGTACCCAACCGGCCCCGGGAATCGGGTAGGCTTAATGGAGAAGGGGGAGCGCTCAACCTGGCTGCTTCCCGCTCACCCTATCTGGCCGACGCAACAGGATGCTGTGCATGTTCGAGTTCCCGTTCCGTAAGTGGCTCGCCCCGCTCTTGGCTCTTTGGCTTTGTGCGCCGCTCTGCCACGCAGGTTCTTCTCCGCAAGGCCCCGAAGAAGAACCGGCCGCCGAAAAACAGGGAGGGGGGAGCCTCGTCAGTCCCTTTATTGCGACGGTACCTGTTCCCGTGGACCGCCCCGTCCAGTGGAGGCGGCTCTACAAGGGCTCGACACGCCTTCTGGCATTGATGCATGCCTTTCGGCTGGCCACCGAGGCCGGAACGCGGGCAGGCCTGAAGGGGCCGTTCTTCCAGGGCTACGCCGATAGCCTTGGAGCAATGCACGGCTGGTCCGACGGAGACCCGTTCCTGGTCAACTACGTCGGCCACCCCATGCAGGGGGCCGTCACCGGGCACCTGTTCAGCATGAATGATCCCAAGTTCCAACCGGTGCAGTTCGGCTGGAACCGCCGGTACTGGAAGAAGATCCTCCGCGGCTCCGCCTACGCCTTCGCCTTCAGTGAACAGTTCGAGATCGGTCCGGCCAGCGAAGCAAGTATCGGCAACATCCAGGCTAAGTATCCCGCCTACGGCTTCGTCGATCACGTAATCACGCCCATCGTCGGAAGTGGCTGGATCGTCGCCGAGGATGTCCTAGACAAGTACGTCGTTCGCCGGATCGAACGCCACACCACCGCTACCTGGCTGCGCATCCTTGCCCGCCTCTCCCTCAACCCGTCCCGGGGCATGGCCAACCTCATGAATCTGCGTGTGCCTTGGCGGCGCGACGACCGGCCCACCATCTACTGGGACTATCAGGCCGAGGAGCAGTTTCGCGCATCCGTCGGCCACCAGCCCCCCGAGCGGTTCTCGGCTCCCCGCCAACACCCGGTCTTCGAGTTCACCGTCCAGCCGCACTTGAACTGGTTCACCGGCCCCGGAAGCATCGCCACCCCCTGTGTAGGCGGCGGGGCTGTCGGGCGCTTCAACTTCCGCCGGGAATGGACGTTCGTCACCGACATCGGGGGCTGCCGGCTGCAAGGGCTGGGGGAGTATCGCACCGGCGATTCGCTCACTTATATGTTCGGCCCGGAGTGGAACGGCCGGCGCTATGGGCGCTTCTTACCGCGCCTCCGCTTCCTGGTAGGCGGAAACAAGGTGACCCAGATGGAGACCGACCCGGAGAAGATCAAGGAGCTCGAGGAGCAAGGAATCGACTGGCGGAAGAACGAATACCACTTCTACTTTTCCCGGGACACCGACAAGAACGCCTTCGCCTTCCTCGCCGGCGGGGGTTTCGACATCGTCTTGAACGACATCGTCTCCTTCCAAGTGGCCAATATCGACTATCTGCGCACCTGGCTCGGTGAGTTCGAGGGCAGGAATTACACCCACGGCCTGCGCTTTACCATGGGCCTCACCCTGCGCGTCGGCACCTGGTAGCCGCCTCAGGCGACCTCCACCGCCCCCCGAAGCACGGCGCCGATATCGCGGATCCCGACACCCGGACCCTCCGGCACCGTCAGCGCGCCGTCTTTGCTTGTCAACGGGGGGTCGAACCACCCCCCGTAACGCTCCACTCCCCGCTTGTACTCCTGGTAGCGGCCTGGATCCTTCACCGCGGCGGCAAACTGCAGCATGTAGACGAACCCGAAGCCCCCGGAGATGTGCGCCGTCGCCGGCATCCCCGCCAGCTCCGCCATCCGCGCCACCCGCATCGAGCGGATCATACCGCCGTGATAGTGCAGATCGGGCTGGACGACGTCTACGCAGCGGTGGTGGATCTGCCATCGGAAGCGCCACTCGCTGTACTCCTCCTCGCCTCCCGCCACCGGGATCGTCAGGGCGTCGGCCACCGCCTTCGTATCTTCCAGGTGATCGAACGGGCACGGCTCTTCAAAGAAAACCGCCTTGATCTCTTCGAGCATCCGCCCCACCCGGATCGCCTGCGGCGGGTCGTAGGAGCTGTTCGCATCCGCGTGGATGTCGATCGCCTCCCCGAGCGCCTTCCGCGCCAGGGGAATCAGCTTCTCCGTGCGGCCGGGCAGCGAATCCGCGTTCCGGCTCATGCGGCCGCCCACGCGGAACTTCACCGCCCGCGCCCCAGTCTCCTCCACCAGCTTCTGCAGATACTCGACTTCCTCTTCCGGCGTCGAGTCCCGCCGCCCGCTGGCCACATAGAACGGGATCTGCTTGCGCCGCACGCCCCCAATCAGCTCCGCAAGGGACTTGTTCAAGATCCGCCCGAACATGTCCAGGATGGCGAACTCGACCCAGGCATGCGGGCACCAGAACGCCAGCCCCTGCAGCTTGTAGTTGCTCCGCCAGCGGTAGAGCTCCCACTCGAGCTCCTCCAGCCGCCGCACGTCCTTGCCGATGAAGAACGGCGCCACCCGCTGGAGGAGGATCGGATAGAGGTAGGGCGCGTGGAAGTTCGCCACCGAGATCCCCTCGGACCCGTCCTTCGAACGGACGTGAACGAAGTAGTCGCGGTCCTTCTCGAGCAGCCGGATCGAATCGATCACCACCGGGGAATCGACGGACGACAAATCCACCACTGGGGCAGCCGCCGCCTGTTTCAACTCCTCCATCGACGGAGTCGCCGCCGTTCCCGATGCAGCCTCTCGCCGCCGTGAGCACGCCGCCGCAGCGGCCACGGCAATGCCCTGGAGAAACCGTCTCCGGTTCATCTTCCGGTCTCCTTTCCTCAACTGCGCCCGGCCGCGGGCCGGAGACGTCGAATAGCCTCGCCGGCCTCAACCCTGCACCTGCTTGTCGCGCCCCTCCCGGAACTTCCGCTTCAAGTCCAGCTTGCGGATCTTCCCGGTGCCCGTCCTCGGCAGCGGCTCATTCCGGAACTCAATGTGTCTGGGGATCTTGAACCGCGCCAGCCGGCCCTGGAGATACCCGCGAATTTCCTCGGCGGTCAGGCTTTCGCCCGGCTTGGGCACGACGATCGCCGCCGGAACCTCGCCCCATTTCTCGTCCGGCGCCGCCACCACCGCAACCTCGAGCACCTTCGAATGGGTGAGGATGGCGTTTTCGATCTCCACCGAGGAGACGTTCTCGCCGCCGCTGATGATGATCTCCTTCTTGCGGTCCACGATCTGGATGTAGCCGTCGGCGTCCCAGACCGCCATGTCGCCGGTATGCAGCCAGCCGCCGCGCATCGCCTCGGCCGTCGCCTCCGGGTCCCTCCAATAGCCTTCCATCACGTGGTCGCCCTGGACGACAATCTCGCCGATCGTCTTGCCGTCCCGGGGCACTTCGTGGCCCTCGTTGTCCACCACGTGGACCCGGTTGCCGATCAGCGGCCAGCCGGTCATCGCCTGCTTCCGGTACCGCTCTTCATCGGAGGCGAACTTCACGCCCGGCTTCGGGAGCGCCGCCGCCAGGATGGGGCAAGTCTCCGTCAGCCCGTAGCCGCTGTAGACGCCGCAGCCGAAGGCTTTCTCCATCCGTTCGATCAGGGCGGGCGACGAGGGCGCGCCGCCGATCATGATGCGCCGCAGGCTGGAGAGATCGCGTTTGCCCAGATCCGGGCACTGGAGCAGCATGTTCGCCATTACCGGCACCAGGTACATGTCCGTGGCCCGGTGCTCCTCGATGAGCCGCAGCACCTCGGGCGGATCGAACTTCCGCACCATCACCTGCTTCACCCCGAAGTAGGTGGATGTCTGCGGATGTCCCCACCCGTTGGCGTGAAACAGCGGGATCGTGTGCAAGTTCACCATCGTCTCCACCTGCTGGTAGACGGTGTAGAGGGCGAGCGCGTGCAGGTAGAGCGTGCGATGACTCAGCATGACGCCCTTCGGCCTTCCCGTCGAGCCGCTGGTGTAGAACAACTCGGCGACGGCGTTCTCGTCCACCTGGGCCAGGTCCATTTTCGCCGGCGCGGCGGATCCGATCAGTTCTTCGTAGGCGGCGCCGGCGGGCGCGGCGGGGGTCTCCGAAAGCGACACCAGCCGCTCGAGCGCCGGGCACTGAGGCCGCAGCGCCTCGACGAGCGGCGCGAAGTCCGTCTCGAAGAGCAACACCCGCGCCCCGGAATCGTTCAGGATCCCGGCCAGCTCCGCCGGCGTCAGCCGCACGTTCAGCGGCAGGAGGATCGCTCCGGCCAGCGGCACGCCGAAATAGCCCTCGAGCAGCATGTGGGTGTTCAAGCTCAAGAAGGCCACCCGGTCGCCGGGCTCGATCCCGCGCTCGCGCAGCGCCGTCGCCAGCCGGCGGCATCGCTCCCCGAACTCGCCATAGGTGAACTGCTTCTCTCCACACACCACACCCACGTTTCCGGCAAACAGCTCCATCGCCCGCTCGAGGCACCGCAGCGGCGTCAACGGTGTCCGCATCTCGCACCTTCCTCCCGAAAAACCGCTCTTGTAAACGGCCATTGTATGCAACACATCGTCTATCCTGGGAGTCCGTGGCCGGCCTCGAACTGGAGCACATCCTCTACGCCCTGATTCTTGCCGCCGCCGCTTACGTGGTGCGTGAAGTCCGCCGCCGGCGCCGCGAGATCCGGCCCAAAAACCCCGCCATCACCATCCAGGAAGCGTGGCGGCGCTGGGAGCAGGGCCTCCGCAAACATCCCGACCGCCACTTCGCCGGCGGCGCCCTCGATCCTGCCGCTGTTCCAGAAGCTTTGCGCGAGCACGCCCGTAAACGCCTCGAAGAGATGGCCGCCCTCGCCTCCTCCGCCGGTGAACACGAACGCCAGGCCGTCCGCCGCATGATCCTTACCCACGCCACCCTGGAACTCCTGCTCGATGCCCTCGTACACTGTGACGAGGCCTCCCGGCAGGCCCTCGTCCAAGGTTACCGGCCCGGGATGGCCGAAGCTCTGCGCCAGGCTGCCGCCGCCAGCCGCCTCGAGTGGCTCGTGCTCCGCGAATACGCCCGCTGGAAGTTCGACGACGCCGTCCCGGACGACTGGTTCCACCACTACCGCGGCCTCGCCGGCCCGTACATCCGGGAAAAGGTCCGGTTGGCCCGGAGCTACGTCGTTGAGGCTGACGCCGGCGCCGGCAGGTTCATCGAGGTCTATGACACGTTGCTCGCCGAACTCCGCGACCAGGCCCTGAAGGCCCGCCCCAAGAAGCGCTTCCCTCCCGGAGACCTGGAGAGCTGACCCGTCCCACCTACGGAGGCGGCCGCAATCGCCTTCGCCAAAAACCCCCTCGCCGCCGCCCGGCTGGCCCCCCGGCGCCGAAAGTGGGCGGCCCCTGACAATGAGCGCCGCCTCGAGTACTAGTATTCTTAGCTGGCGGACTGGTACGAACGTCCCTGTTTCCAGTCACTTACGGCACGGTTTGCGGAGTCTCGCGTGGTAGACTATCGGTGGTTTGTGACGTCGAACTGCGGCATGGGCCACACCGGCGGCGCGCCGTATGCCTACGAGGGAGAAACGCGAATGAGGCGTTGGGTTCTGATTCCGTTGGCGCTGGCGGTGGCCGTGCCGGCGCTCGGCGGCTTGATTGCGATCGATAATACAGGCGGGGCCGCGGTCGGCTCGGCGGATCCAAATTGGACCGTCAACTCCGGGACGGCGTACGTTACCGACGATTCGACCTTCCCTTTCCCGCCATGGCTGGCGAACACCACGACTTCCAAATGGATCTCTCCGCAAGCCGGCTACAGCGGGCTCGGATCGGACGCGCCGGGTACCTACAACTTCTCTACCGGTTTCGACCTCACGGGATTCCTGCCTTCTACCGCTTCGATCACTTTCCGGTTCGCTGCCGACAACGCCCTCACCGACGTGCTGATCAACTCGGTTTCGACGGGCATCGCGGCCCCAACCCCGCCGGCCTCCGGCTACACCGCTTTCCTGGGACCATACACGATCGCCAGCGGTTTCGTCCCGGGCCTCAATACGCTCACCTTCGTGGTCTCGAACTACTCCGGCACTCGAGGAAACCCGACCGGCTTCCGGGTGGAGTTCCTGTCGGCGACGGCGGAGGTGCCCGAGCCGGCCACGTATGCGCTCGTCGGTGCGGGATTGATCGGGCTGGCGTTTCTGCGGCGGCGGACCCGCCGGTCTTGATCGAGGAGAGCGGCGCCGGCGGCCTTCCCCCGGCCGATGCCAGCAACAAAATGGGCGCGCCCGTCCGCTGATGTACAGCGGCCGCCCCGGCCGTTCCCTCATCCAGCCTCGTTGTAGTGCCGCTCCGGCAGCTCCCGCAGCCGCGCCGCCGCCGACTCCGGCGTGATGTCCCGCTGCGGATAGGCCAGGAACTCGTAGCCCACCATGAACTTCTTCACCGTCGCCGACCTCAGCAGCGGCGGGTAGAAGTGCGCGTGGAAGTACCACTCCCGGTGCTCTTTCCCATCGGTGGGCCGCTGGTGGAACCCCATCGAATACGGAAACGGTACCTGGAAGAGGTTGTCGTACCGCGTCGTGAGCCGTTTCAAAACGTCGGCCAGCGCGGTGCGTTCCTCGTTGCTGAACTCGTCCATCCCGGTGACGTGCCGCCGGGGCAGGATCATCGTCTCGAACGGCCACACCGCCCAGAACGGGACCACCGCCACGAAGCAATCATTCTCCAGAACCACCCGCTCGCCGGTGTCCAGCTCCAGCGCCAGGTAGTCGCCCAGCAGCAGCGAGCCCTTCTCCTTCAGCCACCCGAGCTGGCAGCAAGTCTCCTTGGCCGGCTCGTTGGGAATCGAGGAGTTCGCCCACACCTGGCAGTGCGGGTGGGGGTTGCTGCAGCCCATCATCGCGCCGCGGTTCTCGAAGATCTGCACGTATTCGATGAACTCCCGCGAACCCAGCTCGGTGAATTGCTCCACCCAGACGTCCACCACCTTCCGGATCGCCTCCACCTCCATCCGCGCCAGGGTCAGATCGTGCCGCGGCGAGAAGCAGATCACCCGGCAGACGCCCGGCTCCCCTTCGGCGACGAGCAGCCCCGCCCGGTTCACTTTCTCCCGCGGCGTGTCCGCGAGCAGCGCCGCGAAGTCGTTGTCGAAGACGAACGTCTCCGTGTATTGCGGGTTCCTCTTGCCCCCGGCGCGGGCGTTGCCCGGACACAGGTAACACCCCGGGTCGTAGGCCGGGAGCTTCTCCTCGGGCGGCTTCTCCACCTGCCCCTGCCAGGGCCGCTTCGTCCGGTGAGGAGACACCAGCACCCACTCTCTGGTCAACAGGTTGAGGCGCCGGTGCGGGTGTTCGGTCAGGTCCAGCATGACAATCCAGTATCGCAAGCCGGACTCGACCGGTCACGGCCGGCCCCGTCACACCCGGGGCAGCGGGTACTTCGCCCGGTACTGCTTCGTCAAGTGGTGCGTGGCCTCCTCATCGCCGGGAAACGTCTCGGTCTTCGGATCGAACTTCACGCTCCGTCCGAGCCATTGCGAGATGTTGCCCAGGTGGCACAGCGTCGTGCTGAGCCGCCCGATCTCGACATCGGCGTGGGGCCGCTTCCGGCTCTTGATGCACTCCAGGAAGTTGATACCGTGCATCTCGACCAGGTTCTCCGGCGCGGCCTTCTCGGACGCCGCCACCTTGCCGTCCTTGTCGTAGACCTTCCAACCCTCGTCGTTCACCACCAGCGTCCCGTCGGTCCCGTGGAACGACGTCCCGGCCACGGTGCCGTCGATCGGATGATGCCGCGCGAAGCTGCGCAGCTCCCACACGAGCAGGAACTCACCGTAGTCGTAGGTCGTCACCTGCGTGTCCGGCACCTCCTTGGCGTCGTGGAGCCAGTAGATGCCGCCGTTGCTCGCCACCAGCTCCGGCAGGGCCGGCTTCGCGCCGCGCATCTTCTGGATGGCCATCATTGCCGTGTCCAGCATGTGCACGCCCTGGTTGCCCAGTTCGCTGTTGCCGTAGTCCCAGAAGAACCGCCAGTTGTAATGGAAACGGTTCCGGTTGAACGGCCGCTTCGGCGCCGGCCCCAGCCACATGTCGTAGTCCACGGTGGGCGGCGGCTCGCTGTCCGGCGGATTGCCGATCGACTTGCGCACCTGGCACATCCAGGCCTTGATCATACAGACCTTGCCCAGCTTACCCGAAGCCACGTACTCGGCCGCGCTCTGGAAGTGCCGGCCGCTTCGGCGCTGCGTACCCACCTGCATCACCCGCTTGTACTTCCGCGCCGCCTCCCGGATCAGGTGGCCTTCCCGGATCCGTTGCGAGAGTGGCTTCTCCACGTAGACGTCCTTGCCCGCCTGGCAGGCGAGCAACGCGATGTGCGTGTGCCAGTGGTCCGGCACGCCGATGATCACCGCGTCGATGTCCTTGTCTTCGAGCACCCGCCGGAAGTCCCGCTCCGGCTGGGGCTTGCGCCCCTGGGCCACCTCGAAATCCGGCATTCGCTTGGCGATGATCGCCTCGTCCACGTCGCAGAACGTCTTCACTCGCGAGCCGTGCTTCACGATGCGCCGGGCCACGTGCCAGCCCTGGTTGCGCCCGCCGATCAGCGCCAGGATGATCGTCTCGTTGGCTCCCATGGCCCGCGGATTCAGGTTCAGCGCCCCGGCCGCCACTGCCGCGGCGCCCGACTTCAAGAATGATCTCCGGTCCTTCATGACGGTCCTCACTATAACGCAGGTCACCGGGCGAAGACGCTCCTATTTCGGTGACAGTCTACGCAACCCCCAATTTTCCCCCACCCAATTCCACCCAATTCGGTGACAGTCTACGCAACCCCCAATCCCCCCCAGACCGCGCAATCTCCGCGACCGGCGGCCGGAAATACGGCAGCAGTCACCCGATTGCACGCTCTCGGTCGGCGCAGCGCCCGCGTTCGGGGAAAGCGGTGACTGTCCCCGATTTGGCCGTCCCCGATTTGGCCTTCATGACGGTCCTCACTATAGCGCAGGTTGCCGGGCAGGGGCCCCGTAATTCGGTGACAGTCTACGCAAACCCCAATCTCCCTGCAAAGCGCGCAATCTCGGCAGCCGGCAGCCGGAAACACGGCAACAGCGACCCGATCATACCCGCCGGGCAGGCACAGCGCCGGGATAAGGGAAAAGAGGTGGCTGTCCCCGTTTTACGGCTCTCGGTCGGCGCAGCGCCCGCGTTTGGGGAAAGCGGTGACTGTCCCCGATTTGGCTAATCCCCCTTGTACTCTTCGTAGCCCTTCGGCGGGGGCTGGCCCTTGGCGAGGCGCTGCTTCAGAGCGCGGGCGTGCGAGCACTGGCCGCGATAGTAGAAGCCCGGGCAGGTGCAGGTGACGTCGCCCGCAGAGTCGCATTCGAGGATGTAGCTCACCCCCGGCCGGGACGAGCTCGGCACACGCCACCGGCGCACCCGGCTGCCGGCGAGAACCTCGGCGAGCAGCCGGATGGCATCTTCCAGCCCCGGCGTCTCCGGAGCCTTCTCCGGCCGGTCCGAGTAGGCGGTATCGGCGGCGACGGCGTCGGCCGCTTCCCGCAGGATGCGCGCCGCCTCCTCCGGCGTCAGGTCCCGCGGGGTCAGATCGGCCAGCCGCGGGGAGATCTTCGCCAGCGCCGCCTCGAGCTCTGCCAGCACGTCGCGCGTGGCGGCATCCATGGCCTTGCCCTCAACGACCGCGTCGATCAACGCCGCTTTCGCTTGTAAAGTACGGCCGACGAAGTCGTCCAGGGTCTTCGGCGCGGTCATGTAGGTGACGTTCACCGTCCGGGTCTGGCCGATGCGGTAGGCGCGGTCCTCCGCCTGCCAGTGGTTGGCCGGCACCCAGTCGAGGTCGTTGAAGACCACCTGGCGGGCGGCGGTCAGGTTGATTCCCACTCCGCCGGCGAGGATGTTGGCGAGGAAGACGCAGACGCCGTCTTCCTGCTGGAAGCGGTCGACGAGCTGCTGGCGCTTCCGCGACGGGGTGGCGCCGGTGAGCAGCACCGCCTGACCGCCGAACTTTTCCGCCAGCTTTTGCAAGGGCTCGTCGAAGCAGGAGAAGACGACGACTTTCTCGCCCTGCTCCACCGCGCCTTGAACGAAGTCCAGCGTGCTGGGCGCCTTGGCGACGGCCAGGCGCTGGCGAGCGCGGGTCAAGTTGGCGATGAGCCGTGCGCGGTCGCCCTTCTGGCGGGCCGCCGAGCTCTCGCCGCGCTGGTTGGCGAGCAGGATGCCGACGACGCGCGCGACCTCGGCGAGGCCGGTCGGCGAGCGCACCTCGACAGGCAGCCACCGCCGCAGTTTCGGCGGCAGGTTCAACACCTCGTCCTTGGTCCGCCGCAGCATCACGCCGTGGAGCTGAACGGCCAGCTCGTCCAGGTTCGAGGCGCCGTCGGTCACCCAGCCGTACTCGTTGCGATAGGCGTCGCAGTAGCGTTTGGCGAAGCTCAGGAAGCTCCGCCCCAGAGGGTGGTTCACCAGGCGCAACAGCGGGAACAGGTCGCGCGGGCGGTTCATCAGCGGCGTTCCCGTGAGCGCGTGGACAACCACGTCCGGCGCTACGCTCTCCAGCAAACGCCCCGCCATGCGGCTCCGGATGCTGTCGCGGTTCTTGAGGTAATGGGCCTCGTCGAAGACGAGCGCCCGCCACTCGACGCGGCAAAGATCGTCGATGTAGCGCTTGAGTAGATCGTAGTTGATCACCGTCCAGACGCCCGGGCCCGCCCGCAGCGGCTCGCCGGCATGGATGACTTCAACGGCCGCCTCCGCGGCGATGGCCTGGATCTCACGGGCCCAGTTGAGCTTCACCGAAGCCGGACAGACCACTAGCCACGGGCCGTCCGGCGCCGCATGACGTGCGGCGATGATCGACTGCCGCGTCTTGCCGAGCCCCATCTCGTCGGCGAGGATGGCCCTCCGCCGGCCGAGCAGGAAGGCAATGCCCTCCACCTGATGCGGGAACAGACCCTCGGCGAGCGAGCGCGCCTGTTCCAGAGTCGAAAGATTCGTCTGCACATCGCGCTGACCGATAGCCATTTCCAAGACCCCTTGCATTTGAGTTCACCTGTTCCCAGTCTCGCCGGCGCAGTGGCTCACCACGTGAGCCTGCGGACACGTTCCCGGACTCTCCCGTGGGGGAAACACCTGCCCCAGACCCCACCCGCCGAGCCCCTCGCCGATCGGCGCTCCCCGGAGGCGCAGGACCCGCCGGTGCGCTCGGCGGCTGCGGAAAAGCGGAACCGCTCCAGCATCGCCGGCTCGCCCGCCTCCGGGTCCCACCGGTAACGGAGCCCTCAGCGGCTAACGGTGATGACGAAGGCCGGGGTGGCGTTTTCTGTATTGATGTCAACGGCGCAGTTGCCGGAGCGGCAGCTCATCTCGAGTTCGGCCGCGGGGCGCCCGGCGGGGTCGAGGGGCGAGATCGTGGCCGAAGCGGCGCCTTCCAGTCCGCGAATCTCGATGCGCCCGATGATGGTCTCGATGGTGGTGGGGGCCTGGCCGCGTTTGGGGAAAGCGGTGACTGTCCCCGTTTTAATCCGTGACCTTGGCGAAGCTGCGGTCCAGCCGCCCGATGAACTCGTCCACGTCGGTCTTCGAGATGTTCATCGGCGGCGAGACCCGGGCTACGTTCCCGTATAGCCCGCCCCGGCCGATCAGGATGCGGTTCTCCCGCGCCGCCTCCATCAGCTCGGCCGTCTTCGCCGTCGCCGGCTCCTTCGTCTCGCGGTCCTCGACCAGCTCCAAGCCCTGCAGCAGCCCCATGCCCCGCACCTCGCCGATGAGGCTGTATTTCTCCTGGAGCTCCAGGAACCGCTCCCGCAAATAGGCGCCCACCTCGGCCACGTTCTCGAGCACGCGGTGCTCCCGGATGTAGGCGAGGACCGCCCGCGCCGCCGTGGCCGACACCGGGTTGCCGCCGAAGGTCGAGATCGTCGTCCCCTGCATCGCGTCGGCGACGTCGGCCCGGGCGATGGTCACCCCGATCGGCGCGCCGTTGCCCAGCCCCTTGGCCGCGGTGATGATGTCCGGCGTCACCCCGTACTGCTCGATGCCGAACCACTTGCCGCCGGTGCGGCCCCAGCCGGTCTGCACCTCGTCGCTGATGAAGAGACCCCCGTACTTGCGCACGATCTCCGCCACGATGCCAAAGTATTCCTTCGGCGGCGTGATGTAGCCCCCGACGCCCTGGATCGGCTCGCCGATGAAGGCCGCCACGCGGCCCGAGGTGGTGGTCCGGATCAGCTCCTCGACGTCGGTGGCGCACCGCACCTCGCATTCCGGATACTTCAGCCCGAACGGGCAGCGGTAGCAGTAGGCGTTGTGGGCGTGGACGACGCCCGGCTGCGGCGCGCCCCCCAGCCGCCAGTTGGCGTGCCCGCTCAGCGTCATCGCCAGCGCCGAACGGCCGTGGTAGGAGTGCCGCAGCGCGATGATCTCCGGCGTGCCGGTGAAGCACCGCGCCGCCACGATGGCCGTCTCGTTGGCCTCCGTCCCGGAGTTGGTGAAGAACGACTTGGTCAGCTTGCCCTCGGGCGTAATCTGCGCCAGCTCGGCCGCCAGCGCAGCCTGCGGCTCGGTGGCGAACACCGTCGAGACGTGCTGCAGCCGCCCGAGCTGCTCCCGCACCCGCCGCGTCACCTCTTCATTGCAGTGCCCCACGCTAATGGTGACGATGCCGCCGAAGAAGTCCAGGTACTCGTTGCCGTCGGCGTCGCGAACGTACTGGTCCTTCGCGCTGGTGATCACCAGCGGCTCCCGGTAGTAATGAAAGACGCACGGGAAAAGGTATTGCCGGTTGGCCAGAATGATCTCTTCTTTCGTCATCGGTGGTCCTTCCAATCCCTCGTGCGTCTGCGCCCGCGCCCTATGCTTCGTAGACCCAGCGGCCGCCCACCATCGTCCGCTCCACTGGGATGTCGATGATCTCGAACGGATCCACTTCGAACGGGTCCTGCCCCAGCACCACCAGGTCGGCGAGCTTGCCTGCCTCGATGGAACCTTTCCGGTCCTCTTCGTAGGAGGCGTAGGCCCCATTCAGCGTCGCCACCCGCAGCGCCTCGGCCACCGTCACCCTCTGCTTGGGCCCCCAGAGCGTGCCGTGCATGTCGGTCCGCGTCACCATCGACTGCAGGGCCATCATCGGCTCGAACGGCCCCGGCGGGTAGTCCGACGCCATGGTCACCCGGATGCCGGCGTCGAGAAACGACCGCACGGCGAACATCCGGTTCAGCCGCTCCGGCCCGTAGTAGCGCATCTTCTCACCGTGGAAGTAGACGTAGGTGGAAAACGGCGTCGGGATCGCCCCCAGCGCCCGGATGCGCTCCACCAGCGAGTCGTCGATCACCGTGCAGTGCTCCAGCCGGTAGCGCGGATCCCGCCGCGGCATCTCCTTCTGGAGCCGCTCGTAGATGCGCAGCGTGATGTCGATGGCCACGTCGCCGTTGGCGTGCGTGCCGATCTGCCAGCCCGCCTCGTGGGCCTGGCGCGCCTGCTCGTACAGCTCGTCTTCTCCGGTGACCAGGATGCCGTAGTCGTCCGGACTCCCCACGTAGGGCTCCGAGAGCCGGGCCGTGCGCTCGGAGATCGACCCGTCGCAGACCAGCTTGATCGCGCCCAGCCGGACGCGGTCGTCGCCGAAGCCGGTATGCACGCCGGCCGCCTTCATCTCGTCCAGATAGTCGTAGACGATGAAGCAGTAGACGCGGAACAGCAGCTCGCCGGCGTCCCGGGCGTCCTGGTAGGCCTGCAGCTCGACGGGCTTGGCCTCGGCGTCGCCGACCGAAGTGATGCCGGCCCGGGTCATCATCTGGGAGATGAGGCGGGCGCCGGCGCGGTAGTCCTCCCGCGTGTAGTCCATCGGGATCCTTTTCCAGAAGGGCTCCGTCGCCGTCTCCGCCACTTCGCCGGTGAGCTTGCCCTCCGGACCCCGCTCGAAGCGCCCGCCGGGCGGGTCCGGCGTCTTCTCGTCCACGCCCGCCGCCCGGAGCGCCGCGGAATTGACGAACGCCGTATGCCCGCCCCGGTGCTGGATGAAGACCGGGTGCCGCGGAGCGGCCTCGTCGAGATCCCGCCGCGTCAGCTTCCGCCCTTCGGCCGTCTTCGTGTCGTCGTACTTGAAGCCGACCACCCACTCGCGCGGCGGCGTGCGCGCGGCGCGCTCCCGGATGGCCTTCTGGATGGCGGCGATCGAGCGCAGGTCGCAGTCCACCCACCTCAAGTGCCGGATGCCGGCGTAGACCGGGTGCGTGTGGGCGTCGATGAAGCCCGGAACGACGGTCTTGCCCTGCAGGTCGATCTTCTTCGTCCGCCCGGTGGCCAGGGCCAGCACGTCGTCGTTCGACCCCACCGCCAGGAACCGCCCGCGGGCGATCGCCACCGCCTCGGCCTGCGGCTGCGCCGCGTCCACGGTATGGATCCTCGCGTTGTAGAGGATCTGCTCCGGTTCCAGGCGCCCCGCGCGCAACAGTCCCGCCCCGGCCAGGGTGGACAAGAAACTGCGCCGCGAAGGAAGCATCCCGCTTACCGATCCCGGCGCATCATATCACAGGGGCCGGCGCTCGATCCGACGAGAGGCCCGAACGGCGACTACGGTTACAACCACTCAATTACGCCCTGACGGAAGGGCTACGACGCCACAGCTTCAGGCGACCGGCGGCGGCCCGGCATCTCTTAACTCACCCTTCTGCCGGTTCCGCCGGAACGGCGCCCAGCCGGCAAGGCGGAAAGACGAGGCGCCGGAAAAATGTTACATATTTGACCGCTTCTCCGGCAGGAATTCCTGTTATTCTTTTCAAAACGCGCCGTGGCCGCCGTGCCGGGGCGTCATTGCCGGGGCGTCCGCCGCCGGACCAGAGAGGACAGAGAATTCGGGGACAGCCACCAATTGGCCGGCGCGGCAATGTGACTCATGACATCTGGTACCCCAATTGGCTGGCTGTCCCCGAATTTTCGAGGGGCGGCGGCGCTGCTGTTCGACACGACGCCGGTCCAGGCGCAGCGTCCGGGCGCCGGGCCGCACGATCTCCTGGCGCCGTTCTGGCGCGTCGGGGCGGGATTCACCACCAAGCTGATTCTCAACAATACGCGGCCGCGGCCGCTCACCGTGGAAGTGCAGGTCTTCGACGCCAGGGGGCGGCGGATCCCGGCGCGGCGCGTGGCGCTCGCGCCGCTGGCGAGCGAGGAGGTGGATCTGGGAGCGCTGATCGGGAACCGGCGCGGCTACGGTCAGCTCGCCCTGCGCCACGACGGCGGCCCCCTGGACGTGGCCGCGCAGGCGGTGATCGCCCACCGGCGGCGCGGGGTGGCCTTCAACCAGGGATTGGCCTTGAAGAGCCAGTTCCAGGGCGCCCGGCTGGTGGGAGTAACGGACCTTGGCGAGCCGGCGGCAGCTTCGCTGCTGGCGGTTGCCAACGTGAGCGGGGCACCCCGGAAGGTGAAGATCCGGGCGGTGGCGGGCGGCCGGAAGGCGGCGCTGGAACTCAGGATCGGTCCGCGGCAGACGCGGCTGGTTCCGCTGGCGGAGCTGTTCGGGGAACCGGGGCTGCCGCGGCAGGGTCTAACAGACACAG
>JALSRK010000075.1 GCA_026984795.1 Solibacteraceae bacterium | reverse complement strand
TCCTCGTCGCCGGCGTCGAACTTCGCCCGCCGCCGGAACGGATAGCCGGTGTGCGTCGCCCGCAGATCCTCGATCACCAGCGGCTCGTCCTTCGTCTCCACCGTCAGCTCCATGTAGCGCCACGTCCGCCAATAGAGCGGCCGCCAGATGCGCCGGCCCCCGTCCGGCAGAAACACGTCCTCATACCCGTAGAACTCCTTGCCCTCGATCTCGTCCCGGTTCCCCTTCGCATACTCGCCCTTGATCCACAATGCCTCCGCATACCGTAACCGAATCCGCGCCCCCGCGCCCCCGCTCACCTCCAGCTCCGGATACCCCGTCGTCTCGTGGTCCTGGTCCAGCAGCAGCACCGCCTTCGTGCCGGCGGGTATCGTGAACGGCGCCTTGCCCGCCAGCCACCCCTCCGGCGGCTCGGCCCCCTCGGCCCGCCTCACCCGCGCCAGCCGCAGCGGCGTCTCTTCCATCAACGGAATCGGCCGCGGCACCAGAAACCAGCGGTTCGGCGCGTCCACCGTGTCCCGCGGCGCCCCGTTCCGGCCCGCTTCCACCGGCTGCCAAACCGAATCGTCGTAGTCCGGCTGCTCCCAGCCCCACGGGTACTTCGCCCCGTCCACCTCCTCGCCCGGCGGAATCGCCACGTAGCCCCGCACCATCTCGTAGCTGATCGG
Organism: Solibacteraceae bacterium; assembly: GCA_026984795.1. Taxonomy (GTDB): domain Bacteria; phylum Acidobacteriota; class Terriglobia; order Bryobacterales; family Bryobacteraceae; genus JALSRK01. Next base: position 28,030 of record JALSRK010000075.1, on the reverse strand, counting down.
CAGCGGCCGGTAGGCCTCGTCCTCCACCGCCACCCAGCCCTCCGGCGTGTTCACCACCTGCTCGGCCTCCCCGTCGCCCTGCACCAGAAAGCCCGTACGGTTCGAGATCTGCGCCACCGCCCGGTACCGGCCGTCGTTCCAGACCACGGCGGCCAGCACGTTCCTGCCCGTTCTCAAGTGCGGCGCGATATCGACGGACTCATAGCGCCAGTGGAACAGATCGCCGCGGGCCGGCCCCCACACCACCCGCTCGCCGTTGACGTAGAGCTGGTAGCGGTTGTCGGCGGTGACGTGAATCAGGAACTTCTCGGGAACGCTCTCCAGCTCGAACGTCTTGCGGAAGTGGTAGACGCCGTAGTTGTACGGGTCCGCCCCCGCCGGCCAGCACCACCTGGCCGGCCAGAGGCGATCGAGCAGGTCAGGGTTGCCCGCGAAGGCGGCCGAGAGCAAGAGTAACCCGGCTAGCAGACGCATGGTCGAACTTCATTCTGGCGTAACCGTCGCGGCCGCGCCAACCACCGGGCTTGCTTCCGGCCCGCGCCCGGCAGGCCGAAGGAGCAAAGATCGGGCCGCCGTCTGCGGGATACGGTTCGCTGCAGCTCACTCGCCCCCGGCCTGTTCCGGCGAGGAGCCGAACGATTGCAACGCCAGGTAGCTCGGGCCGTAGCGCTTGATGTGGTCGAGCTGTTTGTCGTACTCGTCGAAGTGGCGTTCCTCGTCGGCGACCAGCGATTCGAAGAGCTGTTTGGAGGCCGAATCCTCGTTTTCGCCGCACAGGCGCGCCGCGCGGTTGTAGTCGGCGGCGCTGCCCTCTTCCATGGCGGCGGCCTTGGCCACCATCTGCTCGGCCTCCTGGATCTTCTCGACCGGCCCGGCCGGAGCCATCTCGACGTCGCCCTTGAGGAACAGGATGCGTTCGGCGATGCGCTCGACGTGGCCCATCTCCTCGATGGCGATCCGTTTGAAGAGCATGGAGAGGGGCTGGTAGCCCATGTCGTCGAGGTGGAAGTGGAAGTACATGTACTGGTGCACGGCCTGCAGTTCGTCGGCAACGGCCTTGTTGAGCAACTCGATGCTTTTCTGTTTGTCCATATCGCGGTTCCTTTCTCCGCTTCTGATGATCGGGCGGGCGTGCGGGATGCGCGCTCCGCGCGGCGTCAGATCCGGTTGAACTTCTCGACCGCCTTCTGAAGCGACTTTTCCTGTTGGATGAACGGGACCATCTTGCTTTCGCGCTCGTCGATCTCCCGAGCGCGCTGGAGGACCTGTTCGGCCTTCTCCCGGGGGACGACGACCACGCCATCGACTCCAGCCACTATGATATCGCCCGGCCGGACCGTGACTCCGGCGCACTCGACCGGAACATTCTTCGCGACGCTCTTGTAGCGGCCGACGGCGTTGGCCGGCGACGCCGCCCGGGCGAAGACCGGCAGCCCGATGCGCTCGACCTCCTCGATGTCCCGCAGAGCGCCGTCGAGCACCATCCCGGCCATGCCCCGGGCCTTGGCCGCCGTGGCCATCAAGCCGCCGAGGGCGGCGATCTCGAGACCGTCTTTGAAGACGATGACGCCGACTTCTCCGGGCTTGGCCTCGTCGATCATCTCCACCGGGTGCTTGACGGCGGTGGCCGGGGTGGACTCTTCCGGCGAAGACGGTTTTACCAGGGCGGTGACAGCCCGGCCGACGAAGCCCTTGCCGACGAAGGGCCGCATGTCGTGAGCCATGTAGCCGCGCTGGCCGACGATCTGGTCCACGGCGTCGCTGACGCTGGCCACCGTGGTCTGCTGGAAACCGGCGATGAGCGGGTCGGGCGAGAGCGGCTGCACGAGAGACGGCTTCGAACCTGTTTCGGTGGATGGAGCCGGCGCCGGAGCCGGTTGGCAGGCGACCATCCACGCCGACAGCATCAAGACACTCAGATTAGCGATGACGGACTCGATCTTGGTTGCGCGCACTGGATTCCTCCCGTGTTTCGGGTTGTATCCTAACACGCCGGGCGGCGGCGAAGCCCACCGGCCGGGCGGCCGGCAATTGCGGCTTCGCGCACCCGTTTGTTATTCTTCCCCTTCGGGCCGCGTGTTCGCCGTCCCGACTCTCAGATGGCCACCGACGCACGCCCTTCCGGGGGGGATCCGGCTAATGGGCAATCCCTCCAGAGACCGGCTCGGCAAGACTCCCCGTCCACCACAAAGGTTCTGGCGCTCGCCTATTTCTTCGCTCCGGACGCCCGCACCGCCTCGCTGCGGAACACCAAGATCCTCCGTCACTTGCCCGAACACGGGATCACCCTGACGGTGGCCACCATCGCCGAGGAGCTGTGCGTGGACCGGAACCTCGGCAGGGACCTGCTCGAGACGGTGCCTCCGCAGGCGCAATTGATCCGTACCCGGTGCGTTTACCCTTTTGCGGCGCTTGGACGAGTTGCCGCCAAAGTGCGAACCACGGCGCCGGGCAGCGGCCGCGCGAAAGCGGCGGGGGTCGCTGCAAGCGAACGCAACCGGGCCGCCCGCGGACGCTGGCAGCGGATCAAGGACGTAGTGAGTTACTCATTGGCCGTCCCCGACTTCTACTGCGGGTGGCTTCCTTATGCCCTTCATGCATGCGTGCAAGAGGTGATCGAAGATCCCCCTGACGTGATTTATGCCGTCGGACTCCCGTGGACCAGCTTCGTAGCCGGGTACTTGCTTAAAGTTCTCCTCAGGCGACCGCTGGTCATCGACTTCATGGACCCGTGGGCCCGCGCCGAGTGGAGCGACCGCCCGCCGTTCTTCCGCCGCCTGGACGAAAGAATGGAAGCCTTCTTCGTGCGGCGGGCTGACCATGTGATTGCAAACACTGAGGAAGTGGCCGAGGATTTTCACATCCGGCTCGGCGTGCCACAAGGCAAACTGAGCGTCCTGACCTGCGGCTTCGACCCTTCCGAGCTTCCGCAGCCGGCCGAGAGGGGACGCGATGAGGTTTTCACCCTCTCCCATATCGGCACGCTGTACGGGGAGCGGAACCCCCGGAATCTGTTGGCGGCGCTCCAGGCAGCCGTGGCCCGGGGCGCGATCCCGCCTTCGGGGATACGCGTGAACTTCGTCGGCCGGCTCGAGATTCAGGATCCGGAACTGGAACGGTTGCGGGCGAGCCCCCCGCTCTCCGGGATGGTGCACTGGCTCCCCTGGCTGCCGCAACCGGACGCCTTGCGCATCGTCGCCGAATCCGACATGGCCCTGGTGATCCAGCCTCGCCACGGCTTGGCGATCCCTGCCAAACTGTACGAGTATGCAGGACTGAAAAAGCCGGTCCTGGCGTTGGCCGACCCGGCCAGCGCGATCGACCGCCTGCTGCGGCGGGAAAGATGGGGTGAAGCGGTCCCAAACGAGGACCTGGCAGCGATCCAAGAGAAGTTGATCAGCCTCTACCGATCTCATCGCGAAGGACGAATTGGCGAAGCGTGCTTCTGGGACGGCAGGAGCCGCTATACCGTCCAGCACCTGGCCGGCAGGCTCGCAGAAATCCTCCGCCGCCACGGCCGCCGCCACCGGCAAGCGCGTATGCCTGGACCGCACGAACTGTCGGAGATGAAGCCGGAGCCTTGGCGATGAGACGCAACCACGATCACGAGCTATGGGGTGAGAGCCTGCGGGATGGCATTCGGGCGCTGGAACGTTACACGGGCGGGCAGGACTTGCCTCCACCCCGCTGCGAGACGCCGGTTTTCCTGTTCAGCGCCGGTTGGCGGTGCGGATCGACCCTGCTCCAGCGGTTGATCTGTTCCGACGAGCGAATCCTCGTCTGGGGAGAGCCGTTCGGCGACCTGTTGCCGGTGCATCGGCTGGCGCAAAGCGTGGCGTTCTTCCGTCCGGACGATCCCCACGCGAAATACGCGATCGAACAGCACGAAGGGGAACTCCGGAGTAGTTGGATCGCGAACCTCAACCCCGGTTTCCACCGGCTGCGGCTCGCCCATCGCGCTTTCTTCGAGGAGCTCTTCGCCGCCGCGGCACAGCAACGGGGCTATCCGCGGTGGGGGTGCAAGTGGACGCGGCTGACGGCGTGGCACGGCTATTACTTGCGGTGGCTCTATCCTGAAGCGCGGTTCGTCTTCCTGGTACGGCATCCGCTGGAAGCTTATGCTTCCTATCACGGAAGACGATGGTATCTGATGCGGCCCTCAGAAACCGTGGCCGGGCCCGGAAAGTTCTTCCGCCACTGGAAGATCACGGCGGGCTCCTTTGTGAAGGAACGAGAGGGACTCGGGGCGCTGCTGGTCCGCTACGAGGATCTGGTGGACTCGGGCGAGGTGATCGATCAGATTGCCGGGCGCCTGGGGCTCCGGCTCGACCCGTCCGTTCTGCAAGCCAGGGTGGGGGCGAGCAAGAACAAGGCGGCGGCAAGACTTTGGTGGCGGCTGCTCTGCAAGCTCCAGACGGGCGAAGTATGCCGGGCTCTCGGATACGACCCCGGAGGGGCGGCGAGGAAAGTACGGGCGCCAAAATGATGGGCGCCTGAGACGGGGGAGCCTCAACCGGTTCAGGTTCGGCTCGTTTCGGAAAGTACCAGCATGTCTGTGTTTCGGGTGATCGCGAAGCAGAGCGCGACCTACGGGGTAGCGTCGGCCGTCGAGCGCGCGGCCTCGATCTTCTTGCTGCCCGTCTACACCCGCTATCTGAGTCCGGCCGAATACGGGATCCTCGAGCTGCTGGCCACGACGATCAGCGTGGTGCAACTGCTGGTGGGATTGCGGCTTCAGGAAGGCCTTTTCTACTTTTACTCGAAGGCGGAGGACGCGGCGTCGCGGCAACGGACGGTCACCACCGCGCTGGCGGGCACGACCCTTCTTGCCGTCCTGGTGGCGTCACTGGGATTCGCTGGAGGCAACTGGCTCAGCAACCTCATCTTCGAAACGCCCGACTACGGCGGCATGTTCGCGGTGGCTCTGCTCAGCCTGGCGCTCAACCTGGTCGCCGAGACCGGCTTCGCTTACTTGCGGGCCATCGAATCGGCCGGTCATTTCACAGTGATGACCGCATTTCGCCTGGCGGTATCGGCGGGGGTCGCGGTGAGCAGCCTCGTCGTCTGGCACCTCGGCGTCTGGGCGTTGTTGTGGGGCAACCTCGCCGGGGCCGCCGCCACGGCAATCTACATGGCGAGTCTGATCCTGTGGCGGATGCGACCGCGGTTCGACCGCCGGCTGCTAATGGCCCAGATCGCCTTTTCCGCTCCCATCGGCGTGGCGGGCCTCGGAATGCTGTTCCTGCACTACGGCGACCGGTACTTCCTGGAGCGTTCCGTCAGCCTGGCGGAGATCGGCGTGTATGCGCTCGCTTACAAGATGGCCATGATCGTGAGTTTCGCGCATGGGCCGTTCCAGCGCCACTGGAGCGCGCAGATGTACAGTATCGTGGCCCGGCCGGACGGAGATGAGATCTATGTTCGAGTGACCACTTATCTGCTGTTCGTACTGACGCTCGTGGCGCTGGGTTTGTCGTTGTTCGCCCGGCCGCTCGTCACCATCATGGCGCCCGCGGGCTATCGCGGGGCGGCGGCTCTCGTTCCGTGGCTGAGTCTCGCCTACGTAGTCCGAGGGTTCGGGGACCACGTCAAGTCCGTGTTCAATATCCGCCGGCGCACGAAACTCCATCTGCCGGTGGCGGCCGGTGCGGTCGCGGTCGTCGCCGCCGCTTACGCGACCCTCATCCCTCAGTTCGGAGTGGCCGGGGCGGTCGCTTCGACGATGCTCGGATTCGCCGCCTTCGCCGGGATCGCCTACCTGTTTGCCCAGCGCGTGCACCGCTATCGGTTCGAGACCGCCAGGCTGATGAAAATGGCGGTCTTGGCGGTGGCGGTGGCGGCGGGATTCGGTTTCGCCGAGCCGGCCGGGTTTCTGAACCAGATGCTGCTGGGGGCCGGAGGCATGGCCACGTGGCTGCTGTTGTTGGTCGCCGTGAGGTTTTTCCGGCCTCACGAAATCGAGGCGCTGCGCGGAGCAGTCAGAGAGCTGCGGGGACGGGCAGTGCCAAGCCGTTGAGCCGGGGCGCCTCCGGCCCGGGATCGCGGAAGCGCCGGTCACGGCACCACAAAGGGCTCGGCGGGTGACCGCGCCAGCTCGTTGGCCGGCTGCTGGCAATCTGGATCGGCAGCGCGGTTGGCACACCAGCGGCGGCGGGCCCAGACCACCGTCCCCGAAGTGAAGTCGGCCGTTAGAGAGCAACGCCCCGCCGGACATGGGACGGAAATGGTGTTCGTCAGCGCACTGGCATCGGCGCCCCAATCCACCACCAGGTTGTCGGCCGCGGACGCCAGCGCAGGAACTTCGGCCGAGAAGGTCATCGTGACCGTGTCCGCGGAGACGGCGCGGGTCCGGAATGAGCCGTGCACGGCGCTGCCGCCACAGATGATCTCGTAGGTGTAAGCGGTGTCTGCATTGAGGCCGGTGACCAGCACGTGGCGGGAACGGACGACGTCCTGCCGCGAGAGGGTCAGGTCCGGCTGGCCCGGGGTGCGCAGCGTCAGGTCGCACGCGCCGTCGTCTGGGGAGGTGACCGCCCAGTGCACCGCCGCCGCCCCCGGCAGGGCGAGGAGACGCAGGGGCAGGGTCTCGCGCGTGGTCACCGGCAGGCCGGGCGAGTAAGCCGTCGAGAGGCCGTCGGTCACACGAACCCGGAAGGTGTAGGCGGTGGCCGGCGACAGCCCGGTGACGGTGTAGGAAGTGCTGTCCGGCGGCAGGCTCGCCCAGTCCTGGAAGCCACCTCCGGAATCCACCTCGACGACGTACGCCGTTTCCCCCGTGGAGTTGTCCGTCCAGCTCAGCCGCACCTCGTCGTTCAGAACGACATCGGCGGAAGGCCCGGATGGTGCGGTGACGCCGCCGGCGGGAAGCGTGGTCGCCTGCACTTCGTTCGAGTACGCGGACGCGCCATATACGTTGACCGCGCGCACCCGGTAGAAATATGTGGTGTCGGGGCTCAATCCGCTATCGGTATAACTCGAAGTGTTGGCGGACAAGACAGCCACCCGGGCATAGGTCCCCTGCGCGCCCGCCTTGCGCTCCACTTCGTAGTTGTCCTCGTTGGTTGCCTGGTCACTCCACTCGAGTACGACGCTGGTGGTTGTCACGGTGGAGGCGCTGAGCATTCCGGGCGCCGCCGGCGGCGCGGCGCTCTGGGTCTGCGTAAGCATGACCTCGAAGAAACCGTCTGACTCTCCGGTTGGGGTGATGCTCCCACCCCCGGTCCAATCGCCGTCGCCGGCGCCGGCAATCGCTATCCCTGGCATGGCCATAACGCCAAGCCGCACCCACTTGGAATAGTTCGTGTCATAGAGGCCGTCCGGAACTCCGGCACAGGGGAACTGAAACGAGTTCGGCGTGGGCGTGGCCGAGACCCGGTAGAACTTGTCCACCTGGGTGGTTCCGAGCGTCGGATCGGTCGAACCGCGAACCTGCACCTCCCAACCCGGGACGATGTTGTGAGGAACCGACAGGTTGACGGTGCAAACGCCGGAGCTGGCCGTGATACTGGTGAGTTTGCCGTCGTCGAAACGCCACAACTGCCAGGGGCGGGTGTCGGTTACGGCGACATTGGTCTGATTGGCCGCACTGTTGCCCCCGACCCCGCTTACGGTGACGGTGTCTCCGGCCGCGAGGCCCAGCATGGCCCGCGTGATCAGCCAGATCGGTGACTGGCCGCTGCCGCTCACGCCGTAGACCTGGATATCGTAGGGCCGGATGCCGAACCAGATCTGCGGCTGTTCGGCCATCGGCACCTGGGTGACCCGGCCTCCCCAGACGCCGCCGTTGGACACGATCCCCGTCTCGGCGACGGTGGCGCTGGACCAGCCGAGCGTCTTGATGCTCTGCGACGTCGAGTAGCGGACTTCGTACTTGCACACCTGCTTGAGGGGCCCCCACCAGGTCAGTTCATAGCCCTGGCCCGCCGCCCCGCGCAGGTCGTTGCTCCAGACAGCCGTCAGAATACCGATGAAAGCGTCCGGTTCCCCGGTGACCTCTCTCAGTTCCAAAGGGCCCAGCCGCACGGTCTGCCCCGAGTAATCGTTCACTTCCTGATACAGCGAGAGCTTGAAATAAGCCGCGGTCATGTCGTCCCAGTAATGCCGCGGGCTGGGTACGGCGGAGTTGGTAAGGTCTCCGTAGTGGCCGGGATCGTACGGGTGGATGGCATTCGAGTCCTGCCCGACCAGGTGATTGGGCTTCATCGTCACGATGACCTGCATGGGGCGGCCGGCGTACACGTTCGGATCGGTCTTGTGGTAGTAGTGGCCGGGGACATACGTTCCGAACTGTCCGATGTAGGCTCCATCGGTCCGCCGCTGAAGGTCCTTGCCATACGTGACAGTGAAATGGAGGCGATTGGCGTTGGGGTTCCAGGAAGCGGCTTTCAGAGCATGCGCCCGCCAGGGGTTGCTGGTGTCTCCGGAACCGCTGCCGGGGTGGAAGACCCACACAAAGGGGTAGTTGCCGTCGGTGAGCCGCAAGTTCATGGAAGCGCCCGTCTTGGCGCCGTCCACGGCTCCGGTGTCCGAGACGTCCAGGTCCACTTCAGTGGGTGGGTTGCCTGCCCCCACACGGGTGACGACGAAGGGACCGTTCAATTGCTGGTCGTCCATCCCGCTGATCCAGACGACCCGGCCGGCGGTCAACTTCTTGGCCGGATCTTCGTTGTAAGAAGCCAGTTGCAAGGTGGCGGTGCCGCCGGAAACCGTGTAGCTCGTGATGGCGATATTCTTCTTGCCACGGCCGGTCTTGTACGGGAGCCATCCTTTCATGCACTGAAAGCGGTCTGAAGGGTCGGTACAGGTGGGAACGTGGATCAGGAACCCGCCCTCGACAGGTTCGCCGGTGGACCCGAAGCCCTCTCCTCCGGTAGCGACGAACGTCATTTCCCGGCCGGTGGCCGGAGCGGTCCACGCCATATAGATCGTCCCCGCCGGATTCCCCCACCCGGACGAGTCTACGGGGATGGTGAGCGTATTGGCGTCCACCACGGTGGCCGTAAAGTAGCTCCGGTCATCGTTGACCCGGGCCAGGGCAGAGTAATCGTGAGCCGCCGCGGCGGTGCCAGCGTAGCCGCGGGTGCAACCGCCGACCGTGGTGGCGTCGAGAACCGTGGTGCAGAGAATCTTCTCGTCGCCGATGCGGATCAGCGAAGGAGGAGCGACGCGGTCGGTCCGGTTGAGCACCAGAGTCGTAGCCGTCGCATCCACCGCGACCATCAGTCTTTCCCGGAACATACCGGTCAGTTGCGCCCAGTCGCCGGCGCCTCCCCAGAACTTCACGGCCGGAGAAGTGCCGGGCTGAAAGCCATGCCCGTTCGGGCAATAGACTATGGTGGGATTTCCCGGGGTCAGCTCCGGCGCCGCACACTTGAAGTCCTGGATGACCACCTGCGCGCCGGCGGCCAAGGGAATCAGCAAGATCAGGAATGCACGGCTCACGGCAACCTCCCGAGCCCCGAAATACTCATGAAGAAGGCATCCACGTCCAGATCCACGCTGGTGGACGAGGTGGTCGCACACTGCACCCACGGCGCCTGGGTGAGCGTGCCCAGAGTTCCGTTGCCATCGCAGCCGGAAGCGCAGATCGTTTTTTCGGCGCTCCACGCGCCCCCGTCCGTGCTCACCGAGAACCGGTAGGTCCCGGCGGTCGTCACGCGGAGCCGCAAAGCGTACCAGGTTCCGGCCGTCACGCTGACGCCGCTGTCGACGGTCACCTTGGTTCCCCCGTTGGGCTGCATGGCGTAGTTCCAGGTCGTTTGGCCGGCCCGCGTGTCGAATTCGAAAGCCACGTATTCGCCGGGGTCGAGGAATCCGGAATTGCCGGCCCAGACGAAGCCGGCCCGGTATACGGCGGCGGCGGCGGCGCCGGGCCGGACGATGAAGATCGCCGTCAAGTTGCCCACGGAGCTGAGGTCCGAAACCAGGTGCGCCGACGAAGTGGCAGCCAGGCGAATCAGCGGGCCGGTGTTGGCGGCCGTGCCGGAAGTCAACCGAACCGCACCCGGATGGCCATTGCCCCCGTCGGTATGCTGAACGCTCCAGCCGCTGGCCGAGCCGAAAACCTGAACGTCCCAGCCGAGCTGCCCGATCTCGCCGTCCTCGTTGGAGCCCCCGGGGAAATCCTCCCGCAGAACAAGGTCCCCGTGCAGCGGATCCGAGCCGCCGCCGGCCACCTGTTCCCAGTTCATTCCATTACAGTAGTACAGTTTCTGGCCTGTCGCCGCGTCCGTATCGAAGTAGAACAGCCCCCAACTGCTGCAGCCGGCCGGCAAGCTGACCGAGGCGCCGTACTGCGGCACCGACTCGGTAGCCACGTTGACCACTCGTCCGGCTACGGCGAGCAAGTTGCCGAAGCCGAACAGTTCCATGCGGCCCGTAGCCGGGTCCCAAGCGTAGAACTGGCCCAGACCCGACGCCGGGGCGGCCCCTACGGGATTTCCCCCCAGGCTCTTGGCATCGCCGCCGGTGCTCATCAGCACCCAGGTGTCCTGCGCCACGCAGCCGTAGACGTTCTCCCCGGCCGGGGCGTCGGTCTTGAAAAACATCGCGCCGGGCTCGCAGATCCCCGGCAAAGTCGTCCCGGCCTGAAACGGTTTGGTGGCTGCTGCGGCGGTGAAATCCACCTGCCGGGCCTGTCGGCTGAGATCTATCGCCGTCTGCGCCGAAAGCATCCCGGCTCCCACCGAAAAGGCGAGCCACAACGCTGACCTGACTCTCTTACCCATCGAAGAACTCCTTCCTCCTCCGCCGAAACATGGTTCCGGCATCGATGTTCTGCGGCCTGAATGGCGGGCAGCACACATCTTCGGTCGCTATGATAGCACCCTCATAGAGAAAGCGATTGTTTCTAAGTTACTGGAAACACAAGAGATAATAGCCAGATTCCGGTTGCCTTTCCGAGAGCGGCCGGGGCCTCTCGCCGGGCGGGCAGCGCCGGTCAGCCAGCGGAGGCGGGCCGGCGTCCGGCCACCGTGAGGGTCAGGAGGTTGCGCAAGCCCGGCGCGGCGCCGAGACTCTTGCGAATCCCGCCGGGTAACATCCAGAAGAGCGTTTCCAGACAGTGGAGCAGCCGCCACGGCACGACGAAGAACCGGCCTTTCAAGCCGGCAAAGGCGCGTACTTGTTCGAAACCGGTTTCCCGGAACAGCTTGACGAGTTCGCCGACCCGGTACTCCCTGAGGTGGAAGCCGGTGGCAACGTCGTCGAAGAACTTCGAAACGTCGTGGGGACCACACACGCGGTTCGGAGTAATGCAGAGATAGCTTCCCCCCGGAGCGAGGACCCGGTAGATCTCGCGAAGCTGTGCGGCCGCGTCCTCCGGGTGCAGGTGCTCCATTACCTGATTGCTGTAAGCGACGTCCACGGAAGCTTCAGGCAGCGGGATCCGGCAGCCGTCGGCGATCACCAGGAACCGGCAGTTGGAAGGGCGGCGCTCGAGGGGTGGGAACTGATCGGCCACATCGACGGCGCAGACCTCGGCGACGTTCTTCGCGACCGAGACCGCCAGGCTGCCGTCTCCGGCGCCGATCTCGAGAAACCGGCTCCTGGGGTTGAGGAACCGGTCGAGAAGCCGGCGTTGCTGCTCGACGTTCGCGGCCGCCGCAGCGGCGTCCAGCTTCCGGGTGTGCGCCGGGTGGTCGGGAACCGAGCGGAACAGCTCAGTGTAGACAGCCGGGTATAGCCGCCGCCGCTCCTCCGGCGGAGCCTTCCGCAAGCGGTCCGCCAGCTCTTTCTCGATTTCGTAATGGCGCCGAAGCTGCTCGGCGCTCCGCTGTTCGCCCACGTCCGTTCATGATACGCCACGGTTGCGGTCCGGATCGCTGAGGGGGGAAACGCATGAGCTCGCAGCCGGTCGCCGGCGTCTCATCACGGCGCCTTTTCCGGCCGCAGCCAGCGCTCGAGGAACGGCAAAGTCAAATCGACGTGAAACAAGTGGCCCCGCGGAGTCGAGTGGATCTCCAGGCGGTCGGCAAGGCCGCTCCAAGCCCGCCGGACCTCCCCCGCGAACCCGGGCTCCGGCGAGTGCCCGAGAGCGAGCAGCAGAGGACGCGGAGCCAGGAGCCGGAACCAGTCCTGACGGACCAGGAGCCGGTTGATCCCGGGAATAAGGTGGCAGCCGTGGGGCTGCCGGGGAAGCGGACCGCCGGGGGCGGCAGCCACGCAAGGCGCCGGCCCGAGCCGCCCTCCATAGGCATTGACGGCCACCACTCTTACCCGGTCGTCCAGCACCCCCATGACCGCGGCCATCTCCCCGCCGAATGAGGCTCCGGCGACGCCGATCCGCCCGGAGCGAACCTCGGGCAGGCTGGCCAGCAGATCCAGAGCGCGGCCGAGGTCCCGAGCCACGACGGCCTTGTAAAAGCCGCCGGACAGCAAAGCGTTGTAAGCGACGAGCCGATGTTCGGTGCGCTGGGGCCCGCCCAGCAGACCGAACCCCCTGAGCTCCGGCGTCAACGTGACGAACCCGGCTCGGGCCAGCTCGAAAGCCGCCCGGTGCTGATAGTCGGAAACCAGACCTGCCGCCGCCACCATACCGAGCCCGTGGCCCGGGATCACCAGCACCGCCGGCCGGGGCCCGGCAGACGCCGGAACCTGGAGGATCGCCGGGATCCACACGCCGTCGAAGGACTGGTAACGGAGCCAGGCCCGCCGTACCCCTCCAGAGTCTTCTTCCCTTTCGACATGGAAGGCGGGAGCCGGCGGGCGCCGTGCCGGATAAGCGAACAACCGCCTGATCTGCTTCCGCAGCCGCGTCTGCCAGGCCTCTACAGCGTCCACACTTGCGGTTTCGGGGAAGGGAAACTCCGGCCTGGCGGCGGCCGGCGGACGGCAAAAGGCCGCATCGCCGGCGGGTTTCAGAAATGCCTCTGGAACAGTGGGAAGACGGGTGGTGAACCGTTCCGTCAGGCGCGGATGCAACTCCACCAGGGAACCCAGCTCCGCCGCGGACGCGATGATCGCGACGATCGCGCCGAACCGGAGCAAGTTCCACCCCCGGGCCCCATCGCGGCGGCGGAGAGCCATCTCATGCGCCGCCAGGGCAGCCATCAGCAGCACCGCCACGGCCGCAGTCAGCATAACCCGGCATCCTAACATGGCGCGAGCCAACGGCCGCATACAGCCCCGGGGGGACGCGAACGATGTTGCCCGGCCGCCCCGGAAAAGCGACCCTGCCGGCCGTGGCTCTCAGGCCGGCTCCACCGATGTGGCGAGGTTCTTCCGCCGCTGCTCGAAGACGGCCTCGAGACGCTGGTACATGGCGTCGCAAAGAGCGCGGATTTCGGGATCGATCTCCGGGGGTGGATTCTTTCGCACCGAACGGCGGTGGATGCCTTCTACCAACCGCGGCTCAAAGCGCAACCCGATCGCCCGGCACAGCCACTGCACCTCCACCACCGGCGACTGGACCAGACGTTCGTAATTGACAAGGTGTACGCGGGAATCGTCCTCGAGACGCTGGCGGAAGAAATGCTGGTTCCGCACGCACCAGAGAAGCGCCCGTACCGAGGCGTCGGAGATCGGCTTCTCATACCAGTGCCGTAGCAAGGCCCACATCTCACCGTCGAGCTCCTCGATGCGCCAGCCGGCGGCCTCGGGCTCGTCGATCATGATCTGGAGTTCCCGGAAGTGATTCTTCCAGTTCCGCAGGGCGGAGTTCACCGCATCCTCGTACCAGCGATAGAGCCAGATCACCCGCAATCCGCCAAAGGTATCGAGCATGCGGCGCACGTGCTGCGAATCGGCGATGGGCTTGAAGAAAACGGCCGCCGCCCGGGAACGCCGGATCAACCGCTGAATCGTCTCCACGTCTCTCAGGACGTAGTTGTCGAAAGCTTCAGGATCGTTTTCGTAGTAGCACTCTGTTTCCGAGTGACGGTGGAACGCCCGGATGAGCATGTTCGTTCCCGAGCGTTGCATCCCACAGATGAACACGGGGAACGCGCGGCCCGGGGGGCGGCGAAAAAGTCGCACTCTTTTCCAGAACTTTTCCAAACGCTCTCTGCGGGTCAGCACTTGCGTGTCCAGGAAAGCCTGCCGGCCGGCGAACAGAACGCCCCTCCCCGGCGCGTAGCTCCAAGCCTGCCGCCAAGACTGCTGACAGGATAGCTTGGCGGACGGCCGCGACGCAATATCCCGACCGGGCGGAGTCCGGAGCGCCGGCTCCCGCCTACATCTTCAGCTCTCCCAGCAGCCGGATGCATTCCATCATTGCCCGGCCGTCGTGGTAGGCGCATTTCCAAGCGTCGCCTTTCGCGCCCCGGGGCCGGCCGTCGGACCCGATGATCCGGCGCCACTCGCCACGATCCCAGTCGATCTGCTGCTGGCGCACGAAGCGCCACGTCTTGTCGAAAGCGTCGCGATAGGAGCTATCCCCGGTGAGCCGGTACATGTAAAGGGCGCTGACGAGCGCTTCGGCCTGAACCCACCAGACCTTGTCCCGATCCTCGGCGGGCCGGCGCAGCGGCCCCCAGTGAAAGAACCCGCCCCGCTCCTCATCGAAGCCGTAGGCGCGGGAATACGCCCAAAGTTTCTTGAACAGCCGCACGTAGCGGCGAACATCGACGCCGGCCGTCCTGCAGGCCTCCGCCACCAGCCACACGTTCTCGAGGTCGCGCCCGTAACAGACGCGGTTGAAACCGTCTTCGAGGATCGGCGTCCAGTCACGCTCATATTTGTCCGTGCAAGCCACAGGATTCTTTCGTACGACCTTTTCCGTTTCGATTCCGATCAGCTCGATGAGGCGTGCCTTGGCTTCCGGCCGCCGGCTGGCGCGATAGAAAGCGGTCATGGCTTCCAGCAGGTGCAAGTGGGTGTTCATCAGCTTGGTGTCGAAATGGGGGGCATCCATGTAATTGCGATCCGTGGCCTCGGGTTCCGACCAGTCTACGGCAAAGTACTCGCGGTAGCCCTTGTACTTCCTGTCGTGGGCTTTCGCCTCGAGCGTATCGAAAAGCTCGACTGCCAGCTCCATCGCCTCTTCGTCGCGGGAGGCGAGGTAGTACTCCGAAAGTGCGGAAAGGGCGAAACTCTGCCCGTAGAGATGCTTGTTGGGAGCCCGCACCTCGTTGCCGGTGGCGTCCACGGCCCAGTAGAACCCCCTGTTCTCGAAATCCCACATCTTGCGCCGCAGGAATTGGAAGCCGTGACGGGCAGCGGCGAGCAGATCGGCGCGGGTGAACGCGCCCGCCTTCTCGTAGCCCTCGCGGGCCATCCGGGAGAAGAACCAGACCATCTGCGCTTGGGTGACGACCGTCTTCTCCCCGGCCGGACCGGGATCGCCACGCTCGTCGAAATAGAGATGATAGCCCCCGCGTTCGCGGTCCAGACACCGCGGGTACCAGAACCCCGCGATGTTGCCGAGCAGCACGCGGCGCATCTCCGCCCGCAAACCCGGACGCTGCGGGGGGCTGCTTTCCTTGCGGGGCGCGCAAGCGGCCGTCAACGCGAGGCAAAGCAGGACGACACGGCACTGCATGAAGCAACAAACTAAGCCTTCCCGCCGGTGCGGCGCAACTCGGCGCCAGGCTCCGGCAATGCGAGGGCGCTTGCGTTGGGACGCGGGCGCCGGTAGATTCAACAATGGGAGGGGCGGAGAATCGGATTATGGACGACGGCGGAAACCTCACTCACGCGAGCGACGACGACAGCAGTCAATCATTCGACTCCCCGACAAGCGACACCGGAAACCGGGGCATCCGTATCGCACTCGGACTCTATTCCGTCCGCGAAGAGTGTGAACGGGATTGGCCGGGCACGCTGAAGGCCGTCGCCGACATGGGTTACGAAGGAGTGGAGTTCGCCGGTTATCACGGCTGGAGCGCAAAGGCCTTGCGGCAGATCCTGGCCGATCACGGCCTCGGGATCGCCAGCTCTCACGTCGGGCTCAACATGCTCACCGACGATGAATTGAAGAGGACCGTGGAGTTCCACCAGGAGCTCGGCGTCAAACTACTGGTGATTCCCTACCACGAAGAGACTTCCGTGGAGGGGTGGAGGAACTTCGCCGCCGACCTCGCCGAGATCAGCGACCGGCTGGCCGCCTACGGCATGCAGGTCGGCTATCACAACCACGCCCACGAGATGCAACCCATCGACGGCTCCATCCCCTGGGAGATTGTCTTCGACAATACGCCGTTCGTGGTCAGCCACCAGCCCGACACGGGCCACATGGTGCGGGGAGGGCGGGACCCGGCGGCCTACATCCGCCGCTATCGGGGGCGGACGCAGACCGTCCACCTCAAGGAGTACGATCCAGAAGACGAACATGCCCTTCTGGGCGAAGGGAAGGTGAACTGGAAGGAGGTGCTGGAGGCTTGCCGCGAAGCCGGGGGTACCGAGTGGTACATCGTCGAGGCGGAGAACTGTCCCTGTCCGCCGCTCGAATGCGTGGCGGCCTGCCTCCACAATCTCCGAGAGATAGCCGGCTGACACCGCGGCGGAGCCGCCACCGTTGCCTCGGGGACCTGGCGGTCGAGGTCCGGGGAGGCCACCGCCGCAGCCGGGCGCCGTCCCGTGGCTCTGGGGGAGGCACAACCTGAGAAGTAACCGCATCGCACCGGCGAGCGAATTCCGGTAAGTGGAGGTCCGCCGGGTGCGAAGCGCTAGCAGAGGGAGCACTGAGGTGAAACACGAGACCGTGCTGCTGTTTGCGTGGGCGCTCGTTTTCGCTGGGACCGTGGGAGCGCAGAGCACCCTGTCGAAGCGGCTGGCGGCGCGCGCCGGAGAGACCTGCATCGTTTGCGATCAGCCGGTCCGCGCCGGCGATCCGGCGTATCTTTACGGCGGCCAGCGCGTGGCCGTTTGCCCCAACGACGAGGCGCGTTTCCTCGCCGATCCCGCGGCGTATCTAGCCCCGCTGAGGCCGAACAACATCGTCATGAATCCGGAACCAACCGGCGACGGCCGCCTCTGGCTGTGGATGGGGCTATTCGCCCTCAACGGACTGCTGTTCGGGGCGCTGGCGGCCCAGGCGGCGGCGCGCAAAGGGCGTTCCATGGCCGCCCATTTCCTGGCCGGCTTCGTCTTCTCGCTGCCGGGCTATCTCTACAGCGCTACGAGACCGGTGCAAGAGGGCGCGCCGCGCCTGTCACCCGGCGAGTGGAAGCTCCACGCCACGCGCGAGCCGGAGCCGTGTCCGCACTGCGGCCACGCCAACCACCCGGCGGCCCGCCGCTGTTCCGGGTGCGGCGCGACGCTTTCGCCGCGAGTCCAGCCGGAAACACCGAGGTCCGATGCCCACTAGAGCGCACATTCTAGAGCGGATCCGCCGGGCGGTGAAAGCCGTCCTCGAGAGTCCGAACATGGAAACGCGCCGGCCCATGGTGGGCCGGAACTTCGAGAGCAACATCCCCGGCGTCTATATCATCGGGGATCTCGCTGGGGCGCCGGTGGTGAAGCTGGCGATGGAACAGGGACACCGGGTGGCGCAGCACATCGCCTCGCAACCGGATGCGCGGGAAGGCCCGGCGGACGGCTGGGACGTGATCGTCGCCGGGGCAGGAGCGGCCGGGCTCAATGCCGCCCTCGGACTGCAGGATGCGGGGCTGCGGGTGCTCGTGCTCGAAAAGAACAAGATCGCCAACACGATCGAGAATTTTCCCGAGGGCAAATGGGTCTATGCCGAACCGGACACGATCCCCCCGAAGGGCAAGCTCTGGCTCGACGGGTCGCGCAAGGAGGACCTGCTCGCCCGCTGGCACGCCATCATCCGGGACAACCGGCTCGATGTCCGCACCGAAGAGGGCGTGGAAGGTATCACCCGCCGGCGAGACGGCTGTCTCGAAGTCAAGACATCCAAGCGCCGATACGCCGCCAGGCGCGTGATCCTGGCGACCGGCCAGCGGGGCAACCCGCGCAAGCTCGGCGTCCCGGGTGAAGACCGGGAGCAAGTCTACCACCGCCTCTACAGCCCTAAGCTTTACCACGGCGAGGACATCCTCGTGGTGGGCGGCGGCAACAGCGCGGTGGAAGCCGCCCTCACGCTGGCGGGAGAGAACCGGGTCACGCTGTCCTACCGCGGCAGCGAATTCCGGCGCCTGTTCCAGGACAACGCCCGGAAGCTCCGGGAGGCCGTCGCCGCCAGGCGCATCCGTCTGGTTCTCAACTCCCACGTCAAACGGTTCGAAGAAGGCCGGTGCGTTCTGGAGGTGGACGAAGGCGGCCGCAAGGTGGAGCGGCGCGTTCCTTACCAGCACGCCTTCGTTTTGATTGGAGCTGAGCTTCCGGCGGCGTTTCTTCACTCGCTGGGCATCCGGCTCGAGAACGAGTGGACCGGAAGTCCATTGCTCACCGCGCTGCTGGTGGCGCTGTGTTTGACCGGACTCTGGATCTTCGCCGGCCAGGGCGGCGTCGGCGCTTCCGAGAGCTTCCACGCCATCGGCGCCTTGGCGGCGGCCGGCTCCTTCCTCGCCCTGATCGTGACCGGAGTGCGGGGCAGCCGCTGGTCCTGGCTGGGAGTGTCCTTTCTGACCGCTTACTCCATCTATGGAGCCAAGCAGACGCCCGGACACGAATTCTGGCCCTACACCGGCTGGGGCTTCCGGACGCTGTCGTTCCTGGACCGGCCCTGGTCGTTCTGGTACACGGTGCTCTACACGCTGGTGATGACGGTCTTCGGACTCCAGGCAATGAAGCGTTGGGGATTCGACCGCCGGGACCGCTTCCAGATCTGGCGCTACGCCAGCCTGCTCGGCTTCCAGTGGCTGTTCTTTTTCCTGATTCCCGAGTTCCTGTTCCAGTGGGCGGTCCAATACCGGTGGGTCGGCGAGAAGCTCGCCTCGGACCCGGTCTTCGCCGAACAAGCCTGGCGCTCCTACGGGATCGTCTATGCGTGGCCGCTGTTCTTCTACACGTTTTTCGGCAGTCCGCACCAGATCTGGGTCGTCTGGGGCGTGCTGCTCAGCTTCGTCGTCATCCCGATCTTCGTGCTGTTCCACGGCAAGCGGTACTGTTCCTGGATCTGCGGCTGCGGCGGACTGGCCGAGACCTTGGGGGACCGCTGGCGGCATCTGGCGCCCAAAGGCAGGCAGAGCATCCGGTGGGAACGTATGAACTCCGTGGTGCTCGGCGCCGCCGTGGTGATCACCCTCATGATGGTGACCCGGGACGCGGTCGGGATCTTCCGCCGGCCGGCGGGCGTGGGGCTGGATTGGTACCACCTGATCGCCGACGTCTGGCTGGTGGGCGTTCTCCCGGTGACGCTGTACCCGTTCTTCGGGGGCAAGGTCTGGTGCCGCTACTGGTGCCCCTTGGCCAAGATGATGAACCTCATGAGCGCCCTTTACGTAAAGCTGGGCCTCAGCCGGTTCGCCATCCACGCCAATGACAAGTGCATCGCCTGCGGCGAGTGCAGCCGCAACTGCCAGGTCGGCATCGATGTGATGAACTTCGCGCTGAAGCAGGAAGAGATCAACAACGCCAACAGCTCCTGCATCGGCTGCGGGATCTGCGTCACCGTCTGCCCGATGGACACGCTCTCTTCGGGACCCGCGGCCAGGCGGCGGCCGGCGCTGGTCCAGATCGCCTCGAGCTCCCAGCCGGAATGAAACAATATGGAACAATAAGAGATATCACTCAGGGAAAACTTTGGCAGGCGGGGACGGAGGAGCCGTGACGCGAAGAGCGATTCTGGGAGGTTTGAGCATGGCGGGCCTGACGGCCACCGGGGCCATGCTCTACCGGGCGGCGCCGCGTTTCTGGAACCAGTATTTTCGCGAATGGAACCGGCCTATCGAAGATCCGCCGCACCGGCCCGACCCGCTGGCGTGGCCGGACCACGGGCTCCACGTCGCCTGGCTCGGCCACGCCACGTGCCTGCTCAAGATCGAAGGCTTCACGATCCTTACCGATCCGGTCTTCAGTGAGCGCGCCGGGTTGAACGTGGGCCCGGTGACGCTGGGCATCAAGCGGCTGGTGGCGCCGGCGCTCCCTCTGCGGGAACTGCCCGAGCCCGACCTGATCCTGCTCTCCCACGCACATATGGATCACTTCGACATCCCGAGCCTGCGGCGCCTTGAAAACCGCGGCACGCCGGTGGTCACCGCCTGGGAGACTTCCGATCTGCTGCGCCCCGGCCGGTACCGGTTCGTACGCGAAATGCGGTGGGGTGATCGCTTCCAGGTGGGGCCGGCCGCCATCCGGGCTTTCGAAGTGAACCACTGGGGAGCGCGAATGCGCACCGACACCTACCGCGGCTACAACGGCTACCTCATCGAGGCCGCGGGCTACCGCGTGATGTTCGGAGGGGACACGGCCGACACCGACCTGTTCCGGCGAATCCGTTCCCGCCGCTCCATCGACCTCGCCATCATGCCCATCGGCGCCTACAATCCCTGGATCCATTACCACTGCACGCCCGAGCAGGCCTGGCGCATGGGTAACGAGGCCGGGGCGGAGCTCTTCGTGCCGGTACACCACCAGACGTTCCGGCTGAGCAACGAGCCCGTCGAAGAACCGATTCGGCGGTTCTACGAAGCGGCAGGGGCCGAAGCGGAACGAATCGCCATCGCCGGGATCGGACAAGAGTACCATTTGTGAAGCAAGGACCGGAACCCGGCTGCCCCGGTCGGCGGCCGGCGGCGTTTCGGAACGCCGGGAGGGCTCAGAACCGGTTGAGTTCTTCGATCAGCGCCTTCAGCCCCTTCCGGCGATAGATGTTGGTCAGGCGCTGCTCTTCCGGTGAAGGCGAGATGACCCGGTCCAGGCCCAGGGCGGCCAGGTCTTCCCGGGACGGGATCCAAACCTCTCCGTCGGCGAACTCGACATACCCGATATAGCCGGACATGCTCTCCACCATCAGAGGCTGGGAGAAATGCAAAGCGCGGTCGCCGCGCACCTCGACGACGCCGCCCGGGTCCAGATCGACTTTCGCCGGCACCGTGCCCGCTTCGATCGTCCGGCCGTTCATGTCCTTGAAGATCCAGCCCAGGGCCACGTGCCGCACTTTCTTGCGCGACAGGTTCCTGAGCACCAGGCGGGGCGCGTCCGCCATCCGCAAGTTCATGCGAGCGGAGCCGGAAACCGCCTCGACCGGGGCGCCGGGGACCGCCAGAGCTGCTATCTGGTACTCCTGCGCGCCCTCGAGATTGGTCACCCGCCGGGCGACCCGGATCCCGACCCGCGGCCGCTCGGACTGCCGGGCCAGGCTCAGCAGTACCTCTCGCTGCAAACCTTCCGGGCCGCGTTCGGCCAGCACCCTCTTGAAGTACTCCCGGTCCCGCCGGGCCTCCATCTCGAAAACGGTCAGGATCCGCCGGGAATCCAGGCGGTTCGGACCGTAGAAGCTCAAATCATCGAAGAGGATCCCGTCCAGGCTCACCGTGACCAGCGCGCCGCTGCCGCGCTGCAGCGGGCGCAGCAAACGCAGGTTGATCCGGACGGGAAAGACTTCCCCGGGAGCCACGTTCAAGCTGGGCACGGTGACGCTCGCCTTCCCACCCGGCGTCACCTCTTGCGCCAGCACCATCAGCGTCACTCCACGGATCGCGCGCTGCCCGGTGTTGCGAAGGGTGAGCGAGGTGTCCAGCTCCACTACCATGGCCCCGCCGCGGGCCTCGGCCTTCGACGCCCCCCAGTCCATCGACACCACGCTCACCGGCGACTCCGGCGGGAAGTCGATGCGGAGCTTCTCGGTGCCGGCCACCTGGGCGGCGCCGGTCCAGGCGAGCATCACCGCCGCGAAGGACGCGAGCCTAGTAGACGTAAACATTGTTGATCGTCACCATGCCGGTCTCGTCGTCGAAATAAGAGGCGGCCATGGAGCCGTCGGTAGTCACCGACAACAAGACCGGCTCCTCGCTGCGGTGCCGCAGCACCAGGGAGCCGTTTGCATCCTGCACCTCAATGCCCTCGGTCGTGGCGGCCACCGCTGGGGTGAGAGAGTCGGCAGTGCGCAGCCGGAACCCCGTGAAATGGAAGAGCCAGCCGCTGACGATCACCAGCGTCACGCAAGCCAGGGCCGCCGCGATCCGCCAGCCGAGATTCCGGCCCCGAGTCCGCGCCGGCGAGACGCATTGCCCCGCCTCCAGGCCCACCCGGATGTTGGCCCGCATCTCGGCCGCCAGGCGTTCCCAGTTGAGCTTCCCGGGCAGCTTGGCGCCCTCCGAGGCTACCCGCCGCCCAACGGCGCGAAACGCCTCCACCTCCGCCCGGCAGCGTTTACAGGCCCGCAAATGCCAGTGGAGGCGCCACCGCTGCCAGACAGGAAGATCGCCCCCGGCGGCCAGAGCCAGTTCCGACTGCCCCGGATGCCTCATATCTTCCTCCTCTCGAGGTAACGGCGAAACTTGATGCGGGCGTTGGCGATGTGCGAGCGCACGGTGGCCTTCGAACATCCTAGACGCGCGGCCACTTCCGCCGCCGGCAGTCCCTCGATGTCCCGGAGCACCAGCGCCGTGCGTTCCTTCACCGTGAGCTGGGCCAGCCCGGCCTCCAGATACTCCCGCTGCTCGTCACGCAGGACCAACTGCTCAGGGTCTTCCCCCTGCGGCGACCGCAGGGCTTCCGGCAACTCGTCAACTTCGCAGAAATTCACCCGGCTGTTGCGCCGCAGGAAGTCAATGGCCGTGTTCGTGGCGATCCGGGAAAGCCAATGGGCCGCTTTTCGCACGTCTTTGAGCTGTCCGGAACGCTGCAAAGCCTTGATGAAGGCCTCCTGGGTGAGATCCTGGGCGTCGTCGATGTTGCCGACGATCCGATAGATCTGCACGAAGATCCGCTGCAGGTTCTGGGCGATGAACCGGCTCCTCTCCTCGGCCGATTCCTCGAGAATCTGCGGGAGCGCTTCGCCCATGCTTCCCCCGGTCAATCTTCCGGCCAGCGCACTCATCGCTTCTACTAACCCTGACGCGCGGCGCCGCCGGTCCGTGCAAGACGAATTGTCCTGCTCTCATAGTATTACGCCCTCGTACCGGCCAGGTACAGCCATTCTCTGAACGGGAATCCGAACCGGCCGGCGCTATCATTGACGTTTGGGGCGGTCCCGGAAAGGATGCGGAAGCATGAAACTGGCGGCGCGCATGGACAAGATCCTGGTGGAAACGGCGTTCGAGGTCCTGGTGAGAGCGCGGGAACTCGAGGCCCAGGGCAGGCGCGTGATCCATCTGGAGCTCGGCGAACCGGACTTCGACACCCCCGCTCACATCCGGGAAGCGGCGAAGAAGGCGTTGGACGAAGGCTGGACGCACTACGGTCCCACCCAAGGGTTGCCGGAGCTCCGCGAGATCATTGCCCGGCACGTTTGCGAGACCCGGGGCATCGAGGTCGGCCCCGAGCACGTCTGCGTGACGCCGGGGGGGAAGCCCATCATATTCTTCCCGATGCTGGCGCTGCTCGAAGAGGGCGATGAAGTGATCTACCCCAACCCGGGCTTCCCCATCTACGAGTCGATGATCGGGGTCTGCGGGGCCCGGCCGGTGCCCGTGCCGCTGGTGGAGGAGAGGGGTTTCTCCTTCGATCTAAACATCTTAGAGGACAAACTGTCAGACCGCACGAAAATGATCGTGCTGAACTCGCCGCAGAACCCCACCGGGGGCCTCATCCCCAAGGAAGAGATCGCCGCCATTGCCGACCTGGTGCGGGATCGCGACCTGATCGTTCTCTCCGACGAGATCTACTCGCGCATCTATTATGAGGAGCGGCCCTTCTCCATCGCTTCGCTGCCGGGCATGCAAGAGAAGACCATCATCCTCGACGGCTTCTCCAAGATCTACGCCATGACGGGGTGGCGCATCGGCTATGGTGTCATGCCCGTATGGCTGGCGCAGGCGGTGAACAAGCTGATGGTCAACTCCAACTCCTGCACCGCCAGTTTCACGCAACGGGCGGCCATGGCGGCCTTGACCGGCCCACAGGAAGAATCCGAGCGGATGGTGGCGGAGTTCCGGCGCCGCCGTGACGCGTTCGTCAAAGGACTCAATGAGCTGCCCGGCTTTCGTTGCAACCTTCCACGGGGCGCCTTCTACGCATTCCCCAATATCACCGGCACCGGAATGGGATCCAAGGAGCTGGCCGACGCGCTGCTGAACGACGCCGGAGTGGCCGGGCTTTCGGGCGCCGCCTTCGGCGCCTACGGGGAGGGTTTCCTGCGTCTGAGCTATGCCAACAGCTACGAGAATCTGATGGAAGCCGTAGAGAGGATCGACAACTTTCTGCGCTCCCACTAGCCGGACCCGGCTCCACGGCGCTCCGATCCGGCTGGGGACGCTGAAGCCCCTCGCCGCCGGGCTCAGCCGAAAAACAGTTGAGCCTGGACCAGCCGGCCCAGGCTCCGGAACACTCCCAGAATCGACAACAGAATCAGCGCACCCAATGGATCTCAGTGCGCCCCCGCCATGTGCCGGCTCATGATCTGAGCCATCAGGTCCTTGGCGTGGAGCTTCAGTTTCTTCAGTTTGATTTCCTCCAACTGCTGTTCCGGCGACGGGTGCGGCAGCGACTCGATGGCCTCGATTTTACGCGCGTACTCGGAGTGCGCCATCGCCAGCCGCCGGAATTCTTCATCGGTCTCCATCAGATGCGCTTTCAGCTCCTCTTGGCTCAGTCTCTCCATAGAAGTTTCTCCCTTGGTGCCCTTTGGGGTTTAAACCCGTCGCGCGGTGGGGGGATTTCAGCATCAGCCGCTTGAGGCTTTGCGCGACGGCGATCATCGTGAAGTTGGCCGAAGAGCGGCCGCCAGACACCGCCCTTTCACTTCGAACCTTAGCACGATTGAAACCGCATTACAATAGCCGATTCCGTGGGGTTCCGGTAGTAGTTTTCCCGTATTCCGACCGGGCGAAAACCGCAGGCTTCATACAGCTTCCGGGCCGCCTCGTTCGAGGCCCGCACCTCGAGATAGACCGGCCCGGCGGCCTTCTCGAGGGCCGCCGCGACCAGCCGGCGCCCGATGCCCCGGCGGCGGCGCTCCGGGGCGACAGCCAGGTTCAAGAGTTCATACTCTCCCCCTGTCCGGCGAAGGACGGCAAAGCCAGCTACTTCGCGCCCCACCGCCGCTACGAGACAGACGTATCGCAGGTAATCTTCCGGCGGCCACTGCGCCGCCGTAGGTGAGGAGCGCTGGATGCGGGCGATGGCTCGCAGGTCCGCGGAGGAGGCCGGGCGGACTTGGACGGCGGCCGTGCCGAACACCTCTGCGTTCCGGCCCCTCATCGGTCCCCTCCCGGGCCATTGCCGCCGCCCGGCTTGGCCTTTCCGGCGGTCATCTGCCGGAGCACGGCCCAGGCGGCCAGCGGGAGCGCCGCGCCGGCAGCGCAGACGGCGCCGAATCCGAAGCGGTCCACGCCCGCACCGATCAACGGGGAAGCGAAGGTCTGCATGAGGCCGTAAGCGCTAGTCAGGAAGGCGGTCGCCAGCGCCGCCCGGTGAGCGCCGAACAGATCCAGGGGCATCGCATAGACGTTGACGCTCATCGCGGTGACGAGGAAGAAGCTCCCGCAGATCAGCGCCACCGCCGCGGCCGTCGTGGGAGCCCAAGGCACCGCCGCGGTGCCGAGCAGCAGGACCGCGCACCAGGCGCTTATCCGCATTCGGGCGGCCAGCGCCCCGGCGCCCCGGCGCATCATCCTCAACGCCACCCACCCCCCGAAAAGCCCGCCGGCGTTGGCCGCCAGCGGGGGAATCCACGCGAAGGCCCGGTTCGCCGCCTGTTCCGTCATCCCCCGCGCCTCCACCAGGTACACGGTGGTCCAGTTGCTCCACAGGCTGTAGAGCGTCATGTAGAGCACCGTCGCGATCACGATGCCCCACAATCGCCGGTCCCCGGCCACCTCGCGGGGGCTGCCCGGGCGAGGGTCCGGCTCCGGCCGCGCAGTGACCCGTTTCGCCACCGCCAGCCAGGCCGGGATCCAGACGAACCCGAGAAGGCCGGTGACGACGAATGCCGCCCGCCACCCCCATCCGGCTGCGAACCAGGCGGCCGCCAACGGAGCGGCGATGGCCCCGAAGCTCAAGCCGATCTGGGTGGTTGCCGTCCCCAGAGCGCGTTCTTGCGGCGGAAGATAGACGGCCACGGCCTTCCCGCTCGCCGGCACGCCCCCGGCCTGCCCCAAGCCCAGCAAGGCACGCGCCAGCAACAGACCCGCGAACCCCGCGGTCAACCCAGTCCCTGCCCCCGCCAGCGACCACAAGGCCACCACGAGCACGACTCCGCGCACGAGGCCCAGGCGGTCCACCAACCAACCGGCCGCCGGTGCGCACACGGCGTAGACCAAGGAAAACGCCGAGAGCACCAACCCGTAGCCGGCGTTCGTGAGCCCGAACTCGGACTTCAACGTTGGCGCCAGCGCGGGCAGGAGCTGCCGGTCCAGATAGTTGAGGAAGCTGGAGGCGGTGATCACCAGGATCGCCGCCCAGCGAGGTGGGGCCCGGAAGGCCATCTCAGCGGAATTCGATGACGGCGACTTCGCCTGCCTCCTTGCCCCCGGGACGCGAAGGCTTGTAGTATTCCACGGCCACCGGCCGGGCCGGATTCTGCTTTCCGCAGCCGAGCGTGGCGTTCGGACCGCGGCCCAGGATCACCACTTGTCCGGGGTCCTTCACCAGCAGCCGGGTGACCTTGCCCTCGCTGTCTTCGATCACCAGGCGGGCCGGGCCGCGGGAGCACTGCACTTCCTTCAGCAGCCCCCAGATCTTTTGTTTGGGCCGCGGATCGTCCCACCACTCGACGACGTCCGTACCCCCTTCACTCCCGCCTCCCTTTTCGGCTTCCCGGGCGCGCCGGAGCATCTCTTCCCACTCCTCACGCAGCCGCCGGGCCTCGGTGCGGCGCCGGCGGATCAGCTCTGACTGCCGCGACCGAACCCGTTGCTCGGCGAGGCGATCCTCGAGCCGCAGGCGTTTCTGGTAGTACTGCTCCCGCTCCTCAGCCGTCCGGGCCGCCCGCATCGCCCCACCCAGGGCGATGCTCGCCTGGCGGATGTCATGGGCATCCAAATAGGCCTGGGACAAGGCTTCCCAATACGCCAGGTCCCGCGAATCCAGTTCCGTCGCCTTTTTCAAGTCCCGGATCTTCAACGCGGTGTTGGTCTCCAGCTCGGCCATCAGCGCCCAGGGCTCGGCCCACCGGGGATTCAGCTCGGCGGCCCGCACCAGCGCCTGGCGGGCGCGGGCCGGCTCTTTGAGGAGCTTGGCGTATTCCAGCAGGCAGCGGGCGCTGCGGGAGCCGGCCTTTACGGCCGCTTGGAACCGTCCCAGCCCTTCGAGCGCCGGGGGATAGTCGCCGTACTTGGCCAGCACCGCTTCGTAGGCTGCCCGCGCGGCTTCGCCTTCCTTGAGATCGGCCACGGCCACTTCGACGGATTCAGGCCGGAAGTCCCGGGGATGAAACCGCTTCGGCGAAATCGGCGCTCCCGAGAACTCGCGGACGGGGAACTCGCCCCTGGCCAGGTAGGCCTTCACCATCGCCTCCATCTCCTCCGGCGTCTTGCCGAAGGCGTTCTTGTAGGCGACGTGCCAGTCGGCGCCCTGCTGCAGGTTGGCGAACAGGACGGGAACTCGGACGCTATACTCCGGGTTCACCAGGAACAAGTGCATCCGCGCCCAGTCGATGTCGGGCTCCGGAACCGGCTTGCCCAGCCTGACCCGCACGCCCTCGACCTCGATCGTCGAAAACAGGGCCGTGAGACCGCGCTCCACCTTTTCCGGCATGCGCCGCGTGTTGGCGGCGATGAGAATTTCGGCGAGCTGCCCATGAGGCAGCGGCCGCCCGCGCACGGCGCCGAGCATCCATCTGTCCCGGCGCTCGAACCAACGGCCGAGCACGCACCCGCGGCAGTCCCGCTCCGAGGCGAACAGGACCACCTGCATCGGCCAGACGGCCTCGAGATCCTGCTTCTCGAGGGCCGCGCCCAGGGCGTAGCGCACTTGCTCGAGCTCGGTGAGAATCTCCCGGGCCGGTTTTCGTCCAGCTTTGCTCAGCACCTCGAAGGGCCCGGAAACGAACCGGCTCCAGTCAGCGCCGAACGCTCCGGCGCTGACCAGCAGCGCCGCCAACAGGGGAAACGCCTTCATCTGTCCGTATGATACCGCCGGC
>JALSRK010000074.1 GCA_026984795.1 Solibacteraceae bacterium | reverse complement strand
ATGCGGCCGGGGGCTTCCTCCAGGTTGAGGGTGTCGCGCAGAGCCTCTTTGATCGTCTCCACCGCCGGCTGCATCACCCGGAACCGCTGGTTGAAGCTATGCTGGGCGTTGGTGGCGGCCAAGTCCATCATCGCCTTCTTCGGCCCGCGCTGCGGCGTGTGGATCTCCACCTTGCGCCCGCGCTTCTCGCTCAGGTACTCCTCGAGCACCTCCCGGTCCTCGAACTCCACCGGGACGTGAATGCGGTCCGGGATGTACTGCTGGTCCAGATAGACCTGCTTGAGCAGCGAAGAGAAGAACTCGGAGGGGTCGAACTCCACCAGGTTCTCCCAGAAATACTCCCGGCGGTCCACCACCCGCCCGTTACGCAGGTGGAACAGGTTCACGGCCACCAGGGGCGGTTCGGCGTAGTAGCCGTAGATGTCGATGTTCTCGCCTTCGGCCGCGGCCATCTTCTGGCGCTGCTCGATCTCCTCCACGGTGGTGATCAGGTCCCGCAGCGAGGCGGCCTCTTCGAAGCGCAGCTCGTCGGCCGCCTTCTCCATGCGTTTGCGCAGCTCGTCGGCGAGGTCCTTGTGGCGGCCTTCCAGGAACAGCCGCACTTGCCGGACGGCCTCGGCGTGCTCCTCTTCCGTCGTCAGGCCCTCGACGCACGGGCCCAGGCACCGGTGGATGTGGTACTGCAGGCAGGGCTGCGGATGGCTCCGCGTCAGGTCCACTTTGCAGGAGGGTACTTTGAAGTGCCGGTTGATGAAGCGCCGCAGCCGGTGGGCCAGGTTGCCCGGAAAGTAAGGGCCGTAGTAGGTGGAGCCGTCCTTGCGCAGCCGACGGGTCACGTAGACCCGGGGAAACTTCTCGTTGGTCAGCTTGATGTAGGGGTAGGTCTTGTCGTCGCGCAGCAGGACGTTGAAGCGGGGCTTCCAGCGCTTGATCAGGTTGTTCTCGAGCGCCAGCGCCTCTTTCTCGTTGTCGACCAGGATGTAGTCGATGTCCCGCGCTTCAGCCAGCAGGGTGCCCGTCTTGGCGTCGGCCAGCTTCTCATCGGAAAAGTAGCTCCGCACTCGGTTCCTGAGGCTCTTGGCCTTGCCGACGTACAACACCTCTCCGCCGGCGCCCTTGAAGAGGTAGACGCCGGGCGCTGCCGGCAAACGGGCCGCTTTTTCCCGGAGCTCCATCCCCGATTCCATTCTCCCACGCGCTGTCCGGAACCCTGGCCGCCCGGCGATATACTGGAATCGTGACCCGCAGACGGCTGGCGCTGTTGCTGCTCCTCGCAGCCGGTGTGAGTCCGGCCCAGGAACCCGCCGAGCCGCAGGAGCCGGATCTGCCTGAAGAAGACGAGGACCTCGTCCGCAAGACCGAGTATACCTTCAACCCGATCCAGGCGCACAAAGAATTCAAAGTCGGCGAGTTCTACTGGAAAAAGAAGAGTTACCGTGCCGCCGCCGGCCGCTATGAGGAGGCGGTCAAGTGGGATCCGGGTTTCGCCGAGGCTTACTGGAAGCTGGCGCTGGCCAAAGAGAAGCTGGCGGCCGAGCAGATGTTGGATTCCGAGAAGTCTCTCAGCCTCGAAGACGCCCGCCGGGCGCTCCGCAAGTACCTGGAGGTCGCCCCGGACGGCAAACACGCCAAGGAAGCCCGCCGGAAACTCGCCAAGATCGAAGACCGCCTCTCGGATTGACGCCGCCGGCGACCGTCACGCTGCCGTCGGTTCTTTCCATCCGCCCCTCTTGCGCAGCGCCTCGAGCAGGCGGCGTACGCCGGCGTCCCAGTCCGGAAACAGGTCCACCCAGTGGTACTCCCGCGCCACCCGCGCCGGGACGCGGCAGTCGTCCAGGCGCACCGGGATGAAGTAGCTGGCGTCCAGCGGCCGCCGTGCGGCGCACTGCAGGGCCCAGCGGAGCTCGGAATGGAAGTAGCCGCCCCGCGCCGCCGCCCGCCGGGAGAAGCAGGCGATGAAGTAGTCGGCCACCTCGATCGCCCGCTCGATGGCCCGGGGCCAGTTCTGGCCCGGCAGCAGCTTCTTTTTGTCGAGCCAGGCGTAGCAGCCGGCGGCGGTGAGGTCGCGGTAGAGCCGCTCGGCGGCGGCGTAGTCCTCCTCGGCGTAAGCGAGGAAGACGGTGGGCCGGATCTCGGGAACGAATTCGATGCCGCCCGACGCCGACTTCCGAAACGTGCCCAGGCCCTCGATCTCCACCGTCAGTCCCTCGTCGAGGCACCGGCGCAGGATGGCGATCACCTGGCTGGTGTTCCGGTCGTTCGCGGCTCCCACGGCTACCGGTCCCTCCGCTTCCCTGTCTTCGGCGCCGGTTTGCCGGGGCGCAGGCGCACCGGCTTGCCCGGCTCCAGCCGTCCTAGCCCCGGCAGCACCGCCGGCTGCCCGGAGCGCAGCTTCTTCAGAATGTCGTGGACGACGCGGTCCACGCAGTCGGCCGCCCGGGCCCGCGAGATGCGCCGCCGGCGCGCCAGCCGCGAGGCGATGTCGATGCGTTTCATACCGCCCCCATCCTACGCACGCCGGCGGCGTGGAGCGGCGGTCTTGCTGATGCTCCGGAGCCGGGCCGGCGCCTATCTTCCATGACCGGAACCCATTAGGCCGCGATCGGGCGGAGCCGAAATCTTCCATTTGTCTGTGACCGTGATTTTTCGCCGCTACTGGTTCTTCCGGACCGGGAACGAGCGGCTCCGGGCCCGCTGGAATCCGCGCCAGTTATCGTTTAACCCAACGCGCCACCCGGCGTCGCCTTCACCGGTGCGCTTTGCTACAATCAGGGATTCAGATGCCGAAGACGGAACGGGAACTCCGGCAGGATATCGTCGATATCGGCAAGCTCATCTACCAGAAGGGATGGGTGGCCGCCAACGACGGCAACATCTCGGTCCGACTGGATCGCGAACGCGTGCTGTGCACCCCTACCGGCGTTAGCAAGGGGATGATGCAGCCGGACGACATGATCGTCTGCGACATGAAGGGCAACAAGATCCTCGGGCGGCTGGAGCGCACTTCCGAAATCGCCATGCATTTGGCCGTCTATGAGCTGCGTCCGGACATCAACGCGGTGGTCCATGCGCACCCGCCGGTGGCCACCGGGTTCGCCGCCGCGGGAAGGGAACTGAACGCCGCGCTGCTGCCGGAGGTCGTCATCGCTCTGGGCTGCGTGCCGATGGCCGCCTACGGGCTGCCGGGCACCCCGGAGCTGATCGAGCCGATGAAGCCGCTGATCCCGAAATACGATGCGCTCCTGATGGCCAATCACGGCGCCGTCTGCTATGGGCCCGACCTCTACAAGGCGTTCTTCAAGATGGAGACCGTCGAGCACTTCGCGAGGATCGCCCTGGTGGCGGAGCTGCTGGGCGGCGCGCAGGTGTTGCCGCGGCGGGAAGTGGAGAAGCTGCTGGAATCCCGGACGCGCTACGGGGTGAAGGCGGCGAGCGCCGGCGAGCCCTTCTGTCCGGTGACGGCTGAGGATGTCGGGGCTGGGGACCGGATCACGGTGACCCGGGAAGAATTGATCGATCTCGTCGATCAAGCGCTCAAAGCGAAAGGTATTGTATAAGAGAACCTGGAATCTGGAGGTTGAATGGGCGAAGCATTAGGAATGGTGGAAACACGCGGCTTGGTCGCCATGATCGAGGCCTCGGACGCGATGGTGAAGGCCGCCAACGTCACGCTGGTTGGGTGGCAGAAGATCGGTTCGGGCCTGGTGACGGCCCTGGTCCGCGGTGACGTTGCCGCCGTACGCGCCGCCACCGATGCCGGGGCCGCGGCGGCTCGCCGCGTCGGTGAGCTGGTTGCGGTGCACGTAATCCCGCGGCCGCATCCGAGCCTGGAAGACGTCCTGCCGATCGGCAAGAGCAACGCCAAGTAACCGCGCCGGCCGCCGGATTTCTCCGCCATGATTCTGGCCCGTGTTGTCGGCACTGTCGTCGCCACCAGGAAAGACCCGCGCCTGGAGGGGAAGAAGCTTCTCATCTTGAAGCCCATCAGCCCCAAAGGCGAGGATGAGCGGGGCTATGTCGTCGCCGTCGATACGGTCAGCGCCGGCTATCGGGAAACCGTGGTGGCCGTCTCGGGCAGCTCCGCCCGGATGGCCGAAGGCTGCAAAGACCGGCCGGTGGATACCGCCATCGTCGGCATCGTGGACTCGGTGAGCCTGGATGAGTCCTGACCGCCTTCGAGGACAAGCGCTATGCAGCTCGGCAAGGTGATCGGCTGCGTCTGGGCGACGGTGAAGAACGCCAACCTGCAGGGGGAGCGCCTCCTCCTGGTCCAGCCGGTGAACCATCGCGGCAAGCCATTCGGCCGGGCTATCGTCTGCACCGACGTCACCGGCTCGGCCGGCGCCGGCGAGCTCGTCTACTGGGTTCGCGGCCGCGAAGCGGCCCACGCCTACCGGCCCCGCGAAGTCAC
Source organism: Solibacteraceae bacterium (assembly GCA_026984795.1). GTDB lineage: Bacteria > Acidobacteriota > Terriglobia > Bryobacterales > Bryobacteraceae > JALSRK01. The sequence goes on along the minus strand of JALSRK010000074.1, from coordinate 2,204 downwards.
CGCCGACCAGACCATCGTCGCCATCGTGGACGAGCTGCACGTGGAAGAAGACGGGGACGCCTGATGCTCATCGCCCGTGTCATCGGCGAGGTCGTCGCCACCCGCAAGCACCCCTCCCACGAGGACCGCAAAGCTCTTCTCGTTCAGCCCCTCCACCTGGACGGCTCCCCCTGGGGCAACATTCTGGTGGCGCTCGACGCTGTGGGAGCCGGCGTCGGCGACCGCGTCCTGGTCACCACCGAGGGCTACAGTTCGTTTTCGAGCGTCGGCCGCGGCATCTCACCGATCGACGCCGCCGTTCTCGGCGTCATCGACGAGATCGAGCTTCTTCCGGGAACGGTTCCGGCGCCGGCTCTGAACAATGAGCAGCCGGGCGCTGAGCCCGATTAGCAGCACCAGCTTCAAGACCTCCAGCGCCGCATAGGCGTTGTGGAAGCGCCAGAAGCGGATCCGCTCGGGAGAGGGTGCGTCCGGCGGCACGAAGTCGATCAGCCGTCCGATCCCGGTGATCTGCGGGGTCAGCAGGAAGTGCTCCACCAGCACCACCAGCAACAGCAGGCCGCAGCCGATCATGTAGAGCCGCTCGCCGTTGGTGGCGAACAGCAGCGTCACCGCCAGCGTAATCCCGATCCCGAACTGGGCCACTTCCCACGAATCGAAATAGGTCCGGTTCAGCTCCGCGCTCAGATGGCGCAACAGCATCCGGGCGCTGTCTTTGCCGAGCACTTTGATGTACTGGTTCGCCGACATGTCCGGCTCGGCGAGCAGGTGGTCCACGCCGGCGAAGTTCCACGTGGCCACGGCCATCATGAAGATGCTGCCGGCCAGCCACATGCCGAGCAGGAGAGTGGCGAACCTTTTGGTGTGCATAACCGGGCGAAAAGTCTTAGTCTACCCCAGCGGCGGCTGAGCGGGAGGAGCCGGAGCTATGCTTCCTGCCCGGCGCCCTCTATCCCCGGTTCCACTGGGCGCCGCTCGTGAGAGAATGCTGGCATGGCCAGCCGAATCAGCCGCCGCTCACTCCTGGCGGCCGCCGCCGCGTCCGCCGCCGCCCAGGAGCCGCTGGAGCGCTTCCCGCGCAAGATTCGCGTCGTGCTCGTCGGCCTCGACGCCCACATCGGCGAGATCCTGAACCCCTTGCGCCGCCTGCCGGACGTCGAGCTCGTCGCCGTCTCCGACCCCAAACCCGAAGCCCTCGAGGCTTTCGGCCGCCGCCGCGGTATGGAGAGCGTCCGCCGCTATCGCGACCACGCCCGCATGCTGGAGGCCGAGCGCCCCGACGTGGCCGGCGTCTGCACGCCCAATGGGGAGCGGGCGGCGGCGATCCTGGAGTGCTTGCGCCGCAAATGCCATGTCGTCGCCGAAAAGCCCCTGGCGCTCACCATCGCCGACCTCCGCCGCATCCGCGAGGCCCTCCGGGCCGCCGGCGTCCGGCTGACCATGATGCTCCCGATGCGCTTCTCCTCTCCTTACCTCGCCATCAAGGAAGTCTGCGACCGCGGCGAGATCGGCGAGGTCTGCCAGATCGCCGCCCAGAAGAGCTACAAGGTGGGCCGCCGCCCCGCGTGGATGCGCAAGCGGGAATCCTACGGCGGCACCATTCCCTGGATCGGCATCCACATGATCGACCTGATGCGCTGGACCTCCGGCCGCGAGTTCGAACGGGCCTTCTCCTGGACCGCCCACATCGGCTTCCCCGAGATCGGCGACATGGAGAACGTCACCGGCACCCTCTTCCGCCTCGATAACCGCGGCATCGCTGTCCTCCGTATGGACTACCTGCGCCCCGAAACCGCTCCCACCCACGGCGACGACCGCCTGCGGCTGGCCGGAACGAAGGGCATCGTCGAATACCAGGCCGCCACCGGCGTCACCGTCGTCTCGGCCTCGAGCAAGCCGCGCAAGGTCGAGCCGCTGCCGCCCTCCCGGTCCCTCTTCGTCGATTTCCTGGCCTCGGTCTATCTCGGCCGCCGCCACGCCCTCCCGCTCGAGGACATCTTCCGCGTGAACGAGATCACCATCGCCGCCCAGCGAGCCGCCGAAAAAGGCCGCGTGGTCTCCTGCTCTAGCATTTTCTAATCCGAGAATGATCATGAAACCGAGGAGTGATTCCAACACAGGATGATCATGAAATCCTGGGCTGGGAAGGCGGGGCAGAGGTGGTGGTGAAGGGGTTCGAGACAGGGGGCGGGAAATCGGGCGTG
>JALSRK010000073.1 GCA_026984795.1 Solibacteraceae bacterium | reverse complement strand
TCGATCACCACGTTGCGGCCCTTCGGCCCCAGCGTCACCTTCACCGCGTCAGCTAGCTGGTTCACCCCGCGCAAAATCGCCTGCCGGGATTCCTCACTGTAGACAATCTGTTTCGCTGGCATGTTACCCTCCTGTGGAAAACTCCAACACTACTTCTCAAGAATCGCCAGAACCTCATCCTCCCGGAGAATCAAGTATTCCTCACCGTTCATCTTGATCTCGTTGCCGGAATACTTGCCGAAGAGGATCCGGTCCCCTTTCTTGACTTCCAGAGGTACGAGCTTGCCGTCGTCAAGGCGTTTGCCCTGGCCGACGGCGATGACCTCACCCTGTTGCGGTTTTTCCTTCGCCGAATCGGGGATGACAATTCCACCGGGAGTTTTCTCCTCAGCTTCCTCGATCCGCTTCACCACGAGGCGGTCATAGAGCGGACGAAGTTGCATGATCTGATCACCTCCTGTCTCCGTGAGTCGATAGTTTGGCCAGTGAGCAGCCAGGAATCTACCGGCTCGCAGGAAGGTAGCGCGAGCCGATCACACTTCAGGTTAGCACTCTTACCATCAAAGTGTCAATAGGATCGAGCAACTCATTTTATTTCAGTAATTTACAGGAGCATCTCGCGGATGCTTAGCGGCTGTATGGCAGATTATCGGATCGAACGGCGCTAACTGCCTGTCCGGTGGAAGAGCCGGTCTTGTTTGCCGGCAAGGCTCCCAACTGTTGCAGGCCCGGCGCGCGCCAGACAGGCGTCCAACTGCGTCCGCCGTCGCGGCTCCGAGCAAGGAAATGGGGACCGGCGGCCCACAATTCGCCGTTGGCGAGGGAGGCGGCGGTAAAGGCTTCGGGCGGCAGCCAGGCTACGGGCACCCACCGCCCTTCGGGGTCGAGGACGAGGAGCCGGTCGCCGGCGATGATGCCGGCGCCTGAGGCGACATGCACGGAACGCATGAGGCCGGTTACCGGGGCGGCGACGCGCTTCCAAGTGTGTCCGCCGTCCTCGGTTCGCAGCACGAGGCCCGGGGATCCGACGGCCCAGCCGCGGTTCCGGTCCTCGAACCAGACGGCGGTGAGATTCCCATAGAGCGTTTCGGGGGCAACGTCGTCCCAGAAACGTCCGCCGTCGGAGGTGGCCAGGATTGTTCCTGCCCACCCGACAGCCCAGCCGCGCCGGGCATCGATAAAGAAGAGCCCTTCGAGGCGGGCGGTGGTGAAGGTTCGTTGCCGGAGCCATGTTGCGCCCCCGTCGGGGCTGTGCAGAATGAGCCCGTCATCGCCGGCGACCCAGAACCGCGGGCCGACGGCGGCGGCGGCGTGGAGATTGCGGCCGGCGGCCGTCGCCGCGCCCGCGCGGCTCCAGGTAGCGCCGCCGTCGGAGGTCCAGGCGATCCGTCCGGCGGAGCCCACAGCCACGGCGTAGCCCTCTCCACCGACAGCCAGAGCGCGCCATCCGCCCGGGGGCTGGAGGCGGTGTTCGCCCCAGGAATGTCCGGCGTCGCGGCTGATCCGTACGAGGCCCTGCTCACACAGTAGCCAAACTTCGCCGGGGCGGGGAGTAGCAAGGTCCCGGACCCAGCATTCCGCGGCATAAGAGGAGACGGGTCCGCTCAGAAGCGCAAGAACGAGAAACCAACCAAACAACCGCTCGCGCATGATGGCTTCCACCTCTTTCGTGCCAAGAGCAACGCGGCCGCAGCGGATGAGAGGGCCGGTGAAGCGGGAACGGTTCCCGCTTCACCGGGCGAAAGCGTCACTGCGGTTCGACGACGATGAAGGCGGTACGCCCGCCGCGATTGACCAGCAGCAGCACGGGCTTACGTCCAGCCTCGCGGACAGCCCGCTCGAAGGAAGCGACGTTAGTGACCGGTTTGCGGTCCACCTCCTGGATCACGTCGCCTCGCCGCAGGCCGGCTTCCGCAGCCGGGGAGCCGGGCTCGACGTAGGTGACGACAACCCCGAAGGTGTCCGCCGGCAGACCGAGCTGCCGCGCGACTTGCGGAGTCAGGTCATCGACCTGGACGCCTTCGAGCGGATAGCCCCGCCGGGCTTCCGGACCGGCCTGAGCGCGCTCCTCGGGAAGTTCACCGAGGGTGACCGGGATCGTCATGTGCTTGCCGTCGCGCACCACCTCCAGCCGGACCTGCTTGCCGGGGCCTGCTTCGGCGATCCGCAGCCGGAGCTGCCGGGAGTCTTCGATCGGCTGGCCATCCAGCGCGACAATGACGTCGCCGGTTTTCAGGCCCGCTTTGCCGGCCGGGCTCTCCGGATCCACGTCGGCCACCAGCGCTCCCTGGGGTTTTTCGAGCCCCATCGCCTTGGCGATGGAAGACGTGACCGGCTGGATGTAGACGCCGAGCCAGCCGCGGACCACCCGGCCCTTCTCGATCAACTGCTGCATGACATGGCGGGCCATATTGATCGGGACCGCGAAACCGATACCCACGTTGCCGCCGCTGCGCGAGAGAATCGCCGTATTGATGCCGATGACCTCGCCCTTGGCGTTCACCAGCGGTCCGCCGGAATTGCCGGGATTGATCGCGGCATCAGTCTGAATGAAGTCCTCGTAGTCCTCGATATCCAGCCCGCCGCGGCCGGTGGCGCTGACGATGCCCATGGTCACGGTCTGTCCGATGCCGAAGGGATTTCCCATGGCCAGGACGATGTCGCCCAGGGCGATCTTGGAGGAATCTCCCAAGGTGGCCTGGGGAAGATTCTCACCCTGGATCTTGAGCACCGCGATATCGGTCTTGGGATCGGTACCGATGAGTTTGGCGTCGAACTCGCGTTTGTCCACCAAGGAAACCTTGATCTCGGTGGCTCCGTGGACCACGTGATCGTTGGTGAGGATATAGCCGTCAGCCGAGACGATCACGCCCGAGCCAAGGCTCTTTTCGCGGTACTCGCGAGGCACGTCGAACTGCCACCCGAAGCCGCGGCCGAAGAAGTCGCGGAAGAAAGGGTCCATGAAGAACGGGACCGGGGCCTGGCGTTCGGTCTTGACGACCTTCGTGGTGGAGATGTTCACCACCGCGGGCAACGTCTTCTGAACCACGGAGCGGAAACCCGCCGCCAAAGAGGCGGATTGAGCGGCGCCGCCCTCCCCGGCGACGGCGACGGGCACCATTCTGACGCCGGCGCCGCCCGCCAGCGACCTTGCCGCCACCGCGCCCGCGAGCACACCGGCGCCGGTCATCAACACAACAATAAGAATCGCAATCGATCGTTTCATGACAATCTCCTTTTTCGAATTCGCCACAGCTCACCTCCTATAACCGGACGTGAACCGGCCACCGTCTGATTCGCCTACCGGCGCCAACCCTGACGCACCCGTACGCGGAAGTCGATGCGCCGGTCATCGGTCACCTGGAACGCTTCCAGTCTAATCTTGTGAAACTTGCCGTCTTCCGGAACCTGGGAATCGTAGACGATCCGGTACTGGAAGGCGAGCGACTGCATGATGCCCTCCATCACGTCCCGGAAGGCGGCCTCGAACCGCGGGAACCAGGCGTCCCCGCCGGTCCTGTCAGCCAGCATCTGGAAAAAGGCCTGGGCCATAGTCAGGTCCATGCGGGCGGTCGTAGTCAGGTACGGCTCCCACATTCCGCGAAACATCGATCCGACGCCGACGCCGTAGACGACGACGTTGGCCCGCTCGGCCATCCGTTTGACGTCGCCCAGCGTGTGGGAGCTCATCGTGTCGAGGCCTGAGCCGATGACGATGAGCACCCGCCGACCTTTGAGACGGCTCATCCGGTCGAGCATCTCGTAGACGGCGTCATAGGTGTTGATCTCGCTCCACATCGGGGGCGGCAAATCAGTGAAGGCTTGCGAAATGCGCCCCCGGAGCTTGGTGAAATCCACCCGTACGTTGAGATCGTTGGAGAAGGTTGCCAGTGCGTACCAGTGGCCCTCCGGGGCCTCTTCGAAGAAACCTTCGATCGACCGAAGGATGTCGTTGAAATACGGCCACGAAGCCCGGCTGTATTCCACCAGGAGGGCGATGGATGCCGGCGTCTCGGGTTCGGCGAGGCGGAAGGGCCGCGACTCTCCGTCTTCGTAGAGGCGGAAGTTCTTCTCGGTCAAGCCTCCGATCAGCTTGCCGTCCTTTTCCACGGTGACGTAGAGGGAGACCTCCCGCGCCGCCGCCGGCCCGGCAAGCGAGAGGGCGGCCGCGACGGCGGCCAAGGCAATCAGTCGATGGGGATGTTGCATACCGTTTCCACCCTCCTCTTGCCGGGTTTCATCTCGGGCATCTGAGGCTTCGGACAGCCGGTCTCCGGGGCCAGCAGGCTGGGCCGGTCCTGTTCCTCTTCCTCGGCCTTGGCGGTGACTTCTTTCAAGGCCTTCTTCATCCGGTCAAAGGCGTCGGTGTTGCGGATCAGCCCTTTCTTTTCGGGCAGGAACATGATCTCGCGCTTGGCGTGGACCATCCTCTGATAGAACGGCGGGTGAGTCCGGAACCAGCTCAAGCCGCGGACGTAACCTTCCTGAGTGGCCATCTTGTCGAAGAAGCGGATGAAGCCAGTCGGATCGTAGCCGGCCTTCCAGGCGTACTGCACGCCGAGCTGGTCCGCTTCCAGCTCGAGGTCGCGGCTGACGCCGAGCAGGTCGAGGCTGAGGATCATGCCCAAGCCATAGAAGCCGTACTGCAAGGCGTAGTAGAGGCCGATGCTGGCCGCGCCGCCGGTGAAGATGAGGGCAGCGACCTGGGCCGCCTGATAGATGATCGAGGAGATGGTGGCCCGCTTCATGAGCCGGTGGCCGTGGCGGGCCGCCGCGTGGGCGGTCTCATGGGCGATCACGCCGGCCAGTTGCGACTCGTCCTCGACGGCCTCGAGCAGGCCCCGCTGCACGAACAGGAAGCCGCCGGGCAGGGCGAAGGCGTTGATCTCTTTGGAGTTGAGCACGGTGACCTGAACCGGCACCCGGAGGTCGGAGTTGCGGGCGATCTTGCGCGCCAGGTCCGTCACGTAGCGCCGCACTACCTCGTTCTTGACTTCCGGCGGCATCAATCCGGCGAGCTTCATCTCGCGGATGGCATCGCGGCCGACCTTGACGTCCTGTTCCTGGCCGCGGCCGACGTCGCGGAAGCCGATGTCCAGCACGTCGCCGTACTTGCGCTGGGTGTAAGCGCCGGACGCGATCTCGGCGCGGATCTGCTTCTCCTCGGCCGGCCACTTCTCGATCAGATCGAGTTTCGCCAGGCGGTTCTCATAGGCGGTCGGGATCGCCTGCTGCCGCAGCATCCGGCCGTTGTGGATCTGCAACCGCAAGTTCTGGATCTTGCAGTGGTACTGCTTGCGTTGGGCCTCCTTGAGCGTCCGGGTCCGGCTGCGCAGCTCGGCCTGGGCCGCCCGGAGCTCCTTCTCCCATTGGTCGATCTTGCCCGCCCAGAGCCGGCGGCAGTAACTGCGGGAGTCTTTGAGGTACTGCCGCATCTTCTCGATCTGCTGGGGGGTGAATTCGAGTTTGGAAGCTTCGTCAAAAAGCTCCAAGTAGGACTTTTGCAACGCCTCGTCCAAAGGCTTGAAAACCTCCGGCGGAAGCGGCCGCTCCGGCGGCTGGTCTTTGGCCGCGTAAGCGGCCGTGGGCATGTAGACAAGTAAGGCGCAGACGAGCAGAGCCGTCCACGCCCGGAGATCCCATTCCGCCACAGTGCGGAGGGGCGCCCGAGTGGGTGATTGCATGTGCATCCTCCTCAAATGTTGTTAGCCGCGTCCGATACTTGCATGGGCGTCAGGCGCTCCGGCATTCTTGACGCGCCGATGGATGAATCGGTTACAGTCAAGTCGCGAAGATTGATCTCGTTATAGTCATACATCTTGATAATAATCTTGTCAAGTCATCTTTTGCGTGCTACAATGCAAGTGGTTCAAGGCCCGGCGGTCCCCAGTGACTCAGGCGGGGCTTGCCGGCGGGCTATCTCTTCTTCGGGAGGGCTCGGACATGCCGGATAAGACTGACCGTGACCGCCATCGCCAGCGCCAGTACGCCTACACAGCGGTCTACGTCCTGCTTTCTCTGGGACTGCTTATGTGGCTCAACCAGTCGCTGGTCCGCGCCGGGCGGGTGCAAGAAGCAAGCTACAGCGACTTCCTGAAATCCCTCGAGGCGAAGCGGGTGGTGGAAGTGGCCATCGGTTCCGAGTTCATTGTCTGGCAAGAGGGAGAAGGCAAGGATGCGAAGCGGTTCCGGGCGGTGAGGCTGCCGGGCGTGGACGATGGCCGACTGATTGAACGTCTCGAGCAGGCGGGGGCGAAGTTTACCGGGGTTCCCCAGGACGACTTCTGGTCGAACCTGTTCGTCTGGACGTTCCCCACTCTGTTGCTGATCGCGTTCTGGGCCTGGAGCGTGCGGCGGCTGCCGGGAGCCACCCAAGCGCTGAGTCTCGGGCGGAGCCGGGCGAAGATCTGGGACGAGAGTTCGGTGAAGGTCACTTTCGCCGACGTGGCAGGCGTAGAGGAGGCGGTGGAGGAACTCCGCGAGGTGGTGGACTTCTTGAAGCACCCGGAGCGCTACGCCCGCATCGGCGCGCGAATTCCGAAGGGCGTACTGCTGGTAGGACCGCCGGGGACCGGCAAGACGTTGCTGGCGCGAGCGACGGCCGGAGAAGCCGGCGTCCCATTCTTCTCGATCTCGGGAGCGGACTTCGTCGAGATGTTCGTCGGGGTGGGCGCGGCCCGGGTCAGGGAGCTGTTCCAACAGGCGCGGCAGAAGGCGCCTTGCATCGTGTTCATTGATGAAATCGACACGATCGGCAAGAGCCGGGCCGGGGCCCGCTCGCCGGTGAGCCACGAAGAGCGGGAGCAGACGCTGAACCAGTTGCTGGTCGAGATGGACGGTTTCGACAGCTCGGCCGGGGTGATCATCATGGCGGCGACGAACCGTCCGGACGTGCTGGACCCGGCGCTGCGGCGCCCCGGGCGCTTCGACCGCCAGATCGTGATCGACAGCCCGGACATGAATGGGCGCGAAGCCATCCTGAAAGTCCACGCCCGCAACGTGAAGCTCGCCGGCGATGTGGACCTGCGCATCATTGCCGCCCGGACACCCGGCTTCTCCGGGGCCGAGCTGGCCAACGTGATCAACGAGGCGGCGCTCATCGCCGTGCGGCGGGGGCGGGACACGGTCTGCATGGAGGATTTCGATGAGGCTGTGGACCGGGTGCTGGCGGGACTCGAACGGAAGAGCCGCGCGCTGGGCGAGCACGAGCGCGCGGTGGTGGCGCACCACGAAATGGGTCACGCGCTGCTGGGCATGATGCTGCCGCACGCCGATCCGGTGCACAAGGTGAGCATCGTCCCGCGAGGCAGCGCGGCCCTGGGCGTTACCATTCAGACTCCGATCGAAGACCGTTATCTTCTCACCGAACCCGAACTGCGAGACCGCCTGACGGTGATCCTCGGCGGCCGGGCGGCCGAAGAAGTGGTTTTTGGGCACGTTTCCAGCGGGCCGGCGGACGATCTCCAGCGGGCCACCAGCCTGGCGAGCCGCATGGTGAAGCAGTTCGGCATGAGCGGCGAGATCGGGCCGGTGGCGCTGGAAGAACTGCCTTCGGCCTATCTGGGCGATGGCGGCCCCGGCCTGCCGGCCTATTCCCAGGAGACGGCCAAGAAGGTGGACGCGGAGGTGCGGCGCATCCTCGAGGAGAGCTACGAGCGGGCCAGGAGCATCCTGAGGGAGCACCGAGACGCGCTGACCCGCCTGGCCCAGGAGCTGCTCAAGCGCGAGGTGATGTCGGGCGAGGAGCTGCGCAACCTGCTCGAGCAGATGGGCATCCGGATCAGTGAAGAATCCACGGCGGCGGAGCCGGCGCCATGAAGCGTCAGCATATCGTCAAACAGAAGCTGCGCAACCTGGTTCACACGGCGGTGCTGTTCGGCGGGATGCTGGGGCTGCTGGCGCTGCTGGGATGGGTGGTGGCCGGACCTTCGGGACTGGCCGGCCTGGTGGCAGCGGGGCTGGTGTTGCTGACCGCCGGCCTGCGCGCCTCACCACTGCTGATTCTGCGGCTGTACGGGGCCGAGCCCCTGGCGCCGGGTGAGGCTCCGGGCCTGTATCGCATCGTGGTTGAGCTGAGCCGGCGAGCCCGGCTGCCACGTCCGCCACGGCTCTTCTATGTGCCGACGCCGATGATCAACGCCTTCTCGGTGGGCTCCCGCGACGACGCGGCGGTTACCGTCACCGCCGGCCTGCTGGAGCATCTGGACCGGCGGGAACTGGCGGGCGTGCTGGCGCACGAGATTGCGCACATCCGGCACAACGACCTGCAGGTCCTGGGACTGGCCGACCTGGTCAGCCGGGCGACGGTCTTCCTCTCCTGGATGGGGCAGTTCCTGCTGCTGCTGAATCTCCCGTTGTGGCTGGCGGCCGGTTACAACGTGCCGTGGCTGGCGGTTTTCTTATTGATCTTCGCCCCGTCGCTGACGGCGTTACTACAGTTGGCGCTGTCGCGGTCGCGGGAATTCGATGCCGATCTGGGGGCGGTGGAATTGACGGGGGACCCGCGCGGGCTGGCTTCGGCGCTCTACAAGCTGGAAACCTATCAGGTGCATTTCCTGGAGCGGATCTTGCTGCCGGGGCGGCGCGTGCCGGAGCCTTCGCTCTTGCGCACCCACCCCGCCACCGAGGAGCGGATCCGGCGGCTGCTCGAACTGGAAGGCGAACTGCCGCCGCCCGAACCGTTCCCTTGGGAGGAAGAACATCCTGTCCGGCGGCCGGTGCACATTTCCCTCCGCCCCGGTCCAGAGTGGCGCTGGACGGGCTTGTGGCACTGAGGCCGGCGTCCTGCGACCTTCACCTGTAGCGCGCCCCGAGGCGCCCTTGGTCTCACGCGATCAGTGGAGCGATCACCAGAGAGACGATGGACATCAGCTTGATCAGGATGTTCATCGACGGCCCGCTCGTGTCTTTGAAAGGATCCCCAACGGTATCGCCGACCACGGCGGCTTTGTGAGCATCGGAACCTTTCTGCTCTCCGGGGATCTCGCCCTTCTCGATGGCTTTCTTGGCGTTGTCCCAAGCGCCGCCGGCATTAGCCATGAACAGAGCGAGGAGGACGCCGGTGACGGTGGCCCCGGCGAGCATACCTCCGAGCGCTTCCGGTCCAAGCAGGAAGCCGACCAGGACCGGGGCAATCACCGCGGTGAGCCCCGGCAGAATCATCTCTCGGAGGGCGGCGGCGGTGACGATGGAGACGCAGCGCGCCGCATCGGGCTTCACGCCCGGCTCGCCGGCCAGCAGGCCCTTGATCTCACGGAACTGGCGGCGGATCTCTTCGACCATTTGGCTGGCGGCCCGGCCGACGGCGGTCATGGTGAAGGCGGCGAGCAGGAACGGCAGAATCCCGCCGATGAGCAACCCGATCACCACGCTGGCGTCGTTGACCCGGATTACGATACTCTCCTGGCCCGCGGCTACGCGCACGCCATCCACAGCCTGGGTGTAAGCGCTGAACAGCGCCAAAGCTGTCAGCGCCGCCGATCCGATGGCGAAGCCCTTGCCCATGGCGGCGGTGGTATTGCCGAGAGCGTCGAGAGTGTCGGTGATCGAGCGGACTTCGGGCCCGAGGCCGGCCATCTCCGAGATGCCGCCGGCGTTGTCGGCAATCGGTCCGTAGGCGTCCACACTCATGGTGATGCCCACCGTAGCCAGCATGCCCACGGCGGCGATGCCGATTCCGTAAAGCCCCGCCACCTGGTAGGAAACGTAGATGGCGGCGCAGATCATGAGCACGGGCAAAGCGGTGCTCCGGAATCCCACGGCGAGCCCGTGGATGATGTTCGGCGCCGCCCCCGTCTTCGAAGCTTCGGCGATGCCGTAGATAGGCTTCATCGAGGTGTAGTATTCGGTGATGAAGCCGATGGCCACCCCGGCCACGTTGCCCGCCAGCACGGCCCAGAAGACGTGCTCGCTGATCGCCAGCCCGCCGATGATCACATAAGAGGCGACAAGAAAGAGCAAGGCGGCGAACCACGCCGAGTAACGCAGCGCGCGGGCCGGTCCCCAGTTCTTCGTCACCAGCACGGACAGGTTCCCGATCAAAGAGGCGATGAGCCCCACGCCGGCCAGCGTCAGCGGCAGCGCCATCAGGACGGTGCGGGCCGCTTCCGGAGCCGCTCCGGCGGCAAGATCATGAATCCCCGTGGTCTGCATCGTGGCGGCGATGGCAATGGTGGCGACCATCGAGCCGACGTAGGACTCGAAGATGTCGGCCCCCATGCCGGCCACGTCGCCCACGTTGTCGCCCACGTTGTCGGCGATGACGCCGGGGTTGCGCGGGTCGTCTTCGGGGATGCCGGCCTCGACTTTGCCGACCAGGTCCGCGCCGACGTCAGCAGCTTTGGTGTAGATGCCGCCGCCGACGCGGGCGAACAAGGCGATGGAGCTGGCCCCCATGGCAAAGCCGTTGATGTTGGCGGCGGTTTCCGGGTCGCCATAGACAGAGGCGAGGACTCCGAGGCCCAGCAAGCCGAGCCCGGCGACGGCGAGTCCCATCACCGTGCCGCCGCCGAAGGCCACCATGAGCGCAGCGCCGGCGCCGCCGGTGCGCGCCGCCTCCGTGGTCCGGCCGTTGGCCCGGGTAGCGGCCTGCATTCCGGTGAAGCCCGCCAAGACGGAACAGGCGGCCCCGGTGACGAAGCAGAGCGCGGTGGCCGGGCTGATCTTCCAGGCGAGCAGGCCGGCGACGATCACGACGAAGATAGCCAGGATCGAATACTCCCGCCTCAGGAAGGCCATCGCCCCGGAGTGGATCAGTTCGGAAATCTCCCGCATCGTCTCGTTCCCGGGGGGCTTCCGGGTGACGACAATGTAGACGCCAAGAGCACAAACAAGACCGAGCAGTCCTAGGTAGGGAGGAGCAAGAAGGAGATCAGTCATCGGATTTACTCAGCGACTCAGCGAGATCGGAGATCGGAAACCGAGCCGTTGTCCGGCTCAAGTCTACAAGGATAGCTCCCCGCCGCCCGGCCGGCAACTTCCCGGAGCGGCGGCCGGACCGCCGGGCCGCGTTCCGGCGTAGTTCGGCCGGCTTCCCCGCGGCTGCCGCAGCGGGCCGTTCTGGTAGGATAGGGAGCAGACACCCTGCCGAGACCGATGATCGCCAAGGTCAAGCTCTTTCTTTCCCACGTCTTGCCCCGGATCATTCGGCCGCTGCGGGTGCTTTGGAACCAGATCATCGGATTCGTCTTCCTGGCGCTCGCCGTCTGGGCGATGCCTTCCAGCATCCGGGCCTACCGCGATTTCACGCAACGGGGTGACTCGGACAGCCTCTTCCGGGTGATCCTGGCGGCCCTCTTCGCGTTCCTGATGGTCTGGTTCGGGGTAACCAGCTTCCTGCGGGCGCGTAAAGTCGGCCGCTCGTGAAGCGCTGGATGAGACGGCGGGAGGCGGCGGGCGGTTCGGATCTCAGCGTTTGAGCGGCTCTTCCACCCAGGGCGGCGTGGCTTCGATCAGGCGGCCCAGCTCCGGCTCGACCTCCTCCATCTTCTGCTTCATCTTCCACGCCACTTCCCGGTAGCTGAAGTGGCCCTTGACGCCGCTGCGGAGCTTGGCGATGTACTCGGCCTCGGCGAAGTCCATCTTGAAGAGGAACCGCGAGCGCGCGCCGAAGGGCAGCAGGTAGTGGGAGCCGGGCTCGGGAAGCGCACGGAAGGCCGCGAAGGCGGCGTCCATGGCGCGGCGGTATTCGGCCTCCAGGTTCGTCCCTTGGAGCGGCCCCGGCACGGCGTAGCCCAGGCGGCCGGAGTAGGCCTGGCGGAACTGGTGGCAGCGGCGGTGGCGGTGCAGGTCGCGGTAGGCGCCGATGTCGAGGACGAGATCGAAGACGTAGGGCCCGCCGCGGAAGGCCCGCAGCAGGTCGTCCCGGCGGCCGCGGTGGCGCACGGCGAGATCGAGCACCTCGCGCCGCCGGGCTTCGCTCCAGCCCCGGGCCAGTTCGTAGAGTTCCCGGTAGGGCCGGTCGGTTACCGGATAGAGCAGCGTGGCCACGATGTCGGCCGGCACGTCGCCGGCCCGGATCAGATCCACGTCGTCCACCTCGACGCCCGCCGGCGGAGGCAGGTTCTGCCGGGCCCAGCGCGCCAGCTCCTCGCGGGTGCGCCGCAGGTACTCGTCGGCCTCGACGTGCCGGGCCAGTGTGGGGGCCACGGGCTCCCGCTCTCCGCCCTCGTACCAGACGCAGGCCGGCGGCCGGGCCAGCGCTTCGGCGATCTCCCCGGCCAGGTCCCGGCACTCCCGGTATTCGCTGGCCTTCAAGCGGCGGATCTGGCGCTCCAGGGTCCGGATGCTGGTCACCTGGCCGACGTTGGTGGGCACGCCCCAGAAGAGCAGGTAGCGGGCCACGTCGAAGGCCCGGGCGCGGAGGTTCCGCTCGTAGGCGGCGGGCTTCATCTCCGCCGGCCGCGGCAGCTTCTCTCTGAGCATCTCGAAGACCTCGCCGTGGACCCGCTGGTAGGCGGCCAGGAGGGCGTTCGCCGCCTCGCGGTACCGTCCGGCTTCGGCCTCGGGGAACTCCGGCGGCACGACGACGCCGCAGCGGGAAAAGTCCTGGTAGCGCGACGAGCGCGCCTGCCCGTCCCAGAGCTGCTCGTCCTCCACCTCGCTGGCGGCCAGCTCCGAGATGCCCTCGAACGACAGCGCCAGGTGCCCCAGGTCGGCGATCGAGGCGTGCCCGTACTGGAAGTAGAAGCTTTCGAGGAACTTCTCGGAATCGTGCGCCTTGACCCACTCGAGCGACTCGCGGATCGAGTCCGGCGAGCGGCTGTAGCGGGCCAGCGCGTAAGCCGACTTCTCCGGCGGCATGGGGCCGATGGTGACGACGCGCTGGGGCCTGGTTTCGTTCACTGCGGTTCCTCGAACGTGGAAGCTTCCCCGGGGGAGGAAAACGATTATCATAACGGATTCGATGCGGATTCGAATCAAGCGTCTCGACCCGCGGGCCGAGCTGCCCGCCTACGTCCACGGCCCCGAAGAGGACGCCGGGATGGACCTGCGCGCCGTCGAGGACGTCGTGCTCGAGCCCGGCGTGCCGCAGGTGGTGCCCACGGGGCTGGCGGTGGAGATCCCGCCGGGCTGGGAGGGCCAGGTGCGTCCCCGCAGCGGGCTGGCGCTGAAGCACGCCATCTCGATGCCGAACGCTCCAGGAACCATCGATCCCGGCTACCGCGGCGAGCTGAAGGTGATTCTCATCAACCTGGGCCGCGAGCCGTACCGGGTGCGCGCCGGAGACCGCATCGCCCAGCTCGTCATCGCCCCCTATGCGGCTGTGGAGTGGGAGGAGGCTGAATTGAACGAGAGCCGCCGGGCCGCCGGGGGCTTTGGTTCTTCGGGCCGGAGCTGAGCCCGGAACCCGGGGCGGCTCAGCGCCAACTGCTGATCTCGAAGCTGAAACTCTCGCCCAGGTAGACGCGGCGGACCTCGGGATCCGCGCCGAGCTCTTCGGGGCTGCCGGTGCGGAAGATGCGGCCGTTGTTGATGATGTAGGCACGATCGGTGACGGCGAGGGTCTCCCGCACGTTGTGGTCGGTGACCAGGATGCCGATGCCGGCCCGCTTCAATGCGGCGATGATCTTCTGGATCTCCAGCACCTGGATGGGATCGATGCCGCTGAACGGCTCGTCGAGCAGCAAGAAGCTCGGACTGATGACCAGCGAACGGGCGATTTCCACCCGGCGCCTTTCTCCACCGGAGAGCGAATGGCCCTTGTTCCGGCGGACCTTGTCGAGGCCGAGCTCTTCGATCAGGGTTTCCATGCGCTCCCGCCGCGCGTGGCGGCTCAGCGGAAGCGTCTCGAGGATCGCCATCAGGTTCTCCTCGACGGTGAGGTTGCGGAAGACCGACGGCTCCTGCGGCAGATAGCTGATGCCCCGCCGCGCCCGCTGGTACATGGGCAGGTTAGTGATGTCCTCGCCGTCCAGCAGCACGCTGCCGGAATCGGGACTGATCAATCCGACAATGATGTAAAACGAGGTGGTCTTCCCGGCGCCGTTCGGCCCCAGTAGACCGACGACTTCCCCCTGGACGAGTTTGATCGAGACGTCATCGACCACCTTGCGGCCGCGGTAGGCTTTCGAGATCTCTACGGTCTCCAGTGCTCGCATGCTGACATATGCCGTCTACTCGCCCCCTCCCGGGCCGGCCTGGGGTTTGCGAGTCCGCAATCGGCTCATCGCCGGGCGGACCTCATCGCCATCAACCAGCAGCCTATCATTGCGGGCATAGTAGGTCAATTCATCGCCCTGGCTGGTGCCCCGCTCGCTGTCGACCAGCTTCGGCCGTCCGCCGCGGAGCACGAGTTTCTCTTCGGCGAGGTAGTATTCGGCACGCTCGCCGAAGCCGGTGCGAACGCGCCCGGCTTTTTTCAGGATGACACGGACGCCGCCTTCGGCGACGAGGCGGTCGAGTTTCCGCTTGCCGCCGGCCCCCCCGGCCTGCTCCCCGGCCCCGGCCGGCGCGGCGAAAAAGGCGCGGAGTTGGTTGCTCGAAACTTCCAGGCCAGGCTGTGTCAGCCGGACCTTCCCGCGGTACTGCGCCACGCGGTGCTCGGCCGTGTAAAAGAATTCATCGGCGCGGACGACGGTAAACCGCGGCGGCCCCTCGGCTGCGCCGCCGGCCTCCTGCATCCGCAAGCGGGTCACGACGCTGCCGGCGGCGGCGAGGGTGCGCTTCCCACGATCGATGACGACGTGGTCGGCCTGGATGCGGTCCGGTCCCTGCCAGAGGACCACGCCGCCGTCGTAGACCACGACCGCGCCGCTGTTGTGGGCCACCATTCTGGCCGCCCGGGCGTGAACAGGTTCGCCGGGTGCGAGCAAATCCCCTTCCCCGGCTTTCTCGTCCGGCAGGCGGGTGGAGGCGACGCTGCCTTCGGCGGTGACGGCATCTTTGCGCCGGTCCCACAGGATCCGGTCCGCCGACGTGGAACCCCGGGCGTCAGCGATGCGCGCCTCGCCGAGAAGCAGAAAGAGATCGCGGGGGGGTTCGAAAACACCCTTTTCGGCGCGGGCGCGGCGGTCACCCTGCTCCAAGCGGAAATCGCCCGTCTGGTCGATGCGCAGGAGTTCCCCGGAAGCGACGTCGAAGCGGGCGACGAAGTCGTCGCTCCAGGTGCGCTGCGGCGCCCGGCCGCTGCCCGCCGGCGGCGCTGTCCAGGTCGCGGCGGGCTGTGCCCGAAACAACTCCAGCCGGTTTTCCGGGGCGAAGAGCATCCAGATCCGGCGGCCCTCGATCCTCCGCCGCACTCCTTCGCCATCGCGTGGGAGGAACTCGACGCGGCCCGGGGCTCCCGTTTCGATCTTCTCGAATTCCGAACCGCGGTTCCGGAGGTAAGCATGGATCACTTCACTGGTGAGGATGCGGTCGGGGCCCGGCTTTCCGGAAGGCGGCATTTCCTGGAGCTGCAGGCGGCCGGCGCCCATCAGCAGCGCATGCTCGAGGACGCTGTCGGGCTCGGCGGGGCGGAAGTCGAGAAAGAGCCGCTCACCAGACGACGTGATCGCCGAAGTCGCGGTCCGGGAGACGAGCCGCACCGAGCCCTCGCCGACGATCTTCTCGAGCGCCATACCCGGACCCCAGATCATGACGAGGTGGTCGGCGGCGAACTCGGTCCGTCTTCCCGCCTCTCCGTGGCGGCCTGAAGCCTGCCTGGCGTCCACCCGGTCGAGCCCCCCGTCGCGCAGCGTCACGACGCTGCTGGCGGCATCGAGCTGGAGAGCCCCCTTGCGGAACCGCGACCAGGGCGAAAGATAGATCTTGTCCTGGTCTTCCTTGTAGACCAGTTGGCCGGCCTCGATGACGATTTCCTCGCCCGGACCCGCGCCGTACCAGCGCAGCGCTACGTCCTGGTGCATCCGGAGGTCTCTCCATTTCGGATCATAGGTGGCGCCGGTAGAGCGGCCTTCGCCTCTTGGAAACCGAAAATGGGCCGGTTGGTCGGTCGTCACGCGACCGGTTTTCGTGTCGAGCCGGACGTGGGAGGATTCGATGTGGACGAGGCTGGCTTCGTCTTCGGCTCCCTGCTCGGGGACGTCAAGGGTCATCTCGACCGGCCCCTCCGAGTAAAGGGTGCTCTTCTCGATGTCGAACTCCGCGCGCCCGCAACGGACGCGGTCGTATCCGCCGGGCTGGAAGATGCGCAGTTCGACCCCTTCGAGCTCGAAGGCGGCGGGTTCCCTGAGCTGTCGCATCTTCTTCGCCCGGATCTCGACGATGGGGCGCTCGCCTTCGTATTCGGTGTGGACCCAGGTGTCGCTGGTGGCGGCGATGTTCGGAGGGAGATCGGGCGGGGGCGGCGGCAGTTCCGAGGCCTGCCGGGCGGTCCGCGACAGGTAGCTTCCGGCGACCGCCGCCAGGATGGCTGCGATAGCGGCGAGCAGCAGCCAGCGGAACCCCCTCATCTCGCCTTCAGGATAGCACCGGGCCGGAGGGGGCCCTTCGGTCAGGACTCGGCGTCTTCCTCGATCCCTTCGAGTTCCTCGGCCCGGTGGGAGTAGCGGTGGAGGACGCGAACGATCCCGGTTCCGCTGAAGCCGGCATAGCGCAGCCGGCGGTAGACGGAGGCGAGGTTCCGGGGCTCGGCCAGGTGCTCCGGCAGGGAAACCGCACGGTACTTCCGCCGCAAGAAACGATCGATCAGGTCGTCCTCTACGGTTCCCTCGAAGACAGCCGCAACCGCCTGTTCGGCCAGCGGCCGGGCGACCCTCTTGCGGATCAGGTCGCGGACGATCCGGGCCGGTCCGAAGCCGTCGTTCTCCAGCCGGAGGCGGGCGTAGAGTTCGGCGTACTTCCGGTCGTCAAGATAGCCGAGTTCCCGAAGACGCCCGACGATGCGGACTACATCCGAGGCGCGGGCCGCCCGGCGCCGCAAGCGGTCCCGCAACTCAGCCACCGAGTAGCTGCGCGAGGTCAACAAGCGGAGGGCATAGTTCCACAGGGCTTCGTGATCGAGTTTCTTCGGCCGGCCTTTCGCCGCCGTGAGATTATCGGCGGGCATCGGGAAGTTTCCCCACCATGGCAGCTATTCTAATGCTATCTTCAATTACAGGAGCATTCCGGCAGCAGAAAGGAGACACACCGTGGACGAAGGCAACAAACTCTCGTACTTCTTCCTGGGGATGGGCATTGGTGTCGCGATCGGGATCCTGTTCGCGCCGAAGTCCGGCGAAGAGACCCGGAAGCTGATCCGCGAGAAGGCGGACGAGGGCCGCGATTTCGTGAAGCGGCGCACCGAAGAAGTGCGCGAGTCGGCGACGGAGCTCGTGGACCGCGGCAAAGACGTGGTCGCCAAGCAGAAGGACAAGGTGGCCGCGGCGGTCGAAGCCGGCAAACAGGCATACAAGGAAGCCGTCACGCCTTCGGCAGCCG
The DNA here is from genome assembly GCA_026984795.1 of Solibacteraceae bacterium. Taxonomy (GTDB): domain Bacteria; phylum Acidobacteriota; class Terriglobia; order Bryobacterales; family Bryobacteraceae; genus JALSRK01. The sequence goes on along the minus strand of JALSRK010000073.1, from coordinate 270,568 downwards.
AAGAAGAGTCGAAAGCGGAAGGCTTCTGACGCGGCACCGGGTCCCGGCAAAGATGCAGATCAACGAAACCATCGTCTACCTGATGGTCGTGGCCATCGGCATCGGGGCGGTGGCGCTGGCGGTCCAGGCCATCGCGGCGGTGCTGGTGGCCCGCCAGGCGCGGCAAGTCAAAGAACGCATCGACGAGTTGTCCCCTCGAGCCGAGGAGGTGCTGGCCTCCGCAGGAGAGACATTGAAGGCAACGCGGCAACAGATCTCCGACATCACCTCCAAGACTACGGAGATTCTCGAAAGCACCCGAGCGCAGGTAAAACGCAGCGATCTGTTCCTGACGGAACTCACCGAGCGTGCCCGGGCGCAGTTGGACCGGGTGGAGCTGGTCCTGGACGATTCTGTCAGCCGGGTGCATGAGACCATCGTGTTGCTGAACAAGGGGGTGGTCACGCCGGTGCGGCAGGTCAGCGGGGTGATCTCCGGGATCCGGACAGCCTTGGACTACTTTTTCCGGGGCGGCCGGCCGAACGTCTCGGAAGCGACGACGGACGAGGAGATGTTCATCTGAGGCGCGGCCGCGGCGGCGGGCCGGCTCCGGCCGATGGTCGATATCCATAGCCACATTCTTCCAGGGTTGGACGACGGGGCCCCGAATCCGCGGGTGAGCGTGGAAATGCTCCGGATCGCCGCGGAATCCGGCACCACCGACATCGTCGCCACCCCGCACGCAAACCCCAGCTACGCGTTCGAGCCGGAAACCGTCAAGCGGAAGATCGATCAGCTGAAGGAAAAAGCCAAGCTCCGGCCGCGCATCCACTGGGGCTGTGACCTTCACCTCTCTTATGACAACATCCAGGACGCCATCGCCCACCCGTCCAAGTACACGATCAACAACCGCCGCTACCTGCTGGTGGAGTTCTCCGATCTTCTGATCTTCAAGAACAGCACGGAGATCTTCGAGAGCCTCATGGGCGCCGGTATGATCCCCATCATCACTCACCCGGAGAGGAACTGGCTGCTCCAGCAGCGGCTGGCGGAACTCGAGGAGTGGGTCCGCCGGGGCGTTCTGCTGCAGATCACTGCCTTGTCGTTCACCGGGCGGTTCGGGAGGGCGGCGAGGAAGTTCAGCGAGAAACTGCTCGAGCAGGGGCTCGTCCACTTCATCGCCAGCGACGCCCATGATCCTCAGGACCGCACTCCGGATATGGCCGAGGTTTACAACCTGATCGCGCGCCGCTACGGGGAAAGCTGGGCCGAGCGCTTCTTCGTAACCAATCCCCGGGCGGCCTTGAGCGGCGAGGCAATCGAGGGAGGCAAGCACCCTGACCCCCCGCGGCGCCGCAGGTGGTATCGATTCGTGAGCCGGCGCCGATAGCAGCGGCCTTCCGTGGCCAGGGGGGCCGACAGCCCTTGGCGCCGTCCGAGACCCGCCTGCGGCTTCCCGGACGAGCGGTGTGTGCGCCCGTGATACTGTAGAGAAATGCAACTCATAGCTGTCGCCAGCCTCTGGTTGCTCGCGGTGGGAACACTCGCGCCGGCCCTCGGACAGACATCCGGCCGGAGGGCGCCCGGCTTCACTTTGCCGGACGAGAACATGAAATACCACGATCTAGCCGACTACCGGGGCAAAGTCGTGATCCTCGAACTCATGCTTACGAAGTGCCCCCTCTGCCAGAAGCTCGCCGGTACTCTGGAAGAGCTGAAACAGACGTACGGGGACCGCATCGCCGTCCTGTCCGTGGTGAACCCCCCGGACACCCGCGCCAGCGTCCAGGCGTTCAAGAAGGAGCACGGCGTGACCAGTCCCGTCTTGTTCGATTGCGGCCAGATGGCGGCTTCTTACCTGCGGCCGGATCCGAAGCGGCCGAGGATCCATGTTCCGCACCTGTTTCTGATTGACCAAAACGGCTTGATCCGCAAGCACTTCGAGCCCGGCGACGAGGCGATCCGGAACCGGGCGGTCCTCGAGGCCGAAATCGGCAAGCTGCTCGATGGGGACGCCCGGGCGAACTGAGGCATGCGACAGATACACGACAATTGCATCCTTAACACCAGGAGGCCGAATGTCTAACGAGACCCTGACCATCACCGACAACCGAACAGGAAGAACTTACGAAATCGCTGTCGAGCACGAGACGATCCGCGCCCTCGATCTGCGCCAGATCAAGGTTCAGGAAGACGACTTCGGGTTGATGAGCTATGACCCGGGCTACGTCAATACGGCGTCTTGCAAGAGCTCGATCACTTTCATCGACGGCGCCAGGGGCGTCCTTGAATACCGCGGCTACCCGATCGAGCAGGTGGCCGAGAACGGGAGTTTTCTGGAAACCGCCTATCTGGTGATCCACGGCGCGCTGCCGAACCGGGAGCAGCTCGACGAATGGACGGCGGCCATCAGGCAACACATGTATCTCCACGAGAACTTCAAAGCGCTGATCAACGGTTTCCGTCACGACGCCCACCTTATGGGCGTCTTCGTGAGCGCGGCGGCGGCGCTCTCCACGTTCTATCCGGACGCCAAGCAGATCCACGATCCACAGGCCCGCCGGCGGAGCATCCACCGCCTGATCGCCAAGGTGCCGATCCTCGCCGCTTACGCCTACCGGCATTCGATGGGAATGCCCTACGTGGAGCCGGATCCCGAGCTTTCCTACGCCGGCAACTTCCTCCGGATGCTCTTCATGCGGAACGAGGCGCGATACAAGCCGAACCCGGTGCTCGAGAGGGCCCTGGACATCCTGTTCATCCTGCACGCCGACCACGAACAGAACTGCTCGACCAGTACGATGCGCCTGGTGGGCAGCTCCCACGCCGATCCCTTCTGCGCCCTGGCGGCGGCGGCGGCGGCGCTTTACGGGCCGCTGCATGGGGGGGCCAACGAAGCTGTGCTGCGGATGCTGAGGGAAATCGGCTCGAAGGACAACATTCCGGGCTACATCGAGCGGGTCAAGAAGGGCGAGTTCCGCCTGATGGGCTTCGGCCACCGGGTTTACAAGAACTACGATCCCCGGGCGCGGATCATCAAGCGGACGGCCGACGAGGTATTCGAGGTGACCGGACGCAACCCGCTTCTGGACATCGCCATCGAGCTGGAGCGCATCGCTCTCGAGGATGAATACTTCGTCAAGCGGAAGCTCTATCCCAACGTCGATTTCTACAGCGGCATCATTTACCAGGCGATGGGATTCCCGGTGGAGATGTTCCCGGTGCTGTTCGCGATCGGGAGGACGGTGGGATGGCTGGCGCAGTGGCAGGAGTTGCTGACCGACAAGGAGCAGCGAATCGGCCGACCCCGCCAGATCTACCTGGGGGCCCGCGGACGGGAGTGGGTGCCGATCGAAAAGCGCTGATTCCCGGTTCCAGGCCCGCGGCGCACCCCGCCACGGCCGCCGACTCAAGGCCGGTTCCCGCCGAGGGGACCGGCCATTTTCGTGGGCCCGGCCGCGCCCGGCGCGGGTCCGGCTTCCGGACCGCCGGTCCTCGAAGGGCGCTGGAAGCCCGTGGTGTAGGCTGAGAGTATGGCGTTGCTGCTGCTCGCCATCCTCTTGACGGCGGCTCCGGCGCCGGGGCAAGAGCTGGCGCGCGCCGCCCGGGCGGGTGATATCACGCGGGTCCGTGAACTGCTCGCCGCCGGGGCGGACGTCAACGCCCGGGGGCCGCTCGGCGGAACCGCGTTGCACGATGCGGCCTGGGACGGCAACCTGGCGCTGGCGGAATTGCTGCTGCGTCACGGCGCCGACCCGAACGCCGCCCATGCCGAAGGCGGGTCAACGCCGCTCCACTACGCCGCGGTCACCGGGCACCGGCGGGTGGTCGAGTTGCTGCTCGAGCACGGGGCGCGGGCCGATGCGCGCGCCCGGGACGGGGCCACTCCGCTGCACATGGCCGCAGGGCGGGGCAATACGGCTATTGTCGAGCTGCTGCTCGGAACTGGAATCAACGTCGATATCCGCGACCGGGGCGGGGCTACGGCGCTCAGCCACGCCTGCCGCCGGGGCCATGCCGAGACCGTGAGGGCGCTGCTGGCTCATCATGCCGATCCGAACGCCGCCGACCACAGTGGGATGACGCCGCTGCACCATGCGGCCGCCAAAGGCTACGAGCCGGTGATCGCCCTTCTGCTGGAAGCCGGGGCACGGATCGACTCGCGCGCCCAGGGCGGCGCCTCGCCCCTGGAGTTGGCGCTGCGATTCCGGCATCGCGAGGCGGCCGCGGCGCTGCTCGAGCACGGGGCCCGGTTCGAGAATACCGAACAGGCCCGGAGGCTCTTGCGCGAAGCGGTGCTGCGCGGGCAAACGGAGATCGTAGGGCTACTGCTCGACCATGGAATTCCGGCCGCCGGCTCTGGGCCCGGCGGAGCAACGTTGCTGCATGAGGCCGCGCTCAAAGGCCGCCTCGGTGTCGCCGCCCTGCTGCTGCAGCATGGCGCGGATCCGAATGCGGCGGCCCTGAACGGCGCGACGCCGCTCCATGATGCCGCCGTCGGCGGCAATCCCGAGCTGGTGCGGCTGCTGCTCGACCACGGGGCGCGAGTGAACGCCCGTGAAACGGAGACCGGAGCGACTCCGCTACTGCGCGCGGCGGCCTGGGGCAAGCTCGAGGCCGCGGCGGTCCTCCTCGAAAGAGGTGCGGATCCGGACGCGACGGACAACGAAGGCCGGACGGCCGCAGAGATCGCCGAAGCTGAAGGATTCCCGGAAACCGCAGCCCTGATCCGGCGGTACGCCAGACGTTGATTGCCCGCGGGCCGGCGTTTTCCGGGCCCGGGCGGGGCTGGAGCAGGCGCTAAAGAGGGTCCGGGGGCCCGCCGATTGAGGAAGTGTGCCGCCGACGACGACCAGCCCGGCTCTGGCGGACGCCGCAGATCTGCTCAGCAGCAGGCTCAAGCAGGAGCTGCGGCGTTTCGCCCGCTATGTCCAGCCACACGCCGGCCGGGCCGATCGCCGTTTCGCCGCCCGGCTCCAGCAGTTGGGGTTCACTCCGGCGCAGCGCAGCGCCCTGGGTGCGGTGACTCTCGGCGCGGCGGCGCGCATCATCGCGCGTTCGGGTCGGGCCGGGGACCTGATCGAGCAGGTCGAGTACCACGGACGGCGGCTGGCGAAGCTGAACGTCCCGCCCAGCGACATCGTCGCCGCCCTTGGGGAGTACGATCAGTTGCTGCTACCGGCCCTGGCGGCCCTGCCCCGGGATCAACGCCGCAACTTCGACTGGGTCCGGCAGCAGTTGCAGTTCTCCATCGTCCTCACGCTGAACAAAGCGTTCTATCAAGTCCGTGAGGCCGAAGCGCAAACATTCTACGAACTATCGCGGGTCGAGCTCGAAGCGCCCGGCCTCGAGGAGCTGCTGGCGGGCTTCCTGGCGGTGCTGAAGGGGTTTTGCGGCGCGCGGCAGGCGCGGCTGTATCTGCTCGACCAGGAGGCCGGGGAGTGGGTATTGCGAGCCAAGGCCGGCGACGGGCGGGTGAGCCGTCCACTCCGTGGCGGGCGCCTTCGCCGGATTCCGGCCGGACCGCGGATGAAGCAGCGGCTGGGCAAGCCGCGGTGTGTTCGGCTCGACGGGCGCCATGGGAGCTTGTCGCTGGAGCCGAAGTGGCCGGGGCGCTACCAAACCCTGTGGTCGGTTCCCCTCCTCTCGCAAGGAGCCGTGGCCGGGGTGATCCAGTTCGCCTTCGCCAAGCCTTACGACTGGCTGCCCCGGGAGGTGGAGCTGCTCGAGGCGGCCGCCGAGCGGTGCATGGCGGCGGCCGAGCGGACGCGGTTGATCGAGGATCTGGCGGCGCGCGAGGAGAAGATACGCGCTCTGGCCGAGCACATGCTCCATGTGGAGGAGATGGAGCGGCGGCGCATCAGCCGGGAGCTTCACGACGAGACGGGGCAGGCGCTGCTCTATTTGAAGCTGCAGCTCGAACTGCTGGCGCGGGAATCCAGCGGAGTGGACCGAAGTCTGGCCGAACGTATCGGGAATCTGCACGAGGTATGCGGCCAGGTAATCCAGGACACCCGGCGGCTGATCGCGGCGCTGAGCCCGGCGGTGCTGGAGCAGTTTGGACTGGAAGCGGCGCTGAAGCAGTTGGTCCACCGGTTCCGGGAGCTGTATCCCTGCCGGGTGTCGCTGCGGATCGGACGGCTCGGGAAGCTGCCGAAGAGTCTGGAGATCGTCGTTTACCGGCTGGTGCAGGAGTGCTGCAACAACATCGCCAAGCACTCCCGGGCCTCGCGTGTAAACATTTCCCTGGCATCTGCCGATGGAGTACTGAGACTTGATGTGGAAGATGACGGTGTCGGATTCCTGGTGGCTGAAGCACTTGCGCGGCGGGGGTCGTTTGGCCTCGCCGGCATGAGGGAGCGGGTGACGCTGCTCGGAGGCCACTTCGCCATCGAGAGCCGGCGGCGAGGCGCCGGCCGTGGAAAGACGGGAACCAGGATCACCGCAGAATTGCCAGTCTCTCGTTCTGGCTGAACTGAGCGGCAAGCTCAACTGGAGCGACCGTGGGAACGGAAGTCTGATGACTATCAAGGGCAAGATCAAAGTCTTACTGGCGGATGACCACACCTTGTTCCGCCAAGGAATCCGGACATTGATAACAGCCGAGCCGGACATGGAGGTGGTGGCCGAGGCTTCCAACGGCGGCGAGGCGGTGGAGAGAGCTGCTGAGACGCGGCCCGATCTGGTCCTGATGGACATCGGCATGCCTGGGCTGAGCAGCTTCGAGGCCACACGGCAGATCAAGAAGAACCGGCCGGAGACCAAGGTGCTTTTCCTGACCATGTACGACGACGAAGACTACCTGGTCGAGGGCATGGAAGTGGGAGCCAACGGTTACATTCTCAAAGACAGTCCGGCCCAGCAACTCCTCTCGGCGATGCGGGACGTAATGCGCGGCGGCAGCTATCTGAGCCCGCGGATGCTCTCTCAGCTCGTCGACGATTTCCGCTCCCGCATCAAGTCGGCCAACCGGCTGCCCCGGTTCGCCACGCTCACCGCCCGGGAGCGGGAAGTGTTGAAACTGCTGGCCGAGGGCAACTCCGTCAAAGAGATCGCCTGCGATCTGAATCTGAGCGTCAAGACGATCGAGGCGCACAAGTTCAACTTGATGCGCAAACTGGATATCCACAACAAAGCCCAGCTCGTCCAATACGCGATCCAGAAAAAGATCATCAAACTACCGAACCTCGCCTGAGACGATGCCTCCTGCCTGGGCCGGCACTCCCAGCCCGCACGCCAGGTGGGCTTTCCCGGTGGGTTAGAATCGGGGCATGAACCGACGGACTTTCCTCAGCGCCGCGGCCGGAGCCGCCGCCCTTGCGCATTCATCCCCCGCCGCTCGGGCCGCCGGGCGGCTCCCGATTCAAAAGGGCGTTCTCATCAATATGCTGCCCAAGGACCTCAGCTACACCGAGCGCTTCCGCCTGGCCCGCGAGGTCGGCTTCGAAGTGATCGAATGCATGACGGTCCGCGACCAGTCCGAAGCCGAAGAGATCCGGGAGGCTTCCCGCGCCACCGGTTTGAAGATCCACTCGGTGATGAACACCGACCACTGGAAATATCCGCTCTCCTCGCCGAACCCCGACGACGTGGCCCGCAGCATCGACTGCATGGAAGTGAGCCTGCGCAACGCCCACCTGTGGGGCGCGAGCACGGTTCTATTGGTACCGGCGGTGGTCAACCCGGAGGTGCGTTACGTGGAGGCGTATGAACGCTCGCAGAAGCAGATCCGTAAGCTCATCCCGCTGGCCGAAGAGCTGAAAGTGGTGATTGCCGTCGAGGAGGTGTGGAACAAGTTCCTGCTGAGCCCGCTGGAGTTCGCCCGCTACGTGGACGAGTTCGAGAGCCCGTGGATCCGCGCTTACTTCGACGTCGGCAACGTGGTCCTCTACGGCTACCCGCAAGACTGGATCCGGACGCTCGAGAAACGGATCGTGAAGGTTCACCTGAAAGACTTCCGTTTCCGGCGGCACAAGGGGGTTCCGGGCCGGGTGGCGGAGTTCGTTCCACTGCGCGAGGGCGATATCGACTGGAAGGCGGTCTATGCGGCCTTCAAAGAGATCGGCTACCGGGGCCCGGCGACGGTGGAGGTTCGTGGCGGCGGCCGTGACGAGCTCGCGGAGATCAGCAGACGGGTGGACCTGATTCTGACCGGCGCGTGAAGGCGTAACGCCTTTTCACACTGCAAAGGGATGGCCTCATGAAGAAGTTCCTGATCGGCCTGGCCGCCGGATTCTTCCTGGCGATTCTGACGGGGATCGTCTTGCTTGCCGCCCTCAGCCGGCTGGCGGAACCGCACCCCAGGGTGGAAACAGGGTCCACGCTAATCGTAAGCCTGACCGGCGAGATACCAGAGAAGCCTCCGATCGTGGTGCCGTTCCCGGCTTTCGAGTCGAAGGCTCCGCTGACCGTGCGGGAGTTGTGGGCCTCGATCCGGGCTGCCGCTGAAGAACCCAAGATCAAAGCTCTGGTCCTGATGCCCGCGGGCTTGCGGGCGGGCTGGGGGAAGCTGTACGAACTCCGTGAAGCCCTGAAGGCGTTCCAGGAGTCTGGAAAGCCGCTGGTGGCTTACCTGCGCCACCCCGGAGCCCGCGAATACTATCTGGCCAGCGTCGCAGACGAGATCTACCTCTCTGAAGAGGACCTGCTCGATCTGAAAGGGCTGAGGATCGAAGCGATCTACCTGCGCAAGACGCTGGAGAAGATCGGCGTCGAGGCCGAGATCGAGCATGCCGGCAAGTACAAAGATGCCGGCGACATGTTCACCCGGGACTCGATGAGTCCGGCCACCCGCGAAGTGCTCGATTCGATCCTCGACGAAATGTACGCACACCTGGTGGGGACGATCGCCGAGGCCCGCGGCATGGCCCCGGACGAGGTTCGGGCGCTGCTCGACGAAGGGCCGTTCCTGGCGGTGCGGGCCAAAGAGGTGAAGCTCGTGGATGGGCTGGCTTACGAAGACGAACTCTTCGGCCGGCTGAAGAAGCGGCTCGGCCAGGAAGAGATTCACAAGCTCAACGTGAGGGACTACGCCCGATACGTCGCCCGCCAGGAAGCTTCTTCGGACCGTCCCCGGATCGCGTTGCTGGCGGGCAGCGGAACGATCCTGCGGGGTTCGGACGATGGATTCGGCGACGATGGAGCGCTCTGGTCGCAGAAATTCATCCGTACGGTCCGGCGGCTGCGGGACGAGGATTCCATCCGCGGCGTGGTCTTAAGGATCGACTCTCCGGGGGGCGACGCGGTCGCCTCTGATGAGATCCTTCGCGAGCTCCGCCTGTTGAGCAAGAAAAAGCCCCTGGTGGTCTCGATGTCCGACGTGGCGGCGTCGGGCGGGTATTACATTGCGATGACCGGCGATCCGATCGTGGCTTACCCGGGCACGTTGACCGGCTCGATCGGGGTAATCTACGGGAAGGCCAACCTCCGGGGCCTCTACGACAAGCTTGGCATCCGGAAACAGATCCTCAAGCGCGGACGCTTCGCCGACATCGATTCCGACTACCGTCCACTGGGCCCAGAGGGTCGGGCGAAGCTTCGTGAGGGGATCGAGGCCGTCTACACGAGCTTTCTGCAGCGCGTGGCCGAGGGGCGGAAGCGCGACGTAGACCAGATCCGGCCGCTGGCCGAGGGGCGCGTGTGGCTCGGAATTCAGGCGAAGAACAACGGGCTGATCGACGAGCTGGGCGGTTTGGACCGCGCCCTGGAGCTGGTGAAGGAGAAAGCCGGCATCGCCCCGGACGAGCGGGTGGCGCTGGTCCCCTACCCGGCCCGCAAGACACTGTGGGAGATCCTGTTTACGCCCGAGGTAGAAACGCTGCTCGACGCCCGGGTCTCCGCAGCCTTGCCGAAAGACCTTCAGCCCTTCCGGGGCGCCCTCCGGCTGTTCGAGCGCGGGGGGGCCTTGCGGTGGATGCCCTACCGGTTGGAGCTTGATTGACTCCACGCTCGATGCGGGCCGCGCCGCCGGGCCGGCCCTCTTTTTTCGGCAAGCCGGGGCGCCGCCGCCCGTATTGTTCCTTGGAAAGGAGATTCTCAGCATGCTGATCGTTACCGCTTCCCACCTTCAGGGAAAGACCGTGTCCAAGTACCTCGGCCTGGTTTCCGGCGAGGCGATCCTGGGGGCCAACATCTTCAAGGACTTCTTCGCCAGCATCCGCGACATCGTCGGCGGGCGCTCGGCGGCTTACGAGAAGGAACTGCGGAAGGCGAAAGAGATCGCCATCGAGGAGATGACCGCCCAGGCGCAGCAGTTGGGCGCCAACGCCGTCATCGCCGTGGACCTGGACTACGAGACGATCGGCGGCGGCAACAAGAGCATGCTGATGGTCTCGGCCAGCGGCACGGCGGTGGTGCTGGGCTGAGGCTTGGCTGTTCGGCGCTCCTGCGCCGGTCACTCCGCCGTGGAACCTGGCTTGGCCGCTTGAGCGACGGCGACGATGGCGTCGAGCTTCTCGCCGATCTCCGGATCGAGCTTCTCCGGCGGCACGAACTCGGCGAGCTCGTAGAAGCCTTTCTTCTCCATCAGATTCGGAAGTCCGAGACGCTGGAAGTATTTCTGGAAGACGGGCGTGAGGAATTCGTCACTTACTTTCATGTCGGCCCCCCAGGGTGAACCCTTGCCCAATGTGCGCAGGGCTTGCTCCACATCCTCGATCACCTCCCGCATCACAGTGAGCCGGTGATCGGCCTCGGGCTTCTCGAACAAGGGACCCGGGGCTTCGACGGACCGGCGTTGCACGGCGTAGTTCTCCAGGGTTTCGCGGAAGCAGACGTAGTTCTCGATTTCCCGCCGCCGCCACGTGCGGAGCACCCCTTCGAATTCCGGCGGAGCTTCCCGGTCGAGCCGGTCGAGGACTGCCACCGCCCGGAGCTCCGGCACGGCTTCCCGGAGGCCGTGCCAGTGGTGGGCGATCTTCTTCGGCTGGTTGCCGACGTATTTCACGAACGGGCGCTCGAGGACGCGCAGCCCTTTTTCGTGTTTCAGAACCTTCGCGAAGGCGCGCAGGAAGGCCAGGTCCGTCGAGCCTTCCAGATACAACACCCAGCCCGTCTGTTCCGCCTGATAGTAGTCCTCGAAGCCGATCTTCGTCAGGGCCTTTCGGAGCTGGCTGCCGCGGTCGCCGATCGCGTGCGGCTTGCCGACGAAGGCGATTACCAGGTCCCGCCCGCCGGCCTCGTTCAGCAAAACTTCGGAATGGCTCGCCGCGATGATCTGGTTGCCGTTCTCCCGGGCGATGTCGGTCAGTAGCTGATAGATCTCCCGCTGGCGCAGGATCTCCAGATGCGCGTCGGGCTCGTCCAGCAGCAGAACCGCGCCGGGATTCCGGTACATGTAGGAGAGCAGGAGCAGGGTTTACTGGACACCCCGGCCTGCCGAGGACAGGTCCAGCCTAGGACCGCCATCCGGATCCCGATAGCTCATCTCGATCTCGCCCCGCTCCCGGATGTAGCGCGGCGGCTCCAGTTCGATGCGGAAGAGGCTCTTCATCCGGTTCACGATCTTTTTCCAGCGCTGCCCGTTCGCTTCGAAGATCTCGTAACAGAGATTCCGGAGCACCTCCGCCGTTCGCCCTTCCCCGATGCGCACATTCACGGCGCCCGGCTCGAGCCGGGTTTCGGTGGCCGCCAGGCCTGACATCGGCGGCAGAAACGCCACCCGGATGTTCTCGACGCCCTCCGGAATCGGCATGCGCGCCGCGCCGTTCTCTTCGGAGGTGCGCAACGGGCGGCAGTAGAAGGACTCCTCGTTCGCGTAGTCGAACTCCAGGCCGCATTGCCACGCTCCACCGGCGTCGGCGACGCCTTCGACGAGAATCTCGATGCGGATGTTCTGTGTCCCCCGGCGGCCGTGTTCGCGGCTCGTTTCCCGGGTGTGGAGCGCCTTCCACAGCAGGTTTGCGGCGGGAACGGGAATCGCGATCAGGTCCCGGCGGTTGATGGTGACGCCCGGCCGCTTTTCCGGGGCTTTCGCCCGGCCACGCTTCTCGAGCCAGCGCTTCAAGTCGATATCCCAGAGCGCGAGGGCCTGCAGCGCCGAAGTCTTGCCGGAGTTGTTCGGGCCGATGAAGAGCACCGGGTTCCCCAGTTCGATCTCCACGCGGCCGAAGCGTTTGAAATTGGATACGGTGAGCTTCGTCAGCATGACAGGCCTCGCGGGGCGCCTTTTCCTATCCTATTCGCAACGGTGATGCGGGACTGCTCCCGCGCGGGGTTTGGAAAAGCCGGCGAGGCGTTCAAGCCGCTTCGACGCGGACCTTGGTGGCGCGCAGCTTCTTCAGATCATCCTGGTTCACAACCCTGCCCACCAGGTTCACGTTGCTGGCCGCCCGGCATTCGTCACCCTGGCTCGCCGGCGTCGGCCCCCAGAACAGGCACAGGCAGTCGCCCGCGGGCCAGAAGGCCACCGTGCCCGGCTCGACCACGTCGGTGGCGTCCGGCTCTTCATCGGCGTGGAACGGCACGTGGAAGTAAAACTCCTGTCCCCAGTAGCTGCCCTGGCTCTCGATGGGCAGCGCTTCTAGCACCTTCTTCGCCGTCGGCGTATCCCGCAACTCCGCCTCCAGCTCTGTTTCCCCGATGATGAACTTCACTTTCGCCATTGTTCCTTCGTCCGATCCCACCGTGTTAGACTCGTTGTCCGGTCGCGCAGAGACCATTCTACGCCGCCGCCCCGAAGGCTGCGGCGGAAGGGAGCCATGCAATGCGGCACGCATCTGGAATCTTTCTGGTTGCCTTCATGGCGCTTCTCCCGGCGGCGGCCGCGGCGGCTGAGCCGGACCGCGTCGTCGAGGCGATCAACGAAATCGAGCCCTGGCAGCAGGTGGGCCAGCAGCCGTATGAGTTCACCTGGACCCAGCGGCGCGAGAGCCCCCACACGCTGGTCGATTTCGAAAACCTCTCCGGCTGGAAGCTGGAGCTCTACGGCGGGGCCGAGGGCGAGCTGCGCCGCAGCCGCGAGCAGCAGCTCTGGGGCCAGTACGTCGCCAAGTTCTACTACCGGGGCAAGGGCGAGCAGAGCCGGATCGTCGCCCGCCCCCCGCAGCCCATCGCCATCCCCGGCCGCTTCGATTCGATCGAGCTTTGGGGCTACGGCAACCGCTGGCGCTGGGTGCGGGACGAAACCACGCCGCCGGCCGATGTCTCCGTGCTCATCGTGGACGCCCGGGGCAAGGAGTTCACCATCCAGATGACGGACATCCGCTGGCGGCAGTGGTGGCTGATCCACCGGCGCGTGCCACGGGCCGTCCTCGAGGAGATCGTCTGGCCCGCCCGCTTCTCGGGCATCGAGATCTCCAAGATCAAGCACACCGGCAACCGGTACTTCTATTGCGATTCGCTCGCTTTCTTCACCGAGGAGCTGCCGCCGCTCGAGCTGAAGCCGCAGCCGAAGCGGAACCTGAAGCCGTTCCGCGGCCAGATCGTGGGGCTGAACACCGGCCCCGGCACGCTGCCGTTCCCCACGCGCGAGGAGACGATTCTGCCGGTCAACTTCCTCAAGGACTTCAAGACCAGCTCCCGGCAGACCGCGCCGGACCGCTTCGAGCTGCGCTATGAGGGCTCCGACGCCACCATCGTCTACGTGTACCGCCCAGCGAGGGGCGGCCTCGCCGAAATCACAGCGGCGGTGGACGGGGGATCGCCGATCCGCCCGCTCGACGGGGGCGGCGTCCGGTTCACCGACACGCCGGAGGGCAGCGTCGCCGAAGGCCGCCTTCTCTCGGCCTCGCTCGAGGACGGCGTGGTGAAGGCGAAGTTCGCCATGGGCTCGCGTGTCGTGGACTACGAGCTGCGCCTGTGGCAGAAGTCGCTCGTCCTAGATGTCTGGTGCGACGGTGGCGAGGCCGCCGCGCTCCACTTCGGCCGCGTGGCCGGCGTCACGAACCCGAAACCACTGATCGTGCCGTACCTCACCTACGGAGCCACGAATCCCCGGGTACTGATGTGGGGCGACGCCGGCAAGCCGGTCTTCACCTCCGTCTGGTGGGACTGGTACCGGACGAACGCTTCCGAGCCCTACGCTCCGAAGGAACCCAAAGTCACCGCCGACAGCGCCGAGATCAACGGCGGCCTGCGCTACATCCCCAAGACCGACGGCCTCCGCAACAACCTCTACGAGCGCCTCTTCGTCACCGTTTCTCCCCGCTATGAAGAGACGCTGCCGACGATCGCCAACCCACCGTCGCTGCGCCAGGGGGAAGGCAAGCAGGTAGTCTGGACGGTCGCCGTGCCGCGGACGTTCCCGTCCGATCACGAGCGCTGCCGCCGCATCCGCTCTTACGGGCTGGACAAGATCATGCAGCACAGCCACGACGTCAGTTGGCGGGACGGCGGCGACAGCTTTACGCTCCGGCTGAAGGCCGCGCCGCAGAAGGGCGGCGACGAGATGCTGAAGTGGTACATCCGGGTGCAGAACGCCCTGGGGTGGCTGCAGGGCGTCTACACGAACTACTGCGACTTCGCTCCCGTGAATACCAACTGGAGTCCCGATTGGGTGCAGCGCACGCCCGACGGCGAGTGGCGGCGCGCCTGGCCGCGGAACTACGCCCTCAAGCCGTCCAAGGCCGTCGAGTTCGACGCCTACTACGCCAAACGCATCAAGACGAAGTTCGGCACGCGCATGTCCTATACCGACGTCCACACCGCCGTGGCCCCGTGGCGCTACAACGACTACGACGCCCGGGTCCCCGGAGCCGGCACGATGGCCGCCACCTTCTACGCCTACGGCCAGATCCTGCTCAACGACCAGCGGGTCTACGGACCCACGCAGTCCGAGGCCACCTACCAGTGGATGTACGCCGGCCTCGAATCCGGCAGCTATGGCTGGGTCTACACGCCCGTCAATCTGCTCACCCATCCCCTCGACGTCGCCTTCCACCTGTACAGTATCCACCCGCTGCAGTGCGACTACGGGATGGGCTACATCCCCTACTACCTGCGGAAGCTCGACGCGAAGTGGAAGGAGTCGCCCAAGCGGCGCTACTACGTCGATCTGTTCCTGGCCACGACCATCGCCTACGGCAACATGGGCTGGCTGGTCACCGACTGGGGGCTCGACGATGAGTTCGGCGTCGAGGTGATGGCCCGGTCCTATTACATGATGCAGCAGGCCCAGCAGCAGTACGCCTTCGTGCGGCCGAAGAAGATCGAGTACGCGGCCCCGGACGGCCGGTTCCTGACGCCGAGCGAGGCCCACGCCACCGGCGCCATCGCCGCCTCCCGGCTTCACGTCGAATACGCCAACGGGACGCACGTCTATGTGAACCGCTCCGAAAGTGGGGATTGGGAGGTTCCTGACGGCTCCGGAGGGACCATCGAGCTGCCGCCCGCGGGCTGGGTGGTCTACAACCCGAAGAGCGGATTCCGCGAGTTCTCGGCCAACGCCGGCGGCCGCCGGATCGACTACGTCAAGAGCGCCGCCTACGAGTTCCTCGACGGCCGGGGCGCCTGGACCGAGCAGGGCGGTGTCGGCGCCTCCGGCAGCGTCGCCCGGAGGGACCGTCCCGGCGGCCTCGTCGAGCTGATCGACATCTACGGCAACGAACGCCTTGCGTTCCGCGCCCCGGGCCCCGGCAAACTCCTCGCCTATGACTGGGAGGACAAGCCGCTCGGCGAGGTTCCGTTGACAGCGCGCTCGGGAGGCTGGCAGGAGTTCCAGCCGCTGCCCGACGGGCGCAAGTACGTCTTCGCTCCAAGCGAGTGAACGGCGCTCAGGGTCCGATGGCTGCTCTGACGACGCCTTCCACCTGACGGCCGTACTGCATCAGGAGGCGCGGCAGCATCATGGCGACCGGCAGCGGCGCCAGCGCCCGGTTCACCGGCAGCCACCCCATCGCTACCAGCACCAGCAGGGGCGAGAAGATCCGGCCGTAGTTGTACGGAGTCACCCAGACCTCGTGGTGCTGCAGGACCAAGGCGAGGGCGGCGAACAGGAGCGCGGCGATGGCGGCGGGGTCTCGTCTCTTCCGCCAGGCCAGCGCTCCCGCCAGCCCGATCGCCGCCAGCATCCCCCCCAGGGCCAACACGTCAGCGATGCGGACGGCCCACAGCAGCGGTATGCCGGGCGGATAAGGAACCGGATGCGCCAGCGAGCGCCAGCACTCGCTCAGCGGAATCAGGGAGACCGACAGCGTCGTCGGCGGCGTCGCCGCCATGAGGTAGAAGCTCCACGCCAGCCACGGGATGGCGGTCGAGACCGCCAACGCCGTCTCCCGCCAACGCCTGCCCAAGGCGCAGTGGGCCGCCCAGGCCGTGGTGAGCAGCAAGCCCGTCTCCCGGGCGAGCGGCGCCAGCGCCAGAACCAGATAGAGCCGCCATGAGGGCCCGCGCCGGGCAAGGATCACAAAGGCCACAGCGAGGGCCGCCAGCGCGTGGTCGATCGTCAGCCGGTCGACGAAGACCAGCGACGCCGGCAGTGCGGCGAACAACAACCCCCACTGCTCCCCCAGCCCTGCCTGCCGCGCGCAGCTCGCCGTCCACCAGAGCCCCAGCAGCAGGAACCCGTATCCGACGGCCAGGTAACCGGCGTCGATCGCCGCGGGCCGGCCCATGGCGAGCAGCCAGGCCAGGCCGGGAACCAGGATGCGGCGGTAGCGCATCCGCGGCGCGTCTACGTACTCCGAGAGCTCGCCCGGAGCGGGCTCGTGGGCCACATAGTGATAGAACTGCCCGTCGAAGCCGTTACTGCCTGGGAAGGTGAAGATCTTCTCGCTCGCCAGCCGCGGCGGCAAGGAGCGGTTTCCAGCGGTGCAGAACAGAGCGGTCCAGTTGCCCTGGTAGTTCACCTGAACGGTCGTGAACTGCCACGCCAATGCCGCCGCGCCGGTGGCCAGTACGATGAAGAGCCGGTTCATGGAGCCAAAGCACCCAGTATGGCAGAGCCCCCGTGCGGTCTCCGTCCCAGGGGTCACCCAGAGCGCGCGGATTGAATCAGGAGATTTGAGGAGGAAAGATCTCCCGTGAAGAGGCCGCGATACGGCGCACTGCGCTGGCCGGTTGCCGCCGTGTTGCTCGCATTGCCAGCCGTCCTCCTGTTCAGCTCGGTCCGCTCGCTGCGGGAGATCGAAGAAACGAAGGAGGTCTACCTTCGGAACCGGGCGGCGACGCTGGCGGCCCGTCTCGAGGACATGAATGTGGGCGAGCTGCACGGGAACCTGGTGGAAACGCTCGCCGCCGAAGAACCGGCGCTGGCCGGCCTGAAGATCTACGGTTCGGCACAGGAAGCCGCCGGCGACGCGCACGCGCTGTCGCTCTGGCGTGGCGAGGCGCTCTTCTACACGATGGGCGCGGTGGCCGGGGGCATCCCAGTGCTGCGGGCCTACCTCCCGTTTCACTGCGGCGGCAACCTTTGCATTGCGCGGATCGACCTGGACCGGGAGGCGGCCGACTACCTGGTCGAGAACTCCCGGCGCCACGTCTGGCTCTCGCTGCTGGCCAGCGCCGTGCTGGTGGCGTTCACGGGCTACTTCCTGTGGAGCGAGCGGCGCTCCGCCGCCCTCGAGCGCCGGCAACTCGAGCTCGAGCATCTCGCCCACCTCGGGCGGATGGCGGCGGCGCTGGCGCACGAGATCCGCAATCCGCTGGGGACCATCAAGGGGTTCGTCCAACTCGCCTTGGAGAAGTCCGGCGAGAGTCTGCAGCCCATGCTGAATCCGGTGCTCCAAGAGAGCGCACGCCTGGAAAAGCTGGTGAACGATCTATTGCTCTACGGCAGGCCGAGCCGGCCCCGAAAACGGCCCGTCCGGTGGAGCGAGCTGGCGGAACGGTTCCGTGGACTGGCAGCGCAGCGCACCGGCGGCCGCCCGCGGATCCAGATCTCCGGGGATGTGGGCGTCTTCGAGACCGATCCGGAGATGTTGACCCAGGTGGTGCTGAACCTCGTCCTCAACGCGATCGACGCCTTGGGCGAGGATCCCGGCGGACTCATCCAGGTCGTGGCGCGGCGGCGGCCCGGCGGTGGGGTGCGGATTGCAGTGGAGGACAACGGCCCCGGCATAGCCGAAGAGATTCGCGGGCGCCTCTTCGAGCCCTTCACCACTACCAAGGCGAACGGCACCGGTCTCGGGCTCTCCATCACCCGGAAGCTCACCGAGGCGCTGGGCGGGCGCATCGCCATCGAACCGGCTTCTCCCCGGGGCACGCGGGTGGTGCTCGATTTCCCACAGTGATGAGGACTCTATGGCGCGCATCTTGATCATCGACGACGATCCGGGCTTCCGGAAACTGCTGGAAACGATTCTGGCCGGCGAGGGCTATAGGATAGAGTCCGGCGGCTCGGTGCGGGAGGCGCGCACGCTGGGGGCGGCGAAACGGTATGACCTGGTCTTGTCCGACCTCAAGCTGCCTGACGGCGACGGCATCCAGGTACTGAAATGGTTCGCCGAGAACGCGCCGGAAACGCCGGTGATCATGCTCACCGCTTTCGGCACCGTCGAGACGGCGGTGGAGGCCATGAAGCTCGGGGCGGTGGACTACCTGGGAAAGCCGCTGCGCAGCCCCGACGAGCTGCGAATTCTGGTGCGCCGGACTCTGGAGGCGCGGCGGGCCGCCCGGGAACGGGACGCCTACGCCCAGCAGGTGGCCGAGGCCTTCTCCTGCAAATCGATGATCGCCGAGGATTCCAAGATGAAACGGATTCTCGAGTTGGCGCGCAAGGTGGCCCCGACCAACGCCACCGTTCTGCTCACCGGCGAGAGCGGCACGGGCAAGGAGGTGCTGGCCCGGTGCATTCACTCGAACAGCAAGCGGGCCGACCGGGTCTTCGCCGCCGTGAACTGCGCCGCGCTGGCGCCGACATTGATCGAGAGCGAGCTGTTCGGCCACGAGAAGGGCGCTTTCACCGGAGCGGTCTCCCCGCACAGCGGCCGCTTCGAGCGCGCCGACGGCGGAACCCTCTTCCTCGACGAGATCGCCGAACTCGACGGCCACTTGCAATCGAAGCTGCTCCGGGTATTGCAAGAGAAGAGCTTCGAGCGCGTCGGCGGGCGCCGGGAAATCAGCGTGGATGTCCGGATCATCGCGGCCACGAATCGCGACCTGAAGAAGATGGTGGCCGACGGTGAATTCCGCGAGGATCTCTACTACCGCCTGAGCACTTTCCCCCTCGAGCTTCCCCCGCTGCGGGAGCGCGTGGCCGACATCCCGGCGCTGGCGCAGTTTTTCCTGGAGCGAGCGGCCCGCGAACTGGGCAAGCCGCATCTGAGACTCACCCAAGCGGCGCTCGACCGGCTGGCGGCCTACCGGTGGCCGGGCAACGTCCGGGAACTCGAAAACCTCATGGAGCGGGTGGCGATCCTGTGCGACGGGATCGTCGATGCAAGAGACCTGCCCCTGGGCGGGGAAGATGTTCGAGAAGAACGCCAGCCGGTCACCTGGAAGGAGATCGAGCGAAAAGCCATTGAGGACGCGCTGCGGCGCCACCGGGGCAACCGCACGAAAGCGGCGCAGGAGCTCGGTATCAGCTTGCGGAAGTTACAGTACCGGCTCAAAGAGTACGGCTACCGGGACTGACCGGATTCAGAACTCCGTTTCGGCTTCGCGCTCGAGTCCCTGTGGATCCAACAGTTCGACCCTTCGGCCTCCGATGCGGATGAGCCCTTCAGCCTGGAAGCGGCTTATGTTGCGGGAAACCACCTCTCTTACAGTGCCGAGGCGCGAAGCCAGCTCCTGGTGGGTGAAGGTCAAAGGAAACCGTGGGCTCCCCGCCTCACGGCCCATTTCCACGAGCAGGCCGGCGAGCCGCTGGCGGACGCTGCCGAAGGTCACCCGTTCGATGACCCCGACAAGCTGCCGGAGCCGCCGCCCGGCTGAAGCGAGCATCTTCAAAGCCACTTCCGGGTGCGTCCGGCACACCCGCTGAAAATCACGCGCGTCGATGAAGGCGACGGTCACCGGTTCCAGGGCGGCGACCGAGGCCGGGTAGGGGCCTCCGTCGAACAAGGGCACTTCGGCCACGCTCGACGGGGCGGCCTCCACCGCCAGAGTGATCTCACGGCCCGTGGATGAGGTCTTGAAAATCTTCGCCCGCCCGGAAAGGATGAAGAAGACTCCATGGCACGGTTCCCCTTCGCGGAACAAGACCGAGCCTGCCTCGAACCGTTTCTCCACCGCAACCCCCGCCAGGGCGGCGATCTCGGCAGGACTCAGTCCGGCCAGCAGCGGGACGGCGGCAAGCCGGCGTTCCAAAGAACGTTTCACGTGGCCAACCCTCCGGTAACGGCGGCCAGTGAATGCGCGGCCGTCTGCCTGGTATCGGGGTCAGGGTGGCCGGAAGCAGCGGCTTGGAGAGCTTTGACCACCTCAGGGAATTGCTGACCCGCGGGTGGACCAATACGGCCTACCGCCCAGATGGCGCCTCTCTCAACCGGACCGGTCTGGCTCATCTCTTCCTGGGTCAACAGCGAGCACAAGATCGGCAGAAACACAGGCCGCAGCTCGGAGCGGACAGCGAGAATCTCACCCATCGCTTCCGGCACACCGTACGGGACGCTTCCCGATTCATCGTTCAGCGCCCAGACGAACCTTCGCATCAGGTCAGCCGCACGGTGAGAATCGAGGACCGACCGGTCGGCGGCGAGCGCGCCGAAGCCCCGGACGGCTCTCCATTTCTCAGAATCGTCGCCGCTATAGAGCCGGCCCATGAGAAAGCGCACAACCCGTGGGAGCCCGCCCTGCGCCAGGTCCCGCAAGGCGTCCCAATCTTGCCGGCTCACCGCCGCTTCGATTTCCTGTTTCCAATCGGAACGCACAACTCACTCACGCCGGATCAGATCGCCGGCACAGCCCCGAACCTGAGACGCCGTCCAAGCGGTCCCCGAAGGTCCGGAGGTGTAGTTATCTCAATCATACCTTGCGTGGATTCCAAGAACGCGGGACGGCCCCGCCGCCGGCAGGATGGACACCCGGGCTCCGGCCGTTCTGCAGCGGCGGGGGCCGGCGCGAGCGAGTCTTCGAGCCGTCCGGTAGAGCGCTTCGGGCAGAGGACTCACTGGAGAGAGTTGATATAAGCGAGCAGGTTGTTGACGGCCGTGCGGTCCAGGTGGGGCCAGGGTTTGCCGTTTACGCCCATGGCGTTTCTCATGGCCTCGCCGTGGTTCCAGACGTTGGCGATGAAACGGACGGAGTCGAGTCTGCCGGCCAGCGCGGTGAAGCGCGGGGCGCCGGCGGCGGGAAGCCGGCCGTGGCAAGAGACGCAACCGCGCTCGACGGCGACCCTCAAGCCGGCCGCGGGGTCCCCGGCCTCGTCGAAGTACTGGATCGACCAAAGGTAACCCACGAGCCGGGTCATTTCCTCGGGGCGCAAACTGCGCCGCCGGCTTCCCATCTCAGGCACGTGGTTCCACATGGCCGCCGCAAGGTCGGAGAACGTTCGGGACGCGGATTTGCCGGCCAACGACTGCGCGCCGGTGTGACACTTCGCGCAACCCTTCTCCCGGAAGAGCGTCTCGCCGGTCTCGGCGGAAGCCATCGCCAGCCGGGAAACGCCTCGTTGGCCGCTGGGCTCGCCACGGGCGTAGGCGACGATGTCGGCCAGATCCCGGCCCGTGAGCCGCGGCCAATCCTTTTTGCTCTTCTGCACCGCTTCCGCCATGCGATCCGCGTGGTTCCACATCTCCCGCGCCAGCTCGATCGGATCGCCGATCGATCTCCACCGGTTCACCGGCGAAGCCCCTCCGGAACCGGCGTGGCAGGAAGCGCAGCCTTTCGCCTCGAACACTTTTCGGCCGCGCTCCGGATCGCCCTGTTCTTCGGAATGGCGGAAGGTGTAGAGGTAGGCGAACAGGTCCGCCGCCTCCAGCGGCGTCAGGGCCGGAACACTCCCGCTCTCGCCTTTCATCCGGTCCCACATCCGGGGACCGTGGTTCCACATTGCCGCCGCCAGCAGAGCGGGGGTGAAACGGCCCCGGGGCTTGCTGGCCAGATCGGGTGCGCCGTTGCCGCCCCTGCCGTTCAACGCGTGGCAGGAGCCGCAGCCCTTGGCATCGAAGACTTGGGCGCCCCGCTCGGCGTTGCCCGGAATCAAACCGGCTCCCCACGCTACCGAGACGCAGACCACCGTGGAAGCCATGACGAACAACTTTTTCATGAGATCGGAACTCCTAAGAAAGGACCGGCCTGGCGGCGTTCCCCTCCGCAGCCGGCGCCGTCCCTGGATGGGGACGGAATCAAGCCCAGGATAGCATGCGGAAGGAGCCCGGGGCTCAGCGTCCCGAACCCAACCGCGCCCGGAGAATTCGCAGTGCGGTGGCGGCTTCCGTAGAGACCTCGTTGTCAGGATCCCGGACCAGCCGTTCGAGGTGCGGAATGCTGTCCTCGCCGCCGCTGCGGGCCAGCACCCGGGCGATGCCGATCTTCTCGTCCCGCGAGGCTCCGTCCAGGGCTTTGTAGAGGCTCTCCCGGACGCGGCGTTCCCGGGCCAGCTCCACGAGGAAAGGCTCGGCCACCCCACGGAACGAGGCGGAGTTCAGCGTATGGATCAAATACTGGAGAGGCGTGAACTCGCCCAAGTCCGTCCGGCCCAGCATCACCAGCGCAAAGGCCAGCGAGAGGCGCGGATTCATCTTTTTCTCGCTGTCGAAGTAGGTCTGGAGCATCCGCAGGTCGGCGGGATTTTTCAGCCGGCCGTAGCCCTCGGCGGCGGCGGCGCGCATCAGCGGGTCCTTGTCGGTAATGTACTGGTCATAGTAGGGCCGGCTCTTCTCATCCGGCAACATGGCGATAGCCGTCAGCGCCGCCCGGCGGATCTTCTTGTTGCGGGCGTTGGCAAGTACATCGTAGAGCTGGGGCAGGGCCTTGTGGTACTGCAGCAGCCCGACCGTCTCGATGGCGGCGATCTGCACCCGGTCGTCCAGATCCCGCAACAGGAAGACGATCTCTGGGGCGGCGCTTTGGTCGCGGATCTTCTGCAAAGCGATCAGGGCCTCGTAGATTACTTCCGAGTTCTTGGTCGTCTTGATCGCCTCGATCAAATCCGGTACGGCCGCCCGGCCGCGAAGGATACCCAGGGCGCGGGCGGCATTGGCGCGGACCTTCATGCTGGCCCCGCCCCGCGCCAGCTTCCCGAGAGCCTCGATCACCTCGGGCCGCACCCGGATGTCGGGCCGGATCACCGCGTCGTTGGTGTCGGTGAACATCCCCTTGATCGCGGTGCCGGTCTTCTTGATAGAGCCGAACCAGCCACTGGTGACATAGCCTGGAAGGTAGAAGTTCACCAGGCCGTCGATGGCGCGGATCTGGATCTCCGGATCGGGGTCTTTCGTAGCTTCCACCAACGGGGCGATGCTGTGTTGGGTGCCGATCTTGACAATCGACTTCACCGCCTGAAGCCGGACCCTGTACTCGGGATCCTTCAGGAGTCTTGCCAGTACCGGGATTGCGGTAGAGCCTTGCTCGGCGAGTTGTCTGGCTGCCCGAACACGCTCCTTCGGGTCGGGACTCGAGGGGTCCTGAGCGAACAAAGAAACGCTCAACACAACTGCTGCGAGGACAGCCGGGCTACGAGGCATCATGGTAACCATTATGTTCCGGGACGCGGCGGGTGCGCCGTCCGTTGCCGCCGGTTTCCCCGATTCTCAGCGCGCCGGCATCGCACCTGGGAACTTCAAGAGCCTCCGGAGTGTCCGCCGCGGCTGTCCCGAGCGGGAGGCGGGCGCCTCCGCGATGAGAGGGAAGGACGATCCCCGCGCCGGAACCCGAGAAAAAGCGTTGCTTCCCGCGCCTGGGCGGCCGGAGGTGACAGATCCGCCCCTCGGGCACTGCATCCGGCTTCCCTTCCCCAACCGCAACTCGTTACAACGGAGCTCTCCAGCCGGTAGCAGAGGCTTGGATGCTCCAATTGTCTCCGGCCACCGACGAGCCCCCATTTCGGCAGCGGTTCCATCGGGGGAACGGCAGATCCCGGCCCGAGGACCAGAGGACTCAGGACCGCGCCTCCCGCAGATCCTTGAGCACCAGGCTCCAGCCGGGGTAGCCGCGGGCGGCGGCGTACCGGTCCTCTTCGATTTGGAAGAGCACGTCGGCCGCGGAGCCCGGAGCGAGGCCGGCGAGGCGGCCAGCGAAGTTCCAAGCCTTCATCCAGACCGTCCGGCGGCCCTGGCGCAGGCAGAGTCGGACGTGTCTTTCCTTGAAGACTCGCGGCTCGCGTTCGACCAGGACGTTCTCGGCGAGGAAGACCGGAGCCGGGTTGCCGCAGCCGAAGGGCTCGAGGGCGAGCACATCGGCGGCGGTGCGGTCCGACAGCTCGTCGAAACGCAGCCGGGCGTCGATCTCGCGGACGGGGCGGAGGTCTTCCGGAGCGAGGCGCGCGGCAGCGTAGTCCTGGAGCCGCCGGCGGAACTCGTCGAGGCGGGCGGCGGGCAGGGTGACGCCCGCGGCCTGGCGGTGGCCGCCGAAGCGGGTGAAGAGCCCGGACATCGATTCTAAAGCCTCGAGCAGATGGAACTCCGGGATGCTCCGCCCGGAGCCCTGGGCCTCGCCGGCGGCCAGGTCGATCGCGAGGACGAAGACCGGGCGGTGGAAGCGCTCAGCGAGGCGGCCGGCGACGATGCCGAGCACGCCGCGATGCCAGCCCTCGCCGGCGAAGACCAAGGCGCGGCGATCATCGGTGACCGGGTCGGTCTCGCACTGGGCGAGGATCGCCTCGAGGATCGCCGCTTCCTGCTGCTGGCGGTCGCGGTTCCGCTCGTGGAGCATCGCGGCCAGCTCGCGGGCGTGGGACTCGTCGTCGGTGAGGAACAGCTCCACCACGTCGGCGGCGTTCGCCATACGCCCGGCGGCGTTGATGCGCGGGGCGACGCGGAAGGCCACCTGGCCGGCGGTAGGGCGCTGGCCGTCGGAGAAGCCCGCCACGTCCAACAGCGCGCGCAGGCCGGGGCTGGTAGTGGAACGCAGCCCGTCAAGTCCGTGCCTGACGATGATGCGGTTCTCGCCGGTGAGGGGGACGACGTCGGCGACGGTGGCGATGGAGACCAGCTTCAGCAGCGAAGCAAGCAAGGCTTCGGCGCGTTCGGGCGAATGCCGCAGGCTGAGCAGGAGAGCCTGGATGAGTTTGAGCGTAACGCCGGCGCCGCAGAGGTTCTTGTCGGGGTAGGCGCAATCCGGGCGGTTCGGATTGACGATGGCGTAGGCGGGCGGCAGGGCGGCCTCGGGTAGGTGATGGTCGGTAACGATGACGTCGATGCCTAGCTCGGCCGCGCGGGCGACGGCGGAGGTGGCGCGGATCCCCGTATCCACGCTGACGACGAGGCGGGCGCCTTCGGCGGCGGCCCGCTCGATGATTTCCGGCCGCATGCCGTAGCCTTCGCCGAAACGGTCCGGCACATGGAAGCGGACGGGGGCTCCCAAGCGCTCGAGGACGGCCCTGAGGATGACCACCGAGGTAGCGCCATCCACGTCGTAGTCGCCGTAGAGGAAAACAGGTTCCTTGGACCGGACGGCCCGCGCCAAGCGTTGGGCGGCGCGGTCCATGTCGCGCATCAAGAAAGGATCGTGGAGATCGTCGAGAGAGGGCTGCAGAAAGCGCCGGGCCGCGGCCGGCTCGCGGTAACCGCGGCGCCAGAGGACGCGGGCGGCAGGGAGGGCGAGGCCGAGGGCGGCGGCCAGGGATTCGATCCCTGCCGGGGACTCCTCGGGCGGGATCCAGCGTGCGAAAGCCGGGGTCATGAGGGAAGTTCGGGAATCATGGGAGGACTCTCGGGACGCCCGGCGAACCCTTCCGCCGCAGCCGGTGACCGCCCTTGATGGGCTCCGGGGGACGCCTCAGTTCCGCGAGAAATACGGTCCGGCATCTTCCTCGTCGAGCCCCTCCAACTCCTCTTCTTCCTCGTCGAATGCACCCACGTCGTCGGCGATCTCAAGCAACTCGTTGTACCACTCGCTGCGGCGGTTGAACAGGTAGACGCGGCCTTGATAGTCGAAGGAAAGTTCCACCGCCGACGTGAACCCCTCGTAAACACGCAACTCGCGCACGCGGCGATGGATTTCCGCGTATTCCTCGTCGGAAATATCGGCAGACTCGAGCCGCTCGAGGATGTGGTCGATGAAGCCGGATTCCAGGCGGCGGTGATGGAACACGACAAGGCGAACGCCGAGACGCCGGGCGACGTCCAGAAAGGCCCGAAAGTCCGGGTACTGCTCGCTGTCCCAAGGAACGACGTTGCCGGGGGTGGGAAACCGCGGGTGCCCGTGGAAGACGGCAAAATCGCTCTGATCGAGATGCTTCTCGATCTCAGTCTTCAGGGAGTCCAAGTCGGATCTCATTTCCGCTCCGCGAGAACGAGGATATCACCTCTAGCGGCGAGTTCGCGGGCCGCGGGGGTAACGATAGTGCGCGGTCCGATGAAGATCTTCCGGTTGTTCTCGATCGCTTCCCGCACGTCGTTCTCGCAGACGAAATCAGCGATGCGCACCTGGGGGGGTTCGGCAGCAGCCGGCGATGGCGGGGAGGGAGCCTGTGGGCTGGAGGCGGACTGAGAAGAAGGAGAAGCGACCAGGGGACACTGGCAGCTCGCCGCGGCGCTCTTGGCGGCGGCCCGGCGGCCGGCGAGGAACCGGTCCACGATCTCGGCGACGGTGCCGGCGGAGTGGCGCGACATTGGCGCCTGCGCTGGGGATTCGACGACTCCGCGGCTGCGGAGATACTTCTCGACGATCGCCTCGACGGCTTCCTGGGTGAGGCCGCGGCCGGCAGCGGCTGGGGCAGCAGCAATAGGCGCGGGCGCTGGGGCCGGCGCGGCGGGTGCGGCCGTCTCGGCGGTCTCGACTTCCGGTACCGGCAAGGCCTCCTCGGCGCTGCGGACAGCGTAGGCGATGCGCTTGACGTTGATCAGGTGCTGGGGGCCGACGTTGTCGCTGGTGGAATTGCCGGCGACCGCGCCGCAGCCAAGCGTCATCGACGGGAAGACGTTCGTGGTGACGCCGACGGAACCCTGGGGTGAAGGCGTGTTCACCAGGACGCGGAAGGCGGGCATCCGCAGCCCGAACTCCCGGATGCGGGCTTCGTCGCGGGAGAAGATGACGCAGGTGTGGCCCAGACCGCCAAGCTGGAGGACCTGTTCGCAAGCGCGCATGGCGCCTTCGAAGTCCTCGGCGAAGTAGAGGGCGAGCACGGGCGAGAGCTTCTCGCGGGACAGCGGATGGTCCGGGCCGACGCCCTTGATCCCGGCGGCGATGATGGAGGTGTCCGGCGGGACTTCGAAGCCGGCCATCCGGGCGATGCGGACCGGGGACTGGCCGACGCACTCCGGTTTGACAGTGCCTTTTGGAGTGATCAACAAGCGTCCCAGCGCTTCGGCTTCGGCCTCGGTGGCAATGTACGCTTTGTTTTTCCGAAGTTCCTCGAGAACCTGCTGCTGGAGGGCCCGGCAGGTCACGAGGACCTGCTCGCTGGAACAGACGGTACCGTAGTCGAACGACTTGCCCTGGACGATCTTGGCGACCGCGTCGGCGACGTCGGCGGTCTTTTCGACGAGGATGGGCACGTTGCCCGGCCCCACGCCCAGGGCGGGCTTGCCGCTGGAATAAGCCGCGCGGACCAGTCCTTGACCGCCGGTGGCGAGGATGATGGCCGTCCGGCGGTGGCGCATCAACTCCTGCGTGCTCTGGAGAGTGATGTTCTCCAGGCACTGGATCAGTCCGGCCGGCGCGCCGGCCTTCTCAGCGGCCCCGCCGAGCAAGTCCGCGGTGTAGCAGGTGCATTTCTTGGCCCGGGGGTGGGGGCTGATGACGACGGCGTTGCCGGACTTGAGCGAAATCAGGGTCTTGAAGATCGCGGTGGAGGTGGGGTTGGTGGTGGGGACGATAGCGGCGACCACGCCCATGGGTACGCCGACCTCGATGACCTTCTCGTCCGGAAGCTCGCGGAGCACGCCGACGGTCTTCATTCCCCGCATCTTCTTGGGCAGCAGGTCCGCATTGAGCAGATTCTTGGCGAGCTTGTCGCGGACGTTGCCCATGGCGGTCTCCTCGACCGCCATTTTGGCGAGGCCGAGCGCCTCACGGCGACCGGCTTCCGCGGCGGCTTCGACGACGGCGTCGATCTGCTCCTGGGTGAAGGTGCGGTATTTCTGCCAAGCGGCGTAAGCGGCCTCCACTTTGCTGCGCGCCTCTTGGAGGGCGATCAAGTCCTGGTCCTCGAGCATAACCTGGCTTCCTCAAGCGCCGGGCGGCCGGCGGTGCGCCCCGAAGTGGGCCTACTTCCCGGACTTCCTGCCGCCGGGGATCACCTGTTCCACGTCGGGGTGCGGCGCCGGGATGACGTGCACGGAAACGAGCTCCCCCACCCGCCGGGCGGCAGCAGCTCCGGCGTCAGTGGCGGCCTTGACAGCGCCGACGTCGCCGCGGACAGTGACGATGACGAGCCCCGCACCGATGTAATCCTTGCCGGTGACCACGACGTTGGCAGTCTTCACCATCGCATCGGCTGCTTCGATGGCCCCGGTGAGACCTCGCGTTTCGACCATTCCAAGTGCTTGCATCCGAATCCTCTCAGCTCCTGCCTTCCGCGGGGCTGGAGCGCCCCAACAGTACTCGAAACCTTCTACACTAACACATCCTCCTGAGCGCTCTGAACGATGAAACGGCAAGCTCCTCAGCCGCTTGAGCTTCCACAAATATGTCGCGCACCCACGGCAAGCGGCCGCACCGCCTCCCGGTTTCGCGCTAAGCTGCTAGAAATGAAGGTCCGTTCTGCTGTTCCCGACGACGCCGAAGCGATAACCCGTATTTACAACGAGGGCATCGACGAGGGGGCTGCGACGTTCCAGACACGCCACCGGAGCCCGGAGGAGGTGCGCGCGTGGTTCGACGGCCGCCACCCGATCGTAGCGGTGGAAGACAACGGCGTGATGATCGCCTTCGCCGCGGCGCTGCCCTACAGCGACGAGGAGCCGTGCGCGGGCGTGGCCGAGGCGGTGGTCTACGTGACCCGCAGCGGCCGGCGCCGGCGGGCCGGGCACCTGGCGCTGAAGGCGCTCATCGACGAGTGCCGGAAGGCGGGTTTGTGGAAGCTGGTGGGCCGGATCCTGCCGGAGAACATCGCCAGCCGGGGCCTGGTGGGGGCGCTGGACTTCCGCGAGGTGGGTGTGCACCGGTTTCACGGCAAGGTGGACGGCGAGTGGAAGGACATGATCCTGGTGGAGCGGCTGATCCGGGAGAACCTCTGAAGCGGCCTCCCGAGGCGCAGCATGGCGTACGTGCATGAACTCGAAACGGCCCGCAAGGCGGCGCTCGAGGCTGGAGCGGCGGCGCTGCGCTGGTGGCGCGAAGGGTTCGAGACCGAGACCAAGGCCGACGACTCGCCGGTGACCGAGGCTGATCGCGAAGGCGAGCGGCTGATCGCGGCGGCGCTGGAGGAGGCCTTCCCCGAAGACGGCCTGGTGGGCGAAGAAGGGGCGGCGAAAGAAGGGACGTCCGGCCGCCGCTGGCTGATCGATCCGATCGACGGCACCCGGGACTTCGTGCGCCGGAACCGGTTCTGGTGCGTGCAGCTCGCCCTCGAGGCAGACCGGGACAACATCGTCGCCGGAGTAGTCTACTTCCCGGCGCTGGACGAGATCTACTATGCTGCCCGGGGCCTGGGCGCGCGGCGCAACGGGAAGCCGGTCCGGGTGTCGGGGATCGGGGAGACCTCGCGGGCGGTGTTGTGTCTCAACGACCTGGGCAAGATCCACCGGGAGCCGTTCGGCGGGCGGTTTCTCGAGTGGGCGGCGCGGTTCTGGGCGGTCCGGAACCCCGGAGGGGCGCCGGGAGCGATGATGGTGGCTTCGGGGCAGGCCGAAGTCTGGTTCGAACCGTCGGGAGAGGCCTGGGACCTGGCGCCGGCGAAGATCATCACCGAAGAAGCCAGCGGGGTCTTCCGCAACTTTGACGGTGGCACGTCCATCTACGCGGGGAACTGTTTCACCTGCACCCCGGAGCTCGAAACCGAGCTGCTCGGGTTCGTGGGCTAAGGACGGTCCGGCTCGCAGTTACCGGGCGACCGGATCGGGGAGCCGCTGCAGATAGTCGTCTTTGACAATGGGCTCAGCGATGTCGCGCAGTTGCTGCCAAGTCAAGCTGGAGCCCAGTTCGCTGTCGGAGCCGGCGGCGAGGTCCGAGCCGCCCCAGATCTTCTCATTCGGCAGATCCTCGGCGGCCTGGAAGGCGGCAATGAGCTTGGTCACCTGGAAGGTGTCTTCGTCATAGGGCGAGCCGCGGATGATGCTATAGGTGTAGCGGCCGTTGGGCCGCCGGCAGATGAGACTGATCAGGTTGCGGTGGCCCTGGGAGGCCAACACCAGGCGGGAGTTCGGGTCGCCTTTCTCGTCCACGATGACGAAGTCATAGGGGGACTGGTAGAGGATCTCCGGGTTCGCGGTGATCCGGGTGACGCCGGCCTTGCCGAGCATGAGGGCATGGAGCCGGTCACAGACTTCGCGGATCGTGCGGCGGACCAGCTCGTCGTCGCCTTTCTGCTTGCCGGCCATGCGCTGCTTGCGGTAGGGTTCGAAGACCCAGGTGAAGTGGTTCTTCTCCAACTCCTCCAGCCGTACGGGATAGAGCCCGCCGCAAACATCGATCTTGTTGTTGTACTGAACGATCCAGCGCAGCAGCGGGGCCCCTTCGGAGCGCTCGAGCAGGTGATGGTATTCAAGGACGAAAGTCGCCAGGCAAACGTCCTGGTCGGCGTTCCACACATAGACGTTCACCGGATTGGTGCGCTGGAGCCAGCGCTCCATAAGGCGGCCCTGGCGCACGGCGATATAGGCCTGCATGGCCGCGCTCATGGTCGCTTCCCGGATGACGCCTTTGTGATGGTCGAAGTGGACGTGATGGCCGACGTGGCCGGGCACGTCGTCGATCACTTCCAGGCCGATGGAGTACTCGGGAGTATTCTGGATGAAGTCGTCCCAGTTCTCGAACCGGCGGGGAGCGACGTGCAAGCGAATATTCTTGAAAAGTCTCCGCATCGGTTACGCTGCCGCGAACTCGAGTAGCGGCACGCGCGCAGTTGAGTGTGCCGGGCCCGCCGGAGAAAACTGCCGCGACATCCCCGGGGTGGTGGGCCCTGTAGGATTCGAACCTACGACCAACGGATTATGAGTCCGCTGCTCTAACCGCTGAGCTAAGGGCCCTCCCGACAACCATATTGAATTTAGCATGAACCGCTTGATCCGTCAGTCCTATCTGCGTGTGGTTCGGTACTGGAGCAGGCGAGTTACCGGCGCGCCCCGTTGCGGGTCTTCGTCCGTGTTCACTCGATTGGACGCCACAATCAAGCCTTGGGCTTCAGATTTATCTCCTGTGGATACAAGCGGATAAGCGGATGGCCGGCAGGCCGGGGCCCGGCCGAGCGGGCGGCCCGGGCTTGAGAGGGGCGGGAGCCAGGCCGTAGGATGGATGAGGCGCGGGGAGGCCGGCCGTCAGGGCCGGAGACAGGAACCGGGATGGAGAATCCGACGCGAGAATGGTTCGTCGCTGAGCTGGACCTGGCGGTGGTGGTGAGCGAGCCCGCGCTCGAATCGATGCGCCGGGCGGCGATGGTGGGTCTGCAGAAGATCCCGCGGCGGGGACTGGAGATCGGCGGCGTACTGTTCGGGCGCCGCAGCGGGAACCGGATCGAAATCCACCAGTGGCGGGAGATCGAGTGCGAACACGCCCGGGGTCCGGGTTTCAGCCTGTCGGAGAAAGACGAGAAGGCGCTTGCCGAGCTGCTCGAAACGGCCAGGGAGGATCCCACGCTGGGCCAGTTCGAAGCCGTCGGGCTGTTCCGGACCAGAACCCGGGGCGAGCTGATGGTCTTGGAAGAGGACGCAGCCTTCTTTGACCGGTATTTTCCGGAACCGTGGCAACTGCTCCTTGTCATCCGGCCGCACATGTACGAACCTGCGCGAGTGGGCTTTTTCCTGCGCGACCGGGACGGCCGCATGGCGGGGCGCCCCGTGCTGGAGGCACAGTTGGAGCTCCGCCGGCGGCGGCTGCCGCTGGATTTCGATCCGGCGGAACGGCCGCGGCGGGGGCCGAGAGAGCCGGCCCGGGTTCCGCCCGCTCCTCCGGGTTCCCCCGGGGTCGCCGCGCCGCCCAGCCCCGGCCCCGGCGGAGTGAGCGCACCTATCCCCGAACCGCTGCCCTATCCGGGGAACCGACCGCCCGGGCGGAGGCTTTCGGGGCGCCGGCTGGCGGCCATTGCGGCGGCGGTGGCGCTGGCCGCTTTCGCGGTGATCCTGACCGCGCCACTATTCAGCGACCGAGTAGCTGGGAATATCGACCTCGGTGTGCACCAGGTGGGCGACCAGTTCGTCGTGGAATGGAACCCCCGGGCGCCGGTCATCCGGACGGCGGTGGCGGCGTCCCTCGAGATCACCGATGGAGAAAGCCGCCGCAGATTAGAGCTTTCTCCTGTGGAACTCCGCGGCGGCAGCTTTACTTACCGTGGCGCCGGCAAAGAGGTGACGTTTTCCCTGCGGGTGAAAACCGCCGATGGGAAGACGGTTACCGAGGCGGCACGCCGTCAGGGGACTCCGGCGCGGCAGCCGGCCGTTTCCAAGCCCGCTCCGCAGAGCGGGACGGCGGACCTGGAAGCGGAGATCAGCCGTCTGAGGTCCGAACTGGACCAGGAGCGGCGGCGCGCCCAGGAGCTCCAGCAGGCGATCGAGACGAAACGGCGGGGGCTCGCCGCACACGGCCGGTAGGGGGCGGCAAGCGCGGGGCTGTCTATTCCGCCGCCGGTATCCTACAATGGTCCCGCCATGACTCACCGGGAACGAATCCTCACAGCGTTGGAGCACAAGGAACCGGACCGCTTGCCGATGGATCTCGGTTCGACGCGAGTCACCGGCATGGTGCGCCCGGCCTACGAGCGCCTGATCGAGAAACTGGGCGTGGGAGAGCTTGGCCCGTGCATCGACACGATGCAACAGCTCCACGCCATCGACGAGGCGGTGCTGGAGCGCCTGGACGTGGACTGCCGGGGCGTGATGCTGAACCCGCCGGACTCGGGCGGCGGCGAGATCCTGCCCGACGGCCGGCACAAGGATGAATGGGGCGTGGTGCGGGTGCGGCCGGAGGGTTGCCACTACTACGAGCTGAACGAGTGCCCGCTGGCCGGCGAGATCACCGCCGCCGACATCGCCCGGTACCCGTGGCCGGACCCGACCGACCCCGGCCGCTTCCGCGGACTGCGGGAGCAGGCGAAACGGCTCAAGGAAGAAACCGACTACGCGGTGGTCTTCAGCGCCCGCTATCACCTGGTGCACCAGACGCAGTATCTGCGCGGGTTCGAGGACTGGTACTGCGACCTGGCCGGCGACCACGACCTGTTCCGCGCCCTCTGCGACGCCGTGCTCGAAGTGATGATGGAAATGAACCGGCGGGCTTACGAAGAGGTGGGCGACCTGGTGGATATCGTAGCCTTCGGCGATGACGTCGGACTACAGGACCGGCCGGTCTGCTCCCTGCCGATGTACCGCAAGCTGATCCGGCCTTACCAGGAGCGGATCACCGACCACATCCGGCGGCACACCCACGCCAAGATCTTCTACCACACCTGCGGTTCCGTCTACGCCTACATTCCGGACTTCATCGAGCTGGGCATCGACGCGCTGAACCCGGTCCAGGTGAGCGCCAAGAACATGGAGCCGGAGCGGCTGAAGAAGGAGTTCGGCGGCCGGATCGCCTTCTGGGGCGGGGTCGACACCCAGCACCTGTTGCCTCACGGCTCCCCCGAGGAGGTGGCGGCCGAAGTGCGCCGGCTGTTCGACGTGTTGGGCCGGGGCGGCGGCTGGGTGCTGGCGGCGGTGCACAACATCCAGCCGGACGTGCCGGCGGAGAACGTGCTGGCGATGTACGAGACCGGCCGCAGTTGCGCGTACCAGTCCCAGACTGCCGCGGTGTAGGAAGCTCGGAACGGCAGGATTGGCGGCAGCCGGCGGCAAAGGAATCGGGCCGAATGGTGAAGGGAAACAGACGGGAACCGGCGGAGGCGCACCTGCCCGAAGCGATCCGTTCAGGGGTGACAGCGATCCGGATGGACAACCGCAGCGGGGCGGTGGAGCTGGCGATCCGCGCAGCGGAGCTGCTGGCGGAGGCGGCGGACGCCGAACCGTTCCACACCGTGGTGGAGGCGACGTGCCGGGCGCTTGTGAAGGCCCAGCCGTCGATGGCGCCGATGGTGAACCTCAGCAACGCGGCGTTGTGGCAGGGGACCTCCCCCGGAGCGCTGCGGCGCCTGTGCACCCGGTTTGTCGCCGATCTGAAGAGGGCGGCGGAAGCGATCTCCGAGGAAACAGCAAGACTGCTGGCAGCGTCCGAGCGGGTGGTGACCTACTCGGCGAGCTCGACGGTGCTGGCCGCGCTCATCACGGCTTGGAAAGGAAAACACGCCGGAGTGGTGTACTGCACCGAGTCGCGTCCGGTGGGAGAAGGGCTCGAACTGGCGCGGAAGCTGGCCGAGGCGGGAATCCGGGTCCGGCTGGGGATCGATGCAGCGATGCTGGAATACGTCGAGCGGGCCGACGTGGCCGTGGTTGGGGCCGACGCGGTGACCGCCTCCGGCGTAGTGAACAAGCGGGGAACGGCCTTGCTGGCGCTGGCGGCGCGACACGCCGGCAAGCGGGCCTACGCCCTGGCCGGGACCGAGAAGTTCCTTCCGCACGCCTATCGGCTGCCGGACGAGCCGGTGAAGCCGGCTTCCGAAATCCTGCCGGAGCCGGTCGAGGGGGTGGAGGTGGACAACCGGTACTTCGATACAACGCCGCTCGATTGGGTCGCGGCGGTGATAACCGAAGCCGGCCCGCGGACACCCTGGCAGGTCCGGGAACAGATCAGCCGGATGGATTTACACCCCGCGCTGCAGCTTTAACGGAAAAGAGCGGAGCCGGGTGAGATTCCGACCTCAGCGGCGCTCGTACCGGCCCATGTACTGGGCTTCGTCGAGGATGTGGCCGCGGAGGGCGGCGTCGAGCTGAGCGCGGCGGGCGCCCTCGCGGAGTCCGAGACTCTCGACGTCAAGGGCGTAGAGGCGGAAGTAGTAATGGTGCCGCCCGTGGCCGCGCGGCGGGCAGGGTCCACCATAGCCGCGCTTCCCGAAGTCGTTGGTGCCGCTGACGCCGAGGCTACCCGGTTGGAAACCCTCTTCGATGCGGGTGACGCCGGCGGGAATGTCCCACAGCAGCCAATGGTTCCAAGTGCCGGCGGGAGCGTCCGGGTCGTCCATGATGAGCGCGAAGCTCTTCGCGGTCGGCGGCGCGTCCTCCCAGAAAACGGCCGGTGAGATGTCTTCGCCTTCGCAGGTGTGGCGGCGGGGAATCGTGTCGCCTTCACGGAATCCTTCCACAGTGAGCCGGAACGTCATGACTACCTCCGATCGTCGTCGTCTGCCACTTACCTACTTTACGGCGAAACCGGCGATGTGGGGACCGGCAATGGGAAGGGGCAGCGTGAAGCTTTCGCAGTGGAGCTCCGAAAAGCCGGCGCGCTCGATCCAGCGCACGGTGTCGCGGTTCGGGTGGCAGCCGTCGGCCAGGCGGCGCCAGAGAGGGCAGATGCAGTCTTGTCGCCGCCGGGTGCGGGTGCCCGGGGGAGCTCCTACATGCTCGATGAAGACGAAGCGGCCGCCGGGGCGCAGCACGCGGACGATCTCGCGGAGGGCGCTTTCCAGATCGGTAACGCTGCAAAGGACCAGGGTGCCGACGACGGCGTCGGCGGCCCGGGCGGGCACGGGCAACTGTTCGGCGGCGCCGAGGCAGAAGGCGCCGTCGCGGCCGAGGCGGGCCGCCTCGGCGCGGATGTAACGCTCCATGTAAGGGTTAGGGTCGACCCCCAGCCACTCGGCATCACCGGGAAGGTAGCGCAAGTTCACGCCCGTACCGGCGCCGATCTCCACGACGCGCCCGTGCAGGCATCCGAAAAGCCGCCGCTTTCGTTCCGCCACCAGGGGTTCGTACTGGTGGCTCACCAAGGGAAGTAAGGCGGCGAATAGACGGTGTCGCCACCCGCGTTTCGGCCCAGCTCTAGTAACCCTCCGCACTCCCTCCATTCTCACCTGTTGCGAAGCGCTACGGCGAAGGGCCCCGGCCGGCCGGGGAGGCCGGCGGGCCCGTGCTAGCCTGAGATCTATGGCGCGACCGATCATGCTCGCAGAGATCCACCAGCAGCCGGCGGCGCTGGAGAAGACGCTCCACGGGGCCCTGAAGGCGGCGGAGCGGCTGAAGAGAGCGATCGAGC
This sequence comes from Solibacteraceae bacterium, assembly GCA_026984795.1. GTDB lineage: Bacteria > Acidobacteriota > Terriglobia > Bryobacterales > Bryobacteraceae > JALSRK01. The sequence goes on along the minus strand of JALSRK010000073.1, from coordinate 234,391 downwards.
GGCGGCGGCCCCGGCTGGTGGTGCTGGCTGCCCGAGGCACCTCGGACAATGCGGCGCTGTTCGGCCGGTATCTGCTGGAGATCAGCACCGGCGTGCCGGTGTCGCTGGCCGCGCCTTCGATCTTCACCCTGTATCAGGCGCAGGTCGATCTCAAGGATGCATTGATGGTGGCGATCTCGCAGTCCGGCGAGTCCACGGACACGAATCTGGTGCTCGAACGGGCCCGGGAGCTGGGCGCGCTCACGGTGGGGATCACCAATTCCCCGGCGAGCACGCTGGCGCGGATTCCGCATCACCGGTTCCTGGTGCGGGCAGGCAAAGAACGAAGCGTGGCCGCGACAAAGACTTACACAGGCCAGTTGATGGCGCTGTACCTGCTGGCCTGGGCCCTGGGAGCCCCCATCGAGCTCGACGATTTGAAGAGGCTCCCCGAGACGGCGGCGGCGGCGCTGGAGCTCGAGCCGGAGATCGCCGAACGCGCCAAGGGTTACCGCTACATGCGGGAGACGGTGGTGGTTGGGCGCGGGTTGAACTACGCCAACGCTTACGAGTTCGCCCTCAAACTGATGGAGACCTGCTACGTGGTGGCGGAGCGGTTCTCCTCGGCCGATTTCCTGCATGGGCCGATCGCCATGGTGGAGACCGCCTTCCCGGTATTCCTGTTCTGCCCGGCCGGACCGACCTGGCCGTCGCTGAAGGGGATGCTGGAGAAACTGAACCAGCTCGGCGCCGACACATTGACGATCACCGACGGCTCGAACCGCGAGGCGGCGCGGCTGGCGAAGCGTGCCGTCGTGCTGCCGGGCAAGCTGACGGTCCGGGGGCCGCTGCCGGCGGAAGCCTACACGCCGATCCCCTACATCGTTCCCGCACAGCTCTTCAGCGCCTGTCTCGCGTTAGAGAAGGGGCTGAATCCGGACCAGCCGCGGGCCCTGCGCAAAGTGACCCAGACGCTCTGACGGGGGGCTTCAGCCGCCGTAGCGAGCGGCCATGCGGTCCGCCCAGTCCAGGTAGCGCCGGAACGCCCGGCGGTGTCGCCAGAGCAGACGGAAGAACTCAGCCGGCCCGATGGCGTCAGCAGGGATTCCCAGGTAGGTTTCCAAGCGCCAGCGCAGATAGGGGCTCTTCCACGGCGCCACGCGGTAGCCTTTGGTGAGTTTCCAGAGGCGGCGGATCATTCTCCGGTCGAGGTCACTTCAGTCAAACGCGATTTGCCGGGCTTCAGAGGTGAGGCATAGTACCCGGAGCGGGTGCGCACATGGGGGTTCCCTTTCGCCTTCACTTCGACGCGGATCCGGCGGTAAGAGCCGTCGAGCGCAGGGTTGGTGGGCGTGTAAGCGATCACGTACTGGTTGCGGATCTCGTGGGCGACCCGTAGCGCGATGTCGTGCACTTCACTGACGTCGTCAGGGTAGTACGCGAGGCCGCCGGAGGCCTTCGTGATAGCCTCGAGGGCGCGCTTGGCGCGTTTGCGCTCGCGCCGCTGCTCCTGATTCAGAAGCCCGATAGCGTATATCAGGACCTCGGCCTGCTGGGCCTTATGCACGAGTTTCTCGAGCGTGACAGCGCTGGTGTTGTCGTTGCCGTCGGTGATGACGAGGAGGACCTTCTTGTCCTTCTTGGCATGCTCGACCAGGTGGTCGATGGACATGGACAGGGCGTCGCGCATGGCGGTGCCGCCGCGGGAGTCGATGCGCGTCAAACCCTCCTCCATCTTCTTGATGTCGCTGGTGAAATCGACGTCGAGATAGGCCTCGTCGTTGAAATTGACGATGAAGATCTCGTCCTCGGGGTTGGAAGCCTCGACCAGGGCGAGGGCGGCGGACTCGACCTGCTGGCGCTTGTCGCGCATGCTGCCGGAATTGTCGATGATCAGGCCCATCGAGACGGGGACGTCTTCGCGCCGAAAGACCTTGATCTCCTGCTTGACGTCGTTTTCGTAAACGGTGAAGGCCTTGCGCGGCAGGTTGGTGATCAGTTTGCCCTTCTTGTCCACCACGCTGGCGTGCAGAACGACCAGGCGGGTTTCGGCCCGAAACACGGCTCCGGAGGGTTCCTGGGCGCACACCGGACCGGCGACGAAGGGCAGACAAGCCGCCGCGGCGGCGGCCAGCGCCGGCAGCGCTCGCATGCGGTTATTGTGAAGGCGCATAGTATCCGGTTCTGTAGGCTGCCCGCAAAGGAGGCAACCCGCGCGGTTGAACCAGCTTCACTTTGACCCGGCGGTACTTGCCGTCCCGGGCCTGATTGGTGGGTGTGTAACCGAGTACATACTGGTTGCGGAGTTCGATACCGATCTTGGCGGCGATATCGGGCAACTCGTTGACGTTCTCGACCGGGAAATGCCGGCCGCCGGTCTGCTCGGCCAACTGGCTCAGCAGCGTCGGACCGGCGAGTTCCTCGGCCGTTCGGCCCCGGGAATAGATCGGCTCGAAGATGCCGATGGCGTAAACCTGGACGTCCGCCTCGCGGACCAGGTTCTTGATCTCACTCTGGGTGTAACGGCTTGAATTGTCGCCGCCATCCGACAGGACGAGAATCGCCTTGCGGGGGTTGTGGGCTTTCTTCATCTCGTCCATCGCCATGTAGAGGGCATCGAGCAGTGCGGTGCGTCCGCGCGACTGGGTAAAAGCGAGCTTGTTCTGGATCTCCTCGGTGTCGTGGGTGAAGGGAACGACCAGCTTCGGGCGGTCGCTGAACTGGATCAGGAAGAACTCATCCTCGGGGTTGGCCGTCTTGAAGAACTGCGCCGCGGCCTGCCGGGCTTTGTGCAGTTTGGCGCCCATGCTGCCGCTGATATCGAAAACGAGACCCACTGACAAAGGGGCGTCCTCGGCGGAAAATTGAGTAATTTCCTGCTCGACTTTGTCTTCAAAGATGCGGAAATGTTCCTTTTCCAATCCGGTTACCACCTGATTCAGCGGCGTGGTCACGGTGACGTTGATCAGGACGAGCGTGGTGTCCACCCGGATGTTCGGCGTCCGGCCGGGGATGCTGCCCGGCGCAGCGGCTCCCCGACGAGGAGTGATGGAGACGCGCGGTTTGGACTGGGAAACGGTTCGGTCCCGCGCCTCCGCCGCGCCGGCAACCCACAACGCAGCCGCGAGGCCCGCCAAGGCGACGGCAACCCGGCGTCCGGTCACTTCCCAACCCCCCTCAACTCATTCTTCCGTCTCCAGTATATCATGGTGCTATTTTGTGGTAAGATCGATCGTGCCCCATCGGATTCTGGGCGTGATCCCCGCCCGGTACGCCTCGTCCCGTTTCCCAGGAAAAGCTTTAGCCGCCTTCGCGGGCAAGACGATCATCCAGCACGTTTATGAACGGTCTTCACGCTGCCCTCTATTAGACGAACTAATCATAGCGACCGACGACCAGCGCATCCGCGAGGCGGCCGAGCGTTTCGGCGCCGCCGTCCGGCTGACGCGCTCCGACCACCCCTCGGGCACGGACCGGGTGGCCGAGGTGGCGGCGTCTTCAGAGGCGGAGATCATCGTCAACATCCAGGGAGACGAGCCGCTGATCGAGCCGGCAGCGATCGAGGCCGCCGCCCGCGCTCTGCTTGAGTCTTCGCCGGCGCCAATGGCGACGCTGAAGAAAAGGATCGTAAACCTGCAAGAGTTTACAAACCCCAACGTGGTGAAGGTGGTCACCGACCACAGCGGCCACGCCCTTTATTTCTCCCGGTCCCCGGTGCCCTACGATCTCACCGGCGAGGCGGTGCACTACAAACACATCGGGCTGTACGTGTACCGGCGGGAGTTCCTCTTGCAGTACTCGAAACTCAGAGTCGGTCCGCTCGAGCGCGCCGAGCGGCTGGAACAGTTGCGGGCTTTGGAGAACGGCTATCGGATTCGGGTGATCGAGACGGAATACGAGTCGCTGGGGGTGGACACGCCGGATGACTTGAGGCGGGTGGAAAAGATTTACCGGGAGTCACAATCGGGGTAGGCAAAGGCATGGCGAAATACATCTTCGTGACCGGCGGCGTGGTTTCCTCCTTAGGGAAAGGCATCGCCGCTGCTTCGATCGGGTGTCTGCTGGAGAGCCGGGGTTTCACGGTCACGCTGCAGAAGATGGATCCGTACCTGAACGTGGATCCCGGCACGATGAGTCCGTTCCAGCACGGCGAAGTGTTTGTCACCGACGACGGCGCCGAGACGGATCTGGACCTGGGCCATTACGAGCGTTTCACCCATGCCAAGCTGAGCCAGCGGAACAACCTGACTTCAGGGCGGGTGTACGAGCAGATCATTTTCCGGGAGCGCCGGGGAGATTACTTGGGCAAGACGGTCCAGGTGATTCCCCACGTCACCGATGAGATCAAGACGTGGGCCCGGCGGCTGAACGAGGAGGCCGACGTCGTGATCGTGGAGATCGGCGGCACGGTCGGCGACATCGAGTCGCTGCCGTTCATGGAGGCGATCCGGCAGTTGCGCCAGGAGCTGGGGCGGAGGAACTCGATGCACGTGCACGTGACCCTGGTTCCTTACATCGCCGCCGCCGGCGAGCTGAAAACCAAACCGACCCAGCATAGCGTAAAGGAGTTGCGGGCCATCGGCATCCAGCCGGACATGCTGATCTGCCGGGCCGAGCGCCCGCTGCCGGACGAGGTGAAGGCGAAGATCGCGCTGTTCTGCGACGTGGCCAAAGAGGCGGTGATCACGGCCAAGGACGTCGAGTCGGTCTACGAAGTGCCCCTGGTCTTTGCCGAGCAGGCGGTGGACGAGGCGGTGCTGGAGTTGCTGGAGCTGAGGGATAGGGCGAGACCGCGGAACCTCGGGCGCTGGATGGACATGGTTCGCCGGCTGAAGAATCCGCAGGGCGAGGTTCACATCGGGCTGGTGGGCAAGTACGTCGAGTACGAGGATTCCTACAAGAGCCTGAACGAGGCGCTGCTGCACGGCGGCCTGGCGCACGAGCGGCGGACACGGATTACGTGGATCGACGCCGAGCGCCTGAGCTGGCCGGGGTGCGTGGAGCAACTCCAGCCGTACGACGCGATCCTGGTGCCGGGGGGGTTCGGCAAGCGCGGGGTCGGCGGCATGATCCACGCGATCCGGTACGCGCGGGAGTACAAGGTCCCCTATTTCGGTATCTGTCTGGGGATGCAGACCATGGTGATCGAGTTCGCCCGGAACGTCTGCGGGCTGAAGGAGGCCGACTCGACGGAGTTCAATCCGGCGACGCCGCACCGGGTGATCTACAAGCTGCGGGAGCTGAAGGGCGTCGATGAGTTAGGCGGAACCATGCGGCTGGGGGCTTACCCGTGCCGGCTCACCGAGGGCAGCCTCGCCCACCGGGCCTACGGGATGACCGAGATCAGCGAGCGGCACCGGCATCGCTACGAGTTCAACCGGGAGTACGAGGAGATCCTGGCGCGGCACGGGATGCGGATCGCCGGGCAGACGCCCGACGGCACTTACGTAGAGATCTGCGAGATACCGGATCATCCGTGGTTCCTGGGCTGCCAGTTCCATCCCGAGTTCAAGTCGAAACCGCTCGAGCCGCATCCGCTATTCAAAGCCTTCATCGGAGCGGCCCTGGAGCACCGGCGGCGGCGGATCGAAGCAGCCGAGGGAGTCCGGGAGGAAACGTCTGCCTAAACGATGGTGCGCAACGTCGAGTTGCGGACGCCGGACGGCGCCACGATCGGCTTCGGCGAGGGCTTCCCGCTGGCGCTGATCGCCGGGCCGTGCGTGATCGAGAGTGAGGATCACGTGCACCGGCTGGCGCGGGAGATCGCGCGCGCCGTTGGGCGGTTCGTCTTCAAGGCCTCTTACGACAAGGCCAACCGCAGCAGCATCGCTTCTTACCGGGGCCCAGGGCTGAAGGAGGGCGTGCGGATCCTGGCGGAGGTGAAGCGCGAGGCCGGGGTGCCGATCCTGACCGACATCCACGAGCCGTCCCACGCCGAAGTTGCAGCGGAGGCGGCCGACATCCTTCAGATCCCGGCGTTCCTGTGCCGGCAAACGGACCTGCTGGTGGCCGCCGGTCGCACGGGGCGGGTGGTGAATATCAAGAAAGGGCAGTTCGTGGCCCCGCAGGACATCCACCTGGCGGCCGAGAAGGTGGCCTCCACGGGCAACGAAAAGATCCTGCTGACCGAGCGGGGCACGGTCTTCGGCTACCGGAACCTGGTAGTGGACCTGCGGGCGTTGCCGATCATGCGGAAGGCCGGCCGCCCGGTGGTCTTCGATGCCACCCACAGCGTCCAGTTGCCGGGCGGGGCGGGAGGGACCTCGAGCGGAGAGCCGGAGTTCATCGAGCCGCTGGCGCGGGCGGCGGTGGCGGCGGGGGTGGACGCCGTCTTCGTCGAGGTGCACGACGATCCGCCGCGGGCCCTTTCGGACGGGGCCAACGCCTTGCGGCTGGACTTTCTGCAGCGATTCTGGCGGCGCCTGCAGGCCATCGACCGCCTGGTCGGGGCCCCGGATTTCTGAACGCTCCGGGGCGCGGGAGCGTCATACTGTAGAAGGGACCGAAATGAGGACAAGGAAGCGCACGAACAACCGGCGAAAGGGCTTTTCGCTCATCGAGCTGCTGATCGTCATCTCGATCATCCTGATCATCGCGGCCATCGCCGTGCCGAAGCTCGACAAAGCGCGGATGCACACCCAGGAGATGGCGGCGATCCAGCAGATCAAGACGATCCACCAGGCCCAGAGCATGTACTATTCCCAGTTCGGCCGCTTCGCGAAATCACTCCAGGAACTGGGGCCGCCCACAAGCGGGACGCCGGGGCCGGACGGCGCCGACCTGATTCCCGGCGACCTGGCCAAAGGCGAGAAGACCGGCTACAAGTTCATCCTCCAAGGCGTCGACGGTGGTTATACGATTCAAGCCATCCCGATCGTGTTCGGCAGTACCGGGCGCCGGACCTTTTACTCGGACCAGACCCTGGTCATCCGGGAGAACTGGGGCCAGGAGCCGGCCGACGCCAATAGCCCGGAGATCAAATAACGCCCGTTGCCGCCAGGTGGTTGCCGGCGGCCAATCGCAAGGCCGTGGGGGGCGCCGGGCGGATTTCGTCAAGCGTGAATCCCGGCGCCCGGGACAGCCGCAGGTGATCCGCGTGGACCTTACCGTGGCGGAGCGCCGCGGCGCCGGCGCATCTTCTCGCGCATCTCCTCCTGCATCTTCTTGTACTCGGCTTTCTGCGTATCGTCGAGAAGCTCGAGGATCTTCGCGTCGGTCTCTTCGCGGAGTTTGCGCATCTGCTCCCGCATTGCGGACCGGTCGCCGCTCTCCATCATCTTGTCCCGCATTTCGCGCATTTTGGCGAACTGCTCTTTATAGATGGCGCGGATCTTGTCTTCCTGATCGCTGGTGAGCTTCAGCCGCTCTTTCATCATCTCCAGGCGGCGTTTCATCATTTCCCCTCGCCTGCCTTGCATTCCGCCGGGCCGGCCGTGCTGTTGGGCGAGGAGAGGAACAGCAGCCAGGCCGGCCAGCGCCCGGAAAGCACCCCGGCGCGTCAAGGCTGTACACGCTTGCATTCGGCCAATCCTCCTTTCGATATTCAGACGACGCCGGCCAGCCCCTAGGTGACACCGGCGAGAATCTTTTTTCCGGGCGGCGCGATATACTCAGACCGACGAGAACGGAGACGACGGGTATGAAGACATCACGACGGACTTTCCTCGCCGGCGGCCTCGCGGCTCCGGCCTTCGTGCCGGCAGCGGCGCGGGGCGCCAACGACCGCATCACCTACGGCGTCATCGGCACCGGCAACCGGGGCCGCGGCGTCAGCCGGACGTTTCAGCGCCTCGGGGCGCAGTGCGTTGCTCTGTGCGATGTCTATGACCGACACCTGGAGATGGCCAAGGCCGACTCGCCCAAGGGCGTCAAGACCTACCTGGACTACCACGACCTGCTGGCGCAGGACGGCATCGACTTCGTCCTGATCGCCACGCCCGACCACCAGCACCGGCCGATGCTGCTGGCGGCCCTCGAGGCGGGCAAAGACGCCTACCAGGAGAAGCCGCTGTCGATGTCGCTCGAAGAGAGCCGGGTGATGGTGGAGGCAGTGAAGAAGCATCCGGACCGGGTGGTCCAGATCGGCATGCAGCGCCGGAGCATGCCGTTCATCCACCGGGCCAGGCGCCTGATCGAGGAGGGGATTCTGGGGCGCATCTCGATGGTCCAGGCGCGCTGGAACTGGCACTTCGATCTGCCGCTGGACAACGACCCGCTGCCGGGCAAGCTCGACTGGGAGCGGTTTCTGGGCCCGGCGCCCCGGCGGCCGCTGGAGCCGATGCGCTACCGCTGGTGGCGGGGCTTCTGGGACTACTCGGGCGGCAACATGACCGACCAGGGCACGCACCTGATGGATGTGGTGCAATGGCTCACCGGGACGGGCGCGCCGCGGTCGGCTGTCTGCCAGGGCAAGATCATCGACGCGCCGGGGGCCGAGGTACCGAACGTCTTCTCGGCCGTCTTCGAGTACGAGGATTTCATCGCCACCTGGACGCTCGACTACCGCACCAACCACGATTACGACTGGGCGATCACCTTCATCGGCGAGCTGGGGACGATGATCCTGGACCGGACGGGTTGCCGGGTCTACGACGATCCGGGTAGCAGCCGGGCGCCGTGGACCGAGAAGAAGCGCCCGGCGCTCATCTTCCAGGAAGCCGACCGGGACAGGGGGACGGGGCACATGCAGAACATGCTGGATTGCGTGCGCTCGCGGAAGCGCCCGAACTGCCCGATCGAAGTGGCGGCCGCGGCGGTGGCGGGGCCGCACATGGCCAACATCGCTTACCGTGAGAACCGGCGGGTCGCCGCGAAAGGGGCATGAGCCAGCGGTGCTATTCGCGCTTCTTGCGCCGGTCCGCTTGCAGGGCGGCGGCGCGCTCGACAAGCTGCAGCCGGTCCTCACCGGCCCAGTAGTTCCGGATCTGGTCTTCCTTTAAGCCGAGAATGCGCCCGAGGAGGATGTAGGCAGGCAATGCGTGGGGCAGATGCTTCCAGCGGGCCATGTCGATGAGGGCGCCGAGGGCGCGTTCCCGGATGCGGTCCAGAGTCTCCTGATCCCGGTCCTCGGTCAGGTTGACCAGGTTCACCGCCGCGGTGGTGCGGTCCGTCCAGATGATGGAGTTCAGCATTTCGATCAGCCACGTGGCCGGGATCTGGATACCGAGCTGGGGATTCCGGCGGGAGTAAACCTCAATGGCGGCCAGAGCGCGCATGGCATTGCTTCGGACCGTGTCGTCGGGATCGCGGAGCGCGTACAGCAGGTCGTCGATGACAGCCCTCTTGTCCGGGGCGTAGCCGATGACGTAAGCGGCGATAGCCCGGTATTCGGCATCGGCGGAACGGCGAAGGACGGCGCGGAGGCGGTCTAGATACTGCTTCGCCTGGACGAGGAATCTCTCCTGGTAGCTGCGGGCCCGGGCATTGGAGATCAGCGAGTGGCCTTGGGTGAGATCTTCGTCGATCTCGTGTTTGCGGACGGCTTCATTGAGAGCGGAAAGAAACAGGGCGTAGGTGCGGTGGACCTCTTCCGGAAGCTCGATCTGCTCCTGGGGCGGCAGGCGGTAGTCGAAGTGGGGAGCTCCTTTCTCTTCGACGCCCACATAGAGAATGGCCCGCCCGTCCTCGCAACAGACCGCCTGAAGGCGGGCGAACACCACGCCGGGAATCCTTTCGATCGCCAGTTCCGCTTCCTGTTTCGAGCGGGGAAGCGGACCTCCTTCTTCCACCCCCAGCGCCCGGCGCACGGCCTCCTCGGAGACTTTGCGCAGGCCATAGAAATCGATGATGCCGATCTCCGGGCCGTGGCTCTGCTGGAACCGGGGGATCAGCTCCTTGGACTCCCCTTCCCGCGGTCCAGGGGCGCCGGCTTGCTCCTGCTGGGGCTTCGCCGGCCAAACCGAAGGGGCAAGGGCCCCGCCGCTCAGAAACACCGCCGCAAGAAGCGGAACGAGCGGCCGAACGACGCACTTGCCGTGCAATGCCGGCAAACCTGGGAGCCATGAAGGCAGCAGCGTCACTTCTTCTTTCTATTGTGACGCCCTCCGACCGGCTCCGGCTACGCCTGTTTTTCCGCCAACGGCCCGATGACCGGCAGCACGATCTTCTGCCCCTGGTAAGTCTTGATCAGCAGAAAGATCCACAAGATAAACGCCGCCAGGCTGATCAGTGGGCTGATCACCAAGGTGGCCACCAGCGGCAGCAGGATGTTCAGCACGATATTCAGAGCCAGCAAGCCCACGGACAAGAAGATCGATTGAAAGGCGTGGAACCGGACGTTCTTGTTGCGGTTGTAAGGCTCGAGAATGAGAAAGAGGATGCCGGTTATGAACCCGAGCACATAGCAGAGCGTGCCGGCGACGTTCTCAGACATCCCGCCGGCGGCCGTCGCGGCCGCTGCCGGCGCCTGGGAAGCTTGTTGCTGCTGGGCCTGTTCCCCGCCTCCGGCAGCCGCCGCCTCAGCGGCGGGAGCGCCGCAGTGGGGGCAGAACTTCCCTTCGAACTGCATTCCACAACTGCTGCAAGTTGCCATTGAGTCCACCTCCTGCTCGTTTGCGTTTGACGCGTTGTTCCACTGTAGCGAAGCCGGCAACGGCTTGCAAGAGAAAAATCGCGCGCCGAGCAAGCTCGCCTTACCTATACTGGTCTACGCATGAGGTTCGTGACGGCGCTGCTGCTGTCGCCTCTCCTGACCGGAGGACTCCGGGCCGGGGACTGGCAGATGGCGAAAGAAAACGCGGCGGACGCGCAGCGTGGAATCCGGTTCGCAAAGCGAGCCGTCTGCGGCTGGCTCGACCAGGCCGATCCGAAGACCGGTCTGATCCCGCGCAATCTGCAGAGGGACTGGTACTGGAACGCCAAAGACGCCGCCGCTGACAACTTCCCCTTCCTTCTGTTGACGGCCCAGATCACGGGCATTCACCACCTCGAGCAAGCGACGGCGGAGATGCTGGCCACCGAGCAGCGGCTCACGAACCGGCTGGACCGGCTGCCGGACGATTTTCTCTTCGACCGGCAGGGCTTTCGCGACGGGCCTTACCGGCTGGACGATCTGATCTTCGGAGCCTCCGAGTACGCCAAGGACGGGCTGACGCCGATCACCGAATGGCTGGGGCCAGGGCCCTGGCTCGAGAGGATGCGGGGTTTGATCGACGACATCTGGAAACACGCGCCGTACGATTCGCCCGCCGGCAGGCTCCCTTCGATGAGCCTGGAAGTGAACGGCGAGCTGTTGCAGGTCTGCAGCCGGCTCTACTGGATGACGGGAGAGGCTCGATACCGCGACTGGGCCTTCCGGTTGGCCGATGATTACTTGCTGCGGGAAGAGAACGACATCTTGAAACGGACGCGGCTGCAACTCGACGATCATTCTTGCGAGATCATCGGTGGGCTTTCAGAGGCGTACGTCCTGGCGGCGCGGACGGACGCGGAACGCTGGAAGCGCTACCGGCCGGCGATGCACGCGATCCTCGACCGGGTGCTCGAGGTGGGACGGAACCGCGACGGGCTCCTCTATCACACAGTGAACCCGGTGACCGGCGGGGTGATCAACGACGACCTGACGGACAACTGGGGCTACAATTACAACGCCTTTTTGACGGTGGCCGAGGTGGACGGGGTGGAGCGCTACCGCGACGCGGTGGAGTTCGTTCTGGGCAATCTGTACGCCTACCGGGACTATCCTTGGGAAGGCGGCGGGGCCGACGGCTACGCCGACTCGATCGAGGGGGCGATCAACCTGTTGAACCGGATCCCGGTGGAGAGCGCATGGGACTGGGTGGACTACTCCATGAACGTGCTGCTGGCGCGCCAAGGCGAGGACGGGATCATCGAAGGCTGGCACGGCGACGGCAATGCGATCCGCACCACGCTGATGTGGGTGCTGTGGAAGACCCAGGGCATCACCGCCGAGCCGTGGCGGGACGATGTGGCGCTGGGAGCGGCGCCGCTCGCATCGGGCGGAGTGCGCGTCTACGTGCGCAGCGGTTACCCGTGGCGGGGAAGGCTCCGTTTCGACCGGCCGCGCCATCGCGATTACCAACACATGCCGCTGGACTATCCCCGGCTGAACCAGTTTCCGGAATGGTTCCCCGTGGAGGCGGGGGCGCGCTACCGGGTGATCCAGCGGCCGGGCGGACAAAAAGTTGTGAGCGGGCGGGATTTGTACCGTTGGAACCTCGAGCTGCCGGAGAACGGAGAGATCTGGCTCACGGTGACGCCTGAAACCGGCGGCCTATGACGGCGTGCTTTCCTGCGCCGCGCCCTTATAGCCCGCTGAATTGTCGTCGGCGGTCCGGATTTCACCCCGATAGAGAGTTCCGGGACCGTTTAGAATATTTTCACAGGGCCGATTATATGCATGACGGGAAGGTGTAGGGGTGTCCAGCGAGACACAGCCGATGAAGGTCTTGATTGCGGATGACTCCGCGATCTCGCGCCGGCTGCTCGAGGTAGCGTTACGGACGTGGGGATACGAGGTGGTAGTCGCCTCGAACGGAGACGAAGCATGGGAATCCTTGCAGGGTCCGGATGCGCCGCGGCTGGCGATTCTTGACTGGATGATGCCGGGCATGAGTGGTCCGGAAGTCTGCCGGCGGGTTCGGGCGAAGAACGATGAACGTTACACATACATACTGCTGGTCACCTCGCGCAGTGACAAAGAGGATTTGATCGAAGGGATGGAGGCGGGCGCGGACGATTATATCACCAAGCCGTTTGACCGGAATGAGTTGAAAGTGCGGCTGGGCCCGGGCCGGCGGATCGTGGAACTGCAGGATGCCCTCCTCAAAGCCCAGGAGGCATTGCGGGAGCAGGCGACAAAAGACGGACTGACGAAGCTGTGGAACCGCAGGTCGATCCTCGAGATCCTGTCGCGCGAGCTGGCGCGGTCCGAGCGCGAAAAGACGCCCTTGGGTATTGTGCTGGGGGATCTCGACCATTTCAAAGCGGTCAACGACACTCACGGCCACCTGGTGGGAGACTCGGTGCTTCGTGTGGCAGCCCGGCGGATGTTGGCATCGTGCCGCAGCTACGATGCGGTGGGCCGGTACGGGGGCGAAGAGTTCCTCCTGGTGCTGCCCGGTTGCGACGAGCGGGCGGCGGAAACCCAGGCCGAAAGGATGCGGTTTGAGATTGAATCCAAACCGATTCCCACGCCAGCAGGTGAGATCCGGGTGACATCCAGTTTCGGGGTGACGGCGGCGCCGGGAGGAGAGACGTTCAGCCCGGACGAGGCGATCAAGGCCGCCGACGAAGCCCTGTACGCGGCCAAGGAGCGCGGGAGGAACTGTGTCGTGGGACTGCCCCTGGCGAGGCGCGGCGCATAGCCGGCGCCTTGTTGACACCGCCGCGGCGCCCCTCTATTCTGGTGCGCATGAAGCCGCTGTCGGGAGCGAAACTGGAACTCCTCGAAAATCTCGTCCACGCCAACTCCGCTCTGTTTCACCGGCTGCGCGCAGCGGGTGACGAGATCCACGGCCGGGACGGGCTGACGGCGGGCATGAGGGAGATTCTGGCAGGCCTGAGGCGAAACGGACCGCAAACGCTGCCCCAGATGGCCCGGGCGCGTTCGGTGTCGCGCCAGTACATCCAGGCGGTGGTCAGCCGGTTGCGGCGGCGGGGGCTGGTGGAAACGACTCCCAATCCCACGGACAGGCGTTCCACCTTGGTGCGTTTGAGCGCCGCGGGAGACCAGATGCTGGAAGCGATGGGTCAGCGGGAAGCGGACCTCCTTCGGCAGTTGCCGCTCGAGGTCTCCAAGAAGGAGTTGCGCGGGGCCGTGGCCGTCCTCGAGCGGATTCGCGCAGCGTTCCAGCAGCCGGAGTGGGTGCAACTGGTCCGCCGGTCTGCGGAGCGGTGACGGGCTCAGGAAGCGCCCTCGTCCGACGTGCCGCACCGGTCCGGTCCGGGCCCCTCGGGCTGGTGGTCCCTCTGCATCGCCAGGGCGCCAAACGTGACGACACTGGCCTCGTCAATGTTCCACTGTTCGTAGCCGAGCAGGAGGCAGCGGGCGTCCGGAACGGCTTTGAAGAAGGTATACAGAGGGGAGGAGCCGCACCACTTCAGATCGTCTTCGCGTTCGCAAACGAGCCGCCAAAAGCCGGCGGGATCGCCCGCGGCGAGCCGGCCGATCCGGCGGCGGTCGCGCTCGGCCACTTCACTCATGACGCCCTGGTTGGCCCGGGCGGCGAACGGGTCGCCGTAGCGGCGGCCGATGTGGGCCATATCGATTCCGAGCACCCAGAAGAGGTTGTCACCCTCCTCATCGGCGAGGCCGGCCAGGGCGTCGAAGAAACGGCGGACGGGCTCGGACTCCTCGGGCAGCCGGCCCGAGGCGACACTCTCGGAGAAGGAACCGCACAAGATGGGCAGGATGCGGATATCCGCCCCGAAACGGTGCTGGAGAAAGACGACTTGGAACTCGATGGAGTGCTCGGTCCGGTGACAGTAGTCCTCAAGGACGGCGGCGCCCGGGGCCTGTTCGGCGAGGCGCTCCACCAGACGGGTCTCGGTTTCGGCGATCCCGTAAGGCGTGCGGAACGGTTTCCGTGTCAGGCCGAAGCGGCCAGGGAGGCCGTAGTGGGAGGTGCCCAGGATCACGAAGGTGCGCGAGGCCGCTTCTTCCGGAATGGCGCGGTAGGCCGCCGCGTACATCTTCCAGCCCCCCTCGGGGCTGACGTGGGGCGCGGCGACGCCGACGGCTCCGGCGACGGCGGAGACGTCCCCGGCGCGGGCCAGATAGCCTTCGAGGAACCCCCGCAGTTCGTCGGGGTCTTCCGGGTAGGCGGAGCCGGCGTGGGTGGGCTCCCGGACCGGGGCGGCGGAGAACTCCTGGTGGCGCTGGTCGCGGAGCCGGAAGAAAGTTTCGTTTTCGAGAAATCCAGCCTGGCTCAGGGTTCCGACGAGATTCTCCTGGATGCGGCTTACGTTCAGGGACCCGGTGAGCCGCACCAGGTCGGCGCGGAGATCGAGATCGGTGCCCCGGCCGTCGAACCGCTGCAGGCACTGGACGAGGGGAGGAGGGATGATCAGGGTGGCATCGGAGTACAAGTGAGGATCGCGGATCAGCAGCCCGGGCCGGTCCTCGAAGGGCGAGGGCATGAAGTCCAGGTCCATCCGAAGCTTGGGGAGCGGCTGGGCCATCGCTTCCATGATACCGGGTAGCGGGACGGCGGTCGGACCCGGCCGGCCGGGCGCCTTTCCGTATCCGGTAGACTTGGAGGATATGAGCGACGCGAGGGGCCGGGTAGTGCTCGTCACCGGAGCGTCGGGAGCCCTGGGCAAGGCGGTGGCGGAGCGTTTTGCGGCGGCCGGCGACACGGTCGTGGGAACGGCGCGTTCCTGGGAACGCAGGAAGCCGCCCTCCGGCACCGTCCCGCTGGAGGCCGACCTGACTGGGCCCGGCGCGGCAGATTCCCTGGTCCGGGAGGTCACCCGGCGCTACGAGCGCATCGGCGTGCTGGCCCATCTGGTGGGAGGATTTGCCGGCGGTGCCCCAGTCGGAGCGACGGAGGAGGGCGTCTGGGGGCGGATGATGGAGCTGAACTTCGGTGCCGCCCGCAGGATGATTCAGGCGGCCGCCCAAGCAATGGAACGGGCCGGCGGCGGGCGCATCATCGCCGTCGGATCGAGAGCTGGAGAGCAGCCCGCACCCCGCATGGCGGCTTATGCCTGCGCGAAAGCCGCCTTGCATATGCTGGTGCGCTGCACCGCCGAGGAGCTCCGCGACGCCGGCATCACCGTGAACGCCGTGCTGCCAAGCATCATGGATACGGCGGCGAACCGGGCGGCCATGCCGCAGGCGGACTTCTCACGCTGGGTGAAGCCGGAAGCCGTCGCCGAAGTGATCTTCTGGCTCGCTTCGCCCGCCGCGGCCGAGGTCTCGGGCGCCCTCGTACCGGTCTACGGACGGGCGTGACGGAGGTCTCGAGGCGTGCCAGCCGTTCAGAAGGAGGGGAGATGAGCAAGCGAGATCTGTTGGAAACAGCCGCAATCGAGACGGCGTTGAAGGATTTGCCGGGCTGGACTTACGAGGCGGGGAAACTGCACCGGGAATACCGGTTCGCCGACTTCGCCCACGCTTTTGGGTTTATGGCCGCGGCGGCGGTGACCAGCGAGGGAATGAATCATCACCCGGACTGGTCGAACGTCTGGAACAAGGTGACGATCGATCTCTACACCCACGATGCGGGAGGGGTTACGCGGATCGACGTCGAGCTTGCGGGAAAACTGGAGTCGCTGGCTAGAAAGTTGCTCTAATGCGGAGGTGGTTGACGTTGTTGACGATGATGGCGGCCGGGGGAGGTGCGGCGGCGTCGGCGGGCGGCTGGGCGGCGGCAAGAGACCTTGACGCGATCGTCGAGAAGGCAGTGGAAGACGGGGACATCCCGGGCGCGGTGTTGCTGATCGGGCAACCCGGCCGCGTGTTGCACCGGAAGGCTTATGGGCGCCGATCGCTCGTGCCGCGGAAGGAGCGGATGACGGTGGATACGATCTTCGACGCCGCCTCGCTGACGAAGGTGGTAGCGACCGCGCCCTCCATCATGAAGCTCTTCGAACAGGGGCGTCTGCGACTGAACGACCGTGTAACAGACTACTTGCCGGAGTTCCAGGGGGGCGAGAGCGACATCACCATCCGGCATCTGCTGACCCATTACTCGGGCCTGCGGCCGGACCTCGATCTGGAGCCGAAATGGAAGGGCTATGAGACCGGCGTCCGGCTGGCGCTGGTGGACGAACCGGTGGCCGAGCCGGGGGAGCGGTTCCTCTACAGCGACATCAACTTCATCTTGCTGGGCGAGATCGTGCGGCGGGTCTCCGGCCAGCCGCTGCCGGAGTTCGCGCGCACGCATTTCTTTGGACCGCTGGGCATGCGGGACACCATGTTTCAGCCGCCCAAGAAGCTGCGGCGGCGCATCGCACCGACTGAGAAAGTGCCTGAGTTCCGCCTGCCGCTGCGGGGGATCGTGCATGATCCGACGGCGCGCAACATGGGCGGGGTCGCCGGCCACGCCGGCCTGTTCACGACGGCGGACGACCTGGCGCGGTTCGCCGAGATGCTGCTGGGACTGGGGAGCCGGGGAAACGTGCGGGTGTTGCAGCCGCTGACCGTCCGCAAGATGATCACGCCGCAGTCGCCGGCCGACAAGGCGATCCTGCGGGGAGCCGGCTGGGACATCGACTCGCCTTTCTCGACGAACCGGGGCGAACTGTTCCCCCTGGGCTCCTACGGACACACGGGCTTTACGGGGACCTCCCTCTGGATCGACCCGGTGACCCATACCTACGTGATCCTCATGACCAATCGGGTGCATCCCCACGGCGACGGTTCGGTCGTCTCCCTGCGGACCCGGGTGGCTACGGTGACGGCAGCGGCGTTGGGGATCGACTTGCCGGGCGTGATCCTGACCACCTATAACGAGACCCTGGCGCGGGCGAAACGGCACATCGTGCGCAACGGGACGGTGCTGACCGGGCTGGACGTTCTTGCCAGGGAAGGATTCGCGCGCCTCCAGGGCAAACGGGTCGGACTCATCACGAACCACACCGGGCTGAGCCGGGACGGGAAGCGGAACGTGGACCTGATGGTGGAAGCCGGCGTCGATCTGCGGGCGATCTTTGCCCCCGAGCACGGTATCCGGGGCAAGCTGGACACCACCGAGATCGGGCACACCACGGATCCGGCGACCGGGATCCCGGTCTGGAGCCTGTATTCCGGAAAGCGGCGCCGGCCCACCGCGGAGATGCTGGCCGGACTGGACGTGCTCGTCTTCGACATCCAGGACGCCGGCGCCCGCTTCTACACTTACATGTGCACGATGCTGTATGCCATGGAAGAGGCGGCCAAGCGGGATATCGCCTTCACGGTGCTGGACCGGCCGAACCCGATCACTGGAGTGCACGTGGAGGGCCCCGTGCTCGACGAGGATCTGAAGTCGTTCGTCGGCTGCCACTCGCTGCCCGTGCGCCACGGGATGACCTTGGGCGAGATCGCGCGAATGGCCAACGCGGAGCGAGCAATCGGGGCGGAGCTGGAAGTCGTGAAGATGAAGGGCTGGGAACGGGGCGATTGGTTCGACGCCACCGGACTCACGTGGGTGAACCCGTCGCCGAACCTGCGGAGCTTGAACGCGGCCGCGCTCTATCCCGGGCTCGCGTTGGTGGAGGCAAGCCGCAATTACTCGGTAGGCCGGGGAACCGACAGCCCGTTCGAACAGATCGGGGCCGACTGGATCGACGGGCGGGAGCTGGCGGCCTATCTAAACCGCCGCCATATCGCCGGCGTGCGCGCGTACCCCACCCGTTTCCACCCGGCGAGTTCGCGCTTCGCAGGGCGATGGATCGACGGCGTACGGTTCGTGGTGACCGACCGGGATGTCCTCAACAGCACACGTCTCGGCCTGGAGATCGCCGCGGCCCTCGTGCACCTGTATCCGGGCAAGATCGAATTCGATCGTTGCACCCGGCTGATCGGCGATCACAAGGTACTCGCCGCCCTTGAACAGGGCGAAGATCCACGCCGCCTCAGCAGGCTCTACGCGGCAGAGCTGGCCGGCTTTCTAAAGCGGCGGGCGCGTTACCTGCTCTACTAACCGCCGGCCTGACACACACGCCCCGCGGCCCTGTCCCGCAGCCGTTGTCCACCCCGGCCGGCAATTATGACGAAGCGGCCGTTTTCTTTGAAGACGCCGCCGCTTTCTTCGCCTCGGAAGCCTCCTTGAGGCGTTTCTTGGCCGCCGTCATCCACGCGGGCGGACGGCCGCGGCGCCTTCCCCTCCCGTGGGCGAGCCGCTCCAGGCTCACAATTGCCTCTTCGATTTGCTCGCGCTCTTGGCGCAACTCAGCCAGGATTTTTGCTACGTCCATATTTCACTCCATGAGAGCATCACTTGGGAATAGGGACCCAGTTCTGATTTCAGAACAAGAACGTCTATGAGACCACATTCTCGTACCTGTTGTTGTACAGCATTGCCAAAGGGATTTCAAGTGTCTGTTCTGAAATCAGAACATGGCTCCGTCCCGGCTTCCAAGCTTCTCCCTCCCTGGCCGTCCCGCCGGAGTCCTCCACGATGCATCCTCATTATACCAAAGACCTGCGTTTCCAATAGAAATAAAAAGGGATGCCAGCCAAAACGAGGGTCAGGCCCATGAGGGACTCCCGGGGGGAGGTGGCGAGCGTGGAAATCAGCAGGCCGGCGGCGACAATGCAGAAAAGTACTGGTACCACGGGATAGCCGAGGGTCCGGTAGGGCCGGGGCATGTCGGGCCGCCGGGCGCGGAGAACGATGACGGCGGCCGCAGTGAGGCCGTACAGGAGCCACTCGGCGAAGATCACGTAGGTGAACAACTGTTCGAAACGCCCGCTGAGAACGAGTACCGAGGCCAGGCCGGCCAAGGCGAAAATCGAGGCTGAAGGTGTGCGATGGACGGGGTGAACGTAAGCCAGGAAGCGGAAAAACATCCCGTCCCGGGCGGCGGCGTAAGGGATACGGGCGCCCGAGAGCAGACTGCCGTTGATGGCCCCATAGATGGAAACCATGGCGGCGATTGAGACGGCGGCGGCGCCCGCGGGTCCGAAGATCCGTTCCATCATCGTCGCCGCGACACGGTCGCTGGCGGCGATCTCTGGCGCAGACAAGGCGCAGAAATAGGCGAGGTTGGCGAGCAGGTAGACGCCCATGACCAGCAGGACGCCCCCGATGAGAGCGCGGGGCAGGTCGCGCTGCGGGTGGCGGACTTCGGAGGCAACCATCGGGGCGTTGTTCCAGCCGTCGTAGGCCCACAGGGCGGCGACCAGGGCAGCGAAGAAACCGGTGAGGCCGCCGGTGGCGGGAACACGGGTGGAGAGCTTGGCTGCGCCCGAGCCGCTCCAGGCCAGACCGATGACGACGATGGCGAGGATGAGGCCCACCTTGGCGGCGGTGACGCCCACCTGGACGCGGCCGCCGACCTGCACACCGAAGTAGTTGATGAAAGCCAGACTGGCAATCACACCGATGGCCGCCAACTGCCCGTAAGTGATTTCCAGCGGGCCGCCGTGGGGCCCGATAGGAGCATCGATGCGGTAGACGACGATGTCGAACTCCGGAATGAAATTGGCCAGGTAATAGGTGAACCCGGTGGCCATCGCCGCCACGCCGCCGCTCTTGCCCACCCAGGTCATCGTCCAGTTGTAGAGAAATCCCCAGAAACGTCCGTAGCCCTCGCGCAGGAAGACGTACTCGCCGCCGGCGGCGGGCATGGCGGTGGCCAGTTCGGCGTAGCTGAGGGCGCCGGCGAGCGACAGCAGGCCGCCGAAGACCCAGATGAGCAGCACGGTCTTGGGGGAACCGACATGTTGAATCATGCTCGACGGCACGAGGAAGATGCCGCTACCGATGATGGTGCCGACGACGATGGAGACGGCGCTCCAGACACCGAGGACGCGTCGCAAGCCGTCGGGAGCCAGGTCAGCCATCTGCTTCCCTCCCCCAGACGAGACTGGCGGCTAGGCCGGTGAAGTAGGTCGCAGCGGTGCCGATGACGACGTACCAGGTCCAGGCGACGTCGGTGCCGAACTTGATCCCCAGCATGGTGAGGAAGCCGGCCAGCATCCCGGCCATGGCGGCTTTCTCACCCACCCGGGGGGCCAGGACCCCGAGCAGGAAGACCCCGAGTAGCGAACCATATAGGACTGACGCTACTGAGAGGCCCGCTTCGAGCACGGAGCCCCATTTGCGCGCCAGCAAGCCGATGCCCACCAGGATGAGGCCCCACAGAATCGTGGCCACGCGGCCCGCCCGGAGCAGCCTTGCGTCAGCCGCGGCGGAACGTGTCTCCCGGGCGGCGCGCGGGCGGTAGAAGTCCATGATCGTCGTCGAAGCCAATGAGTTCAGGGCGGCCGAAAGGTTCGACATGGCGGCGGCCAGGATCGCGGCCGTCACCAGGCCGGCGACGCCGTGAGGCAGGTAGTTCCAGACGAAGTGGGGATAGAGCCGGTCCAGAGGCTCGGGAGCGGCGATGCCGGCGCTGCGGTAGTAGACGAACAGAATCACGCCGATGACCAGGAAGAGCGTGAACTGGAAGAAGATAACGGCCCAACTTCCGAACAGCGCCAACCGGCTCTCACGCTGGTTGCGCGCCGCCAGCAACCGTTGCACCATGAGTTGCTCGGTACCGTGGCTGGCGGTGGTGAGGAAACAGCCGCCGATAATACCGGCCCAGAAAGTGTAGGTGCGGCTGAAGAACTCGGCCGGCGGCCCGAGCGAGAAGTCGAAGACCTGGAGCTTTCCGGCTTCCAGGGCCGTGCGGTAGATCTCCGGCCAGCCCCCGGCGACGTGGTGCTGAATGACGAACAGGCTCACCACGGCTCCGGAAACGTAAAGGACCATTTGGATGACGTCGGTCCAGATGACGGCCGTCATGCCCCCCTCGAAGGTGTAAAAGAGCGTGAGCGCGACGATCAAGAGAATCGAGGCGAGTTCGCCGGTTTCCAGCACGATGGAGACGACCAGGGAAATGGCGAAAACGCGAACGCCCTCGGCGAGGGCCCGGAGTACCAGAAACAGGCCGGCGGTCAGCCGGCGGATGCGTTCCCCGAAGCGCCGGCGCATCAGCTCGTAGGCCGTGTACATTTCGCCGCGGAAGTACTGGGGCAAGAAGAGCACGGAGATGACGACGCGGGCGAGCAGGTAGCCCATTACGACTTGCAGGAAACCGAGATTTCCAGCGAAGGCCAGGGCCGGGGTTCCGATCACGGTGAGGGTGCTGGTTTCCGCCGACACGATGGAGAGGGCGATGGCCCACCACGGGGTGCGGCGGCCGCCGAGGAAGTAGTCCCGGACCGATTTCTGGCTCTTTCGGAACCGGGCGCCGAACCAGGTGATGCCGGCCAGATATGCGAGGAGCACCCCGAAGTCGAGATAACGCATGGAATGACGGTGATTCTAGCACAGGGCCCAAGGCGGTCCGGCCCCCGAGAGGGCTCGATCGGAGGAAACACGATGGCCGTCCGAGGCATCTACAGATTAGGGCTTGCCGCGCGGGAGGGTGCGCGAGGAGGTCCGGAATCCCGGGACCCCGCCGGCGCGGCGGGCTTTCGGCGGCAGGGAGAAAGTATTGATATCGCTCACGGAAACAGGTTGCGGCCCGGCGGCCGATTCCGCTATACTCCGCAATTGTCAAGCTGTGAATTGGATTGACCGATCGCAGCCGTGCTTTCGTCGCTGCGGATGCTTCGGCGCCGGCCGGTAGCGGCGGATCCTTATCTTCAGGAGGCTAGGAGTGCTGGTAAGCCAATTAAGACGCCTGACCATTGCGGTGACCGCGTTTGCCCTCGCTGGAGTCCTGGCGTGGGGGCAACAGCAGCAGAAAAGTCCGTGGAAGGACCGGGCCGAATACGATCTCTACAACTCGATCCTCAAAGAAAAAGATCCCAGCAAGAAGCTCCAGTTGCTGGACACCTACATGAAGAAGTACCCGGACACGAACTTCAAGCTGAACGTCTACCTGATGTACACGCAGACCTACCAGGCCTTGAAGCAGCCGGAGAAGATGTACGCGTACGCTCAGAAGATCCTGGAGCTGGATCCGGAGAACATCCAGGGCCTCTATTTCCTGACATCGCTGACGGCGAGCATGGCGAAGACGGATCCCGACTTCCTGGCGCGCGGCGAGAACGCGGCGAAGAAGCTGATCGAGAAGATCTCCAAGATGCAAAAGCCAGCCAAGCTCTCGGCCGAGGCGTGGAAGAAACAGCGCGACAGCCTGCTCATTCTCGGCCACCAGACCCTCGGCTGGATCGCCATGACGCGGAAAGACAACCGCGAAGCCGAGCGGCAATTCCGGGAGGTCTTGAAGTTGCAGCCGCGCAACGGCCAGGTCTCTTATTGGCTGGGGACGGTGATCCTGGCCCAGCGGAATCCCGACAAGCAGTCCGAGGCGTTCTTCCACTTCGCCCGGGCGGCCGCCTTGACCGGCAAGGGAGCGATGCCGGAGCAAGCGCGTCAGGAGGTGGACAAGTATCTGCGCAAGATCTATACCACTTTCCACGGCGACGAAAGCGGCCTGGACGAGATCCTGAAACTGGCCAGCCAGCGGGCGTTCCCGCCCGAAGGTTTCGTGGTGAAGTCCAAAGAGCAGATCGCCCTCGAGAAGGAGGAGAAGCTGCGGCGTGAGAACCCGATGCTGTACATGTGGCTGAACATGAAGAAGCGGCTCCAAGCGCCGGATGGAGTCGACTATTTCAAGAAAGAGGTTTACAACGCCGCGCTGCCGGAGCTGCGCGGGCACTTGATCGCCCAGAGCCCCCCGCGGCGTCCGGACACCCTGGTGCTCGGCATCTCGGACCGCAGCACGCGGGAGGTGACGCTGAAGCTGGTGGACGAAGCGTTCCGGTACCCGGCGCCGCGGGGCACGCTGATCCGCTTCCAGTGCGTGCCGCGTCGGTTCACGCAACAGCCGTTCAACCTGGGATTCGACTGCGAGAAAGCCAAGGTGAAAGGCTGGCCTCCACCCCCGCGCCGCCGCCGCACGGCGCCTTCGAAATGAGCGAGGCCGGCGTCGGCGGGCAAGTCAGAATTCTATCGTCGAGGGGCGCCGGGAAGCGCCCCTCTCTTCTGCGCGCGCTGGCCGTCTCCCGAGTGATTCCAGCAGGCATCCAGGGAAGGAACAGGAGATCGGACGGCCTTACGAAGAACCGAGTGCTTCGGCGACGGCGGCGGCGAACCGGCGCACCTCCTCAACTTGGGCGCTGGTGGCCTCGATGCGGCTCCGGGCAGTGACAAAGTACGGCCGCCCCTGGCGCCAAACCAGGACCGCCAGCCCCTCTTCGGTGACCAGACCGGCAGAACCGACGCTTCCGAAGCCCTGAGAAGACTTCGCGACGAGCACGGCGTAGCCCTGCCGCTCCAAAGCGAAATGACTCTCCACGCCGGGCAGAGGCAAGATGCGGATGCCGGCGGCGGCGAGGCGCTCGAGTTTGGCCACCGTCTCGGGCCTCAGGCCGGACATCGTTACATCTTGTAACGGCCGAGGTCCTCGTCGTTGAGCCCCTCCAGCCAGCGGCGGAGCTCCTCGTTGTTCACCTTCTCGGCGGCGCCAGCCATCTTCGAGGACTTCAGCACCTTGTCTTCGACGTAGATCGGGCAGTCTACCCGGAGGGCTACGGCGAGGGCGTCGCTCGGGCGGCTGTCGACGCTCATCAGGCGGCCCTCCTTTTCCAACCAGATCCGGGCGTAGAAGGTGTCGTCCTTGAGTTCGTTCACCACGACTTTGCGCACGGAAGCCTCGAGCCCGTGCAGCAGCGTACGGATCAGATCGTGGGTCATGGGCCGCGGTGTGGTCACCTTCTCGATCTCCAGCGCGATCGCATTGGCTTCGTAGATCCCGACCCAGATCGGCAGAATGGTGTTGCCGTTGATGTCCTTGAGGATGACGATCGGCATGTTGGTCACCGGATCCATCATCAGGCCGCGGATTTTCATTTCGATTTCCATGACGTACCTCGCTTCCCTGCAGCCAGGGGGAAGCCCCCCTAACTGTTCGTCGGCGGCGCTCCCAGCCCGGCCCCGGCGTCCGGCGCCGCCGGACTGGTCCCCGTCAGACTCTCGCCGGCCAGCGAGTTGGGCCCCGAGCGCGTCACCAGCACGTTGACGTACCGCCCGAGGAGCGACTCTTCACCGGACCCCGCACAAGTGAAATTCAGCGTGCGGTTCTCCGGCGTGTGGCCCACCCATTGGCCCGTGGCCGGATTGAACCGCTCGACGAGCACCTCCTGCACTGTACCAACAAGCCGGGCGTTCTTGCGGATCTGGATGGCCCGCTGGTACTCCTGTAGGATCCGCAGCCGGCGTCCTTTCTCTTCCTCCGGAACTTGTTCGTCGAGGGCGAGAGCAGGCGCGTTCGGCCGCGGCGAGTACTTGAAGCTGAACAGGGAGTCGTACTGGACTTCGTCGAGCAACGCAATCGTCCGCTCGAAATCCCGCTCGGTTTCCCCTGGAAACCCAACGATGATGTCGGTGGTGATGGCGATGGGCCGCCGGGCCGCCTTCATCCAGCCGATGCACTCCAGGTAGCGCTCGCGGGTGTAGAGGCGCTGCATCCGGGCGAGCACGCGGTCCGAGCCGGACTGCACCGGCAGATGGACGTGGTTGCAGACCGTTTCCTTCTCCTCGATGACCGCGACGATCTCCCGGGTAAAGTCCGCCGGATGCGATGTGGTGAAGCGCACGCGGCGGATGCCGGGGACTTCGGCGACCCGGGCGAGCAGAGTAGCGAAGTCCCACCGGGCGGGCGACGGGTCGCGGTAACTGTTCACGTTCTGGCCGAGGAGGGTGATCTCGGTATAGCCTTCGGCGGCCAGGCGGCGGACCTCCTCCATGACGGCGGCGCTGGTCCGGCTGCGCTCCGGCCCCCGGGTGAAGGGGACGACGCAATACGCGCAGGACTTGTCGCAACCTTCGATGATGGTGAGGAAGGCCTGGAAGCGGCTGCGCCGGCGCGCGTAGGGGGTCTCGAAGGTCTGCTCGGCGTCGAGCGAGAGCCCCGTGACGCGCTCGCGGCCCTGTTCGATCTCGGCGATCAACTCGGGCAGCCGGCTGTAGCTGGCCGAGCCGCACACGAGGCGGACGTGCGGCGCGCGCTCGAAGATCTGCTCGCCCTCCTGTTGGGCGACGCAGCCCAGCACGCCGAAGACTTTGCTCTTTTCGCGCCGAAACTGCTGGAGCCGGCTGTAGACCTTCTTCTCCGCCTTGTCGCGGATGCTGCAAGTGTTGTAGAGGACCAGATCGGCTTTCTCCGGCGAATCCACCTCGCGGTAGCCGCGCGCCGCCAGCGCCCCGACCACCTTTTCGGTGTCGTGCACGTTCATCTGGCAGCCGAAGGTCTCGATATAGAACGTCTTCATAGCCGAGCTTCCGCCTGAGCTGGTGGGACCACCCCTCTCATTGTCTACTTTATTCCGGATCCAGGGCGCGCCGCCACCGGCCGGGACCTTAGACCGGCCGATCGCCCTCGTGGTTGGCAAGGAAGTCGTCGTCAATGGCCTTCCGGCCGGCGAAGCCCTCGTCGGGTCCGTGCCAGTAGGCGATACGGGGTTCGCCGAGACGCCAGCAGAGAAGCGCCTCGCGGCCGCGGTAACGGGTGGGGAAGTCGATGAGCCCCTTGTCGAGGTCTTTCATCTGACAGCCGTAGCCGTTGATCTCCTCGACGAGTTCGCGTAAGCGCTGGGCGAGGGCATCGTGGCGGCTGCGCAGCCCGACGAGGCGCTTCCGGTCGAGCAGAACGCCCCCGGAATCGGCAACATGGCGGACCAGCGCCTTGAGCTCGGCGGTGGTCTTGCTGAGTTCTGCGTTGAGATGGACGACTTGCTCCACTTTCCCGCGGACTGTCTCGAGCAGGGCTTCGGCTTCGTCGAGGCGGAAGTAGCGCTCCATTCCGCGACCGTTCTTCAGACGCCGGAGACCTGGACGGCCAAAGACCGGTTGCGCGGGCCGTCGAATTCAGCCAGCACGATACTCTGCCAGGTGCCGAGCAGGAGCTTGGCGTTGCGCACCTGAAGGCAGAGGGTCTGTCCCATCACCATGCCGCGGAGGTGGGAGGTGGCGTTGCGGCGCTCACAATCGGAGTGCTTCGGATCGTTGTGTTTGTAATAGCGGTCCGGCTCGGCCAGCTCTTCCAGAAAACGTTTCACATCCTCGATCAGCGCATCCTGCCACTCGGTGAGGATCAGGGCAGTGGTGGTGTGCAGCGACTGCAAGTGGACGAGGCCGTTGCGGATGCCGCTGCGGCGCACCACGTCGTTGATCCGGTCGGTGATGTTCAGCAACTGCGTCTTCTCGCTGGTGATCCAGTCGAGGACGCGGTTGACGATGCGATACGAGGGGGCGGCGTCCTCCGCCTTGGATTCCGCTTTCGAGGGCCTGTCTGATAGACGCACTTCGGGAGCGCTCATGGTCTCCGCCTCCAGTCGTTAAAGGAATGCCGGCGGGACGAGCATGCCCCGCCCGCTCATTCTTTCCTAATGAGTATAGCAACCGGTGCAAAAGAACCCGAACCGGTCAGCGGACCCCGGTCGGGGCGGCCCGGGACGCGTATCGCGTCCGGACGTAGTCTTCGAGGATCTGGATGAACTCCGCCACGATCCGGTCTCCCCTCAAAGTGGTGTACAGCCTTCCATCCACGTACACCGGCGCCTTCGGCTCCTCGAAAGTTCCGGGCAGCGAGATCCCGATGTCGGCGTGCTTGCTCTCCCCCGGACCGTTGACGACGCAGCCCATCACCGCCACTTGCAGCTCCTCGACGCCGGGGAAAGTCTTCCTCCATTCCGGCATCCGGCGCCGGAGGTAGGCTTCAATCTCCTCGGCCATCTGCTGGAAAAAGGTGCTGGTGGTGCGGCCGCAGCCGGGGCAGGCGGTCACCTGGGGCAGGAAACTCCGCAACCCCATCGATTGCAAGATCTGCTGAGAGATGCGCACTTCTTCGGTGCGGTCGCCGCCGGGCCGCGGAGTGAGCGAGACGCGGATGGTGTCGCCGATGCCCTCCTGGAGCAGGACGGCGAGAGCGGCGGTCGAGGCGACGATGCCTTTGGCGCCCATGCCGGCCTCGGTGAGGCCCAGATGAAGGGGGTAGTCGCAGCGGCGCGCCAGCTCCCGATAGACGTGAATCAGCTCCTGGACGCCGCTCACCTTGGCGCTGAGGACGATGCGGTCGTGGCCGAGGCCGTAGCGTTCGGCGGCGGCGGCCGACTCGAGCGCGCTCACCACCATGGCCTCGAGGACGACTTCGGCGGCTGGGCGGGGATCCGGGCGCCGGGAGTTCTCGTCCATCAGGCGGGTGAGCAGGGACTGGTCGAGCGAGCCCCAGTTCACTCCGATGCGCACCGGGCGGCCGTAGTGTAAAGCCACCTCGATCATGCGGCGGAAGTTGTCGTCCGTCTTCTTGCCGATATCGACGTTGCCGGGGTTGATCCGGTACTTGGCCAGCGCCTGGGCGCACTCGGGATATTCGGTGAGCAGAATGTGGCCGTTGTAGTGGAAATCGCCGATGAGGGGGACGCGGACTCCCAGCTTCTCCAGTTTCTCGACGATCTCCGGCACCGCCGCGGCGGCTTCCCGGGTGTTGACGGTGACGCGAACCAGCTCCGAGCCGGCCCGGGCCAGCTCCGCGACCTGGTTCACGGTGGCCACAACGTCGGCGGTGTCGGTATTCGTCATCGACTGGACGACGATCGGGCGTCCGCCGCCGACCTTCACCCCTCCGATATCGACGGCCGGCGTCTCGCGCCGGGGCTTGGGTCCCATACTCGCTCCGTTACCCCGATTGTAGCAACCGGCTTGCAGCTTCCCGCGGGCCGGCCGCCGCCGTCAGGCCAGCGCCCGGGCGGCGTCCTTGGCGAAATAGGTGAGGATGAAGTCGGCGCCGGCGCGGCGGATGGCGGTGAGCGACTCCATCATGGCCCGTTCGCGATCCAGCCAGCCGTTGCGGGCGGCGGCGACGATCATCGAGAACTCCCCGGAGACCTGGTAGGCGGCGATGGGGAGCTGGAAGCGGTCGCGGGCCATGCGGATGATGTCCAAATAAGGCATGGCCGGCTTGATCATGACGATATCGGCCCCCTCATGAACGTCCAGGCTGATCTCGCGCATCGCTTCGCGGACGTTGGCGGGATCCATCTGGTAGCTGCGGCGGTCGCCGAACTGCGGGGCCGACTCGGCCGCCTCACGGAACGGCCCGTAAAACACCGAAGCGTACTTCGCCGCGTAGGAAAGGATCGGCGTGGTCGGGAACCCTGCCTCGTCGAGGGCCCTCCGGATGGCGGCCACGCGGCCGTCCATCATGTCCGAGGGAGCGACGATGTCGGCCCCGGCGCGGGCGTGGGAAACGGCGGCCTTGGCCAGCCACTCGAGAGTGGCGTCGTTGTCCACGTCGCCGCCGACGACTTTGCCGCAGTGCCCGTGCGAAGTGTACTCGCAGTTGCAGACGTCGGTGATAACCACGAGCTCCGGCAATGCCCTCTTGAGCGACCGCACGGCCCGCTGGACGATTCCGTCATCGGCGTAAGCCTCCGAGGCGATCTCGTCTTTCGTCTCGGGAATGCCGAACAGGATCACGCCGCCCAGGCCCAAAGACTGGACCTGTTCGCATTCCTTGACCAGCTCATCGATCGAGAGCTGATAGTTGCCCGGCATGGCGCCGATTTCCCGCCGGACACCTTCGCCGGGGCAAACAAAGAGGGGAAGGATGAAGTCCGACGGTTCCAGGGCCGTCTCCCGGACGAGCCGCCGGAGGGGTTCGTTGGCGCGCATCCTCCTCATGCGATGAACAGGGAAAGCCATACCCAGATTCTACGACCGGAAAACGGCGGGGCGCAGTGCCGGCGGGTGAGGAGCCTCGTGGCCCGCATCAAAGAAAAACCGGCCCGCAAAGTACGGGCCGGAGAGATCGTTCTTTCAACGGCTGGGCGGCTCAGGCGCCAAGCGCCCCGGCCGCCTTGCGCACATCTTTGGACGCCACTTCGATCAAGGCGCCGAACTTGCTGCCGACGCCGATGGCCTGGACGGCATGCACGTTGATGCCTTTGGCCGCCAGGAGACTGAGGGCATCGGCCAGAGCTCCGACCTTGTTGCGCCCGGTGACGCAGAAAGCCGCACACTCCTTCTTCGCCTTGATCTTCGCCTTCTTCGCGGCGGCGCGGAAGGCGGCGGAATCTGCGGGAATCACCTCGATCTTCGCTGACCCTTCGCCTCCGTAGGGATAACCCCAGGCGGCGATCAGATCCGCCCCACCGGCGGCGATTGCCCCGAGAACCTGAGCCCCCTGGCCAGGCTCGTCAGGAACCTCGATCGAGAACCGTTCCACTTTCTTGACGTCGAGTTTTGCCATCGAATCCTCCCAATGAATTGAAATTCGCTGATCAAAGTAAGGCTATCGCCGACACGAGAAGAATGCAAGTCTTTTGGCGGTTCCGTCGCGCACAGGGAGAGAGTACGGCAAACGAGCGGGTTTCGGGGTGTTGCTTCAGTAACCTTTCTGCTTGTCCACGATGTTCAGCAAGGGCTCGCCGCGTACGAAGCGGCGCAGATTCTCCTTATACAGATCCAGACGCCGCCTCCCGACGCGGTCGGAGCGGCCTGCCACGTGGGGCGTGATCACCACGTTGGAGAACTTCCACAGCGGGTGGCCGGCGGGCAGCGGTTCCGGGTCGGTGACGTCCACGCCGGCGCCCGCCAGGCGCTGGGAGTCGAGGGCACGCACGAGGGCGTCCATGTCGTAAGTCTTACCGCGGGAGACGGCGACGAAGTAGGAATTACGTTTCATCAACTCGAACTGGCGGGGCCCCATCATCTTGTGCGTTTCCGGGGTGTGGGGAGCGGCCATGAAGACGACGTCGGCCTCGGGAAGAACTTCATCGAGGCGGTCCGGCTTCACCACGCGGTCGAGGAACGGCATGTAGGGCAGGTCCTTGGGCTCCACGCCGATGACGCGCATACCGAAGGCCTTGGCCCGAACGGCGATCTGGGCGCCGATGCCGCCCACGCCGATGACCACTGCCGTCTTGCCGTTCAGCTCCACCAGGCCGGAGGTCTCGCGGCGCCAGGTCCCCTCGCGCTGGTTGGCGAGGTAGCGGGGCAGCCGGCGCGTGGTGGCGAGCAGCAAGGCGAAGGCGTGGTCGGCGATCTCGGGACCCTGAATGATCTTGCAATTGGTGAGCACGATGTCGCTGTCGCGCAGGTCCGGCGGCGCCAGATGGAGATAGCGCTCCACGCCGGCGCTGGGCACTTGCGCCCATTTCAAACGTTTGCCGGCGCGCACCAGCTCGGCCGAGATCCTGCCGATGATGGCGTCGGCGTCGGCGATCTCTTTCATGACGGTGTCCCGGTCCACCGGAACGATCTTCGCTTCGGGGGCGGCCTGGCGGAGCTCGGCGATCCACTCGGGGCTCAGGCCGTAGACCAGCACTTTCTTCTGTTCGGCGCGGCCGGCTCCCAGCAAGGCCAGGCCGGCGATGACGATCGAGAGCGCTTTCCTCATGGGAACCTCCACCAGGGGGATTCTATCGGAATTGCCTGGAACCGCGGCGAATTGCTACGCTACATTCCAACCCGATATTGTTTTGGGCGCCGGGGGGCGGAGCGGCCGAGGAACGAGGAGGAGCCAGCCGCGTTCCCCATCGCCGCCCCACGGCTTACCGATGCCACAGCGAATTCTGCTCCGCGGGGCCCGGCAACTGCTGACGTTGCGGGGTCCGGCAGGGCCGCGCCGCGGCTCTGCAATGCGGGAACTCTCCATCATCGAAGACGGAGCGCTGCTGATCCGCGACGGCGTGATCGAGCAGGTGGGGCCCAGCCGCCGGGTCGAGAACCTCGCCGCGGCCCGGGACGCGTTGGAGATCAGCGCCGACGGGCGCATCGTGCTGCCGGGCTTCGTGGACGCTCGGACCCACCTGGTGTGCGGCCCGTGGCTGCTCGAGGAGTACGAGCGCTCTCTCGAAGACGTGGCCGCGGGAGCCCCCGCGCGGCTGGCGGCTTCGGTGCGGGCGGTGCGCGCGGCGAGCCGGCCGCGGCTCGAGATGCTGGGCCGCCGCGCGGCGAGAGAATTCATCCGCCACGGGACGACCACGGTGGGGGCCGCCTCGGGGCTCGGCCTGGATGAGAAAGCGGAACTGAAGATCCTGCGGGCGGTGAACGCGCTCGACGGCCGGCCGCTCGAGGTGGCCGCATCCTTTTTCGGGGCCAATGTCCCGCCGCCGGAGGGTGAGGAGCCAGCGGAGTACTTGCGGCGGCTGGCCGAAACGGCGTTACCGAAAGTGCGGCGGCTGAAGCTCGCCCGGATCGTGGACGTGCGGGTGGGCGAGGACGGCTTCGCGACGGACGATGCGGCGGCGTATCTGGAACGGGCGCGGAAGCTGGGCTTCACGCCGAAAGTCACGGCTGGCGAAGGCGGCGCCGGCGCGGCGGTGGAGACGGCGCTGCGGGCCGGGGCGGTGAGCGTCGATGAAATCACCGAGATCGGCGGCTCCGGCGGACCGCTGGCCGCAGGGCCGGTGGCCGTGCTGGCGCCCGGCATCCAGTTCCATCTGCGCAAGAGGCCCTATCCCCCGGCGCGGGCGCTGATCGACGCCGGGGCGGCCGTGGCGCTGGCGACGGGCTTCAGCAGCCACGCCTGCCCGACGTGCAGCATGCCGGCAATCGTCGCTTTGGCCTGCGCTGAGATGGGGATGCACCCGGCCGAGGCGCTCACTGCGGCGACGATCAATGGCGCTTGGGCGATCGGCCGCGGAGAGCGGGTGGGCAGCCTGGAGGCAGGAAAGCAGGCGGACCTGATCATGCTGAACGCCGCCGACTACCGGGAGATCCCGTATCATTTCGGGATGAACCTGGTGGCGATGGTGATGAAGGCAGGCAGCGTCATCTATCCGCGGATGGAGTTCCCGTGAGCGGCCCGCTGGTCGAGTGCGTCCCGAACGTTTCCGAAGGGCGGGACGAGGCGAAGATCGAGGAGCTGGCGGCGGCGATCCGTTCCGTAGAGGGGGTGCGGCTGCTCGACCGGCACACGGATCCGGACCACAACCGCACCGTCTTCACGCTGGCCGGGGCACCCGAAGCGGTCGTCGAGGCAGGGGTGCGGCTGGCGAGCAAGGCGGCGGAGCTGATCGACCTGAACCGGCACCGGGGCGTCCATCCGCGCATCGGAGCCCTCGACGTGCTGCCGTTCGTGCCGCTGCGCGGCATTTCGCTCGAGGAGTGCGCCCGGCTGGCGGTGCGGGCGAGCGAGCGCATCTGGCGGGAGCACCGGATTCCCGTCTACCTCTACGGGGCGGCGGCGCGGCGGCCGGAGCGGCGGCGGCTGGCGGAGATCCGCCGGGGCGGATTCGAAGCGCTGCGGGGGGTGGCGGCGCGGGATCCGGAGAAAGCGCCGGACATCGGCGGGCCCGGGTTGCACCCAACGGCCGGAGCGACGGCGGCCGGGGCGCGGAAGGTCATGATCGCCTACAACGTTCTGCTGGACACGCCGGACGTGGCCGTGGCCGAGCGGATCGCGCGGCGCATCCGGGCCTCCTCGGGCGGGCTGCCCCATGTCCAGGCGATGGGGGTCTATCTGCCGCATCGCGGGCTGGCGCAAGTCTCGATGAACCTCACCGACTATGAAGCCACGCCGTTGCACGAAGTCTTCCTCGCCGTAGCCCGGGAGGCGGAGCGGGAAGGCGTAGGAGTTCATTCGAGCGAGATCGTCGGGCTGATCCCGCGCCGGGCGCTGGAGATGGCCTCGGGGGTGGATCTGAAGTGGGAGAACCTGAACCCGGAGGCGGTGCTCGAGGAGCGCCTGATGGCCTGCGGGCTACAATGAGGGCAAGTGCTGGTAACGATCCAGGAAAAGCCCGCCCCGCGGCCGCGTTGGCTGCGCGCTCCGGCCCCGGTGGGCGAGAACTACCGCGAGCTGAAGGAGCTGGTAGGCGGGCTGCGCCTGCACACCGTATGCGAGAGCGCCGCCTGCCCGAACATCGGCGAGTGCTGGAACCACCGCACGGCGACGTTCATGATCCTGGGCAACGTCTG
Organism: Solibacteraceae bacterium; assembly: GCA_026984795.1. Classification (GTDB taxonomy): domain Bacteria; phylum Acidobacteriota; class Terriglobia; order Bryobacterales; family Bryobacteraceae; genus JALSRK01. The sequence continues at coordinate 200,879 of JALSRK010000073.1, read as the reverse complement.
CACCCGGCGGTGCGGCTTCTGCGCCGTGCAGAGCGGCAAGCCCGGGGCGGTGGACTACGACGAGCCGCGGCGGGTGGCCGAGGCGGTGGCGGCGCTGGGGCTGCGCTACGCAGTGGTGACGAGCGTGAACCGGGACGAGCTGCCCGACGGCGGCGCCGAGCTGTTCGCCCGGACGATCCAGGCCATTCGGGACCGTTCGCCGGGCTGCCGGGTGGAGGTGCTGATCCCGGACTTCCAGGGCTCGCGGGAGGCGCTCGAGACGGTGATGGGGGGCCGGCCGGACGTGCTGAACCACAACGTCGAGACGGTCCCGAGGCTCTACCGCAGGGTGCGTTCCGGCGCCCGGTACGAGCGTTCGCTCGAGCTGCTGGCGCGGGCCAAGCAGATGGCCCCGGAGACGCCGACCAAGAGCGGGCTGATGGTAGGGATCGGCGAGACCTCGAGCGAGGTGCTGGGCGTGCTGCGGGATCTGCGCCGCAGCCGCGTGGACATCGTCACCATCGGCCAGTATCTGCGGCCGTCGCCGGAGCACCTGCCGGTCGCGCGCTATGTGACGCCGGAAGAGTTCGCCGAATACGCCGCCGCGGCGCGGGCGATGGGCTTCGCCCATGTGGAGTCCGGCCCGCTGGTCCGCAGCTCCTACCATGCGCGCGAAGCCGAGGCGGCGGCCTTCAGGCCCGGCGGCTGACTCTGCTCAGCCGGCCGGAGCTGCCACACTGCAATTGCGGGCTCGCCGAGCCGGGCGGTTTCCGACGCCACGGTCACCGCGCGGCGGCCGGATGTCTTCCAAGCATCTGAAGGGCGGTGCGCGCGAACCACGGAGCCGATGGTGGATGGAAGCGGCGGACGCGCGTCGGGTAGTGCGGGTTCGGTCCGGGAATGCGGCGGTGAACCAGGAGCAGGCTCCGTCCCCGGCCGGCCTCGGCGATGAGATTGGCGGAGAAAGCCGAGTAGATCCGAACGGGGCCGATGTCCGGACGGGGCACGCCGCGGAGCACGGAACGGATCTCGGCGCGGGCGGTGAGATCCCCCCAGATGGCGCTGTGAGTACGGTTGGCCATCAGGGTCAGGGTTCGGAAGGAAGCCAGAGCCGTCGCAATCCGACGGCGCCGCAAGAGCGCCTTCTCGTCGGGTACGGGTTCGGCAGCCACATTGACGTGGATGCGGGCGCCCGCAACGGCAGCGAGTTCCGCGATTTCGTTCCACAGCGCGTCGCGGCCGGCGGAAAGGGCCGCCGGCACTCCTTTGACGTGGAAAAGCATCGTGGACAGCCGGGCCCCACCGGCCGTGAGCTGCCGGTGCCGGGTGAGCAGCTGGCCCTGGGGACCGATGGCGTAGGCTCTGTCCCGATGGCCGAAAACCACTGTGATCTTGTGACGCGAGGCGCTCCGGGAGATCTCTTCGAGCAGGGCCGTGGGGCCGGAGAGAACCGGGAAAGCCACGAGATCCGCTCCCTTATCGGCCGCCTCACGGATCAGCTCGCCGATTTCACCCGCCGGTCCGGGTTGCGCCACAGCCACAGTGAGGTCGGTCTCGGGGCATTCCAGAGGTTCGAAGGGCTCCGGAGCGATGCGTTTGCCGGCGTAGACGGAAAGCCCGGTCTCCCAAAAACCGGACAAAGCAGGGTGCCGGCGCCGCGCCAGGGCCTCCGCCCGGGTGGCCATACTCACATCGATATCGGCGACGATCAACGCCGGCGAGTCGTCGCGGGCCGCCGCTACGACGGCGCCGTCCGGCGCGATCACGACGCTGTGGCCATGGCGCGGAGTCAGCCCCGTGCCCGGTTCCGGCTTACCCGCGGCTGCGTTGGCGGTGTTGGCGAAAACGACGAAGACGCCGTTGCGAAGGGCCCTCGGGACGTACCAGTGCCAAGGAATCTCCGGCAGCCACTCCTCAGCGTAGTTGTTGGAGAGCTCGAAGCTGATGCGGGCTCCGGCCTGGATGGGGAGCTCTTCGGCGCCGCGGAGCCAGCGGTCCGCGCAGATGATGGCGGCGGCGGGCACGCCGTCGAGTTCGAAAAGGCCCGGCAAGGGAACGTCGTGGAGCTCCCAGATCTTGTCGTAGTGCAGCAGCTGGCGCCCTTCCGGAGAGAGAACCTTCATCCAGTTGGTGAAGCGGCCGGCGGACTCCGACCAGGTCCACCCGCCGTACAAGACATAGACCCGATGCTTGCGGGCTGCCCGGCTGATGGCACGCGCCGCAGCCGGCACGTCCTGGGTGCGGTCGCCGGGGCGGCTGCTCAGGGCGCCTTCCGGGAACACAACCACGCGAGCCTTGCGTTCGGCCGCCTTTGCGATCCAGTCGAGGATCCGGTCCCGGTTCTGCTCCAAGGACGGGGCCAGACTCATCTGCACGACAGCGACGCGCAGGCGGGGGCTCTCCAGTGGAAAGGCGTTCGGCGACGCCAGCAGTCTCAGTAACGTCCTCCGGGTCACGGCTCCCAGTCTCCCCTCTGCCGGAGGTGCAACTCCACATAGTCGAGCCGTGCCCGGCCCCCCTCCGGGCAGTGCACTGCGACCTGAATCCGATCCTTGTCCGCGATGGTGACTCTTTCGACAGCGTGTACGCGCCAGCGGGCTCCCGAAGCACCGGTCCAGCCGCCGGCGCCCTGGCCGGCCACCGCCAGTGAGAAACGGCAACCGTCCCCGGTGGCGGCGAAGCGCACGTGCACATCGTAAAGGGCGCGTTTGGCAGTGTAAGGCTCGTCGAAGATGGTCAGAATCCGCCCGGCGGGAGCGATAAAGCCGACATGCAGCCGGTGAGAGGCGGTCGGATCGTCCTGGTCGAGCCGGGCTCCCTCCAGCACAGCGAAGTTCTCAGCCTCGATCCTGACTCGAGCACGGGGGGCCGAGGGAGCAGGCAGAACATGGTCCGCCAGCAGCGAGCGAACTTTTGCTATGCGGGCCTCTTCATCGCCGGTCATCAGGAAATACGCCATGCCGGCGTCCGAGCAGTCGGCCCGGGTCACGGCGCGCAAACGGCGCCAAAGGAAACGCAGGTTGTCGTCCTGAGCGTCGCGCAGCCAGTGCCACGGAGCCCATTCCTCCGGCCGCGCCCGGCGTCCCCACGGGCTTGTACGCAGGAACTGATTCTGATCGCGGATCTGCACCCAATGTACACCGAGCGCGATCAGATCACGCTTGTTGTGGGTGAAGCGGTATGCCCGGGCAAAGCCCTCATTCCAGCGGCTATGAGAAATGCAGTAGACGTAGCGGAGCTTTCCTCGCTCCGCTTTGCTGAGCGCCAGGTAGGGCGCCTGCATGGGGCCGGCGAGCACGAGGTAAAGGGGGTTGTCCGGAGACGACTCGTTGACGGCCCGGACGAGGCTGGCGATCGCCGCGTCCAGGTTGCGCCGGCAGTTGTAGAATCGGGAACGGTCGAAGCCGAAACGCTCGACCGCCCCGAGCACGCTGGTCTCATGTTCCTTCTCCCACGCCGGGTTGGTCGCCGTGAGGATGTTGTTGTAATCGAAGTGGACCAGCCGCTCCTGCACGCCAAAGGCGGCGAAAATGGCCAACGCCATCGGGGAGGCGCCCCAATCGTCTTCGTCGTTGTGGTTGCCGTCGGCGCTCCAAGCGATCCGGCCGTGGAATGCTGTTCCGTCCCACGGTCCTGAGTGGGCTGGCAGTCCAACGGCGCTCAGTATGAGGGCCAAGGCGAGGGCAGATGCTCGCCCCGAGGCCGGCAGCGTAGGGTGGCTCATCGGCGTTCCAGGTAGACGGCGACCTCGTCGCTGAATCCGTCTGGTTTCACCAACGAGGGCTTGCCCGGAGGCAGATCGACGTTTTCCCTCCGCTCCATCCGGCCGTTGACGGTGTCCACCCACAGCAGGTCGTAACGGCCGCCCGGCAGGCCTTTGATACCCATGGGGCCGGAGTAGCTGTACGTGTACGCGATGTAGGAACGCCCGGGATCGGCCAGCACGAATCTGGTGGAGCCGGCGGCCAGATCGGCCCGCGGTTTCATACGGTAGAAGTCGGTCTGCTCCATGAACCGCGCCAGGTAGCCGTCTTCGCGAATCCGGTCGCCGAACCTGCGCCACTGGTTGGCCTTGTGTTGGGCTTCGAGACAGTGCAAACCGGCCATTGCCGCCGTCCAGGTGTAACGCCGGCCCAGCGGCGCCGTTCGCAAGTAAGGGCGAAAGAACGTCTCGTTCTTCATGACGATGAAATACGGCGAATCGCGCTTTGCCCAGTAGGAATACTCGTGATACTGCATCTTCAGGTCGTCGCCGTGGGGGATGAGGTGAAGCCACGTGACCACCCGGATGTGCGGGTCTCCTCGGTACGGGTCCGACAGCACGCCGCCTTCCGGGAAATCGTAGTCCGGATCGTTGGGGACAACAAAGCTCTGGACGATCGGGTGGTGGTGGGGGTCGGTTTCGGCGATCACTTGGGCGATCTTTTTGAAGTGGGGGACACGCTCCGGCGGCAGCTTGTTGGAACTCTCTTCGATGCCCCAGACGATGTTCTTGCGATGCTGGAAGCGTTTGACGATCCCGGTGATGAAGCGGTGTTCGTCGGGGTGCAGATTGCCCTGTTCGTCGAGCTTCCAGCCCATCATCTCCACGTCGGTAGCGTCGTTGTAGAACTCCAGATGGACGACGACGCCGATCTTCTCCAGCTCGCCGAGCCAACGGTCCCATTGGTCCAGCACGGCCTGGTTGAGGCCCTTGGAAGGATCATGGTCGATGAAGGGGTTGTGCGTGTCGTCGCCTTCGTCCTTGATGTTGCAGCGGCGCATGCGGAACATCTGGACGTGGAAGGCGCTGGGGCGCGCGTCGGCCAGAAACCGCAGAATCTCGTCCTGGTCTCCGGAACGGGTTCCATCCGGGTTCAACTTTCCGCGGAAGAAGAATGTTTCCGGGTCGTCGGGGCCGGCGAGGAATGCAGGACCGCCACCGTTGTATTTCAGGTATCCCGGATTGGAGCCGGCGACGATGATCTGGCCCGGGAGGGCGTTCGGGTCGTCCAGCGGGCCGGTGGCGGTAAAGCGGCCGGCCGCGGTCTGCCCGATGGCAAACGTCGGCAGAGCGATCAGCGCTGCGATCAGTAGGAGCTGGCGAGCGCTTGCCGTGTGCACATTTGTTCCGTAACGCGCTTTCATTGCCGGCGGATTCCTTTCTCGGCTAGGTTTCTGACATGTAGGATCGATGAGCTCTCCGCGGTTCGTCAACCGGACTACCCGGCTCCTTGTGGGCCCCATCGACCCGCCGCGGCCGGCCGGCGGGGGCGTGAACCGGAAACCGCCCCCGCCGAAGAGGCCACAGCGTCTCAGAACTGGTACCGGATACCGAACTGCAACTGGCGTGGGCCGAAGCCGCGCGCGTAGCTGCTGATTTGTCCAAACGTGTTGGAGCCATAGCGAGCATCCGGCTTGTCGAAGACCACACCGTTGAAAGCGTTGAACGCCTCCAGCCGCAATTCGATTCGGTGACGCTCCAGAAACCGGAACTCCTTGGAGACAGTGAGGTCGGAGTTGATGATCCGGGGGTTCCGATAGCCTAGAGTGCGGGGCGCCGATCCATACGTATCGGGCTCCGGCTCGGCGAAGGCGGCTTCGTTGAAGTAGTTGTCGAGCTTGTCCCGCACCGAGCCGGCCACTGCCGGATCGCCGATCAAATGAGGACGCTGCCGGCCCTCCAGCAGGTTCGACCGCGCCAGCCGGATCACCACCGGGAAGCCGCTCTGGAACGTCATCACTCCGCTGGCGCGCCAACCGCCGGCCACGGCGTCGAGAAACCGGTTCCAGTTGCTTCCGAAGGCGCGCCCGCGGCCGAAGGGCAGTTCCCAGACGAAGCTCACCACGGCACGGTGCCTGACGTCGGTCACCGACAGAGACCTTTCCAGGCGAAGGTTCCAGAAGTTCTGAACGGCAGAGTCGCCTCCGAAAAAGTCGTAACCGCTGTTGGAGGCGTCGTCGATCATCTTCGCCCAAGTGTAGTGGGCGATGGCGCTGATGCCGTGCGACATTCGCTTTTCGAACTTTACCTGCAGGGCGTGGTAGATGGAGTTCGCGATTGTGGGAGTCGATACGGTGAGGCCCGTGTACTGCGGGTAGGGCCGGAGCAGTTGATGGAACACGACCGTCGGCCGGCTCAAGGGCGACGTGGGATCGGTGATGACTCCGTGAAAGGGATTGGGAACCTTCTTGTTCAACTCGGGACGTCCCAAGTCCCAGTAGACCGGGTGCAGGCGGTTCACGTTTTCGAGGTCAGGGAAATAGAGGTACGTTCCCTTCGTTCCGGTGTAGTTGATCTCTAAGAGTGAGGTGGAAGGCAGAGCCCGCTGAATGGAGAAGGCCCACTGCTGGATCTGGGGGTTCCGGTTCGGCCGGGATTGGGTGTTCAGCTTCTGGCCGAGGAAGGTGGCCGCGCCTTGGGACTTCCCGCTCGGAAAGATCAGCCCGTCAGGCCAGGGGTTGCTGAGGGAAGCGTACCGGCTCACGCCGCCGTCGAGGCTCCACAGAACAGGAGTGCGAACAGCGAAGGGCGGACCGAGCTCCGTCAGCGGAAGAGTCTTACTCACCGTGTAGTAGAGACCGTAGCCGCCACGGACCGTCATCTTGCCGGTGACAGCGTAGGCGAAGCCGAAGCGCGGCTGGATATTGTTCAGATCCTTGTCGAACGGGCTCCGGACCTCGCGGCTGGTGAAACGCAGCCCGCCGCTTAGATCCAACTCCGGCACCTCCTCGTCGATCGGTGAGCGCATGTCGAAGTCGAACCAGGTGTAACGATCGTAGCGTTCGGTTCGCGGAAGCTCGAAATCGTAACGCAGGCCCAGATTGAGCGTCAGCCTGCGGGTGACTTTCCAATTGTCCTGAACGTACCAGCCGTGGTATTGGGAGGCCGAGGCCGGGTGCTCGTTGATGCCGTAAGTGCCCGAACGGCCCCAGCCAAGCAGCATGGAGGCCACCGCGTTGCCCTGCGCAGACTTGGAAACGAAGGGGCTCTGACTCGTTTCCCGCCGGTTGAAGGCGAACCGGCCTACCGGCGCGTAAGGGCTCGCGGCATTGATCAAATAAGAACGGGATTCGCCGCCGGCCTTGAGGGAGTGTCCGCCGATGATCTTGGTGACGCTGTAGGCCGTGCTGTGGGTGGTCGTGCGGCGCCGCCGGCCGGCGTTTGGTTTTGGCCCCAGGCCGCTGTAGCCTTGGATGGAAACCGTCGGAAAGCGCTTCACTCCCGCGGTCAGCACGATCGGCGGAAGCCCCAGGGTCGTTGGATCGAATCCATCGCTTACGGTCACATTGTCCACGGTTTGGCGGCTGAGGTTGTAGCGGGCGCTCCAGACCGTCGTCGGGTTCTGGGTGAACGTGTACTCTACGGAGGCGACGTTGGTGTAGGAAAGCCAACTCAAAGCTTTGTCGGCGGGAGAATCCCCATAGGCGCGGAAGGGCTTCCCTGGGCCCGAACGGTTCCATCCGTAACGGCCGTAGAGCCGCTGGCGGTCCGAAAGCGCGTGGTCGAGCCGGACCGACGTCTGGTAGTTCTCCGCGTTTTTCGTCCCTTCCGCAAAGAGGTTCCTGGCGTGGGTGAAAGGCTGGCCTTCGGAATTCGGTTCGGGGTAGTACTTGAGCAGGTTCACGGCCACCGGGTCGTGCATCGAGCCGGGGATGACGTTGCCAGGGAAGGGCCTGCGCCGCACGGAACCGTCAGGAGCGGTAAAGGTGTCGAACGGATTGTAGATGACATAGAGGCGGCCCTTCTTGTCCCGCGTTTCCGAAAAGTCGCCGGCCCGCTCCAGCAGCGTCGGTACCGTCCGGAAGGCGCGCTGGGCGCTGCTCGTCTCGTCGATGTCGACGTCTACGAAAAAGAAGGTACGATTCTTGCCGTTGTAGATCTTCGGCAAGGTCACCGGCCCTCCGATGGTGCCGCCGAACTTGTTGTAGGTGTAGTTGGGCACGCTCGAACTGCCCGCGCGCTTGGCGAAGAAGCTGTTCGCCGTCAACTCGCCGCGCCGGTGGAACTCATAGAGCGAGCCGTGGAATTCGTTCGCGCCGCTCTTGCTCACCAGATTGACAACGGTGCCCCCGGTATTGCCGTACTCGGCGCTGAAGAAATTGGTCTGGACCTTGAACTCCTGGATCGCTTCGACGTTCGGCTTCATCTCGAGGAATTTCCCGCCGGCGTTGTTTTGCTCCACCGAGCTCACGAGACCGCCATCGATGAAGACGTCCGAGGTGCCCGCGCGCACGCCGTTGCTCACGAAACGCGTGGGATTGCTCATGTTGCCCAAACCGGGGTCGTTGTCCACCGGCGTGACGCCGGGGGCGAGAAAGACTAGCCGCATGAACTCCCGATTGATCAGAGGAATCGAGAGGACGTAAGTGTTCTCGACCGCTTGCCCGAGTTCAGCCGAAGTCATATCGAGGAGCGGCGGCGCCCCGGTGACTTCGACCGTGGTTGTGGGCATGCCGACGGTCAGCTCCATGTCGATGGTGGCCTGTTGGGCGACTTTCAAGTCGAAGCCGCTGTATACGTATTTCTCGAAACCCGGCGCCTCGACGGCGAGATCATAGGTACTAGGCAGCAAACGGGTGAGCGTGTACCGGCCTGCTTCGTCGGTCCTCGTGGAGTATTCGAGGTTGCGCTCGACGTCGGTGAGCGTCACAGTAGCGCCGGGGACGACGGCGCCGGTCGGATCCGTGACGACGCCTCGAAGCGAAGCGGTCGAGCTCTGGGCGAAGGCCACAGAAGCGGTGGCGGCCCCAGCGAGGAGGAGGCAGAAACGCAATGGGACAAGCATGATCTAGACTCCTGAAGGGATTGGACTCCTGATGGCGAAATCGGTCAGGAAAGACATAATACATCAGTTGTCTGTTCATTCGAGTATACGGGCGGTTCGCTTTTCTGTCAACCCGCCACTATGGGCGTCTCAGGTGGATCCGTCGGGTCCCGGGCTGGAACCCAGCAATGCAGGCAGGTAGCTGGCTGTGGAGTGGTCTTTGCCCAGCGTCTGGTACAATCGCGCCGCCGCCTCCGTCAAATGAAGGAACATCCGGGCCCGGGCGGCGTCGGGATTCTGATCCGCGATAGCCCGGAGCACAGCGGCATGCTCGGTGACGATTTCCTCGATGACTTCGGGCTGGCGGACGGCCCGCTGAATCCAGAGCTCCAGCAGCGGCCGGAAGCCCGCCAGCAAGTGGGCGAGAACCCCGTTGTGACTGGCCCGCGCCACCAGAATATGGAACTCCAGGTCCAAAGAAGCGGCCTGAGCCGGCTCGCGGGCGGAAGCCTTCATGCGCGCCACAACCTCCTCCATGTGCGCCAGTTCCCCTTCGGTACGGTGCAACGCCGCCAGCCTGGCCGCTTGCTCCTCCAGGATCCGCCGCACCTCAACGATCTCGCCCACCGAGCAGCGCTCTAAAGCGAGGCCAACCGCGAGCAGCTTCTCGACTCCGCCGTCGTCGGCGCCCGCCACGTAAGTTCCGGATCCTTGCCGGACCTGGACCACGCCGAGAAAGTCCAGTGTCCGGATCACCTCGCGAAGCGTCGAGCGGCCGACCCCCAACATCTGGCAAAGCTCCCGCTCGGTAGGCAAGCGAGCGCCTGGTTTCAGTCCGCCAATGAGCTTGGCGAGCCGGGAAAGCGTTTCGATCGTCAAATCCCGACGTACGATCGGCTCGATCTTGACTCGCGCGGCTGGGTACGCTTCCGTCGTCGGGGCTTCGTGGCCCAGCGAGTTGTCATCAGACATATGCTCAATCCTCGGCCGGCAAGAAACCGCTCTGTCGCGTTGCCGGATTCTCTTACAGGTTACCAGAAGGAATGCCTACGACCACCGCGCACAGCGCGGCGCTCTGTCGCCTTGCCGGATTCTCTTACAGGTTACCAGAAGAGCCAGCCTCGGCGGATGGAACGTCAACCGGCGGGCAAGAGCGGCGGTGAGCCCGGTGTTGAAGAGATCTCCGGAACGCTAAGTTTGCCGGCTTCGTACACGATTGTAAGGAAGACAGCGAAATGCTGACGTTTCTGCTCTGGTGCATCCTTTTCGTGCTGTGTTGGCCGTTGGCGCTACTGGCGCTCGTCGCCTACCCGATCGTCTGGCTCCTCCTGCTGCCTTTCCGTTTGCTGGGTATCGCCGTGGGGGCGGCGCTGGATCTTCTCTGGGCCGTGGTGACGCTGCCGGCGCGGCTGCTCAAGGCGGCCGGGTAGGGTCCTTCGCCGGAAAAAGTTCCGCCGCTTGCAGAATCTTCCCGTATTCTGGGGGCGGAGGCGATCATGCACGCCCACCCCGCCGGCCCAGGTGGCCCTGCTGACACGCTTCGCCGCCGGCCGGTTGGCCTGACGTTTCTCTGTACACATCCCCGGGGAGGCACCCATGCCCACGCAAAGCTTCGAACTCCGGATCTCCTTCCGGCGCTTGCTGATCGGGCTTCTGGTGACGGTGGCGCCGATCTGCGTCGTGGCGCTCTATGCCATCACCAAGAGCGACAAGGAACTCCAGCGGACCATCGGAACCCATTTCAAGATCTTTGCCGAATCCACGGCGAATGAGATCTCGGACTTCATCCACGAACGTGTCATTCAAGTAGGGGGTATCGCTACGGCTCCGGTGGTGATTCGGGCCGTCAACGAGGCGAACCGGAGCTATCGCGGCGCGTCCGACAAGGTATTCGCCGGCCGCATCCAGCGCATCGAAGAGGGTTGGAATGGACCAGAGGCCGGGCCGGTCGTCGAGCGGATCCTCTCGTCGCCGGCTTCGGTCTGGCTTCGGCGTTGCCAGGAGTTGGATCCACGCATCCTCCGCATCACCGTGACTGACGCCCGGGGAGCGACGGTGGCGGCGACTCACAAGACGCTCGACTACTTCCAGGCTGACGAGGACTACTGGCAGGCGATCTATGCCGAAGGGCGGGGCGCCGTGAACATCACCGATGTCCTCTACGACGACGTGACGAGATCCAGCTACATCGGCGTCGGCGTCCCGATTCTCGAAGCCGGAACCAACAGATTCATCGGCACGGTGGATGCCCTGGTGGACGTATCGAGCCTCTTCGCCTTCGTCAACCAGCCCCATCCCCCACTCAACCTCCAGGTGAGCCTGGTGAAAGATGACGGGACGGTGATCGCAGCGCCCGATGCGAGCCTGGCCACCAAGATGACCTCCCCGGAGTTCCTGGCCGTTCAGGACAGCTTGCGGACGATCGGAGGGCGGCAGACCGGCTACCTCGTCACTTCAGTGCCGGAGCTGGGCCAGCGCCTGATCGGGTTCGCCGACACCGGGCTGAAGGAGGACTACCGGAATCTGAGTTGGGTGGTGCTGGTCTCGCAGGGCGCCCGGGACGCCTTCGCCTCGATCCGCCTCGTCGGGCGTCTCACCGCGTTCCTGGCGCTGATCGGGCTCGCCATGGTGGTGATGCTGGTGGCCTATGTCTCTCTTCACCGGCGGGAGCCTTTCGAGGAACTGCATCCCATGAGTGAATCTGCGCCCGGCGGCGGCTCGGCGTAGCGGGAATCCACCGGGCGGTGGAGGGAGTCCGGCGCCGGGTAGCCCCGGGGACAGCATGCGTATGTTCCGGGCAGGGGCCGGCTGCCGTTTCCTATCATGAAGGACATGGAATACCCGATGCTGATCGGCGGCCGGCCGGTGAGAACCGGGACGCGGATGGCCGTGCGGCTTCCCTACGACGGTTCCGAGATCGGCCACGTCTTCGCCGCCGGTGAAGCGGAAGTGGACGCCGCAGTAAAGGCTGCCGCCGGCATGCGCAACATCATGCGGCGGATGACGCCGGCCGAGCGGGCGGCAATCCTGCAGACGGCGGCGTCGCTGCTCGCCGGCCGCCGCGAAGACATGGCGCTGACCATCAGCTCGGAGAGCGGCAAGCCGCTGCGCGAGGCCCGCATCGAGGTGGAGCGGGCGATCTCGACGCTGACCTTCTCGGCCGAAGAAGCCCACCGTCTCGCCGGCGAGGTGGTGCCGATGGAGGCTTCACCGCCCGGCAAGGGCCGGATGGCGATCACGGTGCGCGAGCCGGTCGGGGTGGTGGCGGCGATCACGCCGTTCAACTTCCCGCTGAACCTGGCCATGCACAAGATCGGCCCGGCGGTGGCCGCCGGCAACACGGTGGTGCACAAGCCCGCCTCGACGACTCCGATCACGGCTCTGAAGATGGCGGCGATCTTTCAGGAGAGCGGCTTGCCCGACGGGGCGCTGAACGTGGTGACCGGGCCCGGCGGAGCGATTGGCCGGCAGATCGTCCGGCATCCCGAAGTGGCGATGATCACCTTCACGGGCAGCGCCGAGGTGGGGATCGGCATCAAACGGGAAGCCGGGATGAAGCGGGTGACGCTCGAGCTGGGCAACAACTCGGCGGTGATCCTCGAGCCGGATGCCGATCTGGACGCCGCCGTGCCGCGGTGTGTAATCGGGAGCTTTGCCCACTCGGGGCAGGTTTGCATCTCGGTCCAGCGGATCTACGTGCACCGAGCCATCCGGGACGAGTTCGTCGAGCGTTTCGTGGCCGCGACCGGGAAGCTGGTCATCGGACATCCCCACGATCCGAAGACCGAGGTCAGCTCCTTGATCACGGAAGCCGATGCGAAACGGATCGTCGAATGGATCGAGGAGGCCGTGGCGGCGGGCGCCAAACTGCTCTGCGGCGGCGAGCGGCGCTACGCGACGGTTACGCCGGCGGTCCTCGTCGACGTGCCTCCCGGAGTCAAGATCTCCTGCCGGGAAGCGTTCGGGCCGGTGGTGGCGGTGAAGGCCTACGAGACCCTCGAAGAGGCGATCCGGCTCACCAACGCCTCCGACTACGGACTCCAGGCGGGCATCTATACCCGGGATCTGGAGAAGGCATTCCGGGCCGCCCGCGAGATTGAAGTCGGCGGCGTGATGATCAACGACGTCCCGCAGTTCCGCGTGGACCAGATGCCGTACGGCGGCGTGAAGATGAGCGGAACGGGCCGGGAAGGGCCCAAGTACGCCATCGAGGAGATGACCGAGCCCAAGTTGATCTGCTGGCGGGTCTGAGGGCCGCAGCAGCGTCAGCCGTGGAACTTGTCCCGGCAGGCTTCCGAGCAGAAGTAGTAGGTCTTGCCTTTTACCGTCTTGCGCACGCTCGTCCGGTTCGAGACGTAAATGCCGCACACCGGATCCTGGACCAGTTCCCCCCCAGAAGGCGTGCGCGGGCGGGAACGGCCGGATTCCGGCTCGAAGAGTTGTGCCACCGCCCTGCCCACGAATCCGACGACCGCCCGAATGAGGGTGATCAGGAAGATCGCAAGGATCAGACCGAGCAGAAACCGGAGCATAAGCAAGCAAAAGGGCGCCCCCGGGGGCGCCCACTCCTCATTCGGAACTGCATCACCGGATCAACCAGTGCTTCTCACCCCACCAGCGGCGCGGCTCACTTCTTCTTGCGGCGCTTCTTCTTTTGCGCTTCCGGATTGGTGTACTCGGTCTGGACTTTGCCTTGTAGTGATTGCAGCGCTCCCTGGGCAGACGCGGCGAAGGGCCCGTTCGGGGCCAGTTCCAGGTATTTCTGCAGAGCCTCCTTCGTGCCTTCCGGCGGGATGATGGACCCGTCCTTGCCGATCGTGGCCTTCGCCAGCAGGGCCATGCCGTACTGGAACCAGGCGTTGGCGTACGTCGGATCGGCGTCGATGGCCATCTTGAAGGCCTGCATGGCTTCGTCCTGCTTGCCGGTGTTCACGAGAACGGCGCCCAGGTTGTAGTAGTATTTGCCGGCATCAGCCGGGTTCAGCTCGGCGGCCTTCTTCAGCTCGGCCTGAGCTTCGTCGAGGCGCCCCGCACGGGCGAGCACGAGCCCGAAGTTGTTGTGGTACGCAGCGTCTTCAGGCATCAGTTCGAGTACCTTCTGGTAGGCTTCGATCGCTTTGTTGAGGGCCTCCTGCCGCGCCGGGCCGGCCAGAGAGTTTGCCTTGTTCACGTAGGTATCGGCGAGCTGCGCCCAGACGACGTGCTGCTTCGGATCGATCTCCGTCGCTTTCAAGAAGTTCTGGATCGCCACATCCCATTGCCGGGCCTGCTTGGCTTGCATGGCCGCGTTGTAGGCGTCGTTGAGCGCCTTGTTCTTGCGCATCGCCTTGGCGCGGGCTTCCATCTGCCGTTTGAGCGCCTCCCGTTGCTCCGGGGTCAGCCCCCGCATCTGCTCCTCGGTAAGCTGTCCGGTAGCTGCGGCCTGTTGCAGAGCCTGCCGCTTGCGCGCCAGGGCCTGGAGATCGAAATCGACCTTCGTGTTCTCGCCAAGGGTAGTGCGCACCCCCCGGACCTGGTCAACCACCTTATCGTTGATCAGGCACTTCACCACGTAGATCCCCAGCGGGAGGCCCGCATGGAAGAAGTGGCCTTTCTTGTTGGTCTTGACCTTGTACGTGCCACGGATATCCTGCCGCTCGATGAGGATCAGTGCGCCTTTGACCGGCTGGCCGTCCTCGCCGATCACCTCGCCCTCGATGGCGGACGTTTGCGCCGCCGCCGCAGCGGCGAACACAAAAAAGTAAAGGATCGTAAAGCCAGCCGCGACAGCCAGCTTGCGGGCCACTGCCGTCATGAAAAGAGACCTCCGTGTGCTGTTTGAGATGCTACATCTACAGCATACTATAAGACGCTTCAGGCTGCGATCGGGTCCCCGGCCGGGGACTACGGCGGTTCCGTCAGGCGGCTCCGGAGGCGGGCGCTGGCGGCCCGGCGGCCGGGTCTCGACGCCCCGGCCTGGACACTACGAGTACCGGCAAATTCCGTCGCCCCCGGTCAAAACAGCCCGGGAGCAGCCGCGAGAGGCGGCAGCACGATTTCGTCTCATGTTCCCGCGGCCGCGCCCGGGCCCGCGCACCCTCTCTTGGCCTGTGGCCGGCAACGGAACCGATCCGGCCGCAGGAGAAAGGAGTGACAAACCAATGATCACCTGCAAGATTAACCTGCCTCTGAGCGCAACACAAGGCGAATTCGCTTCATTTCGCTAAATTTCGCTGTCGGCCGCTCTAAGAGCAGCTGCTGTTCGAAACCTGAGAAGTCGATCGCCGAGCGCACTCGGCGGAGAACCCCCGCGGCCAGGTACCGGGGGATCGTAATTCCCCCACCTCCAAGGCCTTCCGGCGCTGGTACTTCCAGTCCGCCGCCGCTGGCCCCCCTCCAATTGCGCCGGGCAAACACCTATGGCAGACTGAGGAAAAATCCTCTGGCTTTCGCCGGCTACGGGGCCGGGCTGCCGGATGCGGGGCTTCGCCCCGCTCGAGGGGGAACGGGTCCCGTCCACAGGTGCTGGAGTGTGGAGGAGCGGTCCGGAAAAGGATGCCGCTACGAGAATTACTGCTGATCGCCATTTCCGTGGGTCTGGTGGTGGTGTCTTTTGCCAAGCCCTTCTGGGGGTTGTGCGGCTGGTTCTGGTTCTCGGTGATGCGGCCGGACGCCCTGGCCTGGAGTGAGGGGAAATATCCGGTTGCGAAAGTCCTTGGCGCCGTTGTTCTGGTGACCACCCTGCCACGGGTCCTTTCGAACTTTCTTTCCAAGTTGCGGAATCCGTGGCTGTGGGTTTTCGTGGCCTACATGGTTCCGGTGATCCTGTCCGGTTTCTTCACCGTGGGTCCCATGCTCTCGCCGGACCGCTTCGGCGCTTTCTTGCGCCTGGCGCTGATGGCGCTGCTGATTCCGCTGGCGATCGAGACGGTGGAGGAACTAAAAGTCTTCCTGGCGGTGGTCGCCGGGGCGATGGGGTTCGTCGGAGCCAAGTTCGGCGCCTGGAGTCTGATCCACGGTGGGGCGACCTTCCTTACCGGCTACAGCCGGCAGTATGACAACAACACCCTCGGCCTCGCTTTCGCCATCGCCACCCCGCTGTGCTGGTACACGGCGTCGGCGATGCGCCAGCACTATTTCAAGCTGGGCTTCGTCGCCATGTCGTTTCTCTCGGGCATGGCGGCGGTGATGACGACTTCCCGGGGGGCGGCGCTGTCCCTGATGGCGTCGGTCGGCTACATCATGCTCCGCTCGCGGCAAAAAGTCGCCGTGGTCCTCCTGATTCTGCTCGGGATGGGCCCCGGCATCTACTTGGTGCAGGACCAGGTGCTGGCCCGAGTAACGAGTTCTGCGGCCGAGGCGTCGGCCATGAGCCGCCTTACCCTGGCGCGGATCGCCATTGAGATGTGGAAGGATCACCCCGTCCTCGGTGTCGGTTTCGGAGGCCGGAACTTCATTGCTCTCGCCTCCAATTACGCCGGGCGCCAGATCATTCACAACGCTCACAACAGTTGGCTGCAGGTCTTTGCCGACTCGGGCACCTTTGCCGGCGTCTTCTATCTCATTCTCGTGTTCGGCCAGATAGCGTGGCTGAGCCTCTCAGTCCGCAGCATCCGGCGCCTGAGGCCGGATCTGCTCCCGCTGCCCTATATGCTCCAGGCCGGGCTGATGGCGTTCGCCATTGACGCCACCTTCCATTCGTTCCACCGGATGGAGCTTTCCTATGTCCTGCTGCTTTCGACGGTAGCCTGGTACCGCTTCTCGAAGGCAGTTGCCGAGGAGCTGGCCACCGAAACCGCCTCCGAGCAGGCTGCGCCGGCTTCCACTCAGGCTCTGGCGCCGGTGGGTCTCGCCAGCCGCCTCCAAGCCGCGAGACAAATCGTGCATGCCGCGCGCCTGTCCAAGGCCGGGAGTCCCCGATTGCCCACCACGGGAATCGCCACCCGTCTCAAGACGGCGCTTCGGGTGAATCCGCACCAGCCCCGGTGACAGCGATCCCGGCGGGAGCGGGTCCACAGCCGGCTTCACTTCCCCGGTCTTCCATCTCGCGGAACCACAACTCGAGCACCAGTAGCGCCCAGAACACGACCCGGTGATCGCGGCGGCCCGATTGGTGCTCGGCCAGCAGCCGCCGGAGAAAGTCCGGCCTCACAATTCCCCTCTCAGCAAACCGCCGGCTCGTAAGCAAATCCCACAGCATTTCGCGCAGCGGTCCGCGGAACCACTGGGCCAAAGGGACACTGAAACCCTTCTTCGGCGCCTGCAACAGTTCGTCCGGAAGCCGGTCGCCGAGCGCCTTGCGGACGATCAGCTTGCCTGCGCCGGGTTTGATCTTCCACCGCATCGGGATCGACATGGCGAACTCGGCGAGCCGGTGGTCGAGCATCGGACACCGCACTTCCAGCGAGTGAGCCATGGACATCCGGTCCACCTTGGTGAGCATGTCGCCGCTGAGTTGCACTTTGGCTTCGAAATAGCAGGCGGCCAGGAGCGGTTCGGCCAACCCCGGCAGAAAACCGTCCGGGAGCAGCCCTTCGAGCGCCTCCGGGTCTGCCGGCAACCGCCAGTCGGCCGGGATGAGGTTCTCCTTGACGTAGTGCAGCAGGATGGTGTCCTCGAAATAGCGTTGGAGCCCGTTGGCGCGGCTGCAAAGATGCAAGAGGTTCTTGCCGTAGGCGGCGTAAGGGAGCGTGTCTGCGAGGCGCCCGGCCGCACGGCGGAGCGCGCGCGGAACGCGGTCGAGCCAGGCCAGCCTCAGCACGCGTTGCAAGGACCGGTAGCCGCCAAACAGCTCGTCGCCCCCGTCGCCGGTAAGCACCACCTTGACGTGCTGTGATGCGAACTCGGAAACCATCCAGGTGGGAATCGCCGAACTGTCGGCGAATGGTTCCCCAAAGTGCTTGACGAGGAGCGGCACGAGGTTCACGGAGTCGGCCTCGAGGACGACCTCCCGGTGGTTCGTCCCGTACTTGCGGGCCACGAGGCGGGCCAGCCCGAGTTCGGAGAACTCCCGCTCGTAGAAGCCGACCGAAAAAGTGTGGACCGGCTCCTCGGTCTGCCGGGCCATCGAAGCGACCACCGAGCTCGAGTCCAGCCCACCGCTGAGTAGCGCCCCGAGCGGGACATCAGCCACGAGGCGGCGCCGGACGGCCTGGTCGAACTTCTCCCGCAGATCCTCGCAGACGGCCTCCTCCCGGAGGCGACCGTCGGGTTCGAGCACCGGCGGCGGCAGATCCCAATAACGCCCCTGGCGCGTCCGGCCTTCGCGGTCGCAGAGAAGCCAGGTTGCGGGCGGCAATTTCCGCAGCTCACGGAAAGCCGAGTAAGGATCGGGTATGTATCCGAAGTGCAGATAGAGCCGAAGGGCCGTCCGATCCAGGCTCAACGGCAGGCGGAGGGGCCGGAAGCAAGAGAGTTCACTGGCGAAGTACAACCCGTCCGGGAAGACGCCGTAGTAGAGCGGCTTTTTGCCGAAGCGGTCCCGGGCCAGCGCCAGTTGCCGCCGCCGCGCATCCCAGATGGCGATGGCGAACATCCCGTCGAGATGCTCGAAGCAGTCCGCGCCATGATCTTCGTAAAGGTGGACGATGACTTCCGTATCGCTGCGGGTCCGAAACCGGTGGCCGCGGGCGGCGAGCCGTTCCCGCAGCTCCCGGTAGTTGTAGATCTCACCGTTGAAGACCACCCAGACGTCGCCCTGCTCGTTGGCGACGGGCTGATGGCCGGTCTGGAGGTCGATGATGCTCAGACGCCGCATCCCGATGCCGCAGGTTCCGTCGGTGTGGATACCTTCGTCGTCAGGTCCGCGGTGGACCATCTGCCGGCACATCAGTGCGATCTCAGTGTGAGCGGCGGGCTTTTCCCTCCTCAGATATCCGGCGATGCCGCACATAGAACGAATCTGCAGCCGACCCGGGCGGGCTCGGCCGTTGCTGCCAGTGTAGCACCGGGTCTCCAATGCCGCGGGGATCTCCGGAGTCGCTGTGCTGTAATGAAGGGGAAGGGGACGGCGGCTCCGGGAAAGCGGCCGGGAACGCCGAGAGCGGGGATACATGGGCCGCCGGCGGCCGCTGGTCCGGGCAGGCATCTGTTCCATGCCTCATCGGGAGGAAATCCAAAAGGAGCCGGCCGGTGGAGCGCCACCTTTGGTGGCTCACCTCATCTATCACCTCACGCGGGGCGGTCTGGAGAACGGATTGGTCAATCTGATCAACTCGATGCCGTCCGACCACTACCGCCACGCGGTGATCTGCATCACTGAGTTCGACGACTTCCGCCACGAGATCCGGCGTCCCGAAACGCCCGTGTTCGCGCTGGGAAAGCGGCCAGGGCACGATCCCGGTTACTATCGCCGGCTATGGGCGCTCTTGCGCCGGCTGCGGCCGCGGATCATGCACACCCGGACTTTCGCCGCCCTGGATTCGCTGTGGGTCGCCGCGGCGGCGGGAGTGAAGGCGCGGGTACACGGCGAGCACGGCCGGGATCGGGACGATTGGGCCCGGGAACCCCGCCGGCGGCGGTTGGTACGGCGGCTGACCGACCGGATCATCGACCATTACATCGCCGTAAGCGACGACATCGCCGCCTGCCTCCAGCGCCACCTCGGAGTAAAGAAGGAGCGCATCACCCGGATTTACAACGGCGTCGATACGCGGCGCTTCCACCCGTCCCCGGCCCGCAGCCGGAAGCCGTATCCGCCTCGGTTCCGGGATCCAGGAGCGGTGATCATTGGGACAGTGGGCAACCTGCGGCCGGTGAAGAACCCCGAGGGCCTCATTCGGGCATTTGCAATCGTCTGCGGCTCCCGCGGGACGGACGGTGAGCGCCTTCGGCTGGCGCTGATCGGCGACGGACCGCGGCGGGGCGAGTGCGCGGACCTGGTGCGGCATCTGGGGATCGGCGACCGCGTGTGGCTTGCGGGCGGGCGTTCGGACGTTCCGGAGCTGCTGCGCGGCATGGACATCTTTGTCCTGCCGTCCCACACCGAGGGAACTTCGAACGCGATCCTCGAGGCGATGGCGACCGGGCTGCCCGTAGTGGCCGTAAACACCGGCGGAAACGCGGAGCTCGTGCGCGATGGAGAGACCGGCCTGCTCATCCCAAAGCCCGAAGCCGAGGATCTGGCGGTCGCGATTTCGCGTTACCTGGACGACGCCGCGCTCCGGCGGCGCCATGGCGCGGCGGGCAGAGAGCGGGCGGAAACGTTCAGTCTCGACCAGATGGCCCGCGCCTATGCCGCCGTCTATGACCGGGTGCTCGGGAAAACCCGTTCGGCGGGGATTCGTTGAAGACTTGCGGCAGGTCCATCTTCCTGGCGGCAACAGGGTAACCTTGAGTAATGGCCGGCCGCGTGGGACGGATCGGGTGAATCCTTCGGTGGCGGCCGGTTACCTGTTGCGGCAGTGCCCCGAAACGGCCACCAGAGAAGCACGCTCGAAGGCGCGAGGGTCGGTCCGGCGCCGCGCGATGCCCGCGGCCCGGCGTCCCGGCGCCTGCGTGTGCTCACGATCACCTGCTCCTATCCGAACCCGTGCGAGCCGGGACACTCGCCGTTCGTCCGGGCGCGCCTGCAGCATCTGGCCGGGCTGGCCGAAGTCCGCGTAATCGCGCCGGTGCCGCTCATCGATTGGGGCAACCCGAGGGGCCGCTTCTGGCAGAGCTTCTTGATTCCCCGGCGGCGCCGCGACGGCCCCATCGAGGTGCTGCATCCGAAATGGGCGTATCCGCCGGGAGGAACGCCGGCGAACGTGGCGTGCCTGTACGCCCGGCTCATTGGATTGGTGCGGCGCTTCCGCCGGCGCGCCGGTGTGGATGTGATCGATTCGCACTTCCTGTACCCGGACGGGGTCGCGGCGGTCCGGCTGGCCCGGGCGGCCGGCCTCCCGTGCGTGGTCACGCTGCGGGGCAACGAGCTGGCCAACGCCGAGCATCCGCTGCGCCGCCGGCTGATGCGGTGGGCCGCCGTCCGGGCGGCGGCTCTGATCACCGTCTCTGAGGAGCTGCGCCGCTTTGCCATCTCGCTGGGAGTTCCGGCGGCCCGGGTGCGCACGGTGCCCAACGGCGTGGACACTTCCGTCTTCTACCCGCGGGAGCGCCAGGCGTCGCGCGAGCGTTTCTCGCTCGGGCCTGACGAGAGAGTGGTGATCTCCGCCGGGGCGCTGATTCCGCGCAAAGGACATCACTTCGTGGTGAGGGCGCTGGGGGCGCTGGCGCGGCGCGGCGTGGAGGCCACCCTGCTGATCGCCGGCGAAGAGAACCGCGACGGGCGGTTCGAAAAGCAGATCCGCCGGACGGTGGAAGAAACGGGCATGGCGCGGAGGGTCCGTTTCCTGGGTTTCTTGAACCACGAGGAGTTGGTCGCGGCCATGAGCGCCGCCGACGTGCTCTGTCTGGCGAGCAGCGCCGAGGGCTGGCCGAACGTCGTGCATGAAGCCTTGGCGTGCGGTACCCCGGTGGTGGCCACGGGCGTGGGGGCGGTGCCCGACATGATCCCCGGCGGCGACTACGGCTTCGTCGTTGCGCCCGGATCGCAAGGCGAGC
The DNA here is from genome assembly GCA_026984795.1 of Solibacteraceae bacterium. Taxonomy (GTDB): domain Bacteria; phylum Acidobacteriota; class Terriglobia; order Bryobacterales; family Bryobacteraceae; genus JALSRK01. The sequence goes on along the minus strand of JALSRK010000073.1, from coordinate 179,634 downwards.
TGGAGGCGGCCCTCGAGAAGGCCCTGAGCCGGGACTGGGACCGCGAGGCGATCTCCCGCTATGGCCGGGCGCGGTCTTGGGATCAAGTGGCCAAAGAAGTTTTCGAGGTGCTTTCCGGGACGGCGGGCGCCGGGGCGGAGTGAGCGGATGTGCGGCATCGCGGGAGTCCTGAACTTCGATCTCGAGAAACCGGTCTCGCGGGAGGCCATCGAGCGGATGTGCGCCGCCACCCGGCACCGGGGCCCTGACGACCATGGCATCCACCTCGACGCCAACCTGGGTCTGGGCTTCAACCGCTTGAGCATCATCGATCTGGCCGGCGGCCATCAGCCGATGAGCAACGAGGACGGTGGCGTCTGGGTGGTCTTCAACGGCGAGATCTATAACTTCCAGGAGTTGCGGGCGGACTTGCAGAACCGCGGCCACCGCTTCGCCACCCGGTCCGACACCGAGACCATCGTCCATGCCTGGGAAGAGTTCGGCGAGAACTGCGTGGACCACCTGAGGGGCATGTTCGCCTTCGTCGTCTGGGACGCGCGCCGGCGGCTGCTCTTCGGCGCCAGGGACCGGCTCGGCATCAAACCCTTCTACTATTTCCACGGACGGGATTTCCTTGCCTTCGCTTCGGAGTTGAAGAGCCTGGCGGAGCTGGAGGAGACGCCCCGGGAGATCGACGCCGAAGCCCTGCCCGGCTACCTGCGCCACCGCTACGTGATCGGCCCGCGGACGATGCTCAAAGGCGTGCGCAAACTCCTGCCGGGCGAGTGCATCACGGTGCGGGACGGCCGTGTGTCGTTGCGCCGCTACTGGCGCCTGCCCCTGGACGGCGTCCGCCGTATCGGCGAGAACGAAGCTCTGGAGCGGTTCGAGGCGCTCATGGAGGAAACCCTGCGCCGGCACCTGATCGCCGACGTGCCGCTGGGGGCGTTTCTTTCGGGAGGGCTCGATTCCAGCGCCGTCGTGGCGTGGATGGCGAAGCTCGGCGTGGCCGACATCAAGACGTTCTCCATCGGCTACGACAGCCCGGAAAGCGAGCTTCCCTACGCCCGCCTGGTGAGCCGGCGCTTCGGCACGGACCATCACGAACTGGTCCTTTCGCCCGAGGAGTTCGCCGGCGAACTCCCGCACATCGTCTCGATGATGGACGAGCCGGTGGCCGACGAGGCGGCCCTGCCGCTGTTTCACGTGGCCCGCCTGGCCCGCCGGACCGTCACCGTCGCCCTGTCCGGCGAGGGCAGCGACGAGATCTTCGGCGGGTATCCGATCTACCGGACGATGACGACGATCGAGGCGCTGAACCGCGTCCCGCTGGCCGGAGCGGCCGGCCGCCTGTTCGACCGCTTCGCCGGCGGCAAGCTCCGCAAGTACGGCCGGATGCTCGGCCGCCCGATCGAGCAGCGCTACGGCGGCGTCAGCGTGGCCTTCGCCGACGACGAGATCCCGGAACTGCTCGCCGGGGACCATTTTGCGGGCGGCGAGGAGGCAGTGGCGCAGTTGTACCGGGAAGCCCGAGGAGCGCCGCTGCTCCACCGCATGACTTACGTGGACATGAACACCTGGCTGGCCGACGACCTGCTGGTGAAAGCCGACCGCATGAGCATGGCCAACTCGCTGGAGCTGAGGGTGCCGTTCCTGGATCACAAAGTGGTCGAGTTCGTCTACTCGCTGCCGCCGGGCTTGAAGGTCCGCGGGCCGCGGGCGAAATACCTCTTGAAGAAGGCGATGGAAGGCCGCCTGCCCCGGCGCATCATCCACCGGGCCAAGAAGGGCTTCCCGGTGCCGCTCGAGAGCTGGTTCCGCGGCCGCCTGGCCGGCTACGCGCGCGAGGTGCTCTTCTCGGCCGGCAGCGGCATTCACGACCACTTCCGCCGCCGCGTGGTAGAAGAGATACTGCGGCAGCACGAAACGCGGGACCGCAGCAATGAGATCTACGCCCTGCTGGTGTTCGCGCTCTGGCGCCGGCGCTACATCAGCCGGGCGGACTGAAGGCCCGCGCTGGAGGCCACCCAAGAAATGAACGTTCTCATCACCGGCGGAGCCGGATTCATCGGTTCGCACGTCGCCGAGGCGCTGCTCGCGCGGGGCGACACGGTCACCATCCTGGACGATTTCAACGACTACTACCCGCCGGAGTTCAAGCGCCGGAACGTCGAGCAGGTGCGGGCGGCCGGCCCGGCCCAGCTCGTCGAAGGCGACATCTGCGATGTAGAAGCCGTGGAGAAGGCCTTTCGGCCCGCCGCGCCGGATGCGGTGATCCACCTCGCGGCGCGGGCGGGCGTGCGGCCATCGCTGCAGGACCCCCTGCTCTACGAACGCGTGAACGTCCACGGCACGATGGTGCTGCTCGAAGCCTGCCGCAGGCACGGGGTCCGGAAGTTCGTGTTCGCCTCGTCGAGTTCGGTCTACGGGGCCGAGAAGCGGGTCCCGTTCCGTGAGGAGGTCGCCGAGCTGCGCCCGATCTCGCCTTACGCGGCCACCAAAATCGCCGGCGAGAAGATCTGCTACACCTACTCACACCTGTGGGGCCTCGAAGTCACCTGCCTCCGGCTGTTCACCGTCTACGGCCCCCGGCAGCGGCCCGACCTGGCCATCCGGAAGTTCATCGAGCGCATCCTGCGGGACGAGCCCATCCCCGTTTTCGGCGGCGGATCGAGCGGGCGCGACTACACGTTCGTGGCCGACACGGTGGCCGGTGTTCTGGGAGCGTTGGAGTACAGCGGCGCCGGCTGGGACGTCTTCAACCTCGGCAACTCGCACCCGGTCCGGCTCTCGGAGCTGATCGAGACGATCGAGAAGTGCCTTGGGAAGCGGGCCCGCATCGAGCGGCTGCCGGAGCAGCCCGGCGATGTGCCCCTCACGTGGGCCGACATCTCGAAGGCGCAGTCGCTGTTGGGTTACCGCCCCGGGACGCGGCTCGAGGACGGAATCCGCATGACCGCCGAATGGTGCGCCGAACGGCTCCGCCGGGCCGGAGAACTGTGAGTTCCCCGCCCCGTCGCGGATCAGGCCGGCCGCAGCATCTTCTCGAGCAGTGGATAAGCCAGCCGCCCGTTCCACCGGTGGCCGCCGTCGAAGGAGTCCATCTGCAGCTTGTCTTCAGCGCCGAAGGCCCGGTAGGCCCGTTGGATCCGTTCCCACGCCCGGGGGATCCAGTCGCGGACCATGAGCGGATCCCGGCGTCCGACCACCCAGAGGCAGGGCCGCGGGGCGATGAGTCCGGAGATCTCCGGCACGTCGCCGTACTGGAGCAGCCCGGGAATCACCTGGGCGCCGCAACTGTAGCGGTGCAGGATTCGCTCCTGCATGACGTTCAGAGCCCCGGCGATCACCGCCACCCGGATGCGCGGCTCCAGGGCCGTGGTGAGCATCGTCATCCGGCCGCCGTAAGAGAGGCCGACGCAGCCGAGCCGCTCCGGGTCTACATCGGGCCGGCGGGCTAACAGCTCGAGCGCCCAGAGGGCGTCGCGCAAGTTCTCGGCCATGAGGACCTTGCCGAGCAGTTGCATGCGGACGAAAGTGACGGCGCAGGGATCGTCGCCGCCGTAGGCTTCGCGGTCGTCGAGGCGGCGGCCGAAGGGGGTGAAGCACGGGGCGGCGACGACGTAGCCGCGGCGCACCAACTGCAGGCCGTAGTCGTAGTTGGACCTGGCGATGTTCTGGCGGCGCTCCTCGGTGGTGGCGATGCCGGCGACCGCGTCGTAGCCGTACGGGCCGTGGCCGTGCAGTGCCACGATGCCCGGCCGCGGCGCCGGTCCTCTTGCCTTCGGCACGAGCAAGTAGACCGGCAGAGAGGGAACGCCGGGCGCTTCAAGGACAAGCTCGTGGCGCTGGTGCTCCGGCAGTTCCACTACCCGCTCGGTGACGGTCTTCCATCGCTGCGGAGGCGTGTGCGGGCCGAGGAGCTCCCGCAGTTTCTGCCCGAAAGCTTGTTGCCAGCGGCGGCACTCGGTCTCCGTGGAGCCGGTGAACTTCATGCGTAAAGGGGCGTGCGCAGCCTCTTGGCGGATCTGTTCATGGACGGTTGGGACAGGACCCTCGCGGTCCGGCGGCGCTCCTGCAGCCGCCTTTCCCGCCAGCAATCCGCCGACGGCGGCGCCCATCCAAGCGCGGCGCGTCTGCATCGTCGATCGTCCTCCACTGTTCCGCGGCCCGCGGACCCGACGTCCGCCCCGGCCACGAAACGTGGTCCAGTGTATCGCAAAAGCCTGGAAACCGACCGAAGCCGGAACCGCTGATCTCGGCTTCGGAGGGTTGACATCGTGCTGCGGGTGCGGGGAACCGAAGCGCCGGCCGCGGGAGCGCCGGCGCCGGCGGGGCTGCGTGTCACAATGGGGCATGGACCTCGAGGCAGCGATCGTCAATGTCAGCTTGTTGTGGCTGTTGACGACGCCCCACGAGTTCGCCCACGCTTGGGCTGCCGTCCGCTTGGGAGACGAGACGCCGCGCCGGGAGGGGCGGCTGACGCTCCATCCCCTGGCCCACGTCGATTGGCTCGGGACAGTGCTGTTGCCGGCGCTGACGTCGCTTACGGGCGCCGGCTTCCTCGGCTGGGGCAAGCCCGTCAATACAAACCCGTTCCGCCTCCGCGGGGGCCTGCGGGGTTTGGCCCTGGTCGCGCTGGCCGGCCCGGCAAGCAATATCCTTTTCGCTGTGATCTTGGCAGGCGCCGCCTTGGCTGCGGTTCCGTTGCTTCCGCCCCTGGCCGAATACCTGGCCCACGGCGTCTTCCTCAGCCTGTACCTCGCCCTCTTCAACCTGCTGCCTGTGCCGCCGCTCGACGGCTCCAAGCTGCTCCTTGCAGCGCGGCTCCCGTCGGTGATCTACATGGAACTGGCGCGGTTCGGGTTCCTGCTGCTCATTGCGGCATTTTCCCTTACGCGGCTGGGCTATGTGCTCAGCGATTGGGCTTTCCGCGGAACCCAATTGGTTTTCGCCCTCCTGCGCTGAGCCCGGAAACAGCGTTTCGGCCTCCCCCCAAGTGGGCGGAATGCCCCACCTGGTGCGGAAAACGCGGACCGCCACCCGAGAGGCCGCGGCCACTGACGAGGAAAGTTCTTTGTTTTCAATGGGTTGTACGTGACGGTGATCTGGCAACAGAATTGCCAAGCTAGAAGTGAAACACTATGGCTTACGTTATTGTCGACACGTGCACCAAGGACAACCTCTGCGTCGAGGCGTGCCCCGTAGACTGCATCCATCCGAAAGAGGATGAGGAAGGCTACGAAGAGGCTCCTCAACTCTTCATCCATCCCGAGGAGTGCATCGACTGCGGAGCTTGCGTCCCCGTGTGCCCGACCGAGTCGATCTACCCCCTGGAAGAGCTTCCCGAAGACAAGCAGGAGTTCATCGAGAAGAACGCGGCCTACTACGGTCTGTAAGGATCTGGATCCGTATTCCTTTCCGCCGTGGGCGGCGTTCGTCACTCAGGGGGGCTCGTCGGGCTGAGGAACGTTACTGCTTGGCGCCGGGCTAGTGTCTCTTGCCCGCCGGGACGCCGATTCGCCGGCGTGACGTCCTACCCAGGGTCAGTGTCTGCATTTGACCCTCTCGGGCGAAATGGCTGACACTAGGTAACTTACGCCTTGCTTGCGTGGGCCTTACCGATTCGGTGCGCCCTCGGCCGGCCGAGGCGGCTTCCGGTATGGATTCAAAGAACGGCTCGATGGAATCCTCACCTCCCGGCACGCCACTGATCGAGTACCGTAATGTCACCGTCTGCCGGGGGGAAAGGGTCGCTCTGGACAACCTCAGCCTGTCGATCGGCATCGGCGAACACGTGGCGATCCTCGGCCCGAACGGGTCGGGCAAGTCCACCTTGATCAAGACCATCACCCGGGAGTGCTACCCGAAACTGATCCCCGGTTCCTACCTGAAGATTCTGGGGCGGCAGCATTGGAACATTTTCGCCCTCCGCTCCTTGCTCGGCATCGTCACCAATGATCTGCTGGCGCGCTGCACCCGCGACTTCTCCGGCCGGGAGATCGTCGTCTCCGGCTTCTTCTCCAGCGTCGGCATCTGGCCGCATCACCGGGTGACGCCGGAAATGGGAGCCAAGGCACACCGGGCCATGGCGGCGCTCGACGTCTTGCACCTGGCGGACCGCCGGATGAGCCAGCTCTCGAGCGGCGAAGCGCGGCGCATCCTCATTGCCCGGGCGCTGGTGCACGATCCCAAGTCCCTGGTCTTCGACGAACCGACCACCAGCCTCGATCTCCACGCCACCTACGAGCTGCGCCGTATCCTCCGGAGAATCGCAGCCGCCGGCACCGGCATCATCATGGTGACCCACGACCTCGCCGACATCATCCCGGAAATCGAGCGCGTAATCTTGCTCAGCAGCGGCAGGGTCTACGCCGACGGGCCGAAAGACGAACTGCTGACCTCGGAGACGCTGTCCCGTCTGTTCGGCGGCCGGTTCGAAGTCGTGCGCAAGGACGGGTACTACCACCTCTGGTAAGAGCGCCCGCCGGCGCCGCCGGCCGGGGGCGCTCACGTCCTGATCGGGCCTGTCCCCGCCGCCAGGGCTTCCAAGAAGCGCTCGCGCTCGCGGACCAGCATCGCGGAAGCCGACTGCAGACTCGCCCGATAAGCGACGCCCCCAAGCACCGCCGCCGCTGCCAGCGCCGCCCAAAAGACAGCCTCGCTGTCGAAGAGATAGCGGCCCAGGAACGCCAGGCCGACCGGCGCCGCGAGCACCGGATAGAGAAACAGCAACATGGCCTGAAACCGTCCGCCCGATGCGTTCCGCCACGCCTGCCGGGGATTCACCGGCCGGGGGTATCGGCTGGAAGCAAGATTTCCCCCGGCGAGTACGTAGAGCGACAGCACCAAGGTGACTGCATACGCCTCCAGCACGCGGTCCGCAGAGAGCGGCATTCGCAATAGGGTGCATACCGTCGCGATCGCCGCCAACTCGGCGCACACGGCGGCGACTGCCGCGATGTTCTTGGCCGCCAGCACCGGCGCCAGCTCTGCCGGCAGCAGGTAGTACCACCGCGCCGCTGCCCGATCGAAACCGAAGGAGTTCCAAAAGCTTACTTCCCCGAGAAGCAGCAATGCGTAGAGGCTCACGAAAGTCAAATAGTGCCTGGCGAAGAAACCAGCCCGGTCCGGTCCTTGCACCGCCAGAGGGAGCCAGATGATCAGCCCGAAGGTGAAGCCCATGATCGCTACCACTCGGAACCGGGGCGAGCGCGCCAGAGAGCGAAGTTCCTTTTCCAGCAAGGCCGCGAGGGGATCGCTGAACACCAGGCTCGGGAATCGGCTCAGACGGTCGAGACGGGCGGCCAGAAAACGGCTCCCTGCCCGCCCTCCGGCGGCGGCGAAGTCGAAGCGAAGACTCCTCTCGAATTGGCGGCGGCCGAATACCAAGGCCAGTGCGAGCCATGCCCCCAGCACCGCCCACGGGGTCGCTCCGCCGCCCGTGATGGCTCCTGCGGCCGCGCTCCAAGGCAGCCACGGTGCGGGGACTGATTCCAGATAGGCAAGCAACGGTCCCGGCGTGCCGAAGAACAAGAACAGTTGTGGCAGGGCGGCCAGAATCACCAGGGCCAGAAAGACGGCCTCTCTGGCATACCGCCGGGCGAGCAGGCGTGACAGGAGTTGAAGCAAACCGACCGCGGCGAAAAGGTTCATCGCCGCAAACGGAAGCAGGGCCGCCGCGCCCCACCACGCCAGGCTCGGGTTCGCCAGCAGTCCCACCGCGCCCCCAGCGAGCACGAGCAGCATCTCCATCGAACCGGTAGTCCGGAGCAGCACTTCGAAAGCGAAGAGCCGCCGCCGCGGGACCGGATAGGGCAGCAGCAGCCGCAGATCGAGCGAGGCCCCGCTGGAAGCCGTCAGGATCGGGATGAGTTGCCAGTAAAGGCAGACTCCGAGCAGGCCGTGGGCCAGCAGGCGTTCGAGACGTTCGTCCGCCGGAGCGCCGGCGAGCAGCAGGGCGGCCAGAATGGAGCCGAAGGCCCACAGCCCGTACCAGACGGTTCCCAGGGAGACGGCGATCGTGGTGCGGGCGCCGCGGCCCCGCACGTAGAGGTTCCTCACCAGGTGGAGCTGAGCCCACAATATGGCGCGTACTTGATGTCCCACGGCGTCAGAGCCAATCCAGGGTTTCCCGCGGGCGCGCCCCGCCCACCACGCGGACGAAGACCTCTTCCAGGCTCTCGGCCGCCCCCCGGAAGTCGGCCGTGTCCGCTTCCATCACCAGCCGGCCCCGATGGATGATCCCTACCCGGTCGCAGAGCCGCTCCACGACTTCGAGGACGTGGGAGGTGAGAAAGATCGTAGCTCCCCGCCGGACCTGGCCCAGCAGTAGATCCTTCATCAACCGCGCCCCCACAGCGTCCACACCTTCGAAGGGCTCGTCCAACAGAAACAGTCGCGGACCGTGGATCAGGGCGGCGGCCATCGCCAGGCGTTTCCGCATCCCGCGGGAATAGTCGGCGATCAGTTTCCGGCTCTGGGCCGCTAACTCGAACAGCTCGCACAGCTCCGCGGCGCGCCGGCGCGCGAGGGCCGGCTCCAGTCCATACATGCGCCCGGCGAATTCCAGAAACTCGGGGCCGGTCAAGTGGTCGAACAGGGTGCTCTCGTCGGGAACGATCCCGATCTGCCGCTTGACCTCCACCTCCTTGCCGGGCACGGGAAGGCCCAGGACCCGGATCGAACCCGAAGTGGGCGGTATCGCCCCGACGAGCATCCGGATGGTGGTGGTCTTGCCGGCTCCATTCGGCCCCAGAAAGCCGTAGAAGCAGCCCGCCGGCACTGCCAGTTCCAGACCGTCAACGGCTGCCTTCTCGCCGTACACCTTCCGCAGGGCGCGCGTTTCGATGGCGGGGGGCGCTTCCACCATTGCCCTCATTATCCCATCGGACCGTTTTCTCGCCCTCCACAGGGTACAGAGAAACCCTGGAGGTGCCGATAGAAGGGGCGTGAGCGGGACTGTGACGGACCCGGTGGTCTGCCGCCAGAAGGCTCTGCGGAGTCTGGGGGATCTGCCGCCTTTTTCCCCGATCTTGAACAAACTCATGGCTACCCTGGCCTCCGACGATGTCTCGTTCGGTCAGTTGGCCGAGTTGATCGAGAAAGACACCGTCCTGGCGGGCAACGTCTTGCGGCTGGTCAATTCCGCTCTGTACGGACGGCGGGGGACGATCAGCTCCGTCCGCCACGCCGTGTCCCTCATCGGCCTGGCCAAGCTGCGCAACACCGTCATGACGCTGAGCGTCTCCCGGCTCTGGGCCTATTCCCGCTCACCCAAAGGGTGGCCCGCCGCCCGGTTCAACCTCCACGGAGTGGCCACGGCGGTGATGACCGACCTGCTCGCCCAGCGCCTGCCGGCGGAGTTTCCGGAAGGAGGGTTCGTCGCCGGCTTGTTGCACGACATCGGCCTGTTGCTGATCGCCACATCGCTGCCCCAGGAGTTCACTGAGATTCGGCGCTTGCACGTCGAGGAGGGCCGGGCGCTCGAAGAGGCCGAGCGCGCCGTCATCGGCATCGATCACGCCGATGTCTCGGCCGCCGCCCTCAGCCGTTGGAACCTGCCTGTCTCCATCCAGACGGCGGTCCGCTACCAGTTCCAGGAACAGCACATGCGCAACGACGAGATTCCACTGAGCTGGTTGGTGCGCGCCGCCAGCAATCTGGCCGAGGCTCGCGGCGCCTACATCTTCGTGCCCCCCCCGGAGAGCGAGGCTGAGCCGGCTGAGATCCTGAAGGAGGCCGGGCTGTGTCTGGATCCGACCACCCTTCTGGAGGACTTCGAACGCGAGTTCGGCCCGATGAAAGGCTTCTTCTGAGTCCTCTCGCCTTCACCTCATTCCTTCTGTCTCCCGTACCGGGCCTCAGCTTTACCTTCCGCTGCATGGGCATGCGCACCGGCAGGTGGGGCGCTACGGTCCGGCGGAGCGCTCGCGTGAGCAGGGCAGCTGCTCGAACGGCCCCGTCTGTCGTAGACTGAAGTGATGTTTCTCAGAAGTACTTTCCGTCCCTCGCTCGCCGCCGGCGCCGTTCTGTCGCTCGCCGCGAGCCTTCCCGCAGTGGCCCAAAGCATCAGCTTTTCGCGGATCGGCAGGCCGATCATCGAGAACAGACTGAAAGCCGTCGCCACCGACAATGCCGCGCGCCTCGAGGCGCTCAAGAAGATGTTCGCCCAGGCCGGTTGTACCGGCGACCAGCTCACCGAACAGAAAGTGAAGGGCTCGAAGCTCCCGAACCTCATCTGCACGCTGCCGGGCAAGACCAAGTCCGCCGTGGTCGTCGGCGCCCACTACGACGCCGCCGAACCGGCCCATGCCGTGGTGGACAATTGGACCGGCGCTGCCCTGCTGCCCAGTCTGTACCAGAGCCTCAGCAAGAACCAGCGGAATCATACCTTCGTTTTCGTCGCTTTCGCCGCCCACGATCAGGGGATGAAGGGCTCCAAGCAGTTCGCCAAGAAAATGGGCAAGAACGTCAAGGCCATGGTGAACCTCGATTCGCTGGGCCTGTCGCCCACCAAGGTTTGGGTGACCGAGAACAATGCTCACCTGACGAGCTTCATCGCCGGCGTAGCGAAAGCCATCAAGGTGCCGGTCACCGGCGTCAACGTCGAGGACGTCGGCCAAGGCGACGCGATTCCATTCAACGAGAGGAAGATCCCGACCCTGGTGGTCCATTCGCTGGACACCGAGAACCACAAGATCTGCCAGACGGAGCAGGATACGCTCGACGCGGTGGACCGGAACGAATACTACAACACTTACTCGCTGACGGCGGCCACGCTCGCCTTCATGGACATCAAACTCGACTAAGATCCGGGATCGTCCGCCGGGCTCCTTCCCCGCCGGCCGGCCGCCTCCCAGCAGGCCGACAGGACTGCCGTCGCCGCGATGGCTGCTGTCTCGGCCCGCAGGATGTTGCCGCCCAGGCTGACCCGCACCCAGCCGGCGGCCAAGGCTTCCCGGCGTTCCCCCTCGGTCCAACCTCCTTCCGGGCCGACCAACAGCGCGGCATCGCGGAAGTCGCTGCCGGCCCGGCTGAGTACGCCGAGCAACGGCGGGGCGCCGGCTTCTTCATCAAGGATGTAACGCTGTCCGGCTTCGGCTTCGAGGGCCATCCCGAACCCGACGGCTGGGCCGATCTCCGGCGGGCGCAGTCGCCGCGCCTGCTGGCCCGCTTCCCGGGCGATCCTCCGCCACCGCTCGGCCCGTTTCCCCGCCGCCCGCTCGAGCCCTTTCTCGCTGCGGGAGGCGATCACCGGCACGATGCGGCGCACGCCGAGTTCGGTGGTCTTCTCGATGGCCAGCTCCATGCGGTCGAACTTGATGAGCGCCAGGTAGAGGTCCAGCGCCACGGGCGGTTCGCGGGCAGGCAGCTCCTCGAGGACGTCGAAGACGATGCGCTTGGCGGTGGAGAGGCTCACCTCGGCGAGATAGACGCGGCGGGTGTCGGAGATCTCGTAGCGCCGGCCCGCCTCCACCCGCAGCACGCGCCTCAGATGATGCGCCTGGTCGCCGGTGAGCTCCGCCCGGCCGTCACGGATCCCATTGACGAAAAACCTGCGGCGCGCCATATAGGATAATGTAACGTTCTATGATCGCCTACCTGCGGGGCGCCATCCTCAGCAAGTCTCCGAATCAGGTGATCGTCGAGGCCGGTGGGGTGGGCTACGACGTCACCGTCCCGGTCTCCACCTTCGCCAGGTTGCCGGACGGCGGCAGCGAGGTACGGTTGCACATCTACACCCACCACAGCGACGCCGCCTTCGCCCTCTACGGCTTTCTCACCAAGGAGGAGAAGGCCGTCTTCGAGCGGCTGATCACGGTGAGCGGCATCGGCCCGCGGCTGGCGGTCTCCATTCTCTCGGGCTTGCAGACACCGGATCTGGTGGCGGCGATCCGCGGCGGCACCGTGGCCCACCTGACGCGAATTCCCGGCGTCGGAAAGAAGACCGCCGAAAGGATGGTGGTGGAGCTGCGCGACAAGCTCGACGACATCGCCCCGGGAGCGGCGATCGAGGAAGAGAAAGCTCCAGCGGCGCTGTCGGAGGTCGAACAGGACGTGCTCTCGGCGCTCATCAACCTGGGCTGCAATCGCGCCGCCGCCGGCAAGGCCATCCGTAAGGCCAGGGCCGCCGGGGCGCCGGAGGAGTTCGAGCTCCTGTTCCGCAAGGCGATGGAGTACGTGCGCTGACGCCTGCGTCGGGGCGAGGCGGTCTGCGGTAACCTGATAGGTTCATGAGGGAGAAGGGCATCATCTCCCCGGCCCTGCAGGAAGGGGAGCGGCAGTTCGAAGCCACCCTCCGCCCGAAACGCCTCGAGGAGTTCACCGGCCAGGCCAAGCTCAAGGAGATCCTCTCGATTTCGATCGAGGCGGCCCGCCGGCGCGGCGAAGCGATGGACCACGTCCTGCTCTACGGCCCGCCGGGGCTGGGCAAGACGACCTTGGCCACGATCATCGCTCAGGAGCTCGACGTGCCCTTTGAGCAGACCTCCGGGCCGATCCTGCAGAAGAAGCTCGACCTCACCGGCATCCTCTCCAGCATCCAGCCCCAGCAGGTCTTCTTCATCGACGAGATCCATCGCCTGCTGCCCGACGTCGAGGAGATGCTCTACGCCGCCCTCGAGGACTTCCGGGTGGACATCCTGGTGGGCACCGGGCCGGGCGCCCGCACGCACTCGCTGCCGATTCCGCGCTTCACCGCCATCGGGGCCACCACGCGCCAGGGCCTCGTAAGCGCGCCTCTGAGGGGCCGCTTCGGCCTGGTACTCCGGCTCAAGCACTACGAGTGGCCGGAACTGACGCAGATCATCAAGCGCTCGGCCCGTATCCTCGACGTCGCCATCGACGACGAGGGCGCCGAGGAGATCGCCCGCCGCAGCCGCGGCACGCCCCGCATCGCCAATCGCCTGCTGCGCCGGGTGCGCGACTACGCCCAGGTGCGCGCCGACGGCGTCATCACCCGGCCGGTGGCTCAGACCGCCCTCGACCTGCTCGAAGTGGACCGCTACGGCCTCGACGAGATCGACCAGAAGATCATGCTCACGATCCTCGAGAAGTACAACGGCGGCCCGGTGGGCATCAATACGATCGCCGCCTCCATCGACGAGGAGGCGGCCACCATCGAAGAGGTCTACGAGCCCTACCTGCTGCAGCTCGGCTTCATCGACCGCACGCCCCGGGGCCGTGTGGCCACCCAGAGCGCCTGGGAATACTTCGGCATCCAGCCCCGGGGACGGCGCTCCGGCAACCAGCCCACCCTGTTCTGATGGCCGTCGCCTACCTTTCCCTCGGCTCGAATCTGGGTGACCGCGACGGCCACTTGAGGGAGGCGCTGAGCCGCCTCGACGGCGCCGGGGTGGGCGTCCGGCGCGTCTCCGCCATCTACGAGACGGCCCCGCAGGAGAGGACGGACCAGCCGTGGTTCCTGAACCTGGCGGCGGAGGTCGAGACGCTGCTCGAGCCCCGGGCGCTGCTCGAGCGCTGCCTGGGCGTCGAGCGCGCGTTGGGCCGGGTCCGCGCCGAACCCCGGGGGCCCCGGACCATCGACATCGACCTGTTGCTCTATGACCGCCTCGTCCTCGACGAACCCGGCCTCACCATCCCCCATCCGCGCATGCACCGGCGCCGGTTCGTGCTGGAGCCGCTGGCCGAGCTGGTTTCCGGGCTGCGGCACCCGGTGCTCGGCCGGACGATCGGCGAGCTGCTGGAAGACGTGCTGGATCAGGAGATGCGGCCCTACCGCCCCGGCGGCTGAGCTGGGCGGCGCGTCCCGGAGCTGGTTCACCCCCGCAGGTAGACCCGCGGTTCGGGCTCGTATTCGATCACCGCCTCGCGCCCGCCGTTGGTGATCGACAACCGCCCGGCCTCGATCACCAGCTCGTTGTAGCGGCTGTTCTCCGGCGTGGCCATGATGCCGGCCCGGTCGATCTCCTCGAGCAGCCTCGGCCGCTCTTCGGCCGGGGCCGCTTCGACCCGCAGCATCGTCCGGATGATGAAGTCGATCGAGCGGTACCCGTAGCCCACCGGCACCAAGCCCGGGCCGCCGAGGTCCAAGTACTGGAAATAGTCGGTGCTCGGCTCCGCGTAGGCGTTCACGCTGGGCGGCGCGGGGGCCCTCGTGTAGGAGTGCTGGATGCCCCGAAACTGGTCGTCGTGCTCGAGCCAGGCGCCCACCTTGCCGTCCGAGCAGTACATCGTCATGCCCTGCGAGTTGGTTCCGGGGGCGGCGTCCGGGAAGCCCAGGGCGTTCTGGACGTTCAGGCAGGCGCCGTTGTTCCAGACGACGCGGGCGTCGGTCCACAGGTAGCCCTCGTTGCCGTTCGGGTAACGGTCCGCCACGCCGTAGACGCTCACCGAGACCGGCAACAGGCCGGTGATGAAGTGCACCAGGTCCACGTAGTGGCAGCCGATGTAGGTGAAGGCGTCGGAGTTCTCCTTGGTGCACCAGTTCTGGAAGTTCGACTCGCGGTAGTACCACTTCTCGAGCAGCCAGGCGGTGCCCAGCTTGAACTCACCGAAGAGCCCTTCGCGGTAGCGCCGCCGCGCCAGCAGGCTGCGGTCGTCGAACCTCTTGTGGTACTCCACGCCCACCACCAGGTTCCGCCGCTTCGCCTCCCGGGCGATCTCGGCCGCCTGGGCCTCTTTGAGTACCAGGGGCTTCACGCTCATCACGTGCTGATCGGCGCGCAGGGCGGCCATGATCACGTCGTAGTGGAGCTGGTCCGGCACGGCGACGACGACGATGTTGCGCGGCGGCATCCCGGCGATCACTTCCCGGTAGAGATCCGGCGCCGGCGCGTCCAGGTCGCCGTCGAGGCTGGGATAGGGTTGAAACGACTGCCCTGGGAAAGCGCGGGCGAACAGCTCGGATTCGGCCAGGGCTTTGAGCGGCCGCGCGGTGAGGGCGCAGATAGCGATCTCGCCGACCACGCCCTGGCGCTGCAGATGATAGAGCGACGGCAGGATCTGATCGTTGGTGATCATCCCACCGCCGACGATGGTCACCTGCGGGGCGCTCACGCCGTCACCGCCTCCTTCCGGCGCGCCTCCACCGCCTCGCCGAAGGCTTCGTCGAGCACATCGAGGCTTTCGTTCAGCGCCTCGTCGTTGATCATCAACGGCGGGCAGATCTTGATCGTGCCCAGGCCCGGCCCCACCGGAGCGAACATCAGCACGCCCTTTTCCATGCACCGCCAGACGACGTCCTTGGCGAGATCTCCGTCCGGAGTCTTGGTGCCCGGCTTCACGCAGGCGACCCCCGCCACCAGACCTCGCCCCGCGGCCACGAAACCAATCTCTTCGTAGCGCTCCTGCATGCCCCGCAGCCGCTGGTCGAGGAGCCGCCCAAGACGCGCGGAGTTTTCGGTGAGGTTCTCTTTCAGCAACAGCTCGATGGAGGCGAGCGTAGCGGCCGACGGCACCGGACTGCCGGCGTGAGTGATGGTCAAGCTCAGCGGCGGGTGCAGATCCAGCACGTCGGCCCGGCCCACCAGCGCCGACTGCGGCAGCGACCCGGAGAGCCCCTTGCCGCCCGTGCACAGGTCCGGCACCACGCCGTAGTGCTCGAAGGCGTGGAACTTGCCGGTGCGCCCGAAACCCGCCTGGACCTCGTCGAAGATCAACAGCGCGTCGTGGCCGGTGCACCACTCCCTCAGCGTGCGGATGTAGTCCACCGGCGCGAAGGCGGCGCTGCCGCCCTGGTAGGTCTCGAGCATCACCGCGGCGACGTTCCGCGGATCCACGCCCTGCTGCTCGAGCGACTCCAGGAAATAGTCGAACGAGGTGTTCTCGCAGTAATAACCGTCGGGGAACGGCACCTGTACGAAGCCCGGGTCCAGGTTGATGATCCACTCCTTGAGCTGCGGGATGCCCCCGGCGAGCTGCGCCCCCAGGGTACGCCCGTGGAAGGCCCCGGTGAAGGAGACGATCACGTGCTTGGCCCGCCCCCCGACCTTGACGCCGTAGGTCCGGGCGAACTTGATGGCGTTCTCTACCGCCTCCGAACCGGTGGAAAGCACCAGCGCCTTGTTGAGCGGATCCGGGTAGAGGGAGACCAGCTTTTCGACGAGCTTCGCGCGGATCTCGGTGGCGAAGGCGAAGGTGGCCAGCAGGGGTTTGTCGATCATCTCGCGGATGGCTTCCACGATCTCGCGGCGCCCGTGCCCGGCGTTGGTGATGAGCACCCCACTCGACCAGTCGATCCAGCAGTTGCCCCAACGGTCGTAAACCTGAAAACCCTCGGCCCGATCCCAGACCACCGGGGGCTGGCCCTGCAGCGCCCGCGGCTCCCGGTCGTAGAGCCCCTTCAGGATCGGGATCGATTCCGGCACCGGAATCTGGGTGACGATCCGGCGGTGCCGGGTCTCGACGCGGGGCACCGGCCGGGGAGTGAGGTCCACTGCGTAGCTCATAACTGTGCCATTATATCGCCCGCAATTCGCCGCCCCGGCTCGGGCGCCGTCAATCGCCCTCCTGCGGCCCGCCGAAGTGCAAGTGCACGACCGTGCGGACGATATGGCGCAGCCCCTGTCCGGTGAAACGGGAGCGCTCGTAGTAATAGCTGAACTCGATCTCGTGGGCGCCGTAAAGCCTGTGCACCACACCGGCGGCATAGCGCGTCCGGGTGAACCCATGGGCGGTGAAATACACTTCGACGAACGCGTAAGGCGCCCACGCGCCATGTCCCGAAACCCGGAAGCGTTGGCGGAAACGGTTGAAATCGGGCAACCCTCCGGCAATGAAAAAGCGTTCTACCCGCGTGCGCGCCGCCAGGGTCAGCGCCGCCATCCGCACTTCGGGTTCTACAGCGGCGAACGGGCGATAGATCATCGTCCGTTTACCAGGAAAAAACTCATATGAGGTGAAATAAAAGGCCCCCTTGAGCGAGACCGCCGGGTGGATCCGGTAACTCACTCCTGGCGAGACGCTCAGGTCGGCCCAGCGTTGTCTCTCGAAGTTGTACCGGCCGCGGGTGTACAAGGTCGCCTCCCAGCGGGGCGCCGGCCGCAAGTGGAGCACGGTTGCGCCTTCGGCAAGGAAATCAGCGGCACTGAGAGGGAACGCGAGGATCCCCACGGCGGCCATCAAGCGCAGGCGCATAAACGACTATCGTAGAACCTCAGCGGCGGTAGACGGTCAAGTGCTGGGTGGTCGTCGACTTCCATTCTTCCAGAGGCGGAGCGCCCGCCCGGCGGAAGAAGCCTTCCAGGTCCTTGCGGAGCGCCGCCAGCCGCCGGGCGTAGGCGGGGTCGTCGATCCGGTTGACCTTTTCGCCCGGATCGGCTTCCAGGTCGTAGAGTTCGCTCGGCCACTCGCGGGTGCGCTCGATGTATTTCAGGTTCTCCGTCCGCACCGCCCGGACGTAGCAGTACTCGAAGTAGAGCCTCCGGCGCCATTCCGGCCTCTCGCCCCGCAGCCAGGCCGCGTAGCTCCGGCCCACGCGCTTCGGGTCTTCGGGCGCCGGTACGCCCAGATAGTCGAGGATCGTCGGCAGGAAGTCGTAGTTCGAGACGAGGGGATCGAGCGTCTGCCCCGGGGCGATCTCGCCGGGATGGTTCCAGATCATCGGCACCCGGATCGACTCCTCGAACATGTTGAAAGGAATCGTTCCGTTGCCCTTGCCCCAGACGCCGTGATGTCCGGCGTTCCAGCCCTGGTCGGCGGTGAAGACGATCAGCGTGTTGTCGCGCTGGCCGGTCTGCTCCAGGAACCGGACGATGCGGCCCACGTTGTGGTCCATGCCGGTGATCAGAGCCGAATAGGCCTGCTTGGCGTCGCGGCTGTGGAAGAGCCGGTTGAGCGAGGGGTTCTGCCACGGGTGCCTCGGCTCGTCGGGAAAGCAGGGGAACCGGCCATTCTCATAGGGCCGCCGGTAACGCTCCGGCTGGTAGTTGTACGGCGTGTGGGGTGCGTAAAAAGGCACGTAGAGGACGAACGGCCGGCCGGCGGCGCGGGCCAGGAACTCGAGAGCGCCGTCGCCGACCAGGTCGGTCTTGTAGCCCCTCGTGGGTGTGCGCCGTCCATTCTTCACGAAGACCGGATTCTTGTACGTGCCGCCGCCCCCAGGCACGGTGTTCCACCAAGTGAAGCCGGCCTGGGCCTGCTCGTCGTGGCCCATGTGCCACTTGCCGCTCATTCCCAGCACGTAGCCGGCCCGCGCGAGAGGTTCTGACCACGTCGGATGGCCGGCGAGCCAGAAGCGCGACCGCTCGCCGTAGCTGTCCACCGGCCGCAGCCAGTCCTGTACGTGGTGGTGCGAAGGCAGCCGCCCGGTCATGTAGGTCATGCGCGAAGGCGAGCATACCGGCGTACAGGCGTAGGCGCGGGTAAAGCGGGCGCCGCCCGCGGCCAGGCGGTCGATGTTCGGCGTCTGGATCTCGGGGCAGCCGTAGGCGCCCGTAGCCCAGGCCCCGTGATCGTCGGTCATGATGAAGACGACGTTGGTGCGGCGCTTACCCCGGAGGATCGCCGGGGCGGCCGCGCCGGCAAGGAAGGTGCGGCGGGTCATGCGCGTCATCGTGATGCCATTGTATGACGGCGCCGCCGGAGCGGCTACAACCCGGAGCAGCTCTTGGAAACGCATGGCGAGCGGGGCGCAGCCACTACAATGAAAAAGATGATCCCCAAAGTGCGCAAGGCCGTCTTCCCGGCGGCGGGGCTCGGCACGCGGTTTCTGCCGGCCACCAAGGCCCAGCCCAAGGAGATGCTCCCGCTGGTGGACAAGCCCTTGATCCAGTACGGCGTCGAGGAGGCTATCCACTCCGGCGTCCAGAACATCCTGATCGTCACCGGCCGGAACAAGAGCAGCATCGAAGACCACTTCGACGTCAGCTTTGAGCTGGAGCACACCCTGGAACAGAAGGGCAAGGACGACCTGCTGGCCATCGTCCGGGCCATCTCCGACATGATCAACGTCGCCTACGTGCGGCAGAAGGAGGCCCTGGGACTGGGCCACGCCGTGCTGCGGGCGCGGGAGCTGGTGGGCAACGAGCCCTTCGCGGTGGTGCTTTCCGACGACGTCATCGACGCCGAAACGCCCTGCCTGCGCCAGTTGCTCGACGTCTATGAGTTCTATGGGGCTTCCGTAGTAGCCTTGATGGAGGTGCCCGAGGAGCAGGTCCCGGCTTACGGCATCGTCGATGCGGAGCCCGTGGAACACCACGGCACGAGCGACCGCCTTTACCGGATCCGGAACCTGGTGGAGAAGCCCGAGCCATCGAAAGCTCCGTCCCGGCTGGCCATCATCGGCCGCTACGTGCTCACGCCGGAGATCTTCGAATCGATCGAGAGCATCGGACCCGGGGCCGGCGGCGAGATCCAGCTCACCGACGCCTTGCGCCACCTGCTACGCAACCGTCCGATCTACGGCTACCGCTTCGAGGGCAAGCGTTACGACGCCGGCGACAAGCTCGGCTTCCTGAAGGCGACGGTGGAGTTCGCCTTGAAGCGGGATGACCTCGGCGCCTCGTTCCGCGAATACCTGAAGGGGATCGATCCGTAGGCCGGGGAAGCTCGAATCAGCCTGCGGGGATGCAGATCGCAATGACAGGAGGGATGCGACCGATGAGGATTCGGCTGGTGGCGGCCGGCCTGTTGGCCACCGTGACGGCGTATGGAGCCATCGTCAGAGACGTACGCGCGGCGCTGGACGGGGGCGGCTTCACTCGGGCCCGGCAGTTGATCGAGCAGTACAAGAACAAGGAAGGCGAGACGCCGGAGCTGGCCGCCGCCGTCTCCTGGCTGGCCCGCGGCGCGCTGAAGACGAAGGACTACGCCCTCGCCGAGACGGCCGCCCGGGAAGCCCGGGAGCTCGCCTTGCGGCTGCTCGAAGGCCGCAGTCTCAAAGACGACCGCAATCTGCGCACCGCCCTGGGCGCTTCCATCGAAGTGCAGGCCCACGTGATGGCGGCGCGGGACGAACGTTCTGAAGCGGTGGCGTTCCTCACCGAGGAGCTGGAACGCTGGCGCGGCACGCCCATCGAGACCCGCATTCGGAAGAACTTCAATCTGCTTACCCTCGAGGGCAAGCCGGCCCCGCCTCTGGCCCTCGACGAATACGTCGGCCCGCCGCCGATGCCCCTCGAGAAGCTCAAAGGCAAAGTGTTGCTGCTGTTCTTCTGGGCCCACTGGTGCCCGGACTGCAAAGACGAAGTGCCGGCGCTCGCCCGCCTGAAGCGGGAGTTCGGCCCGCAAGGCCTCGTCATCATCGCGCCGACCCGGCGCTACGGCTACGTCGCCGGGGGCCGCGACGCCGGGCCGGAAGAGGAACTCGCCTACATCGACGAAGTCCGCCGCCGGCACTACGCCGAGCTGGGCGACGCTCCGGTGCCGGTGAGCCGCGAGAACTTCGTCCGCTACGGCTCCTCGACGACGCCGACGCTGGTGCTGGTGGACCGGGAAGGCGTGGTGCGGCTCTACCATCCGGGCAACCTCTCCTACGAAGAGCTGGCCCCGAAAGTGAAGGCGCTGCTGTAAGGGCGCCGGGGCGGGCGCCCGGCGCAATCAGGCGTTCCGTTCTTTCCCGCTGCGGGCGGCGACGCGGATCCGCACGCTTTCTTCTTCCCAGTCGGCCGCTTCGAGAACCGCGGACGCGCCGCCGGCGAGTTCGAACAGCGCCGCCACGGCCGACTTGGTGAAGGCCACGGCCACGTCCCGGCGCAGGATGCCCCCGATCGTCTCCTGCAGGCGGGCGTAGCCGGCTTCGGTGGCCGTCTCGTCCGCCGCTTCGGCCAGCTCCCGGAGTTCGGCGCACAGGTTCAGGAACCGCCGGCCGGCGTCCAGATAGAGCCCCGCCAGCGGACGCAGGCCCCGGGGGATCGCCGCCAGCGGACCGCGCCAGGCGGCCGCCACGCTGGGGTTGCCCCGGTCGCGCCGGTCCGGCAACGAGCCGGCCCGCGCCCCCCGCGCTCCCAAATTGTGCAGCGCCCACGCATCGTAGGACTGGGCGGCGTCCGGAAACCCTTCGGCCCGGAACCCCGCCCTTTGGTGAATGCGGTCCACTGCGCGCACGAACGCCTCCCAGTTGCGGCGGTCGCGGCGGCGGGATCGCGAGTCCGGGTCATCGGCCTCGAGCCGCCGCCAGGCGTCGCTCGGGAAGACCGCCTCGAGCGTCACCGGCGGCCGGGACTTGGGCTCCGCCAACCGCCGTAACCGCGCCGCGACCTCCCGACCCCTCTCTCCGGCGAGCAGCAGCTCCAGGCAGGCCGCAAGCTGGCGGATGCCCTTCCGGGTCCGCTCCGTAAGAACAAAATGAAGCTCCGCGTCCGCGCCGGAGAGCTCCCCGCGCTTCCGGCGCCGCGCCGCCGTCGTAAAGAAGATCTCCACGCTGCGCTTCTTCCCCGAAATACGCCGCAGGCCTTGCCGGTCGCGGATCGAGAACTCCCCGCCGCCTGCATACTTGACGATCGAGCGCCGGAAGAACTCCCGGGCGCTGTGGCGCTCCAACCCGAACAGGCGCAGCGACAGCCACGTGTGCTTCGCCGTCTCCCGTTCGAGGAACGAGCCGGGCAGCAGCTCGACGCCCGGCGCCCGCGCCGCCCCGAAGAAGTCGCCCTTGGCGGCCAGCGCGTAGCCCTCTTCTACGGCGCCGGAGACGGCCGGGTCGATGGCGTATTCGGCCAACAGCCGCGAGGCCCGGCGCCGCCCAGTGGCGAAGGCGATCCCGTGGGTGCCGCTGGCCCGCGAGGCCGCCTCTTCGAGCCTCCGGTTCGTCTCGCGGAGGAACCGTTCCGCCGCCCGTTTCATGCGCGTCTGAAGCTCCGGCGGGATCCAGGCCGCCGCTTCCCCGGCGAGTGGCGCTTGGGCGGCGAGCCGTTCGAGCACGGCGCCGGCCAACTGCTCCGGATCTGCATCCACGCGCGCCTGGACGCGACCCAGCTTCGCTCGCGCGGAAGCCGCGACGTTCCACTCGCGGCGCCGCGCCCGCTCAACGCTGATGAGCAGCTTGCCACCGAAGGCTTCGCCGCGCAGCGGGCAGCGGACGGCGATCCGGAAGGCTCCCGCCAGCCGGAACGAGGCCGAAGCCCGGACGCCCAGCTCGACTCCTTGCTCGAGCCGCACCACCGCCGAGCCCAGCTCCGAAGAAACGGCCCGCACCAGCTCCGCCGGCGACCCCGCTCCCAGCCGGATGCCCGACAGCCCCCACGCTCCTTCCGCGCCCAGCGCCAGCGAGCCAAGGAACTCGTAGGCGAACGCCTCACCCTCCTGCAAACCCTCGATCCCTTCGATGTCGAAGGGCAGTATGAAGCGCGCAAAGGCCGCCGCCAGCGCTTCCTCGGCCGGAGCGGTCTCAGGGAACAGCTTGTGATTCGTGACGACGACCCTGGCCGTACCCTCAGCCCGCTCACCGGCCGTCACCGGCCCCAGGGCCCCCCGGATGCGGGACGCCGAGCGCGCCGCGGCTTCGAGGGAAACGCTCACCGCGGCATAGCCCTCCGGCACGCGGACAGCCTCGCCGTTTCGGACCGGGATGCCCGGCAGCGTCCGGCCGGCGCGGCGAACTTCGAGCCGGCCCGCCGCTCCGGCCTTCACCACCAGCCGCAGGCCCGGGATCGCCCGCGGGGCGAACTCCATGTCGTGGGCGGCGGCGACCGCCGTCCGGGGAAGGTAGGCCGGCAGCTTGCCCACCGGCGCGCCGGCCTCGAGCGCCAGCAGCGTCCGGCCCAGCACGAAGGCCGGCGAGCGGGTGCCGCGGTAGAGCTTGCCCAGGTGTCCGCCGCCAACCGGGATGCGGCGGCCTCCGATCTCGATCGACACGGTGTTCATGAAACTCGTCTCCAGTTTCAGGCGGGAGAACAGCGCTGGAAAGAAAAAAGCCCCAGCGGCCGCGAGGCCGCCAGGGCCGAAAGACCATCCCATATCTTCGTGGCTATGCGGCGGCTCCAGGAGCCGAGCGGTCCTGGATCAGCGCGCCGCGGCCGGGATCACCGTCCCAGCCCGATCATACACTCGTGCCGTTCGAGAGCGCGCCGTTCCTTGTCCACGTAGGCTCGGGTCCGGCGGGCCAGCTCCTCGAAATCGACCTGGTGGGCGTCGAACTCCGGACCGTCCACGCAGGCGAAGACCACCTCGCCGCCCACCGTCACGCGGCAGCCGCCGCACATGCCGGTGCCGTCCACCATGATCGGGTTGACGCTGGCCACCGTGGGCACGCCCCATTCCCGGGTCAGCTCGCTGGCGAAGCGCATCATCGGAATCGGCCCGATGACGTGCGCAGCGTTGATTTCCCGGCCGTTTTTCTCCCTCCAGTCGCGCATCAACTCGACCACGTTGCCGTGGAAGCCGTAGGAGCCGTCGTCGGTGGCCCAGTGGACTTCGTCCACCGACTCGCGCAGCTCTTTGTCGAGGATCATCTGCCCCTTCGACCGGGCTCCGCACATGGCGACCACGTAGTTGCCCGCCTTCTTGAAGGCCCGGGCTACGGGCAGCAGCTCGGCGATGCCCACGCCCCCGCCGATGCACATCACATTTCCTACGTTTTCTATGTGACCGGCCTTTCCGAGGGGCCCCAACAGGTCCGCCAGGCACTCGCCCTCGCGCATCGCCGCCAGCTCGATCGTGGTGGCCCCGATGGCCTGGACGATGAGGGTGATCGAGCCGCGCTCGGCGTTGTCGCCCACCAAGGTGAGCGGGATGCGCTCGCTGTCGGCTCTGGGCCGGAGGATGACGAACTGCCCGGGTTTCCAGTGCTTCTGGATCTCCGGCGCGTGGACCTCGAGCAGCACGATCTCCGGCGAAAGCTCCCGCCGGCGCAGGATGCGGAACCGCGGCTCGGACTTCGGCGCTTGCACGGGAAGCGGCCGGGCCTCGCCGCGGAAATGCTCCGGGAACTTCTCCCGCAGCGCCTCGTCGATCGCCTGGGCCGCCCGGCGGCCGTCCTGCATGGCCAGGATCACCGTGGAGCCGCCGCGAACCACATCGCCGCCGGCATAGACGCCGTCGATGCTCGTCTTGGCCTTGGTGTCGATCTGGATCTTGCCCCGCTGGGTGATCAGTTGCGGCGTCTCCCGCTGCAGGGTCGGGTTCGGGCCCTGGCCGATGGCCGCCACCACCGTGTCGGCGGGGATGCGGAAGTTGGAGCCTTCCACCGGCACGGGCCGCCTGCGGCCGGACTCGTCCGGCTCGCCCAGCTCCATCCGGATGCACTCCATCTCCCGCACGAATCCCTTCTCGTCGCCGTAGAGCGCCACCGGGGCGGCCAGGAAGTGGAAGACGACGCCTTCCTCCTCGGCGTGGACGATCTCCTCGGCCCGGGCCTTCAGCTCCTTGCGGCCGCGGCGGTAGAGGATCGTCACCTCGCTGCCCAGGCGCTTGGCCCACCGCGCGGCGTCCATCGCCGAGTTGCCGCCGCCCACCACCACCGTGTGCTTGCCCACATGCACGGGCGTGTCAGCGTTCTCGTCGTAGGCGTGCATCAGGTTGATGCGCGTCAGGAACTCGTTGGCCGTGTAGACGCCGATCAGGTTCTCCCCCGGAATGCCCAGCATCCACGGCAGGCCGGCGCCGGTGCCCAGGAAGATCGCCGCGTAGCCCTCGGCGAACAGCTCGTCGAGGGTAGCCGTCTTGCCGACGATGAAGTCGGTCTTGAACTCGACGCCCAGCGCCCGCAGCCGATCGATCTCGCCGGCGATGATGTTGCGCGGCAGCCGGAAGGGCGGGATGCCGTAGGCGAGCACGCCGCCCAACTCGTGCAGGGCCTCGAAGACAGTCACCTGGTAGCCCTTGCGCACCAGATCGTTGGCGCAGATCAGCGACGCCGGGCCGCTGCCCACCATGCCGACCTTCAGCCCGTTCGGCCGGATCTCCGGAGCCGGGTCCGGATCGCCTTGGCTGCGGTGGTGGTCGGCGACCCATCTCTCCAGAGATCCGATGGCCACCGGCTCCAGCTTCACCCCCAACAGGCATGCTTTCTCGCAAAACAACTCATGCTGGCAGACGCGCCCGCAAATGCCGGGGAACGGGTTCGTGCTTTCCAGTAGATCGTAGGCCCCGGCGAAATCGTCATAGACGATCCGCTCGATGAACCCCTTGATGTCGGTGTGGATCGGGCACGCATCGATGCATTTGGGATCCTTGCAGTACAGGCACCGCAGCGCCTCGGCCTTGGCCTGTTCCAGGTTGAACCCCAGGGCCACTTCCTCCGGCGTCGAACACCGGCGTTCGAGGTCCAGCAACGGCATCTTCTGCCGCGGCGCTTTCGGAGTGCGCTTGATCTTGGGTTTGGCTACGGTTTGCGTGCGCTCTGCCTCCATGGTGTCTCCTTGGAGCTGAAATCAGGACGTGACGCCCAGACTTTTCATTATAGCGGACCTAAAGGTCCAGATACCTGGAGTGCGCTGCGGGCCGGCCCGGCGGTACGGATTCCGCCCCGTCGCCAGCCGTCGGGGTTGGAGACCCTCATGCGCTTCGACGATAATGAAAGTAAGACGCGACCGCCGCCGGCGCCTGCGGGAGGGGGCCGGCAACGAGAGGGGGTCGCCGCGAAGGACTGAAATCAATGAACAAGCGATTCGCCGTCCCGGTTCTGCTGGCGGCGGTGTACCTGGCCGCTGGTCCGGCGGCCGCTGCCGAGTTGCAGCGGCCCAAAGCGGGGCCGGTGGAGATCATGAAGTCCTCGGAAATCAAGCCGGGGATGAAGGGCGTAGCGTGGACCGTCTTCGCCGGCACCGAGCCCGAGCCAATCCCTGTCGAGATCATCGGCCTGCTGAAGAACGCTTGGGGGCCCAAGCAGGACATCATTCTAGCCAAGCTCGGCGGCAAGGCCGAACGGACGAACGTGGCCGGCGGCATGAGCGGCACGCCGGTCTACGTCGATGGCAAGCTCATTGGGGCCATCGCGCTGCGCCTCAGCGTCTTCTCCCCGGACGCCATCTGCGGCATCACGCCGATCGAGCTCATGCTCGAAGTAGCCGACTTCGACAAATCCGTGCCGCCTGACGCCTTGACGCCGGATAAGGTGAAGGCCGCCCAGGCGCGGATTCCCGTTCCGGGGAACCTGCTCGCTCAGGCGGTTGCCGCAGGCGCGGGCGGGAACTGGCTCGAACGGCGCCCGGTGATGGTCCCGATCGAGACGCCGCTCACCTTCTCAGGATTCCACCCGGTAACGCTCAAGACTTTCGGCCCGCTGTTCGAGCAGCTCGGCGCAGCCGTGGTTCAGGGCGGCGCGGCGGGCAACGCCGGGTCCACCGCCCCGGCTCCCGGCTGGCAGAACGCCCTGCAGCCGGGCGACGCGGTGGCCGGCGTCCTCGTCTCCGGCGACATGACCGTGAGCGGCCTGGGCACGGTCACCTACAACGACGGCAAGCGGGTGCTCGCCTTCGGCCACCCGTTCTTCAACCTTGGGCCCGTCGAGATGCCTATGAGCAAAGGGGAAGTGCTCATGGTGCTGTCATCCAAGTACCAGCCCAATAAATTCGCCAACGCCACCGAGATCGTCGGAGCGCTGCGGCAGGACCGCCACAGCGGCATCATGGGCGTGCTCGGGGCCCAGGCGGCCACCATTCCTGTCCACCTGAAGGTCCGCTCTTTCGGTCTGGACGACCACATCCACAAGGAGAAGGAATTCCGCTTCAACGTCTTCGTCCACCAGAAATGGACCCCGTACCTGATGATGATCACTCTGTTCAACTCCATCGCCGGACTGAACGACTTCGCCGAGGAGGCCACCTACCGGCTCAGCGGCAAGGTGGAGCTCGACGGCCAAGGCCAGGTCTCTCTCTCGACAATGCTCACGAATACCGACATGCCGGTTCCGGCCCCGATGCTGCTCGCCGGCTGGTGGGGCGACAAGTTCAACCGCCTGTTCGGCAACCCCGTGGATACGCCCCGGCTGCGGCGGGTGGACGCCACCATCGACCTGCTCCCCGAGCGCCGCGTGGCCACCATCGAGACTGCATGGATCGAGAACGACGAGGTCGAACCGGGCAGCGAAGTCTCCCTCAAGGTCTTTCTGCAGCCCTGGCGCGGCGAGCGGATCGAAAAGAACATCAAAGTGCGGATCCCCACAGGATTCCCGAAAGGAACTCACAAGATCCTGCTGAGCGACGCCGCCACGCTGAACCGGATGCAGACCGTCGCCGGGGCCATGAACCGTTTCCTGGACCTGCCGCAAACCGTCTCGCTACTCAACCAGGAGCGGGCCAACAACCGGCTCTACGTCTCCCTGGTTGAATCTCGGCCCACCCTCTACTTCGAAGACAAGATGCTGCCCAGCTTGCCCGCCTCGGTGGCCAACGTGATTCAGAGCGGGCGCAACGGCAACCGCCGCTACCTGGTCTGGGGCGAGAGCGCCATCGAGCAAGCCGCCATCCCCTTCGATCTGGTCATCAACGGCAGCTACGCACTTCGAATCAAGGTCAAATAAGCGAATTCAACCCGCCATGAAGCGTTTTTCACTCACGATCATCGCCCTCGTGTCGCTCGGCGTGCCGGCCGGCGCCGTCAAGACCGAGACCTGGTTGCACGCTACCCGGCAGGACTTCGCCAAAGGCAGGCTGGAGAACCTTTCGCTGCGCAGCGACGGCGTCCTGTCGCTGGCCCCGGCGAACCGCGAAGTCTTCGATTCCTCCACCGCCGCCATCTGGGCGCTGGCGGAGGACTCCCAGGGCAACATCTATGCCGGAGGCGGAGGGCCGGGCGCCCGCTCGGCCAAGGTCTTCCGGATCCGCCCGGACGGTTCCGCCGAAACCGTGGCCGAACTGGACGGCTTGCAGGTCCAGGCCTTGGCCATCAATTCCAAGGATGAGGTCTTCGCCGCCACGGCGCCCGACGGCAAGGTGTACCGGATCGCCCCCGGCGCCAAGCCGGCCGAATTCTACGACCCGAAGACGAAATATATCTGGGCGCTCGTGGCCGCCCGCGACGGCTCCCTCTACGTGGCCACCGGCGACAAGGGCGAAATCCACCGCGTCGCACCGGACGGCTCCGGCGAGGTCTTCTTCCGGACCGGCGAGACGCACGTGCGTTCGCTGATCTTCGACGCCGAGGGCAACCTGATCGCCGGCACCGACCCGGGCGGGCTGATCTTCCGGATCACTCCGGCCGGCGAGGGTTTCGTGCTCTACCAGTCCGCCAAGCGGGAAGTCACCGCCCTGGCGGCGTCCGAGGACGGGACGATCTACGCCGCCGCCGTGGGGGCGAAGAAACGGGCCGTCCCGAGACCGACCCTGACGCCCACCGTGACGCCGGTTCGGCAGCAGCCTGCGGCCGGACCTTCACTGTCGCCCCAGGCGCCAAGCTCCAGCGCGGCTGCTCAAACCACGCGCCGCCTCATGGCCGCCATCCCCGGGCTGCGCACCGGCGTCAGCGGCGGCTCCGAACTCATCGTGATCGAACCCGACGGCTATCCGCGGGTCGTCTGGAGCGACAAGGAAGCCATCGTCTACTCGATCGCCCTGGACGATCAAGGCCGGCCCATCTTCGGCGCCGGCAACAAGGGACGCATCTACCGTCTCGAGAATCATCCCCTGTATACGATGCTCCTCGACCTGCCGCCCACCCAGGTGACGGCGCTGCTCCCCTGCCGCGAGGGCGGCCTCTACGCCGCCACCAGCAACATCGGAAAGCTCTACCACATCGGACCCGGACTGGCCTCCGAGGGTTCCTACGTGAGCGAGGTGCTCGACGCGGAACAGTTCTCCTACTGGGGCCGCATCCGCTTCCGCGGCCGCGCCAACGGCGGCTCGATCGAGCTGGCCGCCCGCAGCGGCAATCTCGACCGCCCGCAGCAAAACTGGAGCCCGTGGAAGCCCGTCCGTCTGGAAAGCGATGGCGGCCGCGCCGAAGCCCCTCCGGCACGCTTCCTGCAGTACAGAGTAACGCTGAAGGCCTCCCGGGACGGCGCGTCGCCCGAGGTGGCCGAGGTGGAGGCGGCCTATCTGAACAAGAACGTGGCTCCGGAGGTGAAGAAGATCGCCGCCACGCCGCCCAACTACCGCTTCCTGCCCCAAACGCTGAAACTTACCCAGTCCAGAAACATCACCTTGCCGCCGCTCACCGGTTCTCCGCGGCCCAGCGCCAAGACGCTCACTACCTCCTCCAGCCAGACGATGCGGCACGCCAAGGGTTATGTCGGTGTGCGCTGGCTGGCCGAGGACCCGAACGGCGACAAGCTGCGCTACCGCGTCGAGATCCGCGGCGAGGGCGAGACTGAATGGAAGCTGCTCGAGGAAGAGCTCGACAAGGCGTACCTGAGCTGGGACTCCACCGCTTACGCCGACGGGGAATACCGCGTCCGCGTCACTGCCACCGACGCGCCGGACAACCCGCCGCACCAGGCCCTCGAAGCGACGCTGGTGAGCGAGCCGTTCCTGATCGACAACACGCCTCCCGAGATCCGCGCCCTCGCCGCCACGTTCTCCGGCGGCGTCCTCACCGCCCGCTGGAAGGCCGCCGACGCCCGCACGGTGATCCGCCGCGCCGAGTACTCGCTCGACGGCGGCGAGTGGACCATCGTCGAGCCCCTCACCCGGCTCTCGGACTCCCGCGAACTGGACTACGAGTTGAAGCTCGAGGAGATCGAGCCGGGCGAGCACACCCTGGCCGTCCGCGTCACCGACGCTTTCGACAACCAGGGAGTGGCCAAAGTGGTGGTGCGGTAGGGCGGCGGCAGCGCTGCACTTTAACGCCCGGCAGGGAGGATCTTTACATGACCGGTCCTCCCATACGAAATCATCTGTTTGTCTGCGGTCACCAGTGTTGCCCCCAGATGCCGGGCCGAGGCAATCAGGATCCGATCTGCCGGTCGCCGTGGAACTCACCGGGGAGACGAACGCTTTCCATAGCGATTGCCGGCCGCAGACCGATGAGGTTCATCCCTGGCGCGGCCAACTCCGGCATGATCCACTCTCGTAGGTCCTGGGTGAGTTCGATCCGTCCCTTTGCCTCGAACATGGCGATTTCCCAGATGGAAATCGCCGAAACCCACAACTGATTCGCTCCACTTGCGCGTTCCAACTCCAGGCGGGTGCGGGGAGGGAATCGTGACGTGCCGTCTAACGCAAGCCAGAGCCACACGTGTGTGTCCGTGAGCAGGGGTCCGTAGCGCCCGTTCCTACTCCGCCGCATTCCATTTCTCGCCCGTCGGCGCGACAATGTCGCCCAGGATCTTCAGCGTGCCCCGCCGCCGGCCGGACAGCGGGCCCGTCTTCTCCCCAACGGGAACCAATCGCGCCGCCGGCCCGCCGCGTTTCATGATTACGATCTCCCCGCTGCCTGCCGGACTTCTCTGATGAACTGCGAGCATTTGGCTCGGAACTCGGACGCAGCGACCACCTTCTGTTTCATGCTCATGCCCATCCGATCGTCCGCCATCTCGCTCCGCCCGCCCGCAAAGGCATTGGCGTAGAATGTCGGCATGTCTGGCATCGTGTCTCGTCCCGTGCGGGACCGCCGCGCCCAGATCCTGGCGGCGGCGCTGGCCGCGGCGGCCGGATTCCTCGCCCTGAGGACCGAATCCAAGCCGCCCGCCCCCAAAACGCAAGACCCCGCCTCGCAGCGCATCGAGTATCGCCCCACCGCCTACTTCCCCGAGGGTTTCCCGCTCCACGGCAAGGTGCGCCTGCTCACCGCCCCCGTGGTCGAGGCCGGTAAGCGGGAGCGGATCCGCATCGAGTACACCGTCGGCGACGTTCCGGTCGAGGCCGGCATGGCCATCGAGATCTGGAAGCACTTCACCAGCGACGTCGAGGAGTTTCAGATCGAGGATCCCAATGCCCCGGCCTGGTTCGGGGCCGACGTCACCGCCGCTGACGTCCAGGTGAAGCGGGTGAAGTTCACCAACTGGGTGCAGCGCAACTCGCCCGCCGTCTTCCCCTACCGCAAGTGCGTGGCCCTCGTCGTCGAGCAAGGGCGCCTCGAAGAGGGCGACAAGGTCACCTTCGACCTCGGCGGTCCGAAGGGTGTGCGCATGCAGCAGTACGCCGAGAATCTGTTCAACTTCCGCGTCGCCATCACAAAAGAGGGACTGCCGGTCGCCTACGGCGGCGACGCCATGATGACCGTCACCGGCGGCCCCCTGGCCAAGCTTCGCGTCCAGGCCCCCTCCATCGTCAACGTCGGCGAGCGTTTCCCGGTCGAGATCGTCCCGACCGACGCCTGGGTCTCGCTGGCGAAGAACCACACCGGCCTTTCCTTCCGGGTCACCTCGCAGGGCCTCGTCCCGGGCGCTTTCCGCTATGACGAGAAGCTCGAGCACTACATCGCCCGCGACTTCGTGGCCCACAAAGAGGGTACGTTCCGCATCGCCATCGAAACCGCCGACGGCCGCTACAAGGGCGTCAGCAATCCCATCTGGGTGATCCGGAACCCCATCTGGCGGGTCTACTACGGCGAGATGCACCAGCACACCTATCTCGCCGACGGACGCGGCGTCTTCCAGGAACTCTACCTCTACGGCCGCCGCGTCGGCCTGCTCGACTTCGCCGCCCTGAGCCCGCACCACATCCCCCTCACCCTCAGCGGCCCGTTGCTCCGCCTGAAAGGCCAACAGTGGCCGACCAACCAGTGGCCCGAGCTTCAGCGCGTCACCAAGATCATGAACGGCTGGGAGGGGCTCGTCTCCATCCTCGGCTACGAGTACAGCGTGGGTACGCGCCTCGGCGGCCACCACAACGTCTACTTCAAGGCCGACCAGGCCAAGACCACCATGGAGCTGGACACCAAGAATCCCCGCGCGCCCATCGGCAAGATGCTCCGGACGCTCAAGTTCGCCAAGGTGCCGACCCTGGTGATCCCGCACATCGGCGGCGGCCCGCCGGACTGGACCCACCCGCCCGATCCGCGCATCGAGCGGCTCTTCGAAGTGGCCAGCGTCCACGGCGTCTTCGAGGAGTCCTGGCGGAAACACCTGGAGGCCGGCCTGCGCCAGGGCGTCATCGGGGCCGGCGACACCCATACCACCTCGATGGGCATCGCCTACCCCGGGCTGATCTACACGATGAGCAACGCGCTGGCCGGCGTCTACGCCTACGGCAAGAACCGCGAAGACATCTGGAACGGCATGTACCAGCGCCGGACCTTCGCCGCCACCGGCGCCCAGCGCATCTTGCTGCGCTTCGAGGTCAACGGCGAGCTGATGGGCGGCGAGATCTCGTCGAAGCTCAACCGGAACGCCCGCGTACACGCGCGCATCTCCGGCACCGCGCCGCTGGTGAGCATCGAGCTGGTGAAGAACAACGAGGTGATCCACCGGGTGAAGCCCGCCCGCACCGGCGCCCGCCTGCTGCGCGTCACCTGGGGCGACAACATCTACCAGCGCCGGGCGGCCGTCGGCCGCGTGCCGGGGCGCCTCGAGGCCGCCGGCGGGCGGCTGAAGCTCGTCCGCGTCATCCACCGCGACCAGGCCTTCGAATGGGTGCGCCAGCAGGACGAGCGGACGATCGTCTGGAACACCGCCGCTCCTTCGGGCGACCGCGACGGCGTGCTCCTCGACATCTCCGAGGCCGAGGGCGAGCTGCGCTTCCACGCCGACGACCCGCCGGCCTTCGGCTCGATCGACTTCACCGTGCCACTGGCGGCGCTCGAGCGCGACGGCTTCTACGTCCAGCGCATCCCGTCCACCAAGGTGAAGCACTCGTACATGAAGAAGATGGGGCTGGAGCCGGCCTACCGGGTCGAGTTTGAGCTCGTCAACCCGGACGCGCCCATGGACGCCGAGTTCGACTACGAGGACCGCGAGCCGCTCGAGCCCGGCGATTTCTACTACCTGCGCGTCGAGCAGCTCGATACCAACAAGGCCTGGTCCAGCCCCGTCTGGGTGAACTGAGCCGCCGCGGCCGTGCAGGGCGGGCGAGGCCGGCGGCAGAAGGTGCGACACTTTCGGTAGGGTCGGCCGCCCGGCGCGGTCCTGGAAAGGAGGCCGGATCATCGCCGCCGAGCGCCTCGTCGTCTACGACGACCGCTGCGGTTTCTGCCGCCATGCGGTGCGCCTGCTGCGCCTGCTCGACGTGACCCGGCGCCATGCTTACCGTGGCTCGAGCGACCCGGAAGCGCTCCAGCGCGCCGGTGTCACCGCCGAAGAAGCCTCCCGGGAATTGAAGCTCGCCGCCCGAGGACGCCTCTGGGGCGGCTACGACGCTATCGTGGAGATTCTGCGCGCCCTGCCCCTAACCTTCTGGATCGCCCCGCTGCTCGCGACCCCGCCCCTCCGCCGCTACGGCCGCCGCGCCTACCGCTGGATCGCCGCGAGGAGACGTTGCCGGTACATCCCCGCACGAGAACGGTAAGAGTCACTCACCCCTCCGGTCCCACCTGCAGCACCGAGAGGAACGCCTCCTGCGGGATGTCCACCCGGCCGACGCGCTTCATCCGGCGCTTGCCCTCTTTCTGGCGCTCGAGCAGCTTGCGCTTTCTGGTCACGTCGCCGCCGTAGCATTTCGCCAGGACGTTCTTGCGCAGCGGCGGGATGTTCTCCCGGGCCACGATCTTGCTGCCGATGGCCGCCTGCAGGGCCACCTCGAACATCTGCCGCGGGATCAGCTTCCGCAGCCGCCCGATCAGCTCCTTGCCCCGCTGGTAGGCCTGGTCGCGGTGCACGATGATCGAGAGGGCGTCCACCGGCTCGCCGGCCACCAGCACGTCGAGCTTCACCATCGGCGAGACGCGGTAGCCGGCCAGATGGTAGTCGAGGGAGGCGTAGCCGCGGGAAGCCGATTTCAGCCGGTCGTAGAAGTCCAGCACGATCTCGTTGAGCGGCAGCTCGTAGACGAGGATCACGCGGCCGGCGCCCAGGTACTCGAACTTCTTCTGCTCGCCGCGCTTCTCCTCGAGCAGCTTGAGGATGTCGCCCAGGTGCTCCTCGCGGGTGATCACCGTGGCTTCGATGATCGGCTCCTCGACGTAGTCGATCTCGGCCGGGTTGGGCCAGCGCGTGGGGTTGTCCACCTCGACGACCTCGCCGTTGCGCTTTGTCACCCGGTAGCGGACGCCCGGCGCGGTGGTGATCAGGTCGATCGAGAACTCCCGCTCCAGCCGCTCCTGGACGATCTCTAGGTGCAGCAGGCCGAGGAAGCCGCAGCGGAAGCCGAAGCCCAGCGCGGCGGAGCTCTCCGGCTCGAAGGTGAAGGCGCTGTCGTTCAGCCGCAGCTTCTCGAGGGCCTCCCGCAGCTCCCCGTGCTGGTGGGATTCCACCGGATAGAGTCCGGCGAAGACCATCGGCTTGGTCTCCTCGAAGCCGGGCAGCGGTTCGGCGGCGGGCCGGGCGGCGCCGGTCACCGTGTCGCCGATCCGGGCGTCGGCGATGTTCTTGATGTTGGCGAACATGTAGCCGACCTCGCCGGCGGTGAGCTCCTCGCACGGGATCCGCTTCGGCGTCTGGTAGCCGAGCCCCTCGACTTCGAACTCCTTGCGGTGCGCCATCAGCCGGATCTTCTGGCCCACCCGGATGGAGCCGTCCACCACGCGCAGCAGCGTGATCACGCCGCGGTAGGGGTCGAACCAGGAGTCGAAGATCAGCGCCCGCAGGGGAGCCTCGGGGTCGCCCTTGGGCGGCGGCGTGCGCTCGACGATGGCTTCGAGCAGCTCCTCGACGCCGATACCCTGTTTGGCGCTCACCAGCAGGGCGTCGGATGCGTCCAGCCCGATGACGTCCTCGATCTGGGCGCGGATCTTGTCGGGCTCGGCCGAGGGCATGTCGATCTTGTTGATTACCGGGATGATCTCCAGGTCGTGCTGCAGCGCCAGGTAGGTGTTGGCCAGCGTCTGGGCCTCGACCCCCTGGGAGGCGTCGATCACCAGCAGGGCGCTCTCGGAGGCCTGAAGGCTGCGGGAGACCTCGTAGCTGAAATCGACGTGACCCGGCGTGTCGATCAGGTTGAGCTGGTAGGTGCGGCCGTCACGGGCGCGGTAGTTCAGCCTCACCGCATGGGCCTTGATGGTGATGCCGCGCTCGCGCTCCAGATCCATGTCGTCGAGCACCTGCTCCTGCATCTCGCGCTCCGAGAGCGCGCCGGTGGCCTCGAGCAGGCGGTCGGCGAGCGTAGACTTGCCGTGGTCTATGTGCGCAATGATGCTGAAATTCCGGATGAGGGTTGGAGCCATGCGGTAAGATGAAGCTCAGACTACAATTATCCCATTTGGCGGCCTGCTCCGCGCGGGTACGGCCGCCCGCGGGCGGCGAGGTCGAGTAGAGCTATGTCACACAAGGTCACCGAAGGTCATCTCAACGCCAAGGGACTCAAGTTCGCCATCCTGGTGAGCCGCTTCAACAGTTTCGTCACCGAACGGCTGCTCACCGGGGCGCTGGACGCCCTCTCGCGGGCCGGCGCCGCCCAGGAAGACATCGAGATCGTGCGCGTGCCCGGCTCCTGGGAGATGCCCGTCGTCGCCGCCGAGATCGCCCGGGCCCGGCGCCACGACGCCGTCATCTGCCTGAGTGCGGTGATCCGCGGCGAGACGCCCCACTACGACTTCATCGCTTCGGAAGCCGCCAAAGGCCTGGCCCAGACCTCGCTCGAGACCGGCGTGCCCATCGCCTTCGGCGTCCTCACCACCAACACCCTCGAACAGGCCATCGACCGGGCCGGCGCCAAGCAGGGCAACAAGGGCTTCGACGCCGCCATGAGCGCCGTCGAGATGGGCAACCTGATGCGTGCGCTCCGCAGCGGCTCTTGACGGGCGCAGGCGCTCTCGAACCATGGCCTCCCGGCACCGTTCCCGCGAAAGGGCGCTGCAGATTCTTTATCAGTGGGAGCTGCGGCGGCGGCTCGAGGAGTCCTTCGAGGAGCGCCGCCGGGGAGCTCCCGGGGATCCGGAAGCCGCCCCGGCCCCGAAATCCTTCACTGTGGCCGACGCCGCCGAGGCCTACTATCGTTCGCTCGGCTCCGAGGACGATGTTGCCGAGACGGCCCGCGACCCCTTCGCCGAGGAGCTCGTGGAAGGCGTCGCCGCCCACCGCCGGGAACTCGACGAGCTGATCGCCAGCCACTCCTCGCATTGGCGGCTGGAGCGGATGTCGGCGGTGGACCGCAACATCCTGCGCCTGGCCGCCTACGAGATGATGCACACCCCCACGCCGGCCCCCATCGTGCTCGACGAGGCCCTGAAGCTGGCCGAACGCTACTCGGGCGAGAAGGCCGTCGCCTTCATCAACGGGGTGCTGGACGCGATCCGGCGCTCGCTGGGGATCGAGGGGAGCGAAGGCCGGCGCCGCTCCGGAGCCGATAAATGACCGCCGACGGCGTCCTGGCGATCTCGCGGTAGTTCCCCCGCAGCCAGACCTCCAGATCCGGAAAGCGCGTGATGGCGAGGCTGGGATTGTACGGTCCCAGCCCGTCCACGATCAGGTTTGGCAAGTAGCGCGTAAGAGCGGCGCGGTTGCGCGCCGCCAGCTCGGGGGCCGAGGGGCGCGAATCGAACAGGTGCCGGTCGGCGATGACACCGGTGAGCGGTTGGGAATCCAGATAGGGCGTACCTGCCCGCCTCCGGGTGAGCACCCAGATGTCCGGCCGGTACCCCCAGACGAGCAGGGTGTCCTCTGCGGGGGCGGCCCCGTTGAGAATGGCCGCCGCCTGCCGGCTTCCCTCGTACATGGCGAGATCGCGCCACCGGTGAGGATGGCCCGTGGCCAGGTCCGCGGCCAGGATCGCGTACCGGGGGCCGAAGCGGACGAGCGGGACGAGCAGCAACAGGCCAACCATCGCCGCCCGCCGCCGGCCGAGCAGCGTGAAGCCCCGGGCGCCGGCCAGCGCCACGACCGGCAACAACTGCAGGTAGTAGCGCGGGAAGAAGCGCAGACCCGCCGCCACGCCGGCCAGCGAGATCAAGGCCCAGGCGAACAGCCGCCGGCTATCCGGATCCCGCTCCCGCCGCCAGTGCCACGCCGCAGCCAGCACCGCCGCCGCATGGAATCCCGCCCAGTTCAGCGTCCGGCGAATGCCCTCGCCGAGCGGGTTCTCGACGAACGTGTCCCGCGCGTAGAGCCAGCCCCACTGCCAGACCTGCTGCCAGTAGCCGGGCAGAGCTCCGGCCGCGCCCAGCGCCGCCAGGGCGACTGCGTTCGGCAGCAGGAACCCCGCCAGCACCAGGTGCGCCGCCCGCCATTGCCACAGCAGGCAGACCGCCAGGACGTAGAAGCCCTTGGTGTGCACCAGCAGCGCCGCCCCCGCCGCCAGTCCCGCTAAGAACGGGCGCCCGCGCCAGGCCAGCCACGCCGCCGCCAGGTGCGGGACGATCATCAGCAGGTCCGGGGCCAGCGCCATCACGGAGGACGGCAAGCCGAAGGTGAGGAAGAAGGCCACCAGGCCCGCGGCCAGCAGGCCCTCGTCCGGCCCCCACTTCTGGGAGGCGAAGCGCCAGGCGAGCCACGCCGCCAGCGTCACGAAGACGGCTCCCGCCAGACGCAGCGGAAAGCCGGCCTGGGCGTCCCACAGCAGGTAGAGCAACGGCGCCAGCGGGGGCTTGTCGAACCAGAAGTCCCGGTAGGGGACCATACCGTAGAGGATCTGGATCGCCCCGGCGGCCGGGTAGCACTCCTCGATCCACAGGATCCGCAGGTGGCAGAGGCGCGCGGCCAGCACGGCTCCGAACAGCAGAACGAACGCCGTGCGGGGGCGCACTCAGGAGTTCTCCAGCATTCGCCGGATCGCCTCTCTCAGCCCGGGCCCGTAGTCGGGGTCGGCGAGGGCGAACTCGACGAAGGTTTCGAAGTAGCTGGGGAAGTTGCCGATGTCGTAGCGCCGCTCGCCCGGGGGAAGCTTGTAGGCCAGCACCCGCCGGCCCTCGTCGCACATCCGCTGGATGGCGTCGGTGAGCTGGATCTCGCCCCGGGCGTCGGGCGCCACGTCGCGGATCATGTCGAAGATCGTCGGCGAGAAGATGTAGCGGCCGGCGATGGCCAGGTTGCTGGGGGCCTCGGCCGGCTCAGGCTTCTCCACCAGGTTCCTCACCCGGCACCAGGTCGCGTCGCCGTCCACGCCTTCGATGATGCCGTAGTGGCGGGTCTGCTCCGGAGCCACTTCTTCGACCGCGATCACGCAGCTCGCCCGCCGCGCCTCGAACAGCTCCATCATCCCGGCCACGCAACGGGACTCGGCGTGCAGGCCGATAATCGAGTCGCCCAGGGCCACCACGAACGGCTGCTCGCCCGCATAGCTCTCGCCGCACAGGACCGCGTCGCCCAGGCCGCGTTGCTCGGACTGGCGCGTGTAATAGAGATGCGCGCCGAGATCCTCGAACTCAAGCTCCTTGAGCAGATCCTGCTTGTTGGCCGTGTTCAGGGTCTGGATCAGGTAGGGGTCGCTGTCGAAGTGGTTCTCGATCGAGGTCTTGTTGCGGCCGGTGACCAGCAGGATGTTCGCGATCCCGTTGGCCACCAGCTCCTCGATCACGTACTGCACGATCGGCTTCCGGGCCACCGGAAGCATCTCTTTGGGCTGGGACTTCGTGGCCGGCAGCAGCCGCGTGCCGTGCCCGGCCACCGGAACAATCGCGCTGGTGATCACTCCTAAAATATAACGGAGACGGCGCGAGAAACGGAGAACCGGTGCCCATTCGCCTGGAAGTGGACGAAGTCGCGGACCGCCTGGACCGCTTTTTGCACGAACGCCTGCCCGACTACAGCCGAGCCCGCCTGCAGACCTGGATCCGCGAAGGCCGGGTCCGCATCGACGGCAAGGTCGCTAAACCCTCCTGCCGCTTGAAGGGCGGGGAGGTGATCGAGGTCGAACCGGGCGAGCTGCCGGAGCTCAAGGCCGAGCCCGAGGACCTGCCGCTCGAGATCCTCTACGAGGACGAGGCCGTCATCGCCGTCAACAAGCCCGCCGGCATGGTGGTGCACGCCGGCGCGGGCATTTACCGTGGCACCCTGGTGAACGCCCTGCTGCACCATTTCGAGCGGCTTTCCTCGGTCGGCGGCGAGATGCGGCCGGGCATCGTCCACCGCCTGGACCGCTTTACCAGCGGCGTGATCCTCGCCGCCCGCCACGACAAGGCGCACCGGGAGCTGGCGGCGCAGTTCGCTTCCCGCGAGGTGGAGAAGGTCTATCTGACGCTGGTGCACGGGAGCCTGGAGAGGGAGACAGGCCGGATCGAGAAACCGGTGGCTCGCGATCCGAGGCGGAGGGTCCGAATGACCGCCCGCCTCGCCCGCGGCCGTCCGGCAGTCACTCATTACCGTGTCAAACAACGGTTCCCCGGCTTCACTCTGCTGGAGGTGCGCCCGGGAACCGGGCGCACGCACCAGATTCGGGTGCACCTGGCCTCTATCGGCTACCCCGTCGTGGGCGACCGCCTCTACGGAGCCCCGGCCAAAGTGGCCGGAATGCCCCCGCTGGGCCGCTATTTTCTCCACGCCTCCCGGATCGCGTTCCGCACCCCGGCCACCGGCGAGCGAGTGACCGTGGAAGCGCCCCTCGCCCCGGAGCTCGGCGAATGGCTGGAGAAGCTGGGCGGGCTACAATGAAGGTAGAGGCGCCATGACCAGGCGGGAACTCATGCTGGCGGTCTGGGGACTGGGAGGACTGCTTCGCGCGCAGCCGCCGCAATCCAAGCCCGCGGCGGACACCCCCAGCCCTCAGGAACTCGACGAAGCGACGCGGATCGTCCTCGACGTCACCCGCGTGAACGTGCTCTTCACGGTAACCGACAAGCGAGGCCGGTTCGTCACCAACCTCACCGCCGACGACTTCGAGGTGCTGGAGCGCAAGAAGCCCCAGAAGATCCTCGAGTTCTCGTCGCAGTCCGATCTGCCCCTGCGCCTCGGCATCCTGATCGATGCCAGCAACAGCGTCCGGGGCCGGTTCAAGTTCATCCAGGAAGCGGCCATCGAGTTCCTCAACAGCGCCATGCGGCCCGAGGTGGACAAAGCGGTGGTCGTTACGTTCGATACGGATGTGCAGGCGGAGACCGAGCTGACGAGCGACCTCGAAGAGCTGACCGACGCCATCCGGGCGGTGCGGCCCGGCGGCGGCACGGCGCTCTACGATGCGATCTTCTTTACCTGCCGCGACACGCTGATGCGGGACAAGCCCCGGCACAAGTTCCGCCGCGCCTTGGTCATCTTGAGCGACGGCGAGGACAACCAGAGCATGTACTCCCGGGACCAGGCCCTGGAAATGGCGCACCGGGCCGACGCCGTCCTCTACACGATCTCCACCAATGTCACCCGAATGCAGACTCCCGGCGACAAGGTGCTCAAGTACTTCGCCGGTGAGACCGGCGGGCTGGCGCTGTTCCCGTTCAAGGTGGAAGATCTGATGCAGTCGTTCACCAACATCGCCAACGAACTGCGCCACCAGTACAGCATCCTCTACCGGCCCGAGCCGCTCCAGACGGACGGGCAATATCACCCGATCAAGATCCGCGTCAAACACCAGAAGAACCTCGTCGTCCGCGCCAGGAAAGGCTACTACGCTCCCCTGCTGTAATGGGCCTCAGGGCTTTCGGCGCCCGCCCATTGACCCGGCAGGCCGCCCGGTGCGAAGATTCACTTGAGACATGACCGATAAAGAACGGGCCCGTGCCCTCGGGCTCACCCTCAGCCAGATCGAGAAGCAGTTTGGCAAAGGCTCGATCGTGCGCCTCGGCTCGAAGGAGGCGATCGTCGCCGTACCGGCCATCTCCACCGGGGCGCTGTCCCTCG
This sequence comes from Solibacteraceae bacterium, assembly GCA_026984795.1. Classification (GTDB taxonomy): domain Bacteria; phylum Acidobacteriota; class Terriglobia; order Bryobacterales; family Bryobacteraceae; genus JALSRK01. Next base: position 139,082 of record JALSRK010000073.1, on the reverse strand, counting down.
ACGCCGCCCTCGGCGTGGGTGGATTCCCCCGGGGCCGCATCAACGAGATCTTCGGGCCGGAATCCTCGGGCAAGACCACAGTGGCCCTGCAGGTGGTCGCCCAGGCCCAGAAGGCCGGCGGCATGGCCGCCTTCATCGACGTCGAGCACGCGCTCGACCCGGTCTACGCCCGAAACCTGGGCGTCGACGTGGACAATCTGCTCGTCTCCCAGCCCGACTATGCCGAGCAGGCCTTGGAGATCACCAGCGCCCTGATCAGCTCCGGCTCCATCGACGTGCTGGTGGTGGACTCGGTGGCCGCCCTCGTCCCCAAGGCCGAGCTGGACGGCGAGATGGGCGACTCGTTCATGGGCGTCCAGGCGCGCCTGATGTCCCAGGCCATGCGCAAGCTCACCGGCATCGTTTCGAAATCCAAGACCTGCCTCATTTTCATCAACCAGATCCGCGAGAAGATCGGCGTGATGTTCGGCAATCCCGAGACGACCACCGGCGGCCGGGCGTTGAAGTTCTACTCCACCGTTCGCGCCGACATCCGGCGCATCGCCGCCATCAAGGACGGCGACAAGATCATCGGCAACCGCACCCGGGTCAAGATCGTGAAGAACAAGGTGGCCCCACCGTTCCGCGACGCCGAGTTCGACATCCTCTACGGCCAGGGCATCTCGCGCGAGGGCGATCTGCTCGATCTGGGCGTCGCCCACCGGCTGGTGGAGAAAAGCGGCTCCTGGTACAGCTACGGCGGCGAGCGCATCGGCCAGGGCCGGGAGAACGCCAAGCGCTTCCTCAGGGACAACCCGGATCTGGCGGACCGGCTGGAGACCGAACTGCGCAAGGCCCTCGGGCTGGGTCCGCCCGCCGAAGCGCCCGCGTCGGCTCCAGCGGCGGCGCCGGCCGGCGGCAAGAAGTAGGCGCCTCGCGGGTCCGGACCCCCGCGAGCCGTGCCGGGCCCTCAGCTTTTCGAATTCGGATGGTCGGAGCGCCGCGGCACCGGGAGGTATTCCACGCTGGGTTGCCGCCGCACCGGCTGCGGGTAGAGGTTCATCAACTGCATCACTTCCGGCGGCATCTGGTCGCTCACGCACAGGCCGAAGCTCTTGGCGTCGTCGAATGTGATGGGGTGGTCGTGCGTCCAGGTGCCTTCGGAAAGCAGCCGGGCGAGCTCGTCGGCCTTGCCCTCGGGGCACTTGCCTTCGAGCAGCTCCCGGACACTCGCCCGCACCTGGGCGATGGCTTTCTCAGCCTGGTCGGCCAGGATCAGCGTCTCGTCCTGGATGTGCTCGATCGGCTTCATGGCACGCACCTTGAGGATCGAAGCCGCCGGCTGTTGTCCGAGCTGGGGATCGACCGGCCCTAAGACGGCGTGCTCACTCATGACGATCTCGTCGGCGGCCAGGGCAATCAGCGTTCCACCGGACATGGCGTGGTGGGGAACGAAGGCCGTCACTTTCCCCTGGTGCTTGCGGATCGCCCGGGCGATCTGCAGGGCCGCCAGGACGAGCCCTCCAGGCGTATGGAGCACGATGTCCAGCGGGACGTCCGGATCGGTCAGATGGATCGCCCGGAGCACCTCCTCGGAGTCATTCACGTCGATGTAGCGGTAGACGGGGAAGCCGAGGATGCTCATCGTCTCCTGGCGGTGGACGAGCAGGATCACGCGGGAGCCCCGCTCCTTCTCGATCTTGGCGATCATGCGCTGGCGGGAAGCTTCGAGAAACCGCTGGCGCAGCACCGGCTGCAGCGCCGTGAACAAGAAGAAGAACCAAATGACGTCACTCGGGGTCACGTTGCACCCTCCAGCTATCGGAAATCAACGGCGGAAACCTCACCAGCCGGCCTCCCAGCCGAACTCGTCGCGGGCCGGCCGCCGGTACGACCGTCCCCGGCGCACGAAGAGGAAATGGAGCACGACGCCGGTCAGGAACCCGCCGACGTGCGCCCACCACGCCACTCCCCCCACGTTCTGCGGGCTGGCCAGCGCCAGCGTCCCGCTGAAGACCTGCGTCAGCGCCCAGAAGGCCAGGTAGACGACCGCCGGCAACTCGAAGAAGAACGGGAGGAACAGCAGCGGCACCATCACCACCACGCGGGCGGTGGGGAACAGGAAGAAGTAAGCCCCCAGCACGCCGGCGATGGCTCCGGAGGCGCCCACCGTGGGAATCGTCGAGTGGGGATTCGTGAACCAGTGAACCATCCCCGCGGCGATGCCGCACAGCAGGTAGAAGACGGTGAACCGGACCGGCCCCATGCGGTCCTCGACGTTGTCGCCGAAGATCCACAGCGTCCACATGTTGCCGATGATGTGCATCCAGCCGCCGTGCAGGAACATGCTGGTCAGGAACGGCCAGTAGTCATCTACCGGCAGGCCCGCCCACATAGCCCAATCCGGATGGGTGTACCGGGCCGGGACGATGCCGAAGTAGTAGAAGAAGCGCTGGAGCGTCGCCTCGGGCATCGCCAGCTCGAACAGGAATACCAGGGCGTTGGCGAAGATCAGCAACCACGTGGCGATGGGCGGGTTCCGGCTCGGGATGTTGTCGCGGACCGGGAACATGGCGGTTTGGATAGATTACCACGCCGCAACCGGCGATGTGGAGCGGGGGCGGCCGCGCCGGCGGGCACGGCTCGGAGCCGCGGCCGTGCGTCCCCGGCCGCTCAGATCATCTCGTTCTGCAGCTCGGGCCGCGGGTTGGGGATCACCACTTTGTTCACCAGCAGGCCCTTGGCGGCGATCTTTTCGGCGCCGTTGTCCACCGCCGCCCGCACCGCCGCCACCGAGCCGGTGCAGGAGGCGAAGGCCTTGCCGCCCAGGGCCATCGCCAGCCGGACCTCCACCAGCCGCACGTTGGCCGACTTCGCCATGGCGTCGGCGCCCTCGATCAGCGAAGCCACCGAGAAGCTCTCGATGATGCCCAGCGCCTCCAGATGCTCGGCCTTGGTCACGCCGGAGAGCGCCGGGAAGACCGAGGCGTGCACGTTGGGGATCACGAAGGTGTCGATCACCGAGAAGCCGCCGGCTTCCGAACCGGCCGCCACCGCTGCTTCGACGCCCGCCACGTCGCCCCGCACCAGCACCATGTACTTCCCTGAGCAGATGGACCGGGCCACGACCAGCTCCACGTCGGCCGCCTTCAGCATGGCGTCGGTCACCTCGAATCCGGCGGCTATCGATCCCAGCTCGATCAGTCCAATGGAATTGCGGTTCGCCATCTCGGCTCCTAGCGTTCGATCTCGATGTAGCTGTCGGTGACGGCGGCCACCCTGCCGCCGATCGAGGCGTGGATGTTCACGCCCAGATCGTCCTCACCGACTTCGGCCACCGCCTGCCCCGGCTGCACCTCGTCCCCCTCGCTGACCACCGGCGAGGCCGGCTTGCCGACGTGCTGCGAGAGCAGCAGCCGCACCCGCTGAGGCTCGTGCTCGACAGCATCGAACGGCGCCTCGCCCTCGTACTCTTCGATCTTCAACCGCTTGCGCAGCATGGCGAGCGGCACGCGGCGCGCCTCCTTCATCGGGTGTACCTTGACCGGCGTCTGCTGCTCGAACTTGATGCCAGCGGCCTTCAGGTCCGCCTTGGCCTGGTCGCAGGCTTCCTTTGGATACAGGTCCTCGGGGCAGGCGTACAGGGTGCATAGCCCGCAGGCGCAGCAGAGTTGCGCCCACTGGTTCCAGTTGTCGTGCCCGGCCAGGGTGAAGCCGAGGGTGCGCATCACCCGGTGGGGCATCACCTCGTAGCCGAGCAGGTAGCGGGGGCAGAATTCTGTGCAGTAGCTGCACTGGTCGCAGGCCGACTTGCCGATGTGGGCCATGGCCCTGGCCGGCCGGCTCTTGCGCTGGACCAGATAGTGCTCCCGCGGCAGAACGATCAGCCCGGCGGTGGTCTTCGTCACCGGCTGCTCCAGATCGAAGGTCAAAGTCCCCATCATGATGCCGCTGACGAAGACGCCAAACTCGGGCGCCGTCGCTCCACCGGCGAGCCCCAGCACTTCCCGCAGCGGCGTACCTACCGGGACCCAGAAGGACTTCGGCGACCGCACCGCGCCGCTGACCGAGACGAACTTGCGCGTCACCGGGCGGCCCTCGGCGGCCTCATGCACGTTGTAGAGCGTCTCGACGTTGTTCACCACGCAGCCGACCTGCAAGGGGATGCCCGCCGGGGGGATCAGCCGTCCGGTGGCCGTATAGACCAGCTCGTACTCGTCGCCCGAGGGGTAGAAGTCTCCCAGGAAGACCAGCTCGATGCCCCGCTTCTCGGCTTCCGGGCGGATGGCGTCGATCGCCGGGCGGTTCTTTTCCTTGATTCCGAACATTCCCCGGCGGGCGCCGACGGCCCCCATCATCGCTTCCATCCCGGCGAGGATCTGGGCCGGGAAGTGGCGCATGATCTCGAAGTCCTTGTGCAGCAGCGGCTCGCACTCGGCGCCGTTGGCCAGCATGATCTCGGCCTGCGAGCCGGCCTTCACGTAGGTGGGGAAGCCCGCCCCGCCGGCGCCGACCACGCCCATCTGTTTGAGCTGCTCTTTCAGCATGACATCCCGGTTCTTAAACGATCCAGGTTACCATGCCGCCCGTTCTGCGCCGGAGAAGGACCAGGGCTGCGGTAGACTATCGGCATGGCGCCGATCTCGCGCCGGCGGATGCTCGGGATCTTCGCCGCCGCCGGTCTGCCTTCCCGCGCCGCAGGCCACGATCTCCCGCCGGTCCGGGCCATCACCCGCGGGCCGAAGTTCCACTGGTTCGGCTACTACGACAAGCTCCAGTTCGATCCATCGTGCCGCTACGTGCTGAGCAACGAAGTGGACTTCGAGCACCGCTCGCCGCGTTCCGGCGACGAGATCCGCGTCGGCATGGTGGACACCGGCGGCGGCGACCGGTGGATCGAACTGGGCCGCTCTCGGGCCTGGTGCTGGCAGCAGGGCTGCATGCTGCAGTGGCTGCCCGGCTCGGCCGAAGAGGTGATCTGGAACGACCGGGCAGAGGGGCGCTTCATCGCTCATATCCTCAATGTCAAGACCGGCCGCCGCCGCACGATCCCGGCGCCCATCTACGCCCTGTCACCCGACGGCAAGTGGGCCGTCCGCCCCAGCTTCAGCCGCCTTCAGGACACGCGGCCCGGCTATGGCTACGCCGGGGTTCCGGACGAGAACCGGGACGTTCTCGCGCCGGAGGACGACGGCATCTGGCGGCTGGACCTGGCCACCGGCCGCCAGCAGCTGATCTTCTCGCTGGCCCAGGCGGCCGGGATCGCGTTCGAGCTGCCCGAGGGGGCGCCCCGGCGAGGAATCGAGAACAGCCTCGATCTCAGACGGGCCAAGCACTGGTTCAACCACCTCCTCGTTGCCCCCGGCGGCCGGCGGCTCATCTTTCTGCACCGCTGGCGCGCGCCGGGCGACCGGCGCTACCTGACCCGGATGTTCACCATCGCCCCGGACGGCTCCGACCCCTACGTGCTCGACCCGTATGGCTACACGTCGCACTTCATCTGGCGGGATGCCTCGACGGTGCTGGCCTGGGCCTGGCATCCGTCCCACGGCTCGGCCTTCTACCTTTACACCGACGGAACCCGCAAAGTCGAGCCCGTCGGACTGGGCGTGATGACCCGCAACGGCCACTGCACCTACCTGCCCGGCAACCGCTGGATCCTGAACGACACCTATCCGGACCGGGAGCGGCGGCAGCATGTTTACCTCTACGAAGTGGCCACCAGGCGGAAAGTCCCGCTCGGCGATTTCTATTCTCCGCCCGAGTACCGCGGCGAGTGGCGCTGCGACACCCACCCGCGCTTCAGCCCCGACGGCCGGAAGGTCTCGATCGACTCGCCCCATGGCGGCCACGGGCGCCAGCTCTACCTGATCGACATCAGCGGGATCGTGGCCGGCCACGGCTCGAGCGGCGAGCCGAATCCGTCCGCGCCGGAACGCCGGGAAAAGAGAGTTTCGGCCTGAGGAACCTCAACTGCTGATCATGAAGACGGCGACCTCGGCGAAAAGGTTGTGCAGGAACGAGATGGTGTGGCTGCCAGCCAGGCAGATGCGGCGCTCCACCTTCCAGCCTTCCTGATCCACCAGCTCTTCGAAATCCTTCACTGTCAGGAAGTGGACGTTCGGCGACTCGTACCAGTTGTGGGGGAACAGCTTCGTCTTCGGAGCCCGGCCGCTGAAGAGGTGCGCCAGGCGGACCTGCCAGTGGCCGAAGTTCGGGAAAGCGACGATGGCGCGGCGGCCGACCCGGAGCATCTCGCGCAGCACCCAGAGGGGGCGCCGGGTCTCCTGCAAGGTCTGGCTGAGGATCACATAGTCGAAGGCCCGGTCAGGGTAGTCGGTGAGGCCCTGGTCGATGTCGCCCTGGTAGACGGAGACGCCGCGGGCGATGGCCCGCTGCACTTTCGTGCGGTCGATCTCGATGCCGCGGGCGTCCACGTTCTTGTTCTCGGCCAGCCAGGCCAGCAGCTCGCCGTCGCCGCAGCCGAGGTCGAGCACGCGGGCGCGGGGCTCGATGAGCTCGCTGATGATGCGGTAGTCGCTTCGGCCGAGCAGTTGCCGGACGAAAGGCCCGCGGTACAACTCAGCGGCTAGCGGCATCCCACCTCCACCCCTCTACTTGTTGCCTCCGAGCATCCGGTAAGTGCTGGCCAGGAAGCCCCGCACTACCTCGGTCTGTTCACCCACCTCGACGAGGAAGGCGTCGTGGCCGTAGTTGGACGACAGCTCGCAATAGGCGACGTCCTTGTTGCGCCCGCGGAGGGCGTTGACGATCTCCTGGGACTGGTAGCTCGGGTAGAGCCAGTCCGAAGTGAAGCTGATCAGCAGGAACCGGGACTGGGTGTGCTCCAGCGCCGCGGCCAGCGAGCCGCTGCCGTTGGTGATGTCGAAGTAGTCCATCGCCTTGGTGATATAGAGGTACGAGTTGGCGTCGAAGCGGCCGACGAACTGGGTGCCGCGGTAACGCAGGTAGCTCTCGACCTCGAAGTCGATCTCGAAGTCGAAGCCGAACTTCTCCTTCTCCCGCAGGCGGCGGCCGAACTTCTCGCGCATCGACTCGTCGCTCATGTAGGTAATGTGGCCGATCATGCGGGCGATGGCGAGGCCCCGGGCCGGGCCCTTCCCGCCGTAGTAATCGCCTCCGTTCCAGTCCGGATCGGCCATGATGGCCTGGCGGCCCACTTCGTTGAAAGCGATCTGCTGCGCGCTGTGCCGCCAGGTTCCGGCAATAGGGATCGCCGCCGCCACGCGGTCCGGGTAATCCACCGTCCACTGGAGCGCTTGCATCGCGCCCATCGATCCTCCGGCCACCGCGAGCAGCCGGTCAATGCCGAGATGGTCGATCAGCATCCGCTGCAGCCGGACCATGTCGGCGATGGTGATGACGGGGAACTCCATGGCGTAAGGCTTGCCCGTCTTCGGGTTCGTCGAGCTGGGGCCGGTGGTCCCCATGCAGCCGCCGAGCACGTTGGAGCAGATGACGAAGTACTTCTCCGTGTCGAAGGCCTTGCCGGGGCCGATCATGTTGTCCCACCAGCCGGGTTTGCCGGTCTTGCGGCTGACGCCGGCGGCGTGGGCGTCGCCGGTGAAGGCGTGCAGGATCAGGATCGCGTTCGAGCGCTCGGCGTTCAGCTCGCCATAGGTCTCGTAGACCACGTCCACCGGTTCCAGCGTGGCGCCGGAGTCCAGACCCAACGAGTCGAACTGAACGTGCTGCGTCTCGGTAATCACCTGTTTACCTATCAGAATAACAGCCGCCCCCGGCGGACCGGAGGTGTAGGCCCGGGGACGGTTTCTTCCGCCGAGCTGCCGCGGCGAGGGGTCCCGGGGGCCCGGTCAGGACGGAAACGCGAACCGGAAGGTGGCGCCCTCCGGCGAAGTCGTGAAGTCGAGCCGGGCGTTGTGGAGCTGGGCGATGCGCCAGGCCATGGCCAGCCCGATGCCCGAGCCGCGGCGGCCCTTGGTGGTGAAGTAGAGGCGGAAGATCTTGTCGCGGATCTCCTCGGGGATGCCCGGGCCCTGGTCGGCTACCGAGAGCGCCGGTCCCCCGGCTCCGGCTTCCACCTTGATCGTCACCTGGCCCGGCTCCTCCATGCACTCGACGGCGTTCTTGACGACGTTGAGCACGGCCTGGCGGAACAGGTCGCGGTCGGCGGAGACGGTCACCGGCTCCGGCGGGCACTCGACGTGGATCCGCACGTCCTTGGCCTCGGCCCCGGCGGCCTCCAGGGAGGCGATCTCGCGGGCCAGAGCGCAGAGGTCCATTTCGGCGAGGTGCAGCTCCAGGGGCCGGGTGAGGTCGAGCAGCGAGACGACCATGCGGTCCAGCGTCTTGATCTCCCGGGCGATCACCTCCATCTCCCGCTGCGCTTCCGGGGCGCGGTCCCCAAGAGTGAGCTGCAGTACTTGCAGATGGGTGTAGATGGAGTTGAGCGGGTTCTTGATCTCGTGCGCCACGCCCTGGAGCAGCCGGCCGAAGGCCTCGCGGCGCAGCGAGGAGTCGATCTGGGACTCGAGCCGGCGGCGGGATTCGGCGTCCCGGAGCACCACCGCGGCGCCGAGGAAGCGGCGGTCCGGGAAGTCGGTGAGGATCTCGAGCGAGACGGCGGCGCGGAGCTTGCCTTCGGGGCCGTCGATCTCGACGAGGCGGTCCCGGAAAGAGCGCTGGAACCGGGCCGAGGCGGCGAGCAGGGCCCCCAGGGGCTGATCTTCCGGGAAGACTTCTTCGAGCGGGCGGCCGATCAGCTCCCAGCGGGGGGCTGAGAGGTAGCGGTCGGCGGCCTGGGAGGCGATGACGAGGCGGCGCCGGGCGTCGAACAGGAGCACGGCGTCCTGGAGGCGCTCGAGCAGATGGGCGACGCCGCCGTCTTCGGGTTGCCCGGCGTCGCGGCCGGCCCGGACCTTCTCCCCAAGCAGGGCGAGCTTGGATTTGAGCGCCGCCAGCTCCCGGTCTTCCGGCTCCGGGGGCAGCTCGGCGGCCGACTTGCCCTCGGCGATCAGATCGATCAGTTGCGAGACGCGCTCGAGCGGCCGCGCGGCCAGGTTCGCCAGTAAGGCGGCGATCAGGCCGGAGAAGACCACCGCCACGAGGGCGAGCAGTCCCAGGCGCTGGATCTGCGGGGCGACGGCCTGGCGGACCAGGGCGGTGGAGACCACCACGTGGACGCCGAGGACCGGCCGGCTGGAGCCAGCCACTCCCAGCGGCGTGTACAGCTCCAGATCCCGGGCCGGGGCGAAGACCTGCCGGAGGCGGTCGGCGAGCGGCAGGCGCAGCCAGTCTTCCAGGTCCGGCAGGTCCGGCTTGGGGCCGCCGGCGCGGGCGGGATTCGAGCCGGTAAGTACCCGGCCGTCCGGACCGCTCACGAAGATCTCGACCAGCGAGGGCGAGCCGGCCAGCGTGGCCACCAGGAAGGACCGCAATCCGGCATCCTCGCGCACCGCCCGCCGCCAGCCCGCCACAGCCTCTTCGACGGTGGCCCCGGGCGGCGGCGGTGCCTTCTCGGCCAGCCGCTGGACCAGATACGTCCGGACGCTCAGGGCCGACATCCGGGCCACGCCAGCTACCTCCTGGAAACGGACGTCGGTGAGGCTGTGCAGGTAGAGCGCCGACAGGGAGACGGCGACGGCGGCGGTGAGACCGACTACCGAAGCGGTGAGCCGGGTTTTCGGCGACATCCGAAGCAACTCCTGCCTCCTTTCCAGAATCTCACGTTCCGGGCCGCCGCGCCGGGGCGGATGCCGGCGGCGTGACGCGTGCCGCGACGCTGGACGCCGAAATGAGTGAAACGAACATCTCCCGTATTTTCTGTTGGTTGCAGGCGGGTGTGACGCCTCGGGCGAAAATGCCGTCACAGGATTCCGGCGCTGGATTGGGCGCGCCGGCGCCGGTGAGCAGGGCTGACTGGGCGAACAAAGAGAGAATGCGGCAGCCCGGCCGGGCCGGACCATCACAGCCCAGGGCGGCCCGCCTTCAGCGGCTGGTCTTCGCGGTTTCATCGCCATTCCTGTGGTGAGAAGGGCCAGACGGGGCCTCCCGGCTCAGGTTCTACCACGCGCCGGCCGACGGGCCGCGAACGCACGCGGGGAAGCCGTGGAGATTCAACCCGTTCCAGCGGCCCGAGCGGACGGTGACCGCCATTTCGGCAAAGCGACGAAGACCGGGCGAAGGTGTGGTCGCGCAGGCGGGTGGCGGTCTGGAAACCAAACGGGGCCTGCCTGTAACCCCATACGACCTTCGGGACGTACTCCAGCGGGTGCGCCGCAAAGAACTTCTGCGAGCGTCTGCCGCAGGCGGAGGCAGACAAAACGCGATTCAGATCACCAGGTGACGTTCTGGAATCTGGAGCGGCCCGGTAAAAGCTACCGGGCCGACAGCCGGACGCCGCGCGAGGCGTTCTTGAAGAGAGTGAAGGAGACTCCAGGCTGAGCCGGCCCGAGGCGCTGGATGAGTCTGGAAACGCGCCGGATCCCGGCTAAACCTGCGCCAAGTACGCGCAACCTCAGTGGGGGATAAGCACGAGCCTACGGCCAACACAATTACGCAGTGACGGGCAGGGAATATCCGAGGCAGCCCGCCAGAGACGACGGCGCGAACGTATTCCAGCGGATCGAGCCACCTTCTGCCCTGCCCCGCCTGGCTGAACCCGAAGAAGATGACAGGGTGAGGAGCGCGGGCAACGTTTCGAAGGCCATGTTCCCCCCTGCGGGCTCTCGCCGGCGGCTTCGCGTTCCCGGCCCAGCGCTTTTCCGATCCTGAAACCTGTTATGGAAAGGTTCCCGTTCCGAGGGCGGGCATCGGCGGACGCCAACCCATCCCGGGAAGGGCGCCGCAGCATCCAGGTTGTACAATCGCGACCCGCGCGCCAGTCATGCATCGTCCTCGAGTGGCTTAAGCTCGTGGACAAAGTTTGGGAGGGGACCAGAACTTCCGGGCGGAGGCGCCGGAGCGGAAGGAATCAGCCGCGCCTTCTCGCCAAAGAAGCATGCCCGCCCACAACTGCGGTGCTCCAGGTTCAGCGTGTCCTCGACGCACTTCTGCATATCTGCTTCCTTGAGCTGGTCTTCGATGCTCTGCGTCCATTTGAGTACCTCTTGACCGAGCTCCACCAGCATTGCCGCCTCAGCGGAAAGCTTAGCGAGTCTGTTCTCGAGCCGATAGTAGCGGTAGGCAAGCTTATAAGCCTTCTTGCAGGGCTGTCGCGGGCTCAAGCATTCGCTTGCGGCCTCGCGCAACGCGTCAGCGCATTTCTTGACCTTGCGCCTGCTGGCGTCCAGGTGTTCGGCGTCCAGCGTCTTGATCGAGAATTTCAGTATCTTGTAGTCATTGGACGTCAGCTTGAGGCGCCGTGTTCGGAGGTGATGCTGCGATTTCTCCGTCAGTTCCTCCACGGACCACCCGATGATCGTCCCGACAAAGGGCGGCGTGAAGGCGGTGGCAACGTTAGTGGCGAGTTTGCTGAGGTTACCTGGTTTCTTCCATTGGTGAAGCTTCTGTTGAGAGACGCTTGTGATTCGCGCTGGTATGGTTCGGTTATAGGCCTTGGCTTTAGCGATCTGAAGAACGGTCTGTGTCATTTCAACAATCCTTTCTCGTATCAGGCGCCAGGGGCGCCGTTCCCTTACACGGGCAAGGCCAATCACGCCGTAAAGCAGATGGAGCGATGCGCCACCGCGACTGAAAGTAACCGCTCGATCGGCCTGCCCAGAAGGTCGCCAGAGAGTTGGCGCTGGCCGGACGCGAAACCCCAGCAGGGACGGCCGGCCGGCGCCGGAACAAACAGGGATCAGCCTTTGGTCTTGTGCGTGGGATTCTGCGGTGCGGCGATATCCCTCCTCGCAATGGCTCTACCCCAAACGGCGCCGAGTTGTCAAGAAGGAATTTGGCCGGCGCGAAGGCAGCCCGCCGTCAGGACAAGACAGGGCCGATGACGACATAGGTCTGGGTGAGAGGTCCCGGAGACGCGGTGCGAGGCAGCCCGACAACGACGCCGGACTCACGCCGATAGCGGCTCCGGCGTTCCCATGCGCGTCTTTCTGAACTTCTCGTAAACCATTTCTCCGTACGCCGCGACCGTCTCCTCCAACCGGCTGTCGAAGGGCTTCCCGGTGATGAACTTCACGAACTGATGGGGCGATCGCCCCGGGGGTCTGCTTCCGGTGCATTCTGGTGGGCTACTTCGAGGGGATCGGCTCGGACTGCGGGACCGCCTACCGGGTCTCGGACTCGCTGAGTCTACGAGAGTTTCTGGGACTGAGCTGGGAGGAGGCGGCGCCGGGTCACTCGACGCTATCGAAGACGCGACGACGCTGGAAGCGAATGCGGCGATGTGGTCGATCGTGAGGCGGGACTCGGGGCGAGTTACGAAGAGCACGTCAGGGAGTTGATGAGGAACGAGGAGGGCGAGGAACCGGCGGCGGCCGAGCGGGAGCCCGGGGAACGCTTTCAGGAAGGATAATGGAACGCATGAGCCTGTGCCGCGCCAACGATTCCGTTCTCCTCGTCGTGGACATCCAGCAGCGGCTGGCGGCGGCGATGCCGGAAGAGTTCCGCCTGGAGGTGTTCCGCAACGCCGGCATCCTGGCCGAGGCGGCCCGGCTGCTGGGGATCCCGCGCCTCCTCACCGAGCAGTACCCCAAGGGGCTGGGACCGACGGACCCGGCGCTCGCGCCCAGCCTGGACGCCGGAGTGGAGCGCTTCGAAAAGACCGTCTTCTCCTGCTGCGGGGCGCCCGGGTTCGAGGAGCGGCTGAAGGCTCTGGGGCGGCGGCAGGTGGTGATCTGCGGCATGGAGGCCCACGTGTGCGTGCTGCAGACGGCGCTGGAGCTGGCCTCCGCCGGCTATGACGTCTTCGTCGCCGAGGACGCGACCTGTTCGCGCCGCCCGGCGAACCGGCGCAACGCCATGGAGCGGCTGCGGCAGGCGGGCGTCGCGGTGACAAACACGGAATCGGCGGTCTTCGAGTGGCTGCGGGACTCCCGCCACGAGCAGTTCAAAGCGATCTCCCGGCTGGTGCGCTGAATTGCGGCGCCGGCGGTGTGCGCGCCGTGACCGGTTTCTGTTATCTACTGGGGGAGTGAAACCGTCATCCGCATGGAGTGCACTCATGCTGCCCGTACTGTTGTTGCTGCTTGCCGCGGCCGCGGCGCCCGCCTTCGCCGCCAACGTGAACGACTGGGAGAATCCCGAAATGATCGGGCGGAACAAGGAGCCCGCCCACGCGACGCTGATGGTCTATCCGGACGCGGCGTCGGCGCAGAAGGGAGAGCGCGAGGCCTCGCCGTTTTTCCGCTCGCTGAACGGGACGTGGAAGTTCCACTGGGTGCGGCGGCCCGAGGACCGGCCGCGGCGCTTCTACGAGACGGGCTACGACGACCGCTGCTGGGACGAGATCCCGGTGCCGTCGAACTGGCAGATGCTCGGCTACGGCTACCCGCACTACACGAACATCGTCTATCCTTTCAAGAAGGATCCGCCGCGTATCCGGCACGAGCACAACCCCGTCGGCTCCTACCGCCGCAGGTTCACCGTCCCGAAGGAGTGGAACGGCCGGCAGGTGTTCTTGCACTTCGACGGCGTCGAGAGCGCGATGTACGTCTGGGTGAACGGCCGCGAAGTGGGCTACAGCCAAGGCAGCCGCACGCCGGCGGAGTTCAACATTACGAAGTACCTCGAGCCGGGAGAGAACCTGCTGGCGGTGGAGGTCTACCGGTTCTCGGACGGGTCTTATCTGGAGGACCAGGACTTCTGGCGGCTGAGCGGGATCTTCCGGGACGTCTACCTGTTCTCGACGCCGGGGCTGCACGTGCGGGACTTCTGGGTGCGGACGCCGTTCGACGAACGTTATCAGAACGCCACACTGAAGTTGAACGTCAAACTGCGCAACTACACCGGAGAGGAAGCGTCCGGCGCGGTGGAGGCGGCGCTGCTCGACGCCGAGGGCGGGACGGTGATGATGCTCGAGGCGCAGCAGGCCCGCGTTGGGCCGGGCGCGGAGGTCTCGCTCGACTTCGAAGCCCCGGTCGAGAAGCCGCGGAAGTGGACGGCGGAGACGCCCTATCTCTACCGGCTGCTCATCACCTTGAAAGACGCCGGCGGGCGGGTGCTCGAGGTGATCCCCGCCGATGTCGGCTTCCGGCAGGTGGAGATCAAGGGCGGCCAACTGCTCCTCAACGGCAAGGCGATCTACTTCAAAGGCGTCAACCGCCACGAGCACGACCCGGACCTGGGCCACGTGCCGACGACGGAGATGATGGTCCGCGACATCAAGCTGATGAAGCGGCACAACATCAACGCCGTGCGCACGAGCCATTATCCGGAAACGCCGGAGTGGTACGCGCTGTGCGACCGCTACGGGCTCTACTTGATCGACGAGGCCAACATCGAGTCGCACGGCATGGGCTACCGGCCGGACCAGACGCTGGCCAACAAGCCGGAGTGGCGGAAGGCTCACCTGGACCGGATCGAGCGCATGGTGGAGCGGGACAAGAACCACGCCTCGGTGATCATCTGGTCGATGGGCAATGAGGCAGGCGACGGGACGAACTTCGTCGCGGCGAGCGAGTGGATCCACCGGCGCGACCCCACACGGCCCGTGCATTACGAGCGCGCCGGCACGCGGCCCTACGTGGACATCGTCTCGCGGATGTACGCGCCGATCCGCCGCATCGTCGCCTACGCGAAGAAGAACCCCAGCCGGCCGCTGATCCTGTGCGAGTACGCCCATGCCATGGGCAACAGCGTGGGGAACCTCCAAGAATACTGGGACGCCTTCGAGAAGTACCCGGCGCTGCAAGGCGGTTTCATCTGGGACTGGGTGGACCAGGGCCTGCGGCGCGAGACGGGCCCCGGCGACGAGTTCTGGGCCTACGGCGGCGACTTCGGCGACAAACCCAACGACGGCAACTTCTGCATCAACGGGCTGGTGCAGCCGGACCGCAAGCCGAACCCGCACCTGAACGAAGTCAAAAAGGTCTATCAGTACATCAAGGTCTTCCCCGAGGACCTGGCGGCGGGCAAGATCCGGGTGCGCAACAAGTACGAATTCATCAGTCTGGGGTTCGTCGAGGGCTCCTGGGAGATCACCGAGGACGGCGTGAAAATCCAGGAAGGCAAGCTGCCGCGGCTGGCCATCGGGCCGGGTGAGGAGCAGACGGTGACGCTCGGGATCGAGAAGCCGGAGCTGAAGCCGGGCGCCGAGTACTTCCTGACGGTGCGCTTCGCCCTGGCCCAGGACGAGCCCTGGGCGCTGAAGGGGCACGTGGTGGCCTGGGACCAGTTGCAGATGCCGTGGAAGGCTCCGGAGCCGCCGGCGGCCGGCGTCGCCGGGATGCCCGAGGTCGAGGTGAGCGAGACCGAGGGCGCCGTGACGGTGAAGGGGCCGGAGTTCTCGGTCCGCATCGGCAAGAAGAGCGGGGCGATCGAGGCCTTTACGTTCCGCGGCAAGAAGCTGCTCACGCGGCCGCTCGAACCGAACTTCTGGCGGGCGCCGATCGACAACGACATCGGCAACCGGGCGCCGCAGCGGCTGAGCGTCTGGCGCATGGCGGGCCCGGGGCGTGAGGTGAAGCGGGTCGAAGTGGAGCGCGTGCGGCCGCAAGTGGCACGGGTCGTCGCCGAAGCGATCCTGCCGGCAGGCGGAGCGGAGTACCGCACCACGTACACGATCTACGGCAGCGGCGACGTGGTGGTCCAGGCGGATTTCACCCCGCACGGGCCCCTGCCGGAGCTGCCGCGCTTCGGCATGCAGGCCGGCATCCCGGCGGAGTTCACGCGGATGACGTGGTTCGGCCGGGGTCCGCACGAGAGCTACTGGGACCGCTTGACGAGCGCCGCGGTGGGGCGCTGGTCGGGGCCGTCGGACGAGCAGTGGCACCTCTACGTCCGGCCCCAGGAGACGGGCAACAAGACCGACGTCCGCTGGGCGGCTTTCACCAACGAAGAGGGCGAAGGGCTGCTGGCGGTGGGCATGCCGCTGCTCTACGTGAGCGTGTGGCCGTTCACCATGGAGCAGTTGGAGCGGGCCGAGCACACCTACGAGCTGGGCCGCTCGCGGGACCTGACGCTGAACCTGGACTACAAGCAGACGGGCGTCGGCGGCGACAACAGTTGGGGCGCAAGGCCGCACCCCGAGTACACGCTCTACGCCCGGCCTTACAGCTACCGGTTCCGGCTGCGGCCGCTCCAGGGCAAACAAGACGACCCGAACGCGCTGAGCAAGATCCGGTTTCCCGAATAGCGGCGAGTGGCGGCCGGGTTGAAATTCAGAGAGGTGACGGCGGTGCGTCGCGCCGGCAGGATCGCAGCAGTGGCGCTCGGGCTGATGGCCGGGGCCTGGGGGCAGACTCCCGCGCCCGGCGACCATACCGGGACCCTCGAGTGGGGCGGGCGCACGCGCTCCTACATCGTCCACGTGCCGCCGGGCGAGGCGCGGCGGCCGCGGGCGGCGGTGCTGGTCTTCCACGGCGGGGGCGGCAACGCGCGGCAGGCGGCGCGGATGTCGGGGATGAACGCGGTGGCCGACCGGGAGGGCTTCCTGGCGGTCTATCCGAACGGCACGGGGCGCCTGGGCAAGTGGCTGCTGACGTGGAACTCGGGCTACTGCTGCGGCTACGCGCTGCGGAACCGGGTGGATGACGTAGGGTTCGTCCGGGCGCTGATCGGGGAGCTGATCCGCCGCTACGGGGCCGATCCGGACCGCATCTACGCCACCGGCATGTCGAACGGCGGGATGATGGCCCACCGGCTGGCGGCGGAGCTTTCGGACTTGCTGGCCGGGGCGGCGCCGGTGGCCGGCTCGATCGGCGGGAAGGCGAACGCCAAGGCCCCGGACTACGTGATCCCCAGGCCCGGGCGGCCCGTGCCGGTGCTGATCCTCCACGGCAAAAAGGACCGGCACCTGCGCTACGAGGGCGGCGAGCCGGTGATCACGCTCACGCCGGGGCGGGTGGATCTGCCCGTCAGGGCCGCCGTCGAGTTCTGGGTGAAGAACAACGGCTGCGCGCCGGAGCCGGTGCGGGAATGGGCCGTGGAGGGCCACGTGGAGCGGGAGAGCTACCGGGGCTGCCGCGACGGGGCGGACGTAGTGCTCTATACGCTGATCCACGGGGGCCACGTGTGGCCGGGCAGCAAGCGCCCGCGCCTGTGGACGAACGACCCCTGCCGGAAGTTCCCGGCGAGCGAGACGATCTGGGAGTTCTTCGAAGCGCACTCCAGGCGGCCGGGGAAGAGGTAGGAGACGGAGGGTGCGGCAACGGCCGGCCGATCAGAGTTCCCAGGTGCGGAAGCGGTGCCCGCAGGCGGCCATGTCCACCCGCTTGCCGCGGAAGCGGACGCCCTCCATCTCCAGGCGGCGGCGCTGTTCCCAGCCGGCTTCGCCCTGAAGGCGGATCTCGCCCCCGGCGCCGACGACGCGCTGCCAGGGCAGCCGGTCGCCCGCCTGGCGGAGGATACGGACGACGAGGCGGTGATAGAGAGGATACCCGGCGGCCGCGGCCACCTGCCCGTAGGTGGCCACCTTGCCCCGGGGGATGGAGCCGATCACGCGGCGGATGGCGGCGTCGCGCTGCTCGTCGGGGCGGAGGCCGTCGCGGAGGATGCGGCGCTCCAGGCCGGGATCGGGCGGGCCCGGCTTGCGTTTGCGGGACGGCCGGGGGCGCGCCGAGGCTGTCTTCCTGCCGCCCATCAATCCTTCAGGTGCTTGTCCAGGAAGGCGAAGGCCTCTTCCTGCATCTCGATGCTGAAGGTGTGGCTCAGGTCGTAGAAGCGGCTCTGGAAGTTCTCGGGGGCCCCGGCCTTGGCGTAGATGGCGGCCAGCTTCTTCTCGGATTCCTGCATGCCTTCGAGCGGGTAGAGGGGATCCCGGCGGCAATACTGGACCATGAGGGGCTTCGGGGCGCGGGCGGCCGCGAGGTCCGGCAGATCCAGGTAGCGGGCCATGCCGGGTAGGAAGTGGACGTTGCTGTGGGTGTCGACGTGGCGGCGGATCATAGGCCGCAGGGTGGACATCCAGCCGACGGAGACGGCGCAGCGGATCCGGCCGTCGAGGCCGGCCAGGTAGTTGGTGCGGTCGCCGCCCATGGAGATGCCGACGCAGCCGATGCGGTCGGGATCGACGTCGGGCCGCGAGACGAGGTAATCGACGGTGCGGATGTCGTCCCAGTGGACGATGCCCTTCCAGGTGGTTCCGGCCCAGAAGAGGCTCTTGATGAGGGTCTCCTCGCCCCGGGCGGCGCGGCGGTTGGCCCGGCGGACGTCTTCGAGCGAGTAGTCCTCGCGGCGGGCGGGCAACTCGAGGTCGTCGAAGAGGGTGCGGCGCTCGCCGAAGTAGAAGGCGTCGATGGAGGCCACCACATAGCCCCGGCGGCACAGCGCCAGCGAGGTGGAGCGGCCCCCGTAGTTGCGCTTGCGGTACTCGGCGATGGCCGGATGGTCGCCGCCGGGCATGGGCATCACCTTCTCCTTGCCGAAGACGAACATGCCGCCGTGGGAGTGCAGATCGACGATGGCCGGCAGGCGGCCGCGGGCGCCCTTGGGCGTGAGCACGTAGGCGGCGACGCGGAACCAGGGCGCGGTGGAGAACTCGACGCGCTCCTGGACGTAGCCGTCGAACTCCCAGCGGCGCACGAGCTTGGGCGCGGGGTCCACCGGCGGGGGCTGATAGTGGAACAGCTCGAAGACCTTCTCGCGGACCGCGCGCGCGTATTCGGCGGCGTTGGGGTAGTCGCGGGAGAGCCACGAAAGGGGATAGCCGCTCTGGGCGGCCAGCTCGTCGATCTTGGGGTACAGCGTACCAATGTCGGCTCCGGTGGGTGCGTCGGGGCCGGCGGCGGGCAGGGGCGCGGCCAAGGGCAGCAGCAGCCCCTGGAGAAGCCTCCGGCGGCCGAACTCGAGCAGGGCGTCGGGATTCCTATCCATCCAGCCACCTCCTGGTTTCCCTATCATGCCACGGCGGGGCCGCTCGGCTGGGACGAGGAACGCCCTGCGGTACCATCGATGGAAGTGGGCGTCATCAGCGGGATTCACGCGGTGAAGGAGGCGCTGGCCTCGGGCCGCCCCCTGGACCGCGTGATGGTGGTGCGCGGAGCCGGGGGCGCCCGGTTGCAGGAGATCATCGATCTGGCGCGCGAGCGGGGCGTCCCGGTGCGCTTCGAGGACCGCAAGGCGCTGGACCGGGCGGCGGGCAAGGCGAACCACCAGGGCGTCGTGGCCGTGGGGACGGCGCACCGGTATGTGGAGCTCGACGACGTGGCTCCGGGAGCGGAGCTGATCGTGGCGCTGGACGGCGTGGAGGACCCGCGCAACCTCGGGGCGATCGTCCGGACGGCGGAAGCGGCCGGGGCCGGGGCGGTGCTGATCCCGGAGCGGCGCGCCGCCGGCTTGACCGAGACGGTAGCCCGGGCCTCGGCCGGGGCGCTGGCACATCTGCCGGTGGCCCGCACGGTGAACCTGGCCCGGGCGCTGGACCGGCTGAAGGAGAAAGGCTATTGGATCTACGGGCTGGAGGCCCAGGGCGCCGAGGACTACGACCGGGTGGAGTACCTGGCCCCCACCGTGCTCGTGCTGGGGGGCGAGGGCCGGGGGCTGCGGCCGAACGTGCGCAAGCGCTGCGACCATCTGGTCCGGATCCCGCTGCACGGCAAGGTGTCGTCGCTGAACATCTCGGTGGCCGCGGGAGTGGCGCTGTTCGAGTGGCGCAGACGGAAGCGCGAAACGGAGGCGGCGGGGCGATGAGGCGGCTGGCGGCCCTCTGGCTCGGAGCGCTCCTGGCGGCGGGGATCGCCGCCGGGGCGGGCCATCCGGTGTTCGCGCGTCACGGGATGGTGGTGGCGCAGGAGCCCCTGGCGGCGGAGGCGGGCCTCGAGGTGCTGCGGGACGGGGGCAACGCGGTGGATGCGGCGGTGGCGACGGCCTTCGTCCTGGCGGTGACCCATCCGGCGGCGGGCAACATCGGCGGCGGCGGCTTCCTGCTGCTGCGGCAAGCCGATGGGAAGGCCACCTTTATAGATTTCCGGGAGCAGGCCCCGGCGGCGGCCACCCCGGAGATGTACCTGGACGAGTACGGGCGCCTGACGGACGAAAGCCGGACGGGGTGGCGGGCGTCCGGAGTGCCGGGCACGGTGAAAGGGCTCGAGTACGCCCACCGCCACTACGGGACGAAGCCGTGGGGCGAGCTGGTGGAGCCGGCGATCCGCCTGGCGCGGGAGGGCTTCGAGATCCCCTACTGGCTGGCGCGGTCGCTGCGGGCCTCGAAGCGGCTGGCGCGGTTCGAGGAGTCGCGGCGGATCTTTCTCAAAGGGGGCGAATACTACGAGCCGGGCGAGCGGCTCGTGCAGCCGGAGCTGGCGGCGACGCTCGAGCGCATCGCACGTCACGGGGCCGAGGACTTCTACCGGGGCGAAACGGCCCGGCGGCTGGCCGAGGAGATGAAGGCCCACGGGGGGCTGATCACGCTGAAGGACCTGGCGGCGTACAAGGTCTACGAGCGGGCGCCGCTCGAGGGCCGCTACGGCAACGTCAGGATCCTGTCGGCGCCCCCGCCCAGCTCGGGCGGCGTGGGGCTGCTCCAGATGCTGGGGATGCTCGAGGGCTCGGGCTACCAGCGGGCGGGCTGGGGCGCGGCGGCGACCATCCATTACGTGGCCGAAGTGATGCGGCGCTTCTACGCCGACCGCAGCGAGTATCTGGCCGATCCGGGCTTCTACCGCCCGCCGATCGAGCGGCTGCTCGATCCGGACTACCTGGCCGCCCGCCGCCGGACGATCGACCCGGAGCGGGCCTCCTCGAGCGAGGAGATCGGACCGGGGCTGGCCGGTTGGAGCGAATCGGCCGAAACGACGCACCTTTCGGTGATGGACAAGGACGGAAACGCCGTGGCGCTCACCTACACGATCAACGGCTCGTTCGGCAGCGGGGTGACCGTACCCGGCCTGGGCTTCCTGCTGAACAACGAGATGGACGACTTCTCGGCCAAGCCCGGCGAGCCGAACATGTTCGGACTGGTGCAGGGCGAGGCGAACCGCATCGAGCCGGGCAAGCGGCCGCTGTCGTCGATGACGCCGACGATCGTGGTGCGCCGCGGCCGGGCCTACATCGTGCTGGGGGCGCCGGGCGGCTCGCGGATCATCAACGGGGTGCTCCAAGTGCTGCTGAACGTGCTGGACTTTAAAATGAATATTCAGGAGGCTGTCAACCGGCCGCGCTTCCATCATCAGTGGAAGCCCGACAAGCTGTTCCTGGAAGACGGTTTCTCTCCCGACACCGTCGCGCTGCTCGAGCGGCGCGGCCATGAGATCGCATCCATCCCGGCGGTGGCGGTGGTCGAGGCCATCCTGTACGACGGGAAGTACTTGCAGGGCGCGACCGATCCCCGCGGCCACGGCCGGGCGGCGGGCTACTGAGCGGAGTTGACCGATGCGGCATCTGATCTCGACACATCTTTTCGTCAACCACCGCCTGACGACGGTCTGGCTGGACCGGATCTGGGACGCGGGCATCCCGGCGGTGGAGATCTTCTGCGCGCGGCAGCACCTGGACTACCGGGACCGGGCGCAGATCCAGGAGCTGGCGCACTGGTTCCACGACTCGGAGCTGGAGCTGTGGTCGCTGCACGCGCCGATGTACCGGGACGACGTCTGGGGCCGGTCCGGGCCGAACGCCGTCATCGACATCACCGAGACCTCGAAGCCGAAGCGGATCGCGGCGGTGGACGAGATCAAGCGGGCGCTGGAGATCGCCGAGAGGATCCCGTTCCGCTACCTGATCCAGCACGTGGGCGTGCCCGAGGCCGAGTGGGACGAGCGGAAGCTGGAGGCGGCCTTTACGGCGCTGGAAGATCTGAAGGTCTTCGCCGGGCAGCGCGGGGTGGAGATCCTGCTCGAGAACATCCCGAACGCCTTTTCGAGCTCCGAGCGGCTGAACTACCTGCTGGAGACGACGCACCTGGGGCTGGGTTACTGCTTCGACGTGGGCCACGCCCACATCATGGAGGGCGTCGAGGCGGCCTTCCAGAAGATGAAGGACCGCATCCGGGCCACTCACCTGCACGACAACGACGGCGAGAAGGACCGGCACTGGTTCCCCTACCTGGCCGAGGGAGGCACGGTGGACTGGAAACAGGCGGTGGGGCTGCTGCGGAGCCTGGGAGACGAGGTCCCGCTGCTGCTGGAGTTGCGCGAAGTGGAGGGGATGGAGCGGCCGCTCGAGCGGGTGACGGAGATCTTCGAGAAGCTGGAGAGCGAATAGATGAAGCGGATTACCATCGCCGAGGCCGGCTCGCACGTGGGCGAGACGGTGGAGATCCCCGGCTGGCTCTACAACTTGCGGCGGAGCGGGAAGATCCTGTTCCCGATCCTGCGCGACGGCACGGGCATCATGCAGTGCGTGGCGGTGAAGAACCAGTTGGACGCCGAGACGTTCCAGACGCTGCGCCACTTGACCCAGGAGTCGTCACTGGTGATGCGGGGCCGCATCCGGGCGGAAAAACGGGCCCCGGGCGGCTACGAGATGGACGTCGAGGGGGCCGAGATCGTCCAGCGGGTTCCCGAGGACGATCCGTACCCGATTACGCCGAAGGAGCACGGCATAGAGTTCTTGATGGACCGCCGCCACCTGTGGCTACGGAGCCGCCGGCAGCACGCGATCCTGAGGGTGCGCCACGAGGTGGTCCGGGCGGTGCGCGACTACCTCGACAGCCACGGCTTCACGCTGGTCGACACGCCGATCTTCACCCCGGCGGCCTGCGAGGGCACGACGACGCTGTTCCCGGTGAACTACTTCGACGACGAGACGCTCTACCTGACCCAGTCCGGCCAGCTCTACAACGAGGCCACGGCGATGGCCTTCGGCAAGGTCTACTGTTTCGGGCCGACGTTCCGGGCCGAGCGGTCGAAGACGCGGCGTCACCTGACCGAGTTCTGGATGGTGGAGCCGGAGATGGCCTACGCGACGCTGGAGGACGTCAAGCAGGTGGCCGAGGGGCTGATCGTGGCCGTCGTCGAACGGGTGCTCGAGAACCGGCGGCGGGAGCTGGAGACGCTGGAACGGGACGTCTCCAAGCTGGAGCGGGTGAAGGCGCCGTTCCCGCGGATCACCTACGACGAGGCGGTGGAGCTGCTCAAGAGCAAGGGCAGCGACATCCAGTGGGGCGAGGACTTCGGTGGGCCGGACGAGACGATTCTCGGCGAGTCCTTCGACCGGCCGGTGATGGTGGACCGGTATCCGAAGAAGGTGAAGGCCTTCTACTTCCAGCCGGCGCCGGACCGCGACGACGTGGTGTTGGGCGTGGACATCATCGCGCCGGAGGGCTACGGGGAGATCGTCGGCGGCGGCCAGCGCATCCACGACCTGGAGCTGCTGCGCAAGCGCCTGGAAGAGTACAACCTGCCCGAGGACGCCTTCGACTGGTACATCGACCTGCGCAAGTACGGCACCGTGCCGCACGCGGGCTTCGGCATGGGCATCGAGCGGTTCGTGGCCTGGATGTGCGGGCTGGAGCACGTGCGCGAGACGATCGCCTTCCCCCGGATGCTCTACCGGACGCGCCCATGAGGGCGGTCGAGCGGCCGGAAGAAGGAGCTGAGATGCGCGTATCCCGGATCGGTATCGTGGGCGTCCCCCTGGACCTCGGGGCGGGGCGCCGCGGCGTGGACATGGGCCCCTCGGCCATCCGCGTGGCCCGGCTGAACGAGCGGCTGGCGGCGCTGGGCTACGAGGTGGCGGACTTCGGCAACGTGCCGGTGGACCAGGCCGAGGAGGCTCCGGTGGGGCGCGAGCAGGCCCGTTACCTGCCGCAGATCGCCAACACTTGCCGGCGGCTGGCCGAGCGGGTGGGCGAGATCCTCGAGGCCGGGCGGTTCCCGGTGGCGCTGGGCGGCGACCACTCGATCGCCGTGGGGACGATCGCCGCCGCGGCCCGGCGCCTGAAGGAGCGGGGCGGCAAGCTGGGGGTGATCTGGATCGACGCCCACGCCGACATGAACACGCCGGAGACCAGCCCGAGCGGCAACGTCCACGGGATGCCGCTGGCGGCGGCGGTGGGGATGGGTCCGGAAGAGCTGGCGGGCCTGGCAGGCTTCCAGCCGATGGTGGAGGCGGGCAACGTGGCGCTGGTGGGGATCCGGGACGTGGACCTGCTGGAGAAGCCGCACGTCAAGCAATCCGGCGTGAAGGCCTTCACCATGCGGGACATCGACGAGCGGGGCATGCGGGCGGTGATGGAGGAGGCGATCGCCGTGGCGGGCAACGGGACCGCGGGCGTGCACGTCTCGCTGGATATCGACGTGGTGGACCCGGACGTGGCGCCGGGGGTGGGCACGCCGGTGCGGGGCGGGCTGACCTACCGCGAGGCGCACCTGGCCATGGAGATGGTCTGCGACGCCGGGGTGATGGTTTCGCTGGAGACGGTGGAAGTGAACCCGGTGATGGACGTCTCCAACCGCACGGCGGCGCTGGCGGCGGAGCTGGTGATGTCGGCGATGGGCAAGAGGATCTTATGAAACCGACGGTGGCGGTCGTCTACGGCGGGCGCAGCGGCGAGCACGAGGTCTCGATCCGCTCGGCGAAGTCGATCCTGGCGGCGATCGACCGGGACAAGTACGGCGTCAGGGAGATCTTCATCACCAAGGAAGGGCGCTGGCAGCCGGCCCCGATCCTGCCGGAGCCGGGAGCCAACGAGGGGATCGACGTCGTCTTCCCGGTGCTCCATGGTACCTTCGGCGAGGACGGCACTATCCAGGGGCTGCTGGAGATGGCGGGGCTGCCCTACGTCGGCTCCGGGGTGCTGGCCTCGGCGGCGGCGATGGACAAGGACGTCACCAAGCGCCTATGCCGGGAGCGGGGCTTGCCGGTGGTCGACTACGTGGTGCTGTTCCGGGAGCGCTGGGAACCGGAGTTGGTGGAGGAACGGCTCGGATACCCGGTCTTCGTCAAGCCGGCGAATCTGGGATCTTCGGTGGGCATTTCGAAGGTCCGGGAGCCGGTGGAGCTGGAGAAGGCGCTCGAGCTGGCGGGCCGGTACGACCGGAAAGTGATCGTCGAGCGGGCCGTGGAGGGCCGGGAGCTGGAGTGCTCGGTGCTGGGTAACGAGGAGCCGATCGCCTCGGCTCCGTGCGAGATCGTCCCGTCGCGGGAGTTCTACGACTACGAAGACAAGTACGTGCTGGAGGCCGCCGAGTTCCACCTGCCGGCCAAGCTGCACCCGGAAAAGATGCAGGAGGTGCGGCGGCTGAGCCTGGAGGCCTACCGGGCGCTGGGCTGCGAGGGCATGGCCCGGGTGGACTTCCTGCTGGATGAGGCCACCGGGGAGCTGTTCATCAACGAAGTGAACACGATCCCCGGCTTTACGTCTATCAGTATGTACCCGAAGATGTGGGAGCACGCCGGGATCTCCTATCCCGAGCTGGTGGACCGGCTGATCGCGCTGGCGCTGGAGCGCCACGAAACGCGCCGGAGCACACGTTACACGCGGTGAGAAGACTGGCCGCCATCACGGTATTGTTCGCCGGGCTGTGGTCCGCCCGGGCCCAGGACGGTCCCTCCGGGCAGTGGGACCCGGCGGAGCTGGAGGGGCTGGTGCGGCGCTTCGCCGAGGTCTACAGCGCGGTGGAGGAGAACGCCGCCGACCCGGTGAACTCCTTCCAGGCGATCTACGGCGGGGCGATCCCGGGGATGCTGAAGCGCCTGGATCCGCACTCGATCTTCTTCGATCCCGACCAGTTCGAGCAGCTCAAGCGGTTGCAGACGGCCACGCAAAAGGGCTTCGGCAGCGTGGTGTCGATCTTGCCGGGGCGGGTGTTCGTACTGCAGACGCTTCCCGGGACGCCCTCGGCGCGGGCCGGGATGCAGCCGGGCGACGAGATCCTGGCGATCAACGGGATCGCTCTGGACCGGCTGGGCATCGAGCAGCTCGTGGCGCTGCTGACCGAGTCGCGGAAGCGGACGGTACGGCTGGACATCCGCCGGCCGGGCGCTTCGAAGCTGGTGCGGGTAACGATGTCGCCGGCGACGATGAAGTCCGAGAGCGTGGATCTGGCTTTCGAGCTGAAGCCGGGCATCGGCTACGTGCGGGTGAAGGACTTCGAGGCCGACACGGGGCCGAAAGTGAAGGAAGCGATCGAGAAGCTGGGCGGCGAGGAGCTGCGCGGTCTGGTGCTGGATCTGAGGGGCAACCCCGGGGGGATCATGGCGGCGGCGCTGGAGACGGCGGCGCTGTTCCTCGAGCCGGGGTCGGTAATCGTCAGCGTCCGGGGCCGCGCCACCAAACGGGAAGAGCTGAAGGCGCCCGAGGATGGTGATCCATACCGCTTTCGCATGGCCGTGCTGGTGGACGAGGAGTCGGCCAGCGGAGCGGAGATCGTCGCCGCGGCGCTGCAGGATCACGGGCGGGCAAAGATCGTGGGCGCTCCGACCTTTGGCAAGGGGCTGGTGCAGCAGGTCTACCCGCTTTCGGACAACACTGGGCTGGCGCTGACGACGGCGTACTATTTCACGCCGAACGGACGATCCATCCAACGGCCGCTCCACGGGGGACAGTTGAAGGGCGGCAAGGGGCCGGGGGGGATCCAGCCGGACTACGTCGTCTACCCCGAGCCGCTCAGCCGGCTGCGGATGTATCTCGAAGCCAGCGGGGCCTTTCCCACATTCGCGGGCGAGGTTCTGCCGAAGCTCGAGCCGGTGAGTCCGGAGTTCGAAGTGTCGAACTCGCTGCTCGACGAGTTTCAGACTTGGCTGATCGAACGGCGGGTACAGCCGTCGGTGGCCGAATGGTCCACCGAAAGAGAATGGATCCGCAGCCGCCTGCGGCAGGAGATCTTCAACCTCGCCCTGGGGGTGAAGGCCGGGGACCGCATCGAGCTGGAGCGGGATCCGCGGGTGCGCAAGGCGGTGGCGATCCTGGAGAGCCGCGGCTGAGGAGCGGGCGGCAAAGCGGTCCCTGCGGGTGGCGGATCAGCTCGCAGTGTAGATAGAGATCAGCCGCTGGATCGTCCGGTCGTAGATCTTCACCTCGCCCTCGTTGATCAGGTGGGTGAGGATGCTGTCCTCGAGAAGTTCCCGGCGCTCCTGGGCCCGCTGGCGCTGCAGGGCGGTGCGGATGCGGTCGCGCTCGGCGGGCAGCTTCGTCATGTCGGCGGGGATCTTCTCGATCACTTTGCAGACGATGGTACGGCCCATGGCGTTGATGGGGCCGACGAGGGAACCGACGGGCTTGTCGAAGGCTTCCATCATATAGGTGGCGGCTCCCACTCCTTGGATGCCGCCGGTGCGCGAGAAGGGTTCGCTGGTCTGGACCTTCACTCCCAAGGCCCGGGCGATCTTGCGCAAGTCGCCGCCGGAGGCCTTCAGCAGCTTCTCCAGCTCTTTGCGTTTCTGCTGGAGGAGTTCGGCGGCCTTCTGGTTGACGAGGCGTTCGCGGATCTGGTCTTCGACCTCACTCAACTCGGCTGGGCGCTCGGGATAGACTTCGGTGACCACGGCGACGGCCAGGCGGTCTTTGCCCAACTGGTAGACCTGGGTGACGCCGCCCTTGTCGAGCGAGCGCACCTCCTCGACGATCTGGGCGTTGCCCGCGAGTTCCGGGATGGGATCAGCGGCGCTCACCTGGTCGGCTTTGAGGAGCGTGACGCCGAGTCTGGAAGCGATCTGTTCAGCGCCCAGGGGGTTCTTCAGCAGTTCCGCCCGGGCCTGGTCAGCGAGCTGTTGCATCCGGTCGTAGACGAGCTGCTTCTTCCGCTCGGCGGCCAACTGGTCCTTCACTTCTTCGAAGGGCTGCAGCCGGGCCGGCTCCTTGGCCTCCACCTGGAGAATGTGGAACCCGTACTCGGTGGTGATGACGTCGCTCAACTCACCGGGTTTCAGGGAGAAGGCGACCTTCTCGAAGCTTTCCACCGTCTGACCGCGGGTGATCCAGCCGAGTTCGCCGCCCTGGACGGCGGTGCCTTTGTCGTCGGAGTACTTCTCGGCGAGCTTGGCGAAATCGGCGCCGTTTTTCAGTTGCTGGAGCAGTTGCTCCGCCTTGGCCTTCAACTGCTCGATTTCGGCGGGGGACTTGTCGGTGGTCTTGAGCAGGATGTGCCGTACGCGGACGCGCTCCGGCAGCCGGAAGCGATCCTGTTCAGCCCGGTAGGCGCGCCGCAACTCTTCTACGGGCACTTCGACGGACTTGCCTACCTCGTCTTGAGAGACCACCAGGATCCGGACGTCCCGCTTCTCCGGGATCCGGAAGGTCGGCTTGTTGCGCTCGTAATAGTCGCGGATCTCCTTGGGCGTGACGCGGACCTGACCGCGGTAATCGGAAGGCGACAGAGCAATGTATTCGATACGGATCTTCTCGTTCTGCTTGCGGAACTCCTTTTCCACCTCTTCGTCAGTGACGACTTCGCCCTCGAGCGCCAGGTTCATGATCCGCAACAGCAGAATCTGTTTGCGGACGTTCGCCTCGAATTCCGGAATGGTGAGGTTCATCCGCTGGAGGTACATCGCGTAGGCTTCCCGGCCGAGGAACTGGCCGTTGGGGAAGAGCTGGGGCATCATCGAGCGCACGGCCTGGGCCACATCCGCGTCGGTCACCTCGAAGCCGAGCTTCTGGGCCTGGTACGCCACCGCCCGGGAGGCGATCATGTTGTTGACGATGGTGGGCACATAGGCGCTGGCCATCTCCCGCGGAAACTGGTTGTTGCGGATGGCCTGCTGGATCTGGAGCTGCACGTCGCGGATCGTGAGGACCTCATCTCCGATCTCGGCGACGATATTGCTGTCTTCCGAATAGCTGGCGCCGACGAAGCCAGGAATGAGAGTAACGACCATCGAGAGCGCGACCAGCATCAGCACCGCGCCGAGCAGATAGCGCACAGCTTTCGCGCGACTGCGGAAAAGATCGAACATAGAAAGATATCTCCTGCGATATGAACGAGGCGGACGGCCTTACCTTCAGTATACCGGAGGGACTCCTTGCGCCGCCGGATTTTCAGAGGGCGGCGATGAGTCCGGCGAGCAGTGCGGTGCGGTCGGCGATGCGGGCAATGAAGATGCTCTCGTGGGGAGCGTGGGCCCCTTCGCCGACGCCGCCGAGGCCGTCAAGGGTCGGAATACCCAGGGCGCCGGTGAAGTTGCCGTCGGAGGCGCCGCCGGTTTCGGCTTCGTCCAAGCCGATGCCGATCTCCGCGGCCCGGCGCCGCGCCAGGCGGAAGAGCCGGGCCACTTCGCGGGTCCGCTCCATCGGCGGCCGGTTGACGCCGCCGGTGATCTCCAAGCGGCACCGCCTATCCACGGGCCGCAACCGCGCCAGTTTCCGCGCGGCCCGGCGGCCGTCTGAAGCCCGGCGGAAGCGGACGTCGATCTCGGCCTCGGCATAGGGGGCGACGACGTTGACGCGGGAGCCGCCGCGGACGAGGCCGGGATTGACAGTGAGGCCACGGCCAAGATCGGTCAGAGCGGCGACGCGGACGATTTGATGGGACAGCTCGACCACGGCGCTGCCGCCGGCTTCGAAGTCGATGCCGGAATGGGCGGCCCGGCCGTGGACCGCGATGCGGTAGTGGGCGACGCCCTTGCGGGCCGTTTTCAACCGCCCTTCGGGGCCGAAGGCCGGCTCGAGCACCAGGACCGCGTCGCTCGCCAGGGCCTCCTTCTCGGTAAGCGGGCGGGAAGAGTGGCTGCCGGTCTCCTCGTCGGTGACGAGCAGGAGCGAGACACGGCGCCTCACCGGCGCGTCCAGCTCGCGCAACGCCCGTACGGCCATGATGAAGAAGGCGATGCCGGACTTCATGTCGAAGACGCCCGGCCCCCAAAGCCGGCCGTCCCGTTTGCGGAAGGGCATCGTTTTCAGTGTCCCCATGGGCCAGACGGTGTCGATGTGGCCCAGGCCCAGGACGCGGCCCTCCTTCGGGCGGCCGGGCAGTTTGAAGTCGCACCGGAGGTGGCCGCCGCGGAAGAAACGCACCCTGGCGATCGGGGAAACCTCGTCGGCCACCAGTTCCCCCATGCGGCGCAAGGCGGCTTCGTCCCCGCTGGGAGACTCACATTCGACGAGGCGGCGGATCAGCTCGACGGCCGCGGCCTGCCGGGAGCGCGCCCAGGCAAGTAGTTCCTGCATCGCCTGTTATAATAGCGGCATCGCATGGCCGCACTGGACGTTCTGGAAATCCGAAAGATCCTGCCCCACCGCTACCCGTTCCTGCTGGTGGACCGCATCGAGGAGATCGAAGAGGATCGTATCGTCGGCATCAAGAACGTGACGATCAACGAGCCGTTCTTCGCCGGCCACTTCCCGGACTTCCCGGTGATGCCCGGGGTGCTGATCGTCGAGGCCATGGCCCAGGTGGCCGGCGTGCTGGCCCTGAGCAAGACCGACGATCGCGACCGCGCCGTGCTGTTGGCTACCATCGAGAACGCCCGCTTCCGGAGGCCCGTGGTTCCCGGCGACCAGCTTCGCATCGAGATGAAGGTGGACAAGCTCAAGGCGTCGGTGGCAAAGATGAGCGGCAAGGCGACGGTGGACGGAGCGATCGTCGCCGAAGTCACGGTCATGTGCAAGATGGGTCCGAAGACGGTTCCCGGAAGCTGATCTCCAGCAGATCGCATGCCGATTCACCCGACCGCCATCGTGGATCCGAAGGCGCGGGTCGATCCCACTGCCGAGATCGGGCCGTATGTCATCGTAGGGCCGGAGGTCGAGATCGGCCCCCGGACGCGGCTGATGGCTCACGTCTATCTGGAGGGCCCCACCTGGATCGGCGAGGACAACCTCTTCTTCCCCTACTCGACGGTGGGCGTGGCTTCACAGGACTTGAAGTACAAGGGCGAACGGGCCGAGACCAGGATCGGAAACCGCAACCGCATCCGGGAGTTCGTCACCATCCATCGGGGCACCGAAGGGGGCGGGCTGGTGACCTCGATCGGCGACGACAACCTCCTGATGGCCTATACGCACGTGGCCCACGACGTGCACATCGGCAACCACACGATCCTCGCCAACGGCGTGACTCTGGCCGGCCACGTCCTCGTCGGCGATTGGGCGGTGATCGGAGCCTTCAGCGGCGTGCACCAGTTCTGCCGGGTGGGCCGGCACGCGATGATCGGCGGCTACTCGGTGGTGACCCAAGACGTGCCTCCGTACTCGCTGACGGTGAGCCCCCGGGAGATCAAGATCTTCGGGGCGAACAAGACGGGCCTGGAACGCCGGGGCTTCCCCTCGGAGACAATCGACAAACTGCAGAAGGCCTTCCGCCTGCTGACCCGCTCCAAGCTGAACACCTCGCAGGCGATCGAGCGGATCCGCGAGGAGATCCACGAGTGCCCGGAGGTAGAGGAGCTGATCGAATTCATCCAGTCTTCCGAGCGCGGCGTGATCAAGCGATGAAGTACGCCATCATCGCCGGCAACGGCCGCTTCCCGATCCTGGCGCTGGAAAGCGCCCGGAAGCTGGGCCACGAGGTCGTGGCGATCGGCATCAAGGAAGAAGCCTCCGCAGAGATCGAGCGCCTGGCGGCGCGCTGCCACTGGATCTCGCTCGGGCAGCTCGGCAAGCTGATCGAGATCCTGAAGGCCGAGGGCGTCACTGAAGTGATGATGGCCGGCCAGGTGAAGCACGCGAGCATCTTCTCCTCGATCCGACCGGACTGGCGGCTGGTGAAGCTGCTGGCGTCGCTGCCGGCGAAGAACACCGACGCGCTGATCGGCGGGGTGGCAGGGATTCTCGAGGACGAGGGCATCCGGCTGGTGGACTCGACGCGATTGCTGAAGCCTCTGCTCGCCAGCAAGGGGCCGATGACGCGCCGCAAGCCGACCAAGGACGAGGAGGCCGACATCGCCTACGGGCGCCGGATCGCGAACGCCCTGGCCAGCTTCGATGTGGGCCAGAGCGTGGCCGTGTGCGAGCGGGCCTGCGTGGCGGTGGAAGCCATGGAGGGCACCGACGCCATGCTGCGGCGGGCGGCCCGGATCGCCAACGGGCGGCCCCTGCGCCTGATCAAAGTATCCCGGCGCCGGAGGCATCTCCTCTTCGACGTGCCGGTCGCCGGGCCGCGAACGATCGAGGTGATGAAAGAAACCGGCGCCACGGTGCTGGCCGTCGATGCGGGCCGCACACTCCTGCTCGACCGGGACGAGATGTTGCAGGCCGCCGACGAAGCGGGCCTCGGGGTGGTGGGGTATCCGCCGGAGGAGTGAACGAACGAAGAGGGGGCGGCGGATCCCTTCCGGCTGCCCGGCGTCCGGCCGTCAGCTTTGTGACCGGCGGCTTGGCGTGGCGATTTCCTGGACGAGCCGGGCCAGTTCCTCAGCGTGCACCGGTTTGGAGATGTAGCCGTCCATTCCGGCGTTCCGGCAGCGTTCGGCGTCGCCTTTCATGGCATGGGCGGTCATGGCAATGATGGGAACCCGCCGGCCCCAATACCGTTCCCGGGCACGGATCGCCAGCGTCGCTTCGATACCGTCCATGTTCGGCATCTGGACATCCATCAGGACGACGTCGAACGACTCTTTTTCCAGCATCTGGAGGGCTTGCAAACCGTCGGTGACAGGAACGACCCGGTGGCCGGACTTCTCGAGCAGGCGGATGGCCACGGTCTGGTTGATAGGGTTGTCTTCGGCCAGCAAGATCCGGAGACGCCGGCGCGGCGCGGCCGTATCCGCGGCTCGCCCGGCTGTGGAAGGGATGGATGGCTCGACCGCCGCCGGGGCCAGCGGGAACTTCGCGGTGAAGAAGAAAGTGGACCCCTGCCCTTTCCGGCTGGTCACCCAGATTCGCCCCCCCATCAATTCGACGAGACGTTTCGAGATCGCCAAACCGAGGCCGGTGCCGCCGTAGCGCCGGGTGCTCGAACCGTCTGCCTGGCGAAACTCTTCAAAAATGACCTGCTGGTCGTCGAGAGAGATCCCGATGCCCGTATCCCGGACCGCAAACCGTAGCGTGGCGATCTCACCGGCGAGTCCGGCCCTGGCCACCTGCAGGTCCACCGACCCGCGATCGGTGAATTTGAGGCCGTTCCCGAGCAGGTTGACCAGCACTTGGCGCAAACGGCCGGCATCGCCGATCAGGCGGTCGGGGACATCCGGCGAAACGTGCGCGTCGAGATGGAGGTCCTTTTGCCGGGCAGCGAACTGGAGCGCCTGTACGGAACCGGTGACGCACCGGCGCAGGGAGAAGGGCTTCCGTTCCAGTTCGAGACGCCCGGCTTCGATCTTGGAGAAATCCAGGATGTCGTTCAGCAGTCCCAGCAGCGAGTCGGCCGAGGAAAGGACGACGTCGAGAGACTCACGTTGCTCGGGGGTGAGGCGGGTGGAGAGCAAGAGCTCTGTCATGCCTACGATGCCGTTCATCGGCGTGCGGATCTCGTGGCTCATGTTCGCCAGGAACTCACTCTTGAGACGGTTGGCCGTCTCCGCCCGGTCCCGCTCGATCTGGAGCTGGCGGGTGCGGTCCGCCACAGCGGCCTCCAGCCGGCGCCGGTCTTCCTCGAGCCGGTGCATTCGGCGGTGGAGCCAGTGCCGGGTGCCGGAGACGAGCAACAGAATCAACAGGCCGTTGAACCACCAGGAGCGCCACCAGGGCGTAAGGATCTCGAAGCTCAGCGCCGCGGGCTTCGCGCTCCAGACTCCGCGGGCGCTTTGAGCGGCGACTTCAAACGTGTATGCGCCGGGAGGCAGTTGCGGATAGCGGACTTCGCTCTGGCGGGTCTCCACCCAGGTCTCTTCGAAACCGGCCAGCCGGTAACGGAACCGGACCTTGTGGCGGTTGCGGAACGTCAGGGCGGCGAAGCGCACGAGCAGCGAACGGTCCCGGTAAGGGGCCCGGAGCAGTTCGCCGGGGCGGATCGTGCGGTCGCCGAGCTGGGCGCGGGTGACGACTACCGGCGGAATATAGTCCGGCGCGGGCTGTTGGCGGGGGTGGTATCGGGCCAGACCGGCGCTGGTCCCGATCCACACCTCCCGGCCGGGCCCGGCCAGAAAACTGCTCCCGTCGCAGTCGTCCCAGATCAAGCCGTCTTCGCGGCTGTAGTGCTGCCACCGCCAGCCGTCGTAGACATCCACGCCGGCGTCGGTACCCACCCAGACATAGCCCCGGCCGTCCACCCCGACGAAAACGGCGTTGTTCGAAGAAAGGCCGTCGGCGGTGGTGAAATGCTCGAACTCGAGGCGGCCCTTGACGCGCCGGCCCCGGCTGATCCCGAGGCTCCGGCGGTAGGCGACCCACAAGTTCCCGTCACGGTCTTCGGCCAGGTACCCGACAGCGTCGTCGGCGAGGCCGTCGGCGCTGGTGAGCCGGAGCCACTCCCCGTTCTCGTGACAGAGCAGGCCATGTGCGGTAGCCACCCATATCCGGCCCCGCCGGTCTTCGAGGATCTCGAAGAAATCTCCATCGGCCGGCACGCCAGGTGGGCGCAGGCGCCGGAAACGGACAGTGGCGCCGAGGGGCGTACTGCGGAACAGGCCCCCGTCCGCGGAGACCCACAACCGGTTGTGGCGGTCGATCAACAAGAAAGTCGGCCGGTCGGCATCCAGCCCGGAGTCGGCTCCAAAACGCACGATCGTTCCCGACTTCGGGTCGAGCCTGGCGAGCCCTCCCGGCGAGAGGCCCGCCCAGATCCTTCCGGCCTTATCGAGCGCCAGCGCCCGGACACGGTTGCCGGGCAGTCCGTCGGCCTCGGTCCAGATCCGCCATCCCCGGCCGCCGGCGGGCCAGCAGTTCAAGCCGTGGTCGGTACCCACCCAAAGGCTGCCGTCGGGTCCCCGGCGGATGTCCCAGATGACGTTGTTGCTCAAACCCTCGGCGGTGGTCCAGGCTTCCCATTCCCGGTCGCCGACCCATCGGGCCAGCCCACCACCGAGCATGGCGATCCAAATGGATCCCTCCCTGTCTTCCAACGCATCGGCCGTGGAGCCGGTGCGCAGGCCCTGGGCCTCGCTGATCACTTGCCAGCCGCCCGCCGCCTCCCGGTAGAGGCCCCGGTCTGTCGGGACCAAGACCATTCCCGCCCGATCGACGGCCAAGGCGCCGAAGTCACTGGACTGGGCCACGTCTTTGGAGGCGTCATGGAACTTCTGCGCGCCTCCCTCCCGCAGGATCAGACGCCGGGAGCTTCGCGCCCAGAGGCGGCCGTCGTGGCCGGTGATCACGGCGTCCCAGCGGTCCTTGGGAACCCCGCGGGCCGGGCCCCAGAACTCGACCCGGCCGCCTCGCAGGCAGCAGAGCCCGGTGCCGCACCCGTACCAGACGGTTCCGCCGAGGGCGACGTGGACCCCCCTGGCCGCCGGAGAGCCGGCTTCGGCGGGGGTGGGAACCCGCGTGAACTTGTACCGGCCTTCCGAGCGGAAGCCGACCCACAGGCCGCTGTCGGTGGCAACGAAGAAGCGGCCGTAGGCGTCCGATGCCAAGCCCCGGCGGGCAACCTTCGGCTGATCCGGTGAGATAGAGACGACGCGGAAGCGTCCCCCTTCAAGCCGTGTCAGAGTGGCGCCGGCCGCAACCCACAGCGTCCGGTCAGGCGTTTCATGAATGGAATAGATCCATAGCTCGGGCAGGCCCTGCTCGGCGCCGAAACGTCGAAACTCTTCCCCGTCGAAGCGGAACAATCCATGCTGGGTACCCACCCACAGAAAGCCGGTCCGGTCCTGGAACAGGCACTCGACGACGAGGTTCTGCAGACCCTCGTGCTGCCCGTAATGGCGGAAACTATAGCGCTGGCCGGCCGCGCTGCCCGTGGCCGCCAGGAAGCATACGATCAGCGCCCAAGTGCTACGCCGCACTTCTCCGTCTCTTTATCTGTTCGACCATTGCCGAGGCGGCCTATAGACTAGACTATAGCTTGAATCTTTCCGCTCAGATACACAAAAATTCGTCCCGCCCGGTCCGGGTCGCCGTCGTGGGGGCCGGGGTTTTCGGCCGTCACCACCTTCGGGTGCTGGCCGGTCTCGCAGGCGCCGAACTCGTGGGCGTCGCCGACCCCGACGCCGAACGCGCCCGCCGAGCGGCGGAGGAGTTTGGCTGCGAAGCTTTCACGAGCTGGGAAGAACTCCCCGGGCGGGTGGATGCGGCAGTGGTGGCGGCGCCGACCAGCGCCCACGTGGCCGTTGGGTGCGGTCTGCTCGAAGCGGGCATCGATGTCCTGGTCGAGAAGCCCATCGCCGCCTCTTTGACCGGGGCGCAGCGGCTCGTCGATTCGGCCCGGAGCGCTGGACGCGTTCTGCAGGTAGGGCACCTGGAATCCTTCAATCCGGTGGTCGAGGCCGTCCGGAAGCTGAAGACGTTGCCTCTCTTCTTCGAAGTCCACCGGCTGAGCGTCTTCACGCCTCGCAGCCTGGACATCGACGTCGTGCTGGATCTGATGATTCACGACCTGGACATCGTTTTGTGCCTCACCGGACTCAAGCCCTCGGAAGTGCGCGCGGCGGGCATCTCCGTGCTGAGCGGGAAAGTCGATATCGCCAACGTGCGGCTGGCGTTCCCCACCGGGTGCATCGCCAATCTGACGGCCAGCCGGGTCTCCACCGAGCGCGTGCGGAAACTCCGGTTGTTTCAGCCGGGCCAGTACATCTCCGTCGACTACCAGCGCCAGGACGGCGTGGTGGTGGAGGTGGGGCCGGACGGGCGCTTCGGTTTCCGTGCCCTGGGGGTGGAAAAAGAGGAGCCGCTGAAACGGGAGCTGGAATCGTTTCTCGAGTGTGTGCGAACGCGCGGCCGTCCCCAGGTCGGCGGGACGGAAGCGCTCCGGGCGCTGGAGGTGGCCGTGGAGATCCTTGGTAAAATCGAAGAGCACGGCAAAATCGTTGCCCAGTCTCTTTCAGCGCATGCGCCGCCTGGGGCGTCGCGGGGCGGACCGGGTTGAAGCAGGTCGGCGTCTTCCCCTGACGCTGGGCAGTTTCCTGCCTTTACATCGACTTCCGCCGGGGGGAGGGCGTCCCCGTAAGATTCCCGATTCTTGGCGGACGATTCCACGACGGCTGTGGAAGTACCAGCCGCGCCCACGCCTGCTGCTGCTGGCGCGACCCGCCGGGGAAACCGCCGATCTGGAGCTGCTTCCGGGGCCTGGGACTTTCGCCAGCCGAAAGACGGGGAGATCCTTCGCCGCTTCCGCGGCTATTCACGCAGCCCTGGTCGCCGGGCTCTTGAACGCGCCGATCGGGATGGGGCTGCCGCCGCCCGAACCATCCCAATCGGCGCTGCGCCTCGGCCCCCCGGTGAAGCTCGTGGCGCCGCCTCCGGGCCTCCTGCGGGAGCTGACCGGGGCCGGCGCGCCGGCGGTGCGCGAGGTGACCCTCGAGAGTCTACTGGCCGAGCCGGGATCGCCGCCCACCGCCCCGAAACGCTCCGATGCGGTTCGCATCACCGCACCGCCTCCGTTGCCGCCTCCGGCGGTCGCGCCGCCGGCGCCGGTCTCCGTCCCCGAGCCGCCCCCACCCGAGTTGCTCGCCGAAACCCTGCCGCCTCCCCCTGAAGAAAGTACCGGGAATCCACCAGCAGCGGCTTCCCAAACGAAAAAGCAGCCGGAACGTCCGCTGCTGGCTTTCGAAAAGCCGGGCGCGGTGAGTTTGCCCACTCCGCCCCCGAGAACCACTAGTGGGATCTCACGGACAGGCGAGGGAACAAGCTCCCCGATCCCCAGCCCACCCTCCTCTTCCGTGCAGCAGGCGATCGCCGAGATCAGCCGCTCCGGGGGCGGGCGGGGCATGGTTCTGGGCGACGTCGTGGCCCCCGGCGGAGTGCTCGAGGCCCGCGGGATTCCGCCGTCGCGAGGCAACGCAGCGAGCAACATCCAACTGTTGAGCGATCCGAAAGGTGTCGATTTCCGGCCCTACCTCATCCGCGTGCTCTCGGCCGTCCGGAGGAACTGGTACGCGGTACTGCCCGCCTCGGCCAAGCTCGGCCGCCGGGGCAAAGTAGTGATCCAACTGGCCATCGACCGGACCGGCAACGTCCCTAAGCTGGTGATCGCCGTGCCCTCCGGCGCCGAACCGCTCGACCGGGCGGCCGTGGCCGCCATCTCCGCATCGAACCCGTTCCCGCCGCTCCCCGCCGATTACACCGGCGAGGAGATCCGTCTCCAGTTGAACTTTCTTTACAACCTGAAACGCTGAACGGCTTCCACCGCACCCGAGCCGCCGCCGCTTGCACAAACGGTTTTCACCCCGGCCCGTCCCGCAGTAGAATCGAGGGAAGCCGATGTTGCGTTTTTGTTGTGTTTTTCTTTTCCTGTTTTCGCTGCCGTTGAACGCCGGAGAGCTGGTCACCGGGCCGCTGGTGGTCAGCGACCGCTGGCCGGAGTGCACGACGCACCAGACCTGGATGCGCGACGTGATGCGCCTGGCCGGCGTGGAGCACGCCTCGGAGACGGCCAAGGGCAAGGCGTTCTTCGAGTGGCTGCGGCTGTTCAACCGGATGGCGGTGGGCGGCATGATCCAGGCCTTCGAAGGCGAGTATGGCAAGGAACGCCCCGTCCACGACGTGCACAAGAGCCTCTTCGTCTACGGCTGGGGTTATTGCGACACGCACAGCCGCATCGCCGAAGCCGTGTGGCAGGAGTACACGGGCGACCCGAAGTCGGCCGAACGCGTCATCACCATGCATGAAGACCACACCTACCACACGATGTACCGGCTTCGGTTGGACGGCCACTACGGGGCCTTCGACGCGCGTTACGGCTATTACTTGATCGAGCGCGATGCGCCGGACGCCCGGGTGCTGGACTGGCCCGAGGTGGGTGTGGATCTGAACATCTTGAAGAACCGGATCTACAAGCACCGCAGCCGGCCGTTCTTCGAGTTCTTCGGCAAGGAGTGGGAACGGGCGTTCGCGATCAACGAGTGCTACTACGAGGACGAGCCGAGCTGGATCGCCGCCGGGCGCCCCGTGGAGTGCGTCTTCGGCAACGGCATGTACAAGATGGGCACGCCGTACCACGACATGCGGTTCCGGCTGCCGCGGGGCACGACGATCGAGCGCTTCTGGGACAACACGGCGCGGATGTTCTACGTGCCGGCGGGCGAGCATACGAAGAAGGAAGAGCCGTTCCTGCCCTCGGGGCGTTTCTATCGCGTGACCGAGACGATGTTCGACGGCAACTGGCCGAAGTACGACCCCAACTACCGGTGGGCGAAGCCGTACCTGGCCACGGTGCCGACAGATGAAGGTTACAACGAGCAGGTGGCCGGCGGCCGGACCATCGGGCAGGCCTGGGGCAGGATCACCTACCGGCCGGAGTTGGCTTCGCCGGACTCGCTGGACGCCTGGATTCGCCTGTCAAACGTCGAGCACGCCGCGGCGGCGCCTTTTTTGCGCCAAGGCGACGGCGCCCAGCCCGCCGAGGCGGTTTTCGATTTCTATAGCCCGTACATCCTGGTGGAGGGAAAGCTCGAAGGCGAGCTGGCAGGGGCGCCGGGCAAGGTCCGGCTCCAGATCCGCACCCTGCAGGCCAAGCCGGCGAACGAGCGGGAGCCGGACGTCTGGTCGCGCTGGCAGACGTTGCACAAAGGGCCGGGGCGCTTCTCGGTGGAACTGGGCCGGAAACGTTTCAACGGCCGCGACGTCAGCATCCATGGCGTCTATCATTTCCAATTACGGCTGCAAATGGATGCGGGAGCGTCGAGCGGAGGGCCGGCGGGGCTGAGTGCGCTGGGACTGACTACGTGGTTCGAGAACGGGATCATGTCGATCCCGCAGATCTTCGCCGGGCGCAACACGATCCGCTTCAAGGTGGACGACGCCGGGGCGCTGCGGGGTCCGGTGAAGGTCAGCTACCGGTATCAGACCGCCGGCGGCGAGCGCGTGCACACGCAGGTGCTCGAACCGGAGGATTTTCAGAACAACGTGGCGGTTTACGAGATCGACGCGCCGGGCCTGGTCCGGTGCAACTCGTTG
The DNA here is from genome assembly GCA_026984795.1 of Solibacteraceae bacterium. Classification (GTDB taxonomy): domain Bacteria; phylum Acidobacteriota; class Terriglobia; order Bryobacterales; family Bryobacteraceae; genus JALSRK01. Next base: position 99,256 of record JALSRK010000073.1, on the reverse strand, counting down.
GCGATCACGTACTGAAGGTGAAGGAGGGCCGGGCATGTTTCGTTCCGAGGGATTCAGAACCACGCGGCGGACATTCCTGCTCGCGGGAGCCGCCGCAGGCCTGTTGCCGGCGCGGAGCGGCTGGAGCATCCATCCGGAGCACCCGCGGCTGTTCTTTCGCCGGCGCGAGTGGGGTCCGCACCGGCTGACCCTCGGTGAAGTGCGGCGGCGCGGGGCGGCTTTCGCCGATGCGCTGCGTCTGAAGCGCAAACCAGACCCCGAAGCCGCGCCGGATCTGGCGCTGCTGTACGTGATCACCGGCGAGGAGGAAGCAGCGCAGACGGCCGTCGGGCACATGAAGAAGGGCTTCAACCCGGAACCTTGGACGACGACGGCAGGCGACCAGATCGAAGCCATCTCCATCGCCTATGACTGGTTGAGAGGAACCTGGCGCGGCTTCCCGGGGGAGGATCGCGTGGCCGTCGAAGGGATCCTGATCGACGGCGCCCGCCGGGCGATGCGGAATCTCGAGGGGGAGCCGAGCATCTACCACACGCGCATGTACGCCTGGGCGAACGCCGTCCTGTTCGCCGGCCTGGCTCTGTATGGAGAAAGAGAAGAGGCGGCGCGTTTCATCGACTACGGGATCCGCTACTGGAAAGAGCGGCTGATCCCGGCCCGGGCGCACCTGGGCGGGGCGTGGTTCAACGCCATGAGCTACGGCCAGAAGTACATGTGCCGCAGTGTCTTCAGCATGCTGACCGCGTGGCGTTCCGCCAGCGGCGAGAACCTTTGGGAAACGGCCCGCCGCAAGCAAAGCGACTGGGCGCGGAACATGGCCTATTACCTGATGTACATGCTCCGGCCGGACCACACTTTCGCCGGCTACGGGGATCTGTTCAACTCGATGGCCAACAGTTGTCAGGGCACGATGCGGCTGATGCTCCAGGCGGCCTACGAGCTGCGCGATCCGTACATCCAGGGGTTCCTCGAAGAGATCCGCGCCCACTGCGGCGGCCGCTCGACGCGCTGGGAGTCGCGCTGGTACCAGGTCTTCTACGATCCCTCGATCCCGTCGCGGCCACGGTCCGGGTTGCCCCGGGCGCGGCTGTTCGGCCGGGACTCGATCGGGATGCTGGCGGCCCGCTCCGGCTGGGGGCCCGACGACGTCTGGCTGCTGTTCAAGTGCGGCGACTACGGCGACAACCACGGCCACTTCGACCAGGGGCATTTCGAGATCTTCTACAAGAGTCCCCTGGCGGTGGATCACTACTACGGCGCGAAGACGACGAAGTATCACAACACGATCCTCGTCAGTGATCCTTCTGATCCCCGGGACGAAGGCGAGCAGCGCAAGTTCTCCCGGCAGATCCACGGGACGCTGGAGTCCTACCTGGCCGATCCGGTGGTGAAGACGGGATCGATCCTCGACTACCGGGCTTGCGATGATCTGGTCTACGCCTGCGGCGATGCGACGGCGGCGTACGATCCGGCCAAGGTGAAAGCGTTCACGCGCCAACTGGTCTTCGCCGGCTGGAAGCACGTCGTGATCTTCGACAGGGTGCAGCCCGCTCGGCCGGGGTTGAGGTGCCGGTGGGTGGTCCACTGCTCGGCGGCGCCGGAAATCGGCGAAACCCGGTTCCGCTGGAGGAAGGGCGGGGGAGAGTTGGTCGTGCAAACGCTTCTGCCTCGCGAGCCCAGGATTCACACCGTTCCATGCTCGCCGGCCGAGCACCCGGAGTTGTCGCCCCGCTGGCAGCGTTATTGGCCGGCCGCCCGGATCGAGGTGGAGCCGGCGTCGCAGGGGGCGGAAACGGTCTATTTCCTGCACGTCCTGACGCCCGGGGATCCTAGCGCGGCGCCGCCGCCGGCCCGCCTCGAGGAGCGCGGGGACGGATTCGAGCTGGACGTCGCCGGGCGCAGGTTCTGGTTCGGTAAGGATGGCCGGACGTTCCGCGCGGACGCACCGGCTGGAAAGGCGGTGACTTGATGAACATCGATGTTGCAGACGCAGTGATCGTCGGCGCCGGCGCCTCCGGCGCCGTGGTGGCGAAAGAGCTGGCCGAGGCCGGGCTCAATGTGGTCCTGCTCGAGCGCGGTCCGAAACTGAATCCGGCGGACTTCTACCTGCACGACGAGGAGACGTCGGACTTCGCGGGGGGCTTGCGCCCGCCGCCGGGATCCGAAGAGCCGTTCGCCCCGCGGGAGTTCCGCTTCCAGGGCGAGGAGAAGTTCCGGACGCTCTACCCGAAGGACTGGGAGTACTCGGCGCAAGGGGCGGTGGTCGGCGGTGGAATGCTCTTCTTTGGCGGACTGATGTGGCGCCGCCCGCCGGTCGATTTCCGGATGAAGTCCGAGTACGGACACGTCGAAGGCACGACGCTCGAGGATTGGCCGATCACCTACGAAGAGCTGGAGCCCGACTTCACCAAGGCCGAATACGACATGGGCGTCTCGGGCGAGGCGGGCGTAGATCCCTACGAGGGGAAGCGGAGCAAGCCCTTCCCGCTGCCGCCGGTGGAGCTGCAGCCGGGCGATGAAATGATCCGGGATGCGGCGAAGCGGATGGGCTACCGGCCGTTCCGGACGCCGCTCGGGATCATCACGCGCGAGTACCGCGGCCGCTCGCCGTGCATTCAGCATCCCTGCTGCAACGGCTTCATCTGCGAGATCGGGGCCAAATCGACGCCGGTGACCGCGCTGCTGCCGGCGGCCCTGGCCACGGGCAACTGCAACCTCGTGCCGGGCGCCCTGGTGAAGCAGATCACGGTGGACGGCCGGGGCGAGCCCAACGGCGTCGAGTACTTCCGGGGCAAAAAGCTCGTTCGCCAGCGGGCGCGGCTGATCATCCTGGCCGGTTCGGCCATCGAGACGCCGCGGCTGCTGCTGAACTCGGCTTCGCGGTGGTTTCCGAAAGGCATGGCGAACGGCAACGATTGGGTGGGCCGCAACCTTATGGGGCACATCAGCCCGTGGGTGTGGGGCGTCATGGACCGCACGACGAACGAGGGCTTCGGCCCCGGGCCGGGCGTCGCCATCAACGACTTCTGCATGAAGAACCCGGGCTTCGTCGGCGGCGGCGTCATCTACAGCCGGACGGAAATCACGCCCATCAGCTTCACCGGGCGGCGGCCCCGGGGCGCGCCCCGCTGGGGGCTGGAGCACAAGAAGTACCAGCGGGAGAACTTCCGCCGCTACATCCGGCTGTTCGCCCCGGCCGAGGACATGCCGCAGTTCGAGAACCGGGTGGAGGTCTCGCCCACCGTGCGCGATGCCTGGGGCATCCCGGCGCCGCGCATCACCCACAGCTTCCACCCGAACGACTACCGGGTATGGGAGTTCTTCAGCCGGAAGATGCAGGAGATCCTCAAAGAAGCCGGAGCGCACGACATCACCCGGAGCGGCCTGGGCCGGGGCGGGGCCGGTTATCAGCTCGGCACCTGCCGCATGGGGAACGATCCGAAGACGTCGGTAGTGAACCGCTGGGGCCAGAGCCACGAGATCGACAATCTCTTCGTGGTGGATGGCAGCGTGTTCGTCACCTCGGGCGGGCGAAATCCGGCACTGACGATCCAGGCGCTGGCCTACCGCTTCGCCGCCTACATCGTGCGGGAATGGAAAGGCGGCGCCTGGCGTAAAGGCAGCAGGGAGGTGTAAAGATGCGGCGAAGAGATTTCGTCTTTTCGCTGGCGGCGCTGGCGGCGGCGCCGCCCTGGCCGTTGCGTGGAGAGTCCGGCCCGGCGGATCCGGCGCCGCTGACCACGGAGGAAAAGGAGATCCTGGGGCACATCGCGGAGCGGATCGTCCCCGAGGACGAGTACCCCGGGGCGCGGGAGCTGGGCGTGGTGGAGTTCATCGACCGGCTGCTCAAAGAAGCGCACCCGGACTGGACCGCCGCCTACCGCACCGGGCTGAGAGCCACCGACAAGAACGCTCGCCGGCTTTATGGCAAACCGTTTCCTAGACTCGCTCCGGAGCAGCAGGACGAGCTGCTGCGGCGGATGGAGCACGGCGAGTTCCATATCACCGCTTGTGACGGCGTGCCCTGCGATGAGTTCTTCGCCATGGTGCGCTCGCACACGATGCACGGCTGTTACAGCCACCCGAAGTGGGGCGGCAACCGCGGCAAGGCGGCCTGGAAGATGATCGGCTACGACGACTGGTGGGCCTGAGGCTCCCGGAGGCGGCTCCCGAAGCGCGCCGGGGTCAGACCTGTGCCGCCCGGGCGAGGGCCAGCACGTTTTCCGGCGGCGTATCCCGGACGATCTCGCAGCCCGCGCCGACGACGTAGCGGGGGCCCGCGGCCCGGTAGCATTCGGCGACGGCGGCGGCCACTTGATCCGGCGTCCCGTTGCGCAAGGTGCGCACCGGGTCGAGGTTGCCCAACAGCACCTGCTCCGGCCCCATCCGCTCGCGCGCTTCGCCCAGTGAAACGGCTGAGTCCACGTCGATGATGTCGCAGCCGAGGCGGCCCAGCGGCTCCAGAATGGGCCGGATGTTGCCGCAGATGTGCAGCCGCACGCGGGCGCCGGTTTCGTGGACAGCGTCCACGAGGCGCTTCTGAAACCCCCAGACGAACTCCTCGTACAAGTGGGGCCCGATGAGCGAGGAGGCCGGGTCGCCGACGCCGATGATGTCGGCCCCGGCGCGGACCTGGGCGCGGGCGAAGCGGATCGCCAGGTCGAGGACGAACTCGAACAGGTCTCGGACGAACCCAGGATCGTCGAAGAAGTCGAGCATCAAAGTGTTGATGCCCCGGAGGTCGGCGGAGGCCCCGCACGGGCCTTCCACCCAGCCTTCTACGATCTTCTCGCCGCCGACGCGCTCGCGGAAGAGCCCGAGGCCGAGGAGCCGGTCGCGCATGTGCGGGGCGGTTTCCGGATCGGGCGCCGCCAGGCGGGCCAGGACGCGCTTGTCGGCCAGCAGGGCCTGGCTCTCGTCGAGGGCGTAGGGCTGGTCGTCGAAGAGGCGGATCTTCGCCCCGCAGTCGGGCGCTTCGCGGGTCTCGGTAATGCCGGAGACGTGGTCGAAGCCGAACTCTTCGGCGGTGCGGATCTGCGCTTCGACCATCACGCGGTGGTCCAGGGCGTACCGGCCGTAAGGAACGCCGATGCGGTCGGCGGCGAACATCATGGTGATCGGCATCACCGGCAGGCGGTCCACCTCCCGCCCGTCGAGCAGGGCGAAGACTCTCTCGTGGCTGTTCATCGTTTCCGGAGTCCGCGGCTGCCCACATGATACCCCGGGCGCGCCGCGGGCGCATCGCGGCCGGCGGCGGTTATATGCTGATACGCTGAACGGGCCGGCCGGATGGACGGCGCCGGCGCGAGGAGGTTGCGATGGTTCGGAACTATATCGGTGGTAAGTGGTGTGAGCCGCGCGGGGCGGAGCGGATCGAATTGCGGAACCCGGCCACCGGAGAGGTGATCGGCGAAGCGCCGGCCGGGGACGCCGCCGACGCGGCCGCAGCGGTGGAGGCGGCGGCGAAGGCGTTTCCTCAGTGGCGGGCCGTGCCTCCGGGCGAGCGGATCCAGTATCTGTTCCGTCTCAAGCGCCTGCTCGAGGAGAATTTCGAAGAGCTGGCGAGGACCATCACCATAGAGAACGGCAAGACGCTGGCCGAGTCGCGGGGCGAGCTGCGCCGGGGCATCGAGAACATCGAGGTGGCCTGCGGCATCCCCACGCTGATGCAGGGCTACAATCTCGAGGACGTGGCCCCGGGCATCGACGAGATCATGCTGCGGCAGCCGCTGGGCGTGGTGGCGGCGGTGACGCCGTTCAACTTCCCGGCGATGATCCCCCTCTGGTTCCTTCCCTACGCGGTGGCCTGCGGCAACTGCTTCATCCTGAAGCCCTCCGAGCGCACGCCGCTGGCTTCCCAGAAGCTCTTCGAGCTGATCGGCCGCCTGGAGCTGCCGCCGGGCGTGCTCAGTCTGGTGAACGGCGGCAAGCCGGTGGTGGACGCGCTGCTGGACGCGCCCGAGGTGAAGGCGATCAGCTTCGTCGGCTCCACGCCGGTGGCGAGATACGTCTATGCCAAGGCGGCGGCCAACGGCAAGCGGGTGCAGTGCCAGGGCGGGGCGAAGAACCACGTGGTGATCATGCCGGACGCCGATCCTGAGATGGCCCCGAAGGTGATTAGCGACAGCGCCTTCGGCTGTGCCGGGCAGCGGTGCCTGGCGGTCTCGGTGGCCCTCACCGTGGGCGAGGCTCACGAGAAGTTTCGGGAAGCGATCGCCGGCCTCGCCGGATCGCTTCGCGTCGGCAACGGGCTCGAGGAAGGCGTCGAGATGGGGCCGGTGATCACTTCCGAGAGCAAGCGCCGCATCGAGGACGCGATCGAGAAGGGCGTGAGCGACGGCGGGCGGGTTTTGCTCGACGGGCGGCGGCGCGATCTCCCGCCGCAGGGCTACTTCGTCGGGCCGACAGTGCTCGAGGCAGTGCCGGTGGAATCGCCGTTGACGAAAACCGAGATCTTCGGGCCGGTGTTGGCGCTCGAGCAGGTGCGCGACCTGGACGAGGCGATCGCCCGCATGGCCGCCAATCCCTACGGGAACATGGCGTCGATCTTCACTTCCAGCGGACAGGCGGCGCGGCGCTTCCGCAACGAGGTCCCGGCCGGCAACGTGGGGGTCAACATCGGCGTGGCCGCCCCGATGGCCTACTTCCCGTTCAGCGGCTGGAAGGACAGCTTCTTCGGCACGCTGCACGGACAGGGCCGCGATGCGGTGGAGTTTTACACGGACAAAAAAGTGGTGGTCGAGCGCTGGCCGCGGGAGTGGATGCGAAAGTTCTGAGGCTGCAGGGGTCCGCCGAAACGATCCAGCGGCCGCCTAGACGGACTAGACGGAGCAGTCCTCGACCAAAGCCTTGGCTTCGGCGGTGCGGGGCGTGGAGAGGGCGATCCAGGCCAGCCCCTCGTGCCGCCGCAGGATCCGCAGGCAGCGCAGATTGATGCCGGCATCTTTGAAGCGGCGGGAGAGCCGGGCCAAAGAACCGGGCTCGTCCTTGATCCTCACCACCAGCGCATCTTCAGAGACGGCGTCGAAGCCCGCGTTGCGCAGACACTTCAGAGCCTCGTCGTAACGGTCCACGGTGAGGACCACGGTGGCGAGGCCGTGAACTTCCTCGGCGTCCAGGGACTCGATGTTGATGCCGTGGGCGGCGAGGACTTCCGAGATGTCGGCCACCAAGCCCGGACGGTTCGCCGTGACGATGAAGATCTCTCTCAGTTTCGCTTCCGGTACGACTCCCTCGCCGCGGACAGGTGGAGCCGGCCGCTCGGGGCGCACCTCCGGAGCTCGGGCCATGGCGGCGGCGATGTCGGCGGCGAGCTCGTCGATCTGTTCGCGAGTGATCGATTGCAACGTGATGATATGCGCCCGCCCCCGGTTGACGGCGATCTGCCACTTCTCCAGCACCGGAGGCGGCGGCGCCGGAAAAACGACGGTGATGGCGAAGGGGTTGCGCCACGCCTCGACGCCGATTTCGGCCAGCTTGCCGATGGCATAGTCGGCCTTCTCGATGCACTCGGCCACCTCGCGGCGGAACCCTTCGGCTCCCCGGGTGTGGATGGCGTACCAAAGGAAAAGGGGCGTGACGGCGTTGCGGGAACCGGTGAGGGTCGTGTCGAGGGTGCCGACGTATTCGATGGAACGCGCGATCCGCTCCACGTAGCGCTTCTTGGCCAGCACGATGCCGCAGGGAATCGGCGAGCCGATGAACTTGTGCCCGCTGATGGAGATGCTGTCGATGCCGGCGCGGAAATCGAAGACGGGCGCGCCTTCCTGGAACGGGAGCGTCATCCCGCTCAGGGCGGCGTCGCAGTGGATGTAATGCTCCGGAACGGCCATCTCTTGGAGCATGGCCCGGATCTTCTGGACGTCGTCCACGGCCTCGGTCATCGTGGTGCCGATGTTGGCGAAGATGATGGGCGGGGCGTCGCGGTGGATCTCCAGCGAGCGGCGCAGGTCGTCGTAGTCGATCTCGCCGCTGGGCTGGGACTTGATCATGATGTGCTTCATCCGCAGCACGCGCAGGTTCTTGGCGACGCTGTAGTGGGTGTCCTCGGAGTAGTAGACGATGCCTTCCGGCAGGATCTCGCGCGCCAGGAACAGCCCGTAGATATTGCCCTCGGTGCCGCCGTTGGTCACGTAGCCCCAGTAGTCGCCGTCGGCGATGTGGTTGAGCTCGGCGAACCAGGCGAGCACCTTGCGCTCGATCTCCCGGGTGTGCAGGCGGTAAGTGCTGGGGGCGAAGGGATCGCCGACGTTGTTCACCGGATAGGCGAAGAAGTCATAGAGTTCCGAGTAGTCGAGGTCGCCGCGACAAGGGTAGCCGACGAAGGTGCGATACTCCCGGCGTATGTAGTCCCGCAGCGCCTCCAACTCGCGCCGCTGCGCCTCCGGCAAACGGCTACTGCGTGATCGTGTGCTGTGACGTTCGGTGTTCATGGTGATTTCCCCCGGCTGAGCTGACTTCCCAGAACCGGTCCACGAGCGGCGCCCCAACCCGGCGTGCGTTCCTCATTTCAAGTAGCCGAGCGTCCGCAGCCGCTTCAGCGTGCGAGGGTCCAACTTTCTTTTTCCGGGCGCTCCGAGAGCTTTCCTTACCTGCTTTTGATCATCGATCCACCGGAGGAGCTCGTCAAGGAGCTTCCGGGTCAATTCCGGGTGTTCGGAGGCCACGTCCCGGCGGTCTTGGCGGTCGTTGCGGTGGTCGTAGAGCTCGATCCGCTTCAGACCGGCCCGCCGCGCCTGGTCTCGATAGAGGAACTTCCAATCCGCGCCGATGCGGGCGAAGGTGCCGGTGCGGTTCTCCGGAACTCCATCAGGCCGGAAATTCGGATGGGCGAAGCGCGACGACATCACCGGCGCCCGCCGGTGGAACGGTTCCCCCCGGAGGAGGGGGAGCAGATTCTCCCCTTGAACCACGCCCTGCAACGGCGCCGAGAGGAGCGCCGCCACCGTGGGCATAACGTCGATCAGTTGAACCGGATCCGGGATCCGGCGCGCCGGCCCGAGCAGACGCGGATTCCAGAACAGAAGAACCACGTGGGTCAGCTCGTCGTACAGGGAATGCTCGTGGGCGCTCCAGCCGTGCTCCCAGAATTCCTCGCCGTGATCGGAGAGGACGACAACCAGCGTGTTCTCGAGCAGTTTCAGCTGCTCGAGCCGGTTGAAGAGAAGTTCGATGCTGTGGTCGTTGTGGGCGATCTCTGCGTCGTAGCGTTCGATCGCCCGGCGCCGGAAGGTCTCCGGATCGACGCCGTTGGCCCGGCATTCGGCGGGGCTGATCATCGCGCCTCCCCCGTATCCGCGGTACTTTTTCAACCGGGCGTAGTCCCTGTCGAACTCGGCCGTCTCGGCCGGATTGGCAAAGAGCCTCTCAAACGCGGCCGGGGGCCGGTAGGGAGCGTGCGGATCGGTCGAAAGCAAGAAAAGGAAGAACGGCGTCTGGCGGTGCTTGTCCAGCCAGCGGAAGGCGACCCGGTTCAGACCCGCTGAATCGGTGGCCCGGTCGGACGCGCTGAGCTCCCGCTCCACGGCCGGATACTCCATCTGATAGTCGAAGCCCCGGTCCAGTCCGGTGAGCCGCCCGGCGAAAGGATTGCCGGTGATACTCGCGGTGACGTAGCCGGCCTTCCGGAACTGCTCGGCCATCGTAGCGGCGCCGGCGGGGATGGCGCCGGTGTCCCGCCGGATTCCATGGGTGTAGGAATACAGCGACGTGAGCAGTGAGGCGACCGAGGCTTTGGTCCAGGTGGCCTGCGCCTGGCAGTCGTCGAAGACCACGCCCGAGGCTCCGAGCCTTTTCAGGAACGGAGTCGTGTCCCGCTCATAACCGTAGAGGCTCGTATGGTCCGGCCGCAACGTGCAAACCGTATACATCAGAATGTTGAACCGGCCCCTTGGGCGCGCCGGGGCCAACAATGGATTGGCCCAGAATCCGATCGCTCCTTCCCGAGGGCTCTCGGTCCGGAAGACGATCTTTGTGCTCGTGCCCTCGTATGGCGTAAGGTCCACGGCGGCGTCCACCCAGGTGTTCGGATCCTTCAACGTCCTGGAATACACCTCGTCGGCGCCGGCGAGAACCCGGAAGGTTACCGGCTCCGGATCAGCGACGCCGATGCCGAAGTGAAGCCGGGCGCCGGACGGAATCCGGACCTCATAGGTGAGCGACGAAGGGGCGTGAGTGTATATCGTGTTCCGGTATTCCTCGCCCTTGCCGACCCTCATGCACCCGACGGCCTTGGGGAACGGAGTCATTCTCGGGACCAGCCGGACATAGTCGATAGCCACCGTGGCGATCACGTCATCGGTCGGCATGATGGCCAGAGGCCAGGCATGGGTGTGTTCGGTGATATCGAGGTTGAACCGATACACGCGGTACTGGAGCGGCGGAGCCAACTTCTGCTTGTACTCCCGGTCCCCGATCTTGATCTTGATTTCCCTGCCCGCTTCGGTGATCATTCGGATCTCGACGGCCTGGTAACGGCTCCAGTCGATCTCGGCCTGCGGCGGCGACTGGATCACCGGCGTGCTTCCGCGGCCCTGCACGGCCAGCTCCCCGTGGCGGAAGCCCAGACGTCCTCGGAGAAGGATCCAGTCCGTCTTCGGTTCTGAAAAGTCCCAGACGATCGGCTCGGCCATCCGCAGCGACGACCCCGAGCCGGAGGCTTGGATCGTGGCCGCCGAGGCGAGTTGGTCATCGAACCGGTAGAGGTGGAACGGCGCAGCCGTCGTGGCCGGCTTTCTCTCGAAACGGCATGCGGGAGACACGGCCAGTGCCGCGAGCGCCAGAACGGCGGCAGCGCGAGAATACACACCCGCCGAACCAACCAAATCGGGCGCCCCCCCGGGGCGGCTCCCGGCGGGCGTTGAGCGGGATTGCCTCGGCGCCTTCGAGCGGCGCCCCAGCCCCCTTTGGAAAAGCCGCTCCGCGCAACTCCTCAAGAAAGAGCTACCGGCCTTGACGTTGCAAGGCCGGTAGCCTGGCGGGAGTTGCAAAGGATCCACTACCACTCGACCCGGAGGGAGAACTGGATGATCCGGGGCTCATTGGCCGACCGGCTCAGGTCCTGAAGTCCGGTCGTCGAGTTCGGGTTTACGTCGTTCGGGTGATTGAAGACGTTGAAGAAGTCGGCGGTAAATCGCGTGCGGACACGCTCGGTAATGGTGAACCACTTGAACACCGAGAAGTCCATGCCCCAGAATCCCGGGCCGCGGAAGAAGTTGCGCGCGTTCCAGTTGACATTGTCGGTGATCCTGGTTTCGCGCACGGTTCCGTCGGCCAGCACCTGCGGGATCCGGTTGTTGAACTTCGATCCCACCGGGCGCAGCACGCGCTTGGACCGGTCCAGCGGCACGAGTTGCTGCAGCTTGGCTTGATCCACGTCGGTAGCGAACGTAGGATCGAAGTCGCCGCGGAACCACAGCCGCTGCCGCTTACCGAAGATGGTCATCACGAGCCGTTCGTCGGCGCTGAGCGTGGGGTCGCCGAACAGGTACCGGCTGCTGCTCACGCTCAGCCAGTTCCCGCTCCGCCACGAACCGATGAAGGCCAGCTCCCAGCCGCCGACGAGCAGGTCCAGACGGCGTGAAGCATTGTTGAAATACTTCTTGCCGCGGCCGAACGGCAGCGTGTAGATGCCGTTCCACCGGACGCGGTGGGCCGGCACGTTGGTCGAGTTGTAGTAGGCGAGCCGCAAGCGCTGCTCGGGCGTCATGTTGGGTTCGCCGAGGATGACACGAGGCTCGGGGACGGCCATCTGGCGGCCGCCGGTCGCGTTGATGCTGCTGGGTCCGTAGGAGAAGCCTCCCGTGTCGTTGGTGGTCAGCGAACGGGTGAACGTGTAGAAGACCTGGAAGGCCAGTCCGTCGGAATAGCGCCGTTCGACCTCGGCTTGCAAAGAGTGGGCGTTCGAATAGCCGTTGTGCTTGATCGGCGCCTGGCAGCAGCCGTTGCGGAAGTTCGGGTTGATCCGGCGCAGATCCCGGTTCGTGGGAGCTTTCAGCCCGGTCCTGGCCTGGTAGTTCCACTCCGACTCAGGATCGTTCCAGCGCCAGCGCTGCTCGAGGTTGCTGCCGTGGTTGCCGATGTAGCTCAGCCGCAGGGCGGTGTTGCGCATCAACTGGCGCTCGAGCGTGAAGTTCCACTCCTGCATCATGTTGTCGCTCCAGTTGCGGTAGTCCCACGGCATGATCGAACGGGCGCTCTTGCTGATGCCGACCACGCCGGTGATGTCTACGTCGGCCACCCCGACGAAGTCCTCGTTGGGGTTCGGGGGCTGGCTCAAGGCGTAGTTGTAGAACGTGCCTTGTTTGTCGGCGATGACATTGGTGAACCGGAGGTTGAGCGGCGGATTGCTCCTGGCGCTCTGCAGGATCTGCGACAGGGGCATGGTCCAGTAGTAGATGCCGTACCCTCCGCGGATCACCCAGTTGTCGGTCAGACGGAAAGCGGCGCCCAGCCGCGGCGCGAAGTTGTTGTTGTCAGCCGGCAACAAGCTGTCGGGGAGGCCGGCCTCGCGCGCCGTGGTCCAGGTCAGTCCCCGGGCTTTCCACGACTCGAGCACCGACGGAGGAATGCCCGGGATGTCCTCCATCCTGGTGTCCCGGGGGGTGACCACCTGCATGAGCGTGGGATCGGCCAGGTGAGCCTCCATGTCGATGTTCACCAGCCGGTCGTACTTCTCTTTGTAGACGGTCCACTTGTCCCACCGCAGGCCGAGCTCCAGAGTGAGTCGCGGATTCACCCGAAAGCTGTCGTGGAAATAGAGGCCGAACTCCATCTGCCGGAAATAGAAGTAGCCGCGGTTGTACTGGTTCGACAGATAAGTGGGCAAGCCGAGCAGGAGGCTGGCCATGCCGTCGCCGGTGAAGGAGACCGCTTGCTCGGCCACCGGGTCGAACAGCGCCGTCCAGTCCGAACCGAAGCTATGCGAGCCCTGGGCCTGCTGCAACTCGCGAATGTTGTTGTGTTCCAGACGGCCCTTGAAACCGAACTTGATGGAGTGCCGGCCGCGGACCCAGGTCACGTTGTCGTCGAGTTCGTAGGCCGTCAGGTGCTGGTCATGCCGGTTGTCCGCATCCCAGCAACCCCAGTAGAGGAAGTTGCTGTCCATGCAGATCGTCGGCCAGCCGGTGACGCCGAACGGGTTCGGCAAGCCGAGCTTGTCAGCCCAGTTGGTGTCGTCGGCCAGCGTTCCATAACTGGCGGGAGACCGGTGGCCGGAGGCCTGGAACTCGTTGAGCAGGGTCGGTGAGAAGACGTGATTCCAGCGGACATAGGCGTTGTAGACCTTGTAGTCCGCCCGCCGGGTGCCGCCGGCATTGCTGATTCCCGGCGGCGGGTAGCCGTACCGCCCGCCGAACGTCTTACGCGGCTGTTTGGACAGCGTGAAGCGGCCGGAGAGGTTGTCTTTCTCGGAGAAGATCTGGTCGCCCTTGGCCGTCCAAGTGTTGATGTCGGTCTGGTCAGGGTAGTAGGTCTCGAAGTTGTCGTAGAGGTACGGGTTCTCACCGGCGTTCGGCCCCGCCGGCGAGGCGGTCACGCTGCGCATCGTCTCGGCGAAGGGGTGAATCAGGTCTGGTGGAATCCGGTTGCCGGGGAACGGAACGCGCAGGCCCTGGGCATCGGTGGAGAACGGGTCGTAGATGGTGATGAACTCGCGGTTCTGGGTCATGGCCATGCTGAAGTCGCCGCCCCAGATGGCGTCAGTAGGAACCGCGGCCCGGGCGAAGCGCGCCTGGCGCAAGCGCTGGCCTTCATAAGAGAAGAACCAGAAGGTCTTGTTCTTGATGATGGGGCCGCCGGCGGTGACGCCGAACTCGTTGCGGATGTACTGCGGCGTCGCGCCCCGATCCTCACGCCGGCGCGCCCGGAGGCCGCCGAAGTTGTTGCGGTGGGTCCAGAAGACGTCTCCGTGGAGCTCGTTGGTGCCGCTCTTGGTCACCAGCGCTACGGTGGCCGGCCGCGAGTACTTCGCACTCGACCCGGCCGTCTCGATGCGGAATTCCTGGACCGTGTCCAGGCCGGGCTGCACCCGGGCCATGCCGCCGCCGAAACGGTCCACCAGCGAAATGCCGTCGAGCGTCATCTCGGCGGACCCGACTTTCATCCCGTGGATCCTCGGGCTGCCGCCCCCTTCGACGCCCGGCGTCAACGCAAACAGGTTCGTGATGTAGCGGCCATTGAGGGGCAACTGCTGGATGCGGAGGGCATCCTTGACGTCGCTGACCTCCATGCCCACGGTGGAGATGATCGGCGCTACGTCGCTCACTTCCACTACGGTGTCCACCGTGCCGACCTGCAACTGCGGATCGATAACGACGGTGGCGCCGGCTTCCAGGGTGAAGGTGCCTTCGTATTTGCTGAATCCCGGCGCCTCTACGGTCAGCCGGTATTCGCCGATCGGCAAGGCGCCGATCTCGTACATGCCGAGTTCGGATGTTTCCGACCGGCGGACAGCGCCGGTCTTCAAATTGGTCAACGTGATTTGCGCGCCGGGAATGACGGCCCCGGTGGCGTCCTGGACCGTGCCCTTGACGACGCCGAGGCCCGTCTGCCCGAGCGCAGGCGAGACGAATAAGGCAACTACTAGAAGTACGGAAGAGAGGAACGCCAGACCGCCGAGGAGCGACCTGCCGATCCCCACCCCTCGGAAAGCTGTTCCCGTCATGGTAGGTTTTGTCCTTGTTCCCGGCGCGCTCAGGCAGGTGCGCACTTCACAGTTTTCTTGCAGGCCTACTGGAAAAGACACCCGCCGAAGCGCGCATGGGAGATCTTTCGGAATTAAGTTACTGCAGAGTTCCGCGTATGTCAATACATCTCGCACCGGGTGCGACTGCTTCGCCGCGCTCGGCTGGCAATCTTCCTTGCACTCCAGCAAGAAACTACTTGAGCCTTCGCGAGCGATTACAGTATCATTGAGGGAGTCCAATGCCGCCGCCGTCGGGCCGAAAGGCCTTATCTACGAACAATAACCGGGCCCTTGCGCTCCGTCTGTTGCGCCGGCACCACCGGCTCTCCCGCCTGGAGATCGCCGAACGCGCCAGTCTCTCGGAAGCTTCCGTGTCGCGCATCATCAGCGGGCTTCTTCAGGAGCGCCTGGTGGCCGAAGTAGGCGCGGCCCCTTCCACCGGCGGGCGCCCTCCGGCTCACCTGCGCCTCGACGACGGCTATTACTACTCCGCCGCCGCGGACATCCACAACCAGGAGACTTTCGTCGCCCTGGGCACGCTCAGCGGCCGGCTGGAAGCCACTGATTCGTTCCCGACGCCGGAGCAGCCGCTGGAGGCCCTGAACCGCGTCGCCGCCTGGATCCGGGGGATTCGGGAGCAGCGCCCGGACATCCGGCTGGTGGGGCTCGGCGTCAGCGCCCGCGGCCTGGTGAATCCCGACACCGGTGTGGTGGAACGCGGCAACCAGGAGATCTGGACCAAGATCCCCGTCCGGGCGCACTTGGAGGAACAGCTCGGCGTTCCCGTCTGGGTCGAGAACAACGTCCGCGCCGCCGCCTATGCCGAGTACCACTATGGCATGTCCGACGTCCACGACGCCCACTGCCTGCTCTTCGTCAAGGTGGACGAAGGCGTCGGCTGCAGCATCGTGATCGACGGGGAGCTGTTCTACGGCCAGCACAAGGCCGCCGGCGAGTTCGGACAAATGGTGATCGCCGATACGGGGAGCCCGTTGCGGCACGACCGGCCGGGATCGGTGGAACAACTGGCCTCCGACCAGGCGACCTGCGCCAGTTTCCGGGCCTCGAACGGCCTCCGGCGACTCCCATGGGAGGAGTCTTCCAGTTGTGTGCGGCAGATCGCCCACCGGGCCCTGGCCGGCGACAAAGCGGCTGTCGACGCGGTGACCCGCAGCGCGCGCTATCTGGGCATCGGCATCGCCAACGTCATATGGTTTCTGGATCCCGACGCCGTAATCCTCGACGGCACGATGTTCGACGCCTGGTCGATCGTCTCGCCGGTGATCCTCGATCAGTTCGCCGACGGCCGGGAGTTCCTCAATTTCCGGAACCTGATGGTCCGGCCTTCGGCCTTGCGCGGGCAATCGGCGATTACAGGAGCTGCGGCTTTGCCGTTCCAGCCTTTGTTCAACGAAGGAAGGTTCGCCGAGCGCTCCGGAGCGGCTCTGGCTCCGCGTCCGGAAGAAGGAGCTGCGGATTGAGCGCCGGGCCAAGAGACGCGCAAAATCACCACTTGCGGGGACGATGATTCGCAGCTTCTTCGCCGGCTTCCTCATCTGGGCCGCCCTTGCCCTTCCCCGGCCTGGTTTCTCCACAGACCTGCGCAGCGCCGGCTATAGTTTGATCCCCGCGCCGCAGAAAGTGGAGCTGGCCGGCGGCGACGTGAGGGTGGACCGTTCCTGGAGCGTCGTTTCCCAAGCCGGTGACGATCATATTGCGACTCGGCGCTTGTTCGACGGCGCCCGCGAGCTGCACGGGCTCGTCTTCGACGGCGGCGGCGCGGGCCGCATCGTGTTGCGAATCGAGCCCGGGACGGTGGCGGAACCGGCGGGGCCCGAGCTGGCCCGCCAGGCCTACCGGATCGAGATCCGCCCGGAGCGCATCGAGATCTCCGCGAACGCCGGCCCCGGCCTCTTCTACGGCGTCCAGAGCCTGCTCCAGCTCTTGAAGCCCGACGGCGCCGGCGCATGGAAGCTGCCCGCTGGCGTGATTACCGACTGGCCGGCCCTGCCGCTCCGCTTCATTCATTGGGACACGAAGCACCACCAGGACCGCATCGAGACGCTGAAGCGTTACATCGACTGGGCGGCCTTCTTCAAGGTAAACGCCATCGGCTTCGAAATGGAAGACAAGTACGAATACCCGCGGCATCCCATCATCGGCGCTCCCGGAGCCTATACGAAGGCCCAGATGCAGGAGCTCACCGCCTACGCCCGCGAGCGCTTCATCCAGCTCGTGCCCCAGATCCAGTCGCCTGCCCACATGGCTTACGTCCTCAAGCACGAGGAGTTCGCCCACCTCCGCGCCGACGGCTCGAACTACCAGATCTCGATGTGCAACGAAGAGGCGATGCGCCTGATCGAGGACATGTACCAGGACATGATCGAGGCCACTCCGGGCGTCGAATACTTCCACGTTTCCACCGACGAGGTCTACTACGCCGGGATCTCGAAAGGGTGCCGGGCGCGGCGGCCTTACAACCCTGAGAACCGCAGCCTGACGTGGGTGGACTACGTCAACCGCATGTTCCGGTGGCTTCAGGAGCGCCACCGGAAAATGCTGTGCTGGGTCGAGTACCCGGTATTGACAAAGCACCTGGAGTTGTTGCCGCGGGGCCTGATCAACGGCGTCATCGGGCCGGGCGCCAGCCGGGAGTGGATCGAGGGCCTGAAGCAGGCAGGCGTCCGCAGTCTCGTCTACAGTTCTCAGCAAGGTTCCGAGCTGCTGTTCCCGAACTACTTCTCTTCCGATTTCCTCTATCGCGGGCGGCCCATCACCGGCCGGTTAGAAGAGCCGGCGCGAAGCGTGGCGGCGACGATCGAGAGGGGCGCCGACGTCATCGGCACTTACGCGGCCGCCTGGGACGATTCCGGCCTGCACTGCGAGACCTTCTGGCTGGGCTGGGCCACGGTCACCCAGTACGGCTGGACCCCGCAAACGCCTCCGGTGGAGCAGAGCGTCGCCGATTTCATGGACGTCTTCTACGGGCCGGGCAACCAGGACATGGTCGAGATCTACCGGACCCTGATGGAAGCCGCCCGCTTCTACGAGAACACCTGGGACCGCGTGCCGGCTACCCGGCTGAAGCCTTCCTACGGCAGTTACGCCGGCAAGGGGCGGGGCACCGTACGGATCGACCTGAAGCTGGAGCCGCCGGCCTTGCCCTTCGGCTACGACGAGGGCCTGATCGTCGAGGACCGTTTCCGGCGGCTCTACGCCGGGCCCCTGGCCAGGGCCCCCCGGATCAACCGCCGGCTCGACGCCGCGATTCACGCCCTCGAAGGAAAGCTCTCGGCCGTCAGTCGCAACCGCTACAACATCGAGGTGCTGCTCTCGATCGCCCGGTTCGAAAAACACTTCGTCGAAACGCTTCAGGACCTCCAGCGAGCCGAAGAACTGATGCTTCAGGCCGCTCGAGCCCAACGGGAAGATCGCCACCGGGACGTTCTGGCTCTGTTGAAACAGGCCCACGCGGTCGTCGCCGGCAACCTGGCGAAACGCGGACGCATGTGGGAGAGCCTCGTGCGGGTTTGGGAGAAGAGCCGCTACCGGAAGGGACGCAGCGTCGGCGGCCGGCATTTCCTTCATGTTCTCGACGACCTCAAAGACCACCGGGCGGACCGGCGCCCCGGGCTCGACTACATGCTCGAACCTTTCGATCTGATTGGGCTCGAGCCGTGGAACCGGAAGCTGGCAGAGTTTATCGAAGGTTACGCAAAGAGCTACGGGTTGGAGCAATGACGAGCGGAAAAACGGGCCGGCAGAGAATTCGGACGGGGTTCAGGCGGCTGCGGGTGGCACCCGGCGGCCGCTGGCTCCGATTCGGCCTGGTGATGGCGGTGCTTATGACTCTGGTATTGCTTCTGCTTTTCGCAAGTTTGGCCAACGGCGGCGTGACCGAGCTCCGGCAGCGGGGCTACTCGGTGATCCCCCAGCCGCAGAAGGTGGAGCTCCGGGGCGGCGACGTCGTCTTCGGAAGCGATTGGGTCGTGGACGGCGATCCCGAGACGATGGCCTACCGGTCGCTGGTAGCGGACCTCGCGGAGTTCCACAAGCTCGAGCTCAGGCGCGGCTCCGGCGGCAAAGTCGTCAAGCTGGCGGTCCGCAAGGGGACAGTGGCTACGGGCAAGGAGCCCGGCATCGAGCGCCAGGCCTACCGGCTCGAGATCACGCCCCGGCGGATCGAGATCACCGGCAACGCCGAGGCGGGCCTCTTCTACGGGGTCCAGACGCTGCTTCAGTTGCTGAAGCGCGACGCGGCCGGGCGCCTGGTGCTGCCGGAAGCGGTGATCGAAGATTGGCCGGCGCTCCAGTTGCGGTTCCTGCACTGGGATACCAAGCACCATCAGGACCGCATCGAGACGCTGAAGCGCTACCTCGACTGGTCGGCGCGCTTCAAGGTCAACATGATCGCCTTCGAGCTGGAGGACAAGTTCGAGTATCCCTCCCACCCGGTGATCGGCGCTCCGGGAGCTTTCACCACCGAGCAGTTACAGGAGCTCGTCGATTACGGGCTGGAACGGTTCATCCAGATCGTGCCGGACGTCCAGGCGCCCGCCCACCTGGCCTACGTACTCAAGCACCCGGAGTTCGCCGAGCTGCGCGCCGACGGCAACAATTACGAGGCCACGCTGTGCGACCCCCGCACCTACGACCTGATCTTCTCGATGTACGACGACGTGATCCGCGCCACCAAAGGGGTGAACTACTTCTACGTCTCCACCGACGAAGTCTACTACGCCGGCATCGACAAGCGTTGCAAAGAGCCGTACAACGAAGTGAACCGCAGCCTGAAGTGGGTCGAGTTCGTGCGCAAGGCGCGGGACTTCCTCGCCAAGCGGGGACGGCGCCCGCTGGCCTGGGTCGAGTACCCGGTGCTGCCCCAGCATGTCCACATGCTGCCGCCGGACCTGATCGACGGCGTCATCGGCGAGGAGGAATACCTGGAGCCGGAAAACAAGCTGGGGATGCGCCAGCTCGCTTATGTCTCGATGCAAGGAAGCGAGTACTTGTTTCCGAACCATCTGAGCCTGGAGAGCGAGAGCGGCCTCACGAGAGGCCGCTTGGAGGCAGCCTACGAGAAAATCGCCCATGGCCGCCACTGGAAGGGCAACCCGATCGGCGTCTTCGGCGCCGCTTGGGACGACTCGGGTTTGCACAACGAGACCTTCTGGCTGGGCTGGTCGGCGGTCGCCCAGTGGGGCTGGAACCCCGGGACGGTTTCGGTGGCCCAACACGCCGCCGAGTTCTTCGAGACCTACTACGGGCCGCGCGTTGCCGGGATGGCGGAAGTATACCGCCGGATGCAGCGGCAGGCGCGGGCCTGGCGATCCACCTGGGATCGTGTCACCTCCCGCGTGCGGGGGCCGGGTTACGGCAACTCCCGGGGCAAAGGCATCGGCACCCGGCGCTACGACTTGACCCTCGAGCCCCCGCCGCTGCCCGAGCTGCCGGATCTGAGATTCAAGCCCGGCTTCGCGTCGAAATATGAGAAATACCTGGACACGGCCAAAGAACGGGCCATCGAGAGCCGCCAACTGCTGGCGGCCTTGCACGAGAACCTGGGCCGCGCGGACCGCAACCGGTACAACCTGGAAGTCTTCACCGCCCTGGCCGAGTTCATGGGGCACAAGTGGGACCTGCTTACCGGGTTGGCCGGGGCCGAGCAATCGCTCCTCCGCGCCCGGGACGCGGCGGCTGCGAACAAACCCGCCCAGGCGGTGGGGCATCTGGTGGCGGCTTACAACCGCGTCCAGCGCCTGCGCGAAGACGGCGAACGGGTCTTCTCCAAACTGAAGGCGGTCTACGAGAAGAGCCGCTACCCGAAGGGGCGCTCGGTGGGCGGCCGGAAGTTCTTCCACAAGCTCGACGACACAAAGGACCATTGGGCGGACCGCACGCCGGACCTGAGCTTCATGATGATGCCCGAACGCAGCATCGGCCTCGAAGGCTGGCTCGAAAAGCTGGCCGGGATCACCCGCTCCTACGCCAAAGCGCACGGCGTGCCGGTGAAGGGGTTGGCTGAGCCGCGGCTCGAAGAGTAGGCCGATGCGCGCACTGCTCGCGGCCCTGTTGTCCGCCACTTGCCTGGTCGCGGCCGATCTGCCGCCGAACCGGTGGGTCGAGCTGGCCAAGGATCCTTCGGGCGCCAGGCGGGGTTCGGCCATCCGCTACGCCCCGGCGGTGGATTCTTTCCTGCTTTGGGGCTTCATGAACGACGACCCCGAGCTGCTCCAGGAGCACCCGCTCATCCGTGTACCCGAGTACGACATGGTGGCCTTCGACCCGGACACCCGCCGGTGGGAGAACCAGTTCCCGCCGGCCTGGGAGCGGCTCTGGAGCCGGCGGCTGCCGCTCGCCTACGTCCCCCGGACCTACGCCGGGATCACCTCGGGCAGCGAACGGACGGTCATGCGCAGCCCCACCGACGAGGAACCCGCCGCGCCCCGGCCGGACCTGAACATCGTCTTCGACCAGGTGGCCTACCGCGAAACGGACCACTCCCTCTACTATTTCACCGGCGGGCTGACGGCGGCCTACGACGTCCGGCGGCGCCGCTGGCGCGACCTGCGGCCGCGGCAGTCGCCGCCCCCGGTGCTGGGCGGCTCGCTGGTCTGGGATCCGGTCGCTGACGAGTTGATTCTCTTCGGCGGCGGGCACGTGGCCGAACGGGGGCCGGACGGAAAGGTCCGCGGTTACACCGGAACTTGGGTGTTCCGCCCGGCCGAGGGGGAATGGCGCCGGTTGTCTCTCGATGTGGAACCGCCGCCGCGGATGCAGACGCGGCTGGTATGCGACCGCCGCCACGGCGTGCTGGTGCTTTTCGGCGGCGACGGCCAGAGCCGCTACCTGGCCGATACCTGGCTCTTCGACCTGAAGACGCGCCGCTGGCGCAAGTCGCAGGCGCCGGGAAGCCCCGAAGCCCGGGCCGGACATTTCACCGTGTGGGATCCCGAGACCGGCTGGGTGATCGTCGGCGGGGGCTACAACCGCCGGGACCTGACCGACATGTGGGCCTACGACGCCGGCGAGGACCGGTGGCGGAAGCTGAACGGGCGCGTGCCCACCGGCTTCTACATCAGCGCCGACATCGCCCCCGAGCGGCGGCTGATCGTCCTGGTGGCGAACACGCGCCGGCCGGACGACCGGTCGAGCTGCAACACCCTCTACCCGGTGCGCACCACCTACGGATACCGGATCGAGATGGAAGGCCTGGTGGACGCGGCGGCCCCGGTCCGCCCGCAGGAGGCGATGCCGAAACGGCCCCCGAAGGAAGCGGCCGGTACGCGGCCCGATCCCCGGCGCCGGGCGGTCCAGCAAGCCCGCCTCGAGAATTTGCCGGAGAACGAATGGGTTCTGCTGGCCGATCCGGGACGCGCCGCGATCACCCGCACCTGGGGCAGCGCCACCTTCGACACGCGGCGGGAGCAGATTCTCTACTGGGGCGGCGGCCACTGCGGCTACGGCGGCAACGACGTGGACGTCTACGACGTGGCTGGGCACACCTGGGTGGGCGGCCCGGAGCCCGAATTCCCCGGCCGGACGTGGGACAAAGGCGTCCGGCTCGCCGGGGTGACCTTCCGGGGCGGGCCTTGGGCGACCCACGGCCGCAAAGCCTACGCTTACGATCCGGTAGGTGACCGGCTGATCAACGTCGTGCGGATGCGGCTGACCACCGGCTACGAGCCCGAGTGGTCCCGCGATTGGCCCGAGAGCCGCTCCGTAGCTCCTGACGCCCTGGTCCGGCCGCCATCTTCTTACAAGAAGTTCGTCACCTGGAGCTGGGATCCCCAAACGCGGGAGTGGACGCTCATCGGCCCGGCGCCGGAAGGCGTGGACACGGTCGTCACTACTCCGCACGGCGTCGTGGGCGTCCGCCTGGACTGGCGCAGCCGGTTGAACGACGCCGGCTACCTGCTTCCCTGGCGGCCGGACGATCCGCACCAGGAGACGAGCGTCTGGCTGCTCCGCGGTTCGGACTGGGAACGCATGGACCGCGGCGGCCCCTGGCCCCAGAACCTCTACGAGATGACGAGCCTGGCCTGGGACTCGAAGCGCGAACGGCTGCTCTTACACGGCGGCGGCGCCCGCCGCGACGAACTCTGGGCCTTCGACTGGGTAAAGCGCCGGTGGATGAACTTGCACCCGAAGGTCGCCGGCGGCGGAGCGCCGCCGGTCTGTACCCGGGAATCCGTCTACATCCCCGGCGAGGACGTGCTCTTGCTCTACGGACGCGCGCGCCGGGGCGGGCTGCCGCCCATGTGGGCCTACACGGCGGCGGACAACACCTGGCGGAGGGTCGAGATTCCGATCCGCGAGGGCGAGGAGTTGCACCGGCGGGCCGCTCAGAACCGGGCGATGGTCTTCGACCCCCAGCGCGGAATCGTGCTGCTGGTGCTGGGCGCTAGGGGCGACGAGGGCCGGGCGTCGGTCTTCGCGCTCCGCTACCGGCATCGGCCGGCCCGGTAGGCAACGGCTTCTCAAACCACTGCCAGGAAGGTCGCCGTGGCTTGGGCGCGTGGCTCGCCGTCCTCTGTGGTGATCTCCGCCTCGGTTTTCAACAGGCGGCGCTTGCGCTCCACCACGCGGCCCTGGATGCGCAGCTTTTCGCCGGTGGCGACGAAGTGGCGGTAGCGGACCTGGATCTCCACCGTCATCGCCCGGAGGCCCGCTGCGGCGACGGCTTTGGCCATCGCCTCGTCGAGCAGCGTGCAGACGATGCCCCCGTGGAGCACGCCGGCCCAGCCCTCCAGATAATTGAGCGCCACCCATTCGGCGCTCACCGAGCCGTCCTCGCCGGTCCGGAAGTCGATGTGAAAGCCGTAAGGGTTGTCCGGCCCGCAAACCAGGCAGCGGTTCGCGGGCCGGGAGAGAAGTTCTGCTGCGTCTTTCGTGCTCAATCGCTCAGATCCGGTTTCGGGGTCTTGGCCGTGCTGGGCGGCAGCTCAGGCTTGGCGATGTAATCCGTGGGGATCTCGCCGGTCAGGGCGTCCAGGAAAGTCACGATGGCGGCGACCTCGTCGGGCGCCAGCTCCTTACCGATCTCGTACTCCGCCATCTTGGACACGGCTTCTTCGAGCGTCGGCACGGAGCCGTCGTGGAAATACGGAGCGGTTTTGGCCACATTGCGCAACGACGGCACCTTGAACATCATCTTGTCGGCCTCGTTCTTGGTCACCTGGAAACGGCCGAGATCCTTCTGATCGGGCCACGGCTTCACAACGCCCAGTTTCTGGAACATGGTACCGCCGATGTAAGGTCCCATGTGGCAGCTCTGGCAGTTGGCGTCGAGGAACGTCTGGAGGCCGGCCAGCTCCGCGCGGGTAAGCGCGGTGGCATCGCCCTTCAAGAATTTGTCCCATCGGCCGGGGGTGACCAGCTTCCGCTCGAAGGCCCCGATCGCCCGGGCCATGTTGTCGAAGGTCACTGGATCCTTGTCATCGGGAAAGGCCGCGCGGAAGGCGGCGACGTACTGCGGCATCGATTTGAGCACTTTCATCACGCTCGCTTCGTCCGGCATGGCCATCTCCACCGGATTCAGCACCGGCGCTTTGGCTTGCTCTTCGACGTTCGCCGCCCGGCCGTCCCAGAACTGGGCGAAGTGGCCGGCGGCGTTATAAACGCTGGGCGAGTTGCGGTCGCCCCGCTGCCCCTTGTGCCCTTCGCTCGTCGGCTCGTTGTCCACGCCGAACTTCTCGAGCAGATGGCAGGTGTTGCAGGAGATCTCCTGGCTCTTGGAAAGCCGCGTGTCGTAGTAAAGCATGCGGCCCAAAGCCACTTTCTCCTCAGTGACGGGGTTGGCCGGCGATTCCATCACCGCCGGCAGCGGTGCGAAGGCCTTCACCTGGGGGGAATCCGGCGTGAGGGAAGGCTTCTTCCCGCCCGGAGCGCAGGCGGCCAGCAGCGCCAGTGCGAACAGGACCGCCGAAAGGGGAAGGCAGCAGGAAGAACGAATTCGGATCATGACTTGCTTCTCCTCCTTTACTCAGGGGAACTCGGTTTCGCTATCCACATGTCATAGAGAGGAACCAGCGTCATCACCGCGAACAGGAGCCCGATGCTGGCTCCCGACAGCAACATGAGGTACACAATCGCGGGCACCGTGCGGGCGAGATAACGCGCTCCGAAATCGACCAGCAGGGCCGCGAAAGGGAGCACGACGATCACCGTTTTCCACTTTTCGGGCACCGACGTGAAGCAGAATACGGCGCCCAGGACGAGAAAGATCAGTCCGATCGACTGGATGTGGGTGTGGGCCACCCGGGCCCAGAGCGAGACGGGCTCGCCGCGGTCCACCTGGGTGACGACCATCACCTCCTCGTAAGAGGTGAGAGGCCTGAAACGCTGCAGTCCTTCAGGATTGTGGCACCGGATGCAGTTCTCGGCGAGAATCGGTCGGACAACGGCCTCGTAACCCTCTCTGGAGGCCCCGTCCTGGATCCAGGAAAGGATCTTCTCCTTGTCGCCCGGCTTGGGAAGGAACTGTGCCATGCTGCCGCCGTCGATCTTGGCGGCCAGTTTGGTGGTTTCCCGGTTGCCGTAGAAGGCCCGGCGCAGATCGGAGACGGTCAACCCGGGCTGGCCGTCGGTCAGGTGATACGTCAAATAAAGGTTCGCCAGGGCGATCAGGTAACCGAAACCCAGCACCACGAGCCCCAGGCTGATGGTGAGTTTCAGCGGCAACGGGAAATCCCGGAGGCGGAGGCCGGAGAGGTCGTTCATCGTGAGCCTACCTATTTCGGAGCCGTGAAGCTGAATCTAATCATAACTTAGACGACGGCGGATCCTGGCATCCGGCTACCCATGGACCGGTGCGTGGAGCGGGTCCGTAGACTTCCGCGATGCCGGTAGGCGACCGGCGAAGTACCTCACGGAGAACAGCCAATGGTGGACCGGGAGCACCGAACGGCGGACAGACAGGAGAGGGGGCGGCTCCATGAGATTTCCGCCCGCCGCGGTGCTCCCGAACTCAAGAATCCGGACGGCGGCCGCCGACCGAGGCCTCCCGGCCTTCCCGGCGCCCGGCTGCGCCTCCGCACTGCGGACACGATTCCGCGCCGGCGTGACGGGGTCCCGGCATCGGAGAACCACACGTGCGGCACCGAAGCCGGCACCATTCCGGTAATCGAAATTCATCGCCGTCGATCCGCAGCGCCTTTCCGCTTGCCAGCGCTTCGGCCACCTTGTGCCGCGCATTCCCTACGATGCGGCCGAAGGTCTGGCGTGACACGCCCATTTGCCGGGCCGCGTCTTCGTGGTACAGACCTTCCAGATCGGCCAGCCTCAGCGCCTCGAACTCGTCGATCCCGAGGACAACCTCGTCGAGTTCCGTCATGGGGATCCCCTGCGGCTTGAAGTACCGCACCACCGGCACCCCGTCGACCAAGCGGCATCTCAGAGACCTCCCCATGGCGCTCTCAGTTTTGAGCATATGCTCATTATTGGCCCCTGTCAAGGAGCTGGCCTGGATTTGTGCCGGCGCTCGGCGCCCCGGCCGCACCCAAGACCGCGGCCGCGACGGTTCGCACCGAAACGGCAATCGCAGCGCGTCCGTCTTGATAAGTTAGGCTGGGGTGGCCGGCGGGGGCTTGTGAAACTTGACCCCGGCGGGTTGACCCTGTTGCCCGGGCACCCTAAAATCAAGGTAGCGAAACGCCCCAGCCGGTGATGGCTATGAGACTCAGATCCGCTTCTCTCGTTAGCTGGTCCGTCATCTGCGCGTTGCTGGCTGCCCCGGCCTGGCCGGCGCCGAAAAAGAAGAAGACGGTGGAGAACCAGGCCCAGACGGTTTCCAAACCTCTGAGTGCGAAGGAGCGCCGGCGCCGCGAAAAGAAGCTGCGCAAGGAACTGGAGAGGCCGTTCCGCAAATGGCTCGAGGAAGACGTCGCCTATATCATCACTGATGAGGAGCGGGCCGCGTTCAAGAGGCTCCAGACCGCCGAGGAGATGGAGCAGTTCATCGAGCAGTTCTGGCTGCGGCGCGACCCCACTCCGGACACGCCCGAGAACGAGTTCAAGGAAGAGCACTACCGGCGGATCGCTTACGCCAACGAGCGGTTCGCTTCGGGCATTCCGGGCTGGAAGACGGACCGGGGTCGTATCTACATCACTTTCGGACCGCCCGACGAGATCGAATCCCACCCCTCGGGCGGCTCCTATGTCCGCCCCTGGTACGAGGGCGGCGGCACCACGGCCACCTATCCCTTCGAGATCTGGCGTTACCGCTGGATCGAGGGTATTGGCTCGGACATCATGATCGAATTCGTGGATCCGACGCTGACCGGCGAATACCGGATGACCATGGATCCCTCCGAGAAGGACGCCCTCCTCCACGTGCCCAACGCCGGATTGACGATGCTCGAGGAGATGGGCATCACCAGCAAGGCGGACCGTTTCACCCGGACCGACGGCACACGGCTCGGCACCGGCGACATGCCGCTGCCCCAGCGCATGAACCAGTTCGAGCGTCTGCGCATCTGGGCCGCGCTTCAGAAGCCCCCGCCCATCAAGTTCAAGGACCTCGAGGCCGCCGTGACTTCGACGATCAAGTACAACCTGCTGCCGATGAAGGTCCGCGCGGACTACATCCGCATGACCAGCTCTACGGTGATGACGAACATCACCTTGCAGTTCTCCAACAAGGACCTCGAGTTCGAGGACAAAGACGGCGTCTCCCGGGCCACGATCAACATCTACGGGCGGATCACATCGATGTCCCGCCGCGTGGTGAACGTCTTCGAGGACGTCATCACCACTGAGGTTCCGACGCCGCTGCTCGGCCAGGCGATCGACAAGAAGGCGATCTATCAAAAGTCGGTGCCGCTGCCGCCGGGGACCTACCGGCTCAACGTGGTGGCGAAGGACGTCGTCAGCGGCAACATGAACAATTACGAGATGGCGCTGCGCGTCCCCTATTACGAGGACGATGAGCTCAGCATGAGCAGCCTCATCCTGGCCGACAAGATCGAGAAGGTCCCGACGCGGCGGATCGGTACGGGACAGTTCGTCATCGGGACTTCGAAGGTGCGTCCGCGCATCGACGACACTTTCCAGCGCAACGAGAAGATGGGGATCTACTTCCAGCTTTACAACTTCAAGCCCGACGACAAGACGCGCAAGCCCAACGGCGTCATCGAATACGAAGTGATCCGCAAGAAGGACAACAAGAAGATCTTCGAATTCACCGAAGACGTCGCCAGCATCGACGGAGCTTCGGCGAATCAGACTGTTGTCGAGAAGATTCTGCCGCTCCAGAACCTGGAGCCCGGCGAGTACCTGCTGCGGCTGAAGGTCACGGACCGGCTCAAGAACCAGACCCTTACCCCGGAGGCCACATTCAAGGTAATATAGGGGCGGGGTGTCTGGCGGCGGACGCCGGTGGGCGGGCGCCGCGGGGAACGACAGTATTGGATGGAACGGGGAATGCCACCTACGGCGCGGGTTCTGCTGGCGCTCTTGCTGGCGGCGGCCCCGGCTCAGATGGGCCATGCGGCTGACCGCTCGTTGGCCGGCAGCCTGATCGGGTTCGTCAGTGACCAGCAAGGCGTTCCGCAGATGGG
Organism: Solibacteraceae bacterium; assembly: GCA_026984795.1. Lineage (GTDB taxonomy): Bacteria > Acidobacteriota > Terriglobia > Bryobacterales > Bryobacteraceae > JALSRK01. Next base: position 71,014 of record JALSRK010000073.1, on the reverse strand, counting down.
CGCCGCCGTGCTCCTGTACAACCGTTACGACCGGCTGGTCGCCCGCACTCTGACCAACGAAAAAGGGGCCTTCGGCTTCAATTCCCTACTGCCGGGTGTTTACCGGATCAAAGTGAGCTTGCCCAGCTTCGTGCCCGCGGTCAAGGACAACATCCGGATCCTACCGGGCAACCGCAGCTTCCTGTCGATCAGCCTTGCCAGCATCCTCAGCTCGGTCGAACTCATTTATGTCGCCCCGGGGAAACGCTCGATCATGAACGACGACTGGAAATGGGTATTGCGTACGGCCACGCCGGCGCGTCCCATCCTGCGGATCCTGCCGGGCACCGACGTTCCGGATCCCGCCGGCAAGAAGCCCGGCGCCCGGACGGCGATCTTCACCCGGACACGTGGTCTGCTGAAGCTCTCGGCCGGTGAGGAGGGCGCTCTGGCAGCCGCGGGCGCCACCGCTGACCTGGGCACTTCCTTTGCACTGGCCACCTCGCTGTTCGGCTCGAACGATGTCCAGTTCAGCGGCAATTTCGGTTACGCGCTGCAAACCGGCGCGCCCACGGCAGGATTCCGTACCAGTTACAGCAACGAACTCTGGGGGGCCCGCCCCGAAGTGGCGTTGACAATGCGGCAGGCGCAGCTGCGAGGCGTCGTCGGCCAGGCTCTGGTGGCCGGCGGCCAGGACAACGCCCCGAAACTCCAGACTCTGGCTGTGAGCACGATGGACCGCCGGCAGTTGACCGATTTCCTGCTCCTCGAGTACGGAGCCTCTCTGGAATCGGTCGCGTTCCTCGAGCGCCTGAACTACGTGAGTCCTTTTGCCCGGCTGACGTCCGACCTCGGCAAGTTCGGCATGGTCGAAGTCGCTTTCAGTTCCGGCATGCCGCCCGCGGAACTGCTGGCCGGTTCCGGGCAGGGCGCCGGGGAGATGCAGGACGATCTTACCGTCTTGGCCGTCTTCCCGCGGGTCTCGCTGGTCTCCAGTCAGGCCCGAGTGCAGCGGATCGAAAACTTCGAAATCAATTACCGGAAGGTGATTGGGGGCCGGACCGTCAATGTCGGTCTGTACCGGGAAAGCGTCACTGACGCCGCGGTGCCCGTATCCGCGCCGTCGGGCTATTACTCCGGCGGTGATCTGCTTCCGGACCTTTCGTCAAACAGTTCGATCTTCAATCTCGGCGACTACAGCCGGCTGGGATTTCGAGCCTCGATCACGCAGCCGCTCGGCGAATACCTGCGGTTGACGGCGGCCGGCGGCAACACCGGCGTGCTCGTGCACGAGAGCGGGATCCTCGCTACTCACGATCCGCAGGAATTGCGGAACTCCATGGAACTCGCCCGCCGCACTTGGCTCGCGGCTCGCATCTCGGCGGCGGCTCCGCGCACGGGGATGCGGATCTCCGCCAGCTACCGCTGGATGGACTACGGGGCTCTGGTGCCCACCCATCTCTTCCTCACGTCCGGCTTGCAGCCCGAGGCGGGCCTGAACGTCCGGATCCAGCAGTCGTTGCCTTCCTTCGGAATCTGGTCCGGGCGGATGGTGGCGAGCGCCGAGCTGCGGAACCTGCTGGCCCAGGGTTACGTGCCGGTGACGACGGCCGACGGGCGTCTTCTGTACCTCATCCAGAATCCGCGTACCGTGCGCGGCGGCTTGAGCTTCATCTTCTGAGGCCGGCCCGTCCCCGGCGGAAGGATCCAGGGCGAACGTCCGCCGCCCGAATGCTACTTGGCCGGCTCCCGAATCCTCAGGACCTGATCGGCCCGCACCTTTTCGAGCTTCTGCACGATGCCCGAAGGCCAGCGGATCTCCACTGCGGCCGAAGTTGCGTCCCCGAGTCCGAAGTGGACCGGGCCGGCGCTGGAGGAAGCATAACCCGCTGCGAAGGATACGTGGTTGTATTGCGTGCCGGCCGCCGTCGTCACCTTGATCCGCGCGCCGATCCCGTCCCGGTTGCTCTTGACGCCTTCCAGATCGAGCATCAGCCAGTGATGGCCGTTCGGGCTGTCGTTGATCCATACTTCGGCGGGCTGCCGCAGAGCGCTGACGGCGACGTCGATCCGGCCGTCGCCGTTCAGGTCGCCTTGGGCCGATCCCCGGTGCCGCTTGGGCTCCACAACGTCGAAGCCCGCCTCTTCAGTGAGGGGTTGCCATTTGTCACCTCGGAGGTTCCGGAAGACCGTGTTGTGCTGCCGAACCGCCACGCGCCCCTCCATCGTCAACGACTGCACGTGGCCCCGGGAGACGAACAGATCCTTCCAGCCATCGTTGTCGAAGTCGAACAGCGCCGGGCTGTAGCCCGCCATCGCCCGGCTGGCGGTGGTCATACCGCTGGTCGCGGTGACCTCCTCGAAGGCCAGATCTCCGATGTTGTGGAATATAGGGAAGGTCTCGTTGTCCAAGGCGACGAAGGCGATGTCGGGCCGGCCGTCGTTGTCGATATCCCGGGAGTCCACGCCCATCCCCGAAATGAAGTTCCCGTGCTCGGCCAGGGCGACGCCGGCGTCGAAAGCCACCTCTTCGAACCGGCCTTTGCCGAGGTTGTGGAAGAGGAAATTGAACAGCTTGTCATTGGAGACGAAGATGTCCGGCAGGCCGTCGCCGTCGAAATCGGCCACCGCCGCCCCCATGCCTTTGCCGGCATTGGCCCGGATTCCCGAGGGCGCCGAGACATCGGTGAAGGTACCGTCACCGTTGTTGTGGAAGAGGCTGTTGGGAGTCGGTCCGTACAGCCGCGGGTGGCAGTATTCCAGCACGCCCTCGTAGCGGCATTCCGGCTCCTTCTCCCGGCTCCAGGCCAGGTAGTTGACGACGAACAGGTCCAGCCAGCCGTCGTTGTCCGCGTCGAGGAAGGCGCCGTGAACCGCCCACAGCGGTCCGTACTCGGGGTCGTCGGCCTTATCGAGCCCGGCTTCTGCAGTGACGTCCGTAAAGGTTCCGTCGCCGTTGTTGCGGTACAAGCCGTAGTGGTGCACCCCTCCCACGAAAAGGTCCTCGTCGCCGTCGTTGTCGTAGTCTCCTACCACGACGCCGGTGTCATAGCCCGACCCCCGAAGCCCGGCCCGGGCGGTGACGTCGGTGAAGTGCCCCTTGCCGTCGTTCGCGAACAGCCGGTTCCAGTATTTCTCGCCCGTCTTCCGCAGCGTCAGGATATCGGCGCCGTTGGCGAAATAGAGGTCCAGGTCGCCGTCGTTGTCGTAATCGAAGACGGCGACGCCGCCGGCCATCGTCTCCGGGGCGTAGCGCCGGGGCGACTCGGAGTTGTCGAGCGTGAAAGGAATCGCCTGGTAGCGGAAGTGGATTGGCGGCTTCTGTTCGGCCAGACCCGTCTGCCAGACGGCGATCAGCAGGGTGAGAGCCTTCAGTGGGTGACGGATGTGCATCTGGAGTGATGGGATGGTTCTCTTTTCAAGCTATCACGGGCCCGAGCCGGGCGCTCGGACGGGCGTAGTACCATGAAGGGTTAGCCCTCACATGGACTTGGACAACCTCGACCTCAAGAAGACCGTCAACCTGCCGAAGACGGCGTTCCCGATGAAGGCCAACCTTCCGCGGCGGGAGCCCGAAATCCTTGCCCGCTGGGAGGAAATCGGCCTCTACCACCGGATCCGGCAGGCCAGGCGCGGGCGGCCGAAGTACGTGCTGCACGACGGTCCGCCCTACGCCAACGGCAACATCCACCTCGGCACGGCTTTCAACAAGATTCTGAAGGACTTCATCGTCAAATCCCGGAGCATGGCGGGCTACGACGCTCCATTCGTTCCCGGCTGGGACTGCCACGGACTGCCGATCGAGATCCGCGTGGACAACGAACTCGGCGAGAAGAAGGCCTCCATGAGCCCAGTCGAGATCCGGCGGGCGTGCCGGCGCTACGCGGAGAAGTATGTCAACATTCACCGCCGGGAGTTCAAGCGCCTGGGCGTGCTGGGCCGTTGGGAGAAACCCTACCTGACGATGAGCGCCCAGTACCAGAGTGTGATCGCCCGGGCTTTTCTCGAGTTCCTGGAGCGGGGCTATGTTTACAAGGGGCTGAAGCCCGTCCACTGGTGCCCGCACTGCACGACAGCCCTCGCCGAGGCCGAGGTGGAGTACGAAGACCACACCAGCCCCTCGATCTGGGTGCGGTTTCCACTGCTTTCCGACCCCGCCGCCATCGATCCCGCTTTGGCGGGACGCAGGGTCTGGGGATTGATCTGGACCACGACCCCGTGGACGCTCCCCGCCAACCTGGCGATCGCCTACCACCCTCGGTTCCCCTATGTGGCCGTGGACACCGGCGGGGATGTTTACATCATCGCCGAGGGTCTCTACGCCGCGACGCTGGACGCCTGCGGCTGGGGAAAGCACAAGGTCGTCGCCCGTTTCCCGGGTGAAAAGCTGGAGGGGGGCGCCTACGGCCATCCGTTTATCGAACGGGAGTCGAAAGGCATCCTGGCCGAGCACGTGACGCTGGAGCAGGGCACCGGGGCCGTGCATACCGCGCCCGGCCACGGTCTCGAGGACTACCTGGTGGGACAAGAGTACGGGCTGCCGGTCTACTGCCCCGTGGACCATCGCGGGCGGTTCTTTCAGCCGGACGGAGATCTGGGCGCGCTGCCGGAGTCGATCCTCGGCAAGACCGTCTGGGAGGCCAATCCCCTCGTCATCGAGATCCTGCGCAAGCGCCGCGCCCTCCTGGCCGAGAAGACCATCCGGCACAGCTACCCGCACTGCTGGCGGTGCCACAACCCGACGATCTTCCGGGCCACGGAGCAGTGGTTCATCGGTATGGAGCGCAACGGCCTCCGCCAGAAGGCTCTGGAGGCTATCAAGACCGTTTCCTGGATGCCGAAGTGGGGCGAGGAGCGCATCTCGAACATGATCGCCACCCGGCCGGACTGGTGCATCTCCCGCCAGCGTATCTGGGGCGTGCCGATCACCGTCTTCTATTGTCAGGGCTGCGGCGAGACGGTGACCGAGAGGGCGGTGCTCGACAAGGTCGTCGATCTGTTCGCTGAACATACAGCCGATGTCTGGTACGAGCGGTCGGCCGCCGAGCTGCTCGGCGGCTACCGCTGTCCGAAGTGCGGCGGGACGGAGTTCGAGAAAGAGAAGGATATTCTCGACGTCTGGTTCGATTCGGGCTCCAGCCACCTCGCTGTCGTAGACAAAGAACCGGAGCTGCACTGGCCGGCCGATCTCTACGTCGAAGGGGGAGACCAGTACCGCGGCTGGTTCCACAGCTCGCTGCTCGTCGGCGTCGGCCTCAAGGGCGCCAGCCCCTACCGGACCTGCGCCACCCATGGCTGGACGCTCGACGGCGAAGGCCGGGCAATGTCCAAGTCGCTGGGCAACATCATCGAGCCGGCCGCGATCGTCGAGAAGTACGGGGCGGAGATCTTGCGGCTTTGGGTGGCCTCGGTCGAGTTCACCGAGGACGTGCGGATCTCCGAGACGATCCTGGCCCGGCTCACCGAGGCGTACCGGAAGATCCGGAACACCTTCCGCTTCGCCCTCGGCAACCTGCACGACTTCGACCCGGCGCGGGATGCGCTGCCGGCCGCGCAACTGCAGGAGTTCGACCAGTGGATCCTGTTTCGAGCCGAAGAACTTACCCGGCGCTGCCGCCGCTGGTATGATGAGTTCGCCTTCCACCGCGTCTACCAGGCCCTCTACAACTTCGCCGTCACCGATCTGAGCTCGCTCTACTTCGACGTCTTGAAAGACCGGCTGTACACGGCCGCTCCGGAGTCGCCGGCCCGCCGCAGCGCGCAGACGGCCATCCACCGGCTCACCTGGGCGCTGGTGCGGCTGCTGGCGCCGCTGATGAGCTTCACCATGGAAGAGGTTTGGGAGCATCTCGCCCGGCCTGCGGGGGCGCCGGAAAGCGTCCACATCGCTCTGCTGCCCGAGCCCGAGGAGCTCACCGCCGGGCTCGGCCCCGAACACCGGAAGAAGGCGAAAGACTGGGACCGCCTGGTCGAGGTGCGCGACGTGGTGCTCAAGAGCCTCGAGGCGGCCCGCGCCGCCAAGATCATCGGCGCCCCCCTCGAAGCGAAAGTCCACCTTAAGGCCAGCGGGGAACTCTACGAGCTGTTGGACCGCTACGAGCGCGACCTGCCCGAACTGTTCATCGTCTCCGAGGTCTCCATGGAGGGCGAGGCCGACGCTGAGCTCGCCGTCCACGTCGAGCGGGCCTCCGGGCGCAAGTGCCCGCGCTGCTGGAAGTACCGCGAGGACGTGGGCACGCACCCGCTCGTCCCTGATGTCTGCGGCGTCTGCGCCGAGGCGGTGCTGGAGACGGTCCAGGCCCGGGGCTGAAATGTACTCTCGCCGGATCGCCTTCGGAGTCGCCGCTGCGGTCATCGTCCTTGACCGGATCACGAAATTGTGGGTCGAAGCCGCCATCAGCCCCTATGAAGCGATCCCCGTGATCCCGGGGTTTTTCGACCTGATCTATACACGCAACCGGGGTATCGCTTTCGGACTCTTCGCCGACGCCGGCGGCCCCCTGCGCTCCCTGCTGCTGATCGGCGTGGCCTTGGCCGTCCTCGGCGCGGTGGCGGTGCTGATCTGGCGGCTGCCCCCGCAGCCCGGTCCCCAGCAGCGCTGGCTGCCGGCGGCCTTGGGCTTGATCTTCGGGGGCGCCACGGGCAACCTCTATGACCGCCTCCTGCAGGGCAGCGTGACGGACTTCCTCGACCTCTACGTCGGTGATTGGCACTGGCCGGCCTTCAACGTCGCCGACAGTGCCATCACCGCCGGGGCGCTGTTGTTGTTGCTGGAATCGGTAATGCGCCCCCGCCCGCCGGGAGAGAACTAGCATGTATCCCAAGCTGATCAGCCTCGATGGCTTCTTCCTGCCCACCTACGGTCTGCTGGTGGCGCTCGGCTTCCTGGCCGCCCTGTGGATGGCGCGGCGTCTCGCGGTCCGCTCGCAGCTCGATCCGGAAGCGGTGACCAACCTGGGCGTCTACTGCGCCGTCGCCGGCCTGTTGGGAGCGAAAGTAATGATGCTCCTGTTCGACTGGAACTATTACGCTTCCCACCCCGGCGAGATTCTCACCCTGCGGACGCTCCAGGCCGGAGGCGTGTTCCAGGGCGGGCTGATCGCCGCGCTGGCGACGGCGTTCGTCTATATGCGCAAGCATGGCCTGCCGGGGCTGAAGACCGCCGACGTCTTCGCGCCGGGCATCGCCTTGGGCCACGGCATCGGACGCCTCGGCTGTTTCGCCGCCGGCTGCTGCTGGGGCGTCGAAACGCACCTTCCCTGGGCGGTGACGTTCACGAAGCAGGATGCCCACGAACTGGTCGGCGTCCCCCTCAACACTCCTTTGCACCCCACCCAGCTCTATGAGTCCGCCGCCGAGTTCGTCATCTTCGGCATTCTCTACCGGCGCTTCCGGAGCCCGCACGCCGGCGGGGCGATCATCGGGCTCTATCTGCTGCTCTACGGACTGGTCCGGTTCTTCGTCGAGTTCGTCCGCTACCACCAGCAGCCCAACCCGTTCGGCGGACCGCTGTCGACCACCCAGTGGTTGGCGCTGCTGCTCGGCGCCGTGGGACTGTACCTCTGGCGGTTCCGCCAGCCGGCCGCCGGCCGGAAGCGGTAGCCCGAGCCGTCCGCACCACACGATCCTCATTACCCTGAACCGTCTCCTAAGGTGAATTCCTCAGTGGAATTCACGGGAACGACGGATTCGCATCGGCGCCGCACCACTCTAACGTAAGAATTGGAGCGCCAGAACACCGCGGCCGACTGCTGCCGGGGCGCTGGTGCATCCATCGGGTGGGCAGGCATGAGCATGACAGTCGTTCCGTTTCGGAGGAGAGGGCAGCGGGGCAACGCGATGGTCGAGGCGGCCTTCGTCCTCGTCCCGCTGCTGGCCATGATCTTCGCGATCATCGACTTCGGCCTTGCCATCTTCGTCCGCAGTACGCTGCAACACGCCACCCGCGAGGGCGTGCGCTATGCCGTCACCTACCGGACGTTCACCGGCATGAGCCACGACGAGTCGATCAAAGCGGTGGTGCAGAACGCGGCAATGGGCTTCTTGAGTGGCGACGAGGGCCTGCAGAAGATCCATATCCGCTACTACGATCCCACTACCTTCACTGAGGTGGCGGACAATTCGCCCGGCAATATCATCGAGGTCTCGGTCGAGAACTACACCTGGGGCTGGCTGGCCCAGCTGATGCGCAACGCGCCCCCATTACAGATCACGACCCGCTCATCGGACCGGATGGAGGGGCTGCCACCGGGACAGAATCCGCCGCCCCGTTAGCCGGCGTCAGGGGAGGGATAGCAGAGTCATGAGTGCGAGAGGGAAGCAACAACGAGGCAACACGATCGTCGAGTTTGCGGTGGCGACGATGTTCCTGCTTCCGCTGCTGCTGGGCACCGTCAACGTCGGCATGAACCTCAGCCGGAGCATTCAGGTTACCCAGCTCAGCCGCGACGCCGGACACATGTTCGTCCGGTTCGTCGACTTCTCGGAACCGGGCAATCAGGATCTGATCGTGCGCCTGGCCACCGGTCTGGGGATGACCCGCACCGGCGGAAACGCAAAGGTGATTCTGACGCGGGTGATGATGATCGGCGCCGATGAGTGCGCCGCCGGCGGACTTCAGGTGCAGGAATGCACGAACTACATGCTGCCCGTGATCACCCAGCAGATCATCATCGGCAATGCGGCACTTTCGCCGAGCGCACTGGGTGAGCCGCCGTCCAATCTGAAGGACAGCAAAGGCGAGATCAGCATGTCGGACTATCTGACCGACGTACGGACCCGGGCCGTCGGGTTCAACTCGATCCTGGCGCTGCAGCCCGGAGAGCTGGCCTACGTGGCCGAAGCCGTGGCCGAGGCGCCCGACTTGAGTTTCCCGGGCTTCTTCGAGCAGACTCGCGTCTACTCGCGGACGATCTATTGAGCCCCGGGGTGCGGAATCGCTTCCGGTTCGGACGCCGGAGCGGTTTTCAGACCGGCAGGAAAGCCGTTGGGCTTCCAGCGAGCCGGGAAGGAAAGGTTTCGTACTAAGACGGAACTGGTGCTGGAATTCCGCCATTGGCCGGATTCCAGGCGGCGAGAGCCGCCGTTAAAGTGATAAGCACACGGAGTGTTATCCCTGAGGGGGTTGCGATGAGACCCGTTACGCGAGGAAAGAGCCAGCGCGGCATCGCGCTGATGATCACCGCCTTGTCCACGTTGGTGGTCGTGCCGGTGGTCGGACTGGCCATCGACGCCGGCTTCCTTTATGTGGTGAAGGCCAAACTGGTGGCGGCTACCGACGCCGCGGCGATCGCGGCGGCGCGGTCGCTGTCGAAAGGCCTTACACTGGCTGAGCAGGAAGCTTCGGCCATCGCCCGCGCCCAGGCCTTCTTCGACGCCAACTTCCCGAACGGCTTCTTCAACACCACCAACAAGACTGTCAACGTCCAGGTCTCCGAGACGGCCTACCGCACGCGCACCGTCTACGTTCAAGGGGCCGTCGACGTCGGCCTCTACTTCATGCGGGTCTTCGGCTACACGCACTCGACCGTGCGCTCCGCCGGCAAGGCCTCGCGCCGCGACGTCAACGTCATTCTCGTCCTCGACCGTTCCGGATCGATGGACGCCTCGAACTCCTGCGAGCCGATGAAAGACGCGGCCCAGCTCTTCGTCAACCAGTTCGCCAACGGGCGCGACCGGCTCGGGCTCATCACCTTCGGCATGAGCTACCTGACAGCGTTCCCGCCGGACCAGAACTTCAAGCCGGACCTCGCCAACACGATCGCCCAGATCGACTGCTCCGGGGGCACGGGTACCGCCCAGGCCATCTCCAAGGCCTACGAACTGCTGCAAGCGATCGACGAGCCCGGCACCTTGAACCTCATCGTTTTCTTCTCCGACGGGTTGCCGAACGGCATCACCGCCGACTTCCCGGTCAAAACGGTCACCGACACGCGTTACGGCCATGGCTGGAGTCCTTACAGCTCGACCAGCTCGCTCTACAGCATGGAGCCGAGCCCCTGCCGCGACGCCAACGGCGAACGCTATGACCGGCGGCCCTGGCAGAGCTACCGCACCTATTACGCCCCGAACTGGAACCCCTACTGGAATCCCCAACCCAAGACCGGCGTGATCGCCGCCCAGGGCAACGCGACCAGGTCCAAAGGCTACACTTACGGGGTGACTTTCATGGAAGCGAACTCGGTGACCGACAACAACGAGCGGGTCATCTCCGACAGCAACGGGTGCGACTTCGCCAGCAACGGCTGGAAAGTGAGGCGGGACATCGCCTACATTCCCGACTACGACAAGTACGGCAATTCGACCCGCGGTTACCAGCCGGTCTACACGTTCCCGGCCGGACACCCCTACGCCGGCAAGATCCGCCCGGACCGGCCGATCAGCATCGGCCGCGCGTCGAAGAACGCCGCCGACAACGCCGCCCGCCGCGCCCGGCAAGACCCGCGTCTCAGCGTGGTCATCTACGCGATCGGGCTCGGCGACCCCACCGGGACCGTGACCCCGCCGGACGACGATCTTATGATGCGCCTGGCCAACGACCCCAGCAGTCCGGCTTACAACCCCGACGAGCCGGAAGGCCTCTACGTGTTCGCTCCGGACCGCGGAGAGCTCGCTCAGGCCTTCTACCGGGTGGCGTCGGAAATCCTGCGGCTGTCGCAGTAACACTTGCCCACCGTACGGGCGGCCCAGGGGAGCCATCGGCGTCTGCTATCCTGATGGTCTCCCCTGGTTCTCATGGCTGAAATCCTTCCTTTTCGCGCGTTCCGCTACACCCCGGAAGCTGGGGACCTGAAGCGTCTTCTCACCCAGCCGTACGACAAGATTACGCCCGAAATGCAAGCACGCTACCTGGCCGCGAGTCCTTACAACTACGCCCAGATCACCTTCGACCGGCCCCGGCCCGGTGACTCGGAATCCGACAACGTATACACCCGCGCCGCCGCCCGGCTCCGGGCCTGGATCTCCGAGGGCATCCTCGCCCAGGACCCCGAGCCGGCCTTCTATCCTTACTACCAGGAGTTCCGGCTTCCCGAAAGCGGCGAACGGATCACGCGCAAGGGCTTCATCGGCCTCGGCCCTGTCGTGGACTACGGCGAAGGCGTCGTGTTCCGGCACGAGCAGACTCTGGCCGGACCAAAAAAGGACCGCCTCGAGCTGCTGCGGGCCACCAAGGCCCATACCGGCCAGTTGTTCCTGCTTTACAGCGATCCGGAATTCGCCGTCGAGGCGCTGCTCGAGGAGGCTGCTTCCCAAGCGCCCCTCATTGAAGTCGAAGACGAGTACGGCGTCCTGCACCGGGTCTGGAGGATCGCGGATCCGCCGCGGACCGCGGAGATCACCCGCCTGATGGGCGGCAAGAAACTGCTCATCGCCGACGGCCACCACCGCTACGAGACCGCCCTGGCCTACGCCAGGGAGAATCCGGAGTGTGCTGCCGCTCGCCGCGTCATGATGACCCTGGTGAACCTGCATTCACCGGGCTTGAAGGTCCTGGCCACCCACCGCTTGCTCCGCGGCCTGGCTGATTTCAATCCCGAGAACCTGCTCCATCACGCTCGCCGGCGCTTCCACGTGCTCGAAGGGGTCCCGGTGGAGATGCTCCGGGACCGCCTCGCCGCCTCCGATCCGAGCACGGTGCGCATCGGCTTCGCGGCGGGAGCCGCCCCCCGAACCTGGCTGCTCGAGCGGGAGCGGGCGCCGGGTGAACTCGACGTCGCGGCGCTTCACAGCGATGTTCTTCACAAGATCCTGGGCATCGACGAGGAAGCAATGCGCGAGCAGCGCCACATCCTCTACCAGCGGGGGCTGCGCGCCTCACTCGAACAGGTGCGGGAGGGCCGGGTACAGGCCGCGTTCCTGCTGCCCCCCACGCCGGTCGAACAGGTGGCCGAAGTGGCCTTCTCAGGCGGCGTAATGCCGCAGAAGTCCACTGACTTCTATCCGAAGCTCCTCGACGGGCTCACCACTTATGTCATGGAGTGAGCCGCCGGGCCGGGCCGCGCTGAGTCACGAGTCAAGGGAGCGGAAGCTTCACCGCGGCGCCCGTGGCCACCGAACGCTTCGCCGCTTCCAGGATCTCGACGACGTCTACGTTCATGTCCAGCGCCACCAGCCCGCTGAGGGGTCTGCGGTTCCGGACGACGTCCACGATGTAGGCGACCGGATCGGCCCGCTCCGGAGGCAGCGGCTCGAGGGGCAGATCCTCCTCCGGCCCGCGCCGCCCGAGGCGCATCTTCACGCCGCGGCGCGTCATGTAGAGGCTGCCCTTCAGTCCGAAGACCTCGAGATCCTGGAAACTGCGGGGCAGATCCCAACTGCCTTCGAAGATCCCCACTCCGTTCTTGTAGGAGAGGACCAGCGTCGAGTTGTCCTCCACCTTCGGGAAGGTCTGCGGCCGGAGGTGGTTCACGTGGGCGTAGACCTTCTCCGGTTTGCCGAGGTACCAGAGGCTCCAGAGCGCGTTGTAGCAGCCGAAGTCGATCAAGGCCCCACCGCCGTTGCGCACCGGGTCTGTCAGCCAAGCGAAGAAGTATTTGCTGCGGGGTCCGCGGGAACCCGGGCCGCCGTGTCCGACGATGCCCCGCAGCCGCCAGACGCGGCCGATGGCTCCGGAGTCGGCCTTTTGCTTGGCCGCGTAATTCGACGGCCACCAGGCCATCTGGTAGTTCGTCATCACGTAGATGTGGTGTTTCTTCGCCAGACGCTGGATCTCACGGGCGCCGGCCAGTGTCGCCGCCAGCGGCTTCTCGAAGATGACGTGGATGCCTTTGGGCGCGCAGGCCTGAACGATCTCCAGGTGCCGGTTGTTCTCCACAAAGGCCCACACGATGTCCGGCTTGGCCTGGTCGAGGAGCCGGTGGTAGTCGTCGAAGAAGAGTTCCTGGCGGACGCCGAGTTTCCTGGCTTCGGCGACGAGTTCGGGATTGCTCTCGGCGACGCCGACCAGCTCAGCGGGTCCGCCGGCGGCCATCTCCCCCAAGTAGTGCCAGACGTGGGAGTGGACGAGGCCGACAACGGCGATCCGCAACCGGGCGGCGGAAAGGGGCAGCAAGCTGCCGGTCAACAGCAGGATCCACAACGCTCGCATAACAACTCCTGTGTAGCTCGAGTGATTCGTTTCGAGAGTATCATGGCGGCGCGGACTCCGGCCGGGTCTTCGACTGCCCGCTCCGCAGCGCCGGCCGGGCGGCGTTCCCCGGCAGCCCGAGCCACCGGAAGTTTCGACTAGGACGAATTCCGGGAGCCCGTTAAGGCGTTTCACCCCTAGGAATTTCAGAGCATTCCGTCGAATGTGAAGAGGGAAGGATGGTGCATTGTCTTAGCCGGTGAGTGTTTCGCGGGGCACCGGGAGGATCCACCGCAAGCAGCCATGGGATTCACCGTTGGAGAACAGATCGAAGGAGTCGAGTTCGTCAGGCTCCTCAGCGCCTCCGCGCACGGCACGGCCTACCTTGTCCGGGACGCGATCACCCAGCGCATGGAGTACCTGAAGGTCATCCCGGCGACGGTGGTGGAAGACTCGGAGGCGATCGAGCGCGTCTTGCGGGAGGCGCGCCTGCACGCCAGCCTGAAGCATCCGAACATCGCCCAGTTCTACGCCGCCCGCCGCGTGGGCGGCGAGCTGGTGATGACCCGCGAGTGGGTGGAAGGCGACTCGCTGGCGGCGAAACTAGTCTCCGGCCCACTGGATCTGGGCCGGGCCGTGGACTACATCAGCCAGACGCTGCTGGCGCTGGACTACGCCCACGCCCAGGGCGTGATCCACCGTAACATCAGCGCTGACAGCATCCGCATCACCGAAAACGGCATCGTCAAGCTGACGGGATTCGAGTTGGCGCGGGGTGTCACGGACCCGCGGCTGACACGCACCGGCGTCACCTTGGGCTCCCCGCACTACATGGCGCCCGAGCAGGTCAAAGGGCTCGCCAACGCCGACCACCGCAGCGACCTCTACGCGGTCGGCGTGGTGCTGTTCGAGGCGCTGACCGGGCGGCGCCCATTCGGCGGGGCCAACGAATTCGAGATCATGTTGGCCCACGTCGAGCAGCCGGTGCCTCCACCGAGCCGCTGGAACTCGAACATCCCGGCCGCCATGGAGTTGGTGGTACTGAAGGCTCTGGCCAAAGAACCGCACAAGAGGTTCCAGACCGCGCTGGAGTTCCGCGACGAGCTGATGCGGGCCCTCCGCAACGAGATCGATCCGCTCGATGCCATCGAAACGCCTCCTGGATCACCGCGCGGGGAATTTGCACCGATCGAACCCGAAGCCGAGGCAGGGCATCAGCGAGCCCATCCTTCTCGAACCGCGGCCGCACCCCCTTCCGATATCCGCTCTGCCGCGCCGCGGCCGGTTGCCGGCGCCGGCCCGCAGACTGTCGGATCGAGCGCCGCCCCGGCATGGGACGTCCAGCCCGGCGATTCGATAAGCACGGTCATCGTCGCGGTGGCGGGATTCGGACTGGGGACGGCGCTGCTGCTGGCCGGTCTCTGGCTGCTCGGCCGGTGAACCGTTCCGGCCCCTCCGGCGGAGCTGCTCTTCCCGTGCGTCAGCGTTTCGATCGTCCGGGCCCCCGGCCGAGAAAGCAGCCGCACGGGGAATCGGCGACAATGAGCGGAAGGAGGTGCGCCACAATGATCCTGCGACTCGCCGCCCTGACGCTGGTGGCCGCTCTGATGCCCGCCACGGCAGCCAATGTCTTCCAGCGTCTGGAGAACGCCGCCGAGGCGCTCAAAGAGGCGATGAACATGAAGGAGAAGAGCATCCCGCAGGACTTGCTGAACAAGGCGCACTGCGTCATCGTCATCCCCGGCATGAAGAAGGGCGCTTTCATGTTCGGGGCCAAGTACGGCAAGGGCTTCCTCGTCTGCCGCGGCAAGAGGGGTATTGGGTGGACTGCGCCCGGGGCGGTCCGCATCGAAGGCGGGAGTTTCGGCCTCCAGATCGGCGGCTCGGAGACCGACGTCATCATGCTGGTGATGAACGAGAAGGGCAAAAAGAAGCTGCTGGCCAGCAAGTTCACCGTGGGTGGCGACGCCAGCGCCGCCGCTGGACCTTTGGGCCGTACTGCCGCCGCCCAGACCGACGCCCAGATGCGGGCCGAGATCCTCACCTATTCCCGCTCCCGGGGCGTCTTCGCGGGCATCTCTCTGGACGGAGCCACGTTGCGCCCAGCCGACGACGACAATGCAAAGCTTTACGGCCGCCGGATCACCAACCGGGAGATCATCCTCAGAGGCGTGAAGCCGCCGCCCCAGGCAAAGCGGCTGCTCTCCGTCTTGAACCGCTATTCCTCGCGTGAGAGCAAGTGATTGGGGCATAATATTCACAAACATTCGGGGTGAGGGATGCGCAGCAGGCTCCTACCGGTCGGATTGATCCTGAGCACGGCCCTTTCCGCCGCCGTCGGGTACCGCATCGAGCCCGCCGAAGGCGCCCGCCTGGCGCTGGAAGTCCAC
This sequence comes from Solibacteraceae bacterium, assembly GCA_026984795.1. Lineage (GTDB taxonomy): Bacteria > Acidobacteriota > Terriglobia > Bryobacterales > Bryobacteraceae > JALSRK01. Next base: position 55,579 of record JALSRK010000073.1, on the reverse strand, counting down.
AAGACCGGTTTCCTGCGCGGCAAGAAGCATCTCTTCGTCTACCACCGCTACCGCGGTGACCTGCGCTACGATCCCGAACGCCCCGAAGCCTCCCATGTGCGACTGGTGATCGAAGCCGCCAGCGCCGAGTGTCTGGACCAGTGGGTAAAGCCCAAACAATTGAAAGACATCCAGGAGTACGCCTTGAACAAGGCGATGCAGGTGCGGCGGTTCCCGGAACTGATCTTCGAATCCGAGCGTATCGAGGCGCTCGGCGACGGCAAGTACCGCGTCACCGGGCCGCTCAGGGTGCGCGGCGTGGCCAGGCCGGTCACCGTCGAGGTCGAGATGCGGCCGGAGGGGGAAAAGCTGCGCTTCACCGGCAAGGCCGTGGTAGACATGAAAGCTTACGGGATCAAGCCGCCGAAGGCCGCCCTCGGGATGGTCGGGACCAAGAAGGAGATGGATTTCAGCTTCGATCTGATCGCCGTGCCGAAGACGGGCGGCTCCTAGCCGTTCCCGCCTAAAGCCCCGCCAGCGTCGCCCGGCTCTTCTCGAGCTGGGCTTCGTAGTCGGCCAGCTTCTTGCGGATGCCCTCCACCACGTGCGCCGGCGCCCGGGAGACGAACTGCTCGTTGGCGAGCTGCTTCTTCGAGTTGGCCACCAGCCGCTCCAGATTCGCCACCTCCTTCTCCAGGCTTTTCTTGAGCGCCTCCACCCGGGCGGCGGGCACCTCGAGCACCAGATCGAACTCCGGCGTCGAGCGCTTGACGCCCTTCTCCGGGGGCTTCTCCTCGCTCAGCGAGAGATGGATTCGCGCCAGCCGCCGGATCGCCTCGGCCTGCTCGGCGGCCACTTCCCGCGCCGAGTCCCGGGCGTAGAGGGTGGCGTTGAGGAACTCCCTGGGCTCGATCTTGAGCTGCGCCCTCAGGTTCCGCGCCGAGACGATGATCTCCTGCAGCAGCTCCATCCGGCGTTCCGCCTCCTCGTCAGCCCACTCCGTCCGCGGCTGTGGGTACCGGGCCAGGGCGATCGAGACGGGCTGCCCCTCGGAGCCCTGCGCCAGCCTCTGCCAGAGCTCTTCGGTAATGAAGGGCATCGCCGGATGCAGCAGCCGGAGCGCCGTCTCGAAGGCGGTGAGCAGGTTCTTCCAATCGCGGTTCGCGCCCGAGCCCTCCTCCAGCCGCAGCTTCTTCAGCTCCACGTACCAGTCGCAGAATTCGTGCCAGAAGAAGTGCCAGAGCGTCTGAGCGGCCTCATGGTAGCGGTAGTTGGCGATGGCCTGGTTCACTTGCTCGGCGCAACGGTTCAGGCGCGAGAAGAGCCAGCGGTCCTCGAGGGGCGCCCCTTCGAGCTCCTCGCTATCGGGGATGTGCGGCTCGACGCCCGCGGCCTGCATCTTGAGGAACAGGAACCGCGCCGCGTTCCAGATCTTGTTGGCGAAGGCCCGGGAGCTGACCATCCGCTCTTCGGTGAGCACGATGTCGGTACCCGGCGCGGCCCCCTGGAGCAGCGACATCCGCACCGCGTCGGTGCCGTACTTCTCGGTCACCTCGAGCGGATCGATGACGTTGCCCCTGGTCTTGGACATCTTCTGCTTCTCGGCGTCCCGCACCAGCCCGTGGATGTAGACCTCGCGGAAGGGCACGTCTCCCATGAACTCGAGGCCCATCATGATCATCCGGGCCACCCAGAAGAAGAGGATGTCGAAGCCGGTGATCAGCAGCGACGTCGGGTAGAAGCGCTTCAGGTCCTCGGTCTCCTCCGGCCAGCCCATGGTCGAAAACGGCCAGAGCGCCGAGCTGAACCAGGTGTCCAGCACGTCGGGATCCTGCTCGATCTTGCCGCTGCCGCATTGGGCGCACTCCTCCGGCGTCTCCCGGGCCACGGTAACGCCCCCGCAGGCTTTGCAATGCCAGGCGGGGATGCGGTGCCCCCACCAGAGCTGCCGCGAGATGCACCAGTCGCGGATGTTGTACATCCACTCGAAGTAGGTCTTGGTCCAGTTCTCCGGGATGAACCGGATGCGCCCGCTCTTCACCGCTTCGATGGCCGGCTCGGCCAGCGGCTTGGTCTTGACGAACCACTGGGTGGAGACCAGCGGCTCCACCGGCGTCTTGCAGCGCTGGCACTTGCTCAACGAGAGCTCGTACGGCTCCACTTTGACGAGCAGCCCCTGGGCCTCGAGGTCGGCCACCACCTTCTTGCGGGCCTCGAAGCGGTCCAGCCCGGCGTAGGGGCCGCCCTCGGCGGTGATCTTGCCCGTCTCGTCGATCACCTTGATCCGCGGCAGATCGTGCCGGTTGCCCATCTCGAAGTCGTTCGGGTCGTGGGCCGGCGTCACCTTCACCACGCCGGTGCCGAACTCCGGGTCGGCGATCGGGTCGGCGATCACCGGGATCTCCCGGCCGAGCAGCGGCAGGATCACCGTGGCCCCGTGCAGGTCCTTGTACCGCTCGTCGTCGGGGTGCACGGCGCAAGCCGTGTCGCCGAGCATGGTCTCCGGCCGGGTGGTGGCCACGACGACGTACCGGTCGCTCTCCTTGAGCGGGTATTTGATGTGCCACAGGTTGCCCGGCGTCGGATCGTAGACCACCTCCAGATCCGACAGCGCCGTGTGGCACCGCGGGCACCAGTTGATCATGTACTGGCCGCGGTAGATCAGGCCCTTCTCATGCAGGCGGACGAAAACCTCCCGGACGGCCCGGGAGAGGCCCTCGTCGAGGGTGAAGCGCTCCCGCGACCAGTCGCAGGAGGCCCCCAGCCGGATCATCTGCTTGACGATCGTGCCCCCGTACTGCTCCTTCCACTGCCAGACGCGCTCGAGGAACTTCTCCCGGCCCAGGTCATGCCGGCTCAGCCCCTCCTTGGCGAGCTCCCGCTCCACCACCATCTGGGTGGCGATGCCGGCGTGGTCGGTGCCGGGCAGCCACAGCGTGTTGTAGCCGAGCATCCGCCGCCAGCGCACCGTCATGTCGATCTCGGTGTGCTCCAGCATGTGGCCCATGTGGAGGCTGCCGGTGACGTTGGGCGGAGGGATCACCAGCGAGAAGACCGGCGCATCGGAATCGTCCTTGGCCTTGAAGATGCCCCGGTCGATCCACCACTGGGCCCAATGCGGCTCAAACCGCTGTGGTTCATAGACTTTTTCGAGTTCCATCCGTGAGACTCCAATTTTAGCATCCGCCCCCCGGCGGCCCCCTCGGAGATCCGGAAGGCGGCGCGGGGCCGTTTCAGACGCCCCGGGGCGGCCGCTGGCAGCGTGGGCAGAGCCACGTGCCGCGACCGGCGACGACGATGCGGCGGATGCGCCCGCCGCAGGCCGGGCACGGCGCTCCCTCCCGCCCGTAGACGCGGTGGCGCTCCTGGAAGCGGCCCCGCCGCCCCTCGGCGTCCACGTAGTCCGAAATCGAGGAGCCGCCCAGGGCGATCGCCTCGGCGAGGACCTCCCGCATGGCGGCGTAGAGGCGCCGCGCCCGTGCCTCGCCGAGGCCGGCGGCCGGCGCCAGCGGGTGGATCCGCGCCCGGTGGAGGATCTCGTCGGCGTAGATGTTGCCCAGGCCCCGGAGGAACCGCTGGTCGGTGAGCAGGGGCTTGATCCGCGCCCGGCGGCCCGCGAGCCGCCTGAGGAACTCCACGGCCGGGATCTCCAGCGCGTCCGGGCCGAGCGGCGGCAGTTCGCCGGAGGACCACCGCACGCTGCCGAACTGCCGGATGTCGTCGAACGAGACGGCTCCGGAGGCGAAGCGGAAGCGCGCCCGGGTGTAGGGGCCGGGTTCGGACCGCCACACCAGCAGCCCGGTCATCCGCAGCTCGAAGCACAGCAGGCCCCGGTCCAGCTCCCAGAGGATCTGCTTGCCGTACCGCCGGACCCTCTTCACCATTCTACCGGCCGTCTCCGGCAGCCCCTCCGGCGCCGCCCGCGCCGAGTAGAGATCGGCCCCCACGATCCGCCGGCCCTCGATGCGCCGGGCCAGCGTGCGGGCGATCGTCTCGGCTTCGGGCAGTTCCGGCATCCGGCGGCGGGGCTTCCTCGGGCGGCCGGCCTAGCCCGCGTCGATCAGGATCTCGCCGTCTTCCACCTTCACGGGCACGGTCGCCACGCCGACCTCCGGCGAGCGGTCGTTCCGGCCCGTACGGCAGTCGAACTCCCAGGCATGCCACGGGCAGACCAGCATGTGGCCGTGCAAAGCGCCCTGGCCCAGCGGCCCCTGCCGGTGCGGGCAGATCCCCTCGACGGCGTACAGCTCGCCGTCCACGTTGCAAACGGCGTACGGCCTGTCCCCGACTCTGGCCTCCATCACTTCCCCCGGAGGCAGCTCGCTCAGCTTGCCCACTCTGACGTATCCCATACCGAATACGCTAGCATGGCCCCGGCGCGCGGATCGACCGGCGAGGGCCGCAACTGCCTGCTGTTACAATGAAATTGATCCCACGAAATGACGAGACCCGCCCCGCGCCGACGCCGCATTCACGCCTCAACACTGCCGAACGGGCTCCAGGTCGTCACCGAAACGATGCCCCACGTGCGTTCGGTGGCCGTCGGCGTCTGGGTGGGGACCGGGGCGAGGCGCGAGACGCCCGAGTTGACCGGCATCTCCCACTTTCTGGAGCACATGGTCTTCCAGGGCACTCGGGACTACTCGGCGGAAGCCATCGCCCGCTCGATCGACTCCATCGGCGGCCACCTGGACGCTTACACCACTAAGGAACTGGTCAGCTTCAACACCAAGGTCCTCGACGAGCACCTGCCGTTGGCCGTGGACGTGCTGGCCGACCTCGTGCTGCGGCCGCTGCTGCGCGAGGCCGACATCGAGAAGGAGAAGGGCGTCGTCCTGGAAGAGATCAAGATGGAGACGGACTCGCCCGAGTACCTGGTCCATGAGCTCTTCTGCCGGCGGTTCTGGCCGGGGCATTCGCTGGGGACGCCGATCCTAGGCACGCCGGAGACGGTCCGCTCGTTCCAGCGGGAAGCGCTCACCGGCTACCACGATTCGGTCTACACGGCTTCGAACCTGCTCGTCACGGCCGCGGGCAACGTCCAGCACGAGCAACTGCTGGCGCTGATCGAACCGGAGTTCTCTGGGCTGCCCCCGGCTGCGCCGCCACCGCCCGCCGAGCCGGCGACGCCGCGGCCGCACCTGCATCTGGAGCACAAGCCCTCCCTCGAGCAGGTTCACCTCTGCCTGGGCGTGCCCTCTTACCCGGTGAACCACGAGCGGCGCTACGACTGTTACGTGCTGAACACCATCCTCGGGGCGGGCATGAGCTCACGGCTGTTCCAGAACATCCGCGAGAAGCGGGGCCTGGCCTATTCGGTGGGCAGCGAGCTTAGCTTGTTCCGCGACACCGGTTGCCTGCTGATCAGCGCCGGCACCTCGGCGGGACACGCCGGCGAGGTGGTGCGGCTGACGCTCGAGGAACTGGCGCGGCTGAAGGCTGTACCGGTGGGCGAGGAGGAGCTGGAGCGGGCCAAGAGCCACCTCAAAGGCTCGATCATGCTCTCGCTCGAGTCCACTTCGGCGCGCATGGCCAACCTGGCGCGGCAGCACCTTTTCTTCGGCCGCTTCTTCGACCTGGACGAGATCCTGGCCGGAATCGAGGGCGTCACTGCGGAGAGCGTGCAATCGGTGGCCAGGGCCTTCTTTTCGAGCGGCAACCTGGCGCTGACGGCGCTGGGGCCGCTCGAAGGCGTGCGCTTCTCGGAGCTGGCGGTCTGAGGCCTGTCATGGCGCCGGCCCCCGGCCGCCTCGGCGTATGATGAGTCTCTGATGGACGGCCCGCTGGTCACCATCGTCACCCCGTCGCTGAACCAGGGCCGCTTCCTGCGGGCGGCGATCGAGAGCGTCCTTTCGCAGGACTACCCCCGCATCGAATATCTCATCCAGGACGGCGGCTCCACCGACGAGACCCGCGCGGTGGCGGCCGAGTACTCCAGCCGCCTGACATTTGTCCCCGAGCCGGACCGCGGCCAGTCCCACGCCCTCAACAAGGGCTTCGCCCGCGCCCGCGGCGAGGTGCTCGCCTGGATCAACGCCGACGACCTGCTGCTCGCCGGAGCCGTCTCGGCCGCCGTCGAGGCCCTCGCCGGCCATCCCGAGGCCGGGGCGGTCTACGGCGACGGAATCCGTATCGACGAAGCCGGCCGCAAGCTCGGCCGTTTCCCCTTCACCGAGCCCTTCAACCTCTGGAAGCTCGTCCACCTCTACGACTACGTCCTTCAGCAGACGCTCTTCATGCGGCGGAGCGAGTTCGAGGCCGCCGGCCGCCTGGACGAGTCGCTCCACTACGCCCTCGATTGGGATCTGCTCATCCGCCTGGGGCTGCGCCGTCCGCTCGTCTTCATTCCGAAGATGATGGGGGCGATCCGGGAGCACCCGGCGGCGAAGTCCTTTCGGGGCGGCCGCGCGCGGGTGGCCGAGATCGCCCGGGTGCTGCGCCGCCACTCCGGCAAGCGGTGGCCCCCCGGAGCCGTACTGGCGGCGCTCGAGACCTGGCGCGGCCCCTTCCCCGTCCACATCGCCACCGGCCGGTGGATCGAGCGGCTCCGGAGGGAAGCTCAGGGCCTCTATCGCGACGGCTGGGCCGCCCCCCGGATGCGTTACATGGTCCCGCCGGGCGAAAGGCCCATCCGGGTGAGGGGGGCCGCCCCTGCGCCGCTGGTCCTCGCGGTATACTCGAACGGCCGGCTCGCCACTCGGCGGCCGGTCGAGGCGGGCTGCTTCGAGTTCGAACTCGACGAGCCGGGTCCCGCGCATCTCGAGTTTCGCGCGTCCCGGAGCTTCCGCCCGTCATCGAATGAACAGGACGGCCGGCGCCTCGCCTGGGTCGTACGGGCGATCGGCCGCGATTGAAGCTTCAGAGGAGGGACTGTGGCATACATCATTGCAGAACCCTGCATCGGGACCAAAGACACGGCCTGTGTGGACGCCTGCCCGGTTGACTGCATCCACCCGCGCAAGGACGAGCCCGAGTTCGAAACCGAGGAGATGCTCTACATCGATCCCGAGGAATGCATCGACTGCGGCGCTTGCGTGCCGGTCTGTCCCGTCTCGGCCATCTTCGAGGCCGACGAGCTGCCCGACAAGTGGGCCGAGTTCGCCGAGCGCAACGCCGCCTACTACCAGAAGTGACGCCGCGGCCGCGCCCCGGGCCGGCTCAGGGCCGGTAGGTCGCTACCGATGTGTCCGTCTCCCAGACGCGGACCTCCTTGAGCCGCGCCGGAACCCCCGGGGCTTCCTCCGCCAGGCGCCGGGCCACCTCGTCGTAGAAGTACCGGGCCATGTTCTCGGCCGTCGGGTTGACCCGGTCGAACGGCGGCAGGTCGTTGATGAACTTGTGGTCCAGGTACTCGATCACCGCGCGCAGGATGCGCTTGAGGGCCACGAAGTCCACCAGCAGCCCGATCTCGTTCAGCCGCTCGCCCTCGACGGTGACGCAGACCTTGTAGTTGTGGCCGTGGACGTTCTCGCACTTGCCCCGGTAGCCGCGCAGGGCGTGCCCGGCGGCGAAGGTCTGTTCGACGGTGACTTCAAACATTGAAGAACCTTTCCACGTCTTCGATCCGCATCGTGAAAGAGTAAGGCGGCAGGCTGTCGAAGAAGACCTGTCCGTAGCGCTGCTTGGTGATGCGGTTGTCGAGCAGCACGAGCACCCCCCGGTCCGTGCGGCTGCGGATCAGTCTCCCGAATCCCTGCTTCAGCGCCAGCGCCGCCTGCGGGATCTGGTACCGGTAGAAGGGATTGCCCCCCTCCTCGCGAATGGCCTGGATGCGGGCCTCGACCACGGGATCGGTCGGCACCGCAAACGGCAACTTATCAATGATAACGCAGCTCAACTGTTCGCCCGGCACGTCCACGCCCTGCCAGAACGAGGCGGTGGCGAACAACACGGCGTGGGGTGTGCGGCGGAACTCCTCGAGCAGCGCCGTCCGCGGCGCGGCGCCCTGCAGCAGCGCCGGGTAGTCGATCTCGAAAGAGACGATGTCGTAGACCGCCTGCATCTGCTGATAGCTGGTGAACAAGACGAAAGCCCTGCCCCGGGTGATGCGCAGCAGGCGGGCGATCTCGGCGGCGGCAGCCTTGGCGAAGGCCGGGTTCCGCGGATCCGGCAAATGCTGGGGGACATAGAGCAGCGCCTGATTCCGGTAGTCGAAAGCCGGCTGGACGATGAGAGTGCGGGCGTCGTCGAGGCCGAGCCGCTGCTGGACGTAGTCGAAGCGCCCGGAAACGGCCAGCGTCGCCGAGGTGAGGATCACCGTATCCACCTGGCTGAACAGCTTCTCGCTCAGCAGCGGCGCCACGTCGATGGGCGTGGCTTGCAGGAAACAGCCGGAGCCCCGGCGCTCGACCCAGTAGACGAAGCTGCGGTCGCCGCTCTCCATCCAGTTCTGGAGCTTGTCGCGGATCTCGATCGCCCGCTGGAAGAGGGGGACGACTTCCTCGGGAGCGTTCTTGATCAACTGCAGTTGCGCGGCGATCAGCTCCAGACCGTTCACCAGGTCCGAGTACTCCCGCTCGTGGGCTTCGAGGAACGCCTCCTGCCGGTCGAAGCCGCTGCGGCCCTCCTCCTCGCCGAAGAGGGCGAAGAAGCGCTCGGCGGCCTCCTCGACCTGCTCCAGCGTCCGGTCGAGCTCCGGCGTGCCGAGCTGTTTCTGCCGCAGCACGGCGGTGACGTCGTGGCGCAGGTCGCGGATCTGGTGGTTGCTCACCGAGTAACCGAAGTAGAGCCCGGCCACGTCCTCGATCTCGTGGGCCTCGTCGAAGACCACCGCCGCGTAGTCCGGGATGATGCCCCCGAAGTCGGCGTCCTTGACGGCGAGATCGGCGAAGAAGAGGTGGTGGTTGACGATGATGATGTCGCTCTCGTGGGCCCGCTGCAGCATCCTGGTGACGAAGCAACGGCCAAACTGCTCGCACTTCTGGCCCGGGCAGCGCTCGCGGCGGGCGTCGAGCTTGGCCCAGACGGAAGAGTTCTCCGGCAGGCGGGCGATCTCGGCGCGGTCGCCGGTTTCGGTGGTCTTCTCCCACTCGCGGATGATCTGGTAGTCGGCGACCTCCTGGATGCCCGCCAGCACCGGCTCCCGCTCGGCGTCGTAGATCTTCTGCCGGCAGGCGTAGTTGTTGCGCCCCTTCATGTAGCAGACCCGGAGCTTGTTCGAGAAGTGGCGCTCGAGGAACGGGATGTCCTTGTAATAGAGCTGCTCCTGAAGGTTCTTGGTGCCGGTGGAGACCACGATGCGCTTGCCCGAGACGATGGCCGGCAGCAGGTAGGCAAGCGTCTTGCCGGTACCCGTGCCGGCCTCGACGATCAGGTGGCGTTTGTCGGCCAGGGCCTGCTCGACGGCCTCGGCCATCTCGAGCTGGCCCGGACGGAACTCGAAGCGTGGGTGCCATTTCGAGAGCAGCCCGTGGCGGCCGAAGAAGCGCCGGGCCGTCGGTGCGTCGGTCTTCGGCATCTATCCGAAAGTGTACTTTGCGGCGCGGGGGCGGCGCTGAGCCGACGGATCGCCCGGCGGAGATCCGGCCGCGGGAGAATGGGAGCAGCGACGGATGAGCGTACGGCGGGCAGCGGCGGCGGTCCTGATTCCCGCGGCCTGGTGCGCCTGCGCGGTCCGGCGTCCGGCCCCGCCCCCACCCCGGGCCGACATGATCCGGGGCGTCCAGCAGGAGGTGCGGCGGCTGGGCGTGCCGGAGACGGGCAACTTCGAGCGCAAGGGGAAGCGCGAGGCCTACTTTCGCTGCTACTACACCGGGAAGCTGGAGCTGCCGGACTCCTACGAGGGACTCCAGATGAAGGACGGTTCGGCGGCCGGCTGCGGCGTGGACGAAGAGCGCTACGACGTGTTCTTCTACCGGATCGAGGCGCTGGCCGGGACGAAGACGCCGGTGACCCAAGCCTTCCAAGAGACCAGCGAGGAGCGGGCGGCTTTCGTCGTCGCCCATGAGGACCTGCACGAAGACCGGGCGCTCGAACGCCTGCCCGTGCGGGTGAACGAGGCCGCGGCAACGCTGCTGGGCTTTCTCGCCGCCGCCCGGTATGCGAGGAACCAACGGGGCGCCGGGTCCGAGCTCTACCGGAATCTGGCCCGGGAGCCGGGGCTGTACCTGAAAAAGGCGCGGCTGGTGAACCGGGGCCACCGCTTGCTCCAAGAGCTCTACCGCCGGTTCGATAGGGGTCTGCTCAGCCGGTCCGAGGCGCTGGCGGAGAAGGAGCGCCTGTTCGCCGAAATGCGGGAGGCCTGCCAGAGGGAAGAGCCGGAGCCAACGTCGTTCAACAAGTGCCTGACCGCGAACAACAACGCCGGGCTGGCCTTCGAGATCACCTACACCCGCTGGTATCCCCTGCTCTACGAGGTGCACCAGGCGCTCGGCGGAGACCTGGAAGCGACGATAAGGGCGCTGCGCCGAGCGGCGGGAGTCCGGGGAGAGGGTGAGGAGCCGGTGAAGGAGGCTCTCGAACGGATCGCCCGAGGTTGCAGGCCTGAGCGTGACGTGACGGGTGGCGATCATTGTGGCGCAGAACGTTGAAACGCAGAAGTGCTTTGTTTCGTACGGATTGGCGGGCAGTGTGACGGCTCCGCCCCGGGAGCGGCCGGGCCGGAACGGCAGCAAGTAACTGGAAAGAAAAAGCGAAAATCGATGCCGGCCGAGGCGGCGGGCGGCTCGGGGCCCGCGCACCGGTGGGGTCGGAATCGGAAAGGCGGCGCGGGGGGTGAGGGGCAATGGAAACGAGCGGGCAGCCATGAAGGTTCCTGGGGGCCGATGTCACCGGGAGGCCGGCGTGGGCCTGCCTGAGTACGGTTGTCGCACGAGGAGGAGGGCAAGGGCGGCGCAGACGCCGTGAACTCCGTTGGGCAGCAGGGAGTTAGGACCGGCGAAGAGGTGGTGACCGGCGATTGCGGGAGAGCGGGAGTACGGAGGCAGCCGCCCGACGGCGGATGAAGGCTCGGGGCGCCAGGGACGGGTAGCGGGAACTGCGCGGTCCGGGGGACGTGGCCGCCGGCGGCCGGCGCGGGCGGGCCGCGAAGGAAGGCCGCCCGCCAAGAGACGGCCGGCGGCTCCTGCTAGCGGCGGGTAACGGTAACCGCCCGCCAGGCGACGTTGCCGGCAGCGTCATAGGCGCGGATGGTGACGATATTCACGCCGCGCAGAAGGGGGATCGGACCGGCTTCCCAAAAAGCCGTTCCGCGGGCAGCGCCTTCGTGGCCGGTGTTGGTGGCCCATTTCACCGAGGCGACGGAGACGTTGTCAGCAGCGGTGCCGCGGAACAGGATCGATTCCCGGCCGGTGACGACGTTCGTCGTAAATGGGTAGGTAATTTGGAGCGACGGGACAGTCGTGTCTCCTGGCTCGGGGTTCGCCGGCGGCTCCGCCGGGGGTTGGGAGGGCGGCTGCGCCGGCGGCTGTACCGGAGGTTCCGCCGGGGGCTGTGAAGGCGGCTCGGCGGGCGGTTGCGACGGCGGCTGGGGCTCCGACGGAGGTCCGGGCGCCGGGTTGTCCGGCGGGCTGGGATCAGAGGGCGGCTGCGGGGAGGGATCCGGTTCGGGTGACGGCTCTGAAGGGGCCGCCGGGGCGGAATCGGCTGGTTCACCGATCCGCTCCAGCGTGATGCTCCGTTCCAGGCTGTTTCCTTGGGCGTCCGTGACGGTGACAGTAATGCGGTTGACGCCTTTGCGGAGCAGGATGGAGGTGGTGGACCACTGAGTAGCGCCGTAGGCGTAGCCGGCGGCGCCGGACTCGCTCTTCCAAGTGACCCGCAGCGGCTCGACGCCTCCGCCCGCCGTGCCGGACAGGCGGACCCAGGGGGCAGTCGTCTGGGTCCCGTCCGGGGGATCGGTGATCTGCAAGCGCAAAGGCTCGGGCTCGGACACCGCCTCAGTGGAGGCGTAAAGGCGCCGGATGGCGCGGATGTCACCGGGGGAGAGCTCCCGGACCTGCCGGTAGTACGGGTACATGACATCGCGGGGGTTGTCGGAATGGGCGAGGCCGAGAGCGTGGCCGAGCTCGTGCAAGGCGACGCTGAAGAGGTCGATGCGTCCGCCGACCGACCAAAGCTCGTCGTCGTCGAAGTGGATGTCGCCGGCGATGGGCTCGGGGTTGGGCGGCGCGGGGTAGAAGGTGTGGGCCAGCACGCGCCCCGGACCGTCGAACGGGTAGGGGTCGCCGTGCTTTCCGGCGGCGAACCGATAGTCAATGTTGTGAGCGGCGTCGGGCTGTCCGTCACTGCGGAACTCGATCTTGACGTAGCGGGCCCACTCGGCCATCGCCTTCTCGAGCTCCTCTCGGACCGCACCGGCCGGAAGCCGGCGGGTAAGCTCTTCGAAAGAGTAGGTGAGGACAGCCGCACCCAGCCCATAGCCGTCCCAGCCAGGCCCCACGGTAGCGATGTACTGGGCCACGGGGCCGCCGGCGGTGATGGCTCCTATACAGGCGCGCACAGGCCGGCCGGCGGCCAGGTCCCGCGAGGCCGGGAAGACATAAGCCACTTCGTCCCATTCGGTGAGGCGGCGGGCGGCGGCGGCCGAACCGACGACCAGCAGATGGCGGGGCTGCAGGTCTGGGTGTTCACGCAGCAGCAGACCTTCGCGGAGCGCAATCGTCCGCGCTTCAGCGCCAGTGACGCCGGGGTGGAACTCGACGAGGAACACGCCGTTGGCGGACGAGCGCCGCGCATCCAACAGAGGGCTCCACTTGAGCTCCGGCGGGAAGGGACGGGCGCCGCGGAGCCCGCGAACTTCGATGGGCGCCCCAGCAGGGGCGAGGACGACGATGCCCCGGTCCGGCACAACGCTCACGGGACGGATGCCGCGGGCAGCCAGGGCCCGCCGGTCGGCCCTGCCGGGAGGGCGCGCGAACTCGAGCAGCAGGTACCGGCGGCTCCGATCGAGGCTCTTGACGGCCGAGGCGCTCCTCGGCGAGGCGTCGATTCCGGCGCGCTTGAAGCGGAGTGCGGCGGAGGCGGCCGGAACAATCGCCAGCAAGCTGAACAGGGCGAGGCAGCAGCGCTTCACACTGGCGCATATCGCTTCCCGTGAGACTCATTTGATCTCGAAACCACTTATTCCACTGGGGGAAGAAACACTATGGCCAGTGGCGCGACACGGCTAGTGCTTTGGCTGACCGTGGGAGTATCCGTATCCGCGGCCGCCCCACCGGCCTACGTGATCGACACCGTAGCCGGGGGCGGCCAACCGGGAGACGGCGGGGCGGCGGTGGAGGCGAGATTGGGCGACGTGGAAGGGCTCGCGGTGGACGCCCAAGGGAACCTGTATGTCAGCGACAGTCTCGACCACCGGATCCGGCGGGTGGACGGCGCGAGCGGGACCATCACCACGGTAGCCGGGGACGGGTTTCCGGGCAGCACCGGCGACGGCGGCCCGGCGGCGGAGGCGCGCCTCAACCAACCATACGGGATCGCCGTGAGACCGGACGGGTCACTGTACGTGGCCGATTTCGGCAACCGGCGCATCAGGCGGATCCGGCCGGACGGGACGATGCAGACGGTGGCCGGCGGGAGCGGATCGTTTAGCGAGGCGGTTCGCTTCGCCGGGCCGCGGAACGTAGCGGCTGACACGGAGGGCAACCTCTACGTCTCGGATTTCTCGGGCCACCGGGTGTACCGGGTGAGCCCTTCGGGCCGGGTGGAGGCGGTCGCCGGCGCGGGCGTAGCCGGCTTCAACGGAGACGGGCCGGCTCTCGAGACAGAGCTCAACGCGCCCGCCGGCCTGGCGGCGGGGCCGGACGGGAGCGTCTATATCGCCGACAGCGGGAACCGGCTTCTCCGGCGGCTGCGCAACGGGCGGATCGAGACGGTGGCGGGAGCCGAAGAAGGCGGTCTGCGGCTGACCCAGCCCACGGGGGTGGCGGTGGACGCCGCAGGCACGGTGTACGTGGCCGACGAGAAGGCCGTCTACGCAGTGAAGCAGGCCGGCGAAGTGGAACTGGTGGTCCGGGCGCCGGCCGGGGGCCGCTTCCGGGACGTGGCGGTCTCGGGCGGCCTGGTCTACGTGGGGGGCGGGCGCCGGGTGTGGACCGTACCAGGGCCGGGTGCGCTGGCGCCGGCGGCGGGCAACGGAGAGTTCGGCAACTACGCCGATGGCGTCGCCGCCACCTCGGCGACGCTCGACGCTCCGATCGGGATTGCCTTCGACGCCTTTGGAGACCTGCTGATCGCCGACGAAGGACGGCGGCGGATCCGGCGGGTGCAGGCGGACGGCCGCATTCTCACGATCGCGGGCAACGGGGAGGCCGGGCACGGCGGGGACGGCGGGCCGGCCATCGAGGCGGGGCTGGGCGATCCGGTGTCGGTGGCCGCGGATGGCCTGGGGGGATTCTGGATAGCGGACTATCGGGGACACCGTGTCCGGCGGGTGCTGCCCGACGGCACGATCCTCACCGCGGCCGGCGATGGCACGCCGGGCTACGGGGGCGACGGCGGGCCGGCGGCGCAGGCGCAACTGAACTTTCCCCGGGCGGTGGCGGCCGACGCCCGGGGCAACCTGTTCATCGCCGACAGCGGCAACCACTGCGTGCGCCGCGTCGCTCCGGACGGAACCATCGATACCTTCGCCGGCAATGGCGTTCCGGGCTACGGCGGAGACCTCGGCCTGGCCCGGCTGGCCTACATGGACAGCCCCGCCGGGTTGGCCGTCGATGGGAAAGGCGGGCTCTACATCGCCGACCCAGGTGCGCACACCGTACGTTACGTCCGGCCGGACGGGATCATCGTGACGGTAGCGGGCACGGGAACAGCGGGCTACACGGGCGACGGCGGGCCGGCGGCGCAAGCGCAACTGAACCGGCCCACGGCGGTGGCGGTGGACGGGAGCGGGGCGTTGTGGATTGCGGACACGGGGAACCAGCGGGTGCGCCGGGTCTCGCCGGAAGGCGCCATCGAGACTGTAGCCGGGACGGGCGCGGCGGGGTTCGCCGGGGACGGCTCCTGGGCCCGGCAAGCGAGGCTTTCCGAGCCGTCAGCGCTCGCCACCGGGGCCAACGGGGCGGTACTGATCGCCGACCTCGGCAACCGGCGGGTGAGGCGGCTGCGGGTGGCTGAGGCGGACCCGGCGATCGAGCCGGCAGGGCGCTGCGAGGTGGTGAACGGAGCTTCCTTCCTGCCCGGGCCGGTGGCCCCGGGAGAGATCGTGGCGGTTTTCGCGCCGGGGGCGGGGCCGGAGGAGCCGGCGGCCGGCGCACTGGGCGCGGACGGCCGGGTGAAGACCGTCCTGGCGGGAGTGGAGGTGCGTTTCAATGGCATCCCGGCGCCGATCTTCTATGCCGGGCGGGACCAGTTGAACGTTCAAGTTCCCTACGAAGCGGCAGGGCGCGACGAGCTCCTGGTGGAGGTCTTCTCCGGGGGGCGGTTGCACAGCCGGGCGCGGGTCGGGACCGCGGCGGCGGCTCCGGGGATCTTCACCCTGGAGGGCGGCTCCGGCCAGGCGGCGGCAGTCCACGCCGACGGGACGCTGAACTCCGAAGAGAATCCGGCGCCGAAGGGTGCGGTGATCTTGCTCTACGCGACCGGGGAAGGTCTCCTGACCCCCCCGGGGGAAACCGGGCGGCCGGCCGAGGAGCCGTTCGGGAGGCCGGCGTCCCCAGTCCACGTGCGGATCGGGGGCCTGCCCGCGGAAGTCTTGTACGCAGGCGCGGCGCCGGGCCTGGCCGGTGTGATGCAGGTGAACGTGCGCGCGCCCGGGGGATTCGCGCCGTCGGGCCGCCTGGCGGTGGAACTCTGGGTGGGGGAAGCGCCCGCCCAGCCGGGCGTTTCCATCTGGGTGCGGTGAAACGGCGCCGGAGCCGTCAGATCATATACATGCCGCCGTTGATCTCGATGGTTTGGCCGACGATGTAGCGGGCGGCGTGCGAGCACAAGAAGACGATCACGTCGGCCATCTCCTCGTTGGTGGCGAGGCGCCCGATGGGGGTACTGGCGATGACGCGGTCGAGCATCTCGCGGGTGGAGAACTGCTGGTGGAAGTAGTTGTCCACGGTGCCGGGGCTGATGGCGTTGACGCGGATGCCGTGCGGGGCGAGTTCGCGGGCCATCCCCTTGGTCATGGTGGAGACGGCGGCCTTGGCGGCGGCGTAGACGGTGGCCCCGGGGCCGCCGCCGGTGCGCGCGGCGATGGAGCTGACGTTGACGATGATGCCGCGGCGGCGGGCGACCATCGACGGCGCCACGGCCTGGGTGATGCGCCAGACGCTCTTGACGTTGAGGTTCATCACCTTGTCGTAGACCTCGGGCGGGCAGTCCGAGAGCGGGGCGCGGCGAACCAGCGAGCCGGCGTTGTTGACGAGGATGTCCACCTCCGGGGCGACGCGCTTGACGGCAGTGACGCAATCCTCGATGCCGTATTCCTCGGAGAGGTCCGCCTGAATGGCGTCGGTCTCGGCGCCGCGGCGGCGGATCTCTTCCATGACGCGCTCGGCGCCCTCGCGGTAGGAGTTGTAGTGGATCACGACGCGGGCGACGCCGGCCCTGGCCAGGGCCACGGCGGTCGCCGCCCCGATGCCGCGGGAAGCTCCCGTGACGAGAGCCGTCTGGCCGGAGAATTCGTTCGCCATGCTGCCTCCTTACCCTCGGTCAATGCGTGAAGATCGCGCCAAGCTGTCACTATATCTCACTCCGGCGGGGCGATCGGGCGGTGGAGCGACTCTAGCGTCTGTGCCCGAGGAGAGCTTCGCGGATCAGGGGAATGGGCAAGGGCGCGTAGCGGAGGAAGGCTTCGTGAAACGCCGCCGGGGATTCCCTGGCATGAGCTTTGCGGAACTCCTGCCGCAATTGCAGGATGAGCGCTTCGCCCAGGGCTCCGGCCAGGCGTAGGGGATCGAGGGCGACAGCGCGGGCTTCCAGAGCGGCAGCCAGCGGCGGAAGAAAAGCCTTTTCCACAAACAACCGCTCCACCTCGGCCAGGCTCGCACCGCGAGCGTGGAAGCGGACGGCGGCGAGAAAGCGGCAGTCGCGCACCAAGGCCCGGTGGCGCAGGGCCAGTTCCATGCGTGGATCGTCCCGCCCGAAACCGGCTTCCCACATCGTCTGCTCAGCGTAGGCGGCCCAGCCGCTCTGGGTGACGCGGTTCACGAGGACGCGTTCGGGAACCAGGCGCCCGGCGTGGGGGCGGTAGGCGACGGCGTGGAGGGCGTAGAGGTAGAGGCCGGGCACGATATCGTGGACGGCGTCCCAGCGGAGGCAGGCTTCCGAGGAATCGATCGCAGCCGCAAACCGCTCTTGCGGCGGCCAGGAGGCAAGAGGGCCGCCGACCTGCCAGACGCCGTTGCGCACCTGGTTCTCCTGCACCGGCGGGGGCTCGAACCAGCCAGGATCGATGGGGCTGCGCAAGCAGGCAGGCATGGGCTGGAGCGAGTATTTCGGAGAGCCGGCGATTTCGGCGGACAAAGGCATGAGCCCGTGGCTCATGACAAACCGGCGGGCTTCTTCGACGGCCCGGCGGGCGGTGCGGAGCCGCTCGGATTCGGGGACGGGTTGTCCAAGAATCCGGCGCAAGGCCGCCGGCGCCGGGCTTCCCGGCGCTTCCCGGGCGGCAACGGAGGCCAGGGCGCGGCGGTCCCGCTCCACCATCCCGGCGGCCATCCGCTCGAGCTCGCTGAGCGGGATTTCGGCCATCGACTGAAAGAGGACTGTCGTAATGAACTTCTCCGGGCCGAGGGGGGCGGGGCCGGGCAAGGGGGCGGATGCCCGTTCCTCGAGCCAGCTGATGCTTTCTCTCACGGAGCTGAGCGCCAGCGGCAGGGCCCCGGAAAAGCTGCGGGCCAGGTCCAGATCGACGCCGGCGGCCCGGGGAGCCCAGTCGGCGAGATCGCCGGAGAGGAGGCTCTGGAGCCGCCGGCAGCGGTCCAGGCCGGCCTGCAGCGAAAGCGTAGTGGGCTCGGTGACGTTGGCGCGCATCGCAGCCATTATCGAGTCGAGTTCGGTGAGCGAGATGAGTACGCTTTCGAGACGGCGGGACGGCACGTCGGCGGGGAAATGGATGGCACGGTTCAAGGCCCGCAGAGGGATTTCGGGATAGAGAGCCGGGTTGCGGCGCCAGGACTGCAATATCGTCCACTCGGCGAGTTCGCTGCGGACGGCGTACTCGAGGACGCGGCTTTCGGCCTTTTCATTCCAGGAGAGGGGTTCGGACTGAAGAGCGAGGATCCGGGCGAGCATGCGGGTGAGCTCATCACGACGGCGCCGAACCGCGCGCTCGCTCCAGTCGCCCAAGCGTCCCTGGAACTGAGTGAGGCCGGCGCGGGCGGCGGCCGGAGGGTGGAACTCGAAGAAGGCCTGGAGGAAGTCGTTCTCGAACTCGAGGAGCCGCGGCCGCGGACGGCTGGTTCCGCAACCGAGCAAGCCGAGACAGACGAAACCTGCCGCCACGCGCTGCCACATGAAGACTATTCTAGCCGCGCAGGGTGGAAGCGCTTGCGGGTTGGGGGACGCTCGGTGCCACCGGGAGTGAGCCGGGGACGGCCGGCCGGCACGCCCGGAGGGCAAGCCGGGGGCTCAGCAAACAAGAAGGGGACGGAAGAGCGGGAACCGGGCGGATCCGCAGACCCGCCCGAATACCGGGAAAAGGGGATACCTTACCAGCGGTTGCCGCCACGGCCACGGCCGCCGCGATCGCGACCGCCGCCGCCGGCCCGCGGGGCGCGCTCGCGCATCGGGCGAGCTTCGTTCACGACGAGGCTGCGGCCCTGGCAGTCGCGCCCGTTGCAGGCATTGATGGCCTGCTCGGCGGCCGACGGGTCGTCGATCTCGACGAAACCGAAACCGCGGGACTCGCCGGAGAAACGGTCACGGGCGATGCTCAGCGAGTCGACGGTGACGCCGGACTCCGCGAACCACTCAGTGAGTTCAGACTCGGTCGTGGTGTAGGGAATGTTCCCAACGTAAAGTCTCATTTGTGTAAACTCCTTCTGCCCGTCGATCCATTCTCATGAGACAGAAGGGTGTGGCGAGAACTCGAGGCGGGCTTTCGATAGTGATATTGGCTGTCTCTCGAACCGGGCTTGGCGCTCGGGCCTCACCGGCTACCCGTCCTCATGATCCCACAGGCCGGTAGTTTAGTCAACAGGAGATCGGGCCTGCGGGCCTGGACGGCCTGTTGGGCAGAGGGTCTCGACCAATGGTGCAGGGGTCGAATCTCGAGACGGAACAACGGATTTGCACCGGCCGGCCACAAAGCGGCCGGAGCGGCGGACGGCGACGCCGGGATCACCAGGCGCGGAGCTTGTTGAAGTCTTCGCCGGAGATCACGTAGTACCACCCGGAGAATTTACGGCTCAAGAAGCGGGCGGTCCGTTCGCCACCAGCGGGGCCACCGTAGCGCTGGCGGACTTTTGGATCGTAGTGGACGGTAACGAGCAGGTAGCGGTTCTGCTCACCGGTTTCGGCGGCGGCGGACCCGGCGCCCTTGTCCTGGCCGGAGGAACCCTCGGCGGCGCGTCCGGCCCCGGCGACGATCTCGCCGAACCGGAGCGTGTAGACGAGGCCGCGATCGGTTTCCACGACCATTTCCCCTTCATTGGCAAACAGCCGACCGAGGGGGGTGAGGAAGAAGCCCCGCCGGCGGAGGGACATCACAGCTTCGAGGGTCATCTCCACCTTGCCTTCCCGGAACTGCTCGGCGAGGGTCCGGGGCTTGGGGCGGGCCCCGACGATGCGGATGGAGGCCAAAGCAGACGCGGCGCGGCGGATGGCGCCGATGGAAACCTTCCTGGTGCCGGCGACCCTCCAGTCGGAACCGTCGCGGGTAGCCTCGACGCGCTGAAGGTTTGTCACCCGCCCGAGGGTCTCGTCGATGGAATAGCTATTGATGGTGATCTTGCGGATGCGGGAGGGCGAGAGCCGAAGCAGATTCGCTTCCACCCAGTCTTCAAAACGGGCCGAAGGGTCGGCGGCGGTCTTGACGCCGTAGACACGCTTGCGGCCGGGCAGGCGGACGTAGCGGTAGCCGGGGTGGTCCTCGACGGGCTTGCCGAGAATGACGTCGGCGAGGATCTCGTCCCGGCCGTTGCGCAAAGTCACGCGCTTGCCGCGCCCGGTGAGGCTGGCGACCTTCATGTCGAGGGGATCGATGACGCCGTACTTGGCGTGGTCTTCGAGGCGGTCGGAGATGACGAGGTCCTTCTTGAGGCCCAGCAGAGCGCCGGCGGTCTTGTCCAGGCGGTCGCGGGCGTCGGCCGGGTAGTCATAGTGGGACGGCATGATCCACTTGCCGTCGCGGAACTCGACCTTGAGCGGGGTGGCGGTGGCCTGGTCCTCGTTGTAGGCGATCACCTCGATGGCCTTGACGTCCATGACGTCGCGGAAGTTGGGGAACAGCGGCTCGCCCTCGTCGCTCATGGCCTCGGGGGTGACGACGCCGGGTTCGATCCAGGCGGCGGCGGTGACGAGCACGAGAGCGGCGAAGACGAAGCCGGCGGTCTTGGCGGACTCGGCGCTCATGCGGCCCTCCTGGTCACGAGGCGGTCAGGGGCGATGCGCATGCGCTCCCGGCGCAACTTGCGGAGCGAGACGAAGATCAGGACGATCAGCACCGGGATGGGCGGCAAGCCGACCGCCAGAAGCTTGATCGTATTCTGGATGCGGCGGACGGAAGCCTCCATCGAGATGCGGGCGTTCTCGATCTGGCGATCCCGCTCGTCTTCGATGTTGGCGCGGGCGACCTCGAGGCGGCGCTCCTCGGTGCGGCGCACGTTGGCGATCATGATCTCGCGGGCCTGCTCGTCGAGGTCGGGGCGGCGGCGGATCGCTTCGATCGCGGCTTCCAAGCGAGCCCTGGCCTCGGCGAGACGCTTCTCGGCGGTCGCCTGGGCCTCTTCGGTCTTCTTGATGCGCTCTTCTTCATAGACGCGCGTGCGGGCCTCGACGGCCTCGAGGGTCCGGTGTTTCGGGCGGCGCTTCCGTAAAGCGATGAAGGAACGGTCGCCGGCCAGCTCGTCCACCGCATTGAGGATGAAAGTGACGTTGTCGAAGTTCAGTCCTTCGATGCCGCGGCGGCGCAGCTCGAAGAACTGCTCGCCGAACATATCCACGTCCATTACGACGACCGCGTTCACCGGCTTGTCGCCTTCGCGCTCAACCCGGGCGGCGACGACGTAGCTCTTCTCGTCCGGCTTGTGCGGCAGGCCGCTCACCAGCGTGGTCCCGAAGATAGTCCGCCGGACGAGCTGGTTCCAGCGGAGCAGGCCGGAGTCCGGGCTGGTGGTCATGAGGGGCGTGAACCGGGTTCCCTGCTTGCCCTGGACGGCGCCGGCGTAGAGCAGCACGACCTCCTGGAGGCCGGAGGTCATCTCCTCGGAGGACTGGAAAGCCATCCTGGCGCCGCTGGCCGGGCTGATAAACAGGACTTCTTCGGGCAACTGCCGGAGCTGGGGATGGGGATTGTAGCCGTCCCAGACGATGCGGTCCTTCTGCCATTCGATGCCGAGGGCGTTGAGCAGCGGCTCGAGGTCCACGGGGACGGGCCGGGTAGAAGCAAACGGGCCCGGCGGAGCTTCGCCGGCGGCCGGCGAGAGGTCGAGGTTGAAGGCCGGGAGGGGATCGAGAGCCACGAGCACGGGCTTGCCGGTCTGGATGTAATCGGCGAGGCGGTGCAACTCGGCGCGCTCCAGCGTGTTGGGCAGCACGGCGATGAGGACATCGAGATCCTTCGGGTAGTCCGAGCCGGGAGGGACGCGGACCACGTTGTACTGTTTCTTGAGTTCCGGGATGATCGACCAGTCCTGGTACTGCCGCTTCGCCTGGAAATCGAAACGGCCGAACAGGTGAGCCTTCGTCTCGAGGATGCCGACTTTGCGCCGCTGGGCCCGGGAGACGACGCGGATGGAGCGCATCAGCTCGTACTCGACGGGCAGGCCGCGGTCGAAGAACGGGATCACGAACTCGTCGCCGGCGCAGGAAAAGACGAGGCCGAGGAAGATCTCGTCGGCGGCGCGGCCTCCCCCTTCGGCGGCGGAGACCCGGTGGGGTTCGATGCCGTACAGTTCCCGAGCCTCGCGAGCCTCCGGCGAGTACTTCTCGGTATTGATGATCCGGACGAAAATCTTGTCACGCCCGAGAGCGCTGAACTCGCTGAGAAAGTCGATCAGGTTGCGGCGCACCTCGACATAGCTGCGGGGCACCTCACGGGAGAAATAGGCGCGGATGAAGACCGGGCGGTTGGGGTCCAGGTTCCGGATCAAGGCCAGTGTCTCCGGGGCCAGGGAATGGATCTGCTCGCTGGTGACGTCGGCGCGGGGGCCGAGGCGTCCGGCGAGCACGGTGGCGGAACCCACCACCGCGAGGATCGCCAGGCCCCGAAGAACGACGTGGAGGGCCATTTTCGGAGCCTTCGGCCGGCTGGGCCAGCGCTGGCGGCCCGCCAACTGGATGCACAGGTAAAGGACGCCGACGGCGAGGAGGCCGAAATAAACGACCGAAGAGGCGCTGACGATTCCACGCGCCAGATCATGGAACTGTCCGACGACCGATAGATCCTCGGCGAGGCGGCGGGCGCGTCCGCTCAGCAGCACCCCGGCGTGGTGCAGGAAGACAGGGACGGCGCAAAGCAACGCGCCGAGGATATAAGCGATGGTCAGGTTGTCGGTGAGCTGGCTGGCGAGAAGGCCGAGAGCCAGCAGCGCCGCGCCCATCAGCCAGTAGCCCAGATAAGTGGAGACCATGAGTCCAAGGTCCGGGCTGCCGAGGAACAGCAGGACAACCACGTGACTGAGAGAGAAGATCAGGGCCACCGAATAGATGCCCAGGGCGGCCAGGTACTTGCCGATGACGAGGGAAGCGTCGTCGGCGGGCAGAGTGAGCAGCAGTTCGTCGGTTCCCTGCTTCCGTTCCTCGGCCCACAACCCCATGGTGATAGCGGGGGCGAGGAAGACGAGCAGGTAGGGGAAGTACTCATTGAGCTGGTCGAGGTTGGCCAGATTGTTCAGGAAGAAGTCTTCTTGCCAGAAGGCGGCGATGGCGCTGAGAAAGACGAACAGCGTGATGAAAACATAGCCGGTGGGATTGCGGAAATAGCTGGTGAACTCACGTTTGAAAACGGCGGCGATCACTCTTCCCCGGCTGGGCATCGTTCCTCCTCAGCAGCGGGTTCGGTTTCCGGTTCCTCCTCGCCGGTGAGCACGTAGAAGGCTTTCTCCATGGAGCCGTAGGCCCCGGCCATCTCGGCGGGGAGGCCATCGAAGACGATGCGGCCGCCGGCGATCATGATGACGCGGTCGGCGACGGCCTCGACCTCCTGGAGAATATGGGTGGAAAGCAAGATGGTCTTGGTCTTGCCGAGCTCCCGGATCAGGCGCCGGACCTCGCGGATCTGGTTCGGATCGAGGCCGGTGGTGGGCTCGTCCATGATGAGGACGTCGGGCTCGTGGAGGAGCACCTGGGCCATACCGACGCGCTGCCGGTATCCTTTGGAGAGTTTCGAAATGGTTTTCTCGAGGACCTCCTCGAGGGCGCACTGGGCGACGACGTCGTCGATGCGCCGGCGCAGGCGATTTCCGGCCAGGCCACGAGCCTCGCCGAAAAACTGGAGCAGGCCGAGGGGCGTCATGTCGGGGTAGAGCGGCCCGTTCTCGGGGAGATAGCCGAGGCGCGCGGCTCCCTGGCGGCGCTGGGTGAGGATATCGAAGCCGGCGATCCGGGCGGTTCCTTCGCTGGGCGAGAGGAAGCCGGTGAGCAGCTTCATGGTGGTGGACTTGCCGGCCCCGTTGGGCCCCAGGAAGGCGGCCACCTGACCCCGAGGGACTTGGAAAGACACGTCGCGGACAGCAGCGAAATCGCCGTAGAACTTGCTCAGTCCCACGGCTTCGATCATCGGCGAGCCGTTGGTCTCTGCCATTGCAGTTCGAGCTGACAGGTTCGTGATCTCTGCGAACGGCGGCGAAAACGCCTCTTCTATCTAGGATACGGCACCGCTGAGCGCCGCGCGGCGCGCCGGATTCCGCTGTGCACGGTCACTCCGGAGGCATGGGGCGCTCGGGCGGACCGTCGTAAACGAGTCCTTCGGCATCCACAGTCTCGAGAGGCCGGTAACGGGTTTGCTCCTCGACCGCGTGGGCCACCAGGCCGGCGACGCGGGACATCAGGAACAACCCGTTGGCGGCCTCTTTCGGAAACTTGATCTCACAGAGCAAGGCGGCGATGGCCCCGTCGATGTTTATGGGAAGCGGTTTTTCCATGGCTTGGGAGACGGCCCGCTGCAGATGCTGGATCTGTTCGACGTAGGGGCCTTCGACGCCCTGTTCATGGGCGTAGGCGAAGAGCCGGGTGACCCGAGGATCTTCGGTGTGATCGCGGGTACCGAAGCCGGCGATGCGCAGCCCTCGCGAGCGGTATCGGTTGACGAGTTCCGTGGCGGCTTCGAAGGGATCCAGTCCCATGCCGACGCATTCCTCGAGGAGAGTCATACAATCCTCGATGGCCCCGCCGTGGTAGCGGGTGACGGCCAGGACGCCGGCGGCGACGGCCGAACTGAGAGGCGCGCCGGTATTGGCCACGATGCGGGCCGCCCTGGCCGTGGGGGCGGCCGGGCCATGGTCGATCACCGAGACCAGGATAGCCTCCAAGATGTTGCCGGCCTTGGCGTCCGGCAGTTCCCCGACCAGCAACAAGTAAGCCGCCTGGCCGAAACTGACACGCCCGATCAGGTCCCGGATACGGTAACCGCGGAGCAGGACGCGGTCCGGCTCGACCCAGGAGACAGAGGTTTTCAGAGTGTCGGGACTCATTTCACTACCCTTTTTACTACTCGGCGCCGGTGGTGAAAACAGGGCTTCGTAGGGGTGCAGGGTCTGGAACAGACAGGATTCTGGACGTTTTGGAACCCCCTGATTTCCCACAGGCGCGCCTTGCTATGGGTGGGGACGCGCGGCCCGGGGGAGTGGTTACGGCTTAGTGCTCAGGGTGCGGCATTACGGGGGGCCGGATCCGTCCTCGCGGTCCCCACCCGGGTATCCCGATCCAGTGTGCCGGCCGGGGTGGGGGAATTCCGTTGGGAACTTCGGCTCGGGGTTCGACCCGGGAGCGGTCTGGACCGGCAGGCGGGTTTTCCGGGCCTTTTGGCGTTCGGCAGCCGAAAGGCGCGGATTTGCTATGATTCGGCTTCATGCGGAAGTACTCGATCGGAGTCGATTTGGGCGGAACGAACTTGCGGGCGGCGGCGATCTCGCCGGCGGCGGAGGTGCTGGAACGGATAACCGGCGCCACGAACCTGGACGCGGGCCGGGAGGCGGTCCTCGAGGATATCGTGAACAGCATCAAGGCGCTCGAGGACCGTCTCGGCTCAGAGGGTCTGATCGGCGTCGGCATCGGCGTCGCCGGCTTCATCGACATGCGCCGCGGAGTGATCGTCGGCTCGAACAACCTGCCGGAGCTCGAGGGCGTGCCGATCCTCGAAGAGATCGAGCAGCGCTTGGGCACCCGGGTTTTCCTGGAAAACGACGCCAACGCGGCCGCCCTGGGGGAGAAGTGGGCCGGCGCCGGCAAGGATGTGGACGACCTGGCGCTGCTGACGCTGGGCACGGGCATCGGCGGCGGCATCATCTACCAGGGGCGCGTGATGCACGGCTTCGTCGGGATGGCCGGCGAAATCGGCCACATGATGGTGGTGCCGAACGGCAACCCCTGCGGCTGCGGCAACCACGGGTGTCTGGAGAAGCACGCCTCGGCGCGCGCGGTGGAGGGGATGGCCTATATGATCGGGCTGGGGGAAAAGGTGACGGCCCGAGACGTTTTCGAGCTGGCCGAGCAAGGCAACGAGCTGGCGCGGCGGGTCTTCCGGCGGATGGGAGTAGCGCTGGGAATCGCGCTGGCCACGCTGGTGAATCTGTTCAACTTCCCGCTCTACCTGCTGGGCGGCGGGGTGTTGGGCGCCTGGAAATACTTCGCCCCGGCGATGATGGAAGAGGTGGAGCGGCGTTCGTTCACCTACCGGAACACGAGGACGCGAATCGAGAAGGCGGTGTTGGGCAACGAGGCCGGCCTGTACGGGGCAGCGTACCTGCCGGTCCAGGCGCAGGCATCATAGAGTAAGAGAAATCTTCAACGAGCAGAGGTGGAAGGCATGTACTGGCTCGGGATCGATATCGGCACCGGCGGATCGCGGGCGCTTCTGGTGGACGAGGCGGGACGGGTGCGGTACGGGTTCACCGCCCCCCATGAGGAGATGCGAATGGCGCGTCCGTTATGGGCCGAGCAAAGACCGGAGAACTGGTGGGACGCCGCGCAGGCGGCGATCCGGGGAGTTCTGAATCAGGCGAAGGCGACCGGCCGGGATGTACGCGGGGTCGGCCTTTCCGGACAGATGCACGGCCTGGTGACGCTCGACGAGGCGGGGCGAGTGATCCGGCCGGCGCTGATCTGGTGCGACCAGCGGAGCCAGCCGCAAGTGGAGGCGATCAACGCGAAGGTCGGCAAGAGTAACGTGGTGGCCTTCACGGCCAATCCGGTCCTCACCGGCTTTACGCTGCCCAAGCTGCTGTGGGTGCGGGACAACGAGCCCGAGAACTTCGAGAAGTTGCGCAAGGTGCTGCTGCCGAAGGACTACGTCCGCTACCGGCTTACCGGCGAGTTCTACACCGAGGTCTCCGACGCTTCGGGAACGTCGATGTTCGACGTAGTGATGCGCAAATGGTCCACGCGCATGATGGACCGGCTGGGGCTGGACACGGGGATCCTTCCAGAGGTGGTGGAGTCCATCGAATTGACGGGAACGGTGACTCCCGAGGCGGCGGAAGCGACGGGACTGGCTCCGGGCACCCCGGTGGTAGGCGGGGCGGGTGACCAGGCGGCGAGCGCGGTGGGCAACGGGATTGTCGAGCCGGGGGTCGTTTCCTGCACGCTGGGGACGTCCGGCGTCGTTTTCGCCTACATGGACCAGCCGAACTACGACACCGCCGGGCGCGTGCACACGTTCTGCCACGCGGTGCCCGGCAAGTGGCACGTAATGGGGGTGACGCAGGGAGCCGGGCTCAGCCTGCAGTGGTTCCGGAACCAGCTCGCTCCGGGAGCGGACTACGACGCGCTAACCGCTGAAGCGGCCCAGTCGCCGCCGGGGGCTCAAGGGCTGTTCTGGCTCCCCTATTTGATGGGCGAACGGACGCCGCACTTGGATCCGACGGCCCGGGGCGGGTGGATCGGGATCACGGCGAAGCACACCCGGGCGGATCTCGTGCGGGCGATCATCGAAGGAGTCTCCTACAGCCAGAAGGACTGTCTGGAGATCATCGAGGAAATGGAGGTGCCGGTGGAATCGGTCCGGGCCTCGGGCGGTGGGGGGCAGAGCGCGTTCTGGCGCCAGGTGCTGGCCGATATTTTCGGCAAGCGGGTGTCGGCATTGGAGAGCCAGGAAGGTTCGGCCTACGGGGCGGCGCTGCTGGCGATGGCCGGCACCGGCGGGTTCTCGTCGGTTCCGGAGGCCTGCCGCGCGGCGGTGAAGGAAGTGAGCTCGGTAGAGCCCCGGGCGCGGGAATCCCAGATCTACCGCCGGGGCTACGAGGTGTACAAGGCGCTCTATCCATCGCTCCGCCCCCTCTACGGGCTGATCGATGGCCTGTACTGAGAGCGGTTCCGGGCGGGAGAAGCCGCAGCCGGCCGGGAACGCCGACCGAGCGGGGAGCGGCGGTTCCGAGTATTGTGACGTCGCGGTGCCGGTTCCCCTCGACCGCCTTTTCACGTACCGCCTGCCGCTGACGCTGCGGCACCGGGTGCGGCCCGGTTCCCGCGTGCTCGTCCCGTTCGGCCCCAGGAAGCTGGCCGGCTTCGTGCTGCAGCGCCATGACCGCCGCCCGGAGACTGAAGTCCGGGAGGTTCTGCGCCTTCTGGACGAAGAGCCTGTCTTTGACGAAAGCCTGCTGCGGCTCGGGCGATGGATGGCCGAGTACTATTCGGCGCCGCTGGGCGAAGCGCTGCGGGCGATGGCTCCGCTCGAGAGCGAGATCCGCCGGGGCAAGCGCTACGGGCTGACGGACGCCGGCAGGGAAGCCGCCCGGCAGCTTTCGCTGGTGGAAGACCAGAGCGACCCGGCGGTGGCGATCCTCCGGATGCTGGAATCGCGGCCGCTGAGCGAGCGGTGGATCAAGCACAAAGTGCCGGGAGCCGCTTCGGCGCTGCGCTCGCTGCTGCGGCGCGGCTTCATCGAAGTGGAGCGGGTGCACGGGCTGCGGGATCCCTTCCGGGCGGCGGCGGCAAGGCTCCGGGTGGAGTTGCCGGCTCCCATCGGGGGGGTGAAGCTGAACAAGGCGGAGCGGGAGCTGGCGGCGTACCTGGAACTACACCCCGGATCGCACAACCTGGGGCATCTGGAGAGCAAGGTGAAGAATGCCTCCCGGGCGGCGCGGAGCCTGGCCCGGCGGGGCCTGGTGCAGTTGCGCCCGGAAGGCCCGGGCTTTCAGACCGAACCGGAGCGGCCGCGGCACCGGCTGAATCCGCACCAGCAAGCGGCCTACGAAGCGATCGGGGCGTCGCTCGAAAAGAGGGAATTCCAAGTGTTCCTGTTACACGGCGTCACCGGCTCCGGGAAGACGGAGGTGTACCTGCGGGCCATCGAGACGGCGCTGGCCCAGGGGCGAAGCGCCTTGCTGCTGGTGCCGGAGATCGCCTTGACGCCGGCGGTGGCGGGCCAGTTCTATCAGCGTTTCGGCGACCGGGTGGCGATCCTGCACTCGGCGTTCTCCGGCGCCGAACGCGCCGACCAGTGGCGCCGGATCCGTTCGGGAGAGGCGGGGGTGGTGGTGGGTACGCGGTCGGCGGTCTTCGCTCCGGTGCGCGATCTCGGCCTGGTGGTCGTGGATGAAGAACACGACACGAGCTACAAGCAGGGGGAGACGCCGCGGTATCACGGGCGCGACGTGGCGATCGTGCGGGCGCAGCAGGCCGGGGCGACGGTGGTACTGGGGTCGGCCACGCCGAGCGTGGAGAGCCGGTTCAATGCCGAGCGGGGGCGGTACCGGCTGTTGGAGCTGCCCGAGCGGGTGGAGCGCCGCCCGCTGGCCGAGGTGGAAGTGGTGGACATGCGGCAGGAGTTTCTCGAGACCCGCGAACAGCGGGTGTTCTCGCGGCGCCTGGTGGAAGCGATCGAGGAGCGCCTCAGGGCCGGCGAACAGACGATGCTGCTGCTGAACCGGCGGGGCTTTTCGAGTTTCGTCGCCTGCCGCGCGTGCGGGGAGCGGATCCAGTGCCGGGACTGCGCCGTGACGCTGACGTATCACCGCCGGGACCGAAGGCTGCTGTGCCACTACTGCAACTATGCAGCCCCGGTGCCTTCGCGCTGCCCCTCCTGCGACAGCGAGTACATCTATTTCGTGGGCTACGGCTCCGAGCGGGTGGAGGAAGAACTGCGCCGCCACTTTCCGAAGGCCCGCGTCGCGCGGATGGATCGCGACACGGTGACCAGCAAGCGAGCTTTCGAAACGATTCTGTACGGGTTCCGGGCAGGCGAATACGACATCCTGACCGGCACCCAGATGATCGCCAAGGGGCACGATATCCCGAACGTGACCCTGGTGGGCGTGGTCTCGGCGGACATCGGGCTCGGGCTGCCGGACTTCCGGGCGGCGGAGCGGACGTTTCAACTGTTGACGCAAGCGGCGGGCAGGGCCGGCCGCGGCGACAGCCCGGGCCGGGTGGTCATCCAGACATTGAATCCGGACCACTACGCGGTCGAGTGCGCCGCAGCCCAGGACTATGCCGCTTTCTACGAGAAGGAGATCCACTTCCGGCGCCTGATGCGCTACCCACCCTTCAGCGCGCTGGCGAGCATCCTGGTGCGTTCCGAGCGGCAACTGGAAGCGCACCGCATGGCGGCGGAACTGGCGCTGTTGTTGAATCCGCCGCCACGGGAACTGAAAGTGCTGGGTCCGGCCGAGGCCCCGGTGCCCCGGCTGAAGCGGGAGTACCGGTATCAGATCCTCATCAAGGCGGCGAGCCGCAAGGCGCTGCGGGAGCAGTTGCGCCGGCTCACGGAACATGCCGCGGGCCACGGATGGCCTCCGACCGCCCTAGCCGTCGATGTAGATCCGGTAAGCTTGCTCTAACGATCGAGGATGGATGAAGCGGCGGCGGTGGAACGGAACCTTCGGCTGAGCCTGGAGACGCTGGCGCGCAACGCGCCCGGCGGCGAGGTGAAAGAGCTGCCCGGCGTGGTGGCCGCCAGTTCGGGAATCCGAGTCTCGTTACTCAATGCGGCCATGTTCCGCGGGCCGGTGGGCAGCGATCGGAACAGCCTCGAACGGCGGGTGGAGATCGCGGCGCTCTACTATCGGCTGCGGGGACTGCCGTGGTCTTTCTGGGTGTGCACGCACACCCTACCGCCGGGGTTGGGGGCCGTACTGGGGGATTTGCTCGGCCAGCGGGGGCTGCGGGGCATGGTGCGGTGCTCGGGCATGGCCGGCCGCGTATCGAAGCTGCCCAGGCGCGCGTTCACGCGCACACTGAGGGTGGGTCCGGTGAAAGACGCCGAAAGCCGGTTGGCGTTCTGCCATGTGGTCGCTCACTGTTTCGGGATTCCGTTCGAGGCGGCCGCCGGGATCTACCAGCGGAGGGAGGCCTGGAAGCTGCAGGAAGGGTGGATAGGGTACGCCGGCGGCATGCCGGTGTCGACCGCAGCGACTCTGGCGGCAGGAGACGTGGTGGGCCTTTACAGCGTCGGCACTCTGCCGGAGTACCGGCGGCGGGGATTCGCGGCCGAGATTTCCCGCCACGCCGTGCTCCAGGCCTACGAACGTCACGGCGTACGGCTGGCGGTGCTCGAGGCGACGCGCCCGGGCGAAGGCGTCTACCGCAAGCTTGGGTTCCGGGAGGTGACTGCGGTCCACACATTCTTCATGAAATGAGCGACGCTACTCCTTTTCGGGCCACACATGCGGGGCGTTCTTACGAACAGTTGCGGCCTCTGCCGGTGACCGTGCTGCTGGACAACGTCCGGAGTCTGTACAACGTCGGCGCATTCTTCCGGACGGTGGACGGCGCCGGGGCTGAGAGGTTGATCCTGGGGGGTATCACCGGGCGGCCGCCCCACAAATCCATCGAGAAGACAGCCCTCGGGGCGCAGGAGGCGGTCGCCTGGGAACATCATTGGGATCCGCTGCGACGCCTGGACGAGTTGCGAGAGGGCGGCTATGAGATCGCGGCCGTGGAAACGGCGGCTCATGCGGTTGACCTGTTCGACTGGGAGCCGCAGTTCCCGGTCTGCCTGGTTTTCGGCAACGAGGTGGAGGGAATCCGAGAGGAGATCCTTGGCAAGTGCGACACGTTCGTCCGGATCCCGATGCTCGGGACGAAGCAATCGCTCAACGTCGCCGTCGCCGGAGGGGTGGCGCTCTACGAGTTGCTGCGCAAGTACCGGCGCTTGTCGGAGAATGCGGGCAAATGAAGTCTCTCAGACTCTTGCCCGCCGCGGGCCTGCTGGCCGCGCTCCTGGCCGCTCATTCGGCCCCGCCCGAGCGCACGATGTTTCCCCCAGTGCGGGGCGTGCGCGAGATGGTAGGGGCGGCGAACAATTTCGAAGTCGAAGCGGGCTTCCGGATCCTGGCGGCCGGGGGCAACGCCGTGGATGCCGGCGTGGCGGCGGTGCTGACGGCGGCGGTCACCGAGCAGTCGCGGTTCGGGCTGGGGGGCGAGATGCCGCTGCTCGTCAAGATGAAGGGCAAGAAAGTGGCGCTGATCAGCGGGGTCGGTGTGGCCCCTTCCGGGGCGACGGCGGAGTTCTACCGGCGCCGCCGCCCCGAGCCGTGGGAGGAAGGAAGCGACGAGTTCCCGCCGATCCCGTCGATCGGAATCCGGGCGGCGGTCGTGCCGGGGGTTTTCGACGGACTCATCCTGGCGCTGGAGAGATTCGGAACCAAGTCTTTCGCCGAAGTGGCGGCGCCGGCGATCGAGTATGCCCGCGGGTTCCCGTTGCCGGAGGAGTTCGCTTCGTTTCTCGAGAGGGACGAGCAGATTCTCAAGCTGTGGCCAGTCTCCTGGAAGTTCTACTACCCCCACGGGCGCCCGCCGCAGGCCGGAGACGTGGTCCGGTACAAGCAGCTTGCGCGGACGCTCACCGAGCTGGTGAAAGCCGAACGGCGCGCCAGGGGTTCCCGGCAGAAAAGACTGCGGGCGGTGCGGGACTACTTCTACAAGGGAAAGATCGCCCGCAAGATCGCCCGGTTCTCGAGAGAGAACGGCGGGCTGATCACCTACAACGACATGGCTGGTTTCCGGGCGACGTTGGAGGCGCCGGTCTCGACGACCTACCGGGGCTACACGGTCTCGAAGCCGGGCTTCTGGAGCCAAGGGCCGGCGCTGCTCGAGGCGCTGAACATCCTCGAGGGATTCGACCTCCGGGAGATGGGGCACAACTCGACGCAGTACTTGCACACCGTCGTCGAGGCCCTCAAGCTGGCGATGGCCGACCGGGACCGTTACTACGGAGACCCAAAGTTCGCCGACATACCCGCCAAGCGGTTGCTCTCCAAAGAGTATGCCGCCGAGCGGCGGCGGCTGATCGATCCGGAAGCCGCCTCGACCGAGCACCGGCCGGGGCCGTTGGGCCCGCCGCTCGATCTCTCGGCGCGGCGCGGGAAGCCGGTTCCGGACCGTTGGGTATCGGACACGACTTGCGTGAACGTCGTCGATCGCCACGGCAACGTGTTTTCGGCGACGCCGTCGGGGGCGTGGTTGCCTTCAGTGATCGCCGGAGACACCGGGATTCCGCTCAGCACCCGTCTGCAGTCATTCGTCCTGATCGACGGACATCCCAACGTCCTCGAGCCAGGGAAACGGCCGCGGATTACGCTGAGCCCGACACTGGTCACGCACGGCGGCAGACCATTCCTGATCATGTCCACTCCGGGGGGAGACAACCAGGACCAGGCGACGCTTCAGGTGCTGCTCGACATCATCGAGTTCGGCATGACGCCGCAGCAGGCGGTGGAGGCTCCCCGAGTGCGCTCCTATCACCTATATAGCTCCTTCGGAAATCACGCGTTCGCCCCGGGCAAACTGGCGGCCGAAGAGCGAATCCCACCCGATGTCACGGCCGAGCTTGGAGTGCTGGGGCACCGGGTAGTGGTACGCGGGCCGTGGAGCGACTCAGCCTCGCCGACGGTGATCCTGATTCGTAACGGGGCACTCCACGGAGGGGCCGATCCACGCCGGGCGCGATTTGTCTTCGGCCGCTGAGGGGGCCGGCGCTCGCGGCAGCGCCGGCGAATCTAGACTATCTCGATCGGGATAGGGCTGGGTAAGCGGTTTCCCCGTGGAATTTTTTTCCAACCACCGTTGGAGACTGGGAAATTATTTCACAACGGGGGCTCCGGGACAGGCGGCTGGGCGCGGTGCGGAGTCCGCCGCAAGATAGAGGAACTGTTAAGTCGTGAGGGGTTGCGCAGGACACGCTCCGCTCGGGTAAAGGTCCAAATTGGCACTTTGCGTGCGTCGGCGAGTATACCGATGCATCTACTCCGGTTAGGGACACACATGATGAAACGACTGGGAATATCTGTGCTTGTGGTGGCGCTGGGGCTTCCGTTCGTCGGCTGGGCAGGAGACGACGACCACAACGACAAGATTGAGTTCTATGGGCTGATTCAGGAGATGTCGCCTTCGGTGTGGACCGTGGGTTCCCGAACGGTTCACGTAAACGACAGCACTGAGCTGGAGCAGGACCACGGCCCCCTGCAGGTCGGCGCGTGCGCGAAAGTGGAGGGCTGGCCGCAGACCGATGGCTCCGTAATGGCGTCCAGTATCGAATCGAAGGAAATGGAAAAGTGCGGAGCGGGCTCGGCCGGGATGAAGTTCGAGTTCCACGGTCTGGTGGAGTCGATGCCGTCCGGCGGCACGGCCGGGGTGTGGACGATCGGCGGCCAGGCGGTCACAGTGGTGGAGGCGACCCAACTGAAGACCGAGCACGGACCGTTCGCGGTGGGGACTTGTGTGAAAGTTGAGGGGACCGAGGCGAGCGACGGCGCCAAGCAGGTGTCCGAGATGCAGACCGAGGAGCCGGGCAAGTGTGGGTCGGCCTCTCCTGGAGACGACTCGGGCTCGGACGGCTCGGTTGGATCGGGCGACTCGGGCGGGCCGGGCGATTCCAGCCATTCCGGCGACAGCGACTCGAGCGACGATTCCAGTGGCGCCGACCATTCGCTGACCAGCCAAGTGAAGTTGGATGGTTTCATCGATCAGATGCCGGCCGACGGTCTGCTGGGCGAGTGGATCGTAGCCGGGCACGCAGTAATCGTGGACGCGGCCACGAAACTGAAAACCGAATACGGGCAGTTCGCCCCGGCGGCCTGCGTGGAAGTGAAGGGCCAGGCCGCCAATGACGCCGGCGCCATCCAGGCCAAGGAGATCGAGACGCAGCGGCCGGGCAAGTGCGACGCCGGGATGGGCGCGGCCCAGATGGAGTTCTACGGCACGGTGGAGGATTTGCCCGAAAGCGGCGAACTGATCGGGGACTGGATGGTGGACGGCTCGACCGTTCATGTCCTCCCCACGACCAAGATCGAGCAGGAGCACGGGCCGGCGGCGGTGGGCTCCTGTGTCGAGGTGAAGGGTCAGGCGCAAGCCGACGGGAGTCTTGACGCCGAAAAGATTGAAGTGAAGTCTTCGGCGGGCGGTTGCTCATCGAGGGATCCCAACCGGGATGACAAGGTCTCCTTCTATGGGCTGGTGCAGGAGATGCCCTCCGGAACGACCTATGGCGATTGGCGGATCGGCGGCCGCACGGTAGTCGTCGATCAGTCGACGGAGGTCGACTTCGACGGCATGATGCCGCAGCCAAACGCCTGCGTGGAAGTGGACGGACGGCTCCTGAGTGACGGGGCGGTGCTGGCTCGGGAGATCGACCGCCAGGATTCGGCGGCCAAGTGCGGTGTGGCGTCGGGGCCGGGTTCGATGGAGTTCTACGGGATCATCGAAGTCTTGCCGGGCGGTGGCGGCGGCCTGGTAGGCGACTGGACCGTCAGCGGGCAGAGCGTGAGCGTGACGGAAATGACCAAGCTCGAGGCGGAGAACGGCCCATTCGAGGCCGGCGCCTGTGTCGAAGTTAAGGGCGCGCTCCAGGCCGACGGCTCACTGGCCTCGCAGGAGATCGAGACGAAGCCCATGTCGAAGTGCACGTCTGGAGCGCCGGGTGAGGATTCCGGCGTCTTCAAGTTCGAGGGGGTCGTCACGTCGGGTCCTGGAACTCCGGACCACATTGGGACCTGGGAGATCGGCGGCCGGAATGTGGTGGTAAGCGCGGCGACGATGATCGGCGAGGAGCACGGCCCGCTGCAGATCGGTTCCTGCGTCGAGGTCTACGGGAGGCTGAATGACGCCGGCGGCGTTGAAGCGACGAAGATCGACGTCGAATCGGCGTCCGGCGCCTGTGTCTCGTCGAACGGGGTGCGGCACGCCGCCACGCTGGACGACGGTCCGGTGAGCCCGGGCACGATCGTCTCGCTCTTCGGATTCGGGCTCGGTCCCGGGGTGGCGGCGACGGCGACGCCTGAAAACGGCGTCTTCCCGGCGGCGCTGGCCGACACCCGGGTGCTCTTCGACGGGCATCCCGCGCCGGTGCTCTATGCCTCGCAGAACCAGATCAACGTGATCGTTCCGAAGGCCGTCGAGGACAAGAGCGAGACCCACCTTCAGGTGGAGTATGCCGGGGTGTGGTCCAACGTGCTTGCCTTGCCGGTAAAACCGGTCACCCCGGGTCTGTTCACCCTCACCGGGACCGGCCGTGGCCAGGCGGCGGCGCTCAACTACGACGACGGCGCCTATTCGTTGAACGGTCCGGACAACCCGGTGAAGCGGGGCGACGTCCTGGTGCTCTACGCCACCGGTATCGGCTCGAGGGCCTCGGTGGACGGGCAGGTGGTGACGGCGCCGCAACCGCTGGAAGGCGTCCAGGTGACGGTCCTGGTCGGCAGCAAACAGGCTCGGGTGCTTTACGCCGGGGCCGCTCCGGGCCTGGTTGACGGAGTGGCGCAGCTCAACGTGGTGGTCCCCGAGGATGCGCCGGCGGGCGCGTCGGTGGAGATCCGCGTGGAGGTCGATGGGGAGGCGACGCCCGCCGGGGTGACGGTGGCCGTCCACTAGACCGGCACGCCCGGGAAGGCGACAGATCCAACGGCCGGAGCACAGGGGCCAGCCCCGGGACTCCGGCCTTTCGTCTTCTGTTCTGTGGTGCGGCGCCCGCGGCGGCCGGGAATCCGGCGCCGCGCTCGCTGCGGGAGCGGGTGCTCGAGGAGGGCGTGCCGTGGAGCGAGTGAAAGAGCGGTTGCGCATGGCGCGGCGGGCGCCCGAGACGTTGTTCGCCGCCCTGAAGGAGCCGAAGAGCGAGATCGCCCGCGACGCGGCGATCCACCAGTGCTTCGAGTACTCTTTCGGGACGGTGTGGAAGGCTGCTCAGGCTTTCCTGGCGACGGTCGAAAACCTGCCGGCGGCCTCGCCGGGGTCGGCGATCCGGGCGAGTTTCCGGACGGGCCTGCTGAGCGAAGACGAAGCGCGACGAATGTTCGGGGTCGCCCGGGACCGCAACCTCACTGTCCACACTCACAACGAAGAGCTGGCCGAGGAGGTCTTCGCGAGGCTGCCTGGACACGCGGCGCTTCTCGCCGGCTGGCTGGCCCGGCTCGAGGAGCGCGTTTCGCAAGACGCCGGCGGCTGATGCGGCGTGGGCGGCCGAAGCAGGTCCGGCGCCCGCGGCGGATCAGTTCGATAAAGCGCGGTAATCCTTGCCCCGCGTGTTATAATTGGGCGTAACCAAGTTCGCTCGGACCTGCCCCTGCCCCCCTGGGTCCGCTCGTAGAGGACACTAGGGCGTCCTGGTTGCAACCCGGCGGCGACTGAGGAACGGCCGCCGCGGGTCACAAGACAACAAAACAACCGATCCGCCGTGGCGGAGACCCGCCCCAAGGGTATTCGTGTCCCAAGGGCGGAAAAGAGAATCGAGGGAAGGAGGCGCTTTTCATGATCGTTCAATCTACCGAAATTCCAAGGAGGTATC
This sequence comes from Solibacteraceae bacterium, assembly GCA_026984795.1. Classification (GTDB taxonomy): domain Bacteria; phylum Acidobacteriota; class Terriglobia; order Bryobacterales; family Bryobacteraceae; genus JALSRK01. The sequence goes on along the minus strand of JALSRK010000073.1, from coordinate 18,630 downwards.
AGGCAGTCACCCGGGAGAACATCAAGAAGCTTGCCGTCTGGTCGCGCCTCTCACCCGAGCTGCAGGAAGCCGTGATGGTGGTTTCGGCGGTTCTTCCATTCCGCACCAACACGTACGTGATCGACGAGCTGATCGACTGGGACCGCGTTCCGGACGATCCGATGTATCAGCTCACCTTCCCGCAGCGGGGGATGCTCACGGCCAGGCAATACGACCGGATGGCCGGACTCGTGCTTGGGGGAGCCCCGCGCGAAGAGACGCAACGGGCGGCGAACGAGATCCGGTTCCAGCTCAGCCCGCACCCGGCGGGGCAGTTGACGCACAACCGGCCGTACCTCGACGGTGAGCGCCTGGACGGGGTGCAGCACAAGTACCGCGAAACGGTCCTCTTCTTCCCCAGCCAGGGCCAGACGTGCCACGCATATTGCACCTTTTGTTTCCGGTGGGCGCAGTTCGTGGGGATTTCCGACCTGAGGTTCGCCTCCCGTGAGGTGGACAAGCTGATCCGGTATCTGAAGCAGCATCCGGAAGTCTCGGACGTATTGTTCACGGGCGGAGACCCGATGGTGATGAAAGCCAGAACGCTGGCGGCATACATCGAGCCGCTGCTGACGCCCGAGTTGGAGCACATCCGGAACATCCGTATCGGCACGAAGGCGGTGGCGTACTGGCCTCACCGGTTCGTTTCGGACCCGGATTCCGACGAGGTGCTGCGGCTGTTCGACAAAATCGTGGCCAGCGGGCGGCACCTGGCGGTGATGGGACATTACAACCATCCGGTGGAACTCTCGAGTCCCATTGCGCGGGAAGCGATTCGGCGGATCCGGGCTACCGGGGCCAACATCCGGATGCAGTCGCCGGTGGTGCGGCACGTCAACGACGACGCCGACGCCTGGGCGGAGCTGTGGCGGACCGGGGTGCAGCTCGGCATGATTCCTTACTACATGTTCGTCGAGCGGGACACCGGCGCCCGCCACTATTTCGAGCTGCCGCTGGTGCGGGTGTGGGAGATCTACCGCGAGGCGTACAACCAGGTTTCCGGTCTGGCGCGCAATGTGCGGGGCCCTTCGATGTCGGCCTTCCAGGGGAAGGTCCGGATCCTGGGCGTAACGGAGATCGGGGCCGATCCGGTCTTCATCCTGGAGTTTCTGCAGGCCCGGCAGCCGGAACTGGTGCGGATTCCGTTCTTCGCCCGGTACGATCCTGAGGCCACGTGGTTCGACCAGTTGCAGCCGTACCGGGAGTCAGACCGGCCCTTCTTCGAAGAACGGCCGAAGCAGGTGCTGGACGCGCTGGTCGAGCTGACAGCCTGAGCGGACTGCCGGCGGCCGGGCGACTGGACGGACTTCCCCGCCCGGCAGGGCGGCGGCTCCGGGTGCGGACTACAGCAGCCGCAGGTGGACTTCGACTTGCGTGACGACCGGCGTGGGCTCGCCGTTCCTTTCACCGGGCTGAAAGCGCCACTGCGAGACGGCTTTCACCGCTTCTTCGTCCAGCCCGAAACCCAGCGGTTCGGTCACCCATATGGCCGCCGGGACGCCGGTCTCGTCCACCACCATGGCGAGACGGACGGCGCCCTGCACCCGGAGGCGGCGCGCCTGTTCGGTGAAGCTCGGCTCGGCTTTCGACACGAGCATCGGCGGACGGACGCCTTTGCCGATCCGGGACGGCAGCCGGCCGGTGCGGCGGGCGGCGGCTTCCAGATCCAGCGCGAGGCGGTAGCGGGACGCCCTCAGCAAAGGCTCTACCGCCCCATGGAGCGCCGCTGCCAAGGCGGGGCTGGGGGTCCCGAAAGCCCGGTCCAGCACATCGACCGCCTTCCGGTAGGCCTCCTCGGCTTCGTCCAGACGGCCGCGGGCCGCCAGGTGCTCGGCCAGGCGCCCCAGCGCCGCCGCCACGGCGGGATCCGCCTCGCGGTAATGGCTTCGGAGCGTAGCCAGCGACTTCCGGTAGCAGGTCTCCGCCTCCTCCGGGCCCCCGGCCTCCTCATAGAGCCGCGCCATGCGGGTGAGCAGCGCCGCGAGCTTGGGCTGGTCTTCGCCGATCACCGTGCCCCAGATCTCGACGGCATCCTGCAGCCGGGCGATCGCTCTCTGGAGCCTTCCGCTGCGCTCGTACTGCTCCGCCAGGCGTTCATAGGCAGAAGCCAGGTCGCCGTCGGGGTTTCCGGCAAGGGAAGCCGCACGCCGGGCCAGTTGCAGATCGGTTTCCGCCTTCTCCAACAGGCCGGCGTTCATCGCCTGGCGGGCAGCCTCGACGTCGGCCTTCCAGGCGGGTTTCTCAGCGGTCGCCGCAGCGGCGAGGGCTGCCAGGAGCCAGCCGGCCAGCATGGGCGTTCTCGTCATCGGCGCCTCCTCCAGCGGCCGGAGTTCGAACACCGGCCGCCGCTCGATGGGTGTCGAAAAACCAACCTCAGTGACGCGGCGGGCGGGGAGCCGGTTTCATGCGATTCCGGGGAAAATACCGCCGGAATACGGGAAAACCCGAGGAGAAACATCCCCTCAGGCGACGCGGGAGGCGCCGTCGGAGGGCTTGACGGGGTAGAAGACCGGCTCGAGGCCGAACCGCTCGCGGTAGGCGCGGTGGAGCGTTTCCCGGAACTCCTCGCCGCGGCCGGGCTTGATGAGGTTGACCGTGCAGCCGCCGAAGCCGCCGCCGGTCATGCGGGCGCCGTAGACGTAAGGCAAAGCGACGGCGGCGTCCACCAGGAAATCGAGCTCCTCGCAGCTCACCTCGTAGTCGTGCCGCAGGCTGTGGTGGGAGGCGACGAAGAGGCGCCCCATCTCCCAGAGATCTCCGCGGCCGGCGGCGGCCACGAACTCTTCCACCCGCCGATCCTCGGTAATTACGTGGCGGGCCCGCATCTTGGGAACGCCCGTCACCAGATCGAGTTGGTTCAGATCGGCGTCCCGCAGGCTCTTCACGTCCGGATGCCGGCGCTGGATGGCCTCGACGGCCGCCTGGCATTCAGCGACCCGGTCGCGGTAGGCGGTGCCGCCGAGCTCATGCTTCACCATAGTGTTGACGGCCACGATCTCGACGGCCTCGGGCAACCGGACCACGTCGAAGCTCAAATCCCGGCAGTCGATCTTGAGGGCAGCGCCCCGGCGGCCAAAGACCGAGATGTATTGGTCCATGATGCCGCAGGGCATACCGGCGAACTCGTTCTCGGCGCGGCGGGCCAGCCTGGCCAGCGCGACCTTGTCGATCTCCCGGCCGTCGAGCAACGCGAGAGCTACCGAGACCTCGAGGGAAGCCGAAGAGCTGAGCCCCCCACCCCGGGGCACGCGGCTATCGATGTAGAGATCCATCGGGCGGATCTCGTAGCCTTCCCGGGCGAGCATCACGGCGACGCCGGCGACGTAGTCGCTCCAGTCGCCGGCCGGCTGCAGCTCTCCGACGGCGGCCGTATCGAACTCGCGGCTCTCGTCCATGTTCCGGGAGTAGATCCGCAGCTTGCCCGCGGCATTCCGAGCGGCGGCCACGTAACAGGCCAGCTCCAGCGCCACCGGGCAGACGAAGCCGAGATTGTAGTCGGTGTGCTCGCCGATGAGGTTCACGCGGCCGGGCGCCCGGTAGACGGCGGGCGTGGCTTCGGTGGCGTAATGCGTTTGGAATGCTTCGATCAAGTCGCGCGCCGGGACATCCATAGCATGGTCACTCCAAAGATGAGGAAGAGGAAGCCACTCCACAAGTTCACGTTGTATTCGGCGAGCGGCGCCCGGGTCTCCGGCGAAAGCAGGCCGAAAGCGGTCAACAGTGCGCCGTAGATCGTGAACAGGATGCCGGAGGGGGTGCGAAGGTCCCACATAGGCGATTTACCAGAAGATCACATTCAACAGGACGCAGGCCACGCCGGCGGCGATCGAGAGCGGCGCCGGGCGGAGGTACCAGGGCACGTTCTCCTCCGGGCGCGGGATCTCGGTTACGCCGTAGACGAGCCCCTTCAGCTCCGCCACCGGCCGGGGCCGGGTGGCGAGACTCACCAGGATGGTGACGGCGAAGCAGGTGGTCCAGGCGAAGATGGCGATCCAGAAGTTCTGGGCCATGACGCTGGGGAATTCGTGGAGTTGGGCGATCCAGGCGCCCTTTCCCTCGGCCAGCGTGAGTCCGTGCGTCAAAGCGGCGGCCCCCGTGCCCGCCAGCAGGCCGGTGAAGGCCCCGTGGCCGGTGGTCCGCTTCCAGAACATCCCGAGCAGGAACGTAGCGAAGAGCGGCGCGTTGACGAACCCGAAGACGAGCTGCAGCAGGTCCATGATGTTGTTGTAGAGCGTGGCGAGGTAAGCAGCGCCGATCGAGAGCAGCGTGCCGACGACGGTGGTGGCGCGTCCGACCCACAGGTAATGAGAATCCGGGGCGTCTTTCCTGATGTAGCTCTGGTAGATGTCGTAGGTCCAGACCGTGTTGAAAGCCGTCACATTGCCGGCCATGCCGCTCATGAAGGAAGCCATGAGCGCCGTCAACCCGATGCCGAGCATTCCGCTGGGATAGAACTGAGCCATCAGCGTGGTGATGGCCTGATCGTAGTCGTACGAGCTGCCTTTCGGCGGCAGGTGGTAGGCGATGCTCGGATCGTTGGTGAGGGCGAGGGCGGCGATCCCAGGCACGATGACGATGAACGGGAGGAGCATCTTGGGAAAGGCGCCGACGATCGGGGTCAGCCGCGCCGCGGCCATCGTGTCGGCGGCCATGGCGCGCTGCACCACGAGGTAGTTGGTGCACCAGTAGCCGAACGAGAGCACGAAGCCGAGTCCCATGATGATGCCGAAGACCTCGACTCCCATGGGGTTGGCGGAGGGGTTGGCGGCGTATTTCCAGCTATGCACCCAGGCATCGCCGAACTGGGGGTGTTGGACGCGCTCGACGATGCCGGCCCAGCCGCCGGCCCGGTGGACGGCGAAGAAGGCCAGGGGGGCGAAGCCGCAGACGATGAGGAAGAACTGCAGAACCTCGTTGTAGATGGCGCTCGTCAGTCCCCCGAAGAAGGTGTAGGCGAGCACGATGGCCGCGCTGAGCAGGACGCTGGCGGTGAAGCTCCAGCCGAGGACCAACTGGAAGAGCAGGCCCAGGGCATACATGGAGATCCCGGAGGAGAAGATGGTCATCACCGCGAAGGTCAGCGCGTTGAAAGCCCGGGTCTTCTCGTCGTAGCGGAGCTTGAGATATTCGGGGACGCTGCGGGCCTTGGAGCCGTAATAGAAGGGCATCATGAAGAGGCCGACGAACAGCATCGCCGGGATGGCGCCCACCCAGTAGAAGTGGGAAGTCATGATGCCGTACTTGGCCCCGGAGGCGCACATGCCCACGAGTTCCTGGGCGCCGAGATTCGTGGCGACGAAGGCCAGCGAGGTGATCCAGAGGGGCACGGAACGGTTGGAGGTAAGAAAATCGGCGCTCGTGGAGATCTTCCGCTTCAGCAGGTAGCCGATGCCGATGACGAACGCGAAGTAGAGCGCGAGTATCAGGTAGTCAACAAAGTGAAGCGTCAACTTACTCGGACCTCAAAATGCTCAAGTGTAGCAAACTCGGGGGTCTGAAGTTGTCCAGGCGGCCGGCCACGAAAGACGGGGGACGGCAGAGGAGCCGTTCACAGAAGCGCCGGCCGGGGCTGATTGATACGGAGACCGGCGCCGACGACAGCCGGGGCGGCGAGGCCGGCGAAGACCTGGAAAGCGAAAGCGCCGAGCCGGGGATCGGCGAGCAAGGTCAAGGAAAACGCCACCACCGGGCAGAGAGCCGTGGCGTAGACCTGCCACTTGGGGCTGCGGGAAGCGAGGGCGCGTTCGCCGGTCACCCGGCCCCATCGGTAAGCCGCGGCGACCGCGGCGGCCATCAAGATGGCGCCGCCGGCGAGGGTGGCCAGCAGGTAGGCAGTGTAGAGGTGTGGAAAGGGCATACTCACCCCCTTGGTTGCATCGGCAGAGAGACCGGACAGCTTTAGGCCTCTCCGGAGAAAATCTTTCCGGCTGGAACTCACCGACCCGCCGGTCCACGCCTTCACTGCCCGCCTGGGCGCCTGCCGGCGATGAGGCGGACGGTTTCGCGGGCGATCAGCAGCTCTTCGTTGGTCGGGATCACCCAGACTTCGGTTGCGGCGCCGTCCGGGCTGACGCGCATTTCCCGCCCGTGCGCTTCCTCGTTGCGCTCCGGATCGACAAGGATGCCCAAACTGTCGAGCGACTGGCAGCAAAGGCGGCGCACGAGAGGCTGGTGCTCGCCGATGCCACCGGTGAAGATCAGCGCGTCGGCGCCGTTGAGAACGGCGTAAAGGGTCCCGATGTATTTCTTCACTCGGTAGCCGAAGACGTCGATGGCCAGAGCCGCCCGGGGGTCGCCGCGGCGGGCGGCGGCGACCAGCGCCCGCATGTCGTTGGTGACGCCGGAAAGACCGAGGAGGCCGCTGCGACTATTGAGCATTTCGGCCACTTCGGAGACGCTGAGGCCGTGGCGGGAGATCAGGTGCAGGAGGACGCCCGGATCGAGGAGGCCCGGACGGGTCCCCATCATGAGGCCGTCAAGGGGCGTGAAGCCCATGGAAGTCTCCACCGAGCGGCCGCGGTCCACTGCGCAGGCGGAAGAGCCGCTGCCGAGGTGGCAGATGATCAGTTTGTAGTCGGCCGGCGAACCTCCGCGGATGGCGGCGAACCGTTGGGTTACGTAAGCGTACGAGGTTCCGTGGAAGCCGTACCGGCGGATGCGGTGTTTCTCGTAGAGCTCATAGGGCAGGCCGAACAGATAGGCTTGCCGGGGCACGGTCTGGTGGAAGGCGGTGTCGAAGACGGCGACGTGGGGACACTCGGGCAAGGCGGCCCGCACCGCCCGGTAGCCGCTCAGGTTGTGCGGGTTGTGGAGGGGCGCGAGCTCGCAGCACTCCTCGATCCGGCGCTCGACCTCGGCGTCGATAATCACCGATTCGGCATAGTACTCGCCGGCGTGGACGACACGGTGGCCGACACCGTCGATCTCGCCGATGCTCCGGATCACGCCGTTGTCCGGGTCGGTGAGGCACTCGATGGCGATATCCACGGCGTCGCGGTGGCTCGCTACGTCGGCCTCGTAGCCGATTCTGGCGGCGCCGCCGAGGACGAACTTCACCGGCGACGGCGGCGTACCGATCCGCTCGATGCTGCCGCGGGCGAGCACCCGGTCCTCGTTCCGCCGGATGAGGTCCGGATCTGACTCGAAAAGCTGATACTTGACTGTGGAACTGCCGCAGTTGAGTGCGAGAATCTTCATCGCCGCCGTCGGCCGGCACGCGAGGCCGGCGCCAGTCACTCCAGTATAGCGGCGGGCGGGCCCGGACCAGGGCCGGCCCTGGCGGGGAACGCGCCGGAGCAATCGAGAGCCCGGATGTTCCGCGGACGGCGAAGCTTCCGGGGGGCGGCGGCCCTCCGGTGGGTGGAGCCGCCTGGAGAAAGGGTGGAAAGTCAGGGCATGCGGCAGCGCCCGCGCTGGGCGATGGCCTGCCACCGGCGCCGGCTCCGCTCGAAGCTGGAGGTATCCCAAGGCAGTCGGCACGAGTGGCGCCGGTCGGGCTGCGGTTTGCGGGGAGTTGCCGGGGCGCCCGGACTGCCGCCCGCCGAACGTTCCCGCTTTGCGCATCGGGAGAACTTCTCACGGGGCGGCGAGACTGCGAAAGGGCCGGTTGACAAGGCGACCGGGGTCGGCTATAGTGCATTAAAGTACTGATCTTTCAACGGGTTGTCCGTGTCTAAACCTGAGAGCGACGTGGTTTGCCGGACACGAGCGTGGAGGGTGACCATGCCCAGCGTCGAGGGTTCGGCCGAAACGGTTTCGTCTTGTTCGGCGTCTGGTTGGTCAGCCGCACGGTCCCGCTCCGAAGCTGGGAGCGAGAATCGAATGCTCGGAGCTTGTCGCCGTTTGTCTCGCGCAGAAAAGATCTCCGCCGGAAAGGCGGACCGGGGTCTGATTTGCCCGTTGAAGGGTCGGCTGACGCGGAGACTTGGCCATGGCAAACAACCAGGATGAACTGCACAATGAGGCAGTTGCGGATTCCGAGCCGGAAGACCTGGAACAACTCATCGATGACTACAGTCATCTTGCCCCCCCGGCCGAGGGTGAGATTCTCCGCGGTCATGTTCTGAAAGTCACGGACACGGAAGTCATCGTCGACATCGGCTACAAGTCCGAGGGCATCGTCTCGATCGAAGAGTTCCGCCAGCCCGACGGCTCGATCCTGGTCCAGCAGGGCGACGAGATCGACGTGATGGTGGACCGCCGGGCGCCGGCCCTGGACACCTATATCCGTCTTTCGCACCGCCGGGCCCGGCGGCTCCGGGCGTGGAGGAATCTTGACAAAGCCTACCGTGAGAACCTCTCGGTGTCCGGGCGGGTGCTGGGCCGCATCAAGGGGGGGTTGTCGGTGGATGTGGGAGTAGAAGCCTTTCTGCCGGCCTCCCATGCCGACGTCCGTCCGGTGCGGAACCTCGAGGCGCTGGTGGGGCAGGACATCGCGGTCAAGATTGTGAAGCTGAACCGGCGGCGCGGCAATGTCGTCGTTTCTCGAAAGCTGGCCTTGGAGGAGGAGATCGCCGCCCGGCGCAAAGCTACTCTGGAGGCCCTTGAAGTCGGCGCCGTAGTAGCGGGTGTGGTGAAGAACATCACCGATTACGGCGCTTTCGTCGATTTAGGGGGCATCGACGGGCTCCTGCATGTCGGCGACATGAGTTACGGCCGCGTGAACCATCCCTCGGAGCTGTTACAGGAGGGCCAGGAGATCACGGTAAAGGTGCTGAAGCTCGACCGGGAAAAGGCGCGGATCTCGCTGGGGTTGAAACAGCTCGCGCCGGACCCGTGGGAAACGGTCGAAGAACGTTACCCGGCGGGCTCCCGCGTCTTCGGCCGGGTGGTGAGCGTCACCGACTACGGCGCTTTCGTCGAGCTCGAGCCGGGAGTGGAAGGCCTGATTCACGTTTCGGAGATGACGTGGTCCCGGCGCATGAAGCACCCATCGAAGGTAGTGAAGGTCGGCGACCAGGTCGAGAGCGTGGTGCTGGACGTCAAGCCTCGGGAGCGGCGGATCTCACTGGGGTTGAAGCAGCTCGAGCCGGACCCGTGGACCACGGTGGCGGACCGCTACGCGGTCGGTTCGGTGGTGGAGGGCCGGGTGCGGAAGCTGACCGACTTCGGGGCGTTCATCGAGATCGAGGAGGGAATCGACGGCCTGGTGCACATCTCGGATCTCTCGTGGACGAAACGGGTGAAGCATCCCTCGGAAGTATTGAAGAAGGGCCAAATGGCTCAAGCCGTCATCCTGAACATCGACGCCGAGAACCGGCGGCTTTCGCTGGGCATCAAGCAGTTGCAGCCGGACGCGTGGGAGACCTTCTTCCAGCAGCACCAGGTGGGCGACGTCGTCCGGGGAAAGGTCACCCGGTATGCCTCTTTCGGAGCTTTCGTCGAACTGGCTCCCGGCGTCGAGGGGCTGTGCCACAATTCCGAACTGCCGCCGTTTGACCGGGCCGCCGGCGAGGCGCCGGTGCCGGTGGGCCGCGAAGCCGAATTCAAGATCATCAAGATGAACGAGGTCGAACGGCGCATCGGGTTGAGCGTGCGGGCGATCGCCGACGACGAGGAGCGCAGCCGCCTGGAGGAGTACCAGCGGGAAGCCGCCGCGGCGACGCTGACGATCGAAGAGGTGATCAATCTCAAAGGCCAGGGTGAGAGCCGCTGAAGGCAGAGCGTCCCGCCGCTGGCCGCAGGGCCATGGCAGCGACCGGCTGAGACGAACGAGATGGAGAAGAAAATGACGAAAGCGGACCTGATTGAAGAAGTGTCGCGGGTCGTCGAGATGACCCGGAAGGATTCGGAAGTGATCGTGGAGGCGATCTTCGACAGCATCGTGCGGGCACTGCGCAGCGGGGACAAGGTGGAGATCCGCGGGTTCGGCAGTTTCCGGACCCGGGAGCGCCAGGCAAGGATCGGGCGGAACCCGAAGACCGGCGAGCGGGTGGAGGTGCCGGCGAAGCGGATTCCGTTTTTCAAGCCCAGTAAGGAAGTCAAGGACCTGGTCAACGCCAAACGTGAGGAGCCGGCCGCCGGAGAGACGTCTCCCTCCGCCTGAACCCCCGGTTTGGATTCATGGACCGGCTATGGACACCGTGGCGTTATGCCTACGTCAGCAAAGCGGCGCCGCGGGGCCGCTGCATCTTCTGTGAAAAAGCGGAGCCCGGCAAGGATGAGGAAAACCTCGTGGTCCACCGGGCGCGACGCAACTTCGTCCTCCTGAATCTCTACCCTTACAACAACGGCCACATCATGATCGCGCCGTTCGAGCACGTGGCCACTCTCGAAGAGGCCGCCGAGGAGACCGTGCTCGAGATGATGCGGCTCGTCCAGGCGGCCGAGGGCATCCTCCGCCGCGTCTATCGGCCCAAGGGGATCAATCTCGGCATGAACGTCGGCGCCTGCGCCGGGGCGGGAGTGGCCGGCCACATCCACATGCACATGCTGCCGCGGTGGCCGGGCGACGTGAGTTTCATGACCACCGTGGGCGAGACGCGGGTGATTCCCGAGGACCTGGGAACCACGTACAAGAAGCTTTCGGAGGCATTCGCCGGGCTGAAGCTCTGAGGCCCCCGAGTCGCGGCGCAGCCAGGTCTGGGATGGCCGCGGCGGGCGGTGGCGTATAATCGTCTGCTTCCGCGATGAATCCAGGTTACCTGTGGGCGCTGCTGGTCAGGGATCCGCTGATCATCCTCTCTACCATCTTGTTCGGCTCGGTCTCGGTGGCCGTCTCGTTCTTCGATCCGCGGGGCTGGGCCACGGACAAGATCGCCCGGGCATGGGCGCGCCTGCTGCTGTTTCTGGCCGGCGTGCGCTTGCGGGTCCGGGGAACGGAGAAGCTCGCCGGCGGCGGCCCCTACGTCTTCGCGGGCAACCACGTGAGCCTCTATGACACTCCGGTGGCGCTGACGGCGATGCCGGAGCGCTTCCTGTTCCTGGTGAACGCCAAGTACGTGCGGCTACCGTTTCTCGGCACGCATCTGCGCCGCACGGGGCATTTCCCGGTGGATCCGGAGGACGTCCGGGGCTCGCTGCGGATCATGACCGAGGCGGCGCGCACGATCCTACGGCGCCGGCTCTCGGTACTCGTCTTTCCCGAGGGTTCGCGGTCCCGGACAGGACGATTGGGGGAGTTCAAGGAAGGGGCTGCCTATATCGCCATCAAAGCGGGCGTTCCGCTGGCGCCGTTCGCCATCCGGGGAACCCGCGAGGTGCTGGCCATTGGCAGCCTTTACGTGAAGGGCGGTCGGGTGGAGGTGCTGTTCGGCGAGCCGATCTCCACCGAAGGCTGCACGCTGAAGGACCGGACCAGGCTGACCCAGAAGCTCCGCGAGGCCGTGGCATCGCTCGTGGCCGAACTCGACGCGCGCGACTGATCGCGCCGCGCGGGATCCGATATAGAATCGGGGCATGCAGAAGGCCGCCCTCGCGCTGGCGCTGGCCGTCCTCGTTGCGCCGGCGTTTTCCGCGGCGAAACGCCCGAACATCCTCTTCATCGCCATCGACGACCTGAACGACTGGGTCAGCCCGCTGGCGGGACATCCCCAGGTGAAGACGCCGAACATGGACCGCCTGGCGCGGCGCGGCGTCTTGTTCACCAACGCCCACTGCCAGGCGCCGCTGTGCAACCCTTCGCGCACGAGCCTGATGCTGAGCCTCCGCCCTTCGACGACCGGCATCTACGGCCTCGCCCCTTGGTTCCGGGACGTCGAGGAGCTCCGGGACCTGGTTTCCCTGCCCCGCTATCTGGCCCGTTACGGTTACGAGACGTACATGACGGGCAAGGTCTACCATGGGCGCTACGGGCGCAAGCCTTCCGACGGCGAGTTCCGCCACGTGGGTCCGCCGGCCACGGTGGGTGCGAAACCGCCGCACAAGCTCGTCAACACACCTTCGCCCCACCCGCTGGTGGATTGGGGATGGTTCCCGCACCGGGACGAAGACAAGGGCGACTGGAAGGTGGCCAGTTGGGCAGTCGAGCAACTGAACGCCAAACCAAAGGAACCGTTCTTCCTGGCCGTCGGCTTCTTCCTCCCTCACGTGCCCTGTTATGCGACGAAGAAGTGGTTCGACCTCTATCCGGAGGAGACCATCGTCCTGCCGCCGGTGCTGATGAACGACCGGAACGACACCCCCCGCTTCTCCTGGTACCTCCACTGGAAGCTTCCCGAGCCCCGGCTCAAGTTCTTGATCGAAGCCCACCAGTGGAAAAACCTGGTGCGCTCCTACCTGGCGAGCACGAGCTTCGTGGACAGCCAGGTGGGCCGCCTGCTCGACGCGCTGGAAGCCAACGGGTTCACCGAGAACACCATCGTCGTGCTGTGGTCCGACCACGGCTGGCACCTCGGCGAGAAACTGATCACCGGCAAGAACAGCTTGTGGGAGCGCTCGACGCACGTGCCCCTCATCTTCGCCGGACCCGGGATTCCCGCCGGAAAAGCCTGTGACGAACCGGTCGAGCTGCTGGATCTGTACCCGACGCTGGTGGAGCTGGCCGGGCTGCCGAAGAAAGAGGGGCTCGAAGGGCACAGCCTGGTTCCCCAGTTGAAGGATCCGCGGGCGCCGCGGCCGTGGCCGGCGCTCACCATCCACAACCACGACAACTGGAGCGTGCGGACGAAACAGTGGCGCTACATCCGCTACGCCGACGGCTCCGAGGAGCTCTACGACCTGCGCGTGGATCCGAACGAATGGATCAACCTGGCGGGGAAGCCGAAGTACAGGAATGTGATCCGGAAGCTGGCGAAGTGGATTCCGCCGAAGTCGCGCAAGCCCGCGCCGGGCAGCCGCGCCCGGATCCTGACTTACGAAAACGGCAGGGCCGTTTGGGAAGGGGTGGAGATCGGCCCGAACGATCCGATTCCGGAGATGTTCAACTGAGTCCCGGGTCTCTCGGCGCCCGTCTCAGGCGCGCACCCGGGCGGCGATCTCCCGCAGCTTCGGCAGCACGCCGCCCACGGCGGCGGGCTCGGCGTCCGGGCGGCCCAGGGCGAAGTACATCCTTTTGAAGAGCGGGTAAAGCTCGTCGTAGACGGCGGCGGAAGCAGGCTCGGGGGTCACGGTGCGGTAGCTGGGGCAGAGGCGGTCCTGGGCTTCCTCGACAGTCTTGAAGACGCCCGCGGCCAGGAAGGCGAAGATGGCCGAGCCGAGGCTGGTGACTTCGCTCTCGGGCACCAGCACGGGCTTGTTGAAGACGTTGGCGTAGACGCGGTTGAGCGTCTCGTTGCGCTGGGGGATGCCACCGCCGTTGATCACCCGGCGGATGGGCACGCCGTATTCGGCCATGCGCTCGAGGATCACCCGGGAGTGCAACGCCGTGCCCTCGATGGCGGCGAACAGCTCGTCCTGCGCCGTGTGGGTGAGGTTCCAGCCGAAGGTGACGCCGCCGAGGTTGGGGTTGACGAGCACAGTGCGGTCGCCGTTGTCCCAGGCAAACCGGAGCAAGCCGGTCTGGCCGGCTTTGTAGTTCTCCAGGCCGCGGCTGAGTTCGGCCACCGTCGTTCCGGCGCGCCGGGCGATCGAGTCGAAGATGTCGCCCACGGCCGAAAGGCCCGCCTCGATGCCGGCGTACTGCGGATGGATGGAGCCCTGGACCACGCCGCAGACGCCGGGGATCAGCCGGGCTTGCTCGGCGATGGCCATGATGCAGGTGGAGGTGCCGACGACGTTCACCACGTCGCCCTTTCGGATGCCGGCGCCGATGGCGTCCCAGTGAGCGTCGAAGGCCCCGACGGGGATGGGGATGCCGGGCTTCAGGCCGAGCCTTTCCGCCCACTCGGGGGTCAGCCGGCCGGCGATCTCGTCGGAGGCGGCATAGCGGCCCTGGAGCTTCTCGTGGATGCCGGCGAACAGCGGATCGACCTTGACGAGGAACTCCTCCGGCGGCAGCCCGCCGAGCTGCCGGTTCCACATCCACTTGTGGCCCATGGCGCAGATGGAGCGGGGCAGGCGCTTCGGATCCTTCTGGCCGGTGAGCACGGCGACGATCATGTCGCAGTGCTCCAGCGCGGCGGCGAGCTTGCCGCGTTTGTCCGGGTTGTGCCGCAGCCAGTGGAGCAGTTTCGCGAATCCCCACTCGGACGAGTAAGCGCCGCCGCACCACCGGATGGCCTCCAAGCCCTCGGCGCGCGCCTTTTCGGTGATCTCGGCGGCCTCGCGGTGAGCCCGGTGGTCGCACCAGAGGTAGTAGTCGTCGAGGGGCTCCAGGCCCTCCCCGACGGGGATCACGCTGGAGCCGGTGGTGTCGATGGCCAGCGCGGCGATCTTTTCACCGGGGATCCCGGCCTTGGCGACGGCTTCCCGCATTGCTTTGACGAGGGCGTCGAGGTGGTCCTGGTGGCGCTGGGTGGCGTGGTCCGGATCTTCCTTCTTGCGGAACAGCGGGTACTCGGCTACAGCCGAAGCCAGGCGTCCTTTCTCGCTGTCGAAGATGGATACCCTGACGCTGAGCGTTCCGAAATCGACTCCTGCCACGGCTGCCATCGGCGGGCCTCCTTGAAACCCATTACGATATCACCACTGCGAGGGAGGCCCAGGGGCGGACGGCCCGCATCACGAATCGGCCTTCTTGCCGCGCAAACGCTTGAGCAGCAGGGCACGCTTTTCGGGGCTGAGCCTGTCGAGGCCGGCGGAGGCGGGCTCGGCGGGAAGGGAGGCGGCCGGGGCGGGCAAGCGGTTCCGGGCCAGGCTCTCGAGGAATCTCTCGAACGGCTCGACGGTGAGCTCTTTCAGGTGGCGGGCCGCGGTTTCGTACCCCCGGGCGGCCAACTCCTCGTAATGGGAGCGGTCGGTCAGCAAGCGGTGCAGAACCGCCTCCCAGGGGCCGGGATCCTGTTCGGGCACGAGGGCCCGGGGCACCATCTGGGCGTCCACGCCGGCCTCGTAACCCGCGACGGGCCGGACCGGGAGCACGTAGTCCATCCCGAGCATCGCCTCCCGCACGCCGCCGACGTCGGAAGCCATCACCGGAATGCCGCGCGACATGGCTTCGAAGACGATGCGCGGGCGGGCGTCGTTGCACAAGGACGGGGCCAGCAGCACCCGGGTCTTCTTGAGCAGGCGATCGATCTCCTCGACGGGGGGGAGCAGCGTCACGTTGGGCAGGGCCTCGAGGGCCCGGAGGTCGTCTTCGTTGGTGCCCCACATGGGCACGGCGGCGAACGGGATCCGCGAAAAGCGCCTGGCGAGCTCGAGAAAGATGGAGATGCCCTTGATCGCGCAAGGGTTCACCATCGTGACGTAGCCTTTACCGAAACGACCCAGCCGGGGAAACGGGCCGGAGCCGTGGAGGGAGATGGGCAGCACCTCGGCATGGAGGCCGGCGTGTTGTTTCATGTAGCGGCTCACGTAACTGCTCACGGCGACGATAGCGGCCACGCGCCGCAGGTTCCCGGCGCGTTCCGGGCTGGGCAGGGCCGTATCGGGGCCGAAGGGCAAGGCAAGGGTCGTCCGGGCGAGGTAGATGACGCGGGAAGGGGCTTTCTCGAGAGCGGCGCGGAGAAAGAGCTGGAGCGGGTCGTCGGTGGAGACCAAGACCCAGTCGGGGTGAAACTCGTCGATCTGGCGCATCAAGTGCTCTCGAACCTTGCGGACGCTGGTCTGAGTGTGGACGCTGACGCCGTTCCGCTCGAAGACGACGAGTCCCCCGGCCGCAGACTGGATCTCGACGCCGCGGCTTTCCAGATCGGCGAGGAAGGTCTGCAGGCGCTCGGCGTCCAGGGTCTCGCTGACCCGGGTGACGACCCGGCAGGCGTGGCCTCGGGCGGCCAGCGCTTCGAGCAACAGCCGGTTCGACTTGTTGCCGCCGCCGTAGGCCGGATAGTAGAGCGAGTTCTGGACGAGCAGCAGCTTCATGCCAGCCGGGACGATCCTGGGGCGGAACCACCATTGTAAGATGCGGGGCGGCGGGGGCTCCGGACGGCCGCGGTACCCTGGATAGTTGCCTGTGCCGCCTCTGCTCCGCATCCTCAGGCTGAACTGGCTCCGCTGGCGGGCCGCCCGGCGGACGCTGCCGCATCTGGCCGACCCGGCCTCGCGCCGTCTCTTCATGCGGCACGTGCGGCGGCACCTGAGCTGGACGCGCCTGGCGGCGCCCACCGATCCGGCGACGCTGGTGCCGCTGCGGGTCAGTGAGCTGCAGGGGGAGACGATCTGGTGCCGCTCGGGGCTGGCGGACCTGGGCGTCGTCTACGATACCTTCGCCGGCCGCTACCACCTGCCGCCGGAAGAGGCGCAGCCGGTCCGGACGATCCTGGATCTCGGGGCCAACATCGGGCTGACGGCGACCCACGTGGCGGCGCTATATCCCGAAGCCCGCATCCTGGCGGTGGAGCTGGACCGGGCGAACTGCGAGCTGGCCCGCCGCAACACGGCCCGTTTCCGGGAGCGGGTGGAAGTTCTCCACGGGGCAGTGTGGCACGAGCCCGGCGAGGTGCGCTACGGCGGGTTGAGGGAGTCCGGCTACGCCATCGGGGAGGCGGGAGGAGTGGAGCGCCGGGCGCCCGCGTTGACGGTGGGGCAACTGATCGACCGGCTGGGGGTGGACGAAGTGGACTACGTAAAGATGGACATCGAGGGGGCTGAGCGGGAGGTGCTGGCGGATGGAACGGCGTGGCTTGGGCGGGTGCGTACGATCAAGGTAGAGGTGCACCCGGACAAGGCGAGTTTCCTCTATCGGCTGGGCGACGCGATCGAAGACTTGCGCCGCCACGGCTTCTTCTGCCGGCCGGACAGTCACCATCACGCCTGTGTCGTGGCCTTCCGCGGAACGGGACCGGCGGCTTCCCACGACGCCGTTCCGGCGGGCCGGCCAGACGGTGGAGCTCCTGAGTGAACTCCCTCAAGCGGGTATTTGCAGTACACTAGAGGTTTGGTTTGCCCACGGGCGTTCTCTGCTCGCTCCCCTATCGGATAACCGTTTGACAAGTTCCGGCCCACCGGTTTGGAATTCGGCGTTTCCGGCAGAGAAGCCCGGCGAATCGAGCAACCTGGAGGAAGAGATTCGATGAAGCAGATTTTCACTTCCGAATCGGTGACGGAGGGGCATCCGGACAAGATCGCCGACCAGATATCGGACGCGGTGCTGGACGCGGTGATGGCCGGCGACCCGAACGGGCGGGTCGCCTGCGAGGTCCTGGTGACCACGGGCATTTGCATCGTGGCCGGCGAAATCCGGACGGACGTTTACGTGGACGTGCCGCAGATCGCCCGCGGCGTGATCGAGAGCATCGGTTACACGGATGCAGCTTTCGGCTTCGACGCCAAGACCTGCGGCATCCTCACGGCGATTCAGAAACAGTCGGCTGACATCGCCATCGGCGTGGACACCGGCGGGGCCGGCGACCAGGGGATGATGTTCGGCTTCGCGTGCAACGAGACGCCGGAGCTGATGCCGCTGCCGATCATGATGGCCCACAAGCTGGTGCGGCGGCTCAGCGAGGCGCGCCGGGAGGGTGTCCTGCCATTCCTGCGGCCCGACGGCAAGAGCCAGGTGAGCGTGGAATACGCCGGCGGAAAGCCGGCGCGCATCGACGCCGTGGTAGTCTCGGCGCAGCATGACGAGGACGTCACTACCGAGGAGTTGCGCACCGAAATCAAGAAGCACGTCATCGATGCGGTGCTGCCCGGCAACATGCTCGATTCGGCGACCAGCTATCACATCAATCCGACGGGACGCTTCGTGATCGGCGGTCCCCACGGCGACACCGGGCTCACCGGCCGGAAGATCATCGTCGACACCTACGGCGGCATGGGCCGCCACGGCGGCGGAGCCTTCTCCGGGAAGGATCCGACGAAGGTGGACCGTTCCGCCTGTTACATGGCGCGGTACATCGCCAAAAATCTGGTGGCGGCGGGCCTGGCCGAGAGAGTCGAGGTTCAATTGGCCTACGCCATCGGCGTAGCGGAGCCGGTGGCGATTCATGTCGATTCCTACGGGACGGGCAAGATCGGCGACGACCGGCTGGCTTCGATCATCCGGGAGATCTTTCCCCTGACGCCGGCGGGGATGATCGAGCATCTGAAACTCCGCCGGCCGATCTTCCGCAAGACGGCCGCCTTCGGCCACTTCGGGCGCAGCGAAGAGACCTTCACTTGGGAGAAGACCGACCAGGTGGAGGCGTTGCGGCAGGCTGCGGGGATCGCCGTAGAGGCAGCAAACCGCTGACTTACACGGGCCGAATGACACCGCGAGGACCAGAATCGAACGAAGACTGATCATGGCGACTACACCAGTACCCTGCGACATCAAAGATCTCACCCTGGCCGATACCGGAAAGCGGCGCACGGAGTGGGCTTTCCAGTCCATGCCCGTGCTGCAGACGATCCGGAAGGAGTTCATCAAGAACCAGCCCCTCGACGGCATCCGGATCGCCGCCTGCCTGCACGTGACCACCGAGACGGCGAACCTGATGGTCACGCTGCGCGACGGCGGCGCCTCCGTCGTGCTGTGCGCCTCGAACCCGCTTTCTACCCAGGACGACGTGGCCGCCGCCCTGGTGAAACATCACGGAATCCCCGTCTACGCCATCAAGGGCGAGGACAACGACGTCTACTACCAGCACATCAAGGCCGCCATGGACCACCGGCCGCACATCACCATGGACG
>JALSRK010000072.1 GCA_026984795.1 Solibacteraceae bacterium | reverse complement strand
AGATCCAGGACACGTGCCTCCTCCAGGCGGGAGCGGCCGGAGCGGACCTTCTCGTCGCGGGCGATGACGACTTTGGACTTTCCCGGGGGCGGTGCTGTGGATCCCGCCGGGCGCCCGTCGCCGGCGCGGCACGCTCCGGCAGGCAATAACAGTCCGGCGAGACTCCAGCGCGAAAAACTGCGGCGGGAGACTCTGCGTCGAGCGTCCATCGTGACCTCCCCGCGCAGCGAGATTCAGGATTTCCTGACTTCTTTATAGCACTTCCGCGAAGCGGCCGAAGCCGGGTCACTTTCCCAGGCGCGCCTCCACTGCCCGCCCCAGCGCGAGCAACGCCCCGGCAGCGTCCCCGGTCTCCTGGTAAGCGATGATCCGCACAAGGTACGGCCCTTGGTAGAAGACCAGGCTCAGACGGAAGAGCCGTGCGGCGTCGCCCACCTCGGCCGGACGGCTGCCCTTGGCGGGCTCGGCTTCGAAGAGGGACCGCGCGCCCTCAGCCCCCTTCATCACATAGACGTCCACCTTGGCCTCGAGCTCTTCGCGACGGTAATCGGCTGTCAGCGCGCGGACGACGCCGGCCTGGATGTAGCGTTCGGCTTCTCCATCGATGTATTGCCACAGCTCATCGGCCGCATAGCTGCGCGTCTCGGAGGTCTTCACCCATCCCGGGGCTTCGCCGCTCTCCGGCAGCAGGTCACGGGAGGCTGACGGCCCGCAGGCGCCCAGCCAGAGCGCCGCGGCGGCTCCGCCGGCCAGACAAAGCTCGCCGAACCTCATGAGGCTCCTCCTTTCTTCCGGCGCCGCTCGAGCAGGATCTGGTTGGCGCGCGACCGGCTCTCCCCGATGCTGGTGACGTAGACCGCCGGCCGGTCCTGGACCGGGCAGGCGTACTCGCAGGCCCCGCAGCCGATGCAGCGGTTCGGATCGACATAGGGCCGGCGGAGGAGCTTGGCGCGCCCCTCGGCGTCATAGACCGTCTCCTCGCGCAGATAGACCGCTTTCGGCGAGGTCGGGCACCATTCCTCGCAAACGATGCATTCGGTGGCCATGGCCCAGGGCAGGCAGCGGCCGCGGTCATAGAAGGCCGTGCCGATGGAGATGGGATTGGAATTCGATTCCCCGATCCAGCCCTTCTCCTCGGCGGTGAACTCCCAGATCGCTCCGGTCGGGCAGACCTGCCCGCAGAGCGTGCAGCTCGGCTCGCAGTAACCGATGCGCGGGACGAGCACCGGGCTCCAGATGCCCTCGATGCCGGCTTCGAACAATGTGGGGTGTAGCGCGTTGTTCGGACAGACCTTCATGCATTCGCCGCAGCGGATGCAGCGTTCGACGAAGTGCTCCTCGTCGACGGCGCCCGGCGGCCGGATCAGCCGGCTGTTGTGGGCCACGCTGCGCCCGGCCGTGGCTTTGAGCAACGGCGCCAGCGCCGCCCCGCCGGCCACCGAAGCGATCACCCGGCGCCGGAGCAGGTTCGGCCCCTCCACCGGTTTCGAAGTCGGGAAGAAGCGGAAGCGGATGCCGGTCTCCGGGCAGTCCGCCACGCAGTTCAGGCAGAGGTGACACTCGGCCTTCCGCCAGGGCACGCCGGGAATCGGATCGTCGCCGCCCTGGCAGTCGAGCAGGCAGAGGTTGCAGTCCTCGCAACGCCCCTTGTCCTTCTCCAGACCCAGGATCGACCACCGTGAGAGCACCCCCAGCAATGCGCCCAGAGGGCACAGCGCCCGGCACCAGAATCGCGTGATCCGCAGGTTCAGAGCCAGGATCGCGAAGAATAGCAGGCCAAGGAAAAACCCCTGGGCAAAATAGAGCGGCCGGCTGGGGACGAGCACGCTTCCGAAGACGAAGTCCAGCGCGTCGGCGGCGAACTCGAGCGGCCCGATGCCGGTGGCGTAGAGGGCGTCCAGCGCCCCGTAGAAGGCGACGCGCAAGCCGGGCAGGATCGAGAGGCCCAGCGACCGGACGGCGAGCGAGATCGGGTCGAGGATCCCCGCCAACTGGTAGCCGAACACGGCCGCCGCCAGCACGACGATCAGGAGGTAGTACTTGAGCGTCTGCCACCGGTGGTAGCGGTTCGATTCGATGCGGCGGGCGCCGCGTTTCCGCTCCGATCTCCAGCTACCGACGAAGTGGTTCAGCGTGCCCAGCGGACACACCCAGCCGCAGAAGAACCGGCCCAGGAAAAGAGTAGGGATGATGACCACCAGGCTCCAGAGCAGGCCCTTGTACAGCGCGCCGTTGGCCAGGGCGTGGGAGACGGCGACCAGCGGATCGATCTGGAGGAACCAGTTCACCGGGTAGGGGAGCCCGGCGGGCGCGGAGCCGGCTTCGAAGGAGCCGCGGAACTCGGTCTGGACCAGCAGGAAGACGAAGAGCGCCAGGAAGAAGACCTGCGAAGCTCTCCTGAGTCGCGTCAGCGTCCGGTAGCTCACTTCCGCTCAAACTCCTGAATCCACAGGCAGGCGAGACTGCTGAACCCAGCTTCGAGACCGGCCAACAGCAGTGTAGCACGGCGCCTCGCGTCCCCCCCAAACGCCGGCAGACGGCCTGCCGGGGAACCGCGGCCCGCCGAAATCGGCCTGAGCGGTGGCGCGGCATGGCTGGGCACGCTATTTTCGAATCTGTGGTGCGCGCGGAACCAGGCCTGGCGGCGGGAGACGAGATCCGGGCCTGCCGGTGGACGGGTGCGGCCCTGGCCGCCCTGCTGGCGTTCGGCTTCTTTGCGCTCTGGGCGCCGCGGTTCTGGCCGGTGAGCGTGGTCCAGGTGGGGATCTTCGCCCTGGCGCTGGGCTGGACGGCCGGGGCGGCCCTGGGCCGGCTGCGCCTCGCGCTCCACCCGTTGATGATCCCTCTCGCCGGAGCTGTGCTGGTGGGCTGCGCCCAGCTCGCGTTCGGGACGAGCGCCTACCCCTGGGCCACCGAAGTCGCCACCCTCGACTGGTTCACGCGCCTGGCCGTCTTCACCGTGGCGTTTCAAGCGGGGCGTCACCCTCGGGTGGCCGAGCGGCTCCTCCGGGGCCTGCTCTGGTTCGCCCTCGGCATCGCCCTGGCGGCGGTCCTTCAGAGGTTCACCACGCCGGACCGGATCTTTTGGATCTTCCCTACCGATTCGGAGACGGCCATGGGGCCGTTTGTCTACCACAACCAGTTCGCGCAGTTCATCGAAACGGTCCTGCCGATCGCTCTGTTTGGAGCGGTGGCCAACCCCCGCCGCGCATGGAGCCATCTGCTGATGGCCGCGGCCTTCTTCGCTTCCACCGTGGTGGCGGTTTCCCGGGCCGGCGTGGCGCTGGCCCTGCTGGAAACCGCCGCGGTGCTGGCCGTCCTGCGGCGCAAGGCCGGCCGGCGGGTGCTCCTGGCCGCTGCGGGACTGGCCGGGCTGGCGGCGGTCTTCGTCCTCGCCGTGGGCTGGGAGCCGCTGTGGCAGAAGTTCCAGCGCCGGGACCAGCTCGCCGAGCGCCGCCTGCTGTACGCCTCGACGCTCGAGATGATCGCCGCGCGCCCGGGGATGGGCTTCGGCCTGGGCGCCTGGTCCGCCGTCTACCCGGCCTACGCCCGCTTCGACGACGGCAAGCGCGACAACCAGGCGCACAGCGACTGGCTGCAGTGGGCCGCCGAAGGAGGCTTGCCCATGCTCGCCTTGATGCTGGCGCTGGCGGCGGTGATCACGAAGGCGGCCTGGCGCACCGTCTGGGGCCTGGGCCTGATCGCCGTGCTGCTGAACGCGCTGGTGGACTACCCGTTCCAGCAGCGGCCGGTCTTCGGCTACTACTTCTTCGCCCTCGCCGGCCTAGTATGCGCCGCGGCCGCGCAGCACCGCGCCGAGCGTGCGGGCGAGGATGTAGATGTCCAGCCAGATTGACCAGTTGCGGATGTAGTAGGTGTCCAGCCTCTGCTGGAGGGCAAGATCGCCGTCGCTGCGGGCGTCCACCTGCCAGAGGCCGGTGAGGCCCGGGCGGACCCGGCGGCGCAAGGCCCGGAACTCGGTCGGGAAGCGGTCCAGGTGGTAGGCCGGAAAGGGGCGGGGGCCGACGAGGCTCATCTCGCCGCGGACGACGTTCCAGAACTGCGGCAGCTCGTCGATGCTGAAGCGCCGCAGCAGGCGCCCGGCGCCGGCAATCACCCGAGGGTCGTCACGCAGCTTGCAGAACCGCTCCCACTCGCGGCGGGCTTCGGGCGAGGCGCGGAGGTGGCCCTCGAGAATCCGGTCGGCGTCCGGATGCATGGTGCGCAGCTTGGCGATCCGAATCGGGCGGCCCTGGAAGCCCTCCCGCATCTGCCGGTAGAAAGCCGCGCCCGGGCTCTTGGCCTTGATCCACAGGGCCGCGGCCGCCACCACCGGCAGGGCGGCGGCGGCGAAGAGGAGCCCGAGGCAGAGGTCGCAGGCGCGCTTCACCGTCCGGTTCACCGGGTCGAGAAGGTTGCGGCGGATTTCGAGCCCCAACACGCCTCCCAAATCACGGGCCGACACCCAGACGCTGCCAACCCCCAGCAGGCTGGAGACGACGGTCACCTCCGGGAACCGGGCTGCGTAGCGCTCCAGGATCTCCTGCACCCGCCGCGGCCCTTCTTCCGGCATGGCGACGATGGCGTGCTTCACCCCGAACGCGGCGCCGATCTCTTCCGCCCGCGCCAGCGGACCAAGCCACGGCAGCCCGCCGGGCGCCGGTGCGTCGCCGGGATCGCACACGCATCCCACCGCCCGGAACCCGAGTTGCGGGCGGCGGCGCAAGCCCTCGGCCACCGCGGCCGCCGCCGGGCCCGCGCCGAGGATCAGCACCGGGGCTCCCCACCAGGCGCGCGTCGCCAGCCACTGCCGGAGAGTTGCGCGGCCCAGGGGCACCAGAGCCGCGGTCAACCCTCCGGAGAGTAGCAGCGCTCCGCGCGAGTAGCCCTCCACTTCCTTCGCCAGGAAGACCGCCGCCATGAGCACCAGCGAGACCAGCGCCGTCGCCAGCGCCACGCGGCGCAGCTCCTCCACCGGATCGATGCCCGCGGGCGCGTACAATCCAAAGGCGACGTAGACCATCACCAAGAGGGCCGGCAGAGCCCCCAGCGGGAAGTAGTGGTCCAGCGAGACGACGGGGTTGACGAGGCTCCAGAGCCAGACGCCGGCGAGCGAAGCGGCCACCACCGCCACACAGTCGGAGGCGAGCAGGCACGCCGACGTCCACCGCGGCCGCGCGCGGCGCCGCACGGCCCTCCGGTCCCCGCCGGCGTGGGCCAGCAAGGCGGCAACGTCGGAGGCAACCGTTGATACGCTCATCGCCCCGTCCGTGCGCCCGGGCCGCAAAGCGACCCCGGCTCCCCGAAGCTACAGGAATCCTTGACAGAACGGCCGAGCACCTGCCCGGCGAACAACACGACGAAGCGCGGGTTGTGCTTCAAGTAGCGCTTCCACAAACGCCCCGGCTCGGCGGCCAGCCGGAACAGCCACTCCAGCCCCAGCGGCATTAGCCAGCGCGGGGCCTGGCGCTTGGTCCCGGCCAGGAAATCGAAGGCGGCGCCGACGCCGAGCATCACCGCCCGGATACGGCCGCGGTGGGCGTGCATCCAGAGCTCTTGCTTCGGCGCTCCCAAGCCGACGAAGAGAATCCGTGCTCCGCTCGAGCATATCGGCCGGATGACCTCCTCGTCTTCTTCGGGCCTCAGCGGCCGGAAGGGCGGCGACCAGGCATAAGCGACTTCGAGCGCCGGATGGCGCCGCCGTACGGCGTCGACGAGTTTGCCAAGAGTTTCCGGGGCGCCGCCGTAGAAGCCTACGGGCAGCCCCTCCCTTTCGGCCGCCGCCAAGACGAGCGCCATCAGGTCGGGACCGTAGACGCGGCTCGCCCGGCGGGCGCCCAGCAGACGCAGGCCCCACACCAGCGGCATCCCGTCCGGGGTGACCAGATCGGCGCCGGCGACGGCCCGGCCGACGGCCGCCGAGCCATAAGCTTCCATCACCGTGTGGACGCAAACCGCGCAGACGTAGCGGGATTCGCCCCGGCGCGCCCACTCCACGACGCGGGCCACCGCTTCCCCGTACTCCACGCAATCCACCGGACAGCCGAGAATGCTGCGCCGGCGGCGCGCTATGGGCGCCGGGCGCTCCGGCAGAGCACCGCATAGTGGCTGTAGTAAAGCCGGCTCCATAATCCTGCAAGAACCATTGGCATCCAGCGGCGTGAGAGCTGCTGGAGCAACCGAACCAGCATCGATGTTCCTTCCGCGCTCCAGCTCAACCCCAGCGCTTCGGGAGTGTGGACGGGTGTGTACTGGAACTCGTCGATGATCGCTAATCCCGATGCCTGAACGAGGCTTCTGAAGGCGCCCCGGGTGAAGAACTGGACATGGCCGACACGGTTGTTTCTCCCGAACAGGGCGCACTTCACCCGGTAGAGCGGAAGCGCTTCCAGCGGCGCCTCCAACACCAAGCGGCTCACGGGCGCCTCGGCCAGCGAACGGAGCAGCTTCAACGGGTCGTCTAGGTGTTCGAGTACGTGGCTCAGGACGACCAGATCCACCGGCCGCGGCAGCCGGAAATCCGCCTCGGTAATGTCCGCCACAATTGCTTCGATGTCCGGCGCGCGCGACCGCAGATGGGCGACGGCTTCTTCCGAGTAATCCACGGCGACAAACTCGGCGCCGATTCCCCTTCGCCGGCATCCGAGAATCACGTCGCCGGGACCACAGCCCAGCTCCGCCACGCTCCGCACCGGTACCTGGTTACGGCTGATCAGCCGTTCGATGGCGCGGACCCGTTGCGGGGCGGCCGCCGCGGCGAGGCGAGCCTCGCGGAGCAGATCCTCGCGGTACAGCTTCCGGTACCACGCCTGTCGCGTCCGCTGAGCTATTGCGCCAGCCACCCCTCCTCCTGTGCCTGGACCGCCGGCGCGACCGCCTCACCGGCGTGCCGCACGGCGAGCGCCGCCTGATAGATCTGCATCAGGCGGCAGTAGTTCTCCTCGGCGGTGTACCGCCGCAGGTATTCTCGCCGGGCGTTCTCTCCCAGACGCCGCCGCTCGGCCGGATCCCCGGCAAGCCGCTCGACCGCCGCCGCCAGCGCCGCCGGGGAACCGGGTTCGAACAACACGCCTGTCTCGCCATCCCGTACGATCTCAGCCAGGCTCCCGATCCGGCTGGCGATCACCGGACGGCCCGCAGCAAAGGCTTCCACCACAACGCCTGGCAGCCCCTCGTACCACAGCGACGGCACGATCAGAAACGCCGCGCCCTCGAGCGCGCGCCAATACTCTTCGTGGCTCAGCCGGCGCTCCCAGACAACGTTGCCGGCCGTTGCGGCCTCGCATTCCACTTGCGGAGCCAGGAGTCCGTCGCCGACGATCCTTAATGGCAGAGACGCTCCCACCTGGCGCCAGACCTCCAGCGCCACGCTCAACCCCTTTTCGGGGGCGAGGCGGCCGACGAAGAGAGCGTAGCGCCCCTCTTCGGGGCCTCGGCCGGGGTCGCGCATCAGAAAGATGGATTTGACGTGCAGCCGGCTCTCGGGCAGCCCCGCTTCGACGAACTTCGAGCGGGAGAATTCCGTCAGCGCAA
This sequence comes from Solibacteraceae bacterium, assembly GCA_026984795.1. Lineage (GTDB taxonomy): Bacteria > Acidobacteriota > Terriglobia > Bryobacterales > Bryobacteraceae > JALSRK01. Next base: position 105,862 of record JALSRK010000072.1, on the reverse strand, counting down.
TGAACGCGTCCACCTGCCGGGAATAGGTTCCAATGAACCTGTGCACGCGCGTAGTTGCGCTCACCCCCGCCGTCGCCACGAGGCTTCCGCGGTAGCAACGGCGATGGATCGCCGGCCAGGGAAGGAGCCGCCGGGAGCAGGCGTCGCATGCTTTTCCCTCCCGGAAGAATGTCGCCCCGGGGCACAGCAGGCGGTAGTTGTGCAGCGTCTGGACGACCGCCGCCCCGCCCCGCCGGGCGGCGTAGTAGCAGGCGGGCGACAGCAGGGGGAAAGTATTGTGGAAGTGGACGATCTCGGCGCGGTACTTCTTGACCAGCCTCAGGAGCCGCCGGTACGCTTTCTGATTCCACAGCGTCGCGCCCAACAGACCAGGTGCACTCATTTCTCGGATCCGGTCATTGTGGTCCGTGAACCGAATCACCCGGTGGCCGTGAGCCTCGAGCAGCGCCGCCTCCCTCCGAAACACCACATCCTCGCCGCCGGGCCGCTGGTAGTGATTGTGAGCCACGATGATGGTCATGCCATCCCCGCGCGAAACTCTCCCTGTGGCGGCGCCACCCCCTCACCGTTGGGGCAAACGGCGCCACAACCACTGATAGGTTCCAACCAGGCTGGAAATCCACGCCCGAGCAACCTCTCCAGCTTGAAAACCTCATCGCGGAACCCTGCGGCCATCTCTCTGCCGAACTCGCGCCGCAACGGCCGGCGTGGCTCTGGCCTCAGGTTCGCTCTCCACAGCCACTGGATCGGGCGAAGGCCGAAACATTTCACGAACAAATGTCGGGCCGGAAAATACCAGCTCCCCAAAGCGCTTCTGATTCCAAGCAAAATCCTCGCCAGCGCCCGACTGCGCAACACTTGGTTCGGATTCACTACGGGAAACTCTCGACGACCGTCGTCTTCGATCCCAAGAAACTTCACTAACCTCACGTAGACCAGCCGTGGTCTCAGCCGGAGGTCGTCGTACACAATCACATGGACCTGACTCCGCCGCACTATCCCGAACAGCCTCTCCAGTTGGCTTCCCACACTACACACGTCTCGGTACTGGAGCCACTCCGGCGCGATGCAACCATGGGGAATTCTCTTTCCAAAACGCCGCATCGATTGAAGGCGCCACGCCTCTTCGAAGTCTGCCACATCTTCTGCCAACACACGGTATAACTGGTTGTGCAGCGAATATGCCATCGCAGAGGGGTTCCGAACCACGACGATGAACTTCGCGTCCGGTCTGACGTGAAGGATCCGCCGGACCGATTCCGCGTAGTACAGATACGTAACGCTCATCTCACCTTTCGTCTGACCACGAGAGGCGCCCTCAAACAACCTTAGGTAATCTTCGATCCTCGTACATCTCGGCCAATAAGCCTTAGCCGTGCGTGGAAGAAAAAAGTGGGGTTCCTTTTCATATGGTAAGAACACCTGCGGATGCTTCGACAATACATTGTAGAGCGCCGTCGTGCCGCACTTGGGCGCCCCCACCAAATAGAAATCCGGAAACTTTGCGCTATCCGTCACTTCCGTCGGCTCGCATCTTTCAACAGTGACCCGGCAGGACTTTTCCTGTCGCGACACACGAGATCCCTCGCTTTGCCCAGGAGTGCCGCACAGCGGCAACAGAGCGGTCGTAGGCGATCATGATGCCGAGGCCGGCCCCGAAGACGCTCCAAAACCAGATCCCGCCCATCGGTCCTTCCAGAAACACATCAAAGCTTGCATTGATCACAAGGGCCGCCCAGTAGACGATCAAGAACAGGAACATCGACGCCAAGCGGGAGTGCCCCGACCCGGCGCATCTCCTCCACCGGCGCACCATTCCCACAAACCAAGCACCCTGAAGGAACAGCCACAAGGCGAGTCCCGGTACTCCCCCTCGCGCGAGAAAAGTGAAGTGTCCACTGTGTGGACTGCGCAAGGGGTCGGAAGTCTGTGACACGACCCCGTCCGAGTACGCGACGTTCGGTCCAAACCCTTTTCCGAACCAGAAATGCGGACCGAAAAAGGTGTACTGCACGATCTTTTTCCACCAACGCAACCGCCACCGTTCCGTAGCTTCGTACTGCACCTTTGAGGTGTCTGTGAAGATGCTTTGCACTCTCTCAGCCACCGTCCTGGGCGACAGTTCTTTATTGCTCTCTGGCACTTTGAACCGCACATCGAAGGCCGCCGCCGCGATGATTACAACACTGAACGCGGCGGCCAGCAAGACGCCCCTCGCGGTTTGCCGCCGGGCCACGAACAGCACTATGAGCGCGATACCGAGGCTCAGCAGACCACCCCTGTTCGTGGCGCCGACAGCGAAAACGACGGGCGCCACCGTCAACCATGCGATCGGCACGGCTCGGACTGTGAGATACACAAAAGCGATGACGCCTGCTAAGTGGACGAGCATCTCTCCGCCTTTGAGGACCGGAACTGCACGGCCGTGCACTGTGAAACTTATGAGACCCAGTCCCGTGGACAACACCCAAACCAGCGGCGCCCCCACGAGAAAGATTTTGACGAACGATGCGTAGCAGTTCGCAAGCCGTGAGACGGTCTCAGGCGCTGCGGCGATGCGGGCGGCGATCAGGATCGCGAACGTCCCGTACCCCCACACCACGGCATCCCGCAAAGCATTGATCCCGTAAGTCTCAATGTACGGCACTGTTCGCGCGGCGCCCCACAGCATGAGCGCCGCAAGGGGCCAAACATGGCGGCTTCTGAGCACGCCCCATTGTGACGGACTGGTGACAAACGTGAGAATTCCTAAAACGAGAACGATCTCGCCGACATAGAAGCTGCCGAAGCCGATGTAGGCAAAAAGCTTGCCCAGCACGGCGTATCCCAGAAGCAACAGTGAGTGGACTGTGAGATAATCCGGGCCGCGTGTTTTTCGCAGGACATAAGCTGAAGCCGGCGCCACGTCGGTATCGATCGCCTGTGGCATTACGGGTTGCGGCCAGGCCGTCAACTGCCTTCCCTCCACTCCTCCCCGTTGCCGTTGTCGCCACTCGGGCGGTCGTTGCCGCTCTCAGAGTAGTACTTGCGGTAGTAGCTGTAGTAGTAGTACTCGTCGCTGATTTGCCGGTGGACTTCGTTCAAGACGATCCCCAGCAGGTTGGCGCGGATTCTCGACAATGTCTGAACAGCCGAGTTCACCGCCCGGCGGTTCGTCACCCCGGCGCGGGTGACGATGATCACGCCATCCACGGCCGTCGCCATCTGCATGGGCTCGGCAAACCCCAATAGCGGCGGTGCGTCCAAGATGATCAGATCGTACTCCGCCGAAGCCTCCGCCAACAGCTCTCCTAAAGACGGCCCCACGAGGTCGGCGGCCTGACGCGAGGACGGGCCGGCGGGAAGCACGTGCAGGTACGGCTGACCGGCCGGACGGAGTACAGCTTCCCGCCAGTCTCCGCCGTATAGCAAGACGGTGGATAGTCCTTTCGCGGATGCCAAGTGGAAGCGCTTGTGGACGCTGGGGCGGCGCAGGTCGCCGTCGATCAGGAGCGTTTTGTGTTTCAGACTCGCGTGGGCCAGAGCGAGATATACGGCCGTCGTTGATTTCCCCTCTCCAGGCGAAGCGCTGGTGATCAGAAGCGAGCGCCCGGTACTGTCCAGATCCGACAAGAGGATCGAGTTCCTGAGGCTGCGGATGGCTTCGTTATAGGATGAGACGGAAGAGTCTTGACTCTTTTGTACTAGACGCTTGCGGCGACCAGGCGCGTGTCCGTTCACCGGCACACTGAACTTTCCCCTCCAGCTCCTCACCATAGGCAACGTACCCAAGACCTGCGTGCGCAGCGTCTGCATCACCTGGTCGGGGTCGCGAACCGTATTGTCGAGATAGTCGGCGGTGATGGCAATGCTGCAGGCGATCCCGGTCGCCAGCAAGAAGGCGAGTAGTGTGTTGAGGGGGACCTTCGGGAAGACTGGTTCATCGTCCGGCCTCGCCCGATCCACGATTCTGGCGGAGTTCCCCTGAAAGCTTGCGTTGACCGTGGCTTCGTTGATCTTCCGAAGCAGTTCTTCGTATAGCTGCTTGTCACTGTCGGCCTCGCGTTTCAATGCCTGGTACTCGAACGATCTGGCGTTCACCCGGTCCAGCTCCGCCTTCACCTTTGCGAGAGCGTCTTTCAACATTCGTTCGCGGTTGCGCGCTTCCTCGAACTCCACAAAGACGCGGCCTCGAATACTCTTCTTCAGTTCCTCAATCCGCTGTTCCAACTGCCCTACCGCCAGTTGGGCTGCCTTGTACTCCGGGTGATTGGCGCCGTAAAAAGCTCGGACATCAGCAAAGTGTTGCCGGGCTTTTTCGTAGTCCCTGATGGTGCGGGCAAGGGACTCACCCTGTGAGGACGCCAAAGCGGCTTCGAGGGAGCCTGATTGAACGGAGTCATATGCGGCCTCCTTCTCAACCCGGACTGCCTGGGCCCGCGCATACTCGGAGTTCAGCTCCAGCAGATGGGCCGAGAGAATGCTGGTCTGCTCCTCCGGATTGATGATGCTGAGTTCCTTCTCAAACTGCGCCAGCGCATTTCCGGATCGCTCCATTCTGGCGCGCAGCTCTTCAAGCTGCCGCTCCATGTATCGCGACATGCCCTTTGCAGCCTGGTACCGTGTACGGTAAGTATGCTCCAGGTAAGACTCTGCAATGGCATTGGCGACATCGGCCGCCAGTTGGGGGTGCTCAGAGCGGTAGCTGATCTCCAGCAGGTAGGTGTTGGGCGGCCGTCTGACGGAAACGCGGTCGAGTTCCAAGGGAGCGTCTGGATCCTCTTCCTCAGGACCAAACCACCGGCTCAATAGGCCCCTTTCCCGCTCTCGGAGGTTGTACTTGAGATCGACAGGCCGGAGCACCGCGTCGGATTGAATAAGCCTCATTTGTGTTGCGAGGTACTGGTCCGCATCGTTTACAAACGGCTGGCTTGTCTCTTGTCCAACCACTCCCGTGGGCATGTGCCGGTCAATGTCGATGACGGCCGTAGACTCATACACCGGCGTTACGCGCAACGATACGATCAGCGTCAACGCTGTGCACGTGCATACGAAAGCGCACATCTTCTGCCAGTGCCGGCGGAATATATGGAGGTAGTGAGACATCCGGCGGTTCGGGCTCTCCGGTGGAATGTCCCACCACGGCTGGGCGGCCATCATCGGAACCAGTGCAGGTTCCGGTGTCGGCGGCATGATCCGGCCGGCGACGTCGCTGGTTGGCGCACTCACGTCGTTCCTCACCGCCTCCCCCAGATCAGGATTCCCGAGACCGTGGCGGCGCCGAAGCCGGTCACCCGGTCGATCACCTTGGCCCGGACCCGTTTGCTGGCGTGGTCGGGAATGTAGAGAATGTCATCCACCTCGAGAGGCACGTCCGGCGCCTCGCGCTTCAGGATCTTGCCCAGTTCGATCTCGATCTCCCGCTTCACGCCGGTGGCCGGATCCTTTCGGTAGATGTAGGCCTTCTTGCGGTGATACGGGGTGAGCCCCTCGGCCAGCGCGATCATCTTGAGCACAGTGGCGTCCTCCGGGTCGGGTACCGGGTAGCCGCCCGGCCGCCGGACGTTGCCCACCACGAAGATCTTGCCCGCTTCGGGCACCCGCACCACTTCCCCGCCGTGCAGCTCGAGGTTCCATTCCGGCCGGGCCTCGTCGATCAGCTCCCTCACCGGGATCCGCCGCACTTCGGGCGTCCGCCTCGAACCCCCGCCGCCCGGCCCGGCTCCCCGGGCGTCCCGCGCCGGCAGCGTCACCAGGATCTCGGCCGCCGCGTCTTCGGCCAGCCCTTCGGCCCGGGCGAGGGCGTCCAGCAAAGTCACCCGCCCGGAGGCCTGGAACGTCAAGGGGCGCTTCACCGCGCCCATTACGCTGATGGGCCGGCTGGCGTACTCGGCGACGGTGACCTCGACGATGGGATCCACCAGGATCCGCTCCTTCTTGAGCGCTCCGGCCACCCGTTTGGCTAGTTCTTCCGGCATCAAGCCGGCCGCCTGGATCCGCCCTTCCAGCAACGGCAGCCCAATCGTCCCGTCGGCGGCCACGCGCACCGTGCGGGTTAGTTCCGGCGAGCGGTACACCGAAACCGCCAGCAGGTCGTAAGGCCCCACGGCCTGCGCCGGCAGGTTCGCCTTGCCGACGCTGGCCATCGGCGAGGGAAGCGTCTGGGAGAGCGCTCCGGCCGCCAGAACCACGATCCCAAGCCAGGCTTTCATCCGCCGTCCCTCCTGCTTACGTCTCCGAAATCTTCTTCACCAGCCGAGCCACATGGCGCAAGACAGCGTGGACCTCGTCCAGCCGCTCATCGAACCGTGCCAGCCGTTCCTCGATCCGCTTGCTCATCGCCGCCTCCCGGTCCGGCTGGAGCAGCCGCGCGCGGGTGTAGTCGGACAGGCTCCGGGCGCCGTTGCGGCTCGACTCCCGCTGCAGCCGCCGGTATTCCTCCTGCGTCAGCCGGAAGACCACCAGCCGGTCCCTGCGTTTCCGCACTCCCATCAGCACTCCTGTCGGGCCGCTGCACAACGCGGCCGGTCTCCAGGCGAAGTCCGGAAACCCGCCGCACTGCGAACCGGCTCAGTCGCCGTCGCCGCGGTCCGGCCCCACCGGCCCGAACGGAAATTTGTTGGGTCTATCGTATAACGTTCGTTATACGACGTCAAGAGAAAAATAACATCTCTCGCGTTTTTTGTTTCCATGTGGAAGAACCCCGGCGCCCTCACGCCGGACCGGCTCCAGCGCCCTCACCGCTCAGCCCGCCGGCAGGCGGGGAGGCATCGGCGGCTCAGACGGGTGGAAAGAGAATGGCTCTTGTACGGGTGGCTTTGACGGGGAACGAAGTCCGGGCGCCGGCTCCGCCGCTAACGGATGGCCACGGTCACGCCTTGGGGGCTGCGCCGGTCGCCGACCTGAATCACGATGGGCACGGCGCTGCCGGCCGGGACGTCGTCCGGCACCTGGGCGTTGATCTGCAGCACGCCGGCCACCAGCCCCGGTGCAGCGCCCGCGTAGTGGACCACGGCCTCCCGACCGCCGATGGTCACCTTCACCGGGAGCACCGGGCTGGGCAGGATTGCGCCGGCGACCTTGCCGTCTACGCCCGGCGGGTCGGTCTGCCCCTCGCCGGTGGCGAAGATCTGGATGATGGAGCCGCGCGCGGCCCGGTTGGCCGGCCCGTTGACGCTGAAGTCCTGGTTCAGGATCGCCCCTTGGCCGGCGGCGTTCTGCAAGAAGATGGCTGGGGAAGCCGGCGCGACGGGCACCGTCATCTCAGCGGTGGGCCGCCCCTGGTACTCCACCCGGACGCGCACGGCATCGTTGCCGGCCACCGAGTAGGGCACGATGGCGTTCACCTGGCCGCTGATCGTGGCGATGATCGGGGCAGCCACGCCATCGAAGAGCACCCGGGTGCCGGCCAGCTCGGGAGCAATCCGGTCCCCGCCGGCCAGGTCGAACACCGCGAGGTTCGGCGGCCCCAGGCCGGCGCCGAACACCGATATGATCTCGCCCGGCGCCACCGGCCCGGGCAAGAAGCTGGCGCCGTTCACCAGCCCGTTCAGGGCGACGCAGGGCGGGGCGGGTCCCTGACCCTCATCGATCCGCGCCAGGAATGCATCGGTCATGCCGCGGTGGCCCTCCCCGTACGCGGAACGCATCGCGTCCCAGGTGGTGGTGAAATTCGCTGAGCCGGTCGTGCCGGTCACCACAGCGGCGCCCCCGGCCCCCAAGGCGATCCCCTCGGCGGCGTCGCTGCTGCGACCGCCGAGAAAATGGGAATAACCCAGCGATGCGCCCGCCGCGTCGAGCTTCAGCACGAAGGCATCGCGGCCCCCGGCGTATCCGGTCAAGCAGTTCGCCGGAGTGGTGGGAAAGTCGAAGGACTCAGTGAAACCGGCCACGTAGGCGCTTCCATCGGCGGCGACGGCGATCGCCGCCGCCTGGTCTGCGTGAGCTCCGCCGATAAAGGTCGAGTAGGCCAGTCCGGAGCCGGCGCTGTTCAGTTTGGCAACGAAGGCGTCCTGCGAGGCGCCGCCCCCGGCGTGCGCCGTCTGGAAGGCGCCCTCGGTTACCGGGAAATCAGCCGAGGCGGTGTAGCCGGCGGCAAAGACATTGCCCTCCGCGTCCACCGCGACGCCGCGGACCGCATCGGGGCCGCTCCCGCCGAGATACGTCGCCCACACCAGCGCCGCGCCGTCGGCCGAGATCTTCGCCAGGAACGCGTCTTCTACGCCATCGCCGAATTGCTCCTGCAATGCGCCGCCGGTCACGGGAAAATCGTCGGAGCCCGTCACGCCGCCCGCATAAGCGTTGCCCGCCGCGTCCACGGCCAGGGCCAGCACCTCGTCGTTGGCCGAACCGCAGACCCGGCCGGAGTAAACCAGCCCCGTGCCATCGGGCGCCAGTTTCGTGACGAAGCCTCCCAGCCCCGTGCCGCGGCAGGCGGCGCGGAACACCCCGGGCGTGGTCGGAAAGTCGTCGGAATCCGAACTGCCGCCGGCGTAGGCGCTCCCCGCCGCATCCACGGCAAGGCCATAGACCCTGTCGGTGAAGACACCGCCGAGATAGGTGGAATAGACGAGCTGGGATCCGTCCGCACTCAGCCTGGCGACGAAACCGTCAGAGGTAAGCCCCAGCGAAGAATTGAACCCCTGGTAGGCTCCGGGCGTGGTCGGAAAGTCGCGGGACTCGCTGTCGCCCGCCACGTAAATGTCGCCTTCCGGACCGATGGCCACGGCGCGGGCCAGGTCACTGTCGGTGCCGCCGAGGTAAGTGGAAAAGAGAACCTGCTTGCCGTCCGGACTGAACTTGGTGACAAAAGCATCGCCGGGAAACCCGGTGGACGCGTACTGCGGTTGGACGGTGTTCTGCGTCGTCGGAAGATCCTGGGAATCGGTGCGCCCGGCGATATAGATGTTGCCCTGAGCATCGGTGGCGATCGCCAGGGCCTCATCCATCCCGGCGCCGCCCCAAAATGTGGAAAAAGTGATCACCGGATCGATGATGAGCTTACGCGCAGGATCATAGGGGCCCACCTGGATGGCAACGGCGTTGCCGGCGCTGACCCGGAAGGCGGCGTCCACGAACTTCCGCCCATCCGGCGCCGGCTGATACGCCACCGGCCGGTGCTGCCGCAGCGGACCGGCGGGCGTCTCGATCAGCAGGTCGCCTTCGTCAGTAAGTCTCAGCCCCTGGGCGCCTTCCAGCCGGAAACGGATCCGGGAGGGATCAGCCCCGGGCTCGACGATGAAATCGAATTCCAGCCTCCCCCGGCTTCCATAGCAAACCGTCTCGATTCCTTTCCAGACCGATTCGGCCCGTGCCTCCCGGTAGTGCGGAACGCCGGTGATCCAGAGCTTCCGGTCCTGGCCGCGAAAGTAATGGCTTCGCCCAGGCAGTGGATGCCGGCCGCGCCAGTCGAGAGGGGCCGCCGCCGTGAACCGGATCCCGACCCGATGACGCACGCCGCCTACCGCCAGCTCGATGGCGGAACCGGTCAACACCACCAACTGGCCCGGAAAACGCGCCAGATACCGGACCTCGGCGGGCGCCTGGCCTTGGTTGCTTTCGAAAGGAATCACCGGCGATGCGGCCGGGAACCCGGCGCCGCACGCGGCCACGGCCACCAGGACGCCGCCTAGACCGAACAGAAGACTACTGGCCCTCAATCGTCACCTCTTTCGACAAATCGCCCGCTTCGATCCGGAACACATTGGGCCCCGCCACCGCCCCGAGGCGGACGCTCACCTCGAAGAGCCCGGGCGAAGACTCGTCGGCCGAGATCACGCTTTGCACCGTCCCTCCGCCGGAAACCGCGGTTACCCGCGGCAGCACCCGTACGATGGGCACCCCGGCCGCATCGGTGAGCCGGACCCCTATCGCCCTCGACAGCAACTCCCCGGCTGTGCCTGACCCGGCGCTGTGGACGATAGTGAGATTCGCCGGCTCGTCGGAGGTGATCGCGTACCAGTAGGGGACGTGAATCTCGGCCCCGGTCCGGCTGCCCCGAATCCAGAGGAACCCTTGGTGTTCTCCCGCCGGTGAACCGGGCGGGGCCAGCGTCAGCGTGACCGGCTGGGAAGCTCCGGGCGCAACGGTGAAGGAAGCGGGAGCCGCATTCGGCGGCGGGCCGCCGTCAAAAGGCTGGGCCGTGATCGTCAGGGTTTCCGGCGTGGTTCCGAGGTTGGAAATCGTCAGCCTTCGTTCCAGCGCCCCGGTCGTGTCGCCGAAACTGACGGTGGCCGGGATAGCCGTGATCGTCGTCGCCAGCGCCCGGTCCAGGTTCAGGACTCCGCCTCCGGCCGCCTGAACCGGAGCCGGTTTGCCGCTGCCCAGGACAAGCGTATCCGCGGTATTGATCAGCAGCGAACGGTACTGGGGCACCGAGTAGCCCGGCCGCGCGGCCATCAGCACAGCCGCAGCTCCGGCTACGATCGGAGCCGAGAAGCTCGTGCCCTGGGTCGTGTCGAACCCTCCATCCAGCGTGGCCGTGTTCAGCGCCGCACCGACGGCGGCGATCTCCGGTTTGATCGACAGATCGGAACTCGGACCGCGCGAGGAGAACGACACGACGCGGTTCGGATCCACGGAACGTTTCACCCGGAAGTCCAGTGTCGTCACTACCGGGCCGCCGGAAGCGATGATGCCCTTGATCGTTTCGCCGTCGGAGTTGTTCACCATTACCGCCGGCAGCGTGGCGCCAAGCACATCGAACGGAAAGGCGTCGGGATCGTCGGGCCGGGTGAAGATTACCGCCCCCACGGCTCCCGCCGCCTCAGCGTTGTTGAGCTTGTCCCGGAAAAAGCATTCACCCCGCTGGATCAAAACGATGCGGCCGGCCAGGCTGCCGTCCGGGAGTGAAGAGCAGGCCAGCCCGGTGGGATCCAGGTCGGCCACGTCGCGGATCGGAGCCGTGACCGGGTACAGCGGTCTGGGGCCGTTCCCGGGGAACGCGGAGAATGTCTCGCCGGAAGCCAGGTGCACCGCCGAGCCCAGCGTGCGGTCGTTCCACGTGGCCCCGACGGCCAGCACCGAGGGAGCCACCGAAGTATCGCCGAGCGTGAATGGATCCGGCCCCTGGTTGCCGGCGGCAACCACCACGAGCACGCCCGCGGCCGCAGCCCGCTCGATCACTCGGGTGAAGATGTCATCGCCGGGCCGGGGAATGATATCCCCGCCAAGACTGAGGTTGATCACGTTCATGCCGTCGCGGACCGCGTCGTCGATCGCCTTCAAGACGAGATCCGAGCGGGTCGTGCCGTCATCGCGGATCACCTGGTAGCTGCCCAGCCAGGCTTTGGGCGCCACGCCTGCAATCGGGCCGTCCGGGGTGTCGAGCACCCGCCCGGCCGCAGCCATGGCTACCGCCGTGCCATGTCCGTTCCGGTCCCGCGCTCCCGGATCCCCGCCAAAGAAAAAGGAAAGGTAGCCCCGCGCCACGATGACCTTGCTGTTCGTGTAGGCGAGGTCCGATGGAAAGTTCACGCGGGGAAAGCCTTCCGGGACCGGCAGAGAGGGGTCTTGAAAAGCCGGATGGGTGATGTCGATACCGCTGTCTACGATCCCGATCTTTACCCCGGCGCCCGCCAGGTCGGCGCCCCCCAGGCGATTCCATCCGTCGATGACATGGTGCAGCTCCAGCGCCCGTTCGAGCGACATCCGCTGCTCCCGCACCGGATAGACACGCCGGACGCCGGGCAAGGCGGGCAAACGCTGCGCCAGTTTGTCGGAGAGGCGCACCAGCAAGGCATTGGCCACCGTCCCCACCGCCCCGTACGGCCGCGCGCCCAAGCTTTCCAAGACGCCCCGCACCACCTGCTGCTGGTGGCGCACGACGTCGTAGTAGTCGCGCATCGCCGACTTCCGCCGAACCGCCCCGGCCGAGACCATTTGCTCGACGGGCGGCGATTCCGTCAACTCGACGATGTAATAGCCGGGAACCACCCGCGCCCAAGCCGCCGGCGAGACCAACAGAACTACCAGGCCGGCCAACCAAACGGCGTGCACGAGCATCAGGGCCAACCTGAGGTAACGCCTGCCACGCTTCGGCGGAAGCGCCGTCCCTCTTCGGAGCGCGTCGCTCTTGCGGCTGGAATCGAAGTTCGCCAGGCGGTCTTTCTTCAAGTTCGAATAGTGGATGGCGCCCCCTGAGGCGCGGTTTCTCGAATTCATCTCCTCCACAACGTCTTTTTACTTTCTACCACGTGGCGGCTTCCCCGTACCTCATACCGGCCGGGGCTGCTCCCCGGGGCTGCGACTTCTGCCACACTGGAGCGCAGGAGGATACCGCAGATGGTAAGGGTGATCGCCCACATCCCGGCGAAGCGGGAAAAGGTGGAGGAAGTAAAGCGGCTCCTGGCAAGCCTCATTGAACCCACCCGGAAGGAAGCGGGCTGCATCCGGTATGAGATGTGGCAGAATACCAAAGAGCCCGCCGATCTTACCTTCGTTGAAGAATGGGCCAGCCGCGAGGCTCTCGACGCACATCTCGAGACCGAACACGTCACCAGCGTCCTTCAGCAGCTCGGGGGGTTGCTCAGCGGCGAGGTTGATATCCGGACTTACCACTTGGCAGCCTGAGACGTGTGGCGGTCCCCACCCCGTTGGGACGCAGGCGCCGCGAAACGGAGGGACGCTGGAATGTTGGACTAGATCGCAACGACCCGGATCAGGAACCGCTCCGGGGGCAGCGAGGCGTGTGGCTTGGGACTGCGCGCCGCCCAGGCTTCATAAGCCGAAGCAGCCACCGGAGAGTTCAGATAGAAGAGGAACTGGTCCGAGAAACACTCCAGCGGGGGCGGCTGGCGGAAGGTCAGGCGCAGGCCTACGGCCTGGCTCAATTCCACGTTCGCGTGCGGGACTTCCTTGTCTTCCAGCAGCCGGACGAAGCTGCTCCGTCCGGCGTGCGGCCAGACGTCCGGCCGTAACAGCGTCCTCAGCGCCTTGCTGGTTTCGAAGGTCAGCTCGCACTGGCGGATCCATTCGAGAATGTCGTGTCCCCACTGCCAATGCGATAGGAAGGCCAGGTACTGCTCGACCAGGTTCACCGCCAGATCCATCCGCCGCCGCTCGAACTCGAGCTGCGACTCTTCGAATGCGGCCTCCGGCGCCCGCACCAGATCCTCTTGTTCAACGAGGCTCTGGGCCATTCTCATCACTTTGTCGAGGCGCTCCACTTCAGGGCGCCTGCGGACAAGCAACGGCGGCAGCTCGTGCGTCGCCTCGCCCGGCACCTCGACGAATTGCCGATCGCCGATCACCTTCATTGCTTGTCGTTCCCTCTCCAGCAATAGATATATCGATTCCTCCGGTCGACTTCCACACCCTTCAAACCGGGCGCCTACTGGTTTCGACGCGGCCGCCGCCCGCGGCGTTCCCGGTCCGCTGAGCCGCGGGGGGCCAGGCCGGTGGAAACCCCGCCCAGGTCTCGAGGACGCGGGTGGCCTCTGAAACGGCGCCTGCTCCCGGCGGCCTCCCCCATGAGAGATCGCCCGGCCACGTCGCATACCCATTCATGGAAAGCGAAGAAAGTTGTTCCCTGGTCTTACAGAATTAAGCTGATATTGCCGATTCGTGGAGTGTTGTAGTACTCATTGAAAGCTCGTTACATTTTGCGGGCAGTGGTGCGGAACCTCGGATCGAACGTGATAAAATCAGACCCTGGCGTACGGTGTCCGATGATGCGCGAGCCGGAGCAATTGACGGGACCGGACGCCGCCCCTGTGCCATCGGCCGCCGCGCCTGACCGCCTTCTTCTGCCCACCGTCTTCCTCACCGGAGCGGCCACGCTGATCATCGAAATCCTGGGCACGCGGCTTATGTCGCCGTATTTCGGAAATAATGTCTACGTTTGGACCGCGCTGATCGGCGTGACTCTGGTGGCCCTGGCCGCGGGCTACTGGATCGGGGGCCGTCTGGCGGATGCCAAGGGAAAACCTGGCCTGATCGACATCCTCGCTGTCGGATCGGCCCTGTGGGTGGCGCTGACTCCGACGCTGGTGAAGTCTCTATCTCCTTGGCTGGTGATGTGGAACTACCAGGCGGGAGCCCTCGCCGCGGCCCTGGCCGCCTTCGGGCCGGCCCTGCTGCTCATCGGGTCGATAACGCCGGTGGCGGTGAAGCTGGCGGTAACGAGCCTGAACACGGTGGGACGCTCGTCGGGCGCCGTTTATGCCTGGTCCACCGCCGGCGGCATCGCCGGAGCCCTGACGGCAGGGTTCGTTCTGTTTCCGCACGTCTCGGTGACCACCGTGTGCCGGGTCATCGCCGTGGCGCTGGCCGCCTTGGCCGGCGTTCGCCTGATCGAGCGCAGGAAGGGCGCCGCACTGGCGGTGGTCCTCGCGGCTCTATGCTTCACTGCGGCCTTTTCCTCCGGATGGCTGAAACCGAGGAAAACCTGGCAGGACGGCGGCTACAAAATTCTCGTGAACTTGCCGAGTTTTTATGGCCCGGTGCGGGTGGCCGACCGCGGCGACGTACGCTACCTCCTCATCGATGGGCTTTGTCATAACGCGCAGAGCATCTCCACCGGGACGCCGGTGATGCCGCACATTCCGCTCTTCGCTGCCCTGCCCAACTTCCGGCCGCAGGCCCGGACGGCGCTCCTGCTGGGGCTCGGCGGCGGGGACATGGTCCATATACTGAACGCGTTCGGGATCCGAACCACGGCGGTGGAGATCGACCCTAAAGTCGCGGCGGTGGCTCGCCGCTACTTCGGTATCTCTGAGGACGAGTGTGACATCGTGATCGGAGACGGCCGGCTCTTTCTGAGCCGGCCGACCGGCCCGTATGACTTCGTGATCTTCGACGCTTTCCTCGGTGGCAAGGTGCCGTCCCACCTGCTCTCCTTGGAGGCCATGAAACAAGTGCGGGCCCGCATGGCCCCCGGGGGCGTGGTGGCCATCAATCTGGTTGTGAACGGCAGAAACTCGCCGATCGTCTGCGATACGGCCGCGACGCTGAAGCCTTTGTTCCCCCATCTGCGCGCCGTCTCCACGGGAAGCGGCCGGACCCTCTCGAACGTCGTGCTGTTCGCCTCCGCAGCCCCGCTGGAGCTGCCGCAGAACTGGACATCGCCGCCGCAAATCCTCGGTGCTCTGGAATCATTCCGCGACCTTCTCTTCCAGCCTTGTGTCGCCGACGGAAAGGTCATCACCGACGACTTCAACCGGCTGGAAACCGAGTCCGTCGAGACGGAAATTGCGTTGCGGATCGACAGTCTCCGGCACCTGCCCCGTTCTCTCATCGAACCCTGAGCAACCCGGGCCGGGTTATGATGGTGAGGCCCGGAGGCCGCGTTGGCGACAATTCTGTTGGTGAACGACGAAAAGATCCTGCGAACGTTGATTGCCGCCGGATTGCGCCGATCAGGACACCGTGTGCTGGAAGCGGGAAGCGCCGGCAGAGCCTTGCCGCTGGCGGCGCGGCGCAAGGTCGATCTGTTGATTACCGAACTGCGCCTGCCGGGGTGCAGCGGGCTGGAACTGACCTCCCGCCTCCGCGAGAGCTCCCCGGAAGCCGCCGTCCTGTTCCTTTCCCGCAGCCCGTATCCTCAGCGCCTCGAGCGGAAGGCCCGCCGGAACGGCTGTCCGGTGATCCGGGAGCCCTTCGACGTCGCCGACCTGCTCGGCGAAGTCGCCGCCCTCCTGCCTCGGCCGTCCTCACTCCGCAAGCCGCCTTCCTCCAAAACGGTCGAAAGGCCCGAGTCGGTCCGGCGTTCTCGGTGATCATTTCCGGCTCCTCATCGTACAGGGCTTCTTCAGATAGCGCCGCGCTTGCCGGGCGCGCTCGGAGTCCGGAGCCAGGGCGATGGCCTTCCGGTAAGCATCGAGGGCCTCCGCCCGGCGGCCGAGCAGATCGAGCGTCTGCCCCAGCCGGAACCAGGCGAGTTGCGCCTGATGCAGGGGAAGCTCGCTGGCCACGGCGGTGAGCCGCTGGAAGTCCTCGAGCGCCTGGTCCAGATCCATGTACCAGAACAGCAGCGTGCCGCGTGTGTACCAGAGCTTGTGCCAAGGCATCCGGTCATAGCCCGGCGCGCCTTCTCTTTTGAGCCGCTCGATTTCGCGCACCACCGCCAGGGCCTTCTGCTTTTCACCCAGGTCGCTGTACATCTGGACCATCTCCATGCGCAGCAAGTAGTTGCGAGGGAAGTCCCGGATGAGATCCTCGAGCAGCGGGATCGCATCCTGAGGGCGGCGCTCCCGCCGGTAGACGGCGGCGAGCAGGAACCGGGCGTTGTCCCGCTGGCGGTCGCCCTCCCGGGCTACCCGCTCGATCATCTGAATGCCCTTGGCCTTGTTGCCCCGGAACCCGGCCAGGCACCCGAGCAGCTTCCAGTACCAGGGCAGGCTCCCGACCACGTATTCGTGAATGCCGGGAATCAGCATGGCATCGACATTGTCCGGGTCCAGCCTGAGGATCCGCTGGTGGAGCTTCCGCGACTGGGTGGCGGCGCGCAGCGCGTCCAGCCATGCCTTGCGGACGAGAAAGTCCCAGTTCGCCTGGACCGCCAGGGCGGTGCCGCGGAAGTAGAGGGCCTCGACGTCGTCCCGGTTCCGCTCCAGCCGTTCGCCCGTCAACTCCAGCGAGCGCGCCACAGCACGCTGGAAGGCTTCGCGGACTTCAGGCGGCGGCTGCATCTTCGGCCGGCGGAGAAACGGGTTGGTCCCGCTGACCAGCTCACTTTCCAGAGCCCCGGCGCGGAACAGCTCCCGGTACAAAAGGGTCGCGGCGATGTCGTTCTGATATTCCGGATTGTCCGGTTCCTGCGCCGCCAGACGCTGGAAGACAGCCAGCGCCTCGTCGTATTCGAGATTGAAGAGGTGGTCGAAGCCCTCGGCGGCAGGATCCTCGGCGGCGGCCGGCAGCAGCGCGGCGAAGACGAACAGAAGCGCCGCACGCCGCGTCATCTCTTTTTCAGTCTAGCCGCCGTAACGCCCATCGGGCGTGTTCGGCGACGACCGGATCGGCGGAAGCGGCGAGGCGTTCGAGGGCCGGGCGATAGGCCGCATCGCGGCGGTTGCCCATCGCCACGGCCACGTTGCGCAGGAATCCGCGGTAGCGCGCCCGGGTCACTGGAGTGCCGCGGAACATCTCCCGGAACTCTTCTTCGGTCAGCGCGGCCAGCCGCTCGAGCGGCGGAGCGAACTGCCGCGGGGCGAAAGCCGCGTCGCGGTTCGCCGGGGCCCGCCGGTTCCACGGGCAGACGTCCTGGCAGATGTCGCAGCCGAAAACGTGGCGGCCCATCGGCTCGCGCAGCTCCTCCGGGATCGCGCCTCGCAGCTCGATC
This sequence comes from Solibacteraceae bacterium, assembly GCA_026984795.1. Classification (GTDB taxonomy): domain Bacteria; phylum Acidobacteriota; class Terriglobia; order Bryobacterales; family Bryobacteraceae; genus JALSRK01. The sequence goes on along the minus strand of JALSRK010000072.1, from coordinate 88,605 downwards.
GTCAGGTAGGAGATGCAGCGCCGCGCGTCCACGGACCAGCCCAGCGGAGCGGCCGGATCGGGAACGATGGCCTGCGTCGGGCAGGCCTCGATGCAGCGGGTACAGGAGCCGCAGCGCTCCGGCGGCGGCGCCTCCGGCTCCAGCTCGAGCGAGACGAGCAGCGCCCCGAGGAAGAACCAGGAGCCCTGCTTCTCGTTGATCAGGCAGGTATTCTTGCCGACCCAGCCCAGCCCCGCGTGCCGGGCGTAGGCGGCGTCGAGAAACGGGGCGGTGTCCACCGCGATACGCCAATCGAAACTCCCGGCTTCGGCCTCGAGCCGCCGCGCCAGCCGCCGCAGGCCCCGGCGCAGGACGCGGTGGTAGTCCTCGCCCCAGGCGTACCGCGAGATCCAGGCCCGTTCGGAAGCGTCGAACTCAGTGGAGAGCGGTTCGGGCCCCCGGTAGAGCTTCCCCACGCAGATCACTGACCTGGCCGAGGCCAGCAGGCGCCGGGGATCGCGCCGGATATCCGCCCGGTGATCAGTGAGATAGGCCATCTCCCCAGCCATGCCCGAAGCCGCCCACCGCTGGAACCAATCGGCCTCGGGCACGGGCGTAGCCGCGGCGATCCCCGCCAGATCGAACCCGCAGGCCCGGGCCAACTCCTTGACACGGCTGGACGTTACTCGAGACATCGGACGCTTCGCACCGCCCGCGGCCGGGCTTCGGCCTCCCCTCGGGGACCTCCTCGTGCAACGACCTTGCCGCTCCGCTGCACGCCATTCACACCCGGATATCGCCGTACGGCCCACAATATCAACGTTTTGATGGATTTGCGTAGCCGGGCGCCGGAGGCTCACATATAGTTTAAAGAGACTGGCAGCAGTCGCTCAGAGGGGACCCACCCGGTCCTTCCATGATTCGAACAAGGAGCGGCCAGCCCGCAGCCCTACCAGGGGCGTGGGGAAGCCGCCGGGGAGTTTTCAACAGATGCATAAACCGATCAAGTACGTCGAGAAGGCCGTTTCCGTCGCTGCGAACGGCGCTTGGCACGTCTTCGATTTCCTCAACCAGTTCAAACAGAACCCGTCGTTCCAGCCGAAGTGGTCCGACAAGCCGTTGCTGAAGTCCTACGAGAAGACCAAGCCGCCGCTGGGCTGGCCTCGGGAGACCGACTCGCTCTGTCCCAAGTGCGTCCCCGAGATCCGCAAGAAGATCCTGGACGGCGAACTGGACTGGGAGATCCTGCTCACCGAGAAGGTCGGCGAGATCAAGGCCAAGATCATCGAGCGGGACGGCAAGATCCTGATGGTCAAGGAGTGTCCCGAGCACGGCTACTTCGAGGACGTCATGTCCATCGATCCGGAGTTCACCCGGCACCTCGAAGAGGTCTTCCCGGGGCGCGACATCCGGGCGCACAACGACGAGAAGCTGCACAACCACGGCTCCAGCACCATCACCCACGGGCGCGGTTCGGTGCTCACCATCGACCTGACGAACCGCTGCAACATGATGTGCGACCCCTGCTTCATGGACGCCAACCAGGTGGGCTTCGTCCACGAGCTGACCTGGGAAGAGATCAAGACGCTGCTCGACAACGCCATCTCGATCAAGCCGCGGCGGCAGATGTCGGTGCAGTTCTCCGGCGGCGAGCCCACGCTGTCGCCCTACTTCCTCGACGCTGTCCGCTACGCCCGCAAGGTGGGCTACCACAGCGTCCAGGCGGCGACCAACGGCATCGAGTTCGCCAAGAGTAAGGAGTTCTGCCGCCAGGCCGCCGAAGCCGGCCTGCGCTACGTCTATCTGCAGTTCGACGGCATCGGCAACGAGGCCAACTCCCACCGCCACGTCGGCAATCTGTTCGACGTCAAGCTGAAGGCGATCGAAAACCTCCACCAGGCGGGCGTCGAGATCGTCCTGGTGATCACGCTGGTGAACGGGATCAACAACGAGCAGGTGGGCAAGATCATCCAGTTCGCTCTGGACAACCCGAAGAAGATCTCCTTCCTCAGCTTCCAGCCCGTCAGCTTCACTGGGCGCGACGAGGCGATCACCGACGAGCGGCGCAAGGCGCAGCGCTACACGCTGTCGCACCTGGCCCACGACGTCAAGAACCAGGTGGGGCTCGGCGAGCCGGCCCGCGACTGGTTCCCCATCTCCTTCATCAGCACCTTCAGCGACTGGGCGGACCTGGTCCATGGTCCGAACGCCGACTGGGGCCACCTGAGCTGCGGCTGCCACCCGAACTGCGGCACCGGCATGGCCGTCATGGTGGACAAGGAAACCAAGGAGGCCGTCCCCGTCACCGCGTTCCTGAACGCCGATCGGCTGGCCCGCGACATCGCCCGCGTCAACGACGCCGCCCGGGGCCGCTTCCTGAGCGTACTCGGCATGGCGCTGAGCCTGATGCGCAACTACGATCCCTTCCAGGCTCCGACGCACTTCCGCCTGCTCGACCTGATGCAGAAGTTCGACAAGACCTTCGGCGCGACCGGCCGCGACTACGGCCAGGTCCACGGCGAGAAGCGCCTCAAAGACATCGAGAAGCGCCGCCGCGACCGCTGGCACTTCCTCTTCATCGCCGGCATGTGGTTCCAGGACCTGTTCAACTACGACTTCCGCCGCACCGAGCAGTGCATCATTCCGTACGCCACCCAGAAGGGCGAGATCAGCTTCTGCGCCTACAACACGGGCATCGGCTGGCGGAACATCGTCGAGAAGATGCACATGACGGCCACCCTCACCAAGTGGTACGAGGAGCACGGCCGGCATGAGATCTTCGCCGGTAACAAGACGGTCCCGGTGGAAACCCCCGGCGACTATCTCGTGCTCAACGAAGAGCACGTCAACGCCAAGGCCCAGGACGATCTGGACCGCCTCGGGATTCCGAAGTTCGCCCGCGACGAGAAGCGCCTCGCCCGCGACGCGAAGCTCAAGAACGATCCCGAGTACCACCGCCGGATGGCCCGGCTCTACCGCAAGCACGTTCTCAAGGAGCCCGATGCGGACGCCTTCGTTCCGCTCGGCACGATTGCGCCGGCCAACGGGAATGCTTCGAAGCCCGAGACGGCCGAGGAGCGCGAAGAGGTCGGCGCGATGGGAGACTGATTCACGGGGTCTTGCCGGCGGGCCGTACGGGTTCGCCGGCTGTTCGCACAGCAGGCTGCCAGTTGAGCCGGGGAGCGGCAAACTCCCCGGCCATTTTTGTAGGAGCGACCCTCGGCCCGCCCCTGCGCGGCTCCCCTCGTCACCGGACGGCCGGCCGCACGTTTCCTTTTGGATAGACTGGTGAAAACACGCTCATGAGGGACTACCGCCTGCGCACCTGGATCGGCATTGTTCTCATTTGCGCCCTCGCGCCCCTCGGCCACGCCCAACACGCCCCGGCCGGTACGGCGGCCATCAAACAGGCGCTTCAGCGGCTCAACACCCTGGGAACGGTCCTCATGGTCGCCGCTCATCCCGACGACGAGAACACCGCCCTGCTGGCCTGGCTCGCCCGGGGACACCATTACCGCACCGCCTATCTCTCGCTGACCCGTGGCGAAGGCGGCCAGAACCTCATCGGGCCGGAGCAGGGTGACCTGATGGGCGTGATCCGCACCCAGGAGCTGCTCGCCGCCCGCCGCATCGACGGAGCCGAGCAGTACTTCACCCGGGCCATCGACTTCGGCTACTCGAAGACGGCCGCGGAGACCCTGCGCAAGTGGGGCAAGGAGCGGGTCCTCGGCGACATCGTCTGGATCGTCCGCAAGCTGCGGCCCGATGTCATCGTCCTGCGCTTCTCCGGCACGCCACGGGACGGCCACGGCCACCATCAGGCCTCCGCCATCCTGGCCAAAGAAGCGTTCGAGGCCGCCGCCGACCCGGCCCGTTTCCCCGAGCAGCTCCGCTGGGTGAAGCCCTGGCGGGCCCGGCGCGTCCTCTGGAACGTCTTCTCGTTCCAGCGGGGCCGCTTCACCGAGGGCGGTGAGAAGGCGAACGTCGAGATCGACGCCGGCGAGTTCAACCCCGTGCTGGGCTTCTCCTACGCCGAGATCGCCGGCGTCAGCCGCAGCATGCACCGCAGCCAGGGCTTCGGCGCCCCCCGGCGGAAGGGCTCGGTGGTCAACAGCCTGTTGACCGTCGCCGGAGAGCCGGCCCGCCGGGATCTGATGGAGGGCATCGATACCTCGTGGAACCGGGTGAAGGGCGGCCGGGCGGTGGGCGAGTTGCTCGAGCGCGCCATCGAAGAGTTCAAGCCGGAAGCGCCGTGGGAGATCGTCCCGCTGCTGGTCGAGGCCCGGAGGAAGATGGCCGCCCTGGACGATGCCTGGATCCCTCTCAAACTCCGCGAGCTGGACGAGACGCTGGCTCTCGTGGCCGGCCTGTGGCTCGACGTGACCGCCGCCTCGGGCGACGTGACGCCCGGATCCGAGGTGGACGTCTCGGCGGTGGCGCTGAACCGCTCACCCATCGAAGTCGAATGGCTGGAGTTTACCTTTGGCGCCGAACAACGCGAGGTGAAGGCTGCGCTCGAATACAACCGGCCCCGCCGCGTCGAATGGAAATGGCGGGTCCCGCCCAACGAGCCGTACACCACGGCCTGGTGGCTGCGGGAGCCGAAGGACGGCGCGGTCTACCGGATCAGCGATCCCGCCATGATCGGAACCGCCGACACTCCACCGGTCCGCACCGGGCGCTTCACGCTCCGCATCGCGGGCGAGCGCATCACGCTGGAGCGGCCGCTGCGGCGCCGCTGGGTCGATCGTGTCCTGGGCGAACGGGTCCGCCCGGTGGCCGTGGTTCCCCCGGTCTCCATCGCCTTCGCCGAGCCGGCCATCCTGTTCCCCGGCGCGCAGCCGAAGACCGTCGAACTCGAGCTGACGGCGAAGGTGGGCGGCGCCGAGGGCCTAGTGCGGCTCACCGGCGTCCCCGAGGGCTGGCGGGCCGAGAAGCCCGAGCTGCCCTTCCGCATCGAGCGGGCCGGCGAAACCACCACCGTCGAGTTCCGCCTCACGCCCGCCGGCCGGCCGGGACGCTTCCCCATCGGGGCCGAGGCCGTCGTGGGCGGACGGCGCATCTCCTCCGGGGTCCACGTCATCGACTACGAGCACATCCCGTTGCAGACGCTCGTCCTGCCTGCCCGGGCGGCCCTCGTCCGCGCCGCCGCCCACGTGCTCGCCCGCACGGTCGGCTACGTCATGGGAGCGGGAGACGAGGTTCCCGCCGCGCTGCGCCAGCTCGGCTGCGATGTCGTCCTCCTCACCACCGAAGATCTCGCCCACGGTGACCTCGGCCGCTTCGACGCCATCGTCACCGGCGTGCGCGCCTACAACGTCCGCGCCGATCTCCGCGCCAACCAGCAGCGCTTGCTCGAATACGTCCGCCACGGCGGCACGCTCGTCGTCCAGTACAACGTCCAGCCCCGGCGCTTCTTCACCGGAGCCGAAGACGTGCTCGGGCGCCTGGGCCCCTATCCGCTCCAGATCGGCCGCGGCCGGGTCAGCGTCGAGGAAGCGCCCGTCCGGTTCCTGGCGCCGGACCACCCGGTGCTCACCAGCCCCAACCGCATCGTTCCGGAGGACTTCGACGGCTGGGTCCAGGAGCGCGGCCTCTACTTCGCCGCCCGCTGGGACGAACACTACACCCCGCTGTTCGAGTCGGCCGATCCTGGCGAAGAGGCCCTGCGCGGCTCCACGCTGGTGGCCCGCTACGGCAAGGGCGTCTTCATCTACACCGGACTCTCGCTCTTCCGGCAACTGCCAGCCGGCGTGCCCGGGGCCTACCGGCTGCTCGCCAACTTCGTGAGCGCCGCTAAGACCCTTGGCGAGAAACGATAGGATTACGGAGATGCCGGAGCACGATCCGATCGAGCGCCGCGAAGTCCCCGACGAGCCGCCGCCGTTCCTCGGCGCCTGGCGGCGGATCTACGTCTCTGTGCTCGTATACCTGGCGGCGATCATCGCACTGTTTTACCTGTTCGAGCTTCTGGCCAGACCATGAGAACGCTGGATTGGATCGTCCTGATCGGCTCGCTGGCTGGAATCGTCCTCTACGGCCTCTGGCGCTCCCGCGGCAAACAGAACGTCGGCAGCTACCTGCTGGCCGGCAAGACGATGCCCTGGTACGCCATGGCGCTCTCGATCATGGCCACCCAGGCGAGCGCCATCACCTTCATCTCTACTACGGGGCAGTCCTACGTGGACGGCATGAGGTTCGTGCAGTTCTACTTCGGCCTGCCCCTGGCGATGGTGATCCTTTCGGCCACGGCCGTTCCCATCTTCCACCGCACCAAGGTCTACACCGCGTATGAATATCTCGAGCAGCGCTTCGACGCCAAGACCCGCGCGCTCGTCAGCCTGATCTTCCTGATCTCCCGCGGCCTGGCCATCGGCGTTGCGCTCTACGCCCCGGCCATCGTGCTGACCGTCATCCTCGGCTGGCCGGACACCCTGACCACGATGCTCATGGGCTCCCTGGTGGTGCTCTACACCACCCTGGGCGGCATCAAGGCCGTCACCTGGACCGAGTTCGTCCAGATGCTCGTCATGTTCCTCGGCCTGATCGCCGCCCTGATCGCCGCCGTCTCGATGCTGCCCGGCGGCGTCTCCCTCAGGGACGCGGTGAGCCTCGCAAGCGTGGCGGGCAAGATCAACCCGGTGGTCTGGGAATTCAATCCCAGCGACCGCTACAACGTCTGGAGCGGGTTGCTCGGCGGCATGTTCCTCGCCCTGGCCTACTTCGGCTGCGACCAGAGCCAGGTGCAGCGCTACCTGACCGGCAAGTCCATCGCCCAGAGCCGCCTGAGCCTGCTCTTCAACGCCGTGGCCAAGATCCCGATGCAGTTCTTCATCCTCTTCATCGGGGCCATCGTCTTCGTCTTCTACACCTTCGAGAAGCCGCCGCTGCTGTTCCAGCCGGACCGCCTGGCCGCCGCCCAAACCGCCCGGGCCGAGTATTCCGAAGTCGCCGCCCGCTACGAGGCCGCCTTCGAAGCGCGCAAGGCCGCCGCCTGGGAGCTGATCGACGCCAAGAAGCGGGCGGATGAAGCGAGGCTGCAGACCAGCGTCGCGCGCTACCGCGAGGCCCAGCAGCGCCTCGACGCCGCCCGCGCCGACGGAGCCGCCCTGGCCGAGCGCATCAGCGGCGAGCAGGTCAACGATACCAACTACATCTTCCTCACCTTCGTCACCCGGTACCTGCCGGCGGGAGTGGTGGGCCTCATCATGGCCATGATCTTCGCCGCCGCCATGTCGAGCATCTCCTCGGAGATCAACTCGCTGGCGACGGTAACCGTCATCGACCTCTACCGCCGCCACGTCAAGCCCCAGGCCGCCGACAGCCACTACCTGAAGGTCTCCCGCATCGCCACCGTCTTCTGGGGGGCCTACGCGGTGGCCACCGCCGAATACGGCAAGAATCTGGGCGCGCTCATCGAGGCGGTGAACATCCTCGGATCGCTCTTCTACGGCGGCCTGCTCGGCGTCTTCGTACTGGCCTTCTTCTTCAAGCGCGTCGGCGGCACGGCGGCCTTCCTCGGCGTGATCGCCGGCGAGGCGGCCATCTTCTACGCCAAGTTCTTCACCGGCGTCAGCTTCCTCTGGTACAACGTGATCGGCTGCCTGGTGGTGATCGCCGCGGCGCTGGCCGTGCAGCGCGTGCTCGGGCCGCGGCCCGCGGCGGCGTCCTGATCGAAGCCCGAAGGCCGGCCCTACCGCACCGTGGCGTCGGGCTTCCGGCCCGTCTTCTCGTAGAGCTTCCGCCGGCCCTCCTTGTCGCCCTTGGCGATGTCCCAGGCGATCTCGGCCACCCGCTCGGCCACCTCCCGGGGGACCACTACCACCCCGTCTCCGTCGGCCACCACCATGTCATAAGGCCGCACCAGCACGCCGCCGACGCTCACCGGGATGTTGATCGACGCCAGCTCGATCCTCCCCGGCCGCGTGCCGTGCGACGTGTAGGCGGCATAGACCGGAATGCGCTCCAGGATGATCTCGTCGGTATCCCGGCAGCCGCCGTTGGTCACCACCCCGGCGGCCCCGCGGCTGATCCAGTCCAGCGAGTTGTTCGAGCCGCAATAGCCGACGTTGGTGATGTCGTGGCCGTCGATCACCAGGATCGTCCCTGGTTTCAACAGCCGCGCGAAGGCCCCCTGGGCGTAGGCGCCATACCAGTGCCCGTGCCACTTCCGGAACTTCTCGTAGCTCCACTCCACCTGCGAGCCCGGCTTGTTGGTGGGTACGAACTGCGCCGTCACCGCCACGCCGTAGATCCGGTGGGCCAGCTTGTCGGTGTGGTCGCGCCACAGCGGCCGGATGGTGTTGTTCATCGAGCCGATGTCCTGCAGACCGATGGCCTGCAGGGCATCCACAACGTCGGTGACCCGGAGCCCCTGGTACTTCTTCACCAGCTCCATCGGGTCTTCCGAGCTGTAGTCCTTGGCGCGGATGAGCTGGACGCCCTTGGCCAGCTCGGCGTCGCTGATCTCCTTCAGGTTGACCTGGGCGAAAAGCGTGCCGATCGGCAGCAAAACCAACCATGCGAGTCTCATAGCACGCACATGCTATCAGAGACCCGCCGGGCGGGAGCCGCGGCCCGGCTCACTCGGCCAGGCGGAACACGGCGAGCACCGGGAAGTGATCGGAAGGGTACAGCTCGCCGGAGTGGAACGTCACCGTCTCGGCCCGGATTACCTTCCACGGGGCCCGGAACAGGATCCAGTCGATGCGCGCTTCGCCCGGCTTGCCCGTGAAGCCGTGGAACGTTCCTTCCGGCCCGGCCTTCTTCGCCGCCGCCGCCCGGGCGTCGCGGAGCTTCCCGGTCAGCAGCGCGTAGACCTTGCCGCCCGCCGGATCGTTGAAGTCCCCGGTGAGCACCACCGGTATTCCGGCAGGCAGCTTCGTGAGAAAGCGCACGATCACCTCGGCGCACTTCACCCGCGCCTCGGCGTCCTGCCGGCGATGCGGGAAGTGGGTGTTCAGGAAGTAGAACTCCGTCCCCGTCTCTTTCAGCCGGAACCGTCCCCAGGTCACCATCCGCGGCAGGCTGACGTTCCAGGACATGCTGCCCGGCTCGTCCGGCGTCTCCGAGAGCCAGAAGTCGCCCTTCTCGAGAAGCTCCAGCTTCGCCGGCTTGTAGAAGACGCCCATGTGCTCGTCCTCGTGGTTGCCGCGGCGGGAACGTCCGAACCACCGGTAGTCCGGAAGCTGCGCCGCCAGATACTCGCCCTGCTCGTAGAACAGCTCCTGCGTGCCGAAGAGGTCCGGATCGTAGCGCCGCAGCATCTCGACGGCCACCTGCTTCCGGTTCTCCCAGTAGTTGGCGCCGTCGCTCTTCGACGGCAGGCGGATGTTGTAGGTCATCACCCGCAGCTCGGCGGCCGTGAGAGGAACGCTCAACAGGACCGGGATTGCGAAAAGCCAGGTTCGCCGTGTCATCATCGGATCCTTCCCGCCTCCCCGCGGCAGACCCGCCGCCTCAGCTCTCGGCCCGCTCCTGCCTCTCCGCCTTCTTCGCCGCCACGGCTTCTCTTTCGGCGGACTCTTCGACGATGGTGAAGCCTTCGTGAGCGATGCCGGTCCAGAGAATCTCCGAATCGTGACCGTGCAGCGCGAAGACCTGCCGGATCAGGTCGCAGACCTCCTCGTAGCCACGCTCGTAGAAGACCAGCACCGACGGCCCGGCCCCGCTCAAAGCACACCCAAGCAGCCCCGGGGCGCGCAGCTTGAGGATCTCGTCGAGCCCCGGCACCAGTCCCGTGCGGAACGGCTGGTGCAGCCGGTCTTCGAGAGCGGTGGGGAACGCGCTGGTCGTCCCCGTGGCCAGGGCGGCGATCAGCAGGCTCGCCCGCTGGATGTTGAAGACCGCATCTTCCTTCGAATAGGCCCCGGGGAGCGCCTCCCGCGCCTCCTGGGTGGGCAGCACGTAGTCCGGCACCACCACGGCGATGCCGTAACGCTCCGGCAGCTCCAGGCGGACCGCCCGCGCCACCCCGCCGGAGTCGATGGCGCTGGCCACGATGGAGCCGAGCACGCAGGCCGAGACGTTGTCCGGATGGCCTTCGATCTGGGCCGCCTCGTCGAGAATCCGCAGCGGCTTCCAGCCCAGGTCGAGCAACTGGTTGGCGATCACCACCCCCGCCGTCAGCGCCGCCGCGCTCGAGCCCAGCCCCTTGCCGATCGGGATATCGTTGCGGATCTCCAGATCCACCGCCGGCAGCGTCGCCCCCACGTCCTCGGCCACTTTCAGCGCCGTCTGCCAGATCAGGTTGTTCTCGCCCGGCGGAATCAGCTCGGCGTCGCGGCCGTAGGCGTGGATTTCCAGCTTAGGGCTGGCGCGGAAGCGGCACTCCAGATACAGCCCCAGCGCCAGACCCAGGGCGTCGAAGCCCGGACCCAGGTTGGCGCTCGAGGCCGGTACCCGGAGCTTCCAGACCCTCGGCTTGCGCGGATTACCCATTCAGGACGACCTTCTCGCCGCGGCGGCACGATTCGTAGACCGAGAGCACCAGCTCCAGCGCCCGGTAGCCTTCTTCCCCGGAACACAACGGCGGCCGGCCTTCCTTCACGGCGTTGCCGAAATCCGTGAACTGGCGCTCGAACGGCGTCAGCGGGATGTCCATCGGATCGGCCGAGGCCGACAGCACGTCCTCGGCCAGCGGCGGCGGCTCGCCCGCGTAGTCCTGAACGTCCCACACTTTGAGCTGGTCGCCGGCCAGTACCGCCGTGCCCTTCGTGCCGTGGATCTCCACCCGCTCGGTGTAGCCCGGCCAGAAGGCCGTCGATGCCTGAATCACTCCCTGGGCCCCGTTCTTGTAGCGCAGGATGGCCCCCACGACGTCCTCGGACTCGATCTTGTGCAGCGCCCCGAGCTGCCACATGCCGAACAGCTCCTTCACCGGGCCGATCAGATGCAGCAGGATGTCCACCTGATGAATGGCCTGTGTGATCAGCGCGCCGCCGCCCTCCACCGCCCAGGTGCCCTTGATCGGGCGGCCGTAGTATTCGGGCGAGCGGTACCACTTCACGTAGGCGTCGGCCTCGAGGATCTTGCCGAGCTTCCCTTCGGCCAACGCCTTCCGGATGAAGATCGTCGCGTCGTCGAAGCGGTGCTGGCTCACCACCCCGAGTTGGACGCCGGCCTCCCGCGCCACCTCGATCATCTTCCGGGCCGTCTCCAGGTTCACCGCCATCGGCTTCTGCACCTGGATGCTCTTGCCGGCCCTGGCGCATTCCTCCACCGGTTGCAGCCGGAAGTCGGGAAACGTGCAGACATCGACGAAATCGACGTCCGGGTGGCGGCACACCTCCTGATAGGTCTTGACGAACTCGCAGCCCCACCGCTCGGCGAACTTGCGGCCCGCTTCTTCATTGATATCAGTGCATACCGTGATCTCGTAGCCGATGTTCTTGTAGGCCTGGGCGTGCTTGTTCGAAATCGCTCCGGTGCCGATGATTCCGACTCGCAATGAACACCTCCCGCAATGAATCGACTTCGAGTCTCAGTTTATCGTGCTTTGGAAAAGAAGCGGAGGCGGTTGGGGCGCGCCACTGCCTGGTGAGGCGCGGCGCGCCCTCCTGCGGAGCAAGAGATCAGACGTCGAGGCCGTGGTCCGTGCCGCAGACGTTCACTTCGATGCCCAGGTTGCGGAACATGGCCGCCTTCGCCGCCAGGGCGAGGTTGGCGCCCTCCGCGTCCGGGCCGTAGGCCACCTGGATGTGGTTCGCCTTGTGCTTGGCCATGAGCTGGTCGCGGGAGACGCCGTAGGTGACCGCGTGCATGATGGGCCACTGCGGCGTGGTCGCCTTCCAGCGGCGCTCGGTCTCTTCCTGCGGCAGCTCGACGACTTTGGCCCGGCCGATGTCGGCTTTCAGGCGGTCGTCTTCGATATAGATGCGGCTCCAGACGATCTCGCCGGGCTTGCTGATGCCCTTCAGCGTGCCACCGCCCAGGCGGAAGTACATCGGGGGCTGCCGCTCGCTCGAAGCGCCCTTCCAGCCGCCGATGAAGTGCTGCGGCGGGGCGGCCCCGGAGATCAGGAAGACCCAAACGTACTCGTCGATGCCGTCTCCGGTAAACTGCTCGCCGTAGCGGACGTCGTGCAACGTCGTCTCCGGATCGAAGCCGAGCTTGCGCCAGATGCGGTTCGTGATCAGCGCGTCCAGGCCCGCGCACTCGTCCACTTCGTTGAAGTGCGGCAGGGCGTTGCCTTCGTAGAGCACCTTGCCCGTCACCGCGTGGCGCACCGGCGGCCGGTCCACGTTGTTCAGCATGCCCTCGACCAGGTCCGAAGCCGGCGTCAGATCCTTCAAGCCCTGCTGATACTGGATCCCGATCGCGTCGCAGCCGAACTCGTCGGCGATCCGCAGGGCGGCGATGTACATCTTGCACTGCTCGAGGATCTGATCGTCGGTCAGGTCCGTCTCCGGGTTCGGGCCGGTGACGAACTTCATCCCCTTGGCGTCGAGCCAGTTGCGGATCTCCTGCGCTTCGGCGTCGGTGACCGAAAGCATGGCGGCATAAAGGGCCGACTGGCTCAGCCGCTCCTTGAACACGCCTACCGGATGAAGCAACTCGTCGGGGATGATGGCGTTGTACATGCCCATGCACCCCTCGTCGAAGATGCCCATGATGGCCTTCTCCCGGAGCAACTGCTCACTAAGTTCTTCGGCCACCTGCTCGGCCTTCTCGGGCAGATTCGCGTGTCCCAGCGGCCGCACGTGGCTCAGGTCGTGCTCGACGTCCTGGCCGTTCAGCCACCGCTCCAGGCCTTTCAGGAAGAACTCATCGGTGAAATCGACGCTCCAGAGCGTGTTGTACTTGATTCCCGCCTTGGTCATCGAACCGTTCAGGTTCAGCATCCCGACCAGGCCGGGCCACTGGCCGCTCCAGTTGGCCACCGTCAGGATCGGCCCTTTGTGGCTGTAAAGACCGTGCAACAAATGATGCGAGTATTGCCAAACGGCTTCCACGACCACCAAGGGAGCCTCCTTGGGGATGTCGCGGAACACCTGCATTCCGTGTTTCTGGCTGTCGATGAATCCGTGCTTCTTCTCGGGATCGTAAGGATGGCCGCGCTTGACTTCCCGGCCGAACCGCCGGATGGCCGACATGACCGCTTCTTCGGCTGCTTTCTGGGCGGGCCAGCAAACTTGATTGGCTGAGAGCCTGAGATCTCCGTTCGCGACGAGTATGACTGGTTCCGGCATGTTCACTATTACACATCACTACATGCGTTAACGCAAACGATCAAGCCGGGCCCGTGCCGCCGGGCACACGGGCCTCCTCGGGTCAGGCGCTCATCGAGAGCGGGGGCGCCGCCCGGTTCAGCGGCGCCCCCCTGTGTGAAGAACGGCGGCTGCGGCCGAAACGGCTGTCAGAAGACGTACTTCAAGCCGAACTGGATCCGGCGCGGCTCGTCGGCCGAGGTGATCTTGCCTACGTTGGCCGTGCCGAAGGCCGTGTTCGGCCGCCCGAAGGCCGGGGTGTTGGTGAAGTTGAACGACTCGAAACGGAACTGCAGGTAGTGGCCTTCCCACGGCATCCGGAACCGCCGGGCGACAGAGAAGTCCAGGTTGACCCGGCCCGGACCCCAAATCAGGTTCCGGCCCGCCGGGTCGATCTCGCCCGGAGGCCCAGGAATCACCGCTTCGGTGTTGAACCACCGGTCGATCGTACGCTCCGACGGCGGCAGGTTCACGTCGGCGATGAACTGGCCCCGGTTGGCCCCGCCCACGTTCGTCGTGTTGACGTTGATGGAATGCGAATCCGGCGTGCCGCCCAGCGCCGAGAAGATGCCGCCGATCTGCCAGTCGCCGAAGATCCAGCTCGCCACACCATTGTTCAGGTAAGGCTTGCCGGGGCCGAACGGCAGTTCGTAAACGGCGCTCATCACGAAAGCCAACCGGCGGTCCAGCGAGGCATTGCCGCGGTCGTAGTGCCGGTCATAAGTGTAGGCCACCTGGGCGCGGGTGCCCTGCATCAGGTTCTCGTTCGCGTAGTCGATGTTGTGCGCCCAGGTGAAGGAACCGAGGAACGTCAGCCCGTGGGTGAAGCGCTTCTCGGCCTTCACCGTCAGGGCGTTGTAGTTGGCGTTCAGGAAGAGGCTTCCGCGCAGCGACACCGAATTGAAGAACGGCCGGATCGCCCGGTTCTGCCAGCGGATCGTCGGGTGCGGCGTCAAGGGATGGTTGATGTTCATGGCCGCCGGGATCTGCGACGTCGCCGTGCCGTTGTAGCCGATGGTCAGCAGCGTGTCGAAGCCGATCTCCCGCTGAATGTCGAAGAACCACTGCGCCCCGTAGAACTGCGGCCAGGACCCATCCTGCCGCACGTTGACGTTCAGTCCCCGCCGCGGCAGCCCGCTGCGGGTCACCGGCGGGAAGCCTTCCTGGACGAAGAAGTCCGTGAAGTCCCTCGGCTGCGCGTTGGTGAACTCGTTCGACTGCGGCGGACCGGTGGCGAAGCGTGCCATTTCGGTCTGCACGTTGTCGTATTCGCCGTAGAAGATGCCGAAGCCGGATCGGATGACGGTCTTGTCGTTCATGCGGTAGGCAATGCCGACTCGGGGAGCGAAGTTCGTCTTGTCCAACTTGCAGCCGCCGCAGTCGGAGCTGTCTTTCGGCCTCACGAAGTAGGGCAGGAACTCCGCCTCGCCCCAGCCGCCCTGGTTCGGGGGAATTCCCTCGCCATCGCCGAACGGCCGCCCGTTCACCTCGGTCAGGAACCGGCCCACGGTGCTGTTCAACGGATGGGTGTCCGGATCCGGGAAGGTCGGAACGCCGAACAACTCATAGCGAACGCCCAGGTTCAGGGTGAGGTTCGGCGTGATCTTCCAGTCGTCCTGAACGAAGAAACCCCAGTAGTGGACGATGATCTCCTCGCCGTTCGGCCAGCCCCAGATGCCGTTGTTCGCCCAGCCGAGGAGCATGTCGGCCAGGCCGGCGCCGGTGGAGCCGCGGCTCTTGGCGTCGAACGGCTTCTGCGCCGTATAGACGCCGCTGAAATTGAACCGCCCGCGGCGGTGGCGCGAAGGCGACCGCGGGATGTCGGTCCGCCGGAACTCCGCCCCGAACTTGATCGTGTGCCGGTTCTTGATGATCGAGAAGCTGTCCGCCAACTGGAGGTTGTCCAGGTGGTTGATGTTGGGCCAGAAACCCCGCGGGCCTACCTGGGCGAAACCGCTGGGAATGAACAGCGCGAAGCCGTGGTTGAGCCCGTCGTTCAGCGAATCCCCCGGCGCACCCTTGATGCCGAACTTCTCATTCAGCGGCTCTTTGAAAGGGATATCGAACTTCGTCGGAAAGTGCGTGTAGCCGAACCGGGCTTCGTTGAACATCGTCGGGCCGAAGCTCGTCGTCAGGCCCCCGGCCCAGTTCTGGCCGGGAAGGTCGATCGTCTGGCCCCTTCCGCCGCACGCCGGCAGGGGCAGCGGACAAGGATCGTCCACAAACTCGTCCCGGATCGAGTAGCGCCCGAAAGCCCGCGTCGTGTCGCTGACGTTCCAGTCCACCCGGATGTCGTACTGGTGGGAATCGGTCTTCTTGGCCGGCGAGAAAAAGAAGTTGTTTTTCAGGTCCTCGCGGCCGGCGATGTTCGGTTCGGGGTAGAGATCCACAATCCTCTTGGCCACCGGATCGAACCGGCTCGCGGGAATCACGAAGCCCGGGAACGGCAGCCGCACGCCGTCCGTCAGCGTAAGCGGGTCGTAGATCTCGTGATCGGGGTCGGGCTGGTTCGAGAAATCCCCGTTACGCGCAGCCAGGCTCGGCACCGAGCTGGTGTAGCTCCGGCCCGCCCGCTCCAGCGTGCTCTGCCAACTGAAGAAGCCGAACAGCTTGTTCTTGAGGAACGGGCCGCCGAGGGTCGCCCCGAACTGGTTGCGCCGGAGCATCGGCTTCTTCGCCCCGGCGCGGTTGGCGAAGAAGTTGGTGCCGTCCAGCTTGTCGTTGCGCAGGAACTCAAAGGCGGTTCCGTGGAAGGCGTTGGTGCCGGACTTCGTGCTGACGATCACCTTGGCCCCCATCCGGTAGCCGTACTCGGCCGACATGTTGTTCGTCACCACCTTGAACTCCGCCACCGCGTCGATCGATGGCTTGGTGGCCTGGGCCTGGAAGCCGAGCGCCCCGCCGGAGTTCCGCGACGAGTTGTCGGCGCCGTCCACCAGGACATTCGTCTGTGCGGCGTGCATGCCCATGGCCAGGATGCCGCCTTCACCCCCGGTTTCCCCGTCATGACGCGTACCTTTGCCGAGCTCGCGCGACGGCAGCACGCCGACGGCGAACTTGGCGAGCTCCAGATAGTTGCGGCCGTTCAGCGGCATTTCCAGAATGCGCTTGGAGTCGATCACCTGCCCGACGTCGGTCTTCTCGGACTGCAGCAGCACCGCCGCCGCAGAGACCTCCACGACCTCGGCCACCGCCCCGACCTTCAGTTCGAAGTCCACCCGCATCGTCTGCGCCACCTCCAGGCGCAGCTCCGGACGTTCGCTGGTGGACATGCCTTCGCTCGAACAGGTCACCGAATAACGCCCCGGGTTCAGAGCCTGGACCATATAGAAGCCCACCTCGTTCGTGGTTGTCTTGTGCTCCACCCCGGTATCCAGGTTCTTGACTACGATTTGAGCGCCCGGGATTACCGCCCCGGTGCTGTCGGTCACCACACCCTGGATCGTCCCCGTCCCCTGGGCCGATGCCAGCATGGCGGCCAGCAGCGAGAGCGCCACCGACAAAAAGACGGATCGCATTGTCATCAGTCAAATACCCCCGCTGGTCTTCGATTTCGATACAGTGGAATCCCCTCCGGGACTAGCTGTCGAGGCGAGACACCGCAGTTGATCCCTGGCCGTATCGGCGTAAATGTTATCGCTGACAACCGGGCCTGTCAAGGCAAGAATGGGCGACCCCTTGCCGACGCCCGGAGCAGCGCTCTCCCCCCGCAAGCGACAGGAAGGCGCGGCTGCGTCGGTTGCCGCCGGGGCTTGGCCCGAGCCTCGGCCCGGGCGCCGGCCTATCGGGAGCGCCGTAAACCGACGCGCTGCAGCACCTTGTGGATGGTCTCGAAGATCGTCTCCTCGACCTCGTCGGCGAACGGCCCGGGAAGCCCGTAGTAGATCGTGCTTTCGACCGGCTCGTAGCCGCCTTCTTTGAGCACGCGCAGCGAGGGGATGTAGCCCATCACATCGTTGGAATACCCGGCAACCACCAAGGGACGCCCAGCGTATTCCCGCTTCGCCCGCAGCGCGTAGTCCACCACAGCTTCACCCCCCAGGGCAACGATCGCCAGCCCGTCGTCGAACCGGAGCGCCTGCACCGGATAAGGAACGGATCGCACCGGCCGGCGCGCGTCGTAGGCTTCGAGCATCAGCCGCGCCCGGTTGCGGATGAACCGGTTGTCGGACCTCGAGTCTTCCTCGAATTGCGCCCTGGTATGGTGCCGGAAGCGGAGGTCGACGAGTTGGAAAGCCGACCTCAGCGGCGGCCGGAGCGGCCGGGCGGCCTTGCTTTCGAGAGCCTGGCTGACCGCTTCGGCCAGCGCCGTCCCGTGCTCGACGACGTGCCGCGGCTCTCCGCGCGGGTTCGGATTCTGGTCTCCGCCACAGAGGGCCAGGAACAACGCCACCGCGCCGGGATGTGCCTTTTCGAGATGGGCGGCTGCGAAACCGGCGTAGTCCCCGCTGATGCGGTAGTTCCTTCCGGTGAGCGTCGTATTGTGGCAGGCGTAGCCGAAGACCACGGCCCGCAGCCGGCCGTCCTCGCCGGTGACTCGGATCACCGGAACCGAGTGGTCCACCGGGCCGTCCGGGTTCACGCCGATCTTCACCGTGCCGTCGGGCTGGAACTCGCGGCGGTTCACCGCGAAGCCCACGCTGGCCTCGCCATAGGAGAGCTGCGCGGGAGCCAGGCGGCCGAGCGCCGTTCCGATCACTGTGACTGTGGAATCGGAAAGCCGCCGCCGGTACTCGATCAGCTTTCGCCGCTCCGGTTTCGCCAGATCGTACATCGCCGACAGGTTCGGCCAGACGACCGGTCCGGCATGGGTGTGGCTCGCGTTCAACAGCAACTCCGACCGTTCCAGTCCGTACTGCTTCGCCGACCGAGCCGCTACTTCGTCGGCCAGGCTGCGGGGCACGCCGATCAGATCCAGGCTGACGAAGACAAACCGGCCTCCCCGGGCATCCTCGAGCGCCAGCGCCCGGGCGTAGAGGCGCTGGTCAACCCCTTCAGAGGGATGGTCCCGGCTGGCGTACCCCGACAGCCAGATCGGACCCTCCGGCGTGATGTCCACCCGGGCCGCGCCGGCCCGAAATCCCGCCCCCCAGGCCGGCAGCGCGGCCAGCGAGAGGCCGCTCAACAGCAGAAAAAAACGGCCGGCTAAGCCCAGACTTCCTCGATGGGCACGCCTTGTTGGCAGAGAGTGCATTCCTTCTCCTCAGTGAAACAGGCGCCTTCCACCTTCGCCAAGTAGTAGAAAGGCAGCGAACTCAAGTCTTTGGTTTGCGGCGTCGGCTGATAGACCAGCACCGCCAAACCAACCACCTCCGCCCCGTTCGATTCCAGCAACTGGCGCAACTCCGTCAATCGGGTCCCCGACCGCAGGATGTCGTCCACCATGAGCACCTTCTCGCCCGGGGCCACCTCGAGAAACTGCCGGAAGCGCAGCGGCTCGTCGTCCCCGTAACGCTCCGCCCAATAGACCTGGTGCGCCTGAAGCGCTTCGCACAATGTGTAGGCGATCGGCAGCCCCCCGGTGGCCGGACAGACGATCGACAGCTCCGGGATGATCGCCCGGATCTCTGGATTCGCGCGCACCAGGCGGCTCAACCCGACGCTGAGCGTTTTCTGGTGCTGGTAGTACCGCATCGCCAGCGGGATTTGCAGATACTGGTCCGAGTGCAGTCCCGTCGGGTATCGGAAATGTCCCTGGCGCAAAGCGCCCGTCTCGCGCAATAACGCGATCACGTCCTCTTGTGTCGGAACCAGGTGCATAGCGTTCCTCAGTGTGCTCCCTTGCCGGACAAGACTTGTGGGATCGTCCGGAGCAGAATCTTCAGGTCCAGCAAAAGCGACCAGTTGTCGATGTACTCGAGGTCTTTCCTCATCCAGATGTCGAAGTCGAGATCGTCCCGGCCCTCGATCGCCCACAGGCAGGTCAGCCCCGGACGCATCCGCAGCCGCCTCCGCTGCCACCGCGCGTACCGCTCCACCTCCTCTGGAACGGGCGGCCGCGGCCCAACCAATGACATATCACCTTTCAGTACGTTCCACAACTGCGGCCACTCGTCGATGGAGAACTTCCGCAGCCACCGCCCGAGGGGCGTCACCCGCGGATCGTCGGTGATCTTGAAGGCGATTCGTTTCTCGTTGAACTCCTCCAGTTCCGGCTTCAGGCGTTCGGCGTCCCTCACCATGGAACGGAACTTGTAACACGTAAAGCGCCGCCCGTTCAAGCCACACCGGGTTTGTCTGAAGATCGCCGGGCCCGGGGAAGTCAGCCGGATCAGCACGGCCACCGCCCCCATGAAGGGCGCCAGTACCACTAGGGCGGCCGCCGACAGCGCGACGTCGAGGAGCCGCTTCACCATCAGCCGGATTTCGTCGTGCGGAGCCGCCGAAAAGGTCAGCAGCGGAATGCTGCGCAGGCGGTCCAAATAGACGTCGCTGTTGACATGGGGGAAGAAATCCACGGCGATGCGTGTCTTGACGCCCTCTTCGTCACACAGCAGGAAGACGTCTTCGAGCTCGCCCAAGCGCCGCGAGTCCACCGCAAAGATGATCTCGTCGATCACCTGATCGTGCAGCAATTCGGGAAGCTCCTCCAAGCCGTATACCGGATAGGTGCCTTCCGGCGGTGCGCCGTTGTCGGCGCCGCCCGCCGCCAGGAACCCCGCCAGGCGGACGCCGTAGTCCTGCGAGCGCTCGAGCTCCCGGGCCACCCGGCGGGCCCGCTCGCCGGCGCCCGCCACGACTACATAGTGCGGCTCGCCGAAGCCCCGGCGGTACCAGCCCACCAGCCGCGGGGCGCTCCCCCGAAAGAGGATCGCGAACGACCAGCTATAGAAAAGGAATAGCGCCAGAAACGGCCGGCTGAGGTCCAGCCGGAGAGAATATTCGACTAGGATCAGCGCAATCCCGGCGAAAAAGCATTGCCGGAAACTGTCGAGGACGATGATTCGCAGCCGGGCCGCCTCGAGCCGGTCGTAGACCTTCAGCCACAAACCCGCCAAGGGCCACAGGACGGCGGCGGCGCCGATCAGCAAGGCCTTGACAGGCGGGGTGAGAAAAAAGACGCGCTCCAGCGGCAACGCCTGCCGCGTAATGTAGGCCAGATGGAACGCCGCGAACACCAGGACGACGTCGGCTGTCCCGAACAGAAGCCTGTGTTTGCGGCGCTGCCGGACGTACACGTCTACCGCCCCAGCATAGCACGCCCGCCCGCTGAATCCTCTGCCCGCCGTCGCTCGCCGGGGCGCCGCGGCCCAGGCCCGCACCGGACGCGCGGGAGTAGCCGGCCGTCGTTGGTCGTTACCGGGAGGAGCTGCTGCCTCAGGCCGCCCAGGCCGCCGCCTCTGCCCCCCGCCGCCGTGCGGGAGTACGGCATGGCGCCCTGTGGGGCGCTACCCCTCGAGCAGGGATCCCTCCATCCCGCGGGCCTTATGCACGAGGAACAGCTCGTCGGCCAGCCGGCTTGCCTCCCGGTCGGCGGCCAGACGCCATTCGCCGAATTTCTTCTCCTTGAACTTTTCGAGGATCCTGACCCTCCGGCGCGCTTCCACGAGGGCTTTCCTCTGTTCAGAGATCCGCCACTCGAGCTCGGTTTCCGAACCCCGCAGCTCCCGCCGGCGCCCGCGCACGTATCGCCGGAACTCCTCGAGAAACGCCAGCGTCCGTGGGTCCACGGCCTCGCCCTTGCGCGCCGCCGCCAGAAGCGCCTCCTCGCCGCCGGCCAATTCCCGTTCGAGCGCCGCGATCTCGCGCCGGATCCGCTCGAGCTCGCCGAACAGCTCCGCCAGGCGGGCCTCTTCGAGTTCCGCCTGCGTGCGGCGCCAGCGAAGCACCCGCTCCAGGGGGAAGGTGAAGCGTTTCATCGGGCCTCGGCTGCGGGGATCTGTTTGTCACCGGGATCGAGCAGCCGCTGCATCCGCCGCAACGTCTCTTCCAGGCTGCTCCGCTCCTCCGGCGTCTGCCGCAGGAACTCGAGCACGCGGGGCCGCACCTGGATCGCGTGGTCCAGGGCCGGGTTGGCTCCCGCAGTGTAGGCCCCCAGGTTGATCAGATCCTCGGAGCGCCGGTAGGTGGCCAGCGCCTCGCGGATCTTACGCGCCGCCTCGGCCTGCTCCGGCGTGAAGAGCTTCGAAGCGAGGCGGCTCACCGACTGCAGCACGTCGATCGCCGGGTAATGGCCGGCGGCGGCCAGATCGCGGGACAAGACAATGTGGCCGTCAAGGATGGCCCGCACCGCGTCGCTGATCGGCTCGTTGAAGTCGTCGCCCTCCACCAGAACGGTGAAGAATCCGGTGATCGATCCGTGCCGGAAGTTCCCCGCCCGCTCGAAAATCTTCGGTAGCAGGTTGAAGACCGAAGGCGTGTAGCCCTTCTGGCTCGGCGGCTCGCCCGCCGCCAGCCCGATCTCCCGCTGGGCCATCGCCAGACGCGTCACCGAATCCATCATCAGCAGTACGTCGGCCCCCTGGTCGCGGAAATACTCGCAGATCGCCAGCGCGACGAAACAGGCGCGCAGACGCAAGGGCGCCGGCCGGTCTGAGGTCTCTACCACGAGGATCGATCGCGCCAGTCCCTCCGGACCCAGGTCCGCCTCGATGAACTCTTTGACCTCGCGGTTCCTTTCTCCAACCAGGGCGATCACGCTCACGTCGGCCGAGCCGTGGCGCGCCATCGAACCGAGCAGCGTGCTCTTGCCCACGCCGCTGCCCCCGAAGATGCCGATGCGCTGTCCCTTGCCGCACGGCAGTAAGGCGTCGATCGCTCGCACCCCGGTGCCCAACGGTTTCCGGATCGGCTCCCGGTCCATCGGACCCGGCGGGGTGGCGAACAATGGCCGGCGCTCGACAGTCTCGAGCGGACCGGCGCCGTCCAGCGGCTCACCGAATCCGTTCAGTACTCGACCCAGGAGCTTCGGGCCTACGCCCACGCGGCCGGCATCCCGGCGGGCGAAGACCCGGTCGCCGGCCTGCAGCCCCTCGATCTCCTCGAGCGGCATCAGCAGCACCCGCCCTTCGCGGAAGCCGATCACCTGGGCCCGGATGCGCCGGCCGGCGGCGGCGAACTCGCACAAGTCGCCCACCGCCGCCGCCGGCCCGTCGGACTCCACCAGTAGACCGACGATCTTCGTCACCCGGCCGGTCCATACCAGCGGGTCGATCTTCTCCAGCCCGGCGATCACGTAGTCCAGACCCATCCTCGCGCCTCCTCAGATCCCGCGCTGCCTCAGCAGATCGGTCAGCCCGCGCTCGATTTCGCCGAGCTGCGTGGTGACCGAAGCGTCCAGGTCGCCGCGCACCGTCTCGAGGATCACCGCCCCGGGCTCCAGCCCGGCGTCGCCGACCACCTCGAATCTCGACGGCATCTCGACGTCGCGCAGCGCGTCCTCCACCATGGCAGTGTTCGCCGCCGCTACCCGTAGCCGCAGCACCTCCCTCGCTTCCACCCGGTCCAGAGCCGCCTTTACCAGCCCGAGCAGCGCCGCCGGATCGGTGTTCAGCTCCCGCCGCAGGATCCTTTGGGCGATGGCCACCGCGAGCCGGACCACGTCTTCCTCGGCCTCCCGCCGCACCCGCACCCGGGTCTCGGCCAGCTCCTGGACTTGGGCAGCGAGCCGCTGGGCCGCCTCCCGCAGCGGGGCCGCCAGCTTCTCGCGCTCCGACGCCGCCCCTTCCTCGAGACCGCGGCGATAGGCCGCCTCCTCCCGCCGGCGCACCTCGGCCTCCATCTCCCGCAGCCGCGCCTCCAGCGCCTGGCGCTCGCCGGCCTCCCCCTGGGCGTAGAACGCCGTCCCTTCCCCTGCCGGGTTTGTGTCCCCCGGGGCGACCCTCTTCCACGCCATCGGCCGCACCGAACCCGCTTGCCCTCCTTTGATGACTTTAGACGACATACTGTTCGCCCACCGTACCCTTCAGGCTGATCACTCCCTCGGCTTCCAGCTGCCGCACCACCGCGATGATCTGCTGTTGCGCCGCCTCGACCTCCTTGATCTTCACCGGCCCCAGCGCCTCCATGTCCTCGCGCAACATCTCGGCGCCCCGCTGCGACATGCACTCGAGGAAGTGGTCCTTCAGCTTGTCGCTGGTACCTTTGAGCGCTACCGTCAGCAGCTTCCGGTCCACCCGGGAAAGCACCTCTTTGATCGCCTCTTGGCTCAGCAGCAGCATGTCCTCGAAGACGAACATGAAATGCCGGATCTGCTCGGCCAGTTGGGAGTCGCTCTCCTCGATGGCCTCCAGCACCTCTTTGCTGGTCGCCGAATCCAGCCGGTTCATCATCTCGGCAACGGCTTTGACGCCCCCGTACGACTCCCGGCTCAGCTCGCCGAGCGCCTTGAGCTTCTGCCCGATCAGCGAAGCGATCTTCCCGACCACCTCCGGCGAGATCTGGTCGAGGTTCGCCATCCGCAGCGCCACGTCGGCCCGCATCTCGCTCGGCAGCGAGAACAGCAGCGCGGCGGCCTGCGTTGGGTTCAGGTGCGAGAGCACCAGGGCGACCGTTTGCGGATGCTCCTTGTGGATGAATTTCGCCAATTGCTGCGGATCGGCTTTCTGCAGCGCATCGAAGCCGGCCGATTCGCTCCCCAGCGTCTTGACGAGCCGGTCAAGGAGCCGCTGCGCCTGCTCCGGCCCGAAAGCGTTCAGCAGCACGGCCCGGGCATAGTCGAGGCCGCCCTTGATCACGTAGCTGTGGGCCAGGTGCATTTGATAGCACTCTTCGAGGACCTTTTCCGCCTGCTCCGGAGCCACGGCGTCCATCAGCGCTACCTCACGGCTGATCATGCCCACTTCGTCCTCGCTCAAGTGCCGGAGGATCTCGCTGCTCACCTCGGGCCCGAGAACGACGACCAGGATCGCCGCCTTGCGCAGCCCGTTGATGCGGTCCTCCATGCCGGCGTTACGAATCATGCCGCCTACAAGTCCTCCTCATTCAGCCACGTCCGCACCAACTGGGCCATCGCCGCCGGATCCTTGCCCGCCTCCTCGGTGAGGTGCTTGGTCAGCACCTCCACCTTCTTTGTCTTCACTTTCGGCAGCTTGAGTTGCTGGATCGCCTCCTCTTCCAAGCGCTTCTTCATCTCGAGCTGCTCGGCCAACTGCTTCTGGACCTCGGAGACCGGTGAGCCTCCCTCCCCGGGCGCTGCCTCAGCCGGCCCTTCGATCGCCTTCGGCACGCTCACCTGCGCCCGGCGCTTGCGGCGCCGTTTCAACCGGAACAGGGCGCCGCCAACGACCAACAGGAGCAGCACCGCGGCCGCCCCGGCCCCGATCAGGATCATCCGGCGGTCTTCGAGATACGGTCGGAGCCAGTCCGGCACCGGAAGACCGGAATCCGGCGATGGGCCGGCTTCCTCCGGCTCCCAGTTCCTCGTCGACTCGAACGGCAGCGTTTCGACGATCAACTGATCCCCCCGCTCCGGTTTCAGCCCCACCGCCGCGGCCACCAGCTGCCGCAAGACATTCAGCCGCTCTTCGGGAACCGGCTCCACCACCCGGCGCACCTGGTCGCCTTGCCGCTCCGAGCGAACCTGGTGATCCACCAGCAACGCCACCGAGACCCGGGTCACTTTCCCTTGGGGCAACCGGACCTTGCGGACGATCCGGCTCGTTTGATAGGCGATCCGTTCGCTGCGGCGGGCGTGTCCCGAAGGCTTCTTGCCGGGGCGGCTCTTGGGCCGGGGAAGATTGGACGCCGTGCCCGGGATCCCGCCGCTCGAGAAGTAGCCGTCGCTGACGTCTTCGGTGCGTTCCGAGCTGGCCATCACCGACTTCTCCGGATCGAAGATCTCCTCGCTTTGCTCACCGCTCGAGAAGTCGCACTCCACCGTTACGCCGGCGCGGAAGCCGTCGGGGCCCAGCACCGGCTCGAGCGTCCGGCGGATCTTCGCCAGCAGGTCCCGCTCGATGCTGCGCCGGTATTCGATCAGAGCCTCTGAAGGCTCCGGCGCGTCGAGCCCGCTGCCGCCCCGGGGCCGGTTCAGCAGCTTGCCGTGGAAGTCCAACACTGAAACGGCGTCCGGCTCCAGACCTTGCACGGCGCTCGAGACCAGATAGCAGACCGCCTGTACGTTCTCGGCCGAGAGCCGGGCCCCGGGGTAGAGCTTCACCATCACGCTCGCTTTGGCCGGCTGGCGCAACTCCCGGAACATCGATTCCCGGGGCATGGTGATGTGGACCCGGGCGCGCTCGACTTCGGCCAGCGCCATCACCGAGCGCTCCAGCTCGCCTTCGAGGGCCCGGTGGAAGTTCACCTTCTCGGCGAAATCGGTGGCGCCGAGGTTCGTGCGGTCGAACAGCTCGAAGCCGATCCGGCCGCTACGGGGCAGCCCCGAAGCCGCCATCTGGATCCTCACTTCCGCCACCTGGGAAGAAGGCACCAGCACCGAGGCGCCGCCGTCTTCGACCCGGTATTCGACGCCCAGCTCGCGCAGCCGGGCCACCACCTGGCCGGCGTCCTCCGGGGCGAGCCTCGAATAGAGCGGCCGGAAGTGGCGCTCATGGTTCCAGCGGGCCAGCCCGTAGAGGGCGGCTGCCACCAGCACCGCCGCCGCCACCAGAGAAAGCTTTTGCTTCAGCGTCAGCGAGCCGATCAGTTTCCGCAGCTGTTCCATTGCCGCCGGTCAGGTCAAACCTGCATCCTCATGATTTCCTGGTAGGCCTGCACCACCTTGTTCCTGGCCTGCAGGAACAGCTCGAAGGCCAGCTCGGCCCGCTGCGCCGCCAGCGCGACGTTGTGCAGATCCTCGCGCTCGCCGGAGAGGAACTGATTCACCGCCGTCTCGGCCTCGGCGCGGTACCGCTCCACTTTGCCGATCGCCCGGGCCAGCACCTTGCCGAAAGCCTCGCCTCCCCCCTCCGACCGGCCGGCCTCGGCGACGCGCTCGGCCGCCGCCAGCGCCGAGGTGGAGTTTATGGGCGCAATCGGTCCCGGCATGGCTCACCTCAACAGGTCCAGCGAGCGCTGGATCATCTCCCGGACCGCGCTCATGGCCGACACGTTGGCCGCGTAACCACGGGAGGCGCTCAACAGGTCCACCATGTCCTCGGCCGGGTTTACATTCGGAAAGGCGACGTAGCCCTCTTCGTTCGCGTCCGGATGGCCGGGCAGATACCGTAGTTCCGGCGGACGGGCGTCCTCGACGATCTCATCCACCTTCACCCCGGCGAGCGGCTCCTCGAGCGCAGTGCGGAAGGCCTCGCTGAACTCGAGCGGCTCCGGATCCGGCACGAAGACCACGTCCTTGCGCCGATAGGGGCCGCCCTCAGGCGTCCGGGTGGTCTCCGCATTGGCCAGGTTCTCGACCAGCAGGCCGGCTCGCAAACGCTGGGCCGCCATCCCGGAGGCGCTCACCGCAAGCGCAGCAAACAGACTCATCCTCCTCGTCCCTCCTGTATCGCTTTCCGCAGCAGCCGGACCTCGGCCCGCAGCAGGTTCGAGGCCACGCCGAAGCGCAGGGCGTTCTCGGCCAGCAGCCGGGTTTCCCGGTCCAGGCTCACGTTGTTGCCGTCGTTCTTCTCCGGAAGCCCTTCCACCTCGATCACCGCCGGCGCCTCGCCCCGCACCCGGGCGAGGAACTCGTGCCGGAAGTCGATGTCCCGGGTCTTGTAGCCCGGCGTATCCATGTTGGCGATGTTCGAGGCCACCAGCCGCTGCCGCGCCGCCAGCAGATCCATGTAGTGCTCCAGCTTCACTGCGATTCCGTCCAGCATCGCCGGCATCTTCGCATGCACGGAGGTTGCCAGAGCGCCGAACCCGTCACCACGGCGCTCCCGGCGGCTCCCTCGGGCGACGAAGATTTGACAGAAGACGGAAAGTTAGCCGCGGCCCGCCGGCTCGCTACCGCTCCCGCGAACCTCGGGGGTAGAGCGCCGGGTAGGCCTCTTTCATCTCTTCGGCCATCCCGAGAGCCGTTCCAATCTGGTACACCGGTCCCGTTCCGATACCCGGGCAGGAGCGCGCCGCGGCCTCCCAGGCGTGCCGGTCCTCGATCAGCTCCGGCCAGAAGGGGAACAGGCGGCACTGGGTCGGCTTGGCCGAGTGGATCCGGCAGCCGTCCTCGAGCAGGAACGGGCATTGCTTTCTCCGCGGCTTCCTCAGGCGCAGGCGCCGCCGGGTGCGGTAGACGTAGCGGGCTTCGAACTCCTCGGGCTCCATTCCCAAATAGGCGGCCGCCCGGCGCAGGTCATCCTCGGTTAGATAGACGAAGCCGCGCTGGCGGCAGCAGTTCGTGCAGCCGGGAACGCAGGCGAAGCGGAGACCCTCCATCGCTCCAACCGCAGGGTAGCAGAGGGCCGGGCGCGAGCGGCGATCCATTCCGGCCAGGCGGACAACCCACATGCGAATTCCACCGGACAAGTCACATGCTGATAACACTCCGCTCGCCTGACCTGCGCCGGTTCCGGATAGACCTGATAGACTTCGAGACATGCAGGCATGGGAACTGGCGGCCCCGGAGGGAATCGGCTCGCTGGCGCTCCGGGAACGGCCCGATCCGGAACCGGGCCCGGGGCAGGTTCTCGTCCGCATCCGGGCCGCATCGCTGAACTACCGCGACCTGATCCTCGTCAGGGGCGGCTACGGCCGCGGGCTGAAGCTGCCGCTAATTCCGCTCTCGGACGCCGCCGGCGAGGTGGCCGGCGTCGGGCCGGGCGTCACGCGCTTCCGGCCGGGAGACCGTGTCGCGGCCCTCTTCATGCAGAGCTGGCTGGCCGGCCCCTACCGGGAAACTTACGGGGCGTCGGCGCTCGGCGGAGCCATCGACGGGGTGGCCGCCGAGCTGGCCGTCTTCGACGAGGACGGGCTCGTCGGCGTCCCCGCGCACCTGAGCTGGGAAGAGGCCGCCACTCTGCCCTGCGCCGCGCTGACGGCCTGGAACGCGCTGTTCCCCGCCGGCGCGCTCCAGCCGGGCCGGACGGTGCTCACCATGGGCTCGGGCGGGGTCTCGGTTTTCGCCCTGCAGTTCGCCCGGCTGGCCGGGGCCAGGGTAGCCGCCACTTCCTCGGACAACGGCAAGCTCGAGCGCCTCAAAGAGATGGGGGCGGCGATGCTGGTCAACTACCGGGAGACGCCCGAGTGGGGGCGGGTGGTCCGGGAGATGACCGGCGGCGGCGTGGACCTGGTGGTCGAGGTCGGCGGCGCCGGCACCCTCGAGCAGTCCCTGCGGGCGGTGCGCGCCGGAGGGACGATCTCGCTGGTGGGCGTGCTGGCCGGACCGGGCACGTTCACGCCGAACTGGATCTTCATGAAGGCCCTCCGCGTCCACGGCATCTACGTCGGCTCCCGGGAGATGTTCGAAGAGATGAACCGGGCCATCGCGGCCGCCGAGCTGCGCCCGGTCATCGACAAGGTCTTCGACTTCGCCGAACTCCCGCAGGCGCTCGAGCATTTGGAAGCCGGACGGCACTTCGGCAAGGTGGTGATCCGGATGGCCGCCAGCTGAGGCCCCCGCCCCACGGACATGACGGTCGCCACGGTCCGCCGCAGGCTGCTGCTCCCGGCTCTCGCCGCCCTCGCCCTGGCCGCCGCCGGCTGCACGTCCGGGGGCTTGCCGGAGATCCCCGAGGCCGGCGACCTGCCTCTGCTGTCGGAGGCCGGCCGGGCCTACCAGGACGTCCTGGCCGATCCCCGAAACCCGGAGACCAACGCGAGAATCGCCGTCCTGCTCCACCGCGCCGGGGACCTCGCCCGGGCCGAGATCTTCTACCATCGGGCGTTCCTGCTCCGACCGGACCATTTCCCCTCGATCTACCGGATGGCGGTGGTCCAACTGGCCCAGAACAAATACGACGCCGGCGTGGCCACGCTGCGGCACGCCCTTGGTCTCGAGCCGGACTACGTAGCGGCGCGGTTCCGGCTGGCGCTCACCGCGCTGCGCATGGGCAATCGAGTCGAGACCGAAGAGATCTGCCAAGGCCTGCTCGGCGCTGACGCCGCCGCCCCGTGGGCCCATTGGCTGCTGGGACGCTCGGCCCTGGCCCAGGAGGCGCCCGCCGAGGCCCTCGATCAGTTCCAGGCCGCCTGCGAGCGGGCCCCCGCCTTCGGCGCGGCGCACCGGGGCTGGGGGGCGGCGGCGCTGGCGCTCGGGCGGACGGGGGAGGCGAAGGCCCAGTTCCTGCTCGCCCGCCGCCACCGCTTCCAGGCTCCGAAGCTGCCGGATCCCCGGCTCGAAGAGGTCCTCGGCGAAGAGATCTGGCCGTGGCAGGCCCTCAGACGCGGTTACGAATCCGAGCAGCGCCGGGAATTCGAAGCGGCGGCAAGCGCCTACGCCCGAGCCCTGAAGCTCGACCCGCGCTGCGCCGCCGCCCACGCCCGCCTGGCGGCTGTCTCTCTGATGCTCGGGAATGCGGCCGCGGCCGAGCGGCACTACCGGGAAGCGATCCGGCTGGATCCCGCCGAGGACGACGCCCGGGCCGCCTGGGGCCGGCTTCTGGCCTCCCAGAACCGCTACCAGGAAGCCCAGCGGGCCTTCCGGGAGGCGCTCGATCTCAACCCGGCGCACCTGGAAGCGCTCACCGGCCTCGGCGCCCT
The DNA here is from genome assembly GCA_026984795.1 of Solibacteraceae bacterium. Classification (GTDB taxonomy): domain Bacteria; phylum Acidobacteriota; class Terriglobia; order Bryobacterales; family Bryobacteraceae; genus JALSRK01. The sequence goes on along the minus strand of JALSRK010000072.1, from coordinate 58,897 downwards.
GCTCGAGCAGGCAGGCTCCTCGGACGAAGCCGAGCGGCTCTACCGCGAAGCCCTCGACTGCCAGCCGGGTTACCGGGAAGCGGCCTGGCGGCTCGGGCGGCTGCTGGCCGAACAGGAGCGCTATCCGGAGGCCTACCGGCTTCTGGAAGAAGCGGCGCGGGTCGAAGACGAGCAAGCCCCGGAATACCTTCTCGAGATCGCCCGCGTGTACCTGCGAACCGGCAACCGGCGGCGCGCCCTGGCCTTCCTGAAGCGGGCCGAGGCGCTGGCCCGCAAGTTCGGCCGGGCGGAGCTGCTCGACCGCATCGCGCGCGAGGCGAGAACGTTCTGACGGCCGCGCCCCGGCCGCCGCTCAGTCTTCGGCCTCGCCGGCCAGCCGCAGGAACTCCCGCGGGCGGACCACCCGGATCCCCTCGGCGCCGTCGATGCGCAGCACGGCGTCGTCGTTGGTGACGAGCGCCTCGGCCCCACCGGCCCAGGCGGCGGCGAAGAGCTTGTCGTCCTCTGGATCGGAGGGAATCGCCACCGGCGTCACGGCCGGCTCGACCAGTTCCGCTTCCCGCAACACCGCGAAGGCCGCCTCGAGCGCCGCGCGGTCCCGGATCGCTCGCGGCAGCATCCGTTCGTACTCGGCCATCAAGGCCCGACTGGCGACGAGTCGGAAGCGTCCCCGGCGGCAGGCCTCGACGATCTTCCGGCTGGCCGAGCCGGGATTGTAGGCCCCGGCCACCAAGACGTTCGTGTCGAGCACGATCCGCTTCATCGCCCCAAGTATAGTCTCTGGCGGCGCCCACGAGGGCTTCCGAAGAAAGCGTGAGCCGGAGCGGCGCCGCAGGCCACTACCTCTATGGCGATGAACACCCACAACCTATCCGGCGCTACGGCGGCTCGGCTGGATCAGGAAGGCGGAGCCGGGCAGTCGGCCGGGAATCTGCTGTGTCCGCATTGTTTCGCCCCCACGCTGCGGCGGTCGCGCGTGAAGTCCCTGCGCGAGGGGCTGCTTCGGCTCGCCGGCGTCGCCCCGTACCGCTGTCGGCGCTGCTTCCGGCGGTTTCACTTCTCGATCCCGGCGATGCGCCTGCTCGGGCTCGTCGATTGAGACGGGTTCCGGCTAGGCGGCTTCGCGGTGGCGCCGGAAGAACTGCTTGATCGAGCGGATGGCCTGCCGGGTGCGGTGCTCGTTCTCGATGAGGGCGAACCGCACGTAGCCCTCGCCCATGGGGCCGAAGCCGATGCCGGGCGAGACGGCGGTGAGGGCCTCGGTGAGCAGCAGCTTGGAGAACTCGAGCGATCCGAGGTGCTTGAAGCGCTCCGGCAGCGGCGCCCAGAGAAACATGGTCGCTTTCGGCGGATCCACCAGCCAGCCGGCCGAGTTGAGCCCCTCGACCAGCACGTCGCGCCGCCGCCGGTAGACCTCGCAGATCCTGGCCGTCTCCTCTTCGCAGTCGCGTAGAGCGATGATCGAGGCGATCTGGATGGGCTGGAAGATGCCGTAGTCCAGATAGCTCTTGATGCGGCCCAGGGCGGCGATCATCTTCGGGTTGCCCACGCAGAAGCCGACGCGCCAGCCGGCCATGTTGAAGCTCTTCGAGAGCGAGAAGATCTCGACGCCGATCTCCTTGGCGCCTTCCACCTGAAGCAGCGACGGGGGCCGGTAGCCGTCGAAGGCGATGTCGGCGTAGGCGAAGTCGTGAACGACCATCGAGCCGTGATGCGCGGCCATCCGCACCACCTCGCGGAAGAAGTCGAGATCGACGCAGTGGGTCGTCGGGTTGTGGGGGAACGAGAGCAGGAGCATCCGCGGCGGGATGAGCGAGGTGCGGTAGAGATGCTCGAGCCGGTTGAGAAACTCCGCCGGATCCCGCATCTCGAGCATGCAGGCGTGTCCCTCGGCCATGATCACGCCGTACTGGTGGATCGGGTAGGCCGGGTTGGGCGAGACGACCTCGTCGCCGGGCCCGATGACGGCGAACAGCAGGTGGGCCAGGGCGTCCTTGGCGCCGATGGTGACGATGGCCTCGGTCTCCGGATCGAGATCGACGCCGTAGTGGCGCTGGTACCGCTTGCAGATCTCCAGCCGGAGATTCGGAATGCCGCGGGAGAGCGAATAGCGGTGGTTGCGGGGATTCTGCGCCGCCTCGATCAGCTTTTCGACGATGGGCTTCGGCGTGGGGCCGTCGGGGTTGCCCATGCCGAAATCGACCACGTCCTTTTGCTCGGCCCGCAGCTTCGCCTTCATCTCGTTGACCACGGCGAAGACGTAGGGGGGCAGCTTACGGATCCGGTAGTATTCGTCGGCGGGAATTTTCATTGGCAGATTCCAGAGCGGGCCTCGGAAACCGCCCGGCTCGAGCACGGATTCAGGCCGGACCGGCGGCCGCGGCGGGCCGGCCGACCAACCCCCGGCAGGCGCGCTCCATGCAGCCATTATAAAGGTTGGCCCGGCCATGGCGGCGGCAGACCGGGACCAGCCCGGACGCCGGCGCGGAATCCGGCGGCGCGGAGCCTGATGCGGGGCGTGACGCCTAACGAAAAAGTTGGCGTCGAGAAAGAAAAGGAGAACCCATTTATTTTCAAGTGATTGGAGGCAGGTGTGACGCGTCGCGGCCGGTTCGTGCAGCGCGCGGCGGGTGGTGGAATGCGTAAAGAAAAAGCGAAGACAGCCTGACCGCGCCCCACCGTCCGGCCTCGGAGCGACCCCGGGCCGGCGGGAACTCCAGCGGCCTTCCCCACCCGGCGCCGGCATCCCCGAGGAGCCACCCAAACGCGGCGCCCGGGGCGGCGGAGAACGCCGCGGCCGGGTGTTCCCGGCGCCGGGCATTTTCCTTTTCACGCGCATCTCCCGGCGCTCGAGCCTCCATGCTCGTTCTAACACGGTGGGGCAAGCGGGGCGTGTCGAGACACTGTACAAGTGGCGAGCGGAGAGCAAGTTACGCGGAGAATCCGGCAGGAGACCGGGGGCGGCGACGAAGGTCCGCGTCAAGCGCACGCCCTGGCTCGCCAGGCGGTCCAGGTCCGGAGTCTGAAGATCTTTGTTCCGTAGCAGCCCAGGTCGGGGCAAAGGTCTTCGGCGATCATCCACAGGATGTTCGGCCGTCCGGCGCCGCCGCGGCAGCTCCCGGGAGCGCAACCCGTCGCCCCCAGCACGCCGCGGACCAGGTCGCGCCGGCCTCTTGCAACCGTGGCGTTCCCGCTCTCACGGGGCGTTGTATAGCCGCATCCCTAGTTCATGACTCACCCGGGATGGGTGCCCCGGTGGCCGGGGAGGATGATGAAAAGGATCTTCATAGCGGTTCCGGGCTATGGCCTCACCTTTGGAATTCCGCAGCACCAGAGCCACACGGTAGCGAACGGCCGGATCGACGGAGAAACAAAAGCGCCTGACCCGGACGGCCGAGTCGGCCGGCACTGTCACCGCCGCTCTGCCTGCCTCCACCACCTTCCCCGAATCGTCGCTCACCCGCCATTCCAATCGGCATCCACGGCATGCCGTGGGCAGGTCGTTGACGGCCCATAGGGCCACCGGCCGGTCCGCGTATTCCATGAAGACCCCCACCGGCTGGTTGCTCTCCTCGAGCGCCCGCAATCCTTTCTTGGGCAAACCCCACCAGTCGTAAACGCCGTAGAAGCTCTGCGGAGATATGTCGATGAACAAGAACTGGAAATAGCCGGAACAAGGCCGGTACTTGGTGATCCGGTAGTGCTCGATGAAGTACTTGAGGAGCCGATACTGGTACTCCTGAATTGCAGGAATCTCGTCGGTGATCGCTTGGAGCCGCCGGTAGACCTTGGGGACCCGGCGCAGGATCCAGGCTTCCGGCGGCGCATCGAAGCCGAATTCCGTGTTCAGCTTTTCCTTCTGGCCGTAGATCTCGGTGTAGTGCCTCGTCTGTGCGTTGAGCGACCCGGTATAGTTGTGACTGTCCCCGCTGAGCAGGTCGCCGGAAGCCCCGGACCCCTTGATCACCGGGCGCTCCGGGTCCAGCCGCTTCGCCTCCACGTAAAGCTGCGGGCCCGGCGACCGCGTCATCATCTCCCCCCGGCTCTTCCCCGGAGGCTCATTCATCAGGATCCAAGCAATGATCGAAGGGTGGTTACGAAGCCGGCGAATCATGTCCCCGACGACTCTCAGGGCGTGCTCGCTCCACTCCTCGGTCGTCGGATGGGTCCAATTCAGGCCCGAATCCTGAATCACCGCCAGACCAAGTTGGTCGCAGAGATCGTAAAAGACATCCTGCTCGACGTGGACGTGGACGCGGACGGCATTGCACCCGGCGCGGCGGATGTTGGTCAGGTCGCGAAGATAGCGCTCCCGCGTCATGTTGGAAACGTAGACGTCCGGAAAATAGTTCGTCCCGCGAAGGAAGATCCTCCTGCCATTGAGATAGAAGGTTGTCTCGCCGGCGGTTCGCCTCAATCCAACGGTCCGCACACCGAAGCGCTCCTCGACCCGGTCGAGTGCCTTGCCGCCGGAGATCAACTCGATCGTGGCGCGGTACAACGCCGGCCGGCCGCGGTCCCAGGTCTTCCAGAGCTTGGGCCGGACAATCTTCAAATCGAGGGTCGCCTGCTCCCTGCCGGGATCCAGCCTCAGAGACCGTTCGGTGGAGGCTGCCACGATGCCGGTATCCGCTTCGCGGACGCGGGCCCGAAGCGTAAGCCTGGGAGCCTTCCGTAAGGCGACGATGGAAGGCCTCAGACGCACTCGCGCTGTCTGCTCGGGCCCGTCTAGGGATACCCGGATCCCCACCCGGCCGGAAAACCGCACGCCGGCATGAAATCTGAGACTAACCTTCCCCCATAGACCCACCGGATTGACGTCCCGCTGAATCAGAGTGTCCGCATGCTCGTAGGTGCCCTTGACCAGGCGGCGGACTACGGACCAGAAGCGGGCCCTCTCCTTGCCCGGCACAACCTCCTCGTCCCAGGGAGACCAGACCTTCACCACCAGAACGTTCGGCCGGTCCCTTCGCAGCAGCTTCCCGACCTCGAATTCGAACGGTGCGAAGTAACCTTCATGCTCGCCCAACAAGTGTTCGTTCAACCACACCCTGGCGAAGTAGTCGGCTCCCGTGAAACGGAGCGTCGCGTACGGTTCGGCGCCGGCTGGAAGGCCGAATTCCAGCTTGTACCACCAAGGGTGCTGGTTGAAATACCTCAGCTCCCGCCCGAAGTATGGGTTCTTCGCGAGAAGCAGTTGCAGATGTACCAGCCGCTCGAGCGGCTCCCACTCGGAGACAGCCGGTCCGATGGCGGTGGGATGGAACTTCTCCCGGTAGATCTCGAGTTTCTCGCCCAGGTCGTGAACGTCCTGTAGTACGCGCCAGCCACGGGAGAGGTCGACTTCAAGCGCGGGAGGCTCCCTTCCGCCGCCCACCGCCGGAGCAGCCGGCGCCCCGCAGAGACCGATCACCAGCGTGGCCCGGAGGAACGCGTCCACCGTTTTCAGCATTGTCCATCACCTTCACGCATCCTACCGTGTCAGACGCCTGCCAGAGGCCGGTCTTCGCGAGCCTACGAGGCGAGGGGGAAACAGGCGTTCCACGGAAAGGCCACCGGTCTGGGCTGAGTCGCCCGGAGGCTCACCGGCCGGCCGGCCTGGCAGTCCTGAAACGCCGGCCCGCCCCCGTGCAGGTGCGGCTCGTCCACCCAGGGAGTGCGAGAATAGGGTTCATGGCGGCCAACCTGGACCAGTACGTGGAAGAGAACCGCGAGCGGTTCCTCGCCGAATTGATGGAACTGCTGCGCATCCCCAGCATCAGCACTTTGCCTGAACACAAGGCCGACGTCCAGCAGGCCGCCGATCATGTCGCCCTCCGGCTCGCCGAGGCGGGCCTCGACAACGTCGAGGTCATCCCTACCGAGAGGCATCCGCTCGTCTACGGCGAATGGCTGGGCGCGCCCGGCAAGCCGACGGTGCTCTGCTACGGCCATTACGACGTCCAGCCGCCCGATCCGCTCGAGGAGTGGGAAAGCCCGCCGTTCGAACCCGCCGTCCGCAACGGCAACCTCTACGCTCGCGGAGCCGCCGACGACAAGGGCCAGATGTACACCCACATCAAGGCGGTCGAGGCGCTGCGGGCGGTCACCGGATCGCTGCCGGTCAACGTGAAGTTCTTGATCGAAGGCGAAGAGGAGGTGGGCGGCGCCTCCATCGCCCGCTACGTGGCCGGCAACAGAGACAGGCTTCGCGCCGATGCCGCCCTGGTCTCGGACACGGCGATGTACGCCGAGGGGATGCCTTCACTGTGTACGGGTCTTCGCGGCCTGGTCTATCTGGAGATTTCGGCCTCGGGACCGGCCCGCGATCTGCACTCCGGCCTCTACGGCGGCGCCGCCCCGAACGCCGTCTACGGCCTCGTTCAGCTTCTCGCCAAGGCCAGGGACGAGAACGACTTCATCCGGATTCCCGGCTTCTACGAGGACGTCGAACCGCCCGCGCCGGAGGAGAAACAGAGCTGGGAAAAGCTGCCCTTCCGCGAGGAGGAGTTCCTGGAAAAGGAGGTCGGCGCCCCGGCCTTGATCGGAGAACCGGGCTTCTCCGTGCTGGAGCGAGTCTGGGCCCGGCCGGCCTTCGAGGTCCACGGCATCGCCGGCGGCTTCACGGGAGCCGGTTCGAAGACCGTCATTCCGGCGAAGGCCACGGCCAAGGTGAGCCTGCGCCTCGTGCCCCGGCAGGATCCGGACCGCATCGTCGCCCAGTTCAAGGATTGGGTGCACGCCAATACACCCCGTGGCATCCGCACGGCAGTGAAGGTTCTGGCCGCCAGCCCCGCCGTGTCGGTGAATCCTTCGCACCCGGCGATCCAGACTGCCGCCAAAGCCCTCGCGGAAGCCTTCGGGAGCCCAACGGTCTTCATCCGCTCCGGCGGCTCGGTGCCGGTGGTCGGCGATTTCGCCCGGCGCTTGGAAATCCCCACGGTGATGATGGGCCTCGGCCTGCCGGACGACGGGCTCCATTCGCCCAACGAAAAGTTCAGCTTGTTCAACTTCTATACGGGAATCAAGGCAGCCGCCCGATTTCTGACCTATTATGGACAGTCCGGCTAAAGGCTCTTCTCCAGGCCCGGACCGTTCCGCGGGAGTGCAGGCGCTGAACTCAGAAGAGCAGGAGCTGACACCCAGCCAGTACGTGGCACGCTCCGCGGGTATCGTCTCCGCCGCGGTGATGCTGAGCCGCGTCGCCGGACTCGTGCGCGAAATCGTCATGGCCCGCCTCTTCGGCGCCGGCATGGCCTACGACACGTTCCTGCTCGGCTTCCGCATCCCCAACATGACCCGCGACCTCTTCGCCGAAGGGGCGCTCTCGTCGGCCTTCATCCCCACCTTCACCGAGTACCTGAGCCGCCGGGGCCGCCGGGCCGCCGCCGACCTGGCCAATCTCGTTTCGACGGCCATCATCGCCATCGTCGGCGGGTTCTGCCTGCTCGGCATCCTCGCCAGCCCGCTGCTCGTCGATCTGCTGGCCCCCGGCTTCCACGCCGTCCCGGGAAAGTACGAGCTGGCGGTGCGCTTGACGCGCATCATGTTCCCGTTCCTGCTCTTCGTCGCCCTGGCCGCCCAGGCGATGGGCATGCTGAACTCTTGCGGCCGCTTCGCCGTGCCGTCGCTCGCCTCCTCATTCTTCAACGTCGGTTCGCTGCTCTCCGGGCTGGCCTTGGGATTCTGGGCCGGGCCTTACCTGGGTATCAGCCCGATCGAGGGCATGGCCTTCGGCGTCGTCTGCGGCGGCATGCTGCAACTGGCCTGGCAAGTCCCCAGCTTGCGGAAAGAGGGCTTCCGCTTCCGCCTGCGCTGGAACTGGTCCGATTCCGGACTGCAGCGGATCATCAAGATGATGGGGCCGGCCATCATCGGCGTCGCCGCGGTCCAGATCAACGTGATGGTCAACACGAACTTCGCCTCACGCATCGAGGACCCCATCCGGGGGGCCGACGGGCCGGTGAGCTGGCTCGGCTATGCCTTCCGGTTTATGCAACTGCCGCTGGGCGTTTTCGGCGTGGCGATCGCTTCGGCCACGCTGCCTACGATTTCCCGCAGCGCCGCCGCCGGCCGTCTCGACGAGTTCCGGCGGACGCTCTCGCGCTCCCTCGGCATGGTCTTCCTGCTGACCGTGCCTTCCTCGGTGGGGCTCATCGTGCTTGGGCGCACCATGATCGCCACCATCTACCAGGGCGGCCGTTTCCAACCTTATGACACCCGGCAGACCGCTTTGGCCCTGTCTTGCTACGCCGTGGGCCTCGCCGGCTACTCCGCCATCAAAGTGCTGGCGCCGGCCTTCTACGCCCTTGGCGATTCCCGCACGCCGATGATGGTGAGCCTCTTTTCGATCGCCGTCAACCTGGCCGCGGTCATTACCCTGCTCCGCTACACCAGCCTCGCCCATGCCGGCCTGGCCCTCTCGACCTCCGCCGTCGCTCTGGTGGGCTTCCTCATCCTTTTCGCCATCTTGCGGAACCGCATCGACGGCATCTACGGCCGCAACCTGGCTTCTTCCACCGTGCGCGTCCTCGCCGCCTCCGGCGCAATGGGCGTCTTTGTCTGGATCCTGAACCGCCGGCTCCTCGAGCTCGCCGGCGATTCCCGCTGGGGCAATATCGCCGAACTCGCCGTCTCGATCCCCGCCGGCGTACTGCTTTATTACGGGCTTTGCCGCGCCATGCGCGTGCCGGAGCTGGAGCTCGCTGTTTCCGCGGTCACCGGACCTCTCGCAAAATGGGCGCCCGGACGCCGTGGTAAAATCCAGTAATCGAATGGGGCCCGACGTAGAACTGGCACTGAAACTTCAAAGCCTGGACCAGAAGATCATCGCCCTCAAGCGTGAAATCGCGGCCCTGCCCCACCACATCGCCGAAATCGAGAAGCAGCTCGAATCTCACCGCCGCCGCCTGGAAGCCGACCAGGCCGCCCTTGCCGCCAACGAAAAGGAACGCCGGCAACTCGAAGGCCAGATCCAACTCCAGGAACGGAAGATCTCCCGTCTGAAAGACCAGATGCTCGAGGCCCGTACCAACGAGCAGTACCGGGCCTTCCAACACGAGATCGAATATGCCGAAACCGAGATTCGGAGAGCCGAAGACCGCATTCTCGAGCTGATGGAAGAGGCCGAACCCCTGATCGACGCCGTCAAGCAAGCGGAGGCGGCGCTCGCCGAAGAACAGAAACAGGTGGACCGCGAAAAGGACGAGGCGCGCCGTAAGACCGCCGCCGATCAGGAACAACTCAAGGAGACGATTCAAGAGCGCAAGCGCGTTGCCGCTGCATTGAATCCCAAGATCTTCGCCTCCTACGAGCGCATCCGCAAGCGCTTGGGCTACCCCGTGCTGGCCGAAGGCACCAGCGGCCGCTGCTCGGCTTGCAACATCGCTTTCCGCCCCCAGTATTTCCAGGATTTGAGGCACGCCACCGAGCCGATGGTTTGCGAGAGTTGCGGCCGGCTGCTGTACTACCACGAGGTGATCGACGTCGAAGCCGAGAAGTCACCGGCGCCTTGAACCGTCCGCTCGCGGCTCCTCCCCCTGCCGCCGCCTGCTTGCGCTTCCTCTTTACGCCGACCCCTAGGCTTCGACAGCCGTCCGGGGCCGTTTCCGCCGGCGCCTGGAGAGGTACTCGGAAAGTTTCATCGGACGCGCGGCCCCATCTTCCATGTCCCGCTGCACCGCCCGCTGATACTGCCGCAGGATCTGCCACCGGGCGGGCCCTTTCAGCTTGCACGCCTCGATGTCCAGCAGCAGTTCGATCTCCCAAGGCTGGAAAGTATTGCGCTTCATCGTGCCGTTCAGCAGCTCGCGCATCAGCCGGTTGAAGCGGTAGAGGATCAACTCGGCTTCATATGCTTCGTCCAGCATCACTCGTCCTCCATATCGGCGCCGGCCGGCCAAAACTTTGCCCGCCTTCCTCGTTCCGGCCCTCCGCATCCCTGATTATATACAATCAGAATTACAAATGTTTTATTCAAGTTAGCAAATCTTGCGGCCCAGGAGCTCTGACGTTATGCTCGTTTCTATGCGTTGGCTCACTGCCGTGCTCTTCGTCCTCAGCCTCTCCGCCCAGGTGCCCGGCGCCGACTCCCGGAACACGAACATCCCGAACACCGACACCCACTTCACCTTTCCCGGCTACGATTCCTTGGAACAGTGGCAGGCCCGCCGGGAACACCTCCGCCGCCAGATCCTCTTCGCCGCCGGCCTGCTGCCCGAGCCCGAGCGCGTCCCGCTGCGCCCGGAGATCTTCGGCCGCATCGAGCGCGAGGGCTACACCATCGAGAAGGTCTTCATCCACACCCTGCCCGGTTCCTATCTCGCCGGCAACCTCTACCGGCCCACCGGCGACGGGCCCTTCCCCGCCGTGCTCAAGCCCCACGGCCACTGGAACTACGGCCGCCTGGAGAACCAGCCCCTCGGCTCCAGCCAGCGGCTCGCCGCCAATCTGGCCCTGCTCGGCTTCGTCGTCTTCTCCTACGACATGATCGGCTACAACGACACGCCGCCTTCCCCCCACCGCTTCTCCGGCCGCCGCGAGAAGCTCTGGAACTTCGGCCCCCTCTCGCTCCAGCTCTGGAACTCGATCCGGGCCCTGGATTTCCTCTCGTCACTTCCCTATGTGGATCGCTCCCGCATCGCCATCACGGGAGCCTCCGGCGGCGGCACGCAGACCTTCCTTCTGGCCGCCGTGGACGACCGGCTCGCCGCCTCCGCGCCGGTGAACATGGTCTCCGCCATCATGCAAGGCGGTTGCGTCTGCGAGAACGCCCCGGGGCTCCGCGTCGGCGCCTACAACGTCGAGTTCGCCGCCATGATGGCCCCCAAGCCGCAACTGATCGTCTCGGCCACCGGCGACTGGACCCGCAACGTCCCGAAGGAGGAGTTCCCCGACGTTCGCAGCGTCTACGCGCTCTACGGCAAGCCGGAGATGGTCGAGGCCGTCCAATTCGACGCCCCGCACAACTACAACCAGGACAGTCGCGTCGCCGTCTACCGCTTCTTCGCCAAACACATTCTGAAGCGGCCGGACGCGGCCTCGATCCAGGAGAAATCCACCCGCATCGAACAACCGCCGGACCTGCTCGTCTTCTACGGCCGTCCCCGTCCGCGCGACGCCGTCGGCTACCAGGAGCTCTTCGCCCGCTGGCGCGACTTAGTACGGCGCCGCGTGGAGGCGATCGAAGATCCGGACCGCCTGCGCTCCCTGCTCGAGCTGGCCGTCAAGGCCGATTGGCCGGAACGCGTGGTCTCCGAGAAGGACGGTGAGACCGTCGTCCTTTCCCGGCCCGCAGTGGGCGACCGTGTCCCCGGCCTGCTGCGGCCCGGCTCCTCTACCGCCGCCACCCTCGTCCTTCACCCGGACGGGGCCGAGGCGGCCCTCGCTTCCTCTCAAGCCCGCCGAGCCATCTCCGCCGGCCGCACTGTCCTGGCCATCGACGCCTTCCAGACCGGCCGCGCCATCGCCCCCCGCGACCGCTCCCACCAGCACTTCTACACCTTCAACCTCTCCGACGACGCCTGCCGCGTCCAGGATATTCTCACCGCCCTCGCCTGGCTCCGCTCCCAGGGTTACAAGGACCTCGAACTCGCCGGCTCCGGCGACGCCGCCGTCTGGGCACTCTTCGCGGCTGCGCTGGCGCCTTCGCATGCCGTCCGCCTGCTCACCGGCCCCGGTTCGTTTCAAGGCTCCGATCAGGAGTTCCTCGACCGCTTCTTCATCCCCGGCATCCAGTGCGCCGGCGGCCTCCGGACCGCCCTTCGGCTCACTGGAAAGGACTGAAAGCCGCATGGACAGACCGGGCATCCACGTGGACATCCCCGGCCGGGGTGAACTCGTAATCCGCCGCCTTGTGTCCGACTACTCCGGCACGCTCTCCTGCGCCGGCCGTTTGAGCGCCGTTGTCCGCGAGCGGATCGTGCGCCTCGCTGGGATCCTCGAGATCATCGTCCTGACCTCTGACACCTTCGGCACCGCCGCCGCCGAACTGGCCGGCCTGCCCCTCCAGGTCCACATCCTCGAAGCCCGGGACCACGACCTCCAGAAGCACGCCTTCGTCCACTCGGCCGGCCTCCGCGAGACCGCCGCCTTCGGCAACGGCATGAACGACCGCCTGATGCTGGCCGCCGTCCGCGCCGCCGGAGGCCTTGCCATCGCCGTGGACAACGGGGAAGGCTGCGCCGTCGAGGCCATCCAGGCGGCGAACCTGTTCCTCCACGGGGCCGAAGCCGCCCTCGACCTGCTCCTCGACCCCCGCCGCCTCGTGGCCGGGCTCCGGCGCTAGGCTCCTCCTTGGTTCCGCCCCTCGTGCAAAGTGGAGTCTGGGAAATGCATAGACTGCTGGCAACTGCCCGCGCCGGGGCGCCCGACCAACCCCAGAAAATGCGGGGACTGCGGCTAGTTGCCGGCGCCGGGACGCCTCGTCAACACAGAGCCCGCAATTGGCTGGCTGCCCCCGGGTTTTCTTTGGCTGGCCGGCTCCGCTCTTCGGCTTCCTGCGCCGGTTCCCTCCGCCGCCGCTGGTGTAGAGTGAGTGAGGAGTTTTCATGCAACACCGCACCTTCCGCCCGGCCGCAGCCCTCACCGCCGCCGTGCTCTTTTTTCTTCTCGCCGCTTGCAGCCACTCCCCCGGCCGCGGCGGCAAGTGGACCCCCGAGGACGTCCACGCCGCGCTAAAATCCAAAAACCCAAACTACAACGGCCGGGCGCTGTTCGAGATCGAACTCGGTCGCGTCGTTTCCATGCAGCTTACGGGCGCCAACGTCACCGATGTCTCACCGCTGGCCGACATGGATCTGCGCGTGCTCGACCTCCGCGGCACGGATGTCTCGGACCTGGCTCCGCTCGCCAACCTGCCCCTGGTGGAGCTCTACCTGGAAGACACCGCCGTCACCGACCTCTCTGCCCTGCGCGGCATGAGACTGGTGAAGCTCTACCTCAACAACACCCGGGTGCGCGATCTCTCGCCTCTCTCCGGCATGCCCCTGGTGGAGTTGAACCTTTTCGGCACCCTCGTAACCGACCTCTCGCCGCTCCGCGGTATGCCTTTGCAGATGCTCTGGCTCAACGAGACGCCCGTCTCCGACATCACCCCGATCCGGCTCTGCCCGCTGGTCAGCCTCACCCTGCATCGCACCCGCGTCGCCGACATCAAACCGCTGGCCATCAGCCGGACCCTGGAGCGGCTCCACATCGCCGAGACGCCGGTTACCGACCTGACCCCCATCAAGGAGCTCCGCCTCACCCGCCTCATCTTCACCCCCGCCAACATCAAGAAAGGGCTCGAGATCGCCCGTAACATGCCCACCCTGCGCGAGATCGGGACCACCTTCGAGAACCGGATGCCGCCCCAGATCTTCTGGCCGCGCTACGACCACGGCGAGTTTCGTTGAAGGCGGCCCTCAGAGCTCCAGCTTGCCCCGGTAGACCATCTCCCGGAGCTTCCACTTACGCTTGATCTTCAGCAGGTCGTACTGGATGCGGATCTCGAGCGTCTTGTCTTTCAGGGTGATCGGCGGGTGTTTGCGGAAACGGATCGCAATGTTCAGCGTGGCCCCCTTGGGGGTGATGTAGACGCTTTCGGGACGGATGGCCCGGCCCCTGCCGGTCACCAGACGCAAGTCCCGGTACAAGTCCGCCTGCATCACCGGTATGCCGGAGTAGGCTACCGCCGCCGGCACCCCCGAGATCTCCAGCACATAGAACTTCGGCCGGTCTTCGAGCAGCTCTTTGGCTCCGGGCTCCTCCAGCCCCTCGCGGCCGAACTTCGTCAGCGCCGTGGCCTGGCGCACCGGCAGCGCGCTGGACCACCGGACGTTGATCTGCGCTTCAATCTTGTCCTTCGTCTTCGGGGCCCCGATGCCGCCTACCGGACTGCCGCCGGTGATCGTCGGCCCCTGTCCGTTACCGGGCACGCCCAGGTCTTTCCACGTCACCGGCCGCTGCGGACCCGCCTCACGGAAGTCGAACAGCACCGTTTCACTCTCCGCCCAGGGGGAACGCGTCAGGAGCTCGATCACCTGCTGGCGGCTCCAGCCGGGAAATGGTTTCTTGTTCCAGAAGCCCCCGGCCAGCGCCGGCGCCGCGGCCAGCAGCAGCCCTGCCACCCAACGCATAAGCCTTCCTCCATCCTCTTCTTATTGTCCCAGGCGGCGGCCCTGGCGCGCCGCCCGCCCCTCTGCCGCCGGCCCGTTCCCCATGTCCGCTATCCGCCGCGCCCGGCTGGGCCCCGCGCCCTCTTGTACCGCCCCGCGCCGCTTCTGCTAAAATTACTTCCAGAACGGCTACGGTGGCCAGGTAGCTCAGTTGGTAGAGCGCAGCCCTGAAAAGGCTGGCGTCGGCGGTTCGATTCCGTCCCTGGCCACCAACCGCAGCGAACTTCCCCCGGCTTGAATCCCCGGAATCCGTAAGACTTTCTCCCTGCCCGTAGGAGGCCGGTGGCTACTGATGCGCTCTTCCCAGCCCATCGCTCCCAAATACTGCCCCTCCGGCCGGCATTCCCGGCACGGCGCCGCTTTGAGTCCCCCTCCGCCGCGGGGCCCGGGATCGGCCTCACGGTTCGCTTCCCACAACCGCCAGCCGCAGCCGCCGGACCGTGAAGCAGTCGTCCCCGGAAGAGACCATGTACAGGTCCCGCCCGTCGGCGCTCATCCACTTCACCGGCAAGTGGGCGTTCTCGCCCGGGCCGACGTCGAAGTGCTCCGTGTAGAAGACCGTCGTCCAAGGCCCCCACGGCTCCGGAGCATCGTAGATCCCCAGCCCTCCCGTGTAGCGGATGGCGTCTCCGGGCAGCGGCTGGACCCAGAAGTAGCGCTTCAGCCCCGGGTTGTAACTGACCGACGACCGGTAGCACTTGCCCTTGTTGAGGAACACCGCTCCCCGCTCCGCGATGTTCCTGGTCCACCTCGGCCGGCCGTCTTCCAGCCCGGCGAAGAACTCGTAAGTCGCCCGCTCGAGGATCCGGTCCTTGGGTACCCGCGCCAGCACCATCCGATCGGCCGGCTCGTAGGCGCTGTCGCTGTCGTGGGAATAGACATAGACGTACCCGTCCCGCGCCCCGGCGTAGTTCTTTCCGTAATTCAGGAACACCGGGTGGCCGAAGCTGGTGGTGAACTTCCAATCCGCCCAGCGCCAGGTCTTGCCGTAGTCCTCTGAGTAAGCAAGCTGGGAGTTCCCGGCGTTGCGCACCCACATGTAGAGCCGCCCGTCGAGGAACAGCATCCCGCTCGCCTTCTTGCCTCGCGCGCCTTGGCCCCGCTGCTCGCCGGTCGCCGAACGGATGTTGATCCCCTGAAAGTCGGTAGGCGAGCCCAGGATCTTCGCCAGACCCAGGCTCAGCTTCTCCCCTACCTTGGGCTCGAATCCCCACCCGTCGCCGTAGGCTGTGTAGAGGTTGCCGTCGTCGGCCCAGGTGAGCGGCCAGTTGTCCGAGCCGCAGGCCCGCCGGACGATCGCCGCCGGCTCGGCGAAGTGCACGCTGCGGATCACCGGGCTCGGCGGGTACGGCGCCTTCTCCCGCAGGCCCGCCCCCGGCGTGTAGCCCTTCACCGCCGCGAGCACCGGGTTGATCACCAACTCCTCGATCCCGCCCCAGAACGACTCCGGCGCCGTCATCCCTCCGCCGTTCCGCACGATGACCAGCCCCAGGCTCCGGATCACTACCAGAACCTGCTGGCCGGCCCCCGCCCCGGCGATCGTATCCGGCGGCGCCTTCGGCCAGACATGATCGAAGTTCGTATACCAGGCCAACCCCGAGCCGGGTTGCGGATTCGTCTTGGTGCGTTCCGGAAGCGGCATGCCGGCGTAGGCCGTCACCCGGTCCACCCAGCCCGGATCGACCAACTGCCGGCCGGCCCAGTTGCCCCGGCGCAGCATCAGCCAGCCGACCCGCGCCACCGCCCGCGCCGTGAACGAGCCCCCGCCCCAGTTGGCCACCAGCTTCAGCCCGTCCACTTCGTACGTCTGGCCGTAGCCGATCGACCACTCCTCTTCGCTCAGTCCGACCGGCTCCATGATCCTCTCCCGCAGCAGGCTCCGGATGTCCTCGTATCGCGACCCGCGCAGGCTCGCCGTCACCGCGTAGGCCAGCGCCGCCATGCCCGGATTGCTGTAGGCGTAACGCGTACCCGGCGGGAACAGCACCGGGGCGTCGTGGATCGCCACCCGGAAGGGGTCCGGATCCTTGCGCCAGAAGACGCCCTTCCAGCCGGGCAGTTCCATGTGAGGGATGCCGTCCTGCTCGGCGTTCTCGATGCCGGAGCTGTGCGTCGCCAGATGGCGGATCGTGATGCGCGACTTGAGCGGATCGTCCCGCCAGGCCGGTATATAGAGCCACGCCGGATCGTCCGGATCCAGCCGCCCGTCGCTCAGCGCCACCAGGAGCGACATCCCGCCCACCAGCGCCTTGGCCAGCGACGCGGTGTAGTGCCGTTTTTGCGGGCCGTGGTCCGCCGCATACCACTCATAGACAATCACCCCGTCGCGCACTACCAGGAAGCTCTTGGTGTCGCGCCGCGCCAGCGCGTCCCGGGCGGCGTCGAGCTTCGCCTTGTCCAGCCCATGGGCCTCGGGGGCTTCGGTGCGCCACGGCGGATTCCCCGCTCGGGCCGCCGTCACGACGGTCAAGCCCGCGGCCAGCAACCTCGGAGCAATCACAGAAAAGGTCCGTCTCATTTGGCTTTCCTCTTAGCGTCTCACGATCCCCGCCCGGCAGTGGATCCCCCGGCGTGGAGGAGCGAATAGCGGGCCGGCACAGGAACCAGGCGGAGCCCCTCGGGGAGCTTCTCGAGCAGGTGATCGAGGATCCGCTGCTCCGGACGCTCCAAACCGAAAGCTGGAACGAAGAGCGTGTCGTCGATGAGTAGCGCGTTGCCGTAAGTCACGCCGCACCAGCCCAACCCGCCCCGGTCTCCGAACGACGGGGCCCGGGGGAGGGAAAACCCCAGCGCGCCGAGACGCCGAGCAAGAGTGTCCGTGAGATACAAGAGGTCCCGCTGCACGGGCTCCAACTGGCTTTGGGTAATCTCAGCGAGCGCCGACACGCTGGAAGACCGAACCTGGGTCCCCGTAACGCTCTCATACCACCACCGAAGCATCTCCGGTCTCTCTTTGAGCATGCGCCGCTGGCCTCCGGCGGTGAAATACATGCGCCGGGCGCAGTCCTGGTCCGTCCCGCAAACTGGGACGAGATAGGAGTTGATTTCAGTAAGCAGTGCCGAGCTGTTCGGCTTCCAGGCAATCTTGCCGGCTTCGATGTCGCGGAGTGCGCGGAGGAGTTGCGCGGGGACAGGGCCATCCCCGCGGCAGAGCGCGTCGCGCAGTCTATCGAGCCAGGCAACGCCATCTGCCGCGAGATCCATGAACTGCCTCGCCGCCTCATAGCCCGGTTCGTCTGGAACGCCGTCCCGAAAGTCTCCACCTGGGGAGCCGGGCCTGTTCCTCCTGGCTCATCGGTAATCGCCCCATCCCTCCAGCTTCGCGGCTGTCACCAGGAACTTTCTGCTTTCTCCGAACAAGAACTTCTCGCATTGCTGTAACAATCACGGGTGAAAACTTGACAGTGTTCCCGCCTACCACATAGACTGATTGTGCCAATAAGTCAGGAGTAGACTCCTGAGAGACACCTGGCTCGGCGGGCTGGGATTTCACCGCTGGGAGGGGCCTGCCGGATGACAACGCGGGGGGGATGTGAACTGCAATGCTGCCTGGGAATTCTCGCGCTGGCTCTGTCTGAGCTTGGTTGTTTTACTGGTTTCCTGCCTGTCTACCGTTGCCGCAGAAGCGTCACGGATCGAGGTGCGCGCCGTCGAGAACGTCAACAGCTTTGTTGTCGCCCCCGGCACGTCGCAGCAGCTCACGGCGTTCGTACAGCGCGCCGACGGCACCCCGTTGCCTGGCATAACGCTCCAATTCACCGCGCCGGCGCAAGGCGCGAGCGGCACGTTTCCTGACTCCACCGAGCCTGGTCAGCGGGTGATCAAAGTTGAGTCGGACGCTCAGGGAACAGTTACCGCTGTTTTCGTAACGAACGAAATCCCGGGCGTATTTCTCGTCGGCGTGAGCGTCGAGGGCTCGGCCGCCCAGACTACGTTCGCCTTCACCAACCTGCCCGCGCCGCCCGATGCCGCGATGGCCCCGACAGCGCTGAAAGCCGGAGTTCAGCGGTGGCTCGAGGCGGACAACGAAATCATAGGCCGGAGCGTCCTCGTGCAGGGGCCGGTGCTGCTGCCGGCCGGCTCCGTCGTCAGCCCGGCATGGCCCGAGACTCCCTCCGCGCGGGTGTTTCCCCTTGTCATCGAGCAGCCCTCGTGGCTCGTGTGGATCGACGACATCCCCTCCGCCCTGTTCGGGCACCCCGCCCGGTTCGTCGTGATCGATGCCGCTCAGGCCGGCCCCGATGTGATGCGTGACGCGGTAGTCCGCGCAGCGCACTCGTGGCCGCAAGTGCACCTGCCCGGGGACCCGCGGGTGCATTCGCTTGCGATTCCGACCGAAGCAGAAGTCGCCGCGCCCGACGGCGCCTTCACGACGCTCGCAGCAAACCCCGCGCCGGCGAATTCTTATCGCGCCGACGCCGCCGACGCCTGCGCCCTGCTAGTCTTCGGCCCCGGCGCCTCTGCGGGTCCGGCCGATATCATTAACCATGCGAGATTTCTGCGGGACAAGGGACTCGTAGCTTCTGACCGCATTATCACGAACGGAGTCAAGCAAGGCAACACCGTGAGACTGACGCCGGTGAGCAAGAGCCAGCTCGCCCAGCTCATCAGGTCCCTCGCCGGCAAGAACTGTCAGAAGCTCTACTTTACGTTTATCGCTCACGGAGTCCTATCGGAAGCCGGCAAAGGGGTCGTTGTCGCCAGCGACAGCGTACCGGGAAGTACGCAGATCTTGCGTCCCCAGGAATACGTCGACCTGTTCAAGCCGCTCGGCAAAGTGAAACTCTGCATCCTCCAGATTTCCTGCTACGCCGGATGGGTGAAGCGCTGGATACAGGGACTCGGCTTCGACGGCTCGGTGCTCACCGCCTCCAGCGAGACCGAAGTGGCTTACCAGAAGGGCCGCGGTGGGACTTACTATATGGAGGCGATCATCAAAGCGAAGGAGAACGACGCCGCCGACGCTGATCACAATGGCCAGGTCTCTGATGAGGAAGCGAACGATTGGGTACGCGCCCACGCGAACTCGCCGGAAACCTTCCCGAACGGCAGGAGTATCGACCACATTAAGACCCCCGATCCCCAGTCCGACACGATCTCTCCTACCGGAACCCGGGCGATGACCGTGCCGTTCGTCTATATGCCGAGCCCCTCCCAAAAAATCATGCACATAGCCCGACCCAGTTCCGCGCCTCCCAAGGTTCAGTTTGCCGTCAAGATCTTTAACAGCAACGAACGCGTCGCGAGCGTCGCCGGTGGCACCGCGAACATGTCGGTGGTCATCACCCTTCCACAGTATCCTTTGGGCCGCGCGGTGTCGATCATCGGTAAGGACTGCGGACTTGCGCTCTACCGGCTGACCGCCGATGTCGACGGGCAGCGATATGAAGGCGAGAACTGGATACAGGTAGGCCATTTCCGTCCCGATCCGAGGCGCATGAGCCTGATCGTTGGCGCCGAGCGTACCGTCACTCTAGAACTCTATGGGGGTCTCATGGGCGCGAAGGGGCCTCGCGACAGCCAGCCGACGCAATTCGCAATCAGTTCGCGCGACAAGAATGTTGCCGTTCCCGACGAGAACCCTGTAGATGTGCCTGTGCGCGCGCCGCGGGTGACATTCCAGGTTAGAGGTCTCAAGCCCGGCAGGACGAAGTTGGACATCATGCTGCTCAGGACGGGCAGCGTGAAGACAATAGAGGTGGGCGTCGCTCACACGGAACGAACGTTCAGGGACGCCTGCACAGAATTCCTGCGCGACGTCCTGTGGGAGGTGCTGCAGACTGACAATCCTTTCGGCCATCCGATCTCGCTCCCCCCAAGTTTGACGGAACCGTACAATCCAACGGAAGTCTCGAGTTCGACGGCATACCGCCGGAGTTCGTCCCCATGATGGGCAAGTTCGATTGCCGGACCGGCAAGCTCGAGGCGAGCGGCAACAGCGGCAGCGCCGCCATCGCCGGGTCTACGAACGTTCCTGCCAAGAGCGAGGGAACTCTTATTCCGAACCACGTCTCCGACAACGATGGTTCCCAGTCGTTCGCCCGACGCCGGGCAGCGGACAACGGCGCAACGATAGAGATGACCTACACCCTCGGTGACGGAGTCTTCCCCGGCGGCCCGATCTCCTGGAAACTGCGCGGCGCGGTCGCCGGCGGCGGCAGTTGTGGTTTCACGCTGGACCCCTCGATCAGCTCTCCCGCCGCGATCGGCGGCTCCGGGACCGTCTTCATCAACACCGATGCCGGCTGCGCTTGGAACGCCACCTCCGACGCCACTTGGCTGACGCTGGATGAGCCGGCGAGCGGGAGCGGTCCCGCGGCCCTCGGATTCCAGGTTGCCCCCAACACCGGGGAGGCGTCGCGGACGGGCAGCATCACGATTGGCGGCGTGCCAGTCGCCATCACCCAGGACGGCACGGCCAGCACCCGGCCGGTCATCTACGCCGCCGGCGTGGTCAACGGGGCGAGCTTCGCCGCCGGGATCACTTCCGGCTCGTGGATCTCGATCCTCGGCTCCAACTTGTCCCCGACAGCGCGGCTGTGGGGCGAAGCCGATTTCAACGGTGCAAACCTCCCAACTGCGCTCGACGGCGTCAGCGTCGCCATCAACGGCCGGCCCGCTTACATTTTCTACATCGGACCCAACCAGTTGAACGTGCTCGTGCCCGATGATGAAACTACGGGCGCGGTGCGCCTCGTGGTGACGACCCCGAATGGTTCCAGCGACCCCTACGAGGTCTACAAGCTCCCGCTCGATCCGGCGCTGTTCTTGTTCGCTCCGGAAAACCGGCGCTACGCGGCTGCTGTGCACGCCGACGGCTCGCTCGTGGCCAAGGACGGGCTGCTCCCCGGAGCCGCCGCCAGTCCGGCCGAACCCGGCGAGACCATTTTGCTGTTCGGTACCGGGTTCGGCCCCACCGAGCCCCCGGTTCCCACCGCGCAACTCGTTGCCCAACCGGCTCCGCTCGCCCGCCCGATCGTCATCCGCATCGGCGGCAAGATCGCCGCGCAGCAGTTCGCCGGCCTCTCCGGCAGCGGGCTCAATCAGTTCAACGTAGTCATCCCCGAACTCGAACCAGGTGATCATCCCGTCGAGATCTTCGTCGAGGGCGTTCCCATCCAGCCCGGGGTCCACCTCACCATCGGCAAATAATGTCGGCCGGAGCCGTTGTCCGCGAGCAAGTGCCCGATCCGGCTTCCAATCGGCGGCATGATGACTCTGAGGTCGAAATCCAACTCGGGAGCAAGGGCATCCCACAACGAAAGGGGTTTTCACTCTGAATCGGAATTCGTGTCGATCGCGGCGCCGGCCCTCGCCGCTGGGATGGGTGGCTCGTGGAACATCGTCGCCCAGACCCGGGCAACGGAGTCCAGACCACCGCCGTTTTCAAGAAACATAGCGCTCTGAGATCAGCGCCAGCGGAATGTTCCCGGCGAGCGCATGCCCTATTCCCGCGAGCTTTGGAGCGCGAACCGATGCACGGCATCAATCCCGGACGCTATTTGAGGCTGCGTTCTCCTTTCTTGCTTCGTCGATGATCCCGTGCATGAATTTGGCGGCGAGTCGTGCGTTCTTGCCAACGTACGCGATGCCGGCGGTCCGCCCGACGATCGCCGGCAGGGGACCACGAAATCCGTGGCCGATGGTACCGGATCTCCGCCGTTGCGCGCAGGAACGGCTTGTAGGAAGTTCCCAGCTTTGATGATCCTGCCGTCCGGGCTCTTTTCGTACTCGAGATGCGACAGCGCCTCGAGCGCACTTACTCCGAGATGATGCGCGACTACTTGAAGAACGAGCTCGGCGTCGAGTCCCTCCCTGCCAGCGCTTCGGCCCACAGGGGCGGCCTCCCGCCCTATCCGCTGCTCTCCTCCACTTGCGTCCCCGACATCGTGGCCGGCCAAAGCTGGGGGGTGCAGCCGGGCCACACCGCCCGCTCATCGTCTCGATGAATCTCCCGCCGGCGATCCCTTGGCCGGTTGCGCTCCCGCAGAGCCGACCTCCATCTCACCGTAACTGCCAGCCTGAAGGAACCCGTCGGCCGAGACAACGGTTCTTCAGCCAACGGCAACCTGTCCCGGTTTTCGTTGTCTCAACACGGGGGCCCATACCTCAAAACGGGGACAGTCTACTCAATTCCCAATTCCTGCTGCAGCATGTCCCGCGCCGCGACGCGGGCCGGCCGCTGTCTGCGCCCCCGATTTGGTGATTGCGTTGCCTGTCACCGAAAAGAAGCACGATTCGGTGGTTGCGTTGCCTGTCACCGAAAAAAAGCATGTTACGGTAGATGAAACAGCCGAAGAGGAATCTCAACGACAGTGGATCAGCAGCCGAACCGGCCCAACAAGCGGCTTAGCCTCTCCACCAAGATCCTGATCGGGCTCGCTTTAGGCGTTCTGACGGGACTCTTCCTCGGAGAGCCGGCGGGCCGCCTGAAAATCGCCGGCGACATCTTCGTGGGCCTGCTCCAGATGACCGTCCTGCCCTACGTGATGGTCTCGCTGATCGCCGGCCTCGGACGCCTGGATTTCCACGAAGCCCGGCGGCTGGCTCTGCGCGGCGGGCTCGTTCTCGCTGGGCTGTGGACCGTGGCTCTGGCCACGGTGGCCGTCTTCCCGCTGGCTTTCCCTCGGCAGGAGTCGGCCTCGTTCTTCAGCACCGCGATGATCGAGGAGCGCCCGCCCTTCGACTTCGTCGGCCTCTACATCCCGGCCAATCCGTTCCACGCGATGGCCAACACCATCGTGCCGGCGGTGGTGCTGTTCAGCATCGCCGTGGGCGTGGCGCTGATCGGGATGAAGCGGAAGCAGATCCTCATCGAGCAGCTCGACGTCCTTGGAGCCGTCTTTCTCCGGATCACCAAGTTCATGGTCCGTCTGGCCCCGTACGGCGTGTTCGCGATCGCAGCCAACGCCGCCGGCACCATGAAGACGGGGGATGTAAGCCGCCTCCAGGTCTTCTTGCTCACCTATATGCTGGCGGCGGCGCTGCTGGGTCTCTGGGTGCTGCCCGCCCTGATTACCTCGCTGACGCCGGTCACCTATCGCGATCTCTACGCCGCTTCCCGGGAAGCGGTCGTCACGGCCTTCGCCACCGGCAGCCTGATGGTCGTGCTGCCGATGCTGGCTCAGGCGAGCCGGGAAATCCTGGAGCGCACCGGGACCAGCTCCGCGGAGTCCGGTTCGCTGGTGGACGTGCTGACTCCGACCTCCTTCAACTTCCCCCATAGCGGGAAGCTGCTCGCCTTGGCGTTCGTCCCCTTCGTCGGCTGGTTCCTCGGCAACCCCCTCGCCCCGGCGGACTACCCGGTCGTCTTGACAGCCGGCTTGGCCAGCCTGTTCGGACATATCTTCGTGGCCATTCCCTTCCTGCTGAACCTGCTCGGCCTGCCGGACGACATGTTCCAGCTCTTCCTCTCCGTGGACGTCTTCGTGAAGAGCTTCCGCATGCTGGTGGCCTCCGTACACACTCTGGCCTTCACGTTGCTGACGGTCTTCGCGATGCAGGGGCTGCTGAGGATCGATTGGCGGCGCATCGGCCAGAGGGCGGCGGCCACCCTGGCGCTGTTCCTCGGCGTCTTCGGGGGCGCCCGCCTGCTGTACACGTTCACCTTGGGCGCCGAGTACACCAAGGACAAAGTGATCGCCAACATGGAGCTGATCGAGGCTCCCGTCCCAGCGGTGGTCCACCTGGAGCCGCCGCCCGCGCCCCCGATGCCGTCGGAGCCGAAACCCAGCCGGCTGACGCTGATCCGCGACCGGAAGAGGATCCGGGTCGGCTACTTCCCCGACCACGTCCCGTACAGCTATCTCAACGCCCGCGGCGAGCTCGTCGGCCTGGACGTCGAGATGGCGCACATCTTCGGGCGTGAGACAAACGTGACGCCGGAGTTCGTCCCCGTCGATCCGGACCGCCTCGCGGAGCAGCTTTACACCGGCTACTGCGACATCGTGATGTCCGGGGTGGTGGTCACCACCGAGCGTGCCCAGGAGATGGCCTTCACCGAACCCTATCTCGAAGTGACCCTCGCCTTTCTGGTGCGCGACAGCCGCCGCGACGGCTTCAACAGCGCCGAAGCCTTGGCCCGCCAGCGTTCCCCGCGGATCGGCGTGGGCAACCATCCCTATTACATGGCGAAGCTGCGGCGGCTGCTGCCCCACGCCGAGATCGTCCCGCTGGCCACCAGCCGCGACATCCGCCGGTACCTGGAATCCGGCAGCGATGAGCTCGACGCCATCATGATGCCGGCCGAGGAGGCGGCCGCCTGGAGCCTCTATTACCCCACGTTCTCGGTCGCCGTGCCCAAGCCCGTGCTGATCCGGGTACCGCTGGCCTACGCGCTGGACAGAGACGCCGAGCAGATGCAGGATCTGTTGAACACCTGGATCCAGCTCAAGCGCAGCGACCAGACGATCCAGGAACTCTACGATCACTGGATCCTGGGCCGGAAGACCGGCGAGGCCGGGCCCCGATGGAGCGTGATCCGCAACGTCCTCGGCTGGGTTCCGTGATCCGCACGCCAATCCGGTGACAGGCGACGCAACCCCCGGAAACAGAACTCCGGCGCCGGGCCGGCCGCTGCTAAGGGAGGTGCCGGGCCGCAGACCCGCCCCCGATTCGGTGATTGCGGTGTCTGTCCCCGAAAAGAGCCAGACCCGTCTTCAAAACGGGGACAGGCCACTCAATTCCCGATTTCTGCTGCGCGATGCGGGGCGCCGGCACGCGGGCCCGCGCCAATTCGGTGATTGCGTAGCCTGTCACCGAAAAAAAGCCGAAAAGACGGACCCGCCTCTGTGGGAGCCGCGCGGGCGGCGGTGAAACCGGCGGCTGCCCGAGTGCGTCCCACGAAGCGGCCGGGGTTTCCCTAACTCGTTCCCATCTCAACCAGATACGCGATTTGCCGCCGGGCGGCCCCGGGGCGCCGGGCGCCCGCGGCCCGTAACGACTCGAGAACCAGGAAGGAGGTGAGTTCATGAGCACGTTACTGGCGTTGAGCGATCTGCACGAGCGGTTCGACTACCTGGAGAGATTGCCCGAGGTCGTCAAGAACGCGAACGTCGAAGGCGTGGTCTTCACCGGCAACATCCTGCGCGCCGAGGCCCGGGAGGCCGAGTGGCGCCGGGCGCAAGAGGAGGGCCGGGCGCCGGACCTGGGCCATCCCGACGTGGCGCGGGAGCGCTCCGACGACGCCGAATCGCTGGCCCGGTTCTTCCGGACGCTGCGCGAGCTGAAAGTGCCCGTCTACTTGATCCCCGGACGCAACGACGCGCCGGAGCGCTTCTTCCTCCAGGCGGCCTTCAACAGCGAAGTGGTGGCCGCCAACATCTACATGGTCCACCGCAGCTTCGCCCCGTGGCGGCGCAACTTCGTGGTCGCCGGCTTCGGCGGCGAGATCACCCATGGCGAGCGCGAGCACGAAGCGCTGCTGCTCTATCCCGGCTGGGAGGCCCAGTTCTCCCTCGACTTCGTCCGGCACCTCGACCAGGACAAGATCCTGCTCTTCCACACCCCGCCGGTGGACAAGTTCGAAGAGCCGGGCGGCCATCCCGGCCACGACGCCGTCAGCCACATCATCAAGACCTACGAACCGAAGTTCGCCATCTGCTCCCGCGCCGGAGGGCCGAAGGGCAAGATGATGGTGGGCACCACGCTGGTGGTCTGTCCGGGGCAGCTCTCCGAGGGCGAGTACGCACTGCTCGACACCGACGAGCGGGAAGTGGCGTTCGGCAATCTGCGCTAATGCGCCGCCGCCTTCCCGCCGCTCAGAAGAGCTTCGGCAGATACTCCGGCGCGTCGTCGAACGGCTTCTGCTCGCCGGCGGCCACTTCGAATAGCCGCTCATGGCTGGCGACGGCCGCCGCGCCGATCTCCTCGTAAGGCCGGTTGCAGACGTCGTAGAAGCCGATCTGGTAGTTCTCGCCGTCGAAGCGGCCCAGGGCCGACTCGTCGTACAGCGTGAACCAGTGCGCCCCGACGCAGTTCGGGTTCGCCGCCGCGTCCTCGATATAGACGCGGTACGCCCTGGCGCGGTCGGCCTGGTTCTTCAGATGCCCGATGCCGGAGGCCGGCAGGCCCACGTCCAGAGCCCCGAAGTGCCATTCGCCGATGATCACGGGCATCTTCAGCAGCTCGTGGATGCGGTCCGTCACGTCCCGGGGCACCCGCTCGCGGTAGCAGTTCATGCTGAAGACGTCGAACGACTTCATTCCTTCCACGGCCCACTCCGGCGGGATCCCCGCCCAGCGCATGCCCAGGTTCAGGTGGTTCGGGTCCACCTTGCGGCAGGCCTCGGTGAGGATCTCGAAGTAGCGGGTAACCATCCGCTTGCTGAATTCGAGCAGGTCCGGCCGGGCCTCCTCGGGCAGCGGCTCGCGCCAGGTCCCCGCCGCCACCTTGCGGAAGGTGACGTCGATCTTCCACGCAGAAGACAGGGCGGCGTCCTCGCGGTACTTGGTCCACAACCAGTTGGCGAAGGCTTTCCGGGTGGGGCAGTCCGGCGGCGCGGTGTAGAGCATGCCCTGCGCGGGCAGCTCGCTCGAGAAGCCCCAGGTGGGCTCGTTCATGAGGAAGTAGCCGAGGAAGGCCGGGTCGTCGCGCGTCTCTTGGAGGATGGAGGCGTAGTCGGCGGCGTCCTCGATCATCTTCGGGTCATAGACGTCCGGGAAGTCGCGGTAGATCCGGCGGGAGCGCTTCGGCTGGAAGCTCATCGGGCGCACGTAGGGGAACTGCGCCCGGCGGGCGAACTCCCATTCGGACCAGTTGCCCACCGTGTTGAACCGCAGCCGCCGCATCCCCGCCAGGGCGATGGCCGCCCACTTCTCCCGCCAGCCGTCCGGTCCGAATGTCCGGATGAAGTTCGTCGCCAGGTAGCTGATCATCTTCAACTCGCCCACCGTGGGGCTGGGCTGGCTCTGGAAGGCGTCTTTGTAAGTTGGGTCGCCTTCAGGCAGCCAGGCGAGCGCCTTCTCGAGCAGCGTATAGGCGGCCCAGGTATCGACGCGGACGCAGTCCAGCCCGATCGACCAGAAGGCGTAGCCGTCCGGATCCACCAGCCACCAGCGCCTGCCGTCGTGGTGGATGCGAAAGAAGCCCGGGGCGCGCATCAGCCGCCTGCCCCGCCAGCCGCCCCAGCGGGAGAACTCCGCCGGCCATTTCTGCCGGGGCGCCTCTTCGTGCTGCTTGCGCAGGCGGGCGGACATCTCCTCGAGGCTCCGTGTCTTGGCCGGCCAGTCGTGGATGGTGCTCTGGCCCATCTCGTCGAGCAGCGGCCCTTTGGGTAGCACCGGATCCGTCATCAGCGGCACGTCCTCTTCGGTGGCGACGAAATCGGTCATCGCCCAGCGCACCGGCTTGGGACTCTTGCGGTAGACGGTCAGCTCCATGCGGTCCACCTTGGCCAGGTCCACGCGCTCGCCGCTGACCCGGGGCTTCAGGAACGCGCCCTCACGGTCGATGCCCCAGCGGTTCATGTCCACCAGCTCGAGCGGGAAACGCACGCGGAAGCCGCACTGGTTCAGGCCGGCGAACCGGAAGCGGAACCGGCGCCCGTCCTCGCCCTCCTGAAGCACGATGAGGAAGGCGGCCATGTGATTGCCGTCCAGCAAGAAATCCGCGGTGAGGTAGCGGACCTTGGCCAGTGCGCCCGCGGGGAAGCTATAGAGGACGCCGTCGCCGGTCTTCTCAGCGACGTACCACGTGGCGCCCTCGATCGGGGCGGCCCCGTCCTCGGTGCGGATGCCGCCCAGGTTCTTCGACGGCGACAGCCGGCGGCCGGAGACCAGCGGGCCGGGACGAGCGCAAGCGCCCAAAGCAACTACGGAACCAGCAAGCAGGAAGTCTCTTCGTCGCACGATCCACCTCCAGTCCGGACGGCCGAAATTCCGTGTCCGGCGGTTCGTTTGAACAGCGTTGATCTCCGCGCCGGCCGGTTTCCCGTGCCCTGGGGGTCAGTTGGCCGGCGCGATGCGAATGGCGGCGCCGCCGCCGGGAGCGAGCTTCAGGGTCAGGGTGGAAGCGCTGCTCACCTGGCGCTTCTCGACCGTCACTTTGCCGGGATGCTCCGCGGCATCGCCGGCATCCCGGTAGATCTCGGCGGTGAAGGGGCCGGCGGGCAGGAACGACAGCGGAATCTCCAGCGTCCGCGGCGTCCAGTCGGTCATCGCGCCGACGTACCATTCCCGCCCCTTGCGCCGCGCGATCACGATGTAGTCGGCCACTGCGGCGTCCAGCACGCGCGTTTCGTCCCAGGTGACCGGGACGTCCTTGATGAACTGAAACTCGGGCGCCCGCCGGTAGGCCGACGGGTGGTCCACCACGCAGGCGAACGGGCTCTCGTAGACGACGTACATGGCGAGCTGGTGGGCCCGTGTGCCGACGACGATCGGGTCGTCGAAGCGGGGTTTGAATTCGGCCGGGGTCACGTTGCCAAAAGCCCCCGGCGTGAAGTCCAGCGGACCGGCCAGCATGCGGGTGAACGGCAGCGTGACGTTGTGCTCTGGGCCGACCCTCCGGCTCCACTTCGTGTACTCGAGCCCCATGACGCCCTCCCGCGTCATCAGGTTCGGATAGGTGCGCCGGAGGCCGGCCGGCTTGTAGGCGCCGTGGAAGTCCACCATCAGATGGTGCTCGGCGGCCTTCTTGACCACCTTGTGGTACCAGTTCACCATCCACTGGTCGTCGCGGTCCATGAAATCGACCTTCACGCCCACCGCGCCCCACTTCTCATACAACGGGAACGCCTCGTCCATCTGGCGGTCCACGCCGGTCCAGTGGACCCAGAGCCAGACGCCGACGCCCTTCGACTTGCCGTAGCGGATGATCTCCGGGACGTCCACCCCGGGCTTGGGGTGCAGAATGTCCTGGCGCTTGCTCCAGCCGTCGTCCACCAGGACGTAGTCGATGCCCGATTCGGCGGCGAAGTCGATCAGATACTTGAAGGTCCGGGTATCCATGCCGGTCTCCCAGCCCTCTTCGGTCTTCACCTTTCCGAACCACCAGTCCCAGACGCTCTTGCCGGGCTTGACCCAGGAGAAGTCCCCGTCGGGCGGCGGGTTCAGGTTGATGATCATGTTGGACTCGATGAGCCGACCCGCTTCGGGATGGACCATGATCACCCGCCACGGCGAGCGGTGCGGCAGGCCGTGCTCCACCGGCGGGCCGCCGACCGAGGAGAGCTCCACCCGGAGCGTCAAACCGCCGGCGTGCTTCAGGTAAGCGCCCGCGTACTCTTCGAGGTGCGCCTCGGTGATCGCCACCCAGCCGGCGCCGGCCACGTCGATCAGCAGCGGCATGGCGATCAGGTGATCGGGAGCGATCCCGGTGATCGCCTCGCGGTGGTACTCGTCCTCGTAGCTGGTCTGGAAGCTGCGCAGGTAGAGCGGGTAGGCGATGGAGTCCTTGGCGATGCGGAACTCGGTGATCTCCTCGCGCAGCCGGAAGCCCGTGGGATCCGGAATGCCCGGCTGGGCGGGCACCACGTAGCGGAAGGCCACGCCCTCGTCATAGGCGCGGGCTTCGATCGTCATCCGGCGTCGCCGCCCTTCGGATTCGGCCACCTGGACGCGCACTTCGTTGAAATCGTTCTCGACTGGATTCGATTTGCCGTGGATCACCGGATAGGAGCCCTCGTGGGAACCGGTGGTGGCGCCGGTGATCGACACCTGGCTTCCCAACGCCTCACCCCCCTGGATCACCAGGCCCAGGCGGGACGGGGCGATCACCGGCTTGCCGTCGCGGGTCACCCGATAGGTGAGCCGCCCGCCGGCGGCGTCGAAGGCGATCGTGAGATGTCCGTCGGGCGACGAGACGCGCGGCTGCGCCAGGCCGGCAGCCGCACATGCCAGCACGATCACGCCGCAACAGACCGGGTATCCGATGTTGTTCGCCTGTGCTCTCCGCATGACTCGACAATCTTAATTCACACCTCCCCGGGAACGCTACCGTTGGCATTACGGCTCCGAAGGGAATGTCGCCGCCGGGTCCCGGAGACTGGAAGGACCGGTCACTAGTCAGGACTGCTTCCGCCCGAGTGATCGCACCCGCTTCCCGGGAGCCTTCCTCAGGCCCGGCTTGCCGCCCTTTCGCGCGCCCGGGTCGAGAGACAGCTCGGCGCCTTCCACCACCGCGACGACGCCCGGATGCCGGAGCTTCTGTTCCAGCGAGATCGCGTAGTATTGCACCCGGACTGGGTCGAGGCGGCCCACCGTCTCGACCTCGTACACCCGCCGGGTCTCGGCTTCGATCACCGCCGGGATTACGAAGAGCCCGTCGCCGGCCTGGCCGAAGACTTTCGACAAGGCCGAGTCCTCGAACTCAGCCACGATCTTGGGGCGAATGCTTAGGGAGGTGAACCAGAGGTCCAGGGCCCGGCGCTGCGAGGTGTTGGGCGTGGCCAGCAGGAACGGCGCTCCGTCAAGGGACTGGGGAAAGCCACGGCGGAACTTCCGGGCCAGCCGGCGGACGCCGACGACGGCGAGCGGCGACTCCCCCAGGAGGTGATTGAAGCCTTTGAATTTCACCTCCGGGGGAGCCGGCGAATCGGAGAGTACGAGATCCAGCTCGTACAATGCGAGCCGGGCCAGCAGTTCGGTCGGCTTACCCTCGAAACACATCAACTGGACCGGCTCCGGGCAATCCAGGGCCGGCCGAAGCAGGCGGTGGACCACCTGTTTCGACATCACGTCGGCCACCCCTACCCGCAGCGACACGCGGCCTCCCCCGGGCCGACCCTCGAGGCGGTCCAGCAGCTCGCGGCCGAGGCCGAAGATCTCGTCGGCGTAGCGGTAGACCATGCGGCCGGTCTCGGTGAGCACGAGGCGCTTGCCCTGGCGCTCGAAGAGCTTGTGGCCGAGAGTCTTTTCCAGCACCCGGAGCTGGGTGGAGATCGTCGGCTGCGCCAGCCGCAGCTTTTCGCCCGCCGCGGTGATCGTCCCTTCCCGCGCCACCGTCCAGAAATAGTAGAGGTGCTGGTAGTTCAGCCAGGCCACACCTGAATTCTATATCGAATTTATCTATAGAAGTGATCGGTTATTCCGGCGCCGCGTTGCCTGCGCGTTGTTGGCCTCGCCGGGAAGAGGTTCAGGCTGTTTTCTTCACCGGCCACTCCTTGGACTCGGTCCGGGCGGTTGCCAGCAGCTCCCGCGCTTTGCGTACCAGGCCGGGATTCGCCCGCGCGAGGTCGTGGGCCTCGCCAAGGTCTTCGGCCAGATTGTATAGCTCGACCGGCCCGCCGAGACCCTGGGCGATGGCTTTCCAGTCACCGAACCGGACAGCGTTGCGGAACCGCCGTCCGTGGAACTCCCAGTAGAGATAGTCGTGCTTCGGCTGCGGCTTGCCCACCAGCTCGGGGACAATCGAAATCCCGTCGATGCCCCGCGGCGCCCGGACGCCGGCCAGCTCCGCGAACGTAGGCAGCAGATCCCAGAACGCCCAGGGGTGGTCGCTGACCCGGCCGCCCTGGATGCGGCCCGGCCACCAGGCAACGGCCGGAACGCGGATGCCTCCCTCGTAGAGATCCCGCTTGATGCCCCGCAAAGGCCCGTTGGAGTCGAAGAAGTCCGGGCTGTGGCCGCCTTCGCGGTGAGGCCCGTTGTCGGAAGTGAAGACGATCAGCGTGTCGCGGTCCTTGCCTGTCTCCCGCAGCGTTTCGACAATGCGCTCGATGTCGTGGTCCAGACGCGTGACCATGGCGGCGAACGCCTTCTCGGGATCCGGCCAGTTCTTGGCCGCGTAAGGTCCGTAGTCGGGGATCTCCATGCCGTCGCCGGTGTCGCGGCCCCGCTCGTTGTTGGCGTGCGGGATGGTGGTGGAGAAGTAGAGGAAGAACGGATGCTGGTCGTCTCTCCGCAGGAACTGCAGCGCGCGTTCGATGAACAGGTCCGGGGCGTAATCACCGCAGCGGCTGCAGCCCATGTTGCCACGAAGCAGATAAGCGCCGCGGCCGTCGAGCAGGTGTTCCGGATAGTAGTTGTGCGCATGGGTCTGGCTGAAGTAGCCGAAAAACTCGTCGTAGCCTTGCTCCAGCGGGTAGCCGGTGGAGCCGAGCTGACCGAGAGCCCATTTGCCGATGATGCCGGTGCGGTAGCCCGCCTGCTTCAAGGTTCGGCCGAGCGTCGGCGTCTCCGGCAGCAGGGGCAGGTTCGGATACCGGTTGCCCCGCACGCGGGCGTGCCCGGTGTGGTAGCCGGTTTCCAGGCAGCACCGTGAGGGGGCGCATACGGTGCTGCCGGCGTAGGCCTGGGTGAAGCGGACGCCCTCTGAGGCCAGCCGGTCGATCGTGGGCGTCGCGATGCGCTGCTGTCCGTAGCAGCCGCAATCGCCGTAGCCCAGGTCGTCAGCGAGAATGAGGATGATGTTCGGCTTCGCCGGGGCGGCCCCTCCGGCGAGCGCCGCCGAGAGGCCGGCCGTTGTCGTTGAGAAGAATTTGCGCCGTGTCATACCAGCGACATTGTTCCAACAAACGCCGTGCGGCGCAATCTCCCGCCGCTGGTCCGGCGGCGGGTGTTATGCTGAACGAATGAAGTCGTATTTTCTGACGCCGACCGGGACCACGGCGCGGGCGCTGGCCGTCGCCGCATTCGTCCTAGTAGGCGCTGCCGCCTGTGCCCGGGCCGACGAGGCCTCTCACCGGGCCGCCGCCGAAAAACTTCTCCAAGCCACCGGCGTGGCCGACCAGGTCAAGCTGGCTTACGCCAACCTGCGCACCTCGATGCTCGAGAATTTCGAAAAGTCCGGAGCCCCTGCCGAAGCGCGGCCGATTTTCGAAAAGTACGTAGACGACGTCATGAAGCTGCTCGCCGGCGCTCTGAGCTGGGAGAACACGAAGGACGATTACGTGACGGTCTTCGCCGCCGCCTTCACCGAAGACGAGATCAACCAGTTGCTCGAGTTCTACGCCACGCCGCTGGGCCAGAAGACGCTCAAGTTGCTGCCCGATCTGTACAAGAAAGGCGCTGAGATCGGGCAGCAACGCTATCGCAAGATCAAGCCGCAGTTGGACGAGCTGACGCGCAAGATGATGGCCGACGTCCAAGCCATCTCCAAGGCCAAGGCCCAAACGCCGAAACAATAAGCTGAGGTTACCGGCGGGTCGCCGGCCAGGAAACCGGCCGGCCCACACCCGGGGCGTCTTCCCTTCTTCCCCTTGCTGTCGGCCGGCGGCGGATCACCGTGGTTTCCCACCGAGAATCTGCCGTCGGAACAACGACTTGCTTCATTCGGCGGCCGCCCCCGAACCTTCTCTGTGCTATAACACGCTGGCGGGGACGGATGCCCGTCCGCTCCGCCGGCCATCTTTGACAACCGCAGATCCCCCGCCGGGGTAGTGTACCTGCGCTCGGGGCCCTGCCATGGAGGATTTCCAACCGTCCGGGGCCGCCCCGGTTCCGCTGCCCCCGGACCGGCCGATCTTCGCTGTTCTCTTCCCTTTACTGACTGCGGCGCCAGACCGGCACGCCGTGCGGCGGACGCGTCACCGGCCCCGGCAACCACAACAAATAAAAGAAGTTCCAGGTTTCCTCGCTTACGGGCCTTTTTTCGTCACCCGTCACGCCGCAGGGCGCCGCTCCCCCTGGCTGCAGCGCCCCAGCTTGGCCTTCATCGGGTCCGCCGCATCAGCTCATCGATCCGCCGGCGGTAGGCTTCCCAGGCCGGTCCGGAGTCCCGGGCGCGGTTGCGGCGGTTGTGAAGCGGCGCCCAGACATCGTCACGAAGCATCCTACTGAAACGGCCGCCAGCGACCCAGCTCTGGTACTGGCGCTCCAGCATGACGCCGCCTTCGGTGAGATGCCGCCGGACGGTGGCGTTCCGCTGCAGTGCGGGAACCAGCTCGCGCGAAAGGATCTGGAGTTCGTCGGCGACGTGGAGCAGTTCGTGCTCCATGATCGTATTCAGGATGTGACTCGACCGCTGGAAGCCCTGGGCGACATACAGAGCCAGCCGGAGCTCCAGGTGGACCACACCGCCTTGGAATTGCCAGCGGGCCGGCGTGCCGGGCTCCGGCGGCAATCGCCGCCACTGCTGCGTGGCGTTCTCGAATCGCCAGACGACCTCAGCATCGGTCAATCCGGCCACCACGGCGATGGTCCGAGACGGTGCGAGCCGTTGCATCCGTTCAGCGGAAACATAGATCGGAACCCGCACGTGGTTGGCCGCCACGGCCTGAGGCACGCGGAAACGGCGGCCGGAAGCCGGCCAGACCTGGGTGTTGCGCCACACCACGCGAGTGCGGAATTGAACGGTAGGCATGTCCCCTCCCCGCCCCAGTGATAGCATCCGGGCGCCCCTGCGTCCACCCCCCGGGCGGGGCTTTGACAAAAAAAACTCACCGCCGCGGCAGCGCTGTGCGCCGCTGGCGGCCTCAATGCAGCTCGTACTCGGTCCCCCGCCGGGCCTGGAATTCGACCACGCCGGGCTCCGGGCTCGCGGTTTGTACCGCTCGGCCGGCCACTGTGACTTCGAGTGTCCGCGAGGCCCGCACGCGGCAGCGTCCGCCGCTGTAGGCGCGAATCACGGCGCGAGAGAGCTCGCCGTTCTCCCAGGCAATGTCCACTTCGTAGTTGCCCCGCGCCCGGAGACCGCGAACCGAGCCGGGCTCTTCGATCCATTCCTTGGGCCAGGCCGGCAGCAGGTGGATCTCGCCGGCATGCGACCGCACGAGCATCTCGGCGGTCCCGGCCGTGCCGCCGAAGTTGCCGTCGATCTGGAACGGCGGATGGGTGTCGAAGAGATTCGATAGCGTGGACTTGCGCAGCAGCGCCAGGATGTTCCTCCGCGCCTTGGCGCTGTCCTCGAGCCGCGCCCACATGTGGATCAGCCAGGCGCGGCTCCAGCCCGTGTGCCCGCCGCCGTGCGACAGCCGGTACTCGAGGCTCTTGCGGGCCGCCGCCGCAGGAATTCGCGGTCGCCGGTATATAAATAATGCTCCCAGAAATGGCGGGCCACCCAGGCTGCTCCGGTGGCCTACATCCCGTACTGGGCCCGCCTGATAGGGCTGGTGAAGTACCAGGCGTCGGTGGTGTGGTGGGCGCCGTCGCGGTCGCGCTCGAGGGGATACTTCGCCCACACGGTGTCCTCGTTCAACTGGAGCCGTTCCTCGGGCACGCCGCCGAAGACCATCGCTCCGAGGCGGCCGTTGCCCACCGGCAGCGCCTCCACCCACCGCTTCGCCGGCCGCTGGTACCACAGTGACAGCCGCCCGGCGGGCGGGGTAGACGAACCCGCAATTCCACCCTGAGCTGAAGCGACGCCGGCGGCCGCCATCGGCGCCAGCACACAAAGGAGTAAGGATCGGCGCGGCTGCAGGTCGGGATTTCGCCCGATAATAGCGAAGGTCGGCGCGGGGGAACCGAGTGGCCGCTCCGGGCGGTTTCAAGGAGCGAATCGCCGGCTGGAAGAACTGGGGTGGGGGCTTGCGGCCGGCGGCCGGGAGGATTTCCGGTGTGGCGGGCGCGGCAGGACTCGAACCTGCGACCCTCTGCTTAGAAGGCAGATGCTCTATCCGGCTGAGCTACGCGCCCTGTCAACGGGTTACGCCTTCTCCGCGCGCGGCAGCTCAGGAAACTGTACTGGAAATCCTGAGGATCCGAGGCGGGTCCCACAGCTCGGTCGCGCGGATCGTTTCCCGGCAGGCCCGTTCGCGGATGCGACTGTATCGTCTCAGCATCGCACCGCCCACATTTCACATCATATCAAGCATCGCGTCCCGGCCACGCCGGCTTTCGTCGGCTTCGGGCAAAAGGCGCGTCGGAGGCCCTGAGGCCGGCAGCGGGCGCCTGCTGCCTTGCGAACCACGCAAACTCCAGTGATGTGACCGGGCATGTGGGAACACCGGCATTCGGAGGGAGCCGCACGCATGGCGGTGTGGTAACATCTCCGCAATGCGAGGGCGCGAGGCGCAGGGGCCGACGGCTGCCAGGTCGTGCCCCCGGACGGGACTCGTAGCGGTCTGGCTCGCTCGATTCGCATCTCCGGGAGGTAGGAGCGTCTGGCTGCCCGCCGCAGCCTTGATCGCTTTTTCGCCTTTCATGGCGGCGCCACCGGGTTTTGCTGGGGGAGGGTCTCCTGACCGGCCCAGGGAGCTGTCGGCGGTCGTGTGGACCCCGGTGGAGATCAGCCTCGAGGCCGCTTCTTCCCACGTGTGGTGGGAGTTTCCGGTGACGGCCGTTTTCACTCACGCCGGCTCCGGGACGCGGTTGGAGCTGCCTGGCTTTTGGGACGGGGACCGCCGGTACGTTGTGCGCTTCGCTCCCCCGCGTAGAGGCGCATGGACCTTCCGGACCCGCTCCGCCGACAAAGGCCTGGACGCAGTAAGGGGAACGATCTCCGCGCGGACGCCCTCCGCTGCCGAGCTGCGGCGGAACGGAAATCTGCGAGGCCACCTCCGGATCAGCCCCGACGGCCGCTACTTCACCTACGCCGACGGCACGCCTTTCTTCCTGCTCGGCGACACCGTCTGGGCGATGAATACGGCCCGCTGCGGCCTGGGAGAGAACTCTGACGGACCTTTTTATGTGTACCTTGCCGACCGCGGGAAGAAGGGCTTTACGACGATCTTCATGTCGTTCATGCGGGGCTTCGGGGACACGACGATGGAGCCGGCCGGACAGCGTAACGAGGGCGGTTACCCATTCGTGGACGCCGATCCGGCCAGGCTGAATCCAGCTTACTTCCGGGCCCTTGACGCACGTATGCGAGCGATCTGGGAGCGAGGCTTTGTCACCGCCGGCCATCCGACCTGGTTCGGGAAGCACAACTGCTTCTTCGACCGGGACACGGCGAGGAGGATCGTCTCCTACCTGGCGGTGAGATACGCCGCCTTCAACCACATCTGGAGCCTTTCCGGAGAGTTCCAGTACGCGCTCCGCGACTGCGAATGGAGCCCGGAGGATTTCCACCGGCTCGGCCGCACGCTGCAGGCCCTGAATCCCTACCGGCACCCGGTATCGGCCCACCCGAGCGGCAGGACCCACTGGGAGGCCCCCTTCAACGTGCAGTCGTCCCGCGGGTTGATCCCGGCCGGTTGGATCGACCACAACTGGTTGCAGACGGGCCAGTCCGCCGGCCGCTTGTTCAATATCCCGCTCCGGCTCCAAGAGAACTATGCCCTCTCGCCACCCATGCCGGCGCTGCTCGCGGAAGGCTTCTATGAACGAGCTTCGGACCGCGCCCATGCCTACCACGCTAGGTGGCAGGCCTGGACGGCCTTTCTGAGCGGGGCAGCCGGCTACGGTTACGGCGCGTTCGGCATTTGGCAGTTCTACGATCCGGAGGACCCGTACGGAGAGACGGGCAAGCCGGGGAAGGACACGATCCCTTGGCGTGAAGCCCTCGAGCTGGAAGGCTCCGGCCAGCTCCGGTTCGTCCGGCAGGTCCTCACCGGCTTGGAATGGTGGTCGCTCCGGCCGCACCGCGAGTGGCTTGTCCTCAACGGCCGGGAGAATCCAATGCCGGGTCCGAAGGACATATCTCCACCGCATTGCGCTGCCCGGCCCGGGCGAACCTATGTCGTCTATATCCCCCGCGGGAATGCTGACAAGCGCCTCCTGCTCACCCACTTGGCGAAGGCCGCCTACGAAGCCAGGTGGGTGGATCCGCGGACCGGCGCGGAAACCGCTGTCGACCCGCCTCCCCAAGGTGTGGAAGAATGGCTGATCTCCGCCCGGCCGGAGCCGGCCGGCGAAGACTGGGTGCTCGTGCTGACGGCGGATCGCCGCAGAGGCCCTCGGTGATGAAGGCCACTGTTCTCTTGGCTGCCGGCGGCGTACGGGCGGTGGCTGCTCCCACCAGGCCGGAGGGTCGGCCGCCCCGGCGTGAGCCGGGCCCACACCGCCGCGCGGCAGGTCTCGGGAACCGGGACGGATTCCGCCCCGGTTCGCCTGCCTGCTGATTCGCTTGTTGGTTGCCCCTTGGAGTCGTCCTGGCCGCAGGACAGATCGCGAACGCTGGAGTCGACCCTCCAAGAGTCTTGGCAAACCTGTCTCACCGGCGTCCGTCGAGCACCGTCACCGGGGCTACGCTCCACTTTGCGCCCCCGGATGCGGGAATCGTCTCAGGTTGCAGCTTCTTTCTTGACCTCGGCGATCACACCGTGCATGAATTCAGCCGCTTGCCGCGCATTCTTGTCGACATAGTCGATGCCCACCGTGCGGCCGCCGATCACCGGCAACGGGTGGCACAGCTCATAGCCGATGTAGCCTGAGTAGCCGATCCCGGCCATCGCGCGGACAAACGGCTTGTAGAAGGTGCCCGGCTTGACGATGGTGCCGTCCGGCCTCTGCTCGTATCCGAAGTGTGAGAGCACCTGGAGCGAACCAACGGCCCGGGCCACCTCCCGGATCGACGCCTCGTCTCTGTTCTTGAGCAGGGGAGCATCGAGGCAAGCCTTCAAGTGCGGCGAATCCACCTCCCGTATCATCCGGAGCATGTCCCGATAGCCGTTGACCACCGGTACGTGATTCTGCAAAGCGAGAGTGATGCCATGGTCTCCCGCCCAGCGCGCGGCTTCGATCAGCCCTTGCCGGCACCAGTCCCACGTCTGTTCCGGAGAAAACGGCTCGTGGGCGGTGTTCCAAACCTTGATGGCGATGTCGTAGCGGCCTCCGCCTCTGGGCGGGGGCACCACCGTCACCCCGCGCCAGGCGGCGAATACACGCACGACCTTCACCCCCAGGTTGGCCGCCATCCTGATGAGTTCACGCAGGTAGACGAGCTGCGATTCCCGATGCTCCGGAATCGGGCTGCTGAGATCGTTGTTGGCGGCCACGGCATAGATCGGCACGCCCGCCTCCTCGGCGCGTTTTCGGATCTCCTCACACTTCTTCCTGGGCATGTCCAGGGGATTCCCGTGAGGACGCTTCCCGTCGATCTCGATCCCCTCGTAGCCGAACTTCCTGGCTCGCTCGATCAACTCTGCGTGGGTCAAGGCCCTACCTCGGTACCAGAGTCCGAGGTACGTGATGCTGTAGAGGCCAACCTTCACCTTCACTTGGTCAGCGGTGATCGCGCGGGCTCCACCTGCAGTAAAGCCTCCTGCGAGCGCCATTCCTGTGAACCTCCTGCGCGTAATCTCGTTGTTCATTGTTGCGAAGTCCTCCTTTCCATGACCAGCGCTTCGAGCGGCTTTCGGCACGGCTGATTCCCAGCCGGTTCCACTCGACGGAAAACGTGCCTGGCCGCTGTTCACTCTCCCGGCAGCTCCGATGCCGCGCCGGCCGGGTATTCCAATACCGCACCCTGAGATCTCAGCTTCCTTTTCAGGCCCGGAATGTCGATCTCCTGGACCGGGACGTCTTGGTCGATGGCCATCTTCGCCGCTACTCCCGCCGCCTGTCCAATGATCATGTACTGGGGTTCCATTCTCAGGGTGCAGTAGGCGACGTGGCTGGCCGAGAAACATACCGTGACCAGCAGATTGGCCGCTTCTTCCTTCTTGGGCAGGATCAACCGGTAGGGGATCTGGTAGGGAGGCACCGGGGCCTCCATGAACCCCTCGTTGTGGGCGTAGCCCTTCTTGTCGGCGTAGCGCTGAACGGCATGGGAATCGATGTTGTAGGAGCCCATGCCGATGCTGTCCGGCTTGAAGATGTCGATCTGGACATCGTTTTGCGTCATGACGAAATCGCCGACCATCCGCCTGGCTTCCCGAACATAAAGCTGATACGGCCAGTGGTCGTTGTCGGCGAACTCGTCCTTGCACAGCCCCCACCGGTTCAGTTCGGACTGGATGGGCCCGGGCACGCGCGGGTCGTACGCCAGGAAATAGAAGTAGCCTTTCGTATAGTTGACGTGATCCTCCCAGATCTCGGCTCTGCGTTTCCGGCCGGCGGTCGGATAATCCCAGCTCTTGCCGATATAGTCGGTCGAGAAGAACCCGGCGTTGTTGATGTCGGCTTTGGACGGGTTGTCGATCCGCCGCACCAGCAGAAGCCGCTTGTGCAACTGGAGCTTCGAGCCGCTGCCGGCCATGCCGGCCAGCCATCGCACCAGGAGCTCATAGCGGGACGGGTCGTAATCAGGCGGCTTCGGGAACGGCGCCTGGTTGTCGGGGTCCTCGGAGAAGCACAGGCGGAAATTGTAGGCCTGGATCTTCTTGTCGGCCGAACCGGGAGGGCCCACGGGGTCGCTCTGAACCTCCGGCAGCAACGTACCGTCGTTTGCATATGCCGGGATCCCTCGGCCGCGCCGCTTGCTGGCCCGCCGCCGGAGATACTCCTTGGGCGTCGGCAACCCGCCACGCCTCACCCCGGCCAACACCTCTCCGTACTGCTCCACACTCTCACGGCCCCAGGTATAGGAAACGCCGGCCTGGGCCATCAGATCACCTTCATACGTCGCGTCCAGAAACACCCGGGCGCGGAAGGCCGTGCCACCAGAAAGACGAATCTCCTGGATCGTGGCGCCGCGCTTGACGACGCCGTCCGGCTCCTTCAGCCAACTGTCATAAAAGATTCGG
Organism: Solibacteraceae bacterium; assembly: GCA_026984795.1. Lineage (GTDB taxonomy): Bacteria > Acidobacteriota > Terriglobia > Bryobacterales > Bryobacteraceae > JALSRK01. The sequence goes on along the minus strand of JALSRK010000072.1, from coordinate 18,316 downwards.
ATCCCGGCCTCGCTGAGCATTTCCAGCAGAACCTCTTCGGCGACATGCGGTTCTGGGAACCAAGCAATCTGCTTGCCGTAGCGTTTGCCCAGCCTCCGGTAGAACTCCAACGGATAGCCGCCGATCACCTCTTTGCGGCCGACATCGGTCATGCTCAAACCGCCGGTCACCATTCCGCCGACATGGCGGCGCTGCTCGAGCAAGGCGACCGACGCCCCTTCCCGGGCGGCCGCGACGGCTGCCATGACGCCGCTCGCCGTTCCCCCGTAGACAACTACGTCATAGGAGTGTTGTCCTGCCGCCGGGCCGCAAACCCCGAGGAGTGATGCCACCCACACAATAAGAGAGCGCATAGAGAAACTCCCGATTCCGCCGCGGAGTCCAGCCGCCAAAGGGACTCGATTCGCCGACTAAGGAGGGAAACCGGGGAGGCGAAGTCCCCCTCCCCGGGTTTCCGCTCGACAGATCCACCGCACTACCAGTACAGCTTCAATGCGAACTGGATCTGCCGCGCCGGGGCTGCAGTACTGTTGACCACGCCGAAGTTCCGGCTGGTCACGCCTCCGTTCGGCCGGTTGAACTGGGGCGTGTTCGTCAAGTTGAAGAACTCAGCCCGAAACTGGAGCCGGTAGCGCTCGAGGAAATAGAAGTTCTTCGCAATGCTCATGTCGTACGAAGTGATGCCGTCAGCCCGTACATCGGGGAGCAACCTTCCCACGTTGCCGAACGTGAACGGCTCGGCCGGAGCAAACACCGACGTGTCGAACCAGCGTTCAATCGTCGGATTGTCGAGCTTGGCGCTCCGTCCGTTGTTGACCGAGGGACGCGAGATCGCCAGCGGCAAGCCACTCTGCAACGTCAAGATGCCGCTCCAGGACCAGCCCCCGAGCAAGCCGTTCAGCACCGTGTTCCAGTTCGCGCCGATGGCCCGGTCTCGTCCGAACGGGAGATCGTAGACGTGACTGAGAACCAACCGCTGCGGAACGTCATAGGCGGAGACCGACCGGTGCAGGCGCCACTCCGCGTACGCGCCGTGCGTGCTCAGCAGCCCCGGCGCCTGATCGAGCCAGCCCTCCTGGCTGGAGCTGTTGTCGATCTGCTTGCTAACCGTGTAGGCGGCGAGCAGGCTGAGACCGGCACTGAGCCGCTTCTCGACCTTGACGGTCATTGCATGGTAGATGGAGCTTCCCATGTCCACTATCGACCGGGACACGCTCGTGTACTGCGGCATGGGCTTCAACAACTGCGCGCGAGTGACCTTGGGACCGGAAAGCGGGCCCTTTTCGATGATGCCGTAAAAGGGGTTGGGCACCTTCTCATTCAGCCCGGGGCCGAGTGCCAACGCCTCGGTCGGCACCGGATTCAGCGGGACGCCGTCGCCGAACTGCAGCTTGGTGCCCTTGGCGCCCAGGTATGCTACTTCGACCAGCAGATTGCCGGGCAGTTCCTGCTGGAAGCCGAAGTTCCACTGCTGTACGTACGGCGTCCGCTCACCGCGGGTGGTGATGCTGAGCGAGTAGCCGACGTTGGTAAGGGGGTCGGTCTCCCCGGTTGGGAGGTTGAACCCCTGCGGGAAGGGATCGCGCAGGAAGTCGTTCGGCATCAGACCGTCGATCGTGGTGACCCATGGAGTGGAGGAGTTGAAGCCGATCGAGCCGACACCGAGCACAACCATCGGCGCGTAGAAAATGCCGTAACCGCCCCGCACCACCGTACTGTTCCGCAGTTTATAGGCAAAACCGAACCTGGGGCCGAAGTTGTTCCAGTCTGTATCGAACTGGTTCCGCGGTTCACCTCCCCTGCCGAGGTATCGGAGGACGCCCTTGAGCTCCATACCGGCCTCGTCCGAAAGCGGACTCCGGACATCTGCGTCGAAGGAAGTGAGCCGGTCGAAGCGCTCCGTTTGTCCGGTAGTGATGTCGTAGCGGAGCCCCAGGTTCAACGTCAGCTTGGGGGTAACACGCCAGTCGTCCTGGACATAGAAGGCGTAGTACAGCCGTTGCAACGACAGGCCGTTGATATGGTCGATCCCGCCTTTGGCGCCGGCCCCCATCAGGAAGTCCGCAAAACCGAAGCCGGCATTCTTACTGCTCTTGAAGGGATCCGGCCCGCGCGTGAAGCCGCCGTAGAAGCGAAAATCTCCTGCCGGGCGCCCGTTCTGCAACGCGTGGAAACGCAGAACCCGAATGTCGGCTCCGAACTTCAGGGAGTGCTTCCGGCCATCTTGCTGAGGCTGAAGATGCCCGAGTAGGTGTTGCGCGGCTGGTTGTTGTAGAACTCGCTGCCCAGCGTGGTCATGCCCCCGATCCGGAACTCCGGAAACATCGGGGCGGCCTGCCTGACGTAGTTCTCCGGGAAGCCCAGCGTCGAGAGATCAAAACCGATGGAAGGCACCAACTGATTCGCATGGGCGCGGGCGAAAGAAAAGCGCATCTCACCGACCAACGTCGGGGTGAAAGTTTGAATATCACTGACCGTTACATTCGTGTATTTGTCGTTGATGTTTCTCGAGCCGGGGTTCGCAGGATTGTGCCAGCGAGCGGGGTTCAACCGCCGGTTGTCCTGGTACGAGTAGCGCCCGAAAATGCGGTTGCTGGGGCTGAAGTTGTGGTCGATGCGGATGTCGAACTTGTCGCTGTCGTTGGTCCCGTTGCTGGTGGTGACGAAGTTGTGCGTCCCCGTGATCGGCTTGCCGGGCAGGTTGGGATCCGGATAGTAGCTCATCGCCTTGGCGGCCACGGGGTCGAATCTCGAGGCCGGAATGACGTTGCCCGGGAATGGATCGCGAATCAGCTTGCCGTCGGGGCCCTCATGTAATGTGGAGTAATCGTAGATCCTGATGAGCTTGCCGTTCGAGGCGAGCGTCTGGGAAAAATCGCCTTGGCGCTGGAGCTGCGTGGGCAGCGTGGAAATCGTGGTCGCCGGAATGGCGCGGCGGGTGCCTTCGTAGGCGACGAAGAAGAACGTCTTGTTCTTGAAGATCGGGCCGCCTGCGTTGGCCCCGAACTGATTGCGGCGGAACTTGCCTTTTTCCTTCCCCGAGCGGTTCGCGAAGAAGTCGTTGGCGTCGAGAACGCTGTTGCGCAGATAGTCGTAGGCGACGCCGTGAAACTCGTTGGTGCCCGACTTGGTGACGATGTTCAGCGTGCCGCCGGTGGTCCTGCCGAACTCGGCTGAATAGCTGTTGGTCTGGACGGTGAATTCCCGGGTGGAATCCACCGGGGGAATATAGGCGACGAAGTTCCGGTCGCCTGTCGTGTCCGGAGCGCCGTCGATCAGCACCTCCTGGGCCTGGCCGCGACCGCCGCCGATCTTGAAGTCCGAGGCGAAGAAGTTCCTACCCCCGTCGCCGGTACCCCCGGCGAAACGTCCGCCGGTCACTACCCCCGGGGTGGTGGCCACCAAAGCGATCGGCGTCCGCGTGTTCAGCGGCAGTTCGCTGATGGCCCGCTGGTCCACCACTTGAGCGAAGGTGGCCGTCTGGCTCTCCAACAGCGGCGCCTCGCCGGTAACCGTGACCTCCTCGGTCACCTGGCCCACCTCGAGCTTGACGGGCAGGTCAACGATCTCGCCGATGCGCAGCGTCACCTTCTCCTGCACGAACCGCCGGAACCCGGTCGCTTCGACTTCGACTCTATAGTTGCCGGGAAGGAGGTTCAACAACCGGAAGATGCCTTCTGCATTGGTCTCGACCGTTTCCGCAACCCCCGTGTCGATGTTCGTAGCTACCACCTGAGCGCCCGGGATCACCGCCCCTGACGCATCGGTAACAACCCCCGTGATCTGCGCGCGGAAATTCTGTCCGAGCGCCAGGCCACAGATCAACAACCATGCCGCCAGCAGCGGCAGCAGGACCTTTATCTTAGTGAATCCCGTCATCGAACTTTTCTCCTCTTCTCCTCTTCTTGCTCCAGTTCCGTGGCCGAGTCTTCGCCGGAACCCCACTTGGAGTAAAAACCGCTTCAGCCGTCTTTGTTATGAGAACATGGCGCCCTGGCCACACCCCGGCTCCTCGCTGAGTTTGTCAGTCTCTTTCTGTCTACTTCACCTTCCGGTTTCCACCGAAGAAAGGCTAAGTAGAACCAACCCTTGTCTTTCCCTGTGGCAAGAATGCCCGAAGAGGGACTAGTGAGTCTGTAGTGATTGTGCCGAAGATTGTGAGAATCGTGTCGCCGCCGAAGGCGCTGCGGCGACGAGCGCCGAACGGCTGCCTGTTCCGGGATTCCTCATGTTAGAAGGGTTCCAGGCCCAGCGCGGATCGGCGGTCGGCGCTTCGAAGGCTTCCGATGTGGGCGGCCATAGCCGGGCGGGACAGCCTCGTTGCCGCCTCTTGCGTTCGCGCTATTCAAAGCGAATAATGTGGTTGAGATGTACGCGGGCATTAGACCGCTGCGGGGGAACGATCTGCCCTGGGAACAAGCAGGGACGAAGATCGAGCCGCAAGTCACCGCGGACGGGATCCATATTTGGCCATTCGATGAGGACTTCCCAATTGACGTCCGCTTTCTCGAGTTCGGCCGGCAGCCCCACGTTCGTCTGCGGCGTCACGACTATCTGGAAGTTTTCTACCAGTGCTCGGGCAAGGCCGTGTGGGAGATCCGGCAGCGATCACTGGAGTCTGAGCGTGGGGCCCTGGTGGCGCTGGGAAACAGCCTGTACCACCGTATCCGTAGGTGTGTTGGTCCCAGTTTGCGGGGTGTCGTCCTGTATTTTCTCCCTCGTCTGATACTTGGGGATACGCCGGGATCGGAGGAAGTCGAGTATCTCGCCCCGCTGCTTGATCAGGACGAGACTTTCCCGCACGTCATTGCGCCCGAAACGGGAATCCCGGAGCGCGCGTACGAATGGGTGATGCGGATCCATGAGGAGCTCCCGGCGAGATCCAACCGTGCCCGGCTTGCCGTCAAGACCTACCTCCGGATGCTCTTGTACTTGCTCGTGGAACACTATGAGAGCTTGGGGGTGCTGAAAGAGACGGGAGATGAGCGGCAGCGCTCCATCAGCCGCCTGCAGCCGCTGTTCGAATTCATGGACAGGCACTATGGTGAGAAGATTTCCGTGGAACGGGCAGCAGCGGTGCTGAACATGAGCCGTTCCCGGTTCATGCACTTCTTCCGCAATACCACCGGGCAATCGTTCGTCACCTACCTGACTCGTTTCCGCATCGCGCGGGCGGAGTGGCTGCTCGAAAACACCGGCAAGTCCATTTCGGAAATCAGCTACGAGGTCGGCTTCTGTGATCAGAGCTATTTCAGCCAGAAGTTCCGCGAACTGACCCACATGAGCCCGTCGCGATACCGTAATCACGTCCGAGGGCTGCGGTCGTCCGGGTTTCCAGGTCCGGCAACGGATACCCACTGAGCCGCCGTAACACAATCCTCACAAACTTCGGCATGATCTTCACAGACTTCCCGCAACCTGATCGGACATCGTCAGAGGTGGTGAAAGTCAGGCGGCGGCGCCGTGGGTGGTGCGAACCCAGGCCCCGCTGTGAAGACGATCCAGAGTAGCTATGACGGAATCATCGGGGCCAAACTCGACAGCCGGTTTCCACTCGAAGGTCGATCGCCGTTCTCTGTTGAAAGCGGCGGCGGTAACGATTGTGCCCCGCCATGTCCTGGGTGGCGCCGGGTTCGTTCCGCCCAGCGAGAAACTCAACGTTGCCTGCATCGGCGTGGGTTCGCAGGGCCTCCGGGTGATGCTCGAGTTCCTGCAGGAACGTGATGTGCAGATTGTGTCGGTGTGCGACGTGAACCGCTTTGGGAACAACTACCCGGAGTGGGGGCGGCACGAGTTCCGTAAGAAGGTTCGCCGGCTTCTTGGTGGCGACGGATCGACTTGGATCGACTGGCTCAGCACCGGCCGGCCGATCCGGCTGACGCGTAGCGTGACGGCCTACGCCGGGGTCGCCGGGCGGGAACCCTGCCGCAAGATCGTCAATGCCTACTATGGTCTGCGGCGGCGTTCCGGTTCATATCGGGGGGGCACCGCTTACGTGGACTTCCGCGAGCTGCTCGAGAAGGAACACGACGTGGACGCGGTGATTGTCGGCACGCCGGACCACTGGCACGCGCACGTTTCCATCGCGGCGATGAAAAAGGGCAAACACGTCTTTTGCCAGAAGCCGATGACCCGCACTGTCTACGAAGCGCGGCGGATGGCCGAGGTGGCTCGCGAGACCGGCGTGGCGACCCAGGTAGCCTTGAAGGTCCAAGCATCGGAATCGACACGGCAGTTGGCGGAATGGATCGGGGCCGGCGTGATCGGGCCCGTGCGGCAAGTCATCAATTGGTCCAGCCGCCCTCTCTGGCCGCAAGGCATCGATCCCCCGTGCGGGGCGCTCCCCGTACCGGAAGGGCTGGACTGGGACCTCTGGCTGGGGCCCTCGCCGGCCCGCCCCTACCACGAAGCTTATCTTCCTTTTGTGTGGCGCGGGTGGCATGATTTCGGCACCGGCGCTGTCGGCGACATGGGCTGTTACAGTTTCGACACGATGTTTCGTGTGCTCGGACTCGAGGCGCCGGAACGGATCGAAGCGAGCAGCTCGGAACACCCGGAACAGAGCTTTCCGAAGGCCTGCATTCACTACTGGACTTTTCCAGCGCGGAAGGGCCGGCCGGCGGTCGAAATCCGCTGGTACGACGGCGGGCTCAGACCGGCCACGCCGGCAGAGATGGGCAACGCTGAACTTGCCGGCGAGGGCCTCCTGTTCGTCGGTGATGCGGGAAAGATCCTATGCGGTTTCTCAGGGTCCAATCCACGGCTCATCCCCGAGTCACGGATGAGGTCTTTCGTACCGCCGCCGAAAACGCTGCCGCGTTCGCCGGGGAACCACAGGGAATGGATCGACGCGGCCAAGGGCGCCGCGGCGCCTTGCGGGGCGAACTTCGTGTTTGAAGCGAAGGTGACCGAGGCGATCCTGCTCGCGAACGTGGCGCTCCGCACGGGTCACAGGCTGCGGTGGGACCGTGAGGGGCTCCGGGTGCCGGACGTACCCGAGGCCGCCGCACTCATCCACCCGGAATACCGTGCAGGCTGGGAGCTGTAAGGCGCCGCCGTAACGTTGAGGCGCTGACTCGAAGGAGGTGATTGCTACGGCCGGCGACGCCACGCGTTGGAATGCGGCGTCGTCCCGCGGCGGGACCGTGCTCAGGCGCGGGGCCCGGGCGGGCTGCCGGCGCCTGGTCCGCCGCAGCGCCGCTCCACCGAGGAGGTTGGATGAGGATGAGTAGGCTGCTCCTTACCTTTTACGGCGACGACTTCACCGGTTCCACCGACGCAATGGAATGCCTGGAATTGAACGGGATCCCCGCCGTGCTCTTCCTGTCGCCGCCCACGCCGACGCAGATCGAGGAAGAATTCGGCGGGGTGGCGGCGGTGGGCGTGGCCGGCGTCAGCCGCACGATGACTCCTGAGGAGATGGACCGGGAGCTGCCGCCCGTGTTTTCGGCCTTGAAACAACTGGGGGCGTATTTCTTCCATTACAAGATCTGCTCGACGTTCGACTCTTCGCCGGAAATTGGAAGCGTCGGCCGGGCGATCGACATCGGCTGGAAGATATTCGAACCGGTAGCGGTGCCGGTGATGGTCGGGGCGCCCTTTTTGCGGCGCTATGTCGTCTTCGGCAATCTATTCGCCAGGGTGGGGGAGACCACCTACCGCTTGGACCGGCACCCTACGATGAGCAAACACCCGGTGACGCCGATGGGCGAGAGCGACCTGCGTCTTCATCTCGCCAGGCAGACCCGGCGGAGAATCGAACTCGTCGATGTCTGGCACATGTCCAAGCGCGAGACTGAGGTGGACGAGCGATTCCAAAGGCTGATCTCCAATGGAGCGGAAGTGATCTTGTTCGATACGCTCAACGCCGGTCACATGCTGCAGATCGGGCGTCTGATCTGGTCGCTCAAAGCCGACACTACGGTTTTCCTGGTGGGATCGTCCGGCATCGAGTACGCGCTGGGGATGTACCTGCGGTCGCGGGGACGCCTCGCGATCCCGGAGGTGGCGAGGAGCGCCGGAAGGAAGGCCCCGATCGTCGTGCTGTGCGGGAGCTGCGCCCCGGGGACGGCCGCGCAGATCGCCTATGCCCTCGAGCGCGGGTTCCGTGGGATCCGCCTGGACTGCCCCCGGCTGGTGGATCCGGAACGGGCTGACCAGGAGCGGGAAGCCGCCCTGGCGCGGACGCTGGAGGCGTTGGAGCGCGGCCAAAGCGTCGTACTCTACACTGCGCGGGGTCCCGACGACCCGGCGATCGAGGAAACGAACCGCCGTCTGACGCAGCTCGGCTTGAACGGAACCAGCGCGGTGCGCCATCTCGGTCCCCAGTTGGGCCGCCTCTTGCGGGCCGTGCTGGAGCGAACCCGTGTAAGACGGGCGTGCGTGGCCGGCGGCGACACCTGCGGCTACGTCGCCAAGGAACTGGGCCTTTACGCGCTGCGGGTCGCTGCGCCTATCTCCCCGGGTGCGCCGCTGTGTCGAGCATACCTCGAAGGGGGGCGCTTCGACGGCCTGGAGATCTCGCTGAAAGGTGGGCAGAACGGCTCAGCAGCGTATTTCGACGAAATTCTCCAGGGAAGTTCACAGGAGCAGAAATGAAGAAGCGAATCGTACTGATGGGAGCCGGCGGCAAGATGGGCTGCCGCATCACGGATAATCTCAAGGACATTGACCGTTACGAAGTTCGGTATGTCGAGGTCAGCGAGCCGGGTATCCGGAAGCTGGCCGAGCGCGGGCTGGCGCCCGTGCCGCTGGATGCCGCGTTGCCGGGAGCGGACGTCGTCATATTGGCCGTACCGGACAAGCTGATCCCGTCGATCAGCCGGGAACTCGTGCCCCGCCTGGACGCTGGAACACTCATGATCACACTCGATCCGGCAGCGGCCTATGCGCGCGCCATCCCGATCCGTGAGGATCTGTCCTACTGCGTCACCCATCCCTGCCACCCACCGCTGTTCGGCGGGACGGAGTGTGCCGGCGAGCCGGACTGGTTCGGCGGCGTGCGGCAGTCGCAGCACGTCGTGTGCGCGCTGCTTCACGGTTCGGAGGCGGACTACACGGCCGCAAGGGCCATCGCCGCGGATATGTTCGGCAACGAAGCGTGTCCGGTCCTCGGCGTCCACCGGGTAACGGTCGAGCAGATGGCTATGCTCGAGCCGGCGCTGGTGGAGACGTTTGCGGCCACACTGATCTACGCGATCAAGGAGCTCGGCGACGAAGTGGTGGCGCGAGGCGTTCCACGACCGGCCATGGAGGCCTTCCTCAGAGGCCATCTCCGGACGATCCTTGCCATCGTATTCGGCCACGCGGGCTTCCCCTTCTCCGATGGCGCGCTGCTGGCGATCGCCAAGGCGAAGCGGCGAATCTTCCTGCGGGATTGGAAGGAGAACGTGATGAAGCCTGAGAACATTCGGCGGACGGTTGAGGAGATCATCGGCAAAGTGACTGTCGAAGTTTGAAGTCATGAAGAACACGTGCCAGGCACGCCGGGAGTCGGTGTCGGAGGTCGCGGGGTGTTCGACGCCGATTTCGGGGACTGACGCGGGGATCTGCGGGGCGGAGTCCAGCATAGTGTTCTGCCCGGCGCATTCCCTGGGAAGAGGGAAGAATTCCAAGTCTTAAAGGAGGTCCAATTGTCAACCCGACGGGAGTTCCTACGCCAGGGCTCGGCCGCTACGGCAATGCTCGCGGCCGGGACAGAAACAAAGTCAGCCGGAAACAGCCGGCGGATGCAGGTGGCTCTTTACAGCGTCACCTTTTCGGGGGTCTGGTATGACGGCCCGGCGCTCAGCGTCGGCGAGTGCATCGACAAGGCGAAAGCGCTGGGCTATGACGCTATCGAGCTGGGCGGGAAACGCCCGCATCTGAGCCCGCTGGATTTCGACAAGAAGGCTTGTCACGAAGTGCGGCGGCGAGCCGAGCGCCTCGGTCTGGCCGTGCTGGTGTCGGCCTACAACAACTTCATGACGCCGGTTCCGGAACGCCGCGAGTCCGAAATGCTGATGGTCCGCGCGCTGATCCGCCGGGCAAGCTACGTCGGCGCTCCGCACGTGCGGGTGTTCGGCGGATGGCGGGGCATCACCTTGGACGAGAACGGGTTCGCCACTTACGCCGAGGTCCGCCGGGCGGACAACGCCTTCCCCAACGTGACGCCGGAGCAGAAGTGGCGCTGGTGCCGGGAATGCCTCGAGGAGTGCCTCCGCGATGCGGAGCGCCTGGGAGTTACTTTGGCGCTGCAGAACCACGAACCGGTCATGGACGGCTATGAGGCGCCGGTTCGCATGATCCGGGAAGTCGGTTCCGAGCGCCTGAAGCTTGCCCTCTCGTGTGACTTGTTGAAGTCCCAGGACGAGGCCCACGTCCGTGACGCGGTCCGCGCCGCCGCAGGGCTGATCGTGCATTCCCATATCGGTGGCGAGTTCGACCGTGCCCCTGACGGCTCGGTAAAGAAACGTCGCTTCGACGAGTCGCGGGGCCCTTACTTCAAGAGCTTGAACGAGCGGAACCTTCCGAATTTTCTGGCCGCACTGGCGGAGACTGGCTTTGACGGATTCCTTTCCTACGAGCTCTGCCACCCGTTCATCAAAGGCGGCAAGCATTGTACGCTGCGGGAGGCCGAAGAGCAGGCCGGCCTGGCTCTGGAGTACATCCGCGATGCGATGCCCGCATGAGACGGGCGTACTGAACGCAAGCCGGCCCCGGCGGCTGCCGGCTCCAGCGCATACTTTCACGGGGGGGTGATGCTCAGGGCGCCGATGTTCGCCGCGTCACGCGCTTGGACGGCCTTCCGGATCTCGCGGTATCGCTCGAGGACCGGCCGGGCTTTTTCCGGCTGGCCGATCGCCAAGTAGGCGCGAGCCAACTGATAGTGCAGGCTGCCGAGCCGATCGATGCTCAAACTGGCTTCCAAGTGCGGGACGGCCAGCTCCGGCTTGCCCGAGCTCAGATAGGCTTGCCCCAGGCCGGCCCGGGCCGCCAGATCGTCCGGGGCTGCCTTCACCGCCGCTGCCAAATACGGGATCGCCTCGGCTGCCCGGTGCAGGCGCAACAAGCAGTCGCCGAGTTGGTAGTTGAGTACAGGGGAATCGGGACTTTCCCGCACCAACTTGTCGAGCAAGGTGGCGGCGGCCTCGAAGTCTCTGCCACGCCAAAGGTATTCAGCCATCGCCTCTTGCACCCGGCGGTCCTGCGGGGCAAGCGCCCGGGCTCTCTCCAGTTCCGCCACCGCCATGGTGTACATCTTCCGGATGCCGAAGGCTTCGGCCCGAACCAGATACAACTCCACCGATGGCGGGAGTTCCGACAGGCGTGAAAGAGCTTGTAAGGCCCGCGCGCTACGAACCCTCGCCACCCAGTACAGGGCTTCCGGACTCCGTTTCCCCTTAGCGGCGGTGAGAACGTCCTCGTAGCGGCCGGCGCTGAAGGCACACTCCAGACGCCGGGAGCGGCAATCCGGAGAGCCGGCCGCTCTCTTTTTTGCCGCCGCTGCCTCCGCCCAGTCGGGGTGGCCGCTCTCCCGATAGATCTTTTCCAAAGCCGCCCACCATATAGCCATTTCGGGCAGTCGGGAGAGGGCAAGCTTATAGTGATGGCATGCCTTACCGTACCTCGCCGCCTCCGCGTGAGAACGGGCAAGCAAAGCGTGCCAGTACGGCGAATCAGACGCTGTTTCCTCGAGGAGCCGCGAGGCGGCGCGGAAAAGCGCCAGTTCGCTCATCGCCGCCACGTGCCAGGCCCGAGGGTTCCTGGGCGCCAGCCGGGCGGCCCGCCAGGCTTCTTCATTGGACCGGTCGAAGCGACGAAGCTCCAGCAGAGCCGTCGCCAGCAGCAGATGCGGCAGAGCGTCGTCGGGCTTCCGCTCTACGGCCCGCTCTAGAGGTTCCAAGCTTTCCTCACGGCGGCCCAAACGCAGAAGGTCCGAGCCGAGCAGCAGCCAGGCGACCTCCTGGCCGGGTCGCAAGTGGGCGGCCTTGTCAAGCCACCGGACCGCCTCGTCGTAGTCGCCCGCCAGGTGCAAAGCCAGACCCAGGTTGAGCACCATTCCCGGATGATCCGGCAGGAGCTTCACGAGCCGGCGGTAAAGAGAGATCGCATCCGGGTAGCGTCCGGCTTCCATGGCGCGCCGCGCTGCGACTGACATCCGGCGGTAGTCGGGCGCCTGCGCCTGAGCGGCCGGAGAGATGCGGCAGATGAGCAGCCAGCACAGCGTTCCCGCTAGCAGGAGGGCCACTCGTGTTCCAGTGCGCTCGAGCGTCGCGCGGCGGCGCTGCAGATCCGGGAGCATCGTCGTCAGCAAGGGACCAGGCTGTCCAGAAAGTGGTCGAGATACCGTTTCGCTGCCTGAATCCCTTCGAATTCATTCAGCCGTTTCCCTGAGTACTCGATCCCGATCCAGCCCCGGTAGCCGCTGTCGAGCACGATCTTCATCATCCGGTCCATGTCCAGGTGTGTTTCGCGAAACTCGGGCTCCGGAGCAAAGTCGTGGCATTTGAAGCTGACGTCTCCGGCGAACGGCATCATGCGGCGGACGGCGTCGTAGCGGTCCGCTCCAGCCGGGAAGTTCCCGAAATCGGGCAGCGTTCCGAAGTTGGACATATTGACCTCGTGGACCAACCGGACGACGACGTCCGGGTTTGAGGAAGGCCCCCCGTGGTTCTCGATCAAAACATCCACCCGAGCCTTCCTGGCGTACTCGCAAAGACGGCGGAAGCTCTCGGCCGCGTAGCCGATGAACGAGCGCAGCTCGTCTGGACCTGAAGGTCGCCAGCGGCCCGGCCGCATATTCGCCCGAATGGCGAAGCAGTCGAGTTCGGCGGCCGCGTCCACCCATTTGTAGTGGTTCTCGACCGCTTTCGCCCTCTCGCCGGGATCGGGACTTCCCAAAGGACCTTCGAGGTCGCACATGATCAGCACAGCCTCGACGCCGGCATTGCGTATGTTGCGTCTCAACTGCTGCAGGTAGCGCTGGGTCGGGGCCTTCCACATCCAGTTGACGAATTCGACTCCCTCGACGCCGAAGTGTTCTTGAGCCACGTGGGGGAACTCGAGATTCGTCAGCACACCGCTCTGGATCGCCCGGTGAAGGCTCCATTCCGCCAGGGAAATCCGGAAACCGCACCGGTCCGCCGCACTCCTTGACGGCCGTTGTCCAGCCGGCCCGGCCGCCTCGGCGGTCCTCACGAAGCGCCGGCGGCGAGGCTCTGGATCTTGCGTCTTCATTGCCACTGTCCCCGCGGTTCCACGAATGCATCCGGGGCCGGTGTGCTGCGCCATGCCGTGCAAGACGGCGCCAGCCACAGCCGATCCCATCCTTCGGCTGGGCGGGTCCCGCTCCCGCCGGGCGCTCCGGCGGAGCGCACGCCGCTCATAGCGCTTCCGGCCGTTACCGAACCATTTCGCCCATCGCTTCCGAGAGCCATTCCGGAGCCCACACATCCCCGGCGCACCGCAACCTTGTCAGCGTTCCTCACGCCTCGGCCTGTCGGGATCCCGAAAATCCAGAATGAGTTCCATACCGTCTTTGGAGGCCCGGATCAGTCCCGACCCGAGCTCCGATTTCACATAGGGCGAGGCATAGAGGGGATAGCCGTGCAAGGGCCACGGCTCCCCGTTCACTACCGCCCGTCCATCGTCATATGAGATGACGTTGCCCTCTCCGTCCGTGTAGGTAAGCGTCTTCGGACCGAGGCACTTCGCTCTTCTGCTCATGATCTGCTTTCGAAAGGCGGCAAACCCTTCGAAGTCGGCGGCGAGCCCCACCTCGATCACGCCGGCGTCGAAGTAAGGGTAGTTCGTAATTCCAACATAGACATCCCCCTCTGGGGTCTTTACTTTCCAGAAATGGAAACTCTTGGACTTCGGAGTTTCCAGCTCTCCATTCACGCCTTTCCCGGATTTGATGCCGACCTCCTCGTACCAGCCCCCGCCGGCGTGCAAATTGTCGTTGTAATCCATGAAGTGGCCTTTGTAGAAGAGGACGTTTCGGAACTGCATCAGGGCGGTGCTGGGATTGTGCAGTTCAGAGATGTTGTTCACGCTGCCGGTATTGATGTGCAGGTTGCGCATCGGCCCGAGAATCTTCATCGGGTCCGAGAACGTGAGCTCCCAGACCTGAGTATTGACATAGTCCGGCGGATCTGTGGTCCCGTTGGTGAGATGGTTGTCCAGCTCGACTCCGTCCTGCAGCGAGGCCAAACTATAGGCGGGAGTGATGTAGTAGTACATGTCCCACTCCTGTTCCGAGGTCAGCAGCGAGCCCTTCACCGGAGAGCGATGAGACTTGACCTCGTATCTGCCGCGGTTCTCGCTGTCGGCGATGGCCACGGCGACGGCCGGTGGGCGGTAGTCCGTGGTGATCAAGAAACCGTAGTTCATGATCTGGTGGGTGAACAGGTAAGGAGGCGTCGGAGCGCCGCCGAAGAGGACGTAGCCGGCGACATAGAAGGAGTCCTGTGTGCCGTCGCTGATCTCTGCGACGAACGGGACATGCCGGTGGTGGGCCCGGCACCAAGGGCCGCCCCGCACGTTCTTGATCGACAGCAATGCGAAATCCGTAACCAGCTGGTCGAGAGCCATCCGGGCCCACAGCCGCAGCGTGGGGTCCCTGATGAAATCGTACAGGTTCAGCAGCGGCAGGAAGGAGCGGTCGAGATAGTGTGGGGAGTTGACTTCATCACGGCCGTATCGCCCTTGGTGCCGCACCCAGGCTATGTATTTGTTGCGCACCATGTCGTAATAGGGTCCGCGGCCGAACTCCTGGGACAAGAGCAGATAGGTGCTATAAGCCGTGATCGAGTGGTTGCCGGCCACACCCCAGCGCTCGAACCGTTTCTTGTATCGAGGGCCGTCTATCCTCTCCTTGTACTCCTGGAGCACGCCTCTCAGGCGCCGCCGGGCGGCCGGCGAGAGCCTCGTGTCTTTAAAGCGAAAATAGGTCCTTATTAGAGCCAGGACACGCCATTCACCGGGTTGGATGTCGCTGGAGGTGGCGAAGTAGCGGTTCGCTTCCGCCAGCATGGACCTCTGAGCCAGGTGGGCATTGTAATACTGCCACCGAGGCCGGTATGCATAAGCCGGCGCCGGGGTGGGGCGGGTGAGCATCCGGGGTGCGACAAGAACCTCCATGAGCTTCCTTTGCCGCAACTCGAAGCTGTCGCCGGCAGCGAAACTCACGGCCATAGTGATGGCGATGGCAAGAGTAGTGTTCAGAGCCTTCTGCGCGCGGAAGAGCACGGCTTTCGAATCCTTTCTTCGGCACGTCATGCCAGGCGCGTCCCCGGTGCTTCGGGAACCTACGCAATGTGCATTTTTCGACCCGTGGCACCGCGGCCGTAAGATTCCGGACGCGCGAAGCCAAACCCTGATGTTAGTCTGTTGGGATTCGACGCCGCGATTCTGTGAGGATCGTGCCGAAGACTGTAAGGATTGTGTCGGGCCGCCGGCTCTTGCCGGATCCGTGTCGGATTGGGGCGCCGGTGTGGCGGAGATGGTCGCCGGCAGGCCGGGATTCACAGCCCGGCGCTGCAGGCGGCGAACTCGGTGCAGCGAGGGGTATACTCGCCATATGCCTGCCCGTCGCGTTCCGCTGACGCTCACAGCCTTACTGCTCTTCGTAGCGCTGCTCGCACTTCTGTCAGAGGAAACCGAACTCTTCCCGCTGTTGAAGTCCGACGTGTGGGCTGGACGGCAGGAGGCCGGCTTCTACTTGCTCACCACCAACCAGCTACTGAGGCCATGGGGCCAACAGACTCTGATCGAAGGCCGCCCTGTGGACATTGCGCTTACCGGGGACGGGAGCATCGCTGCGGTTCTGAACTCCCGTGGGGTCGAATTTCTGCATGCCTCCACCGGCACGCCGTATGCGCAGGTTCACTCGAAGACCACGTCATACACGGGGATTGCGTTCCGGCCCGGCAGCCGGGAGCTGTGGGCCAGCGAGGCCACGCGCACCGGGCCGGACAGCATCCTGATCGTGAAACTCTCGGAGACCGGCCGGCCGCTGGGCCGGGAGCGCATCGCACTCGAGCCGCATCCGGTGCCGGTCGGAATGGCCTTCTCGGCCGATGGCTCGACGCTTTACGTCGCTCTCAGCCGGAACAACACGCTGGGCGTCATCGACGCCCAGTCGCGGCGGTTGGTGCGGGAGATCGCCACGGGAGTGGCTCCGTTCGCCGTGGCCGTTTCGCCCCGGCACGGAAAGGTGTTCATTTCCAACCGCGGCGGGCGGCTGCCGGCCTCAACGGATACGGTCGCGCCGAGCGCCGGCTCGCGAATCATCGCCGATCCGGCCACCGGCGCGGGGGCTTCAGGCAGCCTCACGGTGGTCGATGCCAAGACGCTGGTCACGCGGGAGATCGATGTGGGGCTGGCCCCGGCAGGCATCGCTCTCAGCCCCGGCGAAAAGACGCTCGCCGTCGCCAACGCGCATTCCGACACCGTCTCATTGATCGACGCCGAAACGCTGGCGCGGCGCGACTTGAAGATTCCCACCTGGCCCGGCGGTGTCATCGGCGCTCAGCCCACCGCTGTCGCTTGGAGTCCCAGCGGAGACAGGCTCTACGTGGCCTGCGGTGGCAACAACGCGGTCATGGTTTTCCGGCGCCAGGGCCACGATTGGCGCCTGGCGGGGGCGATCCCCACCGGCTGGTTCCCTTCGGCGGTGGCGGTAGATCCCTCGGGCAACGTCCTGGTGGTGAACATCAAGGGGGTGGGAGCGACGCTCGAGGAGAAGGGGCGCTACAACTCGCGCCAGTACGAGGGTTCACTGGTGCGCTTCGCCGAGCCGCCGCCCGCCCGGCTGCATGCCGGAGAGCGGGAAGTCCGTGCCGCCAACCTGCCCCGTTTCGAGCCCTCCGGCGGAGTGGCCAACCTTTCTTCACTCGGTATCCAGTACGTCTTCTTCATCATCAAGGAGAACCGGACCTACGACCAGGTGTTCGGCGACATCCCCAAGGGGAACCGGGATCCGGATCTAGTCATGTACGGGCGCGACGTGACCCCGAACCACCACGCCCTGGCGGAACGCTACGTGCTGTTGGACAACTTCTACGCGTCGGGAGCGATCAGCTTCGAGGGCCACCAGTGGCTGATGCAGGGTTTCGTGAGTGACTACGTGGAACGAGCCTTGATTTCCGCCCCCCGCGGCTACGCCTGGAACATGTCCGACGCGCTCACCGTCTCGCCGGCCGGCTTCTTCTGGCAGGGCGCCAGGCGTCCGCTCACGGTTCGTCTCTATGGCGAGTTCTCCTTGCCGGCGCTCTGGGATCCGAAGACGCGCACCGCGGCGCCCATCAAGAAGAGTGAGTTACTTCGATGGACCGAGTACTGGCGCCATTACCGGGAAGGCGCCTGGCGCACGGTCGTCGGCAGCCGCAGCGGAGTCCCCGCACTGGAGGAACTCATGTGCTCCAGCTACCCGGCGAGCACGATGAACATCCCGGATGTGATCCGGGCGGAAGCCTTTGTCGAAGAACTTGCGAAAAAGGAGAAGGCCGGCCGCCTCGAGAACCTCAACGTCTTGACGCTCACCAGCGACCACACGGTGGGCACGCGCCCGGGCTGGCCGACCCCGAGAGCGATGGTCGCCGACAACGACCTCGCGCTCGGCCGCATCGTCGAGGCCATCAGCCACAGCCGCTTCTGGCCGAAGAGCTTGATCCTGGTGGTGGAGGACGATGCCCAGGACGGCATCGATCACGTCGACGGGCACCGGACCGTCGCCCTGGCCATCGGACCTCACGTGCGCCGGGGTGCGCTCGACTCCAACCATTACAACCAGACCAGCATGGTGCGCACGATCCAGGAGATCTTCGGCATCCGGCCGCAGACCCGTTATCTCAAGAGCGCCCGCGCCATGAGGAGTATCTTCACTCCGGAGGCGGATCCCACACCTTACAAAGCTCTCACTCCCAAGGTGAAGTTGGATGAGCTGAACCCGCCCCTCAAGGCGCTGAAGGGCCAGCGGAGACGCGCCGCCGAGCAATCGCTCGCGATGAACTTCCAGGACATCGATGATGTCCCCCAGGCGACCCTCAACCGCATCTTGTGGTGGGACGCACGCGGTTATGACCAGCCGTATCCCGTGAGGCGCTCCCCTGGGAGCAGCGGGCAGGACGCATTCGCTGGAATTCGCGCCCCGGGGGAGCGCGACTCGGAGTAGCCTCCCAACTGGCCGTGGAAGCGGCGGCCGCCGCCGGGCGGGCAACCCCTATGACAACGCCCTGGCCGAGAGCTTCCTGCGGACGCTGAAGTGCGAGGAGGTCTATCTGAACGAGTACCGGGACGCGGCCGACGCCCGGGCTCGGATCGGGCGGTTTCT
>JALSRK010000071.1 GCA_026984795.1 Solibacteraceae bacterium | reverse complement strand
TTTCCGGTTTCGGCCTTGAGCCGGGGATTTCCCACCTCCCAGGCGAGATTGCCGACGTGCGGGCCATGGTTGTAGAGCTCTTCGAGCGCCGGCGGACGGTACGACCTCGAATAGTTCGCCACGAAGGCCCCGCCGCTCCACAGGCCCACGTGGACGCCGGCGGCGGCCGACGCGCCGGTAAAGGACCGCTCGAGGGGTTCGATCCCGGGTATCTGCGCCCCTTCGCCGGGTCCCGGTTCGTAATCGTTGTGTTCCACCCGGACGCCGAGCTGGAGCTTGAAGCGCTCGAAGTCCAGCTCCTCGAGAGCGAAGCCGGCCACCGCCTGCTGATCGACGGGCGGCGACAGCGCTTCCTCTCCGGTGGTGTTATAGTCCCTCACGAGCCCCCAAAAGCCGAATCTGCCCGTCAGGGGGCCCCACTTCCGCTGCTCGAAGACGCCCCGGTAGATGAACTGCTTGTTGTCGAAGGACGTACCGACCTGGCGCAGGGCGTCCGGTAACACCTCAACCTCGTCGTGGCGCCAACGCGTGTAGTTCAAGCGCAGGGCGAAACCCTCAAAGCTGTGGGTGGGATTCTTCACCCCCCAGTTGAACTGGTAAGCCCGGCGCTGAGCCTCAAGCTGCACGCGTTCCGCATCGCTTTCCTGGAGGATATCGCCGCCTGGGTTTCCGGTGGTTCCGGCCTCGAGCTGAGCGGCGAACGGCACCCCGTAGACGCCGGTCCCATACGTTACGCCGGTGCTGAAGAACATCTTCGCGCCGTAGCGGCCGAATCCCGCGTAACCCGAGCGGAGTCGCGTGTCGGAGTCCGGCACTTTCCCAAGGGGGGTCGAATACTCCCCGCTGTCCTGGCCGCCGCCGCCGGCCCACAGCATCCACTTCCCCCGGCCGTACTCCACTGCGGCGGAACCCGAGGCGAATCCGTTGGCTGACCCGGCCGATCCGCCGAGGTGTCCGCGAAGTCCCTGGTGGGGATGCTCGTGAACCGCGTGGTGGCGGCTGATCATGTTGACGACGCCGCCGACCGCGCTGCCGCCGTAAAGCAGCGTCGCGGGTCCTTTGACGATCTCGACCTCGTCCAGATTCCCGACGTCGACCAATTCGCCGTGATCTCCCGATTGCGAAGACAGCGTGCCGGTGCGGATACCGTCCTGCATCATCAGGACGCGGTCCCCGTCGAAACCGCGGATGATGGGGCGCTCCGAGCCGGGCCCGAAACTGCGCTTCGCTATCCCGTTACCGGGGCTGTTGGCCAGCGTCTCGCCGATCGACGGGGCGATCTCCTCGGCCAACTCGAACGAGTTGCGGGTCTCTACGGCCTGGAAGGCGTCGAAGGCCGACTGCGGGCGCCCGCTCGCCGTCACCGTCACTTGTTGGCGGACAACCGCCAACCCCAGGGAGAAATCGCAGACCGCAGTCTCCCCCTCACGCACTTGCACCTCCCGAACGGACTCTTCCAATGTCGAGCTGGCGTGAACTCTTATGTGATAAGAGCCCGGAGGGACCTGTTCGAACCG
>JALSRK010000070.1 GCA_026984795.1 Solibacteraceae bacterium | reverse complement strand
GGCGAGCCACCAGGCCGCCCGCGGCGCCCCCTTGCGTCTCACGCCGGGACCCTCACCCACAGCGACGCCCCCTCGCCGGGACGCGAATCCACCGCCAGGTCTCCTCCCAGATCTCGCACCCGGCGGCAGATGGAGGCCGGCCCCATCCGCAGATCGCCCAGCTCGCCCAATGTGAACCGGCCGGCGAACGGGAACCCTTTCCCGTCATCGACCACCCTCATTTCGACGGCGCCGTTCGAATGCGACATCTTGACCCTCACGCTGGACGCACCGGAGTGTTTCTGGACATTGTGCAGCGCTTCGCGAAGGATCTTCAGCAGCTCTTCTCGGGTTCGGGCGTCTTTCACCTCGATCTCGCTGGCGCGCACCACCGTCGAAATCCCGGTGTCCTGTTCGAAGAGACGGCCCAGCCGCGCGGCCGCGGCCCCCAGGCTCATGCCCTCGGTCTCGGAGGGCCGCATCGCCCGGACGAAAGCCCGGACCTCGGCCACTTGCCGCCGCGTGATCTCTTGTAGTTCGGCCAGTTCCGCCCGGGCCCTCTCCGGGTCCCGCTCGAGCAACCGCCGCAGAACCTCCAGCCGCATCTGCAGGCTGATGAAAGACTGCTGCGGGCCGTCGTGGAAATCCCGGGCGATCCGTTCGCGTTCCGCATCCCGGGCCCTCTGGGCTTCGTCACGATAATGAACCGCTTTCCGCGAGGTTGCGATCAGCCGGTCGATCAAGAGCTGCCGGTTCCGGGCCGCCACCAGCCCCAGCATCCCCGCCATGCCGAGCACCGGCAGGGTCCGCGCCACCTCCTCCGGACGCACCAGCGCGAACAGCAGCGGCATCACCACCGAGATCACCGCGACTTCACGCCAGGGGTGCGCGAGCAAAGCCGAGCACATCAGGTAACCGTAAAAGACCGCCGCCAGCCAAACGGAGTACCGGGTCTCGATCGTCGCGCTGATCAAGAAAAAAGCGGAATCCAACATCAGGCTGAAGCCTGCGTAGCGTACCCGCTCGAGAATCCGCCAGGAGGCCGCCGTCACGCTGTAAAGCAGGAACAGGATCAGCAGGAGCCGGATCAGCAGCCGGTCCGGTCCACCCGAGGCCACTTCCGCCGCCAGACACGCCACCGCCAGCCCGATGCGCGCCAGGCTGAGAGCCCGCCGCCAGGAGTGGGGAACCAGCAGATACTCTTCGGTCATGGGCCCTCGGATTTCAGCCGGGGACGGTGTGCGGACGCCGAGCCGGCCCCCGGCGGAACCTCCCCCGTCTTACCGGCGGTACAGGTACAGCGTGTGGCTGCGCCCCTCGCCGTCATCCTCGATGTGTTCCACCTGATCAGGCGCCCAGCCGGACATGTCGAAGTCGTGGCAAACCACGCGGGCGCCCTTCTTGAGTTGCTTCTCCAGCAACGGTCTGACCTTTTCGTTCGAGGTCGGCAGTAAGTAGATGGTAACCAGGTCGGCGGAACTGTAATCCTGCTGCAAGATGTCACCGTGGATGATCTTGACCTTGCCTTCCAGCCCCAGTTTTTTGACACGCCGCCGGCTGGCTTCGACCAAATCCTTGTCGATCTCCACCCCCACCGCGTAAGCGCCGAATTTCTTGGCCGCCATGATGACGATCCGGCCGTCGCCCGAGCCCAGGTCGAACATTGTCTCGCCGGGCTTCAGCTCGCCCAGCTTGAGCATCCGTTCTACCACCAGTTTCGGCGTCGGGTAATAGGGGGCCAGCTTGTTGTCCTCCGCCTGTCCGGCCTGCCCGGCCACCGCCGGAGCAACAAGCAGAACGGCGCACGGCAGCACACAGCGCAGCATCATTTGAGGTCCTCGGCTATCCATCAGTCTACGGGAACCCGCGAGGGGTTGCAGCCCGCCCCGGCCCGCCGGTCAACCGAACCCTAGGGGCCGGCGCGGCTTTCTTTAGCCGTCCAACGCACTTCAAGGTTCCAAGTAAATGCGGGTGCGGTTGGAGTCCCGGCCCCCGGCCTCGATGTACAGCTCCGCCGGTCCGGCGTTGACGATCGGGGGCACCACGAACTCGACCAAATAGAAACCGACGTAGCCCGGGGCGAGCACCGCCCGCACCGCATCCACCGGCTGCCGGTCCAAATAGACGCGCACCGGAGCTGCGACCTTCGGCGGCGACTCGATGGGTGCGGCCATGCCGCTCGGCCATGGGGGATCGGTTCGACCCAAGCCCGTGGCCAGGATCTGCAGCCGGGCGCCCGGCCGGGCCGGAGTCAAAGCGTTCAGCAACACCCCCGTGTCTGCGTCCAGTACCATCGGAGCCCCGTCGCGGTCCTCCATGATCGCGGGCGCTGCGTCCACCAGCGGGAGATTCAGGCTCAGCGTCGACCGCCTGCCCGGCTCCCCCAGCGTCAGCCCGAGGGCCAGCACGTCGCCGGAGACTTCGAAGGGAATCTGAATCTGGGACTCGCGCTCCGCGGCGGCCAACAGCGGAGCCGGCAGCGATCCAGCGCGTGCCTCCACCACCCGTCCGCCGAGCACCGTGAGCAGCGCCCCGGGCGCCGCTTCCCGCGCCCGGAAATCGGCCGCGCTCACCACGGTGGGGGACAGGAATCGGTGCGGCGCCATCCGCGCGTAAACTCCTTTGCCGTCCACTGCAGCGTACAGTTGATTCCCCCCGGCGTCCAAACGGACGTCGAAGACCGCCGCTCCCTGCCACGGGCCGGGCACCCGCAACCACGAGCCCGGCGGGGACGCCCCTCTCAAGTCGGCCTGGGTGTAGAAAAGGCCGCCGTCGGTCGCCACATAGACCGCTCCGGTCGCCGCATCGGCCGTGATCCCGTGCGCGGCTACGGCCGGTAGATCCGCTGTCATGTCGTCCCAGAATAGGCCGCCGTTCGTCGTCCGCAAGACGCGAGGGCCTGGTTCCTTACTCCCCGGCCGGCGGCCGAGAGCCGCCAGAGCCGTTTGGGGCGAGCCGCCGATGATGAAGATCTCCTCGACCGGGCCGGCTCCAGGCACGTCGAAAGACCGCCACGAGTCCCCGCTGTCGGGGGACGCCCAAAGCCGTCCGCCGGCGGCGCCTGCATAGATCCACGTCCCGTCGGCCGCGACCGCGGAAACCGGCTCGCCCAGGAGCTCCGCCACCCGCCGCCGCAAAGCCTCCTCCTCCGCGAATTCGGGGGAACGCGCCGGGCGCCAGGCGAACCGTTCGCCCGGGGCCCATTCAACCACCCCGATGTCTTTCACCAGAACGCGGAGCCCCGCCCCATCCGCCGGCAGCTCGAGGAGCCGCCGCACCGGCAGGTTCGGCAGGCCGGCGTTCAAAGCCGCCCAGCTTCGGCCCCCGTCGATCGAGCGCCACACTCCCAGCCGCGTCGCCACGGCGATCTCGTCCTCCGCCGTCGGGGAAACAGCCAGATCGAACACCGGCCCCCCGATCAGTAACCGGCCGCGCCAACTCGCCACGTCCACCCAGGAAGCGCCGCCGTCCTCGGAGCGGTAGACCGAGCGGCCTATTGCATAGACCGCCTGCCCCCCCGGCCGCCCCGTCCGGAGCCGCGCTCCGGGTTCCGGCAGCCGGGTGGCCCGCATCTCTTCGCCGGAGGTGGGCTTCCGGAGTGAGTCCGGCGCCGGCCTCCACCGCTCAAAGTCCCGGGTCGTGAACACTTTCCCGTTCGGCGTGCGCACATACAGAGCTCCGCCGTCCGGCGCGTACCAGACCTCGGTGACCGGCCCGCCGGCCAGCCCGGCCGGAGCCGCGTCGATCACCGTGTTCCCCACCGTCCGCCACGCCGCGTCCAGGTAGAGCCCGTCCCTCCGCTCCTGGGCGAACCCCAGCCCGGCCGCCAGCAGCACCATCGCCGGCAGGATCATTGTCCGCCGGCGGGCCTCAACTGTGGCGATTCGACACATCCAACGAGTCCATTGTAGCCTGTGGCCTTCTTCTATATCGGCCGGACGTTCCCAGAACTGTCTGGTTCTCACTACTTTGCAGCAATTTCCTGGCCGGAACCCGTATTGCAGAACAAACTTTTGGTGATAGACTAGGTTCTCGGGAACCTGCAGACAACGGCCCTGCAGACCGATAGAAGCGGGAGAGGTACTCTCTTATGTCGGCCCGGCTGACAACGTGGCTGCGCCGGGGGCTGCTCGCCTCTTTTGCCGTTGTGTGTCTTGGCCAGCAATTTCCACCGCTTCCCCGGACGCCGGCGGTTCCCAGCTCCCCCCTGCCTCCGGGCGCCGCCCGCCTGATCCAGCTCGTGGGAGACGTTTCGGTCCTGAAAGGCAGCGAGCCGTGGGTGCTCAACACCGGCGACACTGTTCGGCCGAAGCAGGTAATCCTCACGGGACCGGATGGATATGCGGTTTTCCAGTTGGAGGATGGCAGCACTTTCCAGGTCTTCCCCAACTCCCGGGTCACCTTCCGGGCCAATCCCGGCGACTGGCGCGACCTGCTGGACTTGTGGCTTGGCCACGTGAAGATCTTCATCCAGAAACTGGGCGGGCAGCCGAACCACAACCGCGTCTTTACCCCCACGGCCGTCATCTCGGTGAGGGGAACAGTCTTCGATGTCTTGATCGAAGACGACAACGACACTACTGTGGTCTCGGTGGAAGAGGGGGTGGTCACGGTCCGCCACCGCCTCATCGGCGAGAGCAAATCCAAGGTGCTCCAGGCCGGCGAGTATATCCGCGTGTATAAGAACATCCCCCTCGCCAGGAGCAGAGTGGACAAGAACGCTTTGGCGGCCGGGATCCTGCGGACCGCCGGCGATGTACTTTACGGAATCCTGATCCAGACCCGCACGTCTTCACCCGGCCACGGCGGCTCCCCTGCTCCCACCGGCGGCGCCGGACCCAAGCTTCCGGGCGATACCGCCGGCGGCGAACCTCCGCCGCCCCCGTCCGGCGGCGGTGGGTCGCCGACCCCCGACAACCCGCCGGCGCCGCCCGCGCCACCTCCGCCGCCAGGCGGATGAGCGCAGTTCCGGGTGGCGTTCGGCGCCCCGGCGCCCTACTCAGCGTTATTGACGATGTACTCGTCGATCAGCGCTCGGGCTTCTTCCGAACGATTGGTTGCGATCGCCACGAACGCGTAGCCCTGCTGCCGGCGGATGAACCGTACGCTCCGCAAATCAATCCGGGCCTCTTTGAACTTCCGGGCCACCTTGGCCAGCGCCCCCGGCTCGTCCCTGAGCTTTACCAGAATGGCGTCCTCGGTGATGGCATGGAAACCGGCGTCCCGAAGAGCCTGCAGCGCTTCGTCGTAGCGGTCCACCGTCAGCTCGATGATGGCGGTGTCATGGACCTCCTCAGCATCGATCGTCTCAATGTTGATGCCGCGCGCCGCCAGCACCTCGGAGATATCCGCTAGCAGTCCCGCCCGGTTGGGGGTCACAACGACGATTTCCTTCATTCCTCTCGGTTCCTCGCTTCCGTTTCTCTACCTTACGCCCGCGGCCGGACCCGGCGCGACTCCCCCGCCCCTTTCTCCCGCACCCGTACGATGTCCTCGATCAGCCGGTCGATCTTCTCCCGGGTGATCGTCGGCATCACCACGATATGGCCCCACCGGTTCTGAACGGCGATCTGCCACCTCTCCAGAATCTCCTCCGGGGGGCGCTCAAAGACCACCGTGATCGAATGCGGGTTCCTCCATGCCTCGATTCCCGCAACCCGGAACCGCTCGACCGCGTAGGCGGCTTTCTCTAAGCACTCTCCCACCTCCCGCCGGAATCCGTCCTTGCCGATGGTGCGCAGAGCATACCACAAGAAAAGGGCCGCCACGCCGTTCCGCGATCCCGTCAGCGTCGTGTCCAACGTCCCCACATACTCGATGGACCGCGCGATCCGGTTCACATACTCCTTCCTCGCCAGCACGATCCCGCACGGAAACGGGCAGCCGATGAATTTGTGGCCGCTGATCGAAATGCTGTCGATGCCCGCCCGGAAGTCTACTACCGGAGCGCCGTCAAGGAACGGCAGCGTCATACCACACAGCGCCGCGTCCACGTGGATGTAAGACTGCGGGATCGCCAGGTCCTTCAGCATGGCGCGGATCCGGGTGATGTCGTCCTTGGCCTCGGTCATCGTCGTGCCTGCGTTGGCGAAGATGATCGGCGGCACGTCCCGGTGGATCTTCATGGTCTCGTAGAGATCCTCGTAGTCGATCTCGCCGTTAGGCTGGGATTTGATCATGATGTGCCGCATGTTCAGGACGCGCAAGTTCTTCGCGACGCTGTAGTGCGTATCCTCGGAGTAGTACACAACGCCGCCCGGGTAGAGTTCCCGCGCCAGGAATAGTCCGTAGATGTTTCCCTCCGTACCCCCATTGGTTACGTAACCCCAGTAGTCCGCCTCGCCGATGTGGTTCAGCTCGGCGAACCATTGGAGGACTTCACGCTCCACTTCGCGGGTATGGACCCGGTACGTGCACGGGGCAAAAGGATCGCCCACGTTGTTGATCGGGTAGTACAGAAAGTCGAATAGCCGGGAGTAGTCGAAATACCCCCGGCACGGATACCCGACGAAGGTTTGGGCCTGCTTCCGGACATATTCGAGGAGTTCCTCCAGGCGCCGCTCGTCGGCGGCGGGAAGCGCGGGCTCGCGCTCCGCCCCCGGGGTCAGCTCTTGCATGATGCTACGGCCTCACCCAAAGCATAAAGGATTGCGCTACGCCCTTGTGCGGCGCGCAAACGGAAAACCTGCGGGAACGGCGCCGCCGGCCCGGGCGTCCCCGGCCGGTCCGCGCCTCCCGGCGGCCCGCTCACGGCGAGGACGCGGGGCGCCGGCCGGCGGGCTCAATCCAGATCTTTCTGGCGGCCGGGTGGCCCAGATGCACCGCCCGCCCGTCCACCCGGATGCTCACCGTGTCATCCACGTTTTGCGACAGCACTTCGACGGCCGCACCCGGCCGCACCGAGAGCGTATCGAGGTACTCCAGCAGCCGCCGGTCGCGCTCGAAAACCGCCGCTACCCGCCCGGTAGCCCCCGGCTGAGCCTCGGCCAGCGGCACCAGTCCCCGCCGGCGCCGTTCCTTGTGCGTCTCGAGCCCCATCCGGCTGCCGTGGGGACAGAACTCGCTGTCGCCCAGCCGCTGCTCCAGCAGACGCTCGAAATCCTCTGAGACAGCGTGCTCCAGGTGTTCGGCCTCGTCATGCACCTTGTACCATTCCATGCCGAAGATCTCGGTCAGCATCCGCTCGATGAGCTGATGGCGCTTGAGCAGCCGCGAGGCGATCTCCCGGCCCTCCGGCGTCAGGTGAATCCGCCCGGACTTCCGCACGCTGATCAGCCCGTCCCGCTTCAACCTCCGGATGGCCATCGTCACTGCCGGGGCCGACACCTTCAGCCACCGGGCCAAAGTGGCGGCGATTACCGGCTCCCCCTCGGCTTCGGCCTCCAGAATCGCTTTGAGATAGTTCTCTTTGGAGATCGTGATCTTCACTGCGCACTCAGATTGTAACCCGCGGCGGGCCCGGCGCCGGCCATGCTCAAACTCGCCGGGAATAAGGGCAAGTACGGATGACGCCGGAGCGGCAAAAGGTAGATGATAGAAATGCGGAGGACAAACCAGTCACCTTCGAGGAGTCACGCACATGCCGCTCCGGTCCTCACGGACGATCCGCCGGATCGCCGCCTCGCTCTCCGTTACTGTCTTCTGCCTGGCAATCCTCCTTGCCGCTCCTGGTTTCGCCCAGGATCCGCAAGAGACCGCCCTCGACCGCTACGTCTTCCCCGAAGACCCTGCCTTCCATTGGGAGTACCAGAAGAGCTACCCCGGCCTCGGCTATGGGCTCTTCCAGCTTCGCTTGACGAGCCAGAAATGGCGGGTGCGCGAAGAGGTCGAGCCGAACTTCTGGGAGCACTGGCTGATGGTGATCGTCCCGCTCCAGGTGCGCAGCACCACCGCTCTGCTCGTCATCGACGGGGGCCGGCGCGACGATGCTGAGCCGGATCCGGCCGACTTCGCCGCTTTGGGAGTTTCGGCCGCCGCCACGGGAATCGTCGTGGCTACCTTGACGGCCGTTCCCAACCAGCCGCTCCGCTTCGCCGGCGAGGCTCGCGAGCGTTCCGAAGACGCCATCATCGCCTACACCTGGGACAAGTTTCTCCGCGGGGGAGACGAAGAGTGGCCCGCGCAGCTTCCCATGACCAAGGCCGCTGTCTGGGCCATGACCGCCGTCAGCCAGTTCCTCGCTTCGCCCCAGGGCGGCGGCCACGCAATCAATGACTTCATCCTGGCCGGCGCTTCCAAGCGCGGCTGGACGGCCTGGCTCGCCGCCGCCACCGATCCCCGCGTCGTGGGTATCGTGCCCATCGTCTTCGACGCGCTCAACCTCGAGACGGCGTTCCGGCACCACTGGCAGACCTACGGCTTCTGGAGCCCCGCCGTCCACGATTACGAAGAGATGGGTATCTTCGCCTGGCTCGGCTCCCGGCAGAGCCGGTCGTTGATGCAGATCGTCGATCCTTTCCAGTACCGCGACCGCCTCACCATGCCCAAATACATCATCAACGCCTCCGGCGACGAGTTCTTCCCGCCAACCTCCTCGCAGTTCTATTTCAACGACCTGCCGGGACAGAACTACCTGCGGTACGTGCCGAACGCCGGCCACGGGATGGAGGGCGACGACCTCGAAGCCGACATCATGCTCCGCACGCTGGCTTGGGTCGGCGCCATCGTCACCGGCCAGCCGCTGCCGCACTTCACCTGGGAGTTTCCCGCCCCGAACCGGATCGTCGTAACCACGGCGGACCAGCCCTCCGCTGTCCGGCTCTGGCAAGCGGCCAACCCGTCGGCGCGCGATTTCCGCTTCACCGCGATCGGGCCCGCCTGGACTTCCACACCGCTGGAGCCGACGGATACCAATGTCTACGAAGCCGAGGTCCAGGTCCCCGCCTCCGGCTGGCGGGCCTTCTTCGTGGAGCTGGAGTTCCCCAGCCCGTTCCCCTCCACCTACGTGTTCACGACCCCGGTCCGCGTGGTGCCGGAAGCTCTCCCGTACCCCCCGCCTCTGGCCACGACCCTGGCGGCGAGTTATGAACCTTACACCGCCCCCGACGCCATCGCGAGCACTTTCAGTGAAGATCTCTCCGCGGCCGCCGAGGTAGCCACGTCCTTGCCGCTGCCCACGGAGCTGGGCGGCGCCGGCGTCCGGGTCATCGATGCCAGCGGTGCGGTGCACCAGGCGGGCCTGTTCTTCGTCTCGCCGCGGCAGATCAACTTCCTCGTGCCACCAGGGGCCGCCACCGGCATCGCCGAGATTCAGGTCTGGCGTAACGGGCGAAGGGTCACCGGCGGCCAGATGCTCATCGAAACTCTCGCCCCCGGCATCTTCAGCGCCAACGGAGATGGGCAAGGCGTGGCTGCCGCGATTGCCGTCTACGTCAAGCCGGATGGTTCGCAGGAGTTCCGGATCGTCTTCGACACCTCCCAGCCCGAAGGCAGCCGTGAACCGGTCCCGATCCGGATCCCCTCGAACGAACAGGTCTACCTTTCGCTTTATGGGACGGGCATGCGGAACGCCGGTGAGATCACCGCCACGATTGGCGGAGAACCGGTAGACGTGACCGGCCCCGCCCCCAGCCCGGAATTCGCCGGCGTGGATCAGATCAACCTGGGACCGCTGCCGGTCTCGCTCCGCCGCCGCGGTGAGGTCCCCATCGTCGTCATCGCCGATGGAGTGCAGGCCAATATCGTAACCGTCGAGATTCTGTAGACTGAGAGTGATGATCCGCCGCACCGCCGCGCCCCTCACGGTCGCAATCGCCTTTTTCCTCTCCTTTGCCGCCGGATCCTCGGCTGCCCGCCTGGCCCTCGACGACTACGTCGCCCGGCCGGACCCCGTCTACAACTGGAAGCTGGTCCGGAAGATCGCCGTAGGCGACGGACATGGTTACGTGCTCGAGATGACCTCTCAGAAATGGCTCACGCGCGCCGAGGTGAACCGCCCCGTCTGGACCCACTGGGTGAACATCGTCCTCCCGGCCCAGGTGAAGCACTCCACCGCCCTGCTGTTCATCGGCGGCGGCTCGAACGATACCCAGGCGCCCAAAACCATCGACTCGATGTTCCAGAAGATCGCCTCAGCCCTCGGCATCGTCGTCGCCGAGGTCCGCATGGTGCCCAACCAGCCCCTCGTCTTCGCCGGCGACGGCCGCGAGCGCTCCGAAGATGCCATCATCGCCTACGCCTGGCGCAAATTCCTGGAAACCGGCAAACCCGAATGGCTGCCGCGACTGCCGATGACCAAGGCGGCGGTCCGGGCGATGGACACGGCTACCGCCTTCTGCCGGCAAAACGGGGTGGAAATTGACCATTTCATTGTCGCCGGAGGCTCGAAGCGCGGCTGGACCACGTGGACCACTGCGGCTGTTGACAAGCGGGTTGTCGCTATAGCCCCTATGGTCATCGACGTCCTCAACCTCGAGCCTTCGATGATCCACCATTACCGCGCCTACGGCTTCTGGGCCCCGGCGATCGCCGACTACGAGAGGGAAGGCATCATGGACTGGATCGGTACCGAGCGGTTCCGCACCTTGCTCCGGCAAGTGGACCCGTACCAGTTCCGCGAGCGGTTCACGATGCCCAAGTACTTGATCAACTCCACCGGCGACCAGTTCTTCCTCCCCGACTCTTCCCGCTTCTATTTCAAAGACTTGCCGGGCGAGAAGCTCATTCGTTATGTGCCCAACACCGGCCACTCTCTCGACGGCGGCGAAAACCTCGTCGAGAGCTTCGCCGCCTGGATGGGCCTGGTGCTCGAGAACCGGCCGCGGCCCCGCCTGGAGTGGGAATTCCCCGGCGAGGGTGGCATCGTCGCCCGCGCGGACACAAGACCTCGCCGCGTGCGCCTCTGGCAGGCTTACAATCCCAAGGCGCGCGACTTCCGCGTCGATGTACTGGGCAAGGTCTGGAAAGCCTCCACCCTCCAGCCGGGTCCCGGTGGCGTTTACCACGCCCAGCCGCCGAAACCCAAGTCCGGCTGGCGCGCCTATTTTCTCGAGTTCACCTTCGAAGCCGGCAAGTTCCCGCTGATCGTGACCACGCCCGTGCGCGTCGTCCCGGACACGCTCCCCTACCCCGCTCCCAAACCGGCCGCCGCTGAAACGACGGCAGCCGCCGCCCCAGCGCGCGTACCCGCTTTGGCCGCCGAGTGAGACCGCCGGCCCCGCCGGCGCCCCACGCTCACCGCCCGAAGTGCTTGTCGGCGAAAGCCAGATACTGCTCCCAGTCGTAGACCGTGAGGTCGTGCTTCCCGGTCCGGATGTGGTAGCCGATGGTTCCCATCACCGGATGGTTCACCGGCGGCATCTCTTTCACCGGCAAGCCCTCGGCGCCGAGCAGCTTGTAGACCGGATCGGCGTGAAGCGCCGCGAGGAACTCACCCCTTGGATCCGCCCACCGGTCCTGCTCGGCGCTGGCCACATAGACCGGCCGCGGCGCGATCAACGCGATCAGCTCGTGCTGGTCCACCGGTAAGGCATCCTCGTTGTCGTTGTATTTGTTGAAGTTGTCGCAGAACCAGTGAGGGAACGACGTGTTGATCGCCTTCACCGTTTCCCCGAAGCGCCGCCGGCTCAGGGCGGCTCCGCCGCAGCCCGAATCGTTCGAGATCACAATAGCGAAGCGCTCGTCCGTCGCCCCCGCCCACAGCGCCGTCTTGCCCAGCCGCGAATGTCCCAGCACCGCCACCCGCTTCGCATCGATGTCCGGATCCGTCTCCAGGTAGTCCAGGATCCGGCTCAACCCCCACGCCCAGGCGCCGATCGAGCCCCACTCGTCCGGCGCCGGCTTGGTCTGCCCGGGCTGGTAGAAAAGCGGGTGAACGCCGTTCTGAAACCCGTCGTCGTAGTCCGGATCGATGTCTCCGTAGTAGGCCGTCACCAGCGCGTAGCCGCGCTCCAGAATCTTCTCTACCGGCCAGCGGCTCGCCGCCACCCCTCTCGACTTCTCCGTCGCCCGGTGGTTGATGACTGTCCCGTCCTTCCGGGACCGCATCCAGCTCTTCGAGAGGGTGATCCCCGGGTCCGGGCAGATCGATTGGTTGCCTTGGAAGTTCAATCCGCAAAACGCCGGGACGGGGCGTTCGGCGCCCGCCGGAACGTAGATCAGCACGTTCATCCGGGGCCCGTCGGGGCGCCCGTTGAACAGCACGGTAATCTCCTTGCGTACCGCCCTGCCCCCCAGCGCCCGTTCCTCCACCGAGGCCGTCTCGAAGCGCATGGAGGGCAGCGGCGCCGGGCTCTTGCCGTAGACATTCTTCTCGAACAGGCGCAACAGTTCCGGACGCCGTTTCTCCCGCCACGTCCGCGCGTCCCGGACCGGCGTGCCGTCTGCGCAAACCAGCGGGTCCGGCAGCGTGTACTTCGGAACCTTGGATTCGTCGTAGTTGACGTCCCGGCGCTGGGCGAGAACCAGAGCCGGAACCAGCAGCAGCAGAGCAATCCCGCGCTTCATGCCCAGCATGTTACCGCACTGGCGCTGGAACCGCTCGCGGTCCCGCGACCGCTGGGACTCCCCGCTTGTAAGTTGTTCGGGGGATGCGCCCGCGGGTCGCCCGCGCCTAAAGAGCGGCCGGCCGGTGAGATAGACTGAGGTCGTGGTCAGCCGTCGCTCAGCTTTGCTAGCCATTCTGGCTTGGTTCTGGACTGCCGGCGCCGCATTGGCCGGTCCGAGCGTGCCCTCTTCTGGAACGGGTCCTTCTGCGGTGGCGGAGTTTCTGGTGGTCTTCGTCGTCGTGCTCCTGGCGGCAAAAACCGGCAGCGAGCTGTTCGAGCGGTGGGGGCAGCCCTCCGTCCTGGGTGAGCTGGTCTTCGGCATCCTTCTGGGAAACCTGCACCTGATCGGCGTGAGGGCCGCCGCGGGGCTGGCGGACAACGCCTATCTCGAGCTGGCTGCCGAGATCGGCGTGATTCTCTTGCTGTTCGAAGTCGGCCTCGAGTCCGACCTCGCCGCGCTGCTGGCCGTCGGGCGGTCCGCGGTCGCCGTGGCCACCCTCGGAGTAATCGCGCCGGTGGTGCTGGGTTACGGCGTAACGGCGCTGCTTCTACCCGGCGGCGCCTGGTACGTGAACCTGTTCGCCGGCGCCACTTTGGCGGCCACCAGCGTCGGCATCACCGCCCGCGTTCTCAAGGACCTTGGCAAGACCACCTCCGGGGAAGGGCGCATCATTCTCGGGGCGGCCGTCGTCGATGACGTGCTCGGACTGGTGCTGCTGGCCATCGTCACCGGCCTCACCGTTTCGGTCTCCGCCGGCGGCGGCGGGCTGCAGGCCGGCGCTCTAGCGTGGATCATCGCCAAAGCGGTCTTGTTTCTAGTGGTGGCGGTCGGCGGCGGCAAATGGATCGCCGGAGCGATTCTGCACGCGGGAACCCGGGCCCGCGTGGGCGGCATGGCCATCGTGCTGAGCGTCTGCTATTGCTTCGCTCTGGCCGCTGCGGCGGAGGCCGTGGGTCTGGCCCCGATCGTCGGCGCCTTCGCCGCCGGTCTCGTCCTCAACGAATCGCACTTCGCCGGCTACACCCGCATGTGCGCCCGGGATTTCCGGGAGATCGTCCGCCCCCTGACCATGTTGTTTACGCCGGTCTTCTTCGCCCACATGGGTATGCGCGTCGATCTCGCTTCGTTCACCTCCGGCCGCGTGCTCCTGCTCGCCGCCGCTCTCAGTCTGGCGGCTATCGCGGGCAAGCAGGTCTGCATGCTCGGCGTGTTCGAAAAGGGCTTGAACCGGCTGGCGATCGGTCTGGGCATGATTCCCCGCGGCGAGGTCGGCCTCATCTTCGCCGGCATCGGCGCCACCCTCGCCGTCAACGGGCAGCCGGTCTTCTCCCCCGGGCTCTTCTCGGCTATGGTGCTGATGGTGATGGTTACCACGCTGGTGACGCCGCCACTCCTCAAACTTGTCTTCGCGAAACCGCAACCGGAGCCGGCGGCCGCCGTCACGGAAACCCGGCAAGGAACTGGAAGCGCCGGCCGGGACGCCTGAAGGCGCCCGCCCCCTTCACGGCAGCGCGATGCGCTTGATCGAGACGGCTCTGCCCGTCGCCTCGTCGGCGCTCACCACCACCGCGTGCAACTGGACGTTGCGTTTGGCCGCCTCCATCCGCGCCGGTAAGGCGGTAAGGAAGCGGCGCATCACCGGGTCCGGCTTCACCCCGATGATCGAGTCATACGGCCCGGTCATCCCCACGTCCGTCTGGTACGCCGTGCCCTGGGCGAGTATCCGGGTGTCTGCCGTCGGGACATGAGTGTGCGTGCCCAGCACGGCCGTCACCCGTCCGTCCAGGTGCCAACCCATGGCCATCTTCTCGCTGGTCACCTCGGCGTGGAAATCGACGATCCGAACCTTGACGGCCGGGTCGAGCTGCTCGAGAATCGCATCCGCGGTGCGGAACGGACAGTCCGTGTTCGGCATGTAAGTGCGGCCTTGGAGGTTGATCACCGCGCATCGCACCCGGTTGCGGCCCTCGGCGATGAAGACGCCTCGCCCCGGAGCGCCGTCCGGATAATTGGCCGGCCGCAGAAGCTCCGGCTTCGAATCCAGGTAACCGTAGATCTCCCGCTTGTCCCAGATGTGGTTGCCGGACGTCATCACATCGATGCCGGCCGCGAAAAGCTCTTCGGCCACCGCCGGCGTGACCCCGAACCCTCCGGCCGCGTTCTCGCAATTGGCCACCACCAGGTGGATTTCCTCTTCGGTGACGATCTGTTCGAGGTGCTCGTAGACGGCCCGCCGCCCGGGCGAAGCAAAGATGTCTCCAATGAAGAGAAGATTCATGTCCGGTTCGCGGCTGCCGAAGAACCCGCAGCGGTAGGGTACAGGATAGCGCACCAGCCGGCCGGCCCGCTTCGCCGGCCGGGCCCGGGTCTCCTTGTGGAGAAGGCAAGGATGGAGCGCACCACTCGGCCGTGCCGACCTCCATGACTGACCCCCTTTTGCAAACGGGGTCGGCCCACAGAGCGTCTTCAGGCTTCTCCTTTGGCCTCTATGGCCGGAGCTTGCTCACCAACGCGCACTGCTTAGCGGGCCTGTCATTGTCTTGGTGATGGATCAGTTTACCGAGAGGTCCAACACCTGCTTTGCAGACACGCTCCTTCTTCTTCCATCATAGCCGAACCCGCCCGCCCGGCATCCGTTTTCGCCGGTTCCTCAGTGCCCTTTCAGGACTTCGGCCAGCTCCTTCTCCGGAATCGCCCCTTCGCGGATGATCCGCCACCACGGCTCGGTGACGTCCACCGTGGTCGCCCCCGCGCCCACGCACAGGCCGCCGTCCAGCACCAGATCCACCCGGCCGTCCATTACTCCGAACACCTCGATCCCGCTCCGGCATGTCGGTTGCCCCGAGATGTTGGCGCTGGTACAGATCAGCGGCTGCCCGAGGATTTCGAGGAGCCGGTTGGCGAGCTTCGATTTCGACTGCCGCAGGGCCAGCCGGCCGGTGTTCCCCGTCACTTTCAGTGGAACTTTCGCCGAAGCCGGGACGATGAGCGTCAGCGGGCCGGGCCAGTAATGCCGCGCCAGCAGATAGAAGCGGGGCGGCAACTCCGCCGCCAGCTCTTCGGCCATCAGCAGGTCGGCCACCAGCAACGGCAGGCTGCGGTTCGGCTCGCGCCCCTTGGCCTGGAAGACCTTGGCCACGGCGTTCAGGTTCAGCGGATCGGCTACCAACGCATACAACGCATCCGTGGGAATGGCGATTACCCGGCCCTGCCTCACCATTTCGGCGGCGCGCGCCACTGCCTCTTCGGAGGGGTTCTCCTGGTCTACCTCGATAAGATCCGTGGCCACAGGTCTATAGTTAGTGCTGTCCTAATCGAAATTTTATCGGGGCCCGATAGCTTCGGCTACCCGAATCGCTAATTCATAGCGGCCGAACGGGGCGCTGATCTGCACCCCCTGCACCATCGGACGGACCTGCCGGACCATCTCCTGGGCGATGGCCACACCCTCGGCCCGCGCCGCCTCCCGGTTCCCCGCTCGCCGCATCCGTTCCAGAAACGCCTCCGGCACCGGGACCCGCAGTTCATTCACCATGAACTCAGCATTCCGGTAACTCGTCAGCGGCCAGATCCCGGCGATCAGCGGGAGCCGGAAAGCCTCGATCCGCCGCAGGAAATTCTCGAGCAACGTCACGTCGAAAACCGGCTGCGTCACCACGTACTCGGCCCCGGCCTTCACCTTCTGCTCGAAACGCCGCACCTCTTCGTCCAGGTTCAGCGCGCCCGGATTCGCCCCGACGCCGATCAGCAAGGAGGTCTGCGAGCCGATCGGGTTGCCCCCGATGTCGAGTCCTTGGTTCAAGTTGTTGACGATGTTCACCAGCCCGATCGAATCCACGTCGAACACCGCAGTGGCTCCGGGATAGGTGCCCATCCGCGGCGGATCGCCCGTGATGCAGATCAGGTTTCGAATCCCCAGCGCCTGTGCCCCCAGCAGCTCGGACTGGATGCCCAGAATGTTGCGGTCGCGGCAGCAGAAGTGCAGCACCGCCTCGATGCCGGCCTGTTCCTGGATCAGCCTGCAAGTGACCTGGGCGCTCATCCGGGCGCTCGCCCGGGGGCCGTCGGGGACGTTGATGCAGTCGATGCCGTGCTCGGCGCACAGCCGCGCCCCGGCGATCTCCTTCGCAGCGTCCGTCCCCCGGGGCGGCAGGATCTCCACGAACGCCACGAACTTGCCCGCCGCCAGCTTCGCCCCCAGCCCGGACTTCTCGGCCATCGGGAGCTTCGGCAGCGCCTTCGCCTTCGCTTCTTCTTCTTTGATCTCCACTTCCACCGGCCGGTGCGCCGGCTGCAGGCTGCGGACCTCGGAGACGATCTCCCGGATGTGCGCCGGAGTGGTGCCGCAGCAGCCGCCGATGATCTTCACCCCGGCCCAGAGCAGCCGCCGGGCATACTGGCTCATGTACTCCGGCGAGCACAGGTACATGTTGCGGCCCTCGACCCGCACCGGAAGCCCCGCGTTCGGCATCGCGCTCAGCGGCTTGGCGGCGGCCTTCACCATCTTCTCGATGGTCTCGAGCATCACCTTCGGCCCCACCGAGCAGTTACAGCCGATTACGTCCGCGGGCATCTCGTTCAGCGCCCGGGTGAAGTCCTCGGTGCTCATCCCGGTGGGCAGCCGGCCGTAGTCGTCGATCGTCACCTCAGCGACGATGACGGCGTCCTCTCCGGCGGCCTCCCGGGCGGCCTCGACCGCCGCCCTCAGCTCGACGATGTCGCTAAAAGTCTCCAGGATGAGCAGATCGACGCCCGCCTCCACCAGCGCCCTGGCCTGCTCGCCGAAGATCTCCTTGGCCTCCGACACCGAGACCGTCCCCAGCGGCTCCACCCGGGCGCCCAGCGGACCCATCGAGCCGGCGACGAAGGCCTTCTCGCCCGCCGCCTCACGCGCGAGCTCCACGCCGGCCTGGTTGATCGCCACCACCTTGTCCGCCAGCCCGTAGCCGGCCAGCCGCCCCCGGTTCGCCCCGTAGGTGTTCGTTTCGAGGATCTCGGCGCCCGCCTTGACGTACTCCTCATGGATGCTCTTCACCAGCGAGGGCTGTACCACGTTCAGCTCGTCGTAGCAGCGGTTGATGAAGACGCCCTTGGAGTAGAGCATCGTGCCCATCGCCCCGTCGGCGACGATCACACGCTCACCCAACCGCTCGCGGAATTCTTGGGCGCGGTTGTGGAAATTGCTGCGTGGCATGCGGTTTCTTACCTCTGGCACCCGGGACAATAATATGTCGAACGGCCTGCCTGCACAATGCGGCGGATGGGCCGGCGGCAGGCGGGACAAGGCAGTCCCTCGCGGCCGTAGACGGCGACGGGGAACGTCTCGGCGGAATCGTAGCGGCCGGGGCCCCGGTAAGCGTTACACGCCGATTGTACTGCAAGATCCAGCACCGCAACAATCGCCCCGTGCAACCGCTCTAACCGTTGGTTCGCCAAACGGTTCGCCGGCCGCCGCGGGTGGATCCCCGCCCGGTGCAGGGCCTCGGCGGCGTAGATGTTGCCCAGCCCGGCGATCTTGCCCTGATCCAGGAGGAACAGCTTCACGGGCTGCCGGGACCGGCGCGCCGCCTCCTTCAAGTACTCCGGGCTGAAGGCCGATGAAAGCGGCTCGGGCCCCAGCGACGCGCACAGCCGCTCGAGCTCGGGCTCCGAAAGCAGCTCGATGCGTCCCAGCGCCCGCGGGTCGTCGAAGACCAGCCTCCGCCCGCCGTCCAGCGCAAACCAGGCCCGGGCTGTCGGCGGCAGCCCGGCGCCGTCCGGCCGGACGTAGAGATTGCCTGTCATCTTCAAGTGGACGCGCAGCGTGCCGGCCCCCTCCAGCCGGATCAGCACGTTCTTGCCCCGCCGTTCCACTCCCTCGATCCGGCGGTTGCGGAGCCTCTTCTCCAGCCCCGGCTCGGCCGCCCGCAACAGCCGCGCCCGCCGGATGCGGGCCCCCGGCAGGTCCCGCCGCAGCTTCCGGCACACGGCCTCGACCTCGGGGAGCTCCGGCATCAGTAGACGACCAGCTCCACCGGAGCGCCCACGCCACAGCCGATCCGCTTCGCCGCCGAATCCTGGTTGCAAGCCACTTCGAGATATCCGGAGCTGCCCGGCACCACCACGAACTCCCCGCGGGGCGCGTCGCCGTAGGTCTCCACCATCTTCGTGACCGGCTGGATGCCGGCGGTCATCTCGAAGGGCCGCTCCCGGAGCTCGGGGAACTCCTCGGTCCGGAAGTTGGTGATCAGGTTGCCGAAACGGTCGATCTTCAGCACCGCGCCGGACCAGAACCGCTTCCCGGTTCGCACCGGCTCGCCGAAGCTCGACCGCAGCGGATCCTTGATCAGACGCCCGAACTTCGACGGCGGCGCCCCGCTGCGCAGATGCGCCGCCACCGGCGCGAAGATGTCCCGCCCGTGGAACGTGTTGCTGATCTCAGGCAGGAAATACTTGCGGGCGGTGATGTGGCGCGCCTTGAACTTCTCCCGCGCCATGACGATGGAAAAGACGCCGTTGTCCGGCCCGATGAAGAACTGGCCGGCGGCCTCGATGAGGATCGGACGCCGCGTCGTCCCCACGCCCGGATCCACCACCACCACGTGGACGGTCCGCTTGGGGAAGTATGGGTAGGCTTGGGAGATCACGAAGGCCGCTTCGGGGATCTGGAACGGCGTGATTTCATGGCTGATGTCCACGATCTGCGCCGTGGGCAGGATGCTCAGGATCACCCCTTTCATCGTGCCCACGAAGTGGTCGGAATCGCCGAAATCCGTGGTGAGCGTGATGATCGGTTTGGACATGGACTGTTAGAATCGAAGTAGAATCTCACCCGCACCCGGCCGGCGGCCGGCCGGCGAGAGGGCTCGTGCAGCGTTACTACTTCGACCATAATGCCACTACTCCCGTCTCCAAGGAGGTCTTGAACCTCTACACGGCCCTCCTGCGTGAGAACTTCGGCAACGCATCCAGCATCCACTGGTTCGGCCAGGAGGCGCGCACCCGCCTGGAACGCGCTCGCGAGCAGGTGGCTCGGATGCTCGCGGCGGACCCGAAGGAGATCTTCTTCACCAGCGGCGGCACCGAGTCCAATAATCATGGGGTTCTGGGCCCGGTACGCTACG
This sequence comes from Solibacteraceae bacterium, assembly GCA_026984795.1. Lineage (GTDB taxonomy): Bacteria > Acidobacteriota > Terriglobia > Bryobacterales > Bryobacteraceae > JALSRK01. The sequence continues at coordinate 12,535 of JALSRK010000070.1, read as the reverse complement.
TGGGTGTCACCGGCCGGCACATCATCACCACCCAGATCGAACACCCGGCGGTGATGCGCGCCGTCGGCCAGCTCGAACGCGAAGGCGCCACCGCCACTTACCTGCCCGTGGGCGGTTCGGGAGCCGTCGATCCGGACGACGTGCGCCGGGCGTTGCGGCCCGAGACGGCGCTGATCGCCATCATGCACGTCAATAACGAGACGGGCGTCATCCAGCCGGTCCAGGAGATCGCCGCCATTGCCAAGGAGGCCGCTGTTCCCTTCCACGTGGACGGCGTCCAGGCGCCGGGACGCCTGCCGCTCGATCCTTCAGGCCCGCCGGGGGACTACTACGCCATCAGCGGTCATAAGTTGTACGCCCCGAAAGGGATCGGCGCCCTTTACGTCCGCAACGGGGCCCCCTTCGAGTCCGCCCTCTACGGCGGCCCCCAGGAGCGGCAGCGCCGCCCCGGTACCCAGAACGTGCCCGCTGCAGCCGCCCTGGGGGAAGCCGCACAGTGGGTACGCAAGCACGCCCGCGAGGAGATCGCCCGTCTGGCGGCCCTGCGCGACCGCCTCGAGCAGTCGATCCTGGACCGCATACCCGGCTCCGCCGTGAACGGGACCGGCCCCCGGGTGGCCAACACCACGAACATCCGCTTCGACGGCATCGGCGGGGAAGCGCTGCTCATCGCTCTGGATCTGAAGGGCTTCGCCGTCGCCACCGGAGCCGCCTGCTCGTCGGGAGCCACCGAGGCTTCGCACGTGCTCCGGGCCATGGGGCTCACCAGGGAGCAGGCCCGCTCCAGCATCCGGTTCTCCCTGGGCCGGGCGAACGACGCCGCCCAGGTAGACGCCCTGGTCGAGGCGGTAGTGGCCGCCGTCGAACACCTGCGCAAAGTCGCGCCGGCAAGACGGTGACGAGGAGCTAGCCGTGTCCGAGGACCTGATCGCCGTCGCCATGTCCGGGGGGGTGGATTCCTCCACCGCTGCGGCCCTGTTGCGCGAATCTGGCAACAAAGTTGTCGGCATGACGATGCAGCTCTGGGACCAGCGGCGGTTCCCCGATCTGCAGACGGGCGCCCGCAGCGGGCGCTGCTGCTCCCTGGAGGACGTCTACGACGCCCGGGCCGTCGCCTCACAGCTCGGAATCCCCTTCTACGTCATCAACTTGGAGGAGGAGTTCGAGCAGAAGGTGGTGGCGCCGTTCGTCGAGGAGTATCTGCACGGCCGGACGCCGATCCCGTGCGCCTTGTGCAATAATATTGTCAAATTTGACAAGTTTCTCACCCTGGCCGCCGGCATCGGCGCCTCGCGCCTCGCCACCGGCCACTACGCCCGCATCGACCACGATTCGGAAACCGGCCGCTGGCAGCTCCGCCGCGGAGTCGATCCAGCCAAGGACCAGAGCTACTTCCTCTTCGGACTCACCCAGCAGCAGCTCAGCCGGACGCTGTTCCCCCTCGGTGGCATGACCAAAGACGAGGTCCGCGCCCACGCCCGCCGCCTGCACATTCCCGTCGCCGGGAAGGCCGAAAGCCAGGAGATCTGCTTCGTTCCCAACGGCGACTATACGGCCTTCATCGACGCCTGGTTGGGCGAGCGCGGCGGGAGGCGCCCCGAACCGAAAGGCGAGGTAGTGGACACACGGGGCCGCGTTCTCGGCGAGCACGCCGGCGTGCACCGCTTCACCGTCGGGCAGAGGAAAGGGCTCGGGGTGGCCGTCGGCGAGCCTCTATACGTGATCCGGACCGAGCCGGAGACCCAGCGGGTCGTCGTCGGTCGGGCCGAGGAGCTTCTGCGGAGAGAACTCACCGTCCGGGAAGTGAACTGGGTCTCGATCCCGCCCATTCGGGAGCCGGTCCGGGCCCAGGTCCGGATCCGCCACCAGCACCGGGCGGCCCCGGCGAAGCTGATCCCCACCCCCGATCCGGCCCGCGTGGAAGTCCGCTTCGACGAGCCGCAGCGGGCGGTAACGCCCGGCCAGGCCGCGGTCTTCTACGACGGGGACCTGGTGCTCGGCGGCGGCTGGATCGAGTGAAACGCACGTTGGGGCCCGGCCTCCCCGCGGCGCCGGACGCCGATGGCGCATAATGCTTTCGTGAAGGAGAGGCTCCGGCAGTGGCTCTCGCCGCCCCGGCCCTTTGTTCTGAACCCGGCTGAGGAGATCGGCGCGCCGCTCGGCCGTTGGAACCTCTACGTCGGCGGGGCCGGCTGCCGCCCCGAAGGCTTCGTCAACCTCGACATCCAAGCGGCGCCCGGCGTCGATGTAGTGGCCGACGCCCACCGCCTGCCCTTCCACGCAGGGGTGTTCCGGCGCGTCGAGTGCGATGCGGTGCTCGAGCACGTCGCCGGTCCCGAACGGGTGATGCGGGAGCTGGAGCGCGTCACCGAGCCGGGCGGCTTCGTTCACGTCGTCGTCCCCTTCTGCCACCCATTCCACGAGTATCCGCACGACTTCCGCCGGTTCAGCCCGGACGGTCTGCGGTTGCTGGCGGGCGGGATGGAGCTCGTCGCCGAGGGCTGGCGCACCGGGCCGGCGGCTACCTGGTTCGTGGTGACGCTGGAGTTCGCAAAACTGCTGCTGCCCTGGCGCTGGTGGCGGGTCCTGGCCCACGGCCTCTTGGGGTGGCTGATGTTTCCCGTGCGGTACCTGGATCGCCTTCTACTTCGCTCTCCCTACGCCCACCGTATCGGCAACCATTGCTACGCGTGGTTCCGGAAGCCGGCCGGCGAGAAGGCGCGGGATCGCCGGGTTGCCAGGGCCGCTGGGCCCAAAACCCGTGGCTCGCAAAGCGAGCGGCGGTGAACTTCAGCTCTGGGCCGCCCCTACCGGGGTCGCGGCGATGATCTCCTCGAGGATCGAGTCGGGAGTCTGGCCATCGGCGTGGGCGTCGAAGTTCAGGATGATCCGGTGGCGCAGCACCGCCGGGGCGAGGTCGCGGATGTCGTCCACGCTCAACTGGAGCCGCCCGCGCATCAGCGCCAGCGCCCGGCCGCACTCGACCAGGGCCTGCGCCCCGCGCGGCGAACTGCCATAGCGGATGTATTTCTTCGCCAGCGGGTGCGCCTGCGCGCTGTCCGGCTGGGTGGCTAGCACCAGGTCGATGGCGAACTCCCGCACGTGCCCCGCTACGAGCACGTCCCGGCAGGCCCGGCGCAGCGCCAGAACCTCCTCGCGACCCATCACCCGCTCGACAGCGATTTCTTCGCGGTGGATCGTCCGGTCCACGATCCGGCCGAGCTCGTCCCGAGACGGGTACTCGACTACGATCTTCATCAGGAACCGGTCGAGCTGCGCCTCCGGGAGCGGGTAGGTGCCCTCCATCTCGATCGGGTTCTGAGTGGCCATTACCAGAAAGGGCTGGTCAAGGGGGTGGCTGCTCGTGCCACTCGTGACGGTCCTCTCCTGCATGGCCTCGAGCAACGCGCTCTGGGTCTTCGGCGTGGCACGGTTGATCTCGTCGGCCAGCACCAGATGGGCGAAGATGGGGCCAGGCTGGAAGCGCAGCGCTTTGCCCCCGCGTTCGTCGGTCTCGATCACCATGCTCCCGATGATGTCGGCGGGCATCAGATCCGGAGTGAACTGGATGCGGGAGTATTTCAGGTCGAGGACCCGGGCGAGCGTCCTCAGCAGCGTAGTCTTCCCGAGCCCGGGCACGCCCTCCAGCAGAACGTGTCCTCCCGATAGCAGACAGATCAGTACTCCATCGACCGCGGTTCGCTGGCCGACGATGATCTTCCCGATTTCGTCCCGAACCCGGTTGAGCTTGGCGACGAACTCCTCCAAGCCGATTTCAAGCGCCACAGTACCATTCTAGGGAATATAGAAAAAGGCGCACACCACACCTGTGGGCGCCGTGTACGCCGTTCGTTTCCCTAACTGAATCAGACGCTGCGCGCTTCCGCGGCCCTCTCCCCACAAGTGTCGGCGAAGTGGGCGACAATCTCGGACATCTCCTCCAAGGCTGCCCGGGCGCGCGAAACTGAGAACCACCGGGACACCGCGTAAACCGCCTGCATGATCCGGAAATCGATCCGCAGCATCGTTTCCTCCAGGGAATCTCCACCAACCTGCAGATCCCCGACCTCGTCCAGCAAGCGGTTGACTGCCTCGTAGTCCCGCTCCAACGCCGCATAGATCGACTCCAGCTCCGTCCCGCTCGCTAGAGCGAGCCGTCGCTGAAGCTCGGCGAACTGAAGCTGGTTCTGCGCCGCGATCTCTTGGCTGAAGTCTCTCACCGTGCGCGTGCTCAGAATCAGCGCACACACATAGCGGAACCAATACAGGAACAGCGCTACTGACACGGTGAGGATGACTACGCTTACGATCATCAGCGCTCCTTTCCTGTTACTTCCTGAACACGAAGTTCGAAAGTCTCACTGTCAGGATACAGCAGCTCAAGGTGGGGTTTCCGGGAAGTGCCGAAATTAAGGTGTAATTTTTTGAAAATTAAGGTGTACCCCTTAAACCTCTCAGGCTCCTCCCGCCGAATACCATATCCTTCCCGCCGCCCGCCCGGCGGCTTTCCAAGTACAACTCCCCATACGTCGCCGTGATGTATTCGGGCTCATCGAAACCGAGCGCCGCCGCCGTCCGGTCGATCCATTCCGGACGGCCTTCCAGTTCGACGAAGACCCCAATCGGCGTCTCGTCCACGGTGGCCACGCCTCCGCCGTCCGGCGCGGCGTACTCAGCCCGATACTTCTCATATCGGAATATCGGCTGCATACCTAGAGCCCGCAGGATCTCGATCATGGATTCAGCGTCGGCGATTCCGACTTCGAGCTCCCGGCGAACCTTGTGCCGCCCTGGACCTCCGGGGCCTTTGTACGTCAACAGGCAACTCCTCCCGGAGCGCCGCACCCGCAGCAGCTTGCCGGCCCGGGTAAGGCTCCGCTCGGGAGTGTCGAACAGCACATTGGCCTCGAACCTCCGCCGGTGGAGTAGCCGGAAACCGCGGGCACGCAGCATTCTCCGGGCGGCGGCGGCATCCGCCACCCGGAGCTTGATCTCCACTTCCTGCCTGGAACGCCCGCCGGTCATTCCGATACCATGATTGATAGTAACGCGCCCGTAGCTCAGCTGGATAGAGCGGCTGGCTTCGAACCAGTAGGTCGGGGGTTCGAGTCCCTCCGGGCGCGCCAGCCCGTCGGCGGCCTCGGCCAGCCGCCACACCGCCCTCCAGAGCGGCAGCCGGTCGGCTCGCGCAAGCCTGATGCTGCGCGTCAACGTTGACAATCGCGCTATCATCAATGTTTTCCGGTGATTTCATACGCAGGAGGGCTGAACTGTGACCGTAGGCGTGCCCAGGGAAACGTTCCCGAACGAACGTCGCGTCGCACTCGTTCCCGCCGCTATCGACCGGCTGCGGAAAGCCGGCCTCAGTGTGCTGGTGGAAAAAGGGGCCGGCGAGGCGAGCGGCCACTCGGACGCCGAGTATACCGGCAAGGGGGCGGCGATCGCCGCCGGCCGCACGGAGCTGTTCGAGCAGGCGGACGTCGTTCTCCAGGTGCGCTCCTACGGCGCCAACGTGGAAGCCGGCGAAGCAGATTTGGCGCTGCTCCGCGCCGGCCAGGCCGTGATCGGATTCTGTGACCCGCTGGCCAACCCGCAGATCGTCAAGAAGCTGGCCGGGACCGGCGCCACGGCCTTCGCCATGGAGTTGATGCCCCGCATCACCCGGGCGCAGCCGATGGACGCTCTCTCCTCGATGGCCACCGTCGCCGGCTACAAGGCCGTCCTGCTGGCGGCCGACCGGCTGCCCAAGATGTTCCCCATGCTGATGACCGCCGCCGGTACGGTGCAGCCCGCCAAGGTGCTCATCATCGGCGTCGGCGTCGCCGGGCTGCAGGCGATCGCCACCGCCAAGCGCCTGGGCGCCGTGGTCACCGCCTACGACATCCGTCCGGCGGTCAAGGAACAGGTTCAGAGCCTCGGGGCCAGGTTCCTCGAGTTGGGTCTGGAGACCACGGAAGCCGAGGACAAGGGCGGCTACGCCAAGGCGCTCGACGAGGAGTTCTACCGCAAGCAGCGCGAGATGATGGCTGGGGCCATCGCCGAATCCGACGTCGTCATCACCACGGCTTCGGTGCCGGGAAAGAAGGCGCCCGTCCTGGTGACCGCCGAAATGGTGCGGGGCATGAAGGCCGGCTCGGTGATCGTGGACGCAGCCGCCGAGCGCGGCGGCAATTGCGAACTGACCCGCCCCGGCGAGGACGTCGAAGAGAACGGCGTGACGATCCTCGGCCCGGACAACCTGCCCTCGCTCGTACCGGTGGACGCCTCGCAGATGTACGCCCGCAACATCTCGACCTTCTTGCTTCACATGGTCACCGAGGGCCGGCTCGAGGTGGACGCCGAAGACGAGATCGTCCGCGAGACGCTGCTCACACGAGACGGCAAGGTCGTTCACCCCCGCGTGCTCGAGTTGCTCGGCGAATCGCCGGCCGGCGCCCAATCTCAACCGCAGCAATAGATCCAGGAGCAGATCATGGAAGGGCTTGTCATATCCGTCACTATTTTCGTTCTGGCGATTTTCGTCGGCTTCGAGGTGATCACCAAAGTGCCGCCCACCCTCCATACCCCGCTGATGTCCGGCTCCAATGCGATCTCCGGCATCACCCTGGTGGGCGCTTTGTTGTCGGCCGGAGCGCAGCACACGACGTTGACCACAGCGCTCGGGTTCACCGCCGTCGTCTTCGCCACCATCAACGTCGTCGGCGGCTACATGGTCACCCACCGGATGCTCGAGATGTTCCGGAAGAAATAGGGGCCCGAGGAGATCACGATGTCCACCGCTCTCATTAACCTCGCCTACCTGCTGGCCAGCGTCCTGTTCATTCTGGGACTCAAAGGGCTGGCCCACCCGCGCACCGCCGTCCGCGGCAACTTGATCTCGGCCCTGGGCATGCTCATCGCGGTGGTCGTTACGCTGCTCGACAAGTCGATCGTCGATTACACCGTGATTCTCGCCGGGCTGGTCGTGGGCGGAGCCATCGGGGCCGTCGCGGCGGTCCGCGTGCCCATGACGGCGATGCCCGAGATGGTGGCCCTGTTCAACGGCTTCGGCGGCGGGGCCTCGACGCTGGTCGCCGGCGCCGCGCTGGTCGAGGCGATCTCCATGTCCGCCGCGGTGACGACCGACTTCACCGTGGCGACGGTCTTCAGCGGACTCGTCGGCAGCGTGACCTTCTGGGGCTCGCTGGTCGCTTTCGCAAAACTGCAGGGCATCCTCTCGGGGAACCCGATTCTCTTCCCCGGCCAGCATGCGCTCAACGCCGTGCTGCTGATCTCCTCGCTGGCGGTCGGCGGCTACATCGTCTCCGACCCGTCTCAGACCATGGCCTACTGGGTGCTCGTTGCCATCGCCTCCGTGCTCGGCGTGCTGATCACCATCCCGATCGGCGGCGCCGACATGCCGGTGGTGATCTCGCTGCTGAACTCCTACTCCGGCATCGCCGCCGCCTCCACCGGCTTCGTGCTGAACAACAATATGCTGATCATCGCCGGCTCGCTGGTCGGAGCCTCCGGGCTGATCCTGACCAACATCATGTGCAAGGCGATGAACCGCTCGCTGGCCAATGTCCTGTTCGGCGGCGTCGGCGGTGAGGCGGCCGCGGCCGGGGCGCCTTCGGCTGATTCGGTCTATGCCGGCAAGGTCAAGGCCACTTCCGCCGAAGAGGTTGCCATGCTGCTCGAGAACGCCCGGCGCGTGATCATCGTGCCCGGCTATGGGATGGCGGTCTCCCAGGCCCAGCATCAGGTGCGGCAGTTGGCGGACCTGCTGGAGGCCCGCGGCGCCGAGGTGCTCTACGGGATTCATCCGGTCGCCGGACGCATGCCCGGGCACATGAACGTCCTGTTGGCCGAGGCCAAGGTTCCTTATGAGAAGCTCCTCGACATGGACCAGGTGAACCCGCTCTTCAAGGAGACCGATGTGGCGATCGTCATCGGGGCCAACGACGTCGTCAACCCGGTGGCGCGGACCGACCCGAATTCCCCGATCGCCGGCATGCCGATTCTCGACGTCGATCAGGCCCGCACGGTCGTTATCATCAAGCGCTCGCTCAGCCCCGGCTTCGCCGGCATCCCCAACCCGCTCTTCGCCGCCGACAACGCGCTGATGTATTTCAGCGACGGCAAGAAGGCGCTGAACGAACTGATCGCCGCGGTGAAGGAGCTGTAAGAGCAGGCCGAACGCTTGCGCCGAAGCGGCGATCTGCGATACAAGGCGAGTGATGATCGAACGGCTGAAACCTGCTGGATCGCCCGAGCCGCGCGGCCCGTATTCGCCGGCGGTGCGGGCCGGAGACTACATCTTCGTTTCCGGACAAGGCCCGATCAACCCGGAGACCGATCAGATGGAGACCGGCGACATCCGCCGGCAGACCCGCCTCGTGCTGGCGAACATCGAGCGGATCCTCGCCGCCGCCGGCGCCACCATGAAGGACGTCGTCAAGTGCCACGTCTATCTGGCCGACGCCGATGACTTCGCCGCCATGAACGAAGTCTACGCCGAGTTCTTCGGCGAGGCGAAACCGGCCCGGACCACCGTGGTGACCGGCTTCGTGGTCGAGCCGAAGATGAAAGTCGAGATCGATGCCATCGCCTACAAGCCCCGGAGCTGAACCCGGAGGCGGCGCGCCGGACGGGGCTTTCCCTGTGATGGAATAGTAGGCATGAGACGGTGGATCTTGCTTCTGCTGGCTGCCGCCTCGCTGCTGGCGGCCGGCTGTAACAAGTACAGCCAGAACACGGTGAAGACCCCGGTGCCGCCGGCTCCCCATGCCCAGAGCTGAGGCCTGGGCGGCTCTTCGCCCGTGTGCCGGGGCCGGAGGGTCCCCGAACCGCGTGCAGAGTTCGAAAGCCGGGGGCCGCTTGTCTCCCGGCCCTGGAGGTCGTCCATGAGAATCGTTTCCGTTCTGCTGTTGGCTTTGTCCCTGATCTGCCTGTCGCGACCGTTGGAGGCCGCCGATCCCGGAGTCGAGAAACGCATCGACGAGCTGCTGGCCCAGATGACGCTCGAAGAGAAGCTCGGCCAGATGTCCCAGGCCAGCCTCGGCGGCCAGCTCACCGAAGAGCGCCAGGCCGAGATTCGCAAAGGCCGCTGGGGCTCGTTCCTGAACGCCGGGCCCGTCGAGGTCAAGCGGGAGGCCCAGCGGATCGCCGTCGAGGAGAGCCGCCTCGGCATCCCCTTGATCTTCGGCCGGGACGTGATCCACGGCTACCGCACGGTCTTCCCCATTCCCCTCGGCCAGTCCGCCAGTTGGGATCCCGAGCTGGTCGAGCGCGCCGCCCGCATCGCCGCCAAGGAAGCGGCCGCCATGGGCATCCACTGGACCTTCGCCCCGATGATCGACATCACCCGCGATCCCCGCTGGGGCCGCGTCGCCGAGACCTGGGGCGAGGACCCCTACCTGGCCAGCGCCTTCGCCGCCTCCATGGTGCGGGGCTTCCAGGGGGACTCACTGGCCCGCCGGGACACCATCGCCGCTTGCGCCAAGCACTACGTCGGCTACGGCGCCGCGGAGGCCGGCAAGGACTACAACACCACCTGGATCCCCGAGCCTTTGCTGCGCAACGTCTTCCTGCCGCCGTACGACGCCGCGGTGAAGGCCGGCGTCGCTTCGGTGATGAGCGCCTTCAGCGACCTGAACGGCATCCCCGCCTCCGGCAACGCCTTCACGCTGCGCCGCATCCTGCGGGACGAATTCGGCTTCCAGGGCTTCGTGGTCAGCGACTGGGACTCGGTGGTCGAGATGATCCAGCACGGCTACGCCGCCGACGAGGCCGACGCCGCGGCGAAGGGGCTCTCGGCCGGCGTGGACATGGAGATGGTCAGCACGTCGTTCTATGACCATGTCAAGGAGCTGCTCGCCGCCGGCCGCGTGAAACAGGAGTGGATCGACGAGGCGGTGCGGCGCATCCTGCGCGTCAAGTTCGCCCTGGGCCTGTTCGAGAACCCCTATCCCGACACCTCGCTCCAGGCGTCGATGCTGAGCGAGGAGCACCTGGCCGTCGCCCGCCGGCTGGCGGCCGAAAGCGTCGTGCTGCTGAAGAACGAGGAACATCTGCTGCCGTTGCCGGCCTCGATCGGCTCCATCGCCGTGATCGGACCGCTGGCCGACAGCCCGCGGGACCAGCTCGGCTGCTGGACCATGGACGGCCGCCCCGAGGACGCCGTCACGCCGCTGGCGGCGCTGCGCGAGAAACTCGGCGAAGACCGCGTGCACTACGCCGCAGGGCTCGCCACCAGCCGGACGACGGACGAGACGGGCATTCCGGCCGCGGTGGAGGCGGCCCGGCGTAGCGACGCCGTCATCCTGTTCCTCGGCGAGGAACAAGCCCTCTCGGGCGAGGCCCGGTCCCGCGCATTCCTTGATCTGCCCGGAGCCCAGGAGAAGCTCGTCGCCGAAGTGGCCGAGGCCGGCAAGCCGATGATCGCGGTGATCATGGCCGGCCGGCCGCTGACGTTCCAGAACGTCTCCCGGCGCGTCGAGGCCGTCATGTACGCCTGGCATCCGGGCACGATGGGCGGCCCCGCGATCGCCGACCTGCTGTTCGGCGATGCCGTCCCGTCGGGCAAACTCACCATCACCTTCCCGCGCACGGTGGGCCAGGTGCCCATCTACTACGCCCACAAGAACACCGGCCGGCCCCCTTCGCCGGACAGTCTGGGCATCCCGATGGGCACGCCGGTGGATCCCAAAGGCTACACCTCGAAATACCTCGATGTCGATTTCACCCCCGAGTACCCCTTCGGCTACGGGCTCTCTTACACGACCTTCTCCTACGCCAACCTGCGGCTCTCGGCCGAGAACATCCCGGTTGGCGGCCGGCTGACGGCTTCGGTCGATGTCACCAATACCGGCGACTGGCCCGGCGTCGAGATCGTCCAGCTCTATACCCGTGACCTGGTGGCCAGCCTGACCCGGCCCGTAAAAGAGCTCAAGGGCTTCCGGCGCGTCCGGCTCGCGCCCGGCGAGACGAAGACGGTTTCGTTCACCCTCACCACCGACGACCTGCGCTTCTACGATTCCAAAGGCCGGCACATCGTCGAGCCCGGCCGGTTCCATCTCTGGATCGGGCCGAGCTCGGCCGAGGGCCTGAAGGCCGAGTTTACGGTGACCGGGCGTTGAGCCTGCGGCGCCCCGGCGCCGGCCTGCCGCTCAGGGTTTGACGCGGAGGACGCGCTTCTCGATCATCGGCGGCGCCAGCCGTGACCGGGGTGTCAAGCTGATCCGGTTCAGGCCGGGCCGCAGAGGCCTCCGCGCGCCGCGCCAGAGGAGCTCGCCGCTGATGCCGGCGGGCAGATCCACCCGGCCGGTGAGTGAGCCGTCCTCGTCCCGGCTCAGTTCTACGCGGACCTCGCCCCGCGGGTGCGGGACGACGCCCTTCGCGCCGTCCAGCTTTCCCAGGTGCGGCTCGATGCGCACGCGGGCGAAGCCCGGCGCCGCCGACTCGACGCCCAGCACCGTGCGCAGCAACTCGATGTTCGGACTCGAGCCCCAGCCGTGGCAGTCCGAGCGGGTCCGGAAATCGCGTTCGGCCCAGGTGGTGAGCCCGTCGGCGATCATCCGCCGCCAAGGGCCGAGCATCTCCAGATACCGGTCGCCCAGCCCGGCCCGCACCAGCGCCCGGTGCAGGTAGTAGCGGAAGTAGATCGACGCCGGCGCCAGGTCCCGATCCTCGAGAACCCTCTCCATGATCTCCCGCGCCCGTTGGCCTCCCGCCAGCCCCGAAAGCACCGCCAGGACGTTGGCGTGCTGGGAAAAGTGCCGGTGCTCGGCGTCGTCGGCGTAGAGGTCCCGGCCCCTGTCCCAGTACTTCTGATGGATCGTCCGCCCCAGCGCCTCGGTCCGCCGCTCGTAGACGCCCGCCATCTCCGGCAGCCCCAGCGCCCGCTCCAGCTCCGCCGCCTGTTTCAGGGCAATGACGAGTTGCAGGTCGAGCGCCGCCGTGCCGCCGTCCTCGCCGGCGGGCGGGACGCCGCCCCGCCACTGCTCCACCCAGTCCACGAAGTTCCACCACGGCATCTTCCGGAGCGCGCCGTTCTCGCGCTGATAGCGGTGGTAGAAGGCGAGGACGGAACGCGCGCCGGGCAGCATCCCGCGGACGAACTCCGGATCGTCCACGTAGCGCCAGTAGTCGTGGAGCATGGCGATCCAGAGCAGCGAGTAAGGGGGAATGTACTGCTGCAGGGCCGACGGGGCGCGGCTGTAGGTAGCGCCTTCGGAGGTCTGCGAGGACTGGATCTGCTCGATCGCGTTCCGCATGAGGCGCGCGTCGCCGGTCATGTAGAGCGAAGCCAGGGCCTCGATTACCGTATCGCCAACGTATTGAAGTTGCTCGTAGTAAGGATCGAGGTAGGTTTCGTGAGCGCTGAGGCGCACGGTGCGCCAGCCGATCTCGAGAATGCGGTCCAGTTCCTCGTCGCCGGCGTCGAACTTCGCCCGCCGCCGGAACGGATAGCCGGTGTGCGTCGCCCGCAGATCCTCGATCACCAGCGGCTCGTCCTTCGTCTCCACCGTCAGCTCCATGTAGCGCCACGTCC
>JALSRK010000069.1 GCA_026984795.1 Solibacteraceae bacterium | reverse complement strand
CACCAGGTGCTCGGGCAGCGTGGCGCAGCTTACGTCCACCCACGGCCCGTTGGAGCGGTCCGAGAACTCGTGTACGGCCCGGGCGATCAGCTCCTTGCCGGCGCCGCTCTCACCGGTGATCAGCACGCAGGCATTGGTCTTCGCCGTCCGCCGGGCCAGCTCCAGCAGCTCCTCCATCGTCCGGCTGCGCACCACGGCCGGCATGCCCAAGAAGCAGTATTGGGAAAGCGGACGCACCATGCTTTCGTGTCCTATTTTCTACTCGTTTTCCGCAGCTTCCTATCATGCAGAAACGTGATTTTTCCTGGCTGTGCCACCGAGTACCCTAAACGGTTTGCCTTAGTACCAGGAGGGTCCCGCTGGTTCGGCGCGTCCCCGTCCGGGCCCGGCGCCACGGGGTCAAGATGTCCCGTTTCGGCGGCAGTTGTAAACACCTGAAATTGGGAAACATATCCGGCTAGCGGGCAGCCAGGGCGGCAGCCCCGTTGACAGAATGTCGCTCCGGCGCCGGCGCACTCTTTCGTGTTCCATTTCTAACCCGTTGAGGATGAACCAGATACGCCCACGCCGCGCGCCCGCTTGGCTTGGCACGCGACGTGCCCAGATGCCAGCGGACGTAATATGCGCTCGTCACGTACCAACCGGAACCAGCGGCCTCAGACTCGGGGAATCTTCAGCGTCGCCGTGGTCGTCTGCGGCGTTCTGGCGCTGCTCGCCGCCTTGGTTACCTGGGAGTCGAGCGACCCGCTTCGCTATCTTGTCCTGCTCTCGATCGCCGTCTTTTCGACCCGCTGGAAGATCGCCGTGGCCGCGGTTCCCGGAAGCGTCTCGCTGGCGACGGTCTTCATTCTCGTCGGCATCGCCGAGTTTTCCCTGTCGGAGGCCATCGTGATGGGCTGCGTGGCGATGATGCTCGAGGAGCCGTTCTCCCGCCACGACCGCGCCGGCTTCTCGGTCACCCTCTTCCGTCTCAGCAGCCTGGCGGCCTCCATTGCAGTGAGCCACTCGGTCTACCTCGCCGCCCAGCCGGGGGCGGGCGAAGGGCGGCTCTGGGCGCTGGTCTCGGCGGCCGTCACCTTCAGTTTCCTCAACAGTTTCTCGGCTGCCATCGAGGCCGCCTCCCAAAAGGACCGGCGGGTGGTGGAGATCTGGCATGAATGCGGGTACTGGGCGCTGCCCTATTACGTCATCGGTGGAGCGCTGGCGGCGCTGATCAGCGCCGTCGCCGAGACAGTGGGGTGGTTCTTCGTGCTTCCCATAGCTCCGGTGGCCTATCTCTCCTACCGGGGCGTCAGCAGGTACGTGCAGCACCTCCGGTCCCGCTATTCGGGCACCGAGAACCTGCTCAGCCGCCACCAGCGCACCCTCGAGACTCTGGCTCTGGCGATCGCCGCCCGTTTCCGGACCGCCGGCGATCAGTTGCACCGGACTCAGGTCTACGCCCTCACCATCGCCGACGATCTGGGGCTGCCCCCCGACGAGCGGGAGGCCCTGCGCATCGCTTCCGTGCTCCACGACGTGGGCATTCTCGCCGTGCCGGAACAGGTGATGTGCAAGAACGGGCGCCTTAC
>JALSRK010000068.1 GCA_026984795.1 Solibacteraceae bacterium | reverse complement strand
GCCGAGCCCGCCTACCTGCGCCGCGCAGGCGTCCGAGAGATAGTCGCCGTTCAGGTTCATCGTGGCGATCACGTCGTACTCGGCCGGGCGCAGCAGCACCTGCTGGAACATCGAGTCGGCGATGCGGTCCTTGATGACGACTTTGCCTTCGGGCGGCTCGCCGGTGAGTTCCGATTCCGGAATCGTCACGTCGCTGAACTCCTCCCGGGCCAGCTCGTAGCCCCAGTCGCGGAACGCCCCCTCGGTGTACTTCATGATGTTGCCCTTGTGCACCAGGGTCACGCTCCGCCGCTTGTGTTCGATGGCGTACTGGATGGCCCGGCGGATCAACCGCTTGGAGCCTTCCACCGAAATGGGCTTGACGCCGATGCCGGAGTCCTCCCGTATCTTGCATCCCATCTCGTTGTTCAGGAAGTCGATGACCTTCTTGGCCTCCGGCGTCCCCTGACGCCATTCGATGCCGGCGTAGACGTCCTCGGTGTTCTCACGGAAGATGACCACGTCCAGCAGCTCAGGGTGCTTCACCGGCGAGGGCACCCCCGGGTAGTAACGCACCGGCCGGAGGCAGACGTAAAGGTTCAGCACCTGCCGCAGGGTGACGTTCAGGCTGCGGAAGCCGCCGCCCACCGGCGTCGTCAGCGGACCTTTGATGGCGATGCGGAACCGCTTGATCGCCTCGATGGTGTCCTGCGGCAGCCACTCGCCGAACTTGTTGTAAGCCTTCTCTCCGGCGAAGATCTCGTACCAGACCACGCGCCGCTTGCCGCCGTAAGCCTTCTCCACTGCGGCGTTGAAGACGGCGTAGGCCGCTCTCCAGATGTCCCGGCCCGTGCCGTCGCCCTCGATGAAGAGAACGATGGGGTTGTCCCCCGCCACGAACTTTCCGTCTTTGACTTGGATGGGTTCACCGTCGGTGGGAACCGGAATTCCGTTGTAGCTTTCCATTCATTCCTCCCGAGGGCGCGCCTCTGCTCCGCCCCCGCTTTCGGTTTGTATTCGTACCCCGGCCGGTCAGCGCCCGGCTCTCGGCTCAGTGTGCGCGGTTCGCGTGGCTCCGTCCACCCGCCTCTGTCAAGCCCTTCCACGGACAGGCTCTTGCCCTGCCTGATCGCCTTGGCAACTGCGGCTTGCCGCTCCCCAGCTTGGAGCTTCGAAGGGCGAATTTCTCGCGCCGGGCCGGCGCAGCCAACCGCTTAAAAAGATACTATCGGCTCGGATTTGGTGTCAATGTTCGGCGCCCGGCGCCGGCGCCGGAAAGCTTGCCGGGGAGAGCTGCGGATTCCCGGCCAGGCGCCTCCGTCTCATGGATGGGAACCAGCGGCGTGGTAGGGACGGCAGGATTCGAACCTGCGACCTGCCGCTTAGGAGGCGGCCGCTCTATCCTACTGAGCTACGTCCCCGCGTGCCGTTACCATTCTACCAGCGCTTGAGCCCCTTCCGGCCGATGTCGGTCCGGTAATGGGCCCCTTCGAAGTGGATCTTGCGCACCGCGGCATAGGTGTTCTCGATGGCCGAGCGCAGGTCCGGGCCGGACGAGGTGACCCCCAGCACCCGGCCGCCATTTGTGACAA
>JALSRK010000067.1 GCA_026984795.1 Solibacteraceae bacterium | reverse complement strand
TCTACGAGGATCTGGTGAAGGCCGGGGTGATCGACCCGACGAAGGTGACGCGGACGGCGCTGCAGAACGCCTCCTCGATCGCCGCCCTGGCGCTGACCACCGAGGCCATGGTCTGCGAGATTCCGGAGAAGAAGAAAGAGCCCGCCGGCGGTCCGCCGCACGACATGGAGTACTGATACCCTGATCCCCGCTCAGGCGAGGTTGGATGCTGCGGCCGTCGGCCCGGAGGGGCCGGCGGCCCTTTTCTTCTACTGTCCGGTCGCCGAGTTCAGGCCGGGCTTGCCGCCTCAAAACCGCAGAACTGCGGCTAGCAGGCCCCCGCCGGGAACTTCGCTTTCGGGGACGGCATAGACCGCGCCGCCTTGCAGCAGCGTCTGGATGGCGGCGAAGTTCAGCAAGTCGCGATCGCCCGGCTCCCTTTCCTCGTGCAGTTCCACAGTTTGTTGCTCTTCGTCCCAGGTGCCCCAGACCTGCTTGCCGACAGCGACGAACAACTGGTCTACCCGGCCCTGGCAGGCGGCCGGCACCACAGCCTTGATGTCGGTCGAGGCCTTTCCGGCGCCGATCGACTCCTCGAACCGCCGCGCCGCCTCCTCTCTCGCACGGCGGAAATGAGGTTCCACCACGGCCCACGCTTTCGATTGCAGCTCTTCCGGCCGCCGCCCCTCAGGCGTGCCGGTAACGCCTTCCTCGATCAGGTGCGGGTACGTGTTCACGTCCCGGTAAATCGCCAGCAAGTACTCCACGCCGGCCAAAACCAGAGGTGGATGATCGTCCCGGAGCACCTCACGCACCCCCCGGTCCACCAGCCGAAAGAACTCCCGCAGGTCCTGCTTTTCCTCTTCCGTACGGGACCCATGGCCGTGGAACAACGCCGCCGAGCCCGCCGTGTGCACCTGGACCTGTTTCTCGGTCCCCTTCAGGGCCAGTACCTCGGTGAGGCTTCGCGGAGTACCTTCCGGAAGAGAGATCTCCCGCGCGCCGAATCGGGTGCACTGAAAGAACCGCACTTCCTTCTTGCTCACCGCGAGCAAGTAGAATCGCCCGTCTTCGGTGAACAGCCGTAACAGCGGCTTGACATGGAAGCGGTCGGTGATCACCAGCAACTCGTCCACGTGGAGTGGCAGGCGGTAGTACAGGAACTTCTCCTTCGAGCGAAAGATCGCCAGCCCGTCGCTCTGGTACTGCCAGAATCCCGAGTTTTCGCACAGGCTCTGGGCCGGCTCGAGCAGTTCTTTGATCTCCCCTTGGCGCAGCCCATCCGAGGCAAGCTGGTCCTCAGCCTTTTTGAGCAAGTTCTTGAGCCGGATCTGGCCCTGCCGGACCTCTGCGCCGCTCCGATGCGTCGGAAGGTAGATCGAAATGCAAGGAGGCGTAACCTGTTCGATCAATTCCCGCAGTTGTCCGTGACGTAGCAGTTCCATGCGTCCTCTCCAACTTTCTAGGTTAGCCGGTTTTCGAAGGGAGTGGACCAGAGCCGGGCGAAACGCTTGCCGGGACCGCCCGGCAGCGGGCCGGGATGGGGCCTCAACCCGGCTTTTGACTACCCTGGCGGGCTTTCCTTATACTAGGACATAGAAGAGGCCGATCCCACGGGCGGATTGTGCCTGGTCCTGGTGGAAGATGGTTGTCGCACTGACGGTTTTACATGTGCTGGTCTGCTTCTTTCTCGTGATCGTGGTGCTGTTGCAGAGCGGGAAAGCGGCGGATCTGGCAGGCGCTTTCGGCGGCATGGGGTCCCAGACGGCGTTCGGACCCCGGGGATCGGCGACGGTCTTGTCGAAGGCGACCACCACCGCGGCGGCGATTTTCATGATGACGTCGATCGCGCTGTCGATCATATCCACGCGGCAGACCGGCGCCGGCACGTCGGTGCTGGAAACGCAAGCCGGCCAGGCGCAGCAGCAGCAGCAACAACAGCAGCCACAGCAGCCGGCGCCGCCGCCCCAGCCGGCGGCCGGACAGCCTGCAAAGCCCTCGCCGCCTGCCTCGGGGCAGCCGTCGGTCACGTTGACGGACCCGAGCACCGGCAAGTCGAAGACCGTTCCTTTGAAGTTGCCGCCCCCGGGTCAGTCCTCTTCCCAGGGACAGGCCCCGAAACAGTAGGGCCGCCCTGGCGGGCCAGTGTGCGGATGTGGCGGAACTGGCAGACGCGCAACGTTGAGGTCGTTGTGGGGTATTCCCCGTGGAGGTTCGAGTCCTCTCATCCGCACCACCTCTCCCCTCTTGTCAGGCCATCCTGACTGCCGCGGCCGTCGGACCATGGTTCGCCCTGAAGCTGGTTCCCCGCATCTGGGGCCGGCGGCGGTCAGGGCAGGACGGGTCTTCGGCCGCCGGATGTCAGAACCACACCGCCTGCGCCGCCATCACCACGGCGAAGCCGACGAGGGAGACGATGATCTTCATCACGGACCAGCTGGCGAGCGTCTGCGGAACCGTCAGGCCGAGGTACTGGTTCACGATCCAGAAGCCCGAATCGTTCACGTGGGAGAGCATCGTTCCACCGCAAGCGATGGCCAGCACCAGCATCTCCGGAGTATAGCCCGGAATGTTCTGGACGATCGGCGCAAGGATTCCCGCGGCGGTGATGATGGCCACCGTTGCCGAGCCCTGCGCAATGCGCAACAAGGCGGCGATCAGATAGGCGACGACGAGCGGCGGGATGCCGGACGCCGCCAGCAGGTTGCCGGCGTAAGGCCCCACCCCGCAGTCGTTGATCACCTGCTTGAACGAGCCGCCGGCCCCGGTAATCAACAGCAGCGAGCAGATCGGCCCCAGGGCCTCCGTCGCCATGCTTGTGACCCGGTCCCGGCTCAGGCCCCGCCCGAAGCCCATCGACAGGACGGCCAGCAGCAGCGAAACGGCCAGCGCGATCACTGGATCGCCGAGGAACAGCAGATAGCCTTTGCCCGGGAGATCGGCCATTTGGGCGGCCGTACCGGCGAAGATCAGGGCGATAGGGAGCAGCAGAACGGTGACGACCAGCCTCACCTGCGGCGGCGGCGCCTCGGTCTTGTCGTCTGTCGAAGCCAGAGTTTCGGCGATGGCCGGCACAGGGACGAAAATGTGCCGCGCGATACGGGTTCCGTAGAAGATCCCCCCGGCGACAGCCATCGGGATCGAAACGAGGATTCCGTAGACGATCGTTTTGCCCAAGTCGGCGCCCAAAGTGGCGGCGGCAGCCGCGGGCGCCGGATGGGGCGGCACCAGCGCGTGGGTCACCGTCAACGCCGCGGCGATCGGCAGCCCGAAGAAAAGGATCGACTTCTTCGATTCCCGCGCCAGATTCCAGATCACCGGCGCCAGGATGATGAAGGCCACGTCGAAGAAGATCGGCAGGCCGATGACGAAGGCCGCCGTCAGTACCGCCCACGAAGCGCGGTCCTTGCCGAACTTGCCCAGAAACCAGTTCGCCAGCACCCTCCCCCCGCCGGAGTACTCGACGAAACGCCCGATCATCGCCCCGAGCGCCAGGATGATGGCGATCTTTCCGAGGGCGTCGCCCATGCCGGACTTGATCGCCTCGGCCACCTTCACCGGCTCCATGCCTGCGGTGAGTCCCAGCATGATGCTCGCCGCCAGCAGCGCCACGAAGGCGTGCATTCGTACGATGAGAATCAGCCCCAGCAGGAGGGCCACGCTGGCCAGGGTCAGCAGGATCAGGGTGGTTCCGTCGGCGGCCATATGCGGGCCATTCTATCCAAGGCCCTTCCGTGCCGGGAGCCCCCCAGGCCGGGGAAGCCCCTCTTATGCGGGGTGTCGCCCGAGCGGTCCCCGGAGCGTCAGCGCTCCTCCGGGGTGGGGTCGAAGACGGGGATCGTGACGATATTACTCACCTGGAAGCCCTGGGCGATCGTCAGCGGAGTGAGGGGGTTGGTGGGCAGACCCTGATTCAATTGGAGGTCGCACCGGTAGAGTCCGAATGTACCCGGCTCGATGCCGCAGTGCAGCACGTTGGCCGTCCGCCCGCCGGCGAGCGAAGAGACAAACTCCACCGGCTTGTGCAGCCCGGTACCGCGGAACTTGACCCCAGTGATCTGAAACTTCTTCTCCGCCTCGGGACTGATCAGGCCAAGCCCCGTCGCCCAGACATAGATCACCTCGCCCGGCAAGGCCGGGTTCGCCTCGGTAACGCGGGCGCCGGCCACGTTGGCGCAGCAGAGGGCGGTCGTCGTCGGCGTCAGGATGATGTTCGCGCCGTCACTGACCTCGGTGCTGTACGGGATCCCGTTTCCTTCCGGCCCCTCCACCTTGGCGAAGAGGCGGATGCGGGCAAACTGCGTGGACGGAACTGCTTCGACGCGGGGATCCTGGCTGTTGATCATCTGGATCAAGGCGTCCCGCACGCGCCGCTGCTGAATGTCCAGCTTCTCCCGGCAGGTGTCTTGTCCCTGCGGACATTCGCCGGCTTCTTCGTCTTCCTTGGTGATCTCGTAGGTGTACCGGCGCCCTTCGATGATCACGGTCGCCTTGTCCCCAGCCTTCGCCGTCCCGTCTACCGAGATCACGCCCATGGCGCGGCTGCTGGAATGGAAGGCGACGGCCGGCCTGGGATCCACGCCTTCAGCGGCGAAGATGCCGGGGTTGAACTGGATGATCGGCACCGGAATCGCGTTGCTGGCCACCACCCGGCCGTCCTTGTGCACCGTGCGCACGTAGGCGCTCACGTTCTTCGTGTCGAAGACCTCCACCGGCATTTGCGCGTTGATCTGCGTCGGCGACACGTAATAAAGGGGTGCGCGGAGGCCGTCGATGTACACCTGGACGCCGCCCAGTTCGGTGGGCAGCTTCTCCTGGTCCATGTCGGCGGCCGCCGTCTCGTCCGCCAGGTCCTGCCCGACGATCGTGACGATGCTGTAGGGGGCGATCTTCGACGCCTCTTCCCCGCCTTTCAGTTTCGGCCCCGCGGTATCGACGGTGATCTTGGAGCCGTCTGACGTGCTCGCCTTGTACTCGATGTCGTTGCCCGCTTCCCCGGCCACCTTCGCCGTGAGCACGATGCTCGAGAAGGCCGGGTTCGGTACTGCCAGCACATCGGGATCGTTCGCGTCGTTGATGATTTGGGAGAGGGCGTTGACGATGTCCGTGATCTTGTCGTCTTCCGTCACCTTGTAGGTGTAGCTTCGCTCCTCTTCACTGACCACCCCTTTCTCGATGGTCAGCGTGACCTCGTCGTCCTTGGCCGGCTGGCCGGACAGCGTCACGCGGCCCACGGCGAACACCTCGAAGCTGGCTGCGTTGCGCAACCCGGTGTAGGCCACCCGGTTCTCGGCCATCGTGAACACGAGCACCCGGCGATTGAAGGGGTCGGTCACGTACAGATTGAGGCCGTCCCAGGCGAGCGAGGTGGGGGTCCGGATGGTGCCGGCGGCGGCGATGTCGTCCGGAAAGGCGCCGTCGGAAGTGTTGTTGACGAATTCGGTGATCTGTCCGATCACGGCATCGGCCTTGGCCCCGTTCTCGGTGGGAATCTCGTTGAACACGAGAATGCGGTCGTTCCCGCCGTCGGCGATGAAGAGTCTCTGCCCGTCGGAGATCGCAAAACGCGGAAACTCGAGCGTCGCGGCGCAGCGCCGGGGATAAGTAGGGTTGCCGTTTGCGTCGGTGCCCGTCGGCTCGCACAGCGCCTTCGAATTGTTCGACAGCCGCGCTTCCATGTCAGGCTGTCCGATCACCACGTCGGCCGGCTGGCCGTTTTGGGTGGGGATCGTATTCCAGATCAGGACCCGGTTGTGGCCGAGGTCGCTCACGTAGAGACGCTGGCCGTCGCTCGTGACCGAGGTCGGCGTCAGCAATGTCTTGGCGCTGGCTTTCGGGTTCTCCTGGGTGAGGTCGGGCTGGACGAAGGTGGTGAAGTCCGGCGCCCCCAGCACCAGGTCCGCCGGTTGGCCGTTCTGTGTTGGGTTCCGCCACATCAGCACGCGGTTGTTGCCCGTGTCGGCCACCCAGAGGTTGCCGTCCTGCCACCAGACGCCTTGCGGCCCTTTCAAACTGTCCTTGCGGGGGTTGAACCCGTTGGACTCGTTGCCCGTAAAGTCCTTTTGCCCGAGTACGATGTCGGCCGGCTGGCCGTTTACCGTCGGGATCGAGTTCCAGATGAGGATCCGGTTGTTGTCGGTGTCGGCTACCGCCAGCCGGATGCCGTCGCTGGCCACTCCCAGCGGCCGCCTCAGCGTGTCGGCTGCGGGGGGTACCACCTCTTCGCTGCTGGTGAAGTCTTTTTGGCCGAGGACCACGTCCGCCTCCCCGACACAGACCGGGCAGCGGTCATCCTGCGGAATCTCGTCGAGCGGTCCGGGCCACTTCTTTGAGATGTCTTTGAAGATCAACACCCGGTGGTTCAGAGGCCCCGCGTTCAGCCGGTTGGCGTCCGCCACGAAGAGCATGTCGTTGGCGTAGGCTACGCCCCCTACGCCTCCCAGCAGGCGTTTCGAAACGCCTGGCGTCTGGCTCGTAAAGGTCCGCTGGCCGATCACCAGCCGTGCGGCCTGGCCGGTTAGGAAATTGATCTCCGCTGCCAGCGTCCCGCCGAGCAGCAGGAAAACAGCGATGAGTCTCATGACGGGAACAGGGTCAGCCCACCGAAACTTCACAGTATACCAACTGCTAGGGACGTACTCGGACGCGGGCGGGTTCCTTGTCAAGTGTATCAAAACGCTTCGCGCTCCGCCCGCACGAGTCTTGTGGCGTGCAAGATTGAACCGCCCCGGGTTTCCTGGAGACTGAATTCCGTGACGCAGGCCTCCTTCTCGGAGGCGCCGCGGGTTTGGTTCTAGATCGCCCCGAACTCCGCCGGCGGCCCGCAGCCGGGCTTCCCCGCCCCCGGCCAGAACGCGGCCCACCCAGAGGGATGCTCCCCGTGGCTTCCCTTCGCCCGCCGGACCACCCGCTCCCAGACCTCCGGCGAGGACCTGCTTCGTCTTGCCATCCGTCCACCCTCCCGATTCATGGAGTCGCCGGAAGACCCGAGGCGGTTCGATGCTTCGCCACCGGTCCTGTTCCCCAGGCCGTAATCCGGACCGGGCGTGCGCTTACGGTTCGCCCGGCATCGCTCCCAGCGCCAGCGACAGCTTGTCGGCGTCAGCCAGCAGTTTGGCCTCGGTGGTTCCCGGTGACGCTTCGATCACCCCGGTCTTGATCTGGGCCGTGACTTCGCGCACCAGGCCTTGATGGTCGATCAGGAACGGGGAACTGAACTTCTCCAGCAGGGTCTCTGACAGCCACATCGCTTCCGGTTTCGGGCGGCGGACGATCACAGCGAAACGGTCTTCGCCCCAGCGGCCCACGGCGGCGTCTTCTCCGGCAAGGCTCCGCAGCCGGTCGGCCAACTGGGTGATGAAGTCGTCCCGGCACCTTAGCCCGTAGCGGTGGTGAATGTACTCCAAGTTACTGATCCATAACAGCAGCATGCTGAACGTCTGGCCCTCGCTCAAACGTTCCCGGATGAGCTTCAGCACCGCGTTGCGGTTCAATAGGCCCGAAACGGGGTCCCGCATCGCCTCTTCCCGAGCGCTTTCGAGCGCTGTCCGGAGAGAAGCCACCTCCGTTCGCAGTCGCGCGATCATCGTCCGCGTCTGCTCCCGCAATCGTTCGACGCTGGCCTCCACGGAGGCCACCGCTTCGGTGAGTTCCGGGCATGCCCGGGTCACGTCCGGGTCCTGGGCGATCGAGTGTAGCCGCCCCAGCCCGAGCTGCAGCGACCGGTCTTCGCCGACCCCGGCCTGCGCCTCGTCGGCCAGCCTCGACAGTGTGGTCGCCGAGCCGGCCACCTTCTTCTGCAGCGCCTCGATGAACCGGGCCGCCCGCTCGGCCTGGTCGGCCAGCGCCGCCAGGAACTCCGTCTTCACCCGGGCCAGCTCCTCCGGCGTATCCGCCGCCCCCACCCGCCGGGCCAACTGCTCCAAATGTTTGCGGAACTGCTCGGTCTGCCGCCGCTCCAGCTCGATTGCGTAACGCCCGCTCGCTCCCACCGCACTCCGGAAGCCGTCGCGGGAAGCCAGCTCCAGCGCCTCCAGACGCTCCAGCTCCGATACCGACCGCCGCAGGGATATCATGCTCCTCTCCCTCGCTTTCCCCTTATCGGCACCCGGCGCCGGTTTCGCGGAATTCCGCCCGGCCGTATCGCCCAGGCCTGCCCCGGCCCCGCTGATAGAATGGATAGGCCATGACGAAAGAGAGGATCCTGTCCTTTATCAAGGACGTGGGCATCGTGCCCGTCATCCGCACTCAGAGCGCCGAGAGCGCCGTGCGGACCATCGAGGCCATCTACGAAGGCGGCATCCGCGCCGCCGAGATCACCATGACCGTCCCCGGGGCTGTCAAGGCCCTCGAAAGGGTCGCTGATCAGTACGGCGACAAGATCGTCCTCGGCGCGGGCACGGTGCTCGACCCGGAAACGGCCCGCATCTGTATGCTGGCCGGCGCCGAGTTCTTCGTCACCCCGAGCCTGAAGCTGGCCACCATCGAAATGGCCAAACGTTACGGCAAGGTCGTCTGTCCCGGAGCCCTTACGCCCACCGAAGTCCTCACCGCCTGGGAGCACGGCGCCGACATCGTCAAGATCTTCCCCTGCGGCAACGTTGGAGGCCCGAAGTACATCAAGGCCCTCAAGGCGCCGTTCCCGCAGATCGAGATGATCCCCACCGGGGGCGTCAACCTGGAGACCGCCGGCGAGTTCCTCAAAGCCGGAGCCTGCGCCGTGGCTGTCGGGGCCAGCCTCGTGGACGCCAAGACCATCCACGAGGGCCGCTACGAGGTCTTCACCGAGCGCGCCCGGCAGTACCTCGAAGTGATCCGGAAGGCCCGCGAGGACGGGGCGGCGAAATAGCCCCTCAATCCGGTGGTCTGCTCTGCTACACTCCGGATATGGCGGTCAGCACGGAATTGCTGGAGCTGCTGGTGTGTCCGCTCTGCAAGGCGCCCGTCCAGTTGAAAGAGGACGACAAGGCGCTCAAATGCACCCAGTGCAAGCACGTCTATCCGATCCGGGACGACATCCCCGTAATGCTGATCGAAGAAGCCCGGCTGGAGGAATGAGATCTCCGGGGGCGTGATGCAACCCGTGCTCCAAGAGTTGCCGCGAGGCGCCCGGGTGCTCGTGATCCGGCTCCGCTCCCTCGGCGACTGTGTGCTGATGACGCCGGCGCTGGCGTTGCTGAAGCGGTTCCGTCCCGATCTGGAGACCGGCGTGGTGGTCGAAAACCGATTCGCTGCCGTCTTCGACGGCCATCCCGACGTAGATACGATCGTCGAGCCGCGCCTCGGAGCCGTGGCGCGCTGGAAGCCCTCGCTCGCCCTCAACTTCCATGGCGGCCCCCGGAGCATCGCCCTCACGCTGGCCTCCCGCGCCGCCGAGCGCGCCGGCTTCGCTCATCATCGCGGCTCCGGCGCCTACAGCGTCCGCATCCCCCGGGCCCAGGAGATCCTCGGCGAGGAGCGCACCGTGCACACCGCCGAGCACCTCGCCTCGGCCATGTTTTATCTCGGCGTCCCCCGCACCGAAATACCCCGCGCCAGGCTCGCCGCCGGCCCGCCTCCAATCGAGGGCCGTTATGCCGTCATCCATCCGGCGGCTTCGGCCCCGGAGAAGACCTGGCCGGCGAGCCACTTCCTGGAGCTCGCCCGCCGCCTCCGCCGGTATTGGGCGCTGGAGCCGGTTTTCATCGGCGCCGCCTCCGACGATCTCCGCCCGTTCGCCGGGTTTCGCCGCTTTGCCGGCGAGCCGCTGGGCCGCGTGGTCGCTCTGATCGCCGGCGCCAGGCTCTTCGTGGGCAACGACAGCGGCCCGGCCCATGTCGCCGCCGCCTTCGGAGTTCCGCTTGGCGTCCTGTTCGGGCCGTCGAATCCGGAGATCTGGGGGCCGTGGAAGGCCCGGGCGGCGGTGTTCCACTCGCCCCAAGGTCTGGAGCGGATCCGGGTGGACGAGGTCTTCGACGGATTGAAGAAGTTGCGGGAACAGCCCAAGCGCGGCGAGACCGTCGCCGGACCGGAGCCCGCCAGGAGGTCCGCGCCGTGAAGGAGTTCTTCCGCCTGCTCCGTTTCGTCCGGCCGTATGCCCTGGCCCTCGGCGCTTCCGTCATCTTCATGGCCGTCGCCGGCTGGGCCCATGCCATGATCGCTTTGCTGGTCCGGCCGATCCTCGACCGCGTGCTGAACCCAGCCTCGCCTGAGGCTCCCGTCGAGCTGATCCGCGTCTTCGGCCGCCCCATCTATCTCGACCAGTTCGTTCCGCCACAGATCCACAACGTCTGGACCATGGTCGCCTTCGGCATCCTGAGCATCTTCCTGCTCAAAGGGATCTGCGACTACGTCGGCAACTACCTGGTCAACTACACCGGCATCTCGGCCATCACCGACCTGCGCCAGCGCGTCTTCGACCATGTCCTCAAGCAGGACGTCAGCTTCTTCGAAACCCACTCCACCGGCAGGCTCATGTCGTCGATCATGATCGACATCGACAAGATCCAGGTGGCCGTCTCCCATATCCTCGCCGACCTGCTCCGCCAGACCTTCACCGCCCTGGGCCTGCTCTACGTCGTCCTGCACACGGACTGGAAGCTTTCCCTCGTCAGCCTCACCGTCCTGCCCATCGTGCTCGTGCCCACCGTGCGCATCGGCCGCCGCATCCGCCGCACCACCCGCAAGGCCCAGGACCACGCCGCCGAGCTGAACCAGATCCTTCAGGAGTCCCTTGGCGGCCACCACGTGGTCAAGTCCTTCACCTCGGAGTCCTATGTCTCCCGCAAGTTCCGCCAGGCCGCCCGGCGGTTCCGTTTGGAGAGCTTGAAGTATGTGGCCCAGCAAGCGCTGGCGACGCCCATGATCGAGTTCTTCGGCGCCTTGACCATCGTCGGCCTGCTCACCTACGCTCGCGACCAGATCAAGGCCGGGGCGATGACCAGCGGCGAGTTCATGACCTTCGTCATCGCCCTGCTGATGCTCTACGAGCCGGTCAAGCGCCTGGCGGGCATCCACAACATCTTCCAGCAGGCCATCGGAGCCGCCCAACGCGTCTTCGAATACCTCGACACCCAGGAGCGTATCCGCGACCGCCCCGGCGCCGCGCCCCTTGCCCGTTTCCGCGACTCGATCCGGTTCGAGAACGTCTCGTTCCACTATCCGCACTCTCCCGACGGCTTTCGCTTGCGAGAGATCAACCTGGAGGTGAACCGCGGCGAAGTGGTGGCGCTCGTCGGGCCCAGCGGAGCCGGCAAGACCACCCTCGCCAATCTCGTCCCGCGCTTTTACGACGTCACTTCCGGCGCCATCCGCATCGACGGCCGCGACATCCGCGAGTACAGGCTGGCCCACCTGCGCCGCATGATCAGCGTCGTCGCCCAGGACACGTTCCTGTTCAACGACACCGTCACCGGCAATCTGCTCTGCGGCCGCCGCGACGCCACCAAGGAAGAGGTCCGGGAAGCGGCGCGGAACGCCCTGGCCGAGGAGTTCATCCTCCAGCTCCCCCAGGGCTACGACACCGTGATCGGCGAGCGCGGCACGAAGTTGAGCGGCGGCCAGCGCCAGCGGATCGCCATCGCCCGGGCCCTGCTGAAGAACGCGCCGATCCTCATCCTCGATGAGGCCACTTCGCATCTGGATACCGAATCCGAGATGCTCGTCCAGCAAGCCCTCTCCAACCTGATGGCGCACCGCACCGTAATCGTCATCGCCCACCGGCTCTCCACCGTGCGCCGGGCCGACAAGATCGTCGTCCTCGACGCCGGCCGTATCGTCGAGACCGGTACGCATGCCGAGCTCGTCGCCGCCGGCGGCGTCTACCAGCGCCTCCACGAAATGCAGTTTCTGGAAGCGGATCCCTTGGTGAACCCGTGAGCACACAACCGAAACCCGTGCGCAGTATGACCGGTTTCGCCCGCGTCCGGCGCGAGGCCCCGGGCGGTGAGCTCGTCGTCACCATCAAGAGCGTCAACCACCGCGGCCTGGACATGCGCTTCCGGCTGCCCTCCGAACTCGAGCCCTTCGAGAACGCTCTCCGGACCCGCGCCGCCCAGGCGCTCGCCCGGGGCCACGTCGAGATCCGGGTCGCCTACAGCCGTACCCCCGGCCCGGAGACGATCGGGCTGAACCGGCCGCTTCTGGAGGCCTATGTCACGGCTTTCCGCCAGGCCGCGAGAGAGTTCGGCGTCTCCTCGGAGCTGGATTTGAACGCCGCCTTCCGCGTCCCGGGCATGTTGGGGGAGCCGGTCGCTGAGGAGCTCGGCTCCGAATTCGAGTCCGCCCTGCTGGCGGCTTTCGACGAGGCGCTCGGCGAACTCAACGCCTTCCGGGAGCGCGAGGGGGCCCAGCTCGCCGCCGAGATCCGCTCCCGCATCGAGACGATCCGGCGCATCGCCGCCTCGATCGGCGAGATCCGTACCCGCGCCGTGCCGCATTTCCAGGCCCGGCTCGAGCAGCGGCTCTCGGAGCTGCTCGAAGGAGCCGGCATCGAGCCCCAGCGCCTCGCCCAGGAGGCCGCCGTTCTGGCCGATCGCAGCGACGTCGGCGAGGAGGTTTCCCGGCTCCAGATCCACGCCGGCCAGTTGGCCGAAGTGCTGGCGGCCGGCGGCGAAGTCGGCAAGCGCATGGATTTTCTGCTCCAGGAGATGCATCGCGAGACCAATACCATCCTCTCCAAGACCAGCGGCGTCGGGGAGGTGGGGCTCGAGATCACCGGCTTGGCTCTGGCCGCCAAGGCCGAGATCGAAAAGATCCGGGAACAGGTATTGAATCTGGAATGACCACCAACGTCTTCATCGTCTCGGCCCCCTCCGGCTCCGGCAAATCGACGCTGCTCGCTCGCGTGCTGGCAGCCGACCCCAAGCTCGTCTTCTCCATCTCCTACACCACCCGCCCGCCCCGGGGCAGAGAGCGGCACGGCAGAGATTACTTCTTTCTCTCCCGCGAGGAGTTCGAGGAGGCGATCCGGCGCGGCGAGTTTCTGGAGTGGGCCGAGGTCTTCGGCAACTATTACGGAACCCACCGGCGCTTTCTCGATCAGGCCCGGGCCGAGGGAAAGGATCTGGTACTCGACATCGACGTGCAGGGTGCGCGACAATTGAGAGAGAAGTTCCCGGAAGCGGTCAGCATCTTCATATTGCCTCCCTCCCGCGCTGAACTGGAAAAACGTCTACGGGCCCGCGGCGAGGACAGCGACGAGGTGATTCAGCGCCGCTTGCGGGGCGCCGCCCAGGAGATCCGGCGTTACCGCGAGTACAACTATGTGATCGTTAACCGGGACCTGGACGAGGCCGCCGACTACCTTGCGGCGATCTTCAAAGCCGAGCGCCTCAAACGCGCCAAGATAGAAAACGAGATCCGGCCGATCCTGGCCGGCTTTGAACAGGCCCGAGAGGGAGAACAGGACCATGGAGCAGCGTGATCTTGGAGTTCGGACCCCCAAGTGGGTGATCCCCGACGACCCCGAGCAGAGCGTGTACCGATTCATCATCGTGGCCGCCAAGCGCGCCCGGCAGTTGCAGTCCGGCGCCCGGAGCATGTTGCCGACCACCGCGCGCAAACCCACGGTGACCGCCATGGAGGAGGTCCGCCGCGGCCTCGTGAAGTACTACGACCCGGCGCGCGAGCAGGAAGAGCAAGAGGGGTCGGAAACCGCCGAGGCGCTGCCTGAGAACATCTGACGGCGATGAACGTGATCCTGGGTGTGGGCGGAGGTATCGCCGCCTACAAGGCGGCGGAGCTGGCCCGGCTGCTCGGCGAACAGGGGGCCCGGGTCCAGGTAGTAATGACCCGCGCCGCCCGCGAGTTCGTGAAGCCGCTCACCTTCGCCGCCCTGACCGGGCGCAAGGTCATCACCGACCTCTTCCCCCGCCATGAGAGCGACGGCGCTCTCGACAGCGCCATCGAGCACATCAGCGTCGCCCAGGAGAACGACGCGCTCGTCGTCGCCCCGGCCACCGCCGACCTGTTGGCCAAGTTCGCCGCCGGCATCGCCGACGATTTTCTCACCACGCTCTATCTGGCCTTCACCGGCCCCGTCGTCCTGGCCCCGGCGATGAATTCCAACATGTGGCGGCACCCGGCCACCCAGGCCAACCTGGAGAGGCTCCGCGCCCGCGGCCACACGATCGTCGGGCCGGACGAAGGGGAACTCGCTTGCGGAATGACCGGCCCCGGCCGCCTCGCTGAGCCCGCCCGCATCGCCGGCGCCGTCATGAGCGTCTCCGCGCCGCGCCGCGATCTCGAAGGCGAGACCGTCCTCGTCACCGCCGGCCCTACCGAGGAGCCCATCGATCCGGTACGCTTCCTGTCGAACCGTTCCAGCGGCAAGATGGGCTATGCTCTCGCCCGCCGCGCTCTCGACCGGGGCGCACGCGTCATCCTCGTCTCCGGGCCCGTGCATGTCCCGCCGCCGGAGGGCGCCGAACTCGTCCGCGTCTGTACCGCCGCTGAGATGCGCGAGGCGGTGATGGAGCGGCTCGAAGAGGCCACCGTCATTATCAAAGCCGCTGCGGTGGCCGACTACCACGTCCCAGTCGTGCCGGAGCAGAAGATGAAGAAGACCATGACGCGGCTCTCCCTCGAACTGGAGCCTACGCCCGACATCCTCGCCGAGGTCGGCCGCAAGAAGGGCGACCGGCTCTTGATCGGCTTCGCCGCCGAGACCGAGAACCTCGTCGCCGAGGCCCGCCGCAAGCTGCGCTCGAAGAACTGCGACATGGTGGTCGCCAATCTGGTTGGACCCGGAGGCGCCGGGTTCGGCTCCGACGAGAACGAAGTGACGCTCGTGCTGCGCACCGGGGAGACGATCCAAGTGCCCAAAGCTTCCAAGCTCGAGATCGCCGACGCGATTCTCGATCAGGTGCTGCCTCTCCGCCTCGCCCTTCACGCCGCCCAATGAACCCTGACGATCTCCGGCGCCGGCTCGAGTTCTATCGCGATCTGGGCATCACGACGCTCTATCGCCGCGGCGACTCTGTCTCGCCGCCCCGGCGATCCACGCCTGATTCCAGCCCCGGCGCCGCCCCGGCGCCGGAACGGAATCCGAGGCCGCCCAGTGCTCCGCCGGAACCTGCTTCCTTCGCCAAACCCGCCCCCCCTGACCAGCCCGCTTTGCTGGGCGACGGCCTGCTGCCCGGGCTCGCCCCGCCGGACGATTCTATGGAGAAGATCCGCGCCGACATCGGCGACTGCACCCGCTGCCGCCTCCACGAGGGCCGCACCAACATCGTCTTCGGCGTCGGTAACGAGAAGAGCCCCCTGGTCTTCGTGGGCGAAGGCCCCGGCGCCGATGAAGACGCCCAGGGTATCCCGTTCGTCGGCCGCGCCGGCCAACTGCTGACGGCGATGATCGAGAAAACCGCGGCCAAGGAGGGCATTCCCCTCGAGCGCAAAGACGTCTATATCTGCAACGTGGTCAAGTGCCGTCCGCCGAACAACCGCACGCCCCAGCCCGACGAGATGGAGATCTGCGGCCAGTTCCTCTTCCGCCAGCTCATGGTCATCCGCCCGAAGGCCATCGTCGCCCTCGGCGGAACGGCGGCCAAAGCCCTCTTGGGCACGCGCGAGGGCGTCACCCGCCTCCGCGGCAAATGGCGCCGGTGGAACGGCATCCCCGTCATGGTCACCTACCACCCCTCCTACCTGCTGCGCCCATACAACAAGAACGCCAAGCGCGAGGCGTGGGAAGATCTAAGGACCGTCCTCCACTATGTCTACGACTGAGCCCCGCCTGCGCCGCGGCGTCTTCATCACTATCGAGGGCCTGGACGG
Source organism: Solibacteraceae bacterium (assembly GCA_026984795.1). Taxonomy (GTDB): domain Bacteria; phylum Acidobacteriota; class Terriglobia; order Bryobacterales; family Bryobacteraceae; genus JALSRK01. The sequence continues at coordinate 17,339 of JALSRK010000067.1, read as the reverse complement.
CTGCGGCAAGACTACCCAGCTCGAGCGCCTCGCCGCCCGCCTCCGGGACCGCGGCTTCGACGTCGAGCAAACCGTCGAACCCGGCGGCACCCGCATCGGCGGCGAGATCCGGCGCATCCTGCTCGACGCCCGCAACCAGGAGATCGTCCCCGTCACCGAACTGCTTCTTTATTTCGCCTCCCGGGCGCAGAACGTCGCCGAGAAGATCCGGCCCGGCCTCGAGGCCGGCAAGATCGTCCTCTCGGACCGCTACACCGACTCCACTCTCGTCTACCAGGGCATGGCCCGCGGCCTGGGCGAACAGGTCGTCCGCCAACTGCACGAGATCGCCTGCGGCGGCCTCGATCCGGACTTGACCCTCTATCTCGATATCGACCCGGAGGCCGGCCTGGCCCGGGCACGGAACCGCAACCGCAACGCCCAGGGCGCCGCCGCCGGCCAGACCCGCATGGACGAGCAGTCCGCCGAATTCTATCGCCGCGTCCGCGAAGGCTACCGGGAGTTAGCCCGCCGCGAACCTCGCCGCGTCCGCCTCATCGACGCCGCCCGCAGCATCGAAGAGGTCGAGCGGGACGTCTGGGCCACGGTCAGCGCTTTCCTGGAGAAGCTCCATGTTTGAAGACTTCTTCGGCAACCACCGCATCAGAGCCATCCTCGAGCGCATGATCGAGCAGGACCGCATCCCCCACACTCTGCTCTTCCACGGGCCCGAAGGCGTCGGCAAAGCCACCCTCGCCCGGCGCTTCGCGGCCGTCCTGCTCGGCGATCCGGAAAAGATCGAACAGGACGACCTCAGCCGGCCCGAGAACCGCGAGCGCCTCGCCGAGCGCGAGAAGATGCCCGCCGACCGCCGCGTCGAGGATCCCCTGTTGTTCGCCTCCCACCCCGATTTCATCACCTTCCCCCCCGACGGACCGCTGCGGCAGATCTCCATCCACCAGATGCGCCGCCTCAAGGACCTGGCCCAGTACAAGCCGCACCACGGCCGCCGCCGCGTCTTCTTGATCGACCGCTTCGACCGCGCCAACGAGAACGCCGAGAACTCGCTCTTGAAGATCCTCGAGGAGCCGCCGGAGCACCTGCTCCTCATCCTCACCGCCGAGAACGTCTATGACCTGCTGCCCACCATCCGCTCCCGCTCGGTGCAGTTCCACTTCGCGCCGCTTTCACCCGAGGAGATGCGGGAGTTCGTCCGCCGCCGCGGCCTCGACGAGCCGGAGCGCCGCGTCGCCCTGGCCGGCGGCTGCCCCGGCGCCGCCGTCTCCCTGGATCTCGCTGCCTACGACCTCCGGCGCGAGACGATGCTGGGGCTGCTCGAGACCTCGGCCCGGTCCGCGAAGTTCACCGTCTGGGCAGGCCTGGCCGAGGAACTCTCCGCTGGCGACAAGCTGGACGATTATCTGAAAGTCCTCTACCTGCTTCTCGAGGATCTCGTGCTCATCCAGCAGGGCCAGGGCGGCCTCCACAACTTCGACGTCCGCGACCGCCTCGAACCCCTCGCCGAGCGCGTCGGCTTCGACTGGATCCGCGCCGCCCTGGAGAAAACCGACGAGCTGATGCAACTCGTCCGGCGGAATATCCAGAAGACCATCGCCCTCGACGCCATGGTCCTCGGCCTCCGCAGCCTCGCCCGTTGAGAAGCTCGGAGCTCCTTGAAGCCCGGTGCTAGGATGAAGATTCGTCCTTTCCCCGGTTGCTGGAGACGTGTGATGAACGAGTCCCGCGAAACACGAATCCCGCTGGCTGACCTCGCCGAGGAAGTACGCGAACAGTGGGACGCACTCAGCCGGGCGGTACTGGATGTCCTGCGTTCCGGCTGCTTCGTCCTCGGACCGAACGTGCAAGGCCTCGAGCAGGAAGCCGCGGCCTATCTCGGCGTCAAGCGCTGCGTCGGAGTCGCCTCCGGTACCGACGCGCTGATCATCGCCCTCCGCGCCTTCGGCGTCGGACCCGGCGACGAGGTCATCACCACGCCGTTCACCTTCATCGCCACCGCCGAATCCGTCAGCCGCGTCGGCGCTACGCCCGTCTTCGTGGATATCGAGCCGGACAGCTTCAACATCGATGTGAATCGCATCGAGGCGGCCATCACGCCCCGCACCAAGGCCATCATCCCGGTGCACCTGTTCGGGCTCGCCTGCGGGATCGGCGCCGTCATGGAGATCGCTTCCCGCCACGGCTTGAAAGTCCTCGAGGACGCGGCCCAGGCCTTCGGTGGATCTTCGAAGGGCCGCAAGCTCGGCTCCATCGGGGATGCCGGCGCCTTCTCTTTCTTCCCTTCGAAGAACCTCGGCGGCTGGGGCGACGGCGGCCTCATCTCGACCAACGACGATGGCGTCGCCGACGCCGCCCTCGTGCTCCGCGACCACGGTTCCCGCCGCCGGTACTACCACGACGTCTTTGGTTACAACTCGCGCCTCGACGAGGTCCAGGCCGCCTTCCTTCGGGTGAAGCTCCCCCTCATCGACCGCCGCAACCAGGCCCGGCGGGAGGCCGCCGCGCGCTACGACCGGCTCATCGCCGAGCGCGCCGGCGGCCGCATCGTCGCCCCGCCCTGCCCGGACCCCGCCGAACACGTCTACCACCAGTACACCGTGCGCATCCCCGGCGGACGCCGCGACAGGGTCCGGCAGCGCCTCTCCGAAGCGGGCATCGAGACCGCCATCTATTACCCGGTGCCCATCCACCGGCAGGTGATCTACGATCTGCCGGCGGGGAGCTGTCCAAACGCCGAGGCGGCCGCCGCCGAGGTCCTCAGCCTGCCCATGTGGCCCGGAATCACCGCCGAACAGCAGGAGCGGGTGGTCTCGGTGATGTGCGAAGCCCTGTAAACGCCGCTTCCGCCGTCACCGCCCGGCGGCCACGTCGATCTTGATCTCGGAGTCGAACTCCGTGTAGTGGCGGTAGGAGTTCAGCGTCATCCACAGCACCTGCGGGCCGTCCTCCGGCGCGTTGCGGATGGCCACCGGCCGGACGTTGTCCCGCCGCGAGCCCGCCGTCACCGGCGTCTTCTTCCACGTCGCCCCCAGGTCCGCCGTCGTCCACTTCTGGATCTCCCGCACACCGTCTACCGGGATCGACAGGTAGACCGTGTTCGGATCCTCGTGGTCCAGCACCAGCCCCCCGGAGTAATTCGGCTCCCGCTCCGTCTTTCCCGGCTGCGTCTGCGGGAACCAGCCCCCGCCCCGGGCGATTTCGTGGTCGTGCCACTTCTCGCCGTCCCAGCGGGCGTAGTGATACCGGTGGTCCGTGTCCGAGGGGAAGCGGACGTAGACGATCGCCGGACGCCCCTCCCGGTCCGCCGCCACGTCCCACACCCACGCCTTTACCTTTGTCTTCCGGGCATCGTAGACCACGTCCGCCTCGCGGACGTCGAACGGGACGTCCTGCAGCTTGCAAAATGGCGTTCCATCAGCCTTTTGGAACTCTCCCTTGCGCAACCGCGCGTAGTAGATCGAGTTCTCCGGCTCCTTTCGCGGATGCCCGTCGGTGAAGGCGAAGTGGAGAGTGTCCCAATTGTTCGAGGCGATCTTCATGTAGGGCCGCTGGTTCAGGTAGGTCCGCTTCGGCGCCACGTAGATCCGCCCCGGGGCCCATGTCTTGCCCCAGTCCTCGGACCACGAGAGGTTCGGCTTGAAATCCAGGCCCCGCCAGCCGAGGTAGATCGTCCGCTCTTCGGCCAGATAGAAGAGGCTCGGGTAGGTGTAGGTGTTCAGCCCTCCCTGATAGCAGTGCCGGTTGGCCTCCACGCTGTTCAGTTTCAGCCGTCGCACCGGCTCGAACTCCGATATGTCGCCCGGCCGCCGCGAGACCGTTAGGAAGATCGTGTCGCCTCCATGACCGGACCACGCCACCATCAGCCGGCCATCCGGCCGCGCCAGAAAGGATGGGGTGTCATGGTCGTCCGCTTGGAACCGCGGATGGATGTTGTGCCGCTCGATCCCGCCGTGCTCGACGTCGTAGGCCGCCACCCAGATGCTCCCGTCGCGGCTCACCCACCCGGTGAAGACCTTCCCACCGTGATAGACCGCCCGCGGATCGCCGAACCAGCACCAGGCCCCGTCCGTGCTTAGGGACAGATAGCCGGCCGCGGTCCGGGCCGCCGGCGCGCGGACCGGCGCCAGGAGCGAAAAGAAAACCAGCAACGCTACAGCAAGCATGGCATCTGCCAGTCTACTGAAACCCCATCCCGCGCCGCTCGCCGCCCTGCCGCCCAACCCTTCGGCCTCAACCCGGCAATCGCCGCCCCGCGCGGTCCGTCGCATGGAGCGAATAAAACGGATCGTCGTTCTTTTTGATCCAGCGGTCCAATTCCGCCTTGAGCTCCTGCTTCTTCCCCGCGTAACCCGGATCGCCGGCCAGGTTTACCAGTTCCTCCGGGTCATTCTTCAGGTCGTAGAGCTCTTCCCCGTGCAGGATGTAGTGGTTGTATTTGAACTCCGGCGTGCGGATCATTCGGATCGGATTCACCCATTTCTGCTTGCTGTAGTACTGTCCGATGACGAACTCGCGCGGTCTGACGGAGCCGCCGGTCAGCAGCGGCTTCAGCGACACGCCGTGGACCCGTCCGGCGGGCAAGCCGGCCAGATCCAGGATCGTCGGCGCCAGGTCTGTGTTCACGGCGTGGAAATCTCTGATCACTCTTGGGCCTGTGCCCCCGGCCGCCCGAGGCGCCCGGATGAGCAGCGGCACCCGCACCATGTGCTCGTACATGAAGGGGCCTTTGAAAATCAGCCGGTGGTTCGTGTCCATGTCCCCGTGATCGGAGCTGACGATCAGCACCGTCTTCTCCCAGACGCCGGCCTGCCGCAGGGCGTCCACGACCCGGCCCAGATGATCATCGAACAGTTTGACTTTCCGCCGGTAGTACTCGCGGTACCATTCCCAGACCCGGCGCGGCGCCCCCCAAATGGCCGTGCCCTGGTCTTCGGTCATGAACTGGAGCTGCACGCGCGGCTTGCCCTGGAACGTCTCCTTGGCCCAGGATTCCGGCAGCGGCACGTCAACTTTCAGGGGTTTCGGCATGTCCCGCTTGAACCGGTAGATGTCGTGAGGGTCAAGACACGAGACCACCAGCATGAAAGGCCTTTGCCCCGCGGCCCGCCGTCGGATGAAGTCCACCGCCCGGCGCGTCGCCTCGGCGTCCCCGACTCGCTTGTACTCTTCATCCCATCCGGCATTCCCCGTAGGGTTCGCCCCCAGGTGCCACTTGCCGAAATAACCCGTGACGTAGCCGGCCCGTTGCAACTTCGGCCCGAAAGTTTCCATCGCCAGGTCCTTGCCGCCCGCCGCGCCGATGTTGCCCATCACCCCCGTGGCCGAGGGATACAAGCCGGTGAACATCGAAGAGCGCGAGGGCGAGCACTGCGGCGTCGAGCAGAAGAAGTTCTCGAAGACGAAGCTTTCCTTCGACAATGCGTCCTGCACCGGCGTTTCGAAGAACGGATCCCGGTAGCCGGCGGCTCGCCAGTGCTGCTGGTCGCTCATCACGTAGACGATATTCGGCCGCCACGGTGGCCGGATGCACGCGGCGAGAGCGGCCAGTCCGGAGCCGGCCAGGAATTCGCGGCGGCTGGTGCGCTGTCTCGGCATCATGAACAAGATACACCCTGAAACGGGCCGGTTTGCGCGGAGGCTCCCGCATCAGGAAAAGTAGGAAGAGAGAAAGCCGCGGGTTTCCGCTGCCCGACGATGAAGAAGCGCGAATACCGCCGGATGGTCGAGCGTTACGAGCGGGAGCTCGAACGCAACCGGCTCGCCCAGCCGGGCGTGCACGACTTTATCGTGGTTCTGGACCACCTCAAGCCGGAATTCAACGTCGGCAAGATCTTCCGCAGCGCCGACGCCCTCGGCGCCCGCGAGGTGCATCTGGTCGGCATCGGACCTTTCGACCCCGCCCCCGCCATGGGCAGCTTCCGCCACGTTCCGGCCCGCTTTCACGACGAGATCGGCGAGTGCCTGGACGAGCTCCGGCAGTGGGGCTACACCGTCTACGCCATGGACCCTGCCGCCCCCGAGCCTCTGCCCGAGGTCCGCTTCCCGGACAAGAGCGCCTTCGTCTTCGGCCACGAGGAGTTCGGCTTGAGCTTCAGCCCCGCCGACTTTCCCGGCGTCCGCCTGTTGCGCATCCCCCAGTTCGGCAAGGTTCAGAGCTTCAATGTGAGCATCGCCGCTTCGATCGTGATGTACGAGTACGTGCGCCAGAAACGGCGGCGCGACTGGGGGGAGCCACGGGTTCCCGTCGGCCGGGAGCGGCAGTCCCAGCAAGAAGCGCCGCGGGCGGCAACAGCGTCGCGCGAACCCCCCGCGCCGGAATGACCGCAGTGTGGCGCAGCCCCGCGCAACCTGCTTCCAGTGCTTCTTTCAGCTTTCCGGCGGCCTCCGCCGCCGCACTCCCACCACCGGCGTCAGGAAGCGCGCCAGCGGCCCGGGATGGGCTCGGATCTCTGCCGTCAATTCGTCCAGCTCCCGCTGGACGGCCAGCCGCTCGATGTTCGAGCCGAGATGAGGGTCGCCGGAGACCTGCCGGCGGCTCTCCAGGCGCTCCAGCACCGCCACGGCCCGTGCCAGCCGCCGCCGCAGCTCTTCGTAACTGCCTGGAGGCGTTCTCATGTCCCTGTTGTCTCTCCTTTCCCGCAAGCCACGTGCCACACTATATATCTGCGTTCCAAGCCTCCTAGATTAGTCATTCCGGGACTTTTTTGCCAACCCGGCGCCTCGCCTTCCCAGGCCGCCCTGGGACACACTGGCCCACCGGCCGGGACAATTCGACCCGCCCGCCGCGGCCGCGACGAAAGGTGGAAACCGCGCACTGTAACCTGGCGGCTTCGCCGTTTCAGTCCAGGTCGATGTCCTTCATCGGGGGGCCGGCCTCGGGCTTTTCTTTCGCTTGCTTCAGCAACTCGTCGAATTTCCGGCTCAGCACTTCCTGGTGCGTCTTCTGCTCGGCAAGCTGTTTTTGGAAGAGTTGTTCGCGCCGGACCGACTCGCCTTTCAGGCGCTGAACCGCTTCCGTGAGATCTTCCACCTCGCGAGGCTTTTCCTTGGCCTGGTGGCTGATCACCGCCCGGGTGCCCGCGTCCACCTTCAGCGTCGCGCCGCAACAGGGACATTCGATCTCGAACAACTGCTCCTGCGATGACGGCATACCCGTGAATATACCCCAAACCGCCCGCAGCGGAGGGGCCGGACTAAAAATCTGGGGCCGTTCTCCGATATGGAACAGGAAGGTCGGCAATGGCTGGTGCTTGGCGGTCGCCGCACCCGTGGGCTCCGTTTGGATACCGGTTATGTTACTGCGGACAGTGGTTCTGGGAGCTGACGAGGAACTCTCTGAGCGGCTGGAGACGGTCTTCTTCGAGACCGGACGCTTCGGACTCGTTCGCCGCCTCCCCTCGTACCCGGACAGCCAAAGCCTCGGACGGCTCGTGCGGGTTCACGCCCCTCAGGTCGTCTTTCTCTGCGCGGATGACGTGCCCCGCGCCGCCCAGGTGAAGCGGTACCTGGAGGAGACAGCCGCGAATCTGCCCGTGGTGGCATTCGGCCGCGACAGCGATCCGAAAACTCTCATGGAACTGATGAGACTCGGTGTGCGCGAGTTCCTCCCCGCGCCGTTCCGGCCCGGAGACTTGCTGGAGATCGCCGCTCGCGTCGAAACCTATCTCGCCGAGCACCCTCCGCCGGCGGTTCCCACCGCCCGCCTCTTTTCATTCCTGCCGGCCAAGCCCGGCGTCGGCGCTTCGACCCTGGCCGTCAATCTCGCCGCCGCCATGGCCGAGCCGGGGCAAACGCGCGTGCTGCTCGCCGATTTCGATTTCAACAGCGGCCTCGTCGCCTTCATGCTGAAGCTCAACCCCTCCTCCACCATCATCGAAGCCGCTCTCCATAGCGAGGAACTCGATGAAGAGTCCTGGCCTCAGTTGGTCACCCGCGCCGGCAACCTCGATGTGCTCCCCTGCGGGCGTCCAGAGCCCGGCACCCGCGTCGAGCCCATCCAGATCTACCGGATGATCTCCTTCGCCGAGCGCCAGTATGATGTCATTCTCGCCGACCTCTCCGGCAACCTCGAGAAATACTCCATCGAGCTGATGGCCGAATCCACCCGCATCTTCCTGGTGACCACTCCGGAGGTTCCGCCGCTGCACCTTGCCCGCGACCGGCTCGAGTTCCTCCGCTCCATCGACGCCGCCGGACGGGTCAGCGTGTTGCTCAACCGGTGGAGCAAGAAAAGCCCCATCACGCGCGAGCAGATCAACGAATTCCTCGAAGTCCCCGTCTTTGAATCCTTCGCCAATGATTATTTCGGCGTCCACTCAGCTCTCGCCGAGGGCCGCCCCATTAGCCGAAGGTCCGAACTGGGACGCCAGCTCCACCGCGCCGCCGGGCGCATCCTGAATCCCGAGGACCGGACCGGCGAAACGGCCACGCGGGACAGGCGGTTCCTGGATTGCTTCTCCATCCTCTCCGGCAAGTACTCCTTCAGCCGCCAGTGAGCGCCTGCTCGATCAGAGTCCGGATCTGCCGGCCACCTGTGCCGTGCGCCCGGCGCCGCCGCGGGCCGGCCGCCGTAGAGCCGCCCGGACCGCCATAGCGGGTCACTCCCCCATCAGCCGGATCATCCGCCCGAATACAGCCAGCAGCAGCAGGGCCGCGACGATCAGCACCGGATTGTTCTCCAACGCCCCGTTCATCATGGCCTCCTGAACAGTTGAACCCCTCCGGGGCCCTCGAGTTGCTGCCTGCCGCGCCGGCAACCTCTTTCTATGCGTGTTCCATCCGTCAGCGTGGCTCCCGGCGGTGGAAAGAGTCAGGCCCCGGCGCGTGGCTCCGCCGCCCCGCCGAAGATTTTCGTGTTCCTCTAACGCCTTGATAAGAGGTGGCTTATGCGGATGGCCTCCAATCTACCATTTCCCCATCGGGTATGCGCTGTGTAATACTAACTTGTAGAAAGACATAGGGTTAGCATGACGCAGCTCGACGAGGCGATCTCCCGGTACCACAAGCTGCTGGAAAGCGAGAAGTTCCGCGATCTCGGCTGGGCTGAGGCCCTCGAGGAGCAGATGCGGGAGCGGAATCTCTCCGGCGGTCGCGGAGCGATCTTGCCGGTGTTGCGGCCCCATTTCATCACCCGCCGGCAGTACGCCAACCTGGTCAAGGCCGCCGAGGCGCTGCTCTCGGCCATCGAGAAAGTGAAACAGCTGGCGTTGTCCACCCCAAGTCTGCTGGCGCGAATGGAACTGCTTCCGGCCGAGCGGATGCTCGCCTCCATCGATCCGGGCTACCCTATGGCCGCCGTCGCCGCCCGCCTGGACACCCAGGTGGACAACGGCGCCCTGCACTTTCTGCAGTTCAACGTAGGCGCCCCCGCGGGTGTAGCCTCCAGCGAAGCGCTCGCCGAGCTGTTCCTCAACTGCCCCCTCGTCAGGGAGTTCCGCAAGCGCTACAAGCTCACGCGGACCGGCGGAGTGAAACATCTCCTCGACGCCCTGCTGAAGGCTTATAAGTACCGTGGCAAGAAAAGCTTCCCCCACATCGCCATCCTCGAGTTCCGCCAGCAGTTCCAGGACACGGGCAGCGGCGAACACCTGCTGCTGGCCGAGACCTTCCGGAAAGCCGGTTACCCCACCGAAGTTGTGGCTCCGGATCAGCTTCACTACCGCGGCGGCATCCTGCGCGCCGGGAATTTCGTGATCGACCTGATTTACCGGAAGCTCACCGTCCAGGAGTTCCTGCAGCGCTTCGATCTCACCCACCCCCTGGTCCGCGCCTACAAGGATGGCGCCGTCTGCCTCGTCAACAGCTTCCGCTCCGAGCTCGCCTACAAGAAGGCGATCTTCGACCTGCTCACCGACGAGAAGGTCACCGCCGGTTTCCCGGCCGCCGAGCGGCAGGTCATCGAGCGTCACGTGCCCTGGACCCGCGTCCTCGCGGATCGCAAGACCACGTACAAGGGCAAGGAAATCAGCCTCTTGGAGTTTGTCGTCGGGAACCGCGAACGGCTGGTGCTGCAGCCCAACGACATCACTTCCGACCAGCGCTCCTTCGTCGGGCGCGAGCTGGACGACGCCCGCTGGCAGCGCTCGATCCGCCTCGCCATGCGCGATTCCTACGTCGTGCAGGAGTACGTGGAGCCGAAGGTCTACCCGTTCCCCATCTTCAAGTTCGGCATGCTGGAGATGCGCGACATGTCCGTGGACGTCCAGCCCCACGTTTACGCGGGCAAGGTCCAGGGCTGCTCGAGCTGGCTCAGCGACGCCAGCGGCGCCGCCTTCTCCACCCTCACCGGTCTGGCGCCTACCTTCATTCTCGAGCCGAAATAGCCCAGCGCGCCGGCCCTCACACCCGCTCGACTTCCACCCGAGGCGCCAGCCGCGCCACGCCGGCCACCCGCGACGTCCCGGCCACGGTCACCGCCACGGCGTCCTCCATCCAGTCGTACCAGACCCCGTCCGGGTCGTGGGAGGCCGCCGTGATCGCGTAGTCTTTCGGGCACAGCTCGCACCGGAACCGGAAGGTCACCTCCACGGTGTCGCCCTCGCCGCACGGGCCGAAAGGCACGTTCTCGATCTCGGTGTTCGTTCCGAAGACCTCGAAGCCGATCCGCGTGCGGATCATGATGCCCACCACCGGGTCTTCCACCGGGGCGGCGTAGCGCACCCGCACCCGGACCGCCGCCTCTTCGCCGCTCCGCCACACCGCGGTCGGGCGGCCTTCGGCGTCGAGCGTCTCGATTCCCGTCAGCTCCGCCCGGCCGTCGCCCCGGCGGAACGACGGCGACGGCTCCTGCTGCAGCGTCCGGCCCCACTCCGCGAGCCGCCGCGCGATGTGCCGGGCGTATTTCTCGAGCGTCTCCCGCGGGTCTCCCTTCGCCGCCAGCCGCCCCTCGTGGAGCCACCAGACTTCATCGGCCAGCTCCCGCAGCAGGGCTTCTTCATGGCTGGTCACGAACACGGTGGCCCCGGTGCGCCGCAGCCGCTCGACGGCCACCAGCGTCCGCGCCCTGACCAGCGCGTCGTGGCGGGCCAGCGCGTGATCCAGCGCCAGCACGTCCACCGGCGCCAGGTTCAACGGGTCGTGGATCGAGACCAGCCGGGCCCGCTCCGGCCGCTCCACCGTCCCGGCGATCGGTTCGGCGTCGCCGGCCGCCAGCCGCAACAACGAGCGCTTGCCCGAGCCGTCTTCGCCGATCACCCCGATCACCGCCCCATCGGGAGCCGTCGCGCTGAAACCCTCCAGCGGCGGGAACGAAACCTCACGAAAGATGACCGCCATGCCTAGTAGAATAGTGGTTTCCGAACTCTTCCTGAAAAGCCCCTCCCGCTCGCACCGAACCCGGCAATCAGCGTGCGGCCGGGCTGCCGGGACCGGCAGATCATCGGCGCCGTCTGGAAGCCCACCAGGCCCCCGCCCCGATGCGCTTTCAAATGCCGATTCGGATTCTCCTGGTCTGTCCGGCCCGGGGTCCGGACCTTCCGGCTCACGATGCCTTGACGGCCTTACGGACGAGCTCCACACCGATCTGCTGGAGGAATTTCTCCGGGGGTTCCCCACCGATCATGATGAAGACATATTGATTTGGGATCTCCAGCGGCCCCTCTTTGGTTTTCAGGTTTACTGAAGTCTGGCGAATCTCGGTGAGGACAGTGCTGCGGAGAATGGTCAGCAAGTCCTTCCGCTCGGCCTCGAGGAGCGCTTCGCGGTTCCGTTCCCGCGTCCGGGAAAAGTCGTCTTTGCGATAGGCCAGAGTGACCCGGTTGCGCTTCCCGCGGCTCAGAGCGAGAGCCGCTTCCACAGCGGAGTCCCCGCCGCCGACCACGAGGATGTCCTTGTCCTGGTAATCCCCGGCTTCGATGAGCCGGTAGGCTACTTTGCCGAGTTCCTCACCGGGCACGCCCAGCCGGCGAGGGGTGCCGCGTTTGCCCATGGCCAGCACCACATACCTGGCGGTGCAGGAGCGTCTGGCGGTGCCGACTCGGAAAAACCCGTCGCGGCGGACGATGCTTTCTACCCGTTCGTTCGTGTGGATCTCCACGCCCGTATTGGCGATGATCGTCTCCCAGACGCTGAGGAGCGCTTCCTTGCTGCCGTCGGCGATATACAGGCTGCCGTAGAGCGGCATTTCGACCGGCTCGGCCATGAGGAACTTGTGGCGCGGGTAGTTTCGAATCGTCGAGGCCACCTCGCCCTGCTCGAAGGTGAGATAGCTCATGCCATGCTGCTTGGCGGTCAGCGAGGCGCTGAGGCCGGCGGGCCCGCCGCCGACGATTACCACGTCCACCGGTCCATCCTCGCCCGTCGGGGAACGGTTCGCGCCGCCGCCGTTCAGCCTCTTGCGAATATGATCGATCACCAGACGGCCTTCGTTGATGGCCGTCTTGATCAAGCCCATGCCGCCGAGTTCGCCGACGATGAAGAGGCCCGGGACGTTGGTCTCGAATTCCTCGTTGACCAGCGGCACGGTGATGGTCTGAACCACGTCGCCGTAAGCCAGCGTCAGCGCCGACGTCGGGCAGGCGTCGGCGCACTTGGCGTGCCCCACGCACTTCTCCGGATTCGCGAGAATGGCCTTGCCGTTCGCCAGCGCCAGCGGTCCCTCCTCCGGGCAGACGGAGATGCATGTTCCGCAGCCGATACAAAGCGAGGCGTTGATGACCGGCTTGGGCTTGCCCTTTTTCCCCGCCGCCTCCGCGTCAACCGCCACGGCGGCCCGGTGGACCTTCCACAGCTCCAGCGGCGCGCCGCAGCTCGGACAGAACGCGGCGCCTTGGTTCACCGGTTTCCCGCAACGCGGACAGGGATCCGCCGGTCCCGCCGCCGGAGGCGCCCCCCGGCTCGGAGACGGGGTGGCGGGCGTAAGGTTGCGGAGGTAGTTTCTGACGAAGTAAAAGGTGACCGCGAAGGCGATCGCGAAGGCCAGGAGCGTGTCCACGAGTCCTCCTTCAGAAGTATCCCATCAGAATCACCACGCCCACGTGCAGAAACGCCAGCACGGCGAACGAATAGCTGAACGGGCGATGTACGACATGCCACAGGTGGAACAGACGCTGCACCTTGCCGAGAAACACGATCTTCGTGGAGAGCCACGCCTGCCGGCGAACCAGGCGGATCACCTGTTCGAACTCCGGGCTCCCAGCCGGCAACAGCCCTTGGAGCGAGAGCCACCGGCGGACGGGCCCGAGTGATCGGCGCCGCAGCCGGCTGATGCTGAACGGCCGGGCGACGTCGGTGGCCAGCATCACGAACAGGGCCCGGGGAGCCGACATCCGGCTCACCGCCTCCGGGTCCGGCACATGGAGCGCTTCTTCCACCTCCGCCGCCGTAAGGACCGTCTGCGCTTCCAGCTGCCGGCGCAGTTCCTCGCGCGATGCCTCGATCTCCTTCAGCGTCATCTCCGCCGTGTTCAAGTGGCGCGGAATCTGGCTGTACAGGTACCTGCCGACGATCCCGCTCGCGACCACCGCCCACATGATCCAGAAGGCCATACCCGCGATGCCGTGAAACCTGAAGCCGCTATGGAGACTGATGAGTAACGGCGCCGTGAGCCCCATCAGTACGTGGAAGTCGAGCCAGTGGCGCGTCTTCCCGAATTGGCGCAACCACGCCCAGCGCTTCCGGATCGGGTAGAGATAGATCAGGCAGAAATACACGAAACCCAGGATGCCGAGTTTCAAGCCGATGCTGCCGCTGGGGCGAAGCGCCCGGTGCAAGGGGTCGCGCGCCCGGGCGGCGGCCGGCTCGAGGTAATAACTGCGCCCGTACCAGGCCACCCCGGCGATCAGCGCCGCTGTCGCCAGCAAGGCCACGCATAGTTGGAAGCGGTGCCGCCTTCCTTCTTCTTTCAAGACCTCGAGCATTCTCCCTTCCCCGGCCCGTGCGTCCCTCACTGCTCCGGATTTGCAACGGTCACCTCGGTCTTTACCGAGAACCTCTTGTAGTCGGAAAAGCGGTGCACGTTGCGCCAGCGCTGCCGCTTGGTCTGGGCGGTGATCACGGCCCGGGTCGGCAGCCAGTAGGAATCATCGCCGTCGGCGAAGCGGTAAGGAGCGTAGACGACCTCTGCGTTCAGCGCCAGCAGGCCGATCTCGGTGAGAGGGCGCTTGAGGCCTGTCTTGATCCGAACGACCGCCCCCGAGTCCGGGTCGATCCAGGCTGAGCCTTTCCATTCGAGCGGGTACGTGCGCTGCTTCAGAACCAGCGCCGCCGGCGTGGGCGCTCCGGTAACCTGTTCGAAATCGATACGGAGAAGGGCCTTGCCGCCGGCCGGCTCTTGCCGCCCCAGTGTGAAGCGGTAGCTGGACTGGAAATTCGGATGAAAAACCACCAGCAGAGTCGAAAAACCATTCGTCACCAGCAGCGGGCGGTGCGTGGGCCGCTTGATCTTCTTAGGCTTCGTTTCTGACTGCAGAATCCGGGACTCTTCGACCCTGAGTTCACCACCCGTCCACTGGAGGAAAACTAGATAGTCGTAAGAGGCCTTTCGGTAATTGAGAAGCTTGCCTTCGGGGTCGAGTTTGGCCTGCTCGACGGTTTCCGTGCAGGCGATGGAACTGAACTGCTTCCAGAACAGTCCGGCCTCCTCGCCGGCCCGCGCCAGCACGGTTTCGAGCGTCCGGTTTGCCGTCAGGCCGGGCTGGCAGAAGGATACCGCTGCCAGCACGGCGGCGGGGAATCTCCAGCCACGGCGGAACGGCGGGATCATCGTCGGCATCAACCTCATGGCCCTTTCTCCCTAGAACCGGTAGCCCAGGCTCAAGAACAACTGGTCATAGCGTTGGAGTTCGCCCCCGTAGATCGTGAAGCCTGCGGTTACGAGATAGTGGGCGCCGGGAAGCCAATCGATGCCTATATTGAACCAGTGTGCGCGGTTCTGATCGGTGAGCGGGGATTGGAACGTCTGCCGCCCGCCCTCGATCTGCAACCGCATGCTCTCAGTGATGTCCCGGGTGAAGGTCAGGGACACATAACGTCCTGAACCGAAGGAGCTGGCGAATCGAGAGGTGCGCAGGTCCGTTCGCACGTCCAGGAACGGCAGCGTCCCCAAGGTGATGCCCGCCAGATAGTTCCAGGACGGCCGGCTGTCCGACTTCCGGTGACTGCGGCCGACGCTGCCGTAGGCCACCGAATGATGCGGCAGCTCGATGCGCACGCCCCCTGTAACGCCCTGGTACAGGAACCGGTCGAGGAGTCCCGTTCCGATCAGCCGGAAATCGAACGTCGGCGCCGGGCGGAAATAGTTGTGCCCCAGATCAAGGGAAACAATCTCGTTGGCCCGGTACCGAAGCGTGACGAAACTCCGCGTGAGCACCGGGCCGCCCGTCCGGCTACCGAAACGGCCTTTGCTCCGGTAATCGATCTCCATGCTTTGATAGACACTCAGCTTCCGGCCGGCGAAGAAGCCGTTTTCCATGAACAGGAACTGGCGTTCCGCTCGCCAGTGATGCCGCGTGTGGGCGAGGCCGACGGTGCCGGAATACCGCACCGAGTCGAAACGCCCCGCCTGAAAGCTCGAAAACACCCCCAGGATCTGCCGGTTCGGGTCGTAGTCCCAGGCGGTCGGATCCGGCGTGGAGCCGCCGAAAACACCCACCGTGGCCACGTCGCGGAGCCGGCGGCCGTAATAGCCCCCGTCGAGAGTCGAGAGGCTCGAAGCCCAGGGCAGCAGCAGGCGGCCGAACCCGAGTACGTTGCGCGAGTGCGGGTTGTCATAAGTGAAAGCGAAAGTATACGTGCGGCTGAGCAGGTCGCGGATCGTTTCCTGGCGGGAACCCGATCCCCGGCTGTGGAGGCGTCCCCGCCAGTACCCCCGTAGATTCCAGAAGCTCCCGCCGATTCGGGTCATGTCGGCGCGCACCGCCACTCCCGAGTAGTGGGACCTCGAGCCGCTCGTGTGGTCGAACAGTGAGTTCTGTTCGAAACTGATCATCCCGCGCACCCGATTGATTTCCGGCAACGGCGGACGCGGTACGTATTCGCGCTGCTCCTCTTCGAGCGGGTCGAGTTCCGAAATACCGGTGAATGTCACCACCTGGGCGTACCGGCGAGTGTTTCGCGAACGGGCAAGGTAACGCAGCAATTGCGCATCGGCCTCGGCGAGAACCGCCTCGTCGCCGCGCGTGAGGCTCCCGGCGCCGTCCAGAATCTTGCAGGCCGCCGAATGGGAGGCCACGGCGAATACGCGAACGCGCCCGACCAATTGCCTGGCTACCGCAGCTTCGCCGGGCTTGTGGTGGAAGATGTCCAATTCCATTCCCTGCGCAAGCCCCTCCTCACGGCCTCCGTTGACGTAAACCGAATCCGCCCCGACATAAGTGACCTCGAAGTTCAGCTCGGCATTCACCTGCTGCGGCGCCGACGGGCGGCTTCCGAGTAATAACAGGAATACGGTGAAAACCCCGCGCCGAACCATCCGCTATTCGTCTCCGTTCGGGTGGCACGACAGGCAGCTCGGGCTGTCGTACACATATCCGTTCACGTGCTTGTGCTTGTCGTCCATCTTCGCCTTCTCATGCGCGTGGCAGTTCAGGCATGTGAAGCTGGCGTAATTGGCCGGATTCGTATGACAGTCGGCGCAGGTCTGCCACTTGCCTTTGTGCTTGCCGTGATAGATCGGGAAACGATGGTCGAAGGACGCTCCGCTCCAGTGGCTCGTGTTGTGGCAGGTGGCGCACGTGGTCGGGAATCCGGCGGCGGCGTGGTTCGGGTCGGTGACCGTCTCGTACTCCTGCCGATGACACGCAAAGCAGTCGGTCGGCGTGCCGCGATACGTGCCGTTCACGTGGCAACTGGCGCACGCAACGCTTCGATGGCTCCCGGTTAGAGGAAACCTCGTTTGAGAATGGTCGAAGACGGCGCCGGACCATTGAGCCGTGGAATGGCATAGCGAGCAATCCAGTGGGAAGCCGGCGGCGGCGTGGTTCGGATTCTGGGTCGCGTTGTAGGCGTCCTGGTGGCAGGCGGCGCACTCTGCGCTCAGTCCCGCGTACTGTCCGTTGACGTGGCACTGCTGACAGCTCTGGGTTGCATGCGCTCCGGTCAACGGGAACCCGGTATGGGAGTGATCGAAAGTGGCCCCCGGCCACTGAGCCGTGGAGTGGCACAGTGAGCAATCCGTGGGGAAGCCGGCGGCGGCGTGGTTGGGGCTGGAGGTCTGGTTGTAGTCCTCCAGGTGGCAGGCGGCGCAGTCGGTGGGGGTACCGGCGTAGCGGCCGTTGGTGTGGCACTGCTGGCAGGTGACGGTGGTGTGGGCGCCGGTGAGGGGGAAGCGGGTGGCGGCGTTGTGGTCGAAGGTGGCGCCGGGCCACTGGGTCGTGTTGTGGCAGACGTTGCAGGTGGTGGGGAAG
>JALSRK010000066.1 GCA_026984795.1 Solibacteraceae bacterium | reverse complement strand
CGCCGTCGCTATGGGAGCCGCCCTCGATAGGAGCGTCGAGCGGAACGGCGTAGCCGCCGGGGTCGCTCTCGTCGGCGTAGAGGAAGCTGGCCGGAAGCCGCGGCTGGCCGCCGTCCACTACGACGAAGGGGATGCCGATGGGGCCGCCTTGCCAGAGGCCGCTGCCGAAGTCCGGGTGGAGGTTCTTGTCGGGGCCGATGGTGGCGACGTAGGTGTCGGAGTTGGGGTCCACCGGAAGCTGATCGACAGGCGCGCTCCAGATGTTTCCCGGTGGGAAGACGGGGCAGCCGCCGATCTCCGGCGGGGCCTGGGACCACAACGGCGCGGCGGCCAGCAGCAACGCGGCGGCAATCCGGCGCATATCAAGATGGTAGCCCGGCCGGAGCCGGGAGCAATGCCGGAAAGACCCGCCGCGGCCGGACTCGCTTCCGCGGTCACCTTGGGAGCCGCGCCGCTAACCGCTTCGGAACACGCCGGTTGGCTTCCGCGCCCCGCCGCCTTCCCTCTCCGCTCGTGCTAGGACGGAAGCGGTATGGGAGTGGTGAACGGCGCCGCGGGAACCGCGGATCGCAGACCTGATCGCGCCGCCTGTGCGCATCCTTCGCACAGCCCGAAACACCAAATTACGAAACGAAGCCAAACTCGGGCTAAGCCTTTGGAAGAAAACGAGTTAGGGTGCTTCTCTCTTCGCCGGATCTTCGCCCTTTCGAGCCCTATGGCCGGGCTGCCGGACCGGCGCTTCGTTCCCCTCCCTCCAACGGCCGCCGCCGGGTCAGCGAGCGCTCTCCAGGGCGCGCTTCACTGCCGGGGTCGGGTTGACGATGTCGGCGGCGGAGCTGATGGTGATGGTCGGCAGCGCCTCGTGGGCTTCGTGGACCCGGGCGCGCAGCTCTTCATCGGCGGTCCGGCCGCCGAGGCGCGAGTAACCGAAAGAACGCGTCAGCCGGCCGAACAGGAAGTTGTTCAGCGGCGGACCCGCGGTTCGCTCCAGACCCTCTACCGAGGCGTGCCAACTCCGGAACAGGTGGACCTGGCCGAAAGACTGCGCCTGGAAAGTGATCTCGTTGAGGCCCTCGCCGCCGACGGCCAGCCCGCCCTCGAGAGCGGCCACCCGGCGCAGCAATCGGTTCATGCCCTCCGAGGGGGTCATGCCCTCGACGAGGCAGTTGTGCAAGTTGTAAGTGTTCAGCGTCACGTCGCAGAAGACCTCGTGGAGCGAGAGCTGCCGGGCGGCCGCCGCGATCCGCCGGCACAGGATCGAGCGCCACATCGCCAGGCCAGGGTGGATCTTCACCATCACTTTCTTGTCGCGGTAGCGCGGCCTCATGCGATTGGATTCCGGCACGCCGATGGACCGGCGGTTCACCCAGCTCCAGCCTTGCAGCTTCTTGGTTTCGATGTGGCGATAGGCGAAATCGCGGACCGTCTCGTAGACCGGGTTGCCGGGGTCTACCTCGAGCGAATTGAAGTGGGGCATGACGTGGAAGCCCAGCTCGAGGGCCCGGGCAATGAACCGCTTGGCGTTCCCGCTGGGCTCATAAGTCGGGTAATTCTCGTCGTAGGGGTCCGTGCGCCAGTGGGGGAAGTGGATCAAGACCCTGCGCGGGTCGGTGCGCT
>JALSRK010000065.1 GCA_026984795.1 Solibacteraceae bacterium | reverse complement strand
CGGCGGGCTGTTCACCTACCTGAAGCTCTACCCGCGGATGGTGGTGAGCTACCTGGCCGTCTGGCAGCTCGTCACCTACATGTTCCTCCACGCGGGGCTCTGGCACCTCTTCTTCAACATGGTCGCCCTGTGGATGTTCGGCGCCGAGCTGGAGCGAACGTGGGGCACCCGGCGGTTCCTGCAGTTCTATTTCCTGTGCGGCGTCGGCGCCGGCCTCTGCGTGGTTCTGGCCGATCTCGTCACCGGCGCCCCCAACATCCCCACGATCGGCGCTTCGGGAGCCATCTTCGGCGTGCTGCTCGCCTACGGCCTGCTGTTCCCCGACAACCTGATCTGGATCTGGTTCCTGTTCCCGGTCAAGGCGAAGTGGTTCGTGCTGGGGCTGGGGGTGATCAATTTCCTTTACCTGGTGAAATCGCCCGGCAGCGGCGTCAGCCACGTGGCGCACCTGGGAGGGATGCTGATCGGGTATCTGTACCTGCGTTCGCGCTACCGGCGGGTAGATCTGCTGGCGGAACTGCGCGCCTGGCACCGCGACTGGAAGGTCCGGCGGGCCCGGAAGAAGTTCGAGGTTTACATGCGCAAGCACCGCCGGGACCGCGACGACTGGGTAAACTGAGGTCAGGAGGGCGCCCCGGGCCGCCGGAAACGATCCGGGGAAGGGGCCCGTCTTATAGAATTGACTACGGGGACTCAACTATGCGAGCGATGAGGCGTACACTCCTGCTTGCGCTGGCCGCTCTCTTGATTCTGCCGGCGCCGGCGGAACCGCAGGCCGGCCCCAAGAGCCGGACCACGGAAACCGTAACCCGGCCGCGGCGGGGCGCCAAGAAGGCCGAACCCGCCAAGCCGCCGGTGATCGAGTCCGAGATCAACAAACGCAAGCGCGAGCAGCCCGACATCCCGGCCGGGACGCCCACCTTCCGCACCGACGTCCTCACCGTCACCGTTCCCGTTTCCGTGGTGGACAACAAGGGCCGCTTCATTCCCAACATTCCGGCCGACCGCTTCCGCATCCTCGAGGACAAGGTGCCCCAGAAGATCACCAGCTTCGAGATGGGCGAAGCGCCGATGACGGTCTGCCTGGTCATCGAATGGAGCGGACTGTTCCAGCAGTATTGGAGCGAGACCTGGTATCAGACCCTCACCGCCGCTTACGGCTTCCTCGAAACCTTGAAGCCGGAAGACTACGTCGCCGTGGTGGCCTACGACATGCGGCCCGAGATCCTCACCGACTTCACCACCGACAAGCGTGAAGTCTACCGCGCCATGCAGCGGCTGCGCATCGCCGCCTACTCGGAGTCCAACCTCTTCGACGCCATCGTGGACACGGCCGAGCGCATGGCCGACATCGAAGGCCGCAAGGCGATCGTGCTGATCTCCTCCGGTCTAGACACCTTCAGCAAACTGAACTACGGCCAGACGCGGCGGCGGCTGCAGATGGCCGGCGTGCCCATCTACGCCATCGGCCTGATGCAGGCGCTGCGCGAGTGGTACGACGCGCGCGGCTACCTGGGCCCGATTGCTCGGATGGACTTCCTCCAGGCCGACAACCAGATGCGCACCTTCGCCAAAGAGACCGGCGGGATGGCCTTCTTCCCGCGGTTCTACGGCGAGTTCCCCACCATCTTCGCCAACATCGCCCAGGCGCTGCGCAACCAGTACACGATCACCTACTCGCCGACGAACCAGGCCCGGGACG
>JALSRK010000064.1 GCA_026984795.1 Solibacteraceae bacterium | reverse complement strand
CGGGTCCAATCGCCCGTCCACTCGGCGGCGGCTGCGTCCGCTCTCCAACACGGCGAAGTCCGCACTGCCGCCCACTCCTCAGGAGCTCGCCGCCGCCCGCATCGACGCCCTTTACGCGTTGCACCGCAGCGGCTTCTGTTCCAACGGCCTCGTGCGCGTCGTTACGGAACAGAACCGGGTCTGGATCCGCGGGATGGTGGAAACGCCGGAGCGGAAACAGGAGCTGCTCGCCTCCCTGCACGATGTCGCCCGGCTCCGATTCGTGGAGTTGGAGATCGAGACGCCCGGCGAATTCGCTGCGCCGGCGCAAACCGTGCCGCTGGCGGCCGGCATGCTGCGTCACATCGAGTTCCGGTCGCGGCCGCGCCTCCTCGCGCACAAGATCTTGAAGGAGTTTCTCGCCTCTTCGCGCCCGGCCGGGAAGGGCGAAGGGCTGGAGGAAGAGATCCGCCGGTTCGCCAACGACGCGCTGGCCCGGGCGGAAGCCGGTTTGGACGAAGCGTGGACGCTCCGCAGACTCGCGAGCGTCGTCACGCCGGAGGAACTCGTCGCCCTGCACCCGCGTTCGCGCTGGCTGCTGGAGATCATGATTCGAAACCACCTGAATCGCCTTCGCCGGTCAGCGGCCGGCATGCGTTCTCTGTTGGCTCCTCTGATCCGGGTGGCGGGCATCCCGCCTTCGCCGGACGCGCGTGGAGAGCCCCCGGCTTCGGCCGCATCGGGCGATTGGCAAGACGCCCTGCTCGGGACGTTCGAGTCTGCCCGGGAAGCGCACCGGCTCGTGTTCGCACTCTTCTCGGACTGGGAACTGCCGCCGGACGCCGGGACGCCCGAGCAGGCGCTGGCCCGGCTGGCGGCGCTGATCGAAACCGTGGATGCCCGGGTGGTTTCGGCACGGGAGGTGGTGAAACAGGGTTTCTCGCGAGCCGCCGAGCTCGCCGCCGCGAGGGAAGCGGCTCCATAGGGATGTTTGTCAGCAACCCCCGTACCACAAAGCCGGTTGGGCGAAGGTGCGAGGGGTAGCGAGGGGAGATCGTGAGGTAGTCCCCCGCTTACAAACGGGTCACAGCGGCGTTGCCGCGGCCCGGTGAAAGGGAGGTCAACCAAATGTCAAGAACAGCTCTGAAATATCTGCTGCGAGTTACCATCGTGGTTCTGGCGGCAGTCGTATCGACAACTCCGTTGGCGGCGCAAGGCACCCGAGCCACGCTCACCGGCACGGTGCTCGACCCGACGGGCGCCGCCGTGCCTGGGGCCACCGTCACCGTGCGCAACGTGGAAACCGGCGTGCGGACGAGCACGACCACCACTTCGGCAGGCACCTACACCTTGCCCCACCTCGAAGCCGGCACTTACACGCTCACGGTGACCGCCGACGGTTTCCGCACCGCCTCGCGGGAGAATGTCATCCTCCGCGTAGCCCAGACGCTGACCGTCAACGTGACCCTGGAACTGGGCGCCGTCACCGAAGAAGTGACCGTCACCGGGGCGCCGCCCCTGCTCGAAGCCGGGACTGCGGAAATCGGCCGCTACGTCAGCGAAGTCGAATACGACTCCTGGCCGATCATGGTCACCAACGGCCAGCGCCACCTCATCGACTTCGCGTTCCGGTCGCTGCCCGGCACCGTCGGCGGCCGCTGGGCCGGGACGGTCAACGGAGGACAGTCCCATTCCTTCGAGATCCTCGTCGAGGGCATCTCGGTCGGACGCATGGATCTGGCCGGCAGCAGCCTTCACGAGATGAGTCCCA
>JALSRK010000063.1 GCA_026984795.1 Solibacteraceae bacterium | reverse complement strand
CAGATGCACCTCGCGGGCGCCGAGGGCGTCGGCGCTGCGGAAGATCTTGCCGATGTTGAACTCCGGCTTCAGGTGATCCAGCACCACGATGAACTCGTGCACGCCCGGCTGGGCGAGCTTGTTGCGCTCGAGTTCGCGCTCGTAGCGCTCGACCATCCGGCGGTATTCGCGCTTCTTCATGGATCGAACGAGAGGCGGCCGAGTCCGACCTGCCTACCTTCTTACTTTTCCTGATGCGGTCCCCCGGGCGCAATGCGCCCCGCCGGCGGGTGTATGTTGTTCATGATGCCGAGACAGCGCACCAGCCGCCGCGAGTTCCTGGCCGGGACGGGCCTGGCCGCCCTCGCCTCATGCATCCGGCCTCCGTCGCGGCCCAACATCGTCTACGTAATGAGCGACCAGCAGCACTGGCGGGCGGCGGGTTACCGGGATCCCTTCTTCGAGACGCCGGCGCAGGACGAGCTGGCGAAAGAGAGCTTCGTCTTCGAGCACTTCTTCTGCTCGACGCCGCAGTGCTCGCCGTCGCGATCCTCGATGTTCACCGGACTGTATCCCTCCTCGACCGGAGTGATGGGGAACATCGGGGCGGCAGGCGGCAAGGACCTGGCGATGGAGACCTTCGGGCCAAAGCTGCAGCGGGCCGGTTACGCAACGGGCTACTTCGGCAAGTGGCATCTGGGCGACGACCCGGCGGGGAACGCCGGCTGGGACGAGGAGCACAAGAAGGTCGACGACGCCGAAACCACCCGCCGGGCGGTGGACTTCATCGCCCGGCGGGCGGCCGAGGAGCAGCCATTCGCTCTGGTGGCCTCCTACCTCGACCCTCACGACATCTACCGCTTCAAGCGAGACATGCCGAAGCCGTTGAAGGCCGACGCCCCGCTGCCCGAGAGCTGGGCCAAGGAGACCTTCGAGAAGAAGCCGCGGGTCCAACTTCAGTTCATGACCGAGGACCAGGGCACGGCCATCTGGGGGGCCCCGCGCCGGGTCTGGGAGTGGTACCGCGAATACTACCGGCGGAAGGTGAAGCTGTTCGACGATCACCTGGGCCGGATCGTCCACGCCCTGCGCATCGCCGGGGTCTGGGAGAACACGGTGCTGATCGTCAGCTCCGACCACGGCGACATGGACGCGAATCACCGGCTCATCTTCAAAGGCCCGTTCATGTACGAGCATATGGTGCGGGTGCCGCTGCTCATCCGGGTTCCCCGGGCGGTGGGGGGCGCAGAGCCGAGGGTCATTTCGGACTTCCACTCGGTGAACGTAGACTTGGCGCCGACGATCCTCGATTTCGCCGGGCTGCCGGCGGGCCGGGTGCACGGAGTGTCGCTGAAGCCTCTGCTCACCGGGCGATCCGTGAAGGCGCGGGAGTTCGTGATCGGCCAGTACTACAGCAAGCAGAAGTGGGTGAATCCGATCCGGATGATCCGGACGCCGGAGTTCAAGTACAACCATTACATCCTGCACGGCGAAGAGCTCTACGACCTGAAGAACGACCCGGACGAGCTGGTCAATTTGGCCGATGATCCCGGTTACGCCGACCGGAAGAAGGAGCTGAAAGCGGAACTGGACCGCTGGATCAAGCAAAACGACGATCCGTTCTACTCGCTCCACCCGACGGACCGTGCCGGGCGGCGCCTGCCCGGCTGAGGCGGCGAAGCGCGGGGGATTCCGCCCGCACAGCCACGTCCGGCTTCCAGTAGACTGGCAGGTATCATGCGCGTTCGGGCGGTGTTCATTCTATTGGCGAT
>JALSRK010000062.1 GCA_026984795.1 Solibacteraceae bacterium | reverse complement strand
TTCCGGCGTGTAGGTGCGGGCGTCGAGTTCGACGACGATCTCGATGGTGAATCCGGCTCCGCGGCGAACGGCCGTGAGACGGAGCCGGTCGCCGCCCTCGGGGCCGGCGACCGTCTCGGCGCGGAAGACGGCTCCCTCTTCGTTCGAGAAGACGGCGAGATCCGAGGAAAGGGATAGCGGCCGCCAATCACGGGTCTCGAGCCATCGCATGAACGCCCGTTCCAGCGCCTCGGCGTTCTCGCCGGCCTCGACGACGTGCAGCAGCGAGATCCGGTGTCCGGCGCGCCGGTAAGGTGCCGCGCGGGGAGCGCCGGCGCGATAGACATAAGGACGGTCCGCGGCGGGTTTCCATACCGCGTGCAAGAGTGAGCCGTCCAGCGTCGTCCAGCGGGAAGCGAACCGGGAGCGGGAAGCGTCCGAGAGGATCTCGAGGCGGCCGTGGCGGCGCCGGGAATCCGGTTTCCGCTCGATGATCTCGACCAGAAAGGTCTGCCGGACGACCTGGGGCGAGGTCTGGAGACTTTCCTCGAACGCTTGCGCGGAGGCGAGGGCGGTCCTGGCCCACTGGCCTGCGCTCTCGCGTTGGGACCAGAAGAAGAGCCCCGCGGCCGCGAGCATCGCCAGGAGGGTGAGAAGGGCCGGGAGGGCAAGCGTCCGTGGGGCGCGGAAACCGAAGCGCAAGGGGGCTGGTTCGCCAGCCGGCTTTTCGAGGCCGGGACGCGCGCGTGAGCGAGTCAGGCCGAGAGCGCAGGCGTCGGCGAGGAACCGCCGTCTTGCGGCATCGACCCGGCTCGGGGAAGGGAAGACGTCGGAGCGGTAGGCAGTGGACAACCGCCGCACCTGGCGCTCCAGCTCATTGAGCCGTGTGCGGCACTGCCAGCAACGCAAGAGATGATACTTGGCGCGCCAGCGTTCCCAGAGAGAGCTCTCCCCGTCCAGATAGGCGACAAGGCACTGGTCGCTGCAGTGCCTATGAGTTCCGAATGTCCACATCCGCTTTCTTCCGGCGTCCGGGGCTCACAGCCCCCGTTCGCGCCAGGTCCCGGAGCCGGCCGACGGCCCGGGCCATCAAAGTCTTGACGCTTTCCCGGCCGATCCCGAGCGTGTCGGCGATCTCGGCGTAGGTGAGGCCTTCGAGCCTGAGGATGATCACTTCTTCCTCTCGAACGGTGAGGCACCAGAGCATTTCGGTCAGTTCCCCGACCTCGACATCCATCTCGACCGCGAGGGCCGGGCAGCCATCCAGGTTCTCCAACCCATCCAGCGAAAAGGCCGGACCGCCGGGAGCCCCCGGCCATTGCGGCTTGCTGAGTTCATTTCGAATCACTCGGAAGAGCCAGCCCTTGGGGTTGTCGATGCGCGCGCCGCGCATCAGCTCCTTGCACAACCGGAGGAAGCATTCATGTACGCAATCCTCAGCCAGGTCGACGCTTCCACACCGTCTCGCCGCATACCGGACAATGGAGGAATACCATCCCCGGTAGAGATCGTCGAAGACTTGGGCAATCTCGTCGTGGCTCAAGCCAACCCTTTCTCGTCATCCGGACAGCGATCGTTGCGGTCAGCCTAACACCATAAAGAGTCGGAGAGGAGAGATCGAGGGGGACAAACCGCCGGGGCCGGGAGCGATTCAAAAGATCACCTTGAGGCCGAGCTGGAGTTGTCGTTCCTGGAGGGCGCTGGTGACCTTGCCGAAGCGCGAGGAGCTGAAGTTGCTGGTCGGCGGGGCGAAGTCGGCGTGGTTGAAGGCGTTGAAG
>JALSRK010000061.1 GCA_026984795.1 Solibacteraceae bacterium | reverse complement strand
ATCGGCCCGAACGCTTCCGGCAAGAGCAATCTGATCGATGTGATCGGCCTGTTGCGAGCGGCCCCGGACGACTTCCGCCGGGCCCTGGCGCGCGGCGGCTTGCCGCAGGACTGGTTCTGGAAGGGCAAGGGCAAGCTCGACTCTGCGGAGATCGATGTGGTGCTGGACAAGCCGCGGAGGCTTGCCTATCACCTCGCCCTGGAGCCCGCCGGCGAAAGTAGCTTCGAGATCGTCAGCGAAAGCCTGCTTCCGATCGAGCCCGGTGAGAGCGGTCGGCCCGGGCTCTTCACCCGCCGCTTGTCGGAATTGACGATCCACTCGCTGGCCGAACCGGGCGGGCGGCCCACTGAAAAGACCGAGCGGGTCTCACCGCAGCAGTCCGCTCTCGAGATGCTCGGCTCGCCCCTCGTGGCCGAAGAGCCGGCAGCGGTGGCCCGGCAGTTCCGGTCTATCCGCATCTACCGCGATTGGGACACGAGCCGCGATTCGCCCATTCGCCAAGGCATTTCGGCGGCGGAACCCGGTGAGTGGCTCGCTGAAGACGGGTCCAATCTCACACTGGTCCTGAGTCGCATCCAGCCCACCGAGGAAGGCGACCGCATCCACGGGTATCTCGAGAGCCTGCACGAGGGCTTCGAGAAGCTTTTCACCATTCCTGAACGCGGCGCCATGTTCCTTCGCATTCGCGAGCGGAATCTGGGCCTGATTCCGGCCACGCGCCTGTCGGACGGCACTCTGCGGTTCCTCTGTTTGATGGCCGCGCTGTTCGACCCGGATCCACCGCCCTTGATCTGTATCGAAGAGCCGGAGATCGGCCTCCATCCCGACGCTCTGCAACTGGTGGCCGAGGCGCTCCAGGAAGCCTCCAAGCGCATGCAGATCATCGTCACCACGCATTCCGAGGCGCTCGTGGACGCCCTGAGCGCCGATCCCGAGTCGGTTCTGGTGTGCGAGAAGGACCTCGACAACAGCACCCGCATCCAACGTCTGGAAGCGGACCGGCTCGCCCGGTGGCTCGAGCGCTACCGGCTCGGGGAACTCTGGCGCAAGGGCGAAATCGGCGGCAACCGATGGTGAAGGAAGTTCGGCTGTACTTCGAAGGGGATCCACGGTTGCGCCGCGGGATGAGCGAGTTCCTCGCCGAGCTGCGAGAGCGGGCGCGCCGCGCGGGGTGCGGGTTTCGCCTGATCGCCTGCGGAAACCGGACCCTGGAGGATTTCTGCGACGCCCTCCGGAGCCACCCCGATGCCTATGTGGCGGCATTGCTCGATAGCGACGGACCCCTGACCGAAGAAAAGCGGCAAGCGTTCTTCCATCGGCGGGACTGGAGCCCGCCTGCTGGAGCGGCCGATGCCGCCGAACGCGTCTTCTGGATGGTCCAGGTGATGGAGGCATGGTTCCTGGCCGATCCGGAAACCCTGGCGGCGTTTTTCGGCGACGGTTTCCAGCCGGGCGCGCTGCGGAAGAATCCGCGCGTCGAGCAGATCCCCAAGGCCGACGTGCTGGAATCGCTCCGGCGCGCGAGCGGCAAGACCCGAAAAGGCCCGTATCACAAAACGGCGCACGCTCCGGAGTTGTTGGCGCGCATCCGTGCCGGCCGTGTCCGCGCCGCCGCCCCCAATTGCGAACGGTTTTTCACCCACGTGCTGGGCTTGTTTTCCGAGTAAAGCCCTTGCGCTCTACCGCAGGCCGCGCTTCTTCAGCCAAGCGATCAGGGCCGCAGGGTCGTCAGTGATAATGGCGTCCACGCCGGCGGCGGCAAGGCGCTCCCAGATCTGTGGTTCGTTC
>JALSRK010000060.1 GCA_026984795.1 Solibacteraceae bacterium | reverse complement strand
TTCATCTCCTTCGAGAATGCCCCTTGCAGCCCGGCTCCTCAGCCCCGCCTTCCCCACCCCCCGTTCATGATCACCTCGCATTGGAATCCAGCCCCGTTTCATGATCATCTTGTATTGGACAAGACTCTCCGGGAGACCCCGGCCCGGCGTTGCTATAATCTGCTGTGGAAGGCAGGGGTGGGGAGAGAAACGCGCTCCGAACCAGCACTCGGTCTCGCAAAGGACTCGCCTTCTGTCCAATCCGAACGAAGGCTTCATCCGGAGCGGCGATGAGACGGCTGGCGCTCCCATTGGCGTTTTTTTTCGCGGCGGGTCTTGCCGCCGGACAGATCCAGTTCGAGGACGTCGCCGGGCGGGCGGGCGTCGATTTTACGCTCCGGAATGCGGCCGCCGGCCGCTTCCACCAGATCGAGCTGATGGTGGCGGGCGTAGCCGCCTTCGATTACAACAACGACGGCTGCCAGGACATCTATTTCGTCAACGGGGCGGCTATTCCGTCCCTCGAGAAAGAAGGTCCGGAGTTCCACAACCGTCTCTTCAAGAACAACTGCGATTTAACCTTCACTGACGTCACCGAGGCTGCCGGGGTGGCGGGCCAAGGCTATTCGATGGCCGTGGCCACGGCCGATTATGACAACGACGGCTGGGCGGACATCTTTGTGGCGGGCGTCAATCACAACACGCTCTACCGCAATCTGGGAAACGGGCGGTTCGAAGACGTGACGAAGAAGGCGGGACTGGCGGCCCCGCACCCCGAGTATGGAAGGATGTGGGCGATTTCGGCCGGCTGGTTCGACTACGACAACGACGGTTGGCTCGATCTGTTCATTTCCGACTACGTTCAGTGGGATCTCAGGACCGAGCCGCAGTGCGATTCTCCGGTCAGGCTCTTCTACTGCCACCCAGACGTTTACGAGGGGCTTCCCGACCAGCTGTACCGGAACAACGGCGACGGCACCTTTGCCAACGTGTCCGCAAAAACGGGGCTGGCGAAGCACATCGGCAAGGGGATGGGGGTCGCCTTCGCTGATTTCAACGGCGATGGCTTCACGGATGTCTTCGTGGCAAACGACTCCGTACCCCATTTCCTGTTCCAAAACAACAGAGGCAAGAGCTTCGAAGAACTCGCTTTGGAAGCCGGGGTCGCGGTCCGCGAAGATGGGGCGCCGATCGCCGGCATGGGAGCCGATTTTCGCGACTACGACAACGACGGCCGGCCGGACATCGTGATCTCCGGCATGATCAACGATACGTTCCAGTTGTACCGGAACACCGGCGACGAGCTCATGTACTTCGAGGACCAGACGGCCCGCTCGGGCCTGGCCGTGGGAACCCGGAGGGTCACCGGGTGGAGCCTGGGGATGTTCGACCTGGACAACGATGGGTGGAAGGATCTTTTCTTCGCCAGCTCCCATTTCCCGGACAGCCCGTATGTGGACAGCTCTCTGCTGGCGAACCGCCTTTTCCGGAACCTGGGCGGCGGACGGTTCCAGGACGTCTCGGCTTCTGCCGGCAAGGACTTTCAGAAGCCGGCTTTGCACCACGGCTCGGCGTTCGCCGACTTCGACAACGACGGGCGCATCGATGTCGCCGTCAGCGTGTTGAACGGACCGGCAAGACTGTTTCACAACGTCACGCCGGACGCCGGCAACTGGCTGGCGCTGCTCCTGGAGGGAACCGCCAGCAACCGCAGCGGGATCGGCGCCAAGGTGACGGTGACGTTACCGGGCGGCCAACGCTTGTACAATCATGCGACCACCAGCGTCGGCTACGCGTCTTCCAGCGAACTGCCGGTGCGGTTCGGCCTCGGCCACGCGACCAGGGTTGACCGCGTGGAGATCCGCTGGCCCAGCGGCCGGCGGCAGGAGCTGACCAATGTGCCGGTGAACCGGTTGGTGAAGGTTCGGGAACCAGAGGCCGGGGCGCCAACAGCGGAGGCGGGGACTTAGGAATGTGTTGGAAGCTTGAACCTCAGAGCGCCCGTTGCGTCGCAAAACGGCTGCTCAGCGTCTTGGCGTCCGTATTCCCCATAGCCGGGCTGTTGGCCGGCGGGTGGCTACTGGCAGCGGGCACCGAAGCGAGCGAACAGCCACGGTTACCCACGTTCCGGGACGTGGCTCCGCGGTCGAAGATCACCTACATATCGAACAACGACTTGACGGGCCGGAAGTATTTTCCGCAGCCCATGTGCGGCGGCATAGCCATTTTCGACTACGACAACGATGGTCTGCTGGACATCTATTTCACGAACGGGGCGAAATTCCCGGAGATGAAGAAGGTGGACCGCTCCTATTGGAACCTCCTGCTGCGGAACAAGGGAAACTTTGTCTTCGAAGACGTCACCGAAAAGGCCGGACTCACCGGGGTCGGCTACGGGTTCACCTTTGGGGTGGCCGCCGGCGACTACGACAACGACGGCGACACCGATCTCTTCCTCGCCAATGCCGGCAAGAATGCGCTGTTCCGCAACAACGGCGACGGCACGTTCACTGATGTGACGGACAGTTCCGGGGCAGGGGCCAAGCCGGAGAAGCTGCTGAGCGTGGACGCGGCGTGGTTTGACTATGACAACGACGGTCTGCTGGACCTGGTGGTCTCCAACTATACCTTCTGGAGCCCGTACTCCGACGTTCAGTGCACGATGGACACGAACACGGAACTCTACTGCCACCCCAGCACCTATGAGAGCGTCGCCCACCAGCTCTTCCGGAACCTTGGCAACGGGAAGTTCAAGGACGTCACCAAGGAATCGGGTTTCGCCGAGGCTTTGGGCAAGGGGATGGGCATCGCCATCGCCGACTATGACGGCAACGGGACACAAGACGTCTTCATTGCCAACGACACCGAACCGAACTTCCTGTATCTCAACCACGGTGATGGAACGTTTGAAGAGGTCGGGCTGCTCTATGGCGTCGCGTACAACGACGAAGGGGTGGTGGTCTCCTCGATGGGCTGCGACGCCAAAGACTTCGACAACGACGGTTGGGTGGACATCTTCTATAACGACCTGCCGCACCAGATTTTCGCCCTGTTCCGGAACGAGAAAGGCGAATACTTCGAATACGTCTCGCCTACGCACAATATCTCGGTGATCAGCCGGAAGTTCGGCGGCTGGAGCAATGGTTTCATCGACTTCGACAACGACGGCTGGAAAGACATCTTTTCGGCAAACGGAGACGTAGATTACGTCTTCGAGGGTTCGGCCCAGCACGACACGATGTTCCGCAACCTCGAGGGCAGGAAGTTCGAAGACGTATCCGAGCACCTCGGCAAGGACTTTTTGCGGGTGGGCTACCAGCGGGGCTCCGCCTTCGCCGATTTCAACGACGACGGCTGGATGGATATCGTCGTCACGTCGCTCAACGATAAGCCGCGGATCCTGATCAATTCCGGCGTCCCAGGGCGCAACTGGCTGCTACTGGACCTCAAAGGGCGCAAGAGCAACCGGGACGCTATCGGCGCGAAAGTGAAGGTGACGCTCGGCTCGGGGCGGGTGCTTTACAATCACGTGGCCGGCAGCGTGGGATTCATGTCGACCAGCGACACGAGGGTTCACTTCGGCCTGGGCGAGGAGTCTAAGATCCAGTCGGTCGAGATCCGGTGGCCGAGCGGGACGGTGCAGACGCTACGGAAGGTAAAGCCGAACCGCGTGATTCGGGTAACGGAGCCGAGGTAAGCCGCCGCGCCCCAAAGTGGAATCACTGTGGCCTTTGCCGTTCGGTGCGCGTGCGCGGGGCCCGGCGGGCGCTCCGGCGGATCTTGTCGAGCCGCTGGAACTCGGCCCGTTCCCGGGCGGCGTCTTCCTTCCGCCCGGCGCGGGCATAGGCGCGGGCCAACTGAAAGTGCATCTGGGGGCTATCGGGGGCCAGCTTCACGCCCGTTTCGAGTTCCTCGATAGCCCGTTCCACTTCGCCGAGTGACAGGAGGATGCGGCCAAGGGCGTTGCGGGCGGCGAAGGATTGCGGCGCCAGCTTGACGGCTTCCTTGGCGTAGCGCAAACCGTTGGCGGGCTCGCCGCGGCGGATGTACTCGAAGGCGATCTGCTGGCGGGCGGGCACATGGTTCGGAGAGATCTCGAGTTCCCGCTTGAATTCGGCGAGCGCTTTGTCGGTCTCATCGACCGCCAGCAGAAAAACGCCGAAACTGTAGTGTACGTTGGGCGTGTCCGGATATCGGGCGACGAGGTCCTCGAACGCCTTGCGTGCCTCCTCCATCTCACGCCTGGCCATGTGATACTGCGCCCGGCCGGCGCGGGTGACGAGGTCGGACATCTCCGGCGGCAGGGTCTCCGGAAAATAGCGCAGGAACAAAGAAACGATGCCCATGGCCTTGATGAGGCTAGGCTCAGCGCCTGCTTGCCGGGCCATGTTGTGCAGGTTCTGCAGCGACCGGACGGGGAAGCCGAAATAGTTCTGCAGCAAGGCCAGGTGGAATTGGCTCACCGTGTAGAGTTGCGTGCGGCGGGGGACGCCGAACTTACGGGCCCGTTCGAGGCTGACCAGGGCGTCCTTGTACTCTTCCAAGGCGAACTGGCAGAGCCCAAGCATCGCCCAGCCGACACCGCGAGTGGGCCGGAGCTCCGTGACTCGGAGGAAGGCCCGTTTGGCTTCCGAGTACCGGTCGGCGTCGTAAGCGAGCGTGCCGAGGTACCACCAGCCTTCGAGCCACGATGGGCGCATCTGAACGAGCTTCCGATAGAGCTGAGCGGCCTCGGAGGCGCGATTCTCCTCCCGCGCCGCTGCAGCCCGGATCGCGAGTGTCTCGAACTCGCCGGGTGGTTTGATCTCCGGTTCGGGTTTCTGTGGCGCCGTGCTCTCAGCGCCGGGCTCCTTGGCCGGTGCGCCCGGCCTGGCTTTCGCGGCCACAGCGCCGGCGGGCGGTGGGTTCTGCCGCTCTAGAGCTTCGCCGGTGCGGGGGTGGGTGCGGGCGCGTCTCTCGGCCTGCTTCGTGGCGTTCAGCTCGCGGACGATCCGGCGATGGCGCTCGGCCTCGTCCCGCCGCTTCAGCCGGAAGTAGATCTTTACGAGGGAAGCGTGCGCCTCCAGGAAGTCCGGCCACTCCTCGACGAGCTTTCTCAGCACCTCTTCGGATTTCTCGAGATCGCCTCGAGCCAGGTACAGGATCCCAATCTGGTAGCGGGCCGCAGGAGAGCCGGGCCGCACTTGCAAAGCGCGCTGGAGGTACTGAAGGGCTTCCTCCAGCTTCCGGTCCTCCCTGAGGAGCATGCCGAGGTAGAGGTTAGCGTCGAAATCGTGGGGATTGACTTCGAGTTCCCGTTCGAAGGCCCGGCGGGCCTCTTCGCGGCGGCCGCTGGAAAGCAAAGCCCGGCCGAGGTAGGAGTGTACCGACGGCAGCTTGGGATTGAGCGCGGCCGCTTTCTCGAACTCCTCGACGGCTCCCCGGAAATCATTCCCCGCCATCCGGGCGGTGCCGAGCATGAGGTGCGCCTCCGCCGAGTCGCCATTGCGGAGTATGCGGTCGACGAGTATTTGGCCCTTTTCGACCTGGTCGTCCCGGATCAGAGCCGTGCCCAGCAGGTAGGCGACCGCCAGGTCATCGGGGTTTTTCTCGCCAAAGGGCGAAAGCAACTCGATGACCTTCTTGTTGTCGCCCATGCGCAAGAGACAGTCGGCGAGCAGCAAGACCGCATTGCGCTTGTCCGGCTCGGCCGCCACGACCTTGGCCAGCTCCTCGGCCGCTCGTGGAATCTGAGCAGTCTTGTAATAAGCAAGGCCGAGATTGAACCGCACGAGCGGGTTATAAGGATCCACCTGGAGTGCCTGGGTGTACTGCTCAATGGCTTCCTTGTACCGCCCGAGGCTGGCGAACGCAGCGCCGAGGTTCGAGCGGGCCCTGGCATCCTGTGGCCGGAGCCGGAGATACTCCTGGTATGCCGCGACGGCTTTCTCCAAGTCCCCGGCCTGGTGGAGCTGGACCGCTTCGGTGATCCACTGTTCGGGTGTCTTGTGCGGCTGCGATTGCGCGAGAAGGACGACGCCGATACAGATCCAGCCGACGATCCCTAAGGGGCGCATGGAGCTACTTTCCATTATCCGCCAAAGGAACAGCCGAACCGTGAGGCATCAGAAGCGCCGCCCCCCGGGGAGAACAAGCCCCGGAGGGCGGCGCGCTGCGGAGGAGATTTCGCGGGGCGCCGGTCCTCAGAAGTAATACTTGATCGCGAGTTGCATCAGCCTGCGGCCTCGCTTGAAGTGGGTCCGGCCGAAGTTTTTCATGGTGTCTTCATCCGGCAGCCCGTTGACGAAGTTCATCTGGAGGCCGGGGTCACCGCCTTCGAAGTAGGGCAATGGATGGTTGACGAAGTTGTACATCGAGAAGCGGAACTGCAGCTTGCGGTGCTCGTTGAACTGCCAATTCTTGAACAGTGACAGGTCATGGTTCTGGAACGCCGGCCGTTTCATGTACGGCATCGCGTAGGTACCGTTGTGTCCCGGCAACGGCGCCACGAAGCACGCCGGATTGGCGTACTGGCCCTCGTCGAGTCCTTCCCGCGGATCGCAGACGAGGATCGGGCGGGCCGGCGTGTCCGGCGTTCCGTTCACCCGGATTGCCGAGATGTCTTCGCCATTGGCCATTGTGCCGCTGAAGGAGAAACTGTAGGTGTTGTCGGTCGGGATGGCCAGCGGTCCGCCGCTCTGCAACTGGCTGATGCCGGAGATCTGCCAACCCTCGAACAACGCTTTCGCCACTGGGTTGTTGAACTTTCCAGGCAGCAAGTAGTTGTAGGCGATGCTGAAGCTGTGTGTCCGGTCATAGGGGAGGGGGCCGTAACTGCGCCCCCGAGCATCGAAGGCGTCCGAGTTCGTACCGTAGGTAGCCCCGCCGACACCAAGGGCTTTTGAGAAGGTATAGGCAGCGGAGAAGTTCAGGCGTCCCGCCTGCTTCGTCGCCGTCACCTGCAAAGAATTGTAGTTCTGTGACAGTGCGTAGCGGACCATGTTGATGGCCCCGTAGCGCTGGTACGGCCGGTAAGCGTCGGGATCCTCGCCGAGCGGGAAGCCAAACATGGCGCCCTCCGGCACCGCGTTGATATTTGAGATAGCGCAGTTGTCACAGACTCTCTGATGCGAACTGCTGTTGCCGACGTACGAGGCTTCCAAGGTGACCCGGCCGGGAAGGCTCTTGGACAACGTGAAGCTCCAGGAATACGTCGTTGGAATCTTGCTGGACAAGGGTTCCATTACGAAAAGCGTCGGCTTGAGGACTTCCTTCTCGGGATCGATCTGCTCGAGCTCCCACAACTCCAACCCACAGCATTTGTAAATATCGGTGAGTAAGGGGGGATTCGTAGTCCCTGAAATCGCTACGTCGGTCTCCCCAACGTGACGGTACACGCCGAAACCGCCCCGGATCACCGTGGTACCCCCGCCGGTGAGATCGAACGCGAAACCGAAGCGCGGCGAGAAAGTGAGAGCCGGGGTCTTCAAGATGGACTTCGGCCCGTTCCAACCGAGGTGGGGCGAGACCAGGCCGGGGAAAGCGCCCTCCGGCGCGTTCGGGTCATAGAGGCGCGAGTCGAAGCCGAACATGTAGCCGTTGCGTTCGTAAGTCCAACCCTTGTGGGCGAATCTCATACCGTACTCGAGCGTGAACCGGGGCGTCACCTTCCAACTGTCCTGGGCGTAGAAGCTGATCTCTTTCCTGGCGCCCTCGGTAACGAAGTTCGGGCTGGATTGCTCGAAATCGCTGATGCGGCCCAGCAGCAGGTCGGCGTAAGCGTTGCCGGTGGAGTTGCCTCCCCAGTTCGTAGCCGTGAAGAGCCCTTGGTCGTAGTACGTCGGAACCTCCTCGTTAGTCACCAAGGCGAAGTAGGCGCCGAATTTCGTGGTGTGGGTCCCGATAACTTTACTGAAGTTATCGGCGATGCTGACCAGCCACTTGTTACCGAAGATGCCCGGGTCGTCGAGCCCGCCGGGCTGAATGAAGTCGGCAACACCACCGCCCCAGTCGGTGAAGCTGGGAACCAGATCGGTTCCATTGCCCTTGAAGATGCCTTTGTACGGATAGCCGAGCGCGCTCCGGGATACCTTCTCGGGGTCGCGGACCTTGTGAGGCATGCTCCAGTAAGTGACGGCAAAAACGACTTCGTTCGTCGTCGAGGGATCCAACACTTTCACGAGACTCGTCGAGCTGGAATAAGTATTGTAGTTGCCCTTCAAGCGGCCCGGCCAAGGCACGTCGTTCGAGTTGTACCACCAGAGTGTGTACGGGTATGGACTCTGCTGGTTCTCGTAGTTGAAGCGGGTGTAAAGTTTTGTGGCATCCGAGATGTTGTAGTCGACACGGGTGAGGAACTGCCGGCGATGTTCGGGGTTGACGATATGCGAGGTGTAGTTGTAACCCCCGGCCTCTTTAGGATCCTTGTTCGGCAGTGGCAGGAGGTTCATCATCACCTGGCCGCCCGGATCGATGTAATCGGGATTGATCTTGCCGCCTTGCAACATGTCGGGTGTGAGCGGATTGCCCTCCCAGTTGTTGTTGCCTTCGTCGTCGTTGCCCGGCACGGTGTTGACGTCATAGCCGGCCAGTGACGCCAGGTAGTCGGCATCGCTGAAGTCTCCCCGCCGCATCGCCTCTGTAGGGACGATGGCCGGCTTTACGCCAAGGTCATGGTTCTGGCGCTGGAACTCAATCCCGGTGAAAAAGAAGAGTTTCTTCCGGCTCTTACTGAGCGGACCGCCGATGTTGAAACCGGGAAAGTAGAAGCTGTCGTTCGGCTTTTGTTCGCCGAAGAAGTTCGCCCGCCAGTCCTGGGCGTTGAAGATGCTGTGGCGGGCGTAGAGGTATGCTTCGCCGTGGAACTCCGAGGTTCCGGATTTCGAAACCGCGTTGAAGACGACCGGGCCGAGCGCGTTCTCCGCGGCGAAGTTAGCCGTCTGGACCTTCACCTCCTGGACCATGTCCATATTCGGTGTGACCGCCGAGCCACAGTTGCACCCGGGGTCGATCACGTTGGCGCCGTCGGAGATGTTGGCCACCTGAGTGTTGCGGGTGCCGGCGACGTTGTAGTCGCCGATGCCGCGATTGAATTGCACGACGAAGCCGGCCGGCGTGCCTGGGTCGTCCGGATTCGTGTAAACGACGCCCGGCAGGATCTTGAGCAGTTCATCGGCGCTGCGGCCGAGAACGGAGAGGTTGTCGATTTCCTTGGAGGTGATCAGCTCGTATTTCTCCCCCGTGTCGACCGGGATGACGCCGGCTGCTTCAGCCACAACGGTCACTTCCTGTCCGGTCGTCGCAACCTCGAGCACGACCGGGGAGAAAGCCAGCTTGTCGCCCGGGTGTAGGACGATACCGGGCTTTTCCCAGGCTGAGAAACCTTCCGATTGGATCTTCAATGTGTACGTACCGGCGGGGATGCCGATGATCGAAAAATAGCCGGCCGCGTTCGTCGACGTCCGGCGGACGGCTCCCGTACTCTCTTGCGTGAGAATGACTTCCGCCCCGGGGATCACCGCCTGCGAGGGATCCTGGACGATACCCGTAATCTCCCCCGTGAGGCCCTGCGCCCCAGCGCGGGCCGGGATGAGCACAACCAGCAGCAAGGCAGCCGCCAGCGCGCCGGTGAGCTGTAGTGCGAACGCTTTTGTTTTCGTCGCTTCAATCACCCTGAAGACCCTATCTGGCACCTTGACCTCCCCGCCACGACCCCGACGCCCTTTACACTTCAGGCGACCGGTATCGCGACCGATAGCGCAAACCAGCATAGTGAAACAAAAGAAAAGTTTGAATGCACTTTCATGCTCATTCTGGTACTCTAGCGGCGGGCCGCAGGAACGTGTCCGTCGGTTTGGAAACCGGCCATGTCCCTGGCGCAGCGCCCGCGATTCGCAACCAGTTGCGTTTTCTTGCGGTTCCTGGCCCGCCGGGTCCACCGCCGGTGGAATCCCGGCACGATCGGCCGCCTGCCCTGGTAATATGTACCCGAAGGTGGGTCGATGGGGGGAACATCGAAGGAGAAGCCATTGGACTCCCGGGCCCGGGAACTGTTTCTCGAGTGGCTCGGGCAAGATCTGGAGTTCATCCAGTTCGTCTTCCTCCTGCTGAAGCGCGCTTGCGGCATCAGGAACATCGACCTGGTGTGGACCCAGGGCGAACCTACCGGCCGCCTGGCGAACCGTCATCTCACACTGAGTGAGGCGCTTCAGGCTCCGGTACTGTCGTCGCTCGTCGGCCTTGAAGAGGGGAGCCCAGACCCCGCTTATTGCCGCCTGATCAACGATTGCGGCCGAAAAGAGTCAATAACCTGTGCGATTTCCGACAAGGCGGCGGAAGAGCGGGTGCGGCGGTCGGGCCGGTCGGAAGCCTATGAGTGCCGCTTCGGGCTGGTGGACATCGCTGTGCCGGTGCTCTGCAACGGCAAGCAGGTGGCCGTTTTGTACGCCGGCCAGGTGCACCGGCGCCCGCCCACCAAAGAGTCCTTTGTCCAGATTGCGGAACGGGTCGCCGGGCTCGATCACATTGATTTGGCGGCGCTTGAAAAGGCCTACTACGCGGTTCCGGTGGTGGATGAAGGAGAGATCCGCCGGACGACTCAGTTGCTGGAGGTCTTTGCGCGATATCTGGGGAATTCCTGGGCGCGGCTCGAGGAGTTGGTCCAAGCGCACCGGAGGAAGGCGAGGGAGAGCGAGCTCGCCGCCAGGGAGCTCGCCTATGTGGCGCTCGAGGGCGCCGGTTCTGACTGGGGTGTCACGAAGGAGTTGGCGCTCCAAGCGGGCTTCACGAGTGAACCGGACCGGGTGCTCGTGGTGCGGCCGGTGGTGGAGAACGGCCGGGACGCCGCTCGGGCGTTCTCCGAGCTCGGGTGGGCTTCCGTGATTCGGACGGTGGAGGAGGTTTGCGAGGAGTACGGCAACGCGGCCGCCGTCTACATGAGATGTAAGGGCATATTGGTGCTGCTCGGCGAGTCACGCGCCGCCGGCCTTCGCAGCGACTCTGAAGCCCTGCGTCTTGCCCGCCGGATCCATGAGCGGATCGGGGACCGGCATCATCTCGAAGTCCGTGTCGGCGTGGGGGGTGCGGTGGAGGACCGGCGGTCCTTGCGGCGCTCCTACCAGGAAGCCTGCATGGCCCTGGCGGCTTCGTCGCAGGGCGTGGCTTACCACCAGCCGGTGAACGGCTCAGGCGAAACCCTGGCGGCGTTATCCGAAGAAATCTGCCGCATGGTGGCGGCGCGGCAATTCGACGATGCCCGTCTCGCCATCGCCGGTCTGCCGGTACGCGTGGACCAGCGGTTCGGTGACGACGTGGCCCGCCAGCGCTCCTTCTTCACTTGGGCACTGAGCGGGATGGCCGCGGCCGCCCACAAGCTTGGTGTGGACGCGGCCACGCTGTCACTCCTGCGGCGGCAGGCGGCGGCGGAGTTCGACGCTGCGGCGGCTCCTTTCGAGGTCCAGACCGCCTACCTGGAGGCTGCGAACGAAGTCCTCGATGAAGTGCACCGGCTGGAGAACGGTAGGGCCGCGTCCATCGCCGAGCGCGCCCGCCGGGCGGTGGATCATTCGATCGAACATGGGCCGAGGACGATCTCGATCCGCGAGGTGGCGGCATCGTTGGGAATCTCGGCCAGCCATTTGAGCCGGACCTTCCGGAAAGTGACCGGAACGACCTTCGAGCGTTATGTCACCGAAAAACGGATGGAGCTGGCCAAGCGCCTCCTGCTGGATCCCCGCAACAACGTCACCCAGGTGGCCGAACGGTGCGGCTTTTCCGACCCCAGCTACTTCGCGCGGGTGTTCCGGAAGGTTACGGGATTGTCGCCTCGGGAGTACTGCCGGGACCCGGGGCGGGCGCCCGCCCAGCGGTTGGCCCGCGAAGCGTTCGCCCGGCGTGTGGAGCGAACTCGGCCGGGAGCTCGCCGGTGAGGGTGTCCAGCCACTTCACGATGGCCGCGACTTCCTCGTCGGACAACGTCTTGCCAAGCTGATAGTCGGCCATGATCCGGACCATCTCCTCGAGACTGGAAACAGAACCGTCATGCAGGTAGGGACCGGTCTTCGTAACGTTCCTCAAGCTGGGAACCTTGAAGACGAAGCGGTCGCGCTCGTTTCGCGTGACGCGGTAACGGCCGGGGTCCTTCTTGTCGGGCCAGACTTTCACGATCCCGAGCCGGGAATACATCTCCCCGCCCACGTAAGCGCCCCGGTGGCAGGTCATGCAGCCCAGTTGGGTAAACTTGACGAATCCCGCCTTTTCTTCCGGGGAGAGGGCCGTCTGGTCGCCGCGCAAGAACGCGTCCCAGCGCGCAGGCGTGGTCAAAGTGCGCTCGAACGCCCCGATCGCCTTGGCTAGATTGTCGAAGGTCAGCGGGTCGGCCTCTCCGGGGAAGGCCTTGGCGAAGGCTTCGACATAAGACGGATCCCGGCGGAGCGCCTCGACCACGGCTTCGCCGGACTCCATAGCCATCTCGGCAGGATTGAGGATCGGGGCTTTCGCCTGATCTTCGATAGTTTTCGCTCTACCGTCCCAGAACTGAACGAAATGGCCGGCGGCGTTGTAGACGCTAGGGGAGTTCCGGTCGCCGCGCCGGCCCCGGTGCCCGACGCTGACGCGCCTCCCGTCGGCGCCGTAGCGCTCCAGCGGGTGGCAGGTGGCGCACGAGATGTCGTTGTTACGAGAGAGGCGGGTGTCGAAGTAGAGACGCCGGCCGAGGTCCACCTTCTCCGGAGTGACTGGGTTGTCTGGGGAAGAGATTACTGCCGGCAGCGGACTGAAGGCCCGCAGCAGGCCCGGGTTGATCGTACCGGGGTGTTGCTGCGTGGAGCAACCCCCGAGAATCGAAAAAGTTAGCAGGAGTGAAACCAAAACCCGCTCTGGCATCTCTACTAGAATAGAACCGGGAGAGGAGGAACTCAGTCATGAGATCAGACTGCTCGGGTGTTGGTGTGCTTACCTTCTTGATCGGTGTCGCCGTAGGGGCCGGCGTGGCCCTGCTGACGGCTCCGCAGTCCGGCCAGAGAACGCGCCGGCAGCTCGTGCGCAAAGCCGAAGACGCCCAGTCCTACCTGGAGGACCTCGGCGAGGAACTCGTGGACCGCGGTCGTGAGCTGATGGACCGCGCCCGTTCCGGCGTCGAGCAGAAGATCAAAGAAGTCGCCAGCTGATAGCGGGCCGGCGGCCGGGCGCGCCAAGGGAGCGCCGCCGGCCGGATCGAGGCGCACAGGGCAAGTGTACGCAGCCCCGCCTCTCGTTTTTTCCGCCGTGTCCCAGCCGGGCTAAGATTCGTCTTTCTTCTCATCCACAGTCGCAGTGGAGAGGGAGCGCCTGCCGGCTCCTACCGGCAGAGGAAGACGCCCTTCCCGGTCCGGCGACGCCGCCGTGGCCTCAAGCGGGCGGGGAATCCGGATCGACGATGGTGAGGGGCCGCGTTTCGCTGCCCACCCACACCGGAGACGTGAGCTGGCCGGCGGAGGGAGCACGCACGATCGTCGGCTTCAGAACGAGCAGGGTCCGGCCGTCTTTGCGCTCCGTGGTGGTCTTTCGGAAGAGCGGTCCAAGGTAGGGAATGCTGGCCAGGCCCCAGAGGCCCGTGATGGTCCTTGCCTCGCTGGCCTTCATGAGTCCTGACATGACCGCCCATTCGCCTTCCTTCAGGCGGGTGGTGGCTTGAAAGGTCCGGTTGGCGATCACCGGGATGCCATTCAGGGCAGTCCCGGCGAGCACTTTGAACTCCGCCTCCACTTCGAGGGTCACTGCGTCGTCGCCGTGGACATAGGGAGTCACCTTGACGACTACGCCGAGGTCTTCGAAGTTGATCTGAGGCGGCGGCACGTAGACCTTCCCGGGTCCGGAAACATTCCCCAGATAGGCATTTACCTGAACCGGGAAGCGGTCGCCCACGTGCAGCGTGGCCGGCTGGCCGCTGACAGAGCGCAGTTGGGCCCGCAGCAGGCTCCGGGTGGAGTTGCGCGACATGCTGGCGATCAGTTCGGCGTCGGCGACGGTGAGGCCGAAAAGGTTGAGCGTTATCGGGGCTGCCAGAGGGATGGCGCCTGGAAGAAAAGAAACGATCAACGAAGTGGGCGGGTTGAAGCCGTAGTTCAAAGTCGAGTTGTCGGCCGTTTCCAGGAACTCGACCTCGATCACGACCTCAGGCCGGGGGGCCATGAGGCTGCGGAAGAGTTCCGCCGCCGGCAGGACTTTCGAGACCCGGTCCCGGACGAGCACCAGGCGGCGGCCGGAATCGATCACCAACCGGCGGATGTCCATCACCTGTTGGACCGCCCGGGCCAGTTCCTGGGCCTCCTGCACGGAAACGGTTTCGGGGATGGGGATCACTTGGGCCATCGTGGGCTCGAGCGCCTGGCGCTTCTGCGGCGTGTCGCGGGCGACCAGGAAAACGTTCGAACTAACCGGGACGATGAACGTCCCCGTAGCCGCCCGGACGATGCGGAGAGCTTCGGAGAAGCCGGCGTCTTCGAGCCGGAAGCGGGTGGGTTTGCCCGGCTGGAAATCGGCATCGAACACCACGCGGAGGCCGAAAGCCGCGGCGAAAGTCGCATAGATTTTCCGG
Source organism: Solibacteraceae bacterium (assembly GCA_026984795.1). Lineage (GTDB taxonomy): Bacteria > Acidobacteriota > Terriglobia > Bryobacterales > Bryobacteraceae > JALSRK01. The sequence goes on along the minus strand of JALSRK010000060.1, from coordinate 113,635 downwards.
GCGTCCCCTTCGAGGTCCAAGGTGAGGTTGCGCCGCCGCGGTTGGAGGCGAACCGGCGGTTCCAGTTTCTGGGCCTCCTTCAGTTCTTCCTCGGAGATCACGCCGAGGAACTCGTCCGAAGGGGCGGGTTCGGCGGCTTCATCGGAGGCGAGGTCCGGGGGGAGGTAGTCGAGATCTTCCAGAGCGCGAGTGCGGAGGGCGAGGCTGCGGGCCCAGGCGCCGGTGACGTCGCCGGGATCCTGAGCGGCGGCCAAAGCATAGTACAAGTAGGCCCGGCCCCATTCGCCCTTCTTTTCGGCCCGGCGCGCTTCCTTCAGAGCCCGCCACGCGCCGCGCCGGGGCAGGGCCTGGCCCGGCTCGCGGCCGTGCCCGGATTCGGCGAGGGCGGGGACAGAAACGGCGCCGAGTGCCAGCCACAGGACCCAAGCGGCGCATCTCACCCTCACACCGGACTGACGGGCCAACCCCCGGGAGCGTGCAGTCCGGCGGAGGTAAACGTCCGGCCGGGACCCGCCGATAGAGAAAAGGAGAGGAACCAGCCAGACCCATGTCAACATCTGCCATGTCCGGTGTTCGCCCGAGTTTCGCGCCATCGATCCCACAGAGCCTGGAAGAGTTGAACCTGCCCGAGTCGCTCGTCCTGGACCTCGTCCTGCGGCGCCTGCTGCTCGACGGCTTCAGCAGCTTACAGAGGTTGAGCGAACGCCTGCGGCTGTCTCTGCCGATCATTGACCATGCTTTCCGGCAGTTGCGGGCCCAGCAGTTCATCGAAGTCAAAGGCATGCTGGGCAACGACTATCAGTTCGTGTTGTCCGAAGCGGGCAAGCAGATGGCCACCGACCGGTTCCAGATCTCCCAGTATGCGGGGGCGGCGCCGGTATCGCTGGAGGATTACCACAAAGCCACGCGGGCCCAGGCGGCGAAGGTGAACATCGACCGCAAGACCCTGCGCGCGGCGCTTTCCGACCTCGTCGTCACCGACCGGCTGCTCGACCAGCTCGGCCCGGCGCTGATCTCGCAGACCTCGATGTTCATCTACGGGCCGTCCGGCAACGGCAAGACGTCGATCGCCGAGCGGATGCTGCGCGTCTACCACGATGCGGTGCTGATCCCCTATGCCGTCGAAGTGGACAATCAGATCATCAGCCTCTACGATCCGGTGGTGCACCACCGCTTGGAGCTGGAAGATCCCGACATCGATCCGCGGTGGGTTCTCTGCCGGCGTCCGTGTATCGTGGTCGGCGGCGAACTCGTGCCGAGCATGCTGGAGCTCCGGCTGGACGACACGTCCGGGATCTATGCAGCGCCGCTGCAGATGAAAGCCAACAATGGGATCTTCATCATCGACGACTTCGGCCGGCAGTTGATGAGCCCGCGGGATCTGTTGAACCGCTGGATCGTCCCTCTGGACCGCCGGGTGGACTATCTCACTCTGCGCTACGGCGTCAAGTTCCAGATTCCTTTCGAACTCATGGTGGTCTTCTCCACCAACCTCGACCCCTACGATCTGGCCGACGAGGCGTTCTTGCGGCGCATCCACAACAAGATCTACATCGAGCCGGTGGACGCCCAGACCTTCGACCAGATCTTCCAGCGGGTGGTGGCCGCCAAGCGCATCCCGGCGGAGCCGGACAGCGCCGAGTACCTGAGGAGGCTCTGTCTGCGGGACGGGCGCAAAGAGTTGCGCGCCTGTTACCCGATGGACATCTGCAATATCTTGGTGTCGATCAGCGAGTACGAGAAGCGCCCGGTGAGGATGACGAAAGCGGAGCTGGAGAGGGCGACGAGCCTGTACTTTGCCCGCCGGGAGCAGCTCGGCGACCTGGACTGACCCGCTTTGCAGCCCCCTCTCCCCAGGGGGCGCCGGCAGCCCCGGGCCCATCCACTCTCACGGCAGGAACACAGCGCCGGCTTCGGGCGTCACTGGTTCGATTCAGGGGGCACGTAGTCGGGAGGCAGCTCAGCTCCCTCGCCGAAGAAGAACTGTTCCATCTGTTTCAGCAAGAACTCCTGGGCCTGCGGGGTGCCGAGGTTGAGCCGGTATTCGTTCATGATCATTTTCATGTGCTCGACCCACATGGCCCATGCTTGCTTGGAGACGTGTTCGTAGATGCGCTGGCCCAGCGGGTGGCCGTCAAACGGCACCTCGTCGAGGCCCGGCAACTCCCGCTTGAGCTTGACGCAGAACACAGTCCGCCCCGGCTTCGCCCCTTCCTGTTGTTCACCAGCCATTCGAATCGGTCTCCTTCTCGGTTGCCGCGGGGTTCTCCCGCCACAAGTGGTCGATTGTTCATTTACAGGATAGCCCAGACCGCCGGCTCTCAGGCGGGGGGCGCGCCGGCTTCGCGACCGCCCTTTCGGAGAACGTTGAGCAACGTGCCGGAGAGGATCAGGCCGCCTCCGAGGAGGGCGAGTCCTCCGGGACGCTCCCCGTGGACGAGCCAGGCCCAGACCGGGTTGACCGCCGGCTCGGCCAGCAGCAGCAGCGAGGTCTTGAGAGCGGGTACGCGGCCGATCGCCCGGGTGAGAAAGAGGTACGCGGCGCTGATCTGGAAAACGCCCAGATAACCGACCACAGCCCAATCGATCGGGCGGGGAGCGCCCACGGGCAGAGCGAACGGCAGGCAAGCCAGGCAGGCGATGAGGTTGCCTGCGACCACGGTGGCCATGCCGCCTCTGCCCTGCCTGCGCTCGAGCCACCGTAGCCCGGCGATCGTGAGCGCCCAGGTGACGCCGCTGACGGCGCTCAAGACGTTGCCCGTCAACGGATCCGGGGCAGTGGCGAGGGGTTGCTGTTCGCCGACGAAGAACAATGCCATGCCGGCGGCGACGACCGCCATCAGCAGGGCGTCGGAGCGGCGGACGGGCTCTTTCAGCAAGAGCGGACCGAACAGCAGCAAATAGAGCGGCGCGGTGGATTGCAGGAAGATCGTATTGGCGGCGGTGGTGAGCTTGTTGCCCATGACATAGAGGACCATGGTGGCGGCATAGGCAAAGCCCACCAGCAAGACCCGTGGCGACCAGTTCCGGCGGGCCGACGGCAACAGCAGCAGCAACGCGGCGGCCGCCACACCCGAGCGGAAGGAGGCCACCTGCCAACTATCGAAAGCAGTGGCCTTTACCGCCGCCCCGCCAGTGGAGAACAACAAGGCGGCCGCCAGGATCTGGAGGCCGGCGGCGTCCAATGCTCTACGTTGCGGTCGAGGTCCCGGTAGTTGGCTTGCAAGGGTCACTGGGCGCTCGTCTTCTCGGGTCGGCCCCCGTACAAACGGCGGACCTCTTCGACGATCGTCGCGGGCACGAGATGTTCCCACGGGCGGCCGGTGCGGATGGCCTCCCGGACGGCGGTCGAAGAAACCTCATCGTAGTCCCTGTCGAGGGGCAGAGGGCGGATCCGCTCGCGGTATTCGGGAGGAGGCTCATACCGCCCGCGCCGGGGAGCGACCAGGAGGCCGTAAGTCTTCAGTTGCCGGGCGAAGGCCCCCGGTTCGCCGTAATCCCAGTTCACGACCCGCTCGGCCGCATCCCGGCCGCACAGGAACCAGATCTCCACCTCGGGCCCGTAGGCTGTCTTGCACTCCTCAGCGATCTCGATGAAGAGTCCGCCCTCACTGACGGCCACCGAGAATTGCGGTTCTCCGGCGGTGGCCGCCAGCACCATTCGGACGCGGTCCTGAAGTGCGACCTCTTCATAGCGCTTGTGCGGGAAGACCCGGGGCAAGACGAAGACGACCTCGTTCACCAAGAGGAGCGCGGCCCGAGCCAGGGCGAGGTGAGCCCGTGTCGGGGGGTGGAACGCTGCTGCCAATACGCCCAGCTTCGAGGGCCGTCCCGGCGCCCGGCGGAGAAACTCCATGTCCATATGCTACCCGGAGGCGGGGAATGTCCCGGCTGCCCGCTGCCTCGGATGCGCCGCTGATTCATCCGGCCGTCCCATCGGCGCTGCGCGCGGACGGTGAGCTTCGGTGAGACTCGTGTTGCCGGCTGCAATATCATGAATATTGAGATTGTTGAAACGATTTCTTTCCCGCTTGCTTGCCCTTCCGGGGCTTGGAAAACTGCATGAGCGCGGTTTGTTGTTTCCGGTGCTGGTTGTGGCGGCGGTGGCTGGGGTGTTGATCCACGGGGCGGTCACCGAAGAGAATCCCGGCTCGAAACCGCCGCGTCTCGACCTCCCGTTGCCCCCGATCACGGCGCCTTCTTTGCGGCCCTCTTTGGAAAAGAGTCCGCTCACTTACCAATCCGACTATTGGTGGCAGGTGGCCGAGATCGTGCGGAACAAGCTCGTGCTGATCGGCCCGGGCAATCACCCGGGCATCATGATTGCGCCGGGTGTGGCATTGACCACAGCGCGGGCGGCCGACGAGGTGGAGTCGGAATTCGTTCCGGCGGCTGGCGAGGGCGAAGCGCTGACGGTGAGCGGAGAAGCAACGGCGGCGTCTTCGCCGGCGTACCGCCTGTTGGGGGTCGACACGGAACGCGACGTGGCCCTGTTTGCGGTGAAGCAGCCGCAGGGAGTAGGCAACTTCAATCTCCAGGAGTTCCCCGGGTTGCGGCCGGGTTCCTACGTCGTGGCGGTGAGCCTGTTGCCCGAAAACCAGGTGGAGGTGGTGCCGGGTTACGTGACGCGGTTTACGCGGCGCTCGGGGGCTCACGCCAGCAAGGTGGAGTTTGCCCTTCCGTTTCCGGAGTCTTGTGAGGCGGCGGCGATCGTGGACCTGGACGGGGAGCTGGTGGGGGTCGCCGTGAAGGCGGCGGACGGGTATCGGATTCTGCCGGCCGACGGGATCCCGGCGCTGGTAGACCGGCTGACGCACGGTGCACCCTGCCAGGCCATCGAGGTAAGCGATCTGGATGAGGAAGCCCGTCAACTGCTGGGGGTGCGGGAGGGGGTGTTGGTGGAGCGGGTCCGAGCGGACGCGTTTGTGCCCGAACCCTCTATCCACGAGGGGGACATCCTGGTGGCGTGGGATGGGAAGCCGGTGCCGTCAGCCGAGGAGTTCGCCCGGCTTTACGCCGAGCGCGAACCGGGGGAGCTGGTTCGCTACCGGGTGATCCGGGACGGCCGCAGGGTGGCGGGGGGGACGCGGATTCCGGATCGGAACTGCCGGCCGGTGGAGCCGCGACTGCGCTTCTATCCGCGGCTGGGGCTGCATGCGGAGTGGTCGGGCGGGGGCTGGCTGGTGGTCCAGGTGCGGCGGGACAGCCCGGCGGCCCAGGCGGGGCTGGCAAAGGGCGACCGGATCATCGGCGTGAACGGGAGGCGGCTGCGGGAGCGCGATGCCAGGGCTTTCGAACGCTATGAGAACGAGCCCCGGAAGACCGCGTTCCTGGTGCGGCGGGGCGAACGGGTTCAGGTCATCGTAGTCGAAGGTATCCAGTGATGAGAGGGGCGCCCGGGGGCTGGAAACGCTGGAGAGCCCGCATGCGCGCGGCCAGCGCCTTATGGCGACGGCCGGCGGCGTTGGCCAGGGGCTGGGCGGCGCCGTCAGGCTGGTTTCGGGCTTCATTCCTGCCGTCGGAGAACTATCTGATCTTCCTGGCGGTGGTCGTCGGACTGCTGACAGGCCTCGGATCGGTGCTGTTCATTCTGTTCCTGGAGTGGCTCACCGAGCTGGCGCAGGGCCCGCTGGCGAGGGCGCTGGAGATCTTTGGGCCGTCGAAGCTCGTGCTGTTGCCGGCCATCGGGGGCTTGCTGGCCGGCCCGCTGATCCAGCGCTTCGCCAAGGAAGCGCGGGGACACGGCGTGCCCGAAGTGATGACGGCGCTGGCGACCTTCGGCGGACGGATCCGGCGGCGGGTGGTGGTGGTGAAAGTGGTGGCTTCCTCGCTCACTATCGGCCTTGGGGGCGCGGCGGGACGCGAAGGCCCGATGGTGCAGATCGGGGCGGGGATCGGCTCGACGATCGGGCAGTTGGCGAACCTGACCACGCGGAACATCCGGACGTTGGTGGCCTGTGGGGCGGCCGGGGGCATCGCGGCGACGTTCAATGCTCCCATCGCCGGGGCGATCTTCGCCATGGAAATCATGATGCGCCGCATCCACACAGACTTCCTGCTGGTGATGCTCACCTCGTTGAGCTCGGCGGTGATCGCCCGGCATTACCTCGGCAACTACCCCGCGTTTCACGTCACCGCCTATCAACTGATCAGCAGCCGTGAGCTGCCGCTGTATTTCATCATGGGGCTGATCGTGGGCCTGGCGGCCATCGTGTATGTGCGGCTGCTGTACCGGACCGAAGCCTGGTTCCTGCAGTGGGAATTCCCGGACTGGGCGAAGCCGGCCTTCGGCGGCCTGTTCGTCGGTCTGATCCTGCGGTTCTTTCCGCAAGTTTACGGCGCCGGTTTCCCGGCGATGGATTCCGCCCTGTGGGTGCGCTTCTCCTTCGAGCTGCTGCTGGCGCTGTTCGTGATGGAGATGATAGCGAATTGCGCGACGCTGGGCTCGGGCGGCTCCGGCGGCGTCTTCGCTCCGAGCCTGTACATGGGGGCCATGCTGGGCGGAGCCTACGGGATGTTGATCCACGCTGCATTTCCGAGCTGGACGGCGGGGTCGGGGGCTTACGCGATGGTCGGGATGGCGGCCTTCTTCGCTGCGGCGGCCAAAGCGCCGACGACTTCGATCCTGATCCTGTTCGAGATGACGAACGACTACCGGATCATCCTGCCGCTGATGACCGCCACCGTCGGCAGCGTGTACATCTCCCACCAGCTCTTGCCGCACAGCATTTACACGTTGAAGCTCTACTTGCGCGGTATCCACTATCCGTATATCGAGGAGCCCGAACGGGCGCCGGAACCGAAACCGAGTCCCGCGACCGACTGAACAAGCCGGGGTCCGGAGCCGGGGTTTCGGGACTGGGCCCCGCACTCCTTGTATGCTGGATTGGTTAGATGGAGCCTGACCAAATCGGCCTGTTTCTCTCGCGCACCACGCCCCGGGCGCTGGTGGCGGCCTTCACTGTGATGGGCCTGTTGTTTCTGGGTACCGGGTTCCTGACGCGGGCCTATAACCGGCAAAAGCAGGAGCGGGCGGAACGCCAATACCAGGCAGGCGAGCAGGCAGCGGCGGCCGGCCGCTACCAGGACGCGATCCAGTTGTATACCGCGGCGCTGGCGCTGAAGCGTGACGACGAGCGCTACCTGCAAGCCTTGGCGCTGGTGCTGGTGAAAGCCGGCCGCACGGAGGAGGCGGAGACGTACCTGAGACAATTGCTCCGCGCCGACCCGGCCAACGGCGTCGCCAATCTGATGCTGGCGCGGATCTACGCCGGGCGGGGGAACATGGAATTGGCGGTGCAGTATTATCAGCGTGCGATTTACGGGTTGTGGCCCGAGAACCCCCTCGAGCGGCGCATCGAGACTCGGTTCGAATTGATTCACCTGTACGAAGAGAAAGGTGAGTTGCGGGCGATGGAGGCCGAACTGCTCCGCCTGCTCGAGGAGATCCCCGATGATCCAAAGCTGAAGAAGAGGATCGGTTGGCTTTTTCTGGCCGCCGAGTCTTACGCCAACGCGGGGAAGGTCTTCGCCGAGGTCACGCGAAGCGACCCGAGGGATGCGGAAGCATTCAGGGGTCTGGGGGATGCCGAGTTCGCGATGGAGCATTACTTCTCGGCCCGGACGGCCTATGCGCGCGCCTCGGCGCTCAATCCGAAGGACACGCGCAGCCGGGCGCAATACGCGCTGGCAACCGAGGTCATCCGCTTGAACCCGATGCTGCGCGGCCTGGGCTCCTACACGCGCTTACGGCGGAGTCAGATCCTGGTGGAACGGGCCCGCAAGGCGCTGGATTACTGTTTGCCGGAGGACTTGGAAACCTTGCCGGCCCAAGTTCGGGAAATGCTGGACAAGGCGGACCGCCTGATTTCGGGCAAGGTACGGCAGCGGCGGACGGCGGAAGCCGTCGAGGAGAATATCGCTTTGGCGGAGGCGCTGGAGCGATACCGCGTCTTGAACTGTCCGAGTCCAGCCGCTCCAGACCGGGCTCTCACCCTGGTGCTCCGGCAATTGGCGAGCTGAGCATATGGCGAAACCGTGGCTGCCCAGGGGGAAGGTTTCCCTGCCCCAGTTCGGGATGACCGAGGCGCAGCGCTTCCTGCTGCTGGCGACTTTGATCGGCATCTTCGCCGGTTTGCTCGTGGTCTGCTTTCACATCACCATCGAGTTCATCCGGTGGTATGCGGTGGGCACTCTGGCCGAGCAAACCCGAATGGCCACCGTGCTCTCGCCGGCGATCGGCGGGCTGATCGCTGCGGGGCTGGTGTGGTTCGTCTTCAAGAAGGCCCGCGGCAGTGGGGTGAACCAGGCGAAAGCGGCGGTCTACATCTACGATGGCCACGTACCGTTCAGCACGGTCCTGGGCAAATTCGTGGCGTGTTCCATCTCGCTGGGGTCGGGCAACTCACTGGGTCCTGAGGATCCAGCGCTGCAGATGGGCGCCGGGGTGGCATCGCTGCTCGGGCGGGCATTCCACCTGGCGAGGGATACGATGCGGATGATCGCGCCGGTGGGAGCGGCTGCGGGCATCGCTGCGGCCTTCAATGCGCCGATCACGGGCGTGCTGTTCGTCATGGAAGAGGTGGTGGTGGGCTGGCAAATGGGGGTGTTGGGCTCGATTGTGCTGGCGGCCACCTCGGCGGTGATCGTCAGCCGGACGTTTCTGGGGGACGAACCGCTCTTCCAGGTGCCGGCGTTCCGGATTGAAGATCCGAAAGAACTGTTCGTGCATGCCTTGATCGGGATCGCCGCGGGTCTGCTGGCCGTCGTGTTCATGAAGACGATCGCGGTGCTCAGGCGGCGGCTGGCCCGGCTGCCCGCGTGGACGCGGTACCTGCTGCCTGGGGCCGCCGGGATCGCCGTGGGCGTAGTCGGGATCTGGTTCCCCGAGGTGATGGGCGTCGGCTACGAGGCGGTGGACGGGGCGCTGCACAACCGGTTCCCCTGGGGCACGCTGCTGGCGCTGGGGCTGCTGAAGATTCTCGTCACGCTGCTCTGTTTCAGCGCCGGGACGCCGGGAGGGATGTTTGCGCCGACGATCTTCGCCGGGGCGATGATCGGCGGCGCTCTAGGATCGCTCGCCGATCAGCTCCAATTGTTTCCCACCAGTCCGACGGACGCCTATGTGCTCGTCGGCATGGGGACGTTCTTCACCGGCGTTTTCCGGGCCCCCATGACCAGCGTCTTCATGGTCTTCGAGGTGAGCCGCAGCTACATGATCATCGCCCCGGTGATGATCGCCAACACGATCGCCTACTTGATCTCGCGGCGCCTGCAGCGCGTGCCGTTTTTCCAGATGCACGCGCGCGAAGAAGGGCTCGACTTGCCCAGTGTAGAGGCGGAGCGCGAGATGCGCCGGCTGCGCGTCGAAGACGCCATGCAGCGGCCGCACGCGGTCTTCGGGCCGCGGACCAAAGTGAAGACGGCGCTGGAGCTGCTTCGGGAAGAGAACGACGAGCACCGGCTGGTGAAGATCGGCCATGGTATGTGGACCTGGGTGTGCCGGAACGAGTTGGAAGCGGCTGCAGCCGAAGGGCGGGCGGACGAGCCGCTGGAGCAGGTGATTTTCCGCGACCCCACGCCCAGGCTCTATCCGGACATCGCCCTGGACAGCGCGATGAAGAGGATCGCCGGGCATCCGGTGCTCCCGGTGATCAGCCGGGCGAACCCGAATCAACTGGTCGGCACGCTGACGCTACGCGACATCCACCGCGCCTTCGGGGTGGATCCCGACGCCGATCCCTGCCGTTGAAGGCGGCGCGTGATCGCCTCGAGCTGGGCCGGGCCTCCCGGGGATTACCGGCCCGCTTTATTCTCCTCTCCCCCGAGGCCCATCTGAGAGAGGCGGTAGCGGAGCGCATTGCGGGTTAGACCGAGCAGGCGGGCCGCCTGACTCTTGTTTCCTTTGGCGAGTTCCAGCGCCTTCCGGATGAGATCTTGCTCGTATTCCTGGAGGGTCTTGCCGGGAGGCAGAAAGCCGTCGGCCGGCGGGGCCGATCTCCGGGCCGTGTCCAGACGGACATCGCGCGCCTCGAGCCGGTCTCCCGGGCAAAGCACCAGGCTGCGCTCGATGACGTTTTCCAGTTCCCGCACGTTGCCCGGCCAGTGGTAACGCATCAGCAGGTCGAGGGCCTCCTCGGAGACGGCTTCGACGCGGCTGCCGAGTTCGTCCTTGTGTTTGCGGATGAAATGGTCGACGAGGGCGGGGATGTCTTCCTTGCGCTCCCGCAGCGGCGGCACGTTGATCGGTACGACATTGAGCCGGTAGTAGAGGTCTTCGCGGAACTCGCCGCTCTCGAGGGCGGCGCGGAGGTCGGCATTGGTGGCCGCCAAGACGCGGACGTCGATGTGGCGCGTCCGGTTACTGCCGAGACGTTCGAACTCCCGCTCCTGCAGAACGCGGAGCAGCTTCACCTGGATGCTCGGGGGCACGTCGCCGATCTCGTCGAGGAAGACGGTGCCGGTGTCGGCCTGCTCGAACTTGCCGGGTTTGCTCGTCACCGCGCCGGTGAACGCGCCTTTTTCGTAACCGAACAGCTCGCTCTCCATGAGGTTTTCGGGGATGGCGGCGCAGTTGATCTTGACGAAAGGCTTGTCGCGCCGGGCCGAGTGGTGATGGATGGCGCGGGCGATGAGGTCTTTGCCGGTACCGCTCTCGCCGGCGATGAGGACGGTGGCGCGGGTGGGGGCGACGCGCTCGATGGTGGCGAAGATCTCCTGCATGGCCGGGCTGCGGCCGATGATGTTGTCGAACTCGTAGCGGCGGCCCAACTCCTCGCGCAGGCGGCGGTTCTCGTCGCGGAGGGCGCGGACTTCGAGAGCCTTTTCGATGACGGCCATCAGGTGGTCCATGGAGAAGGGTTTGGGGAGGAAATCGACGGCGCCGAGCTTCATGGCCTCAACGGCGTTCTCGACGGTGCCGAAGGCGGTCATGACGATGATCGGGGTTTGGGCGTCCTGTGCCCTGAGGCGGCGGATGAATTCGATGCCGTCGATGCCGGGCAGGCGCAGGTCCGTGAGGATCAAGTCGGCGCGATCGGCGAGCTGCAGTCCTTGCTCGGCGCTGCCGGCCTGGTCCACTTCGTAGCCGGCGGCGGTGAGCTGCAACTGGATGACGCGGCGCAGCTTCTCTTCGTCCTCGACGATCAAGATGCGGGCGTTCTTCATGGTTCGGTTTCGGCCGGCAGCACGACACGGAAGACGGTGCCCTGGCCCACTTCGCTCTCGACCGCCATTCTACCGCCGTGCTCGTCGACGATCTTCGAAACGATGGCTAAACCCAGCCCGGTGCCGCCGCTCTTGGTGGTGAAGAAAGGGTTGAAGATGCTTTCCAGGTGCTCCGGCGGGATGCCGGAACCGCGGTCGATGACGGCGATCTCAACGCCGCCCTTCACCGGCCGGGTCTTGACCGTGATCGTGCCCCCGGGCGGCGTGGCCTGGGCGGCATTCTCGAGCAGGTTGTAGAAGACCCGCTCGACGAGCTGCCCATCTATGGGTACCAGGGGAACGTCGGGAGAATAGTTCTTGAAGACCGTAACGTCGAGTTGGGGCTGGTGGCGGTGAAGCTGTTCGATGGCGCGGTCGATGACCTCGGTGATTTCGGTGGCCCGGCGCTTGAGCTCCAGGGGGCGGGCGAAGTCCAGGAACCGGGTGATCAGGCTGTTGAGCCGATCGACCTCGGCGGCGATGTAACCGGCCAGCTCGTGGGCCACCTCGTTCTCCGGCGGGACGTTCTTGGCCAGCACCTCGGCCGAGGCTTTCATCGTCCCCAGAGGGTTGCGGAGTTCATGGGCCAGGCCGGCGGTGAGCTGGCCCAGCGCGGCGAGGCGCTCCGAACGCCGGACTGCGGCTTCGGCCCGCTGGAGGTCGCGGTTCGCCTGGGCGAGCTGCTCGGCGACGGTCTGGTAGCGGCGGGCCTGGAGGCGGTTCGTTTCGACGAGTTGATAGGTGAGGTAACTGGTCAGGCAAAGGAACAGGACCCGGAGCATCAGTTCACGGGCGTCATCGGGCAGGAGAACGAATTGCTCCCAATCGATGAAGGCGAGGAACGAAAGGTAGGCCCCACACGCGCCGAGGGTAACCAGCGCCGCGCCGAGGGCGCCGAGGGTGGTGGCGGCGGCCACCACGGGGACGAGGAGGATCAGGTAATAGCTGCTGGTGATTCCGCCGGAGACGCCGATGAGCAGGTAGCCGAGGGCCAGTTTCATGGCGATGGCGAGAATGCGTCCTCGGGGTGTCTGGAAGGCCGGTACTCTCGGCTCTGCCACTTGGAGGATCGCCAGGGCTACAAGCAGCTGAACCTCGGCGTCACTGAGTGTCGGACTCACCGCCCCGAGGGCGAAGAAAAAGAGCAGCCAGACGACGTCCTGCGACCGAACGCGCTTTAGGGTGGCGCAAATCCCTTTCCACAAGCCCACGCTCTTAAGAGGATACGCTTCTGGGGGCGCCGTCGGCGCGGCCGTGCGCAGAGGCTGCAGGGGCCGCTGCGGGCGCACTCAAAGCCGGTGCGGCGGCCATCGCGGATATGCCACAATGAGGGCTGCTGTACGAGTTTTCATGAACACCCCGAACTCCTCCGACCAGAACCAAGATTCTCTTGCGCCTGCCAACGCCGGCGAACCACGCCCAGACGCCGCCGAAACTGCGGCGCCCCGGCCGGCGCCGCCGGAGGAGCCGCCAGGCAGCGGGGGCGCCGCCGAGCGGAACGAAGCCGCCGCGACGGATGCGGAGGCCGCGGCGGAAGCCGACGAAGTTTCCTTCGAACGGCTGTTGTCCGCCTTCGAAGAGGAGCATTCCCTGACAGCCGCTCCGGGAGCCCCGATAGAGGGCACGGTGATCGAGGTCGCCCCCGCGGGCGTCTTCGTGGATCTCGGCTTGAAGCGCGAAGGGCTTCTGCCGTCGAGCGAAGTAGCTGGCGAGGACGGAGAGGCCACCGTGAAGGCGGGCGACAAGCTGACGGTGACGATCACTGGAAGGGCGCCCGACGGCTATTTCCACCTCTCGACGGTCCAGGCTGAGCGGCCGCGGGACTGGAGCGCTTTGGAGAAGGCCTATCAGGAGGGTCTGCCGGTGGCCGGCACGGTCACCGGAGTGATCAAGGGCGGACTCACAGTGGACGTCGGCGCCCGCGCCTTCATGCCGGCTTCCCGCAGCGGGACCCGCGATGCGGCCGAGATGGAAGCGCTGGTGGGGCAGGAGATCCGGTGCAAGGTGATCCAGCTCGACACGGTGAAGGAAGACGTCGTGGTGGACCGCCGAGCAGTGCTGGAAGAGGAGGCTCGGGCGGCCCGGGAAAAGCGGTTCGCCGAACTCGAGGAAGGGGATACGGTCAGCGGCACGGTGCGGAAGCTCACCGATTTCGGGGCGTTCGTCGACTTGGGGGGCGTGGACGGGCTGCTGCACGTGGCCGATATTGCCTGGCATCGGGTGCGCAAGCCCTCCGACGTTCTGCGTGAGGGCGAGACGGTCGAGGTGAAGATCCTCAAGATCGACCCGGCGACGAAAAAGATCTCCCTCGGGCGCAAGCAACTGACGCCGGACCCGTGGGCGCTCGCCAGCGAAAAGTATGAGATGGGCCGGCGGGTCAAGGGCAAGGTGGTCCGGCTGACCGACTTCGGGGCCTTCGTCGAGCTCGAACCGGGCCTCGATGGGATGATCCACATCTCGGAGATGTCCTGGTCGAAGAAGGTACGGAAGCCTGCCGACGTGCTGAAAACCGGTGAGGTAGTGGAGACGGTAGTCCTGTCGGTCGATCCGGAGAAGCGGCGGATCGCGCTGGGGTTGAAACAAGCCTTAGGGGATCCGTGGGAGGAAGCGCCTCGCAGGTTCCCTGTGGGTAGCGTGGTGGAGGGGACGGTGGTGAGCCTGGCCAGGTTCGGCGCCTTCGTGGAGCTGGTCGAGGGCGTGGACGGGATGATCCATATCGGCGACATCACCAACGAGAGGCGTCTGGACCACCCGAAAGAGATGCTTACGGTGGGGCAGAAGGTGAAGACCGTGGTGCTCGAGCTGGATCCGGACAAGCGGCGGATCCGGCTGGGCATGAAGCAGCTCGAGCCGACGAGCGCCGACGAATACATTGCCGAGCACAAGGTGGGCGACGTGGTAACGGGCCGCGTGGTGGAGGCGGGCCGCAAGTTCGCCAAAGTGGAGCTGGCCGACGGCGTGCTGGCGGTGTGCCGGCCGCCTAGGCCTGCGGCGGCGGGCGAAGGCCGGAAGGCGGGGGACACCAAGCCGGACTTGTCGGCTCTGACGGCGATGCTGGCCGCGAAATGGAAGGCCGGAAGCGTGCCCGCAACCTCGGGCCTCGCTGGACTCCGTCCGGGGGAGGTGAGGAGCTTTCGCATCGTGAGCATGGACGCCGGCCAGAAGAAGATCGAGATCGAACCTACCGGCTGAACGGCCGGGCTTCCCGGGTGACCTTTTCGCGTGCCGTCCGTCTATAGAGATGTTGAGCGGCGACCCGGGAGAAATGCCAGCAGCCATTTCCTCAGCTCCGGCCGTGGATGACGCCGCCCTGATTCGGGCGGCCCAACGAGGCGACCAGGAGGCGTTCGAGCGCCTGGTTCGGGCCCACGACCGGGCGGTGCTCCGGCTCGCCTTGAGCCTGCTCCGTTCTCCGGAAGACGCCCGCGACGTTTATCAGGAGTGCTTTCTCCGGGTCTATCAGAACCTGCACCGGTTCCGGCATGGTTCCAGCTTCCAGACGTGGCTTTACCGGATTGTGACGAACCTGTGCCTGGATCAGCTGCGGAGGCGGAAAGCGAGAAGGGAAGAGCCGGTGGAGGGAACGGGGGCTGCGGTCTCCCGCGGCCGCCTGGAGCAGATGCAGGAAGCCCGGGCGGAAAGCGACCCGCAGCGCAGGCTTCTGAGCGGCGAAATCGGGCAGCGGATCCAGGGCGTACTCCAGCAATTGTCACCGAAGGAGCGGGTCGTTTTCGAATTGCGTCACTATCATGGTCTGCGGCTTCGGGAAATCGGGGATGTGCTGGGAACCACGGAAGAAGCCGCCAAGAACTCCCTGTTCCGAGCCACCCGGAAGCTACGGGCGGAGTTAGGAGACTTACTATGAACTGCGACGCGGCGAGGGAGCGAATTCCACTGTACCTTTATGGCGAGCTGACAGGGGAGCAGGAAGAGGCCCTGGCGCGGCACCTGGATGAGTGCCGGACCTGCCGGACGGCGCTGGAGACGGAGAAGCGGCTGCACCGTCTGCTCGATACGGCCGGGGCGGCGCCGCCGGAGGAGCTGCTCGAAGAATGCCGCCGAGCGCTGGGGCGGGCCGTTGAAGGGAGGCTTCCCGCACAGCGCTTCGGGGTGCGCACCGCTGGCCCGCCGCGGCGGCGTTTGCGGGCGCCGTCCTGGGCCGCCGGGGCGGCGGCGGCGCTGGCGGCGGCCGGCTTCTTCGCCGGGCGCTGGAGCGCGCAACTGGCGGCGGCCGCCGATCCGGGTGCGGCGGGGACGGCCATGGAGGTCCGCTACATCGATCCCCAGCCCGGCGGGCGGGTGCGGATCGTGGTGGAAGAGAAGCGCCAGCGGGTCCTCGAGGGAACGCTGGAGGATTCGCCCATCCGTGAGGCGCTGGTGAATGCGGTGCGCAATCCCTTGGACCCGGGGGTCCGGGCTGACTCCGTGGAGCTGCTGAAGGGGATGGCGTGGTCGGCCGAAGTGCGGGAGGCCCTGCTGTACGCGCTCGAGCACGATCCGAACGACGGGGTGCGATGGGAGGCGCTGGAGAGTTTGCGGGCGCACGCCTCCGATCCAGAGTGCCGGCAGGCGCTCTCGCGGGTCCTGCTGCGTGACCGGAATCCAGGGATCCGGTCGGCGGCGATCGATCTGCTGGCGAACTCGCCCGATGCGGACGTCGTGGGCGCGTTCCAGGAGCTGCTGCGCTTCGAGCAGAACGACTATGTGCGCTTGAGGGGCATTCGCGCCCTGGAGGCTCTGGGTGCGCCGGTGGAGACATTCTGAAACGGCGGTCCCGGGCGCCCGGCGTCCAGCGGGCGCCGGCAACGACAAGGAGGAAGCGATGCGGATTCGAGGATTCTTCGAACGGCACACGGCCCTGCACGTCGTGGCGGCGGTGGCGCTGGCCTCGTACGCCGCCGCGGAGCTGAAGGCGCAGGAGCCGGAAGATCAAGAGGTCGAGAAGCACGTCATCATCGAGACCTTCAGCGGAGAGGGGAGCCGAAGCTTCCTCGGGGTCAACGTCTGGGAAGTGAATGCCGAGACGGTGAAGGAAAAAGGGTTGCCGGAGGAGCGCGGGGTCTTGATCACCAGCGTAGTTCCCGACAGCGCGGCCGACCGCGCCGGGCTGAAGAAGGGCGACGTCATCATCGAATACAACGGCCAGCGGGTGGAAGGCGTTCAGCAGTTCGTCCGGCTGGTGCGGGAGACGCCGGTGGGTCGGAAAGTCACGCTGAAGCTGATCCGCGACGGGAAGGAAATGACGGTTACGGCCACGATGGGCAAGCGGCCGGGCGGGAAGCGGTGGTCCCACCGGTTTACCATCCCGGAGTTCCGGGCGCCGGGGTTTGGAATCCCGGACATTCCGCGGATGCACATGAGCTGGCGCAGCGCCCGTCTGGGCATCCTCGGCGAGGCGCTGGAAGGGCAGTTGGCCGAATATTTCGGGGTGGAAGAGGGCGTGCTCGTACGCTCGGTACAAGAGGACTCCCCGGCCGCCCGGGCGGGGATCCGGGCCGGCGACGTGATCCTAGAGGTGGAAGGCGAGAAGGTGGAGACACCGCGGGAGATTGCGCGCATCCTGCGCAGGAAAGGAGCCGAAACGGTGCGGCTGAAGATCGTCCGTGACCGCAAGGAGATGACGGTCAGGGTGAAGCTGGAGAAGCGCACCGGGAGATTGCGGCGCCCGGGTCCGGCGCCCGCGTGGGACGCCCGGCCGCCCGGCGGCTGGATCTCGTTCCCGGGTCCGCGGGCGGAGAAGTGGAATCCAGGCAGGCCGTACTAGCGTTTCCGGCCGGCTTCGAGCCTTGGACTCCGGCGGGCGGTCGGGTTCAGAAGTATTTTTTCACGATCCACTCCGGCTGGTGGGGGTCCGGCTTGCGGGGATGCCCGGTGAGATCCACCTTGCGCGGCTGGAGCTTCTCGGCCGTCCAGGGTTGGCGGTCGCCCAACTGCTCCTGCCACTGCTGCAGCAACTTCTTGAGTTGCTCGATGCGGTCCGCCTGGTCAGGCTGGTCCGCCAGATTGTGCAGCTCGTCGGGATCCTTTTCGAGGTCGAAGAGCTGCGTGTAGTCGATCTGCGGATAGCGGATCAGCTTGTAGCGCCCCTCGCGCACCGCGCGCATCCACTCTTTGTAGGCGAGGAAGACGGAATCACGCACGGACTCCTTCTCGCCGTGCCAGATGGGCGAGAGGTCCCGGCCGTCCAGGTCGTCGGGCAGCGGTACGCCGGCCACCGAGAGCACGGTGGGGAAGATGTCGTAGAGATAGGTGAACGCAGTAGTGGACTGGCCCTTGGGAACGTCCGGACCGACGATGATGAGCGGACACTTCTGGCTGTCCTCGTAGACGCTCTGCTTGCCCAGGAGGCCGTGGCTGCCCAGGGCCAAGCCGTGATCGGCGGCGTAGATGATGTAGGTGTTCGAGCCGTGGCCTGATTCCTCCAGCGCTTCGAGCACGCGGCCGATCTGCTCGTCGAGATGGGTGATCATGCCGTAGTATTCGGCGAGCTGGTCGCTGATGACGCTCTTGGGACGGGGCCAGGGCGCGAGCTGCTCGTCGCGGAGGGTCAACGTCGGGCCGAGATTGAAGGGGTGCTGGGGCATGAAGTTCCGGGGGAGCAACGGCCGATTCTCGTAATACATCTCCCGGTACTTCATCGGCGGCATTCGCGGGTCGTGTGGGGCGGTGAAGGCCACGTAGGCGTAAAAAGGCTTGCCGCCGTCGTAAGTGCGCAAGAATTCAATGGCGGCGTCGGCGAAGACGACGCTCGAGAAGCCGCCGGTGCGGTCGTTGCCCAAGGTTCCGTCGGGAAGCAGATCCTGCAGCGGCACTTTCAGGTGGTTCGCCATGCCCCCGAAGAAAACGGCCTTGCCGCGCTCGAAGCCGCGGAGCCAGGACGGGCGCTTGTTGTGCCACTTGCCGGTGGCGAAAGTGACGTAGCCGTTGGCCCGGAGGATTTCCGGGAGGATGCGGACGCCCTCCAGATCGTTGCGGATGCGGAAATAGGCCTTGCCGGAGTTCACCATGGCCCGGCTGGGGATGCAAACGGCGGCGCTGTTGCCGCCCATGTTGTAGTTGTTGCGGAAGCTGTAACCTTGGCGGACGAGGCGGTCGAGGTTCGGGGTTTGGATATGAGTGTTGCCCCAGGCGGCAATGGTGTCGGCGCGCTGGTCGTCGGCGAAGAGGAAGAGGATGTTGGGCCGCTGTTCGGGAGCGGACGCATGGCGGCGGGCGCAACCCGGCAGCGCAGAAGTGGCGGCGAAGAGGATGATGGCGAAAATGGAGCCCGATGTCGGCGCGCGCATATCGTCAAGTATATACCGGCGGAGAAAAGTTCAGGCTGGACTTCATTGCGGCCGGCTCGGTGCCGCCGGGCAGGGATGAGGGGGTCGCTCAACAGGCGCCGGTACGGGTCGGCAAGTGAGATCAGTCGCTGGAGCTCTGGCGCTGGGCGAGGACCGGAGGCTGGGGACGGGCGGACCGCGTGAGATAGCGCCCGGTCCCCAGCACCAGACAAAGGGCGTTGTTGAGGTGGTACAGGAGTTGGAAGGGGACAGCCGCGACGGCGAACAACAGTCCGCGGCGGCGGGTCAGGAACCGGTAGAAGCCGGCATTCAGGATCACGATGCCGGACAGGAGCGCACCGGCGACGGCCGCAGCCGGCGGCGCCACAGCGGCGAAGGCGGCGGCAGCGGATGAGGCCCCAGCGGCCGTCAGAGCGCCGAGGGCGGCCGTGGCTGCAGGCCGGCGCCGCAAACCGCGCAGGGCGGCCCACGCAACGAAGAGAGCCGCCGTCGTCGTCGCGAGCAGAGGCATTTCCAACCCCCATGCGCCAGCCACCAGCGATACCGTGAACGATGCGGCGCCGATCGCTCCCTTCCCCGAGCCGAGGAACTCAGACCAGTAAGCCCCGAGCAGTGCGAAGAAGAACCCTCCGAGGGCAACCGCGGTGCGCGGCGGATCCGCTGCGGCGCCCCAAGCTACGGCGGCTAGAAGGAAAAGGGATGCCGCCAGGCTGATCCGGTGCGCGGCGCCGAGATTCAGATCGTTCGGCAGCAGGCGGTGGCGCCAGATCAGCTCCACCCAAGGGAGGCCGCGCCGAAGCAAGTCGGTCTTCAACATGTTCCAGAGCCGCCACTGTTTCCGGTGCTGCACCTGGATTTCCGGATCGAGCAGGATACGGCGCCCGGACTTCCGGAGCCGGTAGCCCAGCTCGACATCCTCCATGCCCGGCAGTGAGGCGCCGAACCCGCCGCAAAGCTCGAAGACGCGCCGGCGGATCGCTCCGCAGCCGGTCCAGAAGGTGGAAGCTTCGCGGCGGCCCCGCCGATGAACATAACAGTGCATCAGGTTCCGGTACTGCGAAAGAAATTCTGGCGCGTGCGGGGAATCGTCGTAGCAGCCGAATAACGCGGCGAGAGAAGCATCTTCCTGGAACCGCCGGCGAATGCGCTCGAGCGTTTCGCGGTGGACGCAGACATCGGCGTCGATGAAAACGAGGATGTCGCCGGTGGCCGAAGCGGCTCCGAGGTTACGGGTCGAGGCCGCCCCGCGGTTGCATTCCGTGCGGATCAGCCGGACGCCGTGGCGGCGGGCGATGGCAGCCGTCTCATCGGTGGAGCCATCATCGATGACGAGGCACTCGTGCGGGCGGATTGACGAGGCCGCGAGGGCGCCCAGGCAAGCATCGATGGTACCCGCGGCATTGTGCGCCGGAATGATGACGGAAATCGTGGGTGGTTTCAATCCAGACTCAAGTGTACAAGAGACGCTGGAGGACGCGACCCATGGATCCCTTGCGCCATGAGATCAAGTACTAGTACCGGGAGAGAGCCGGGACCCCAGGCGGCGGTCCTTCTCACGGCGGTTCGGAAAGGCGGCGCCTCCCCGGTCACCGGAGCCGGTAGAGGACGACGGCGTTGAGGCCGCCGAAGGCAAACGAGTTCGACATGACGAACTCGGGATTACCGGGCCGCGGGGCGTTAGCCACGACGTCGAGGTCGCAGGAAGGATCGCGTTCGGTGAAATTGATCGTGGGCGGCAGGAACCCTTCCCTGGCGGCGGCGATGCTGGCGACGCCCTCGAGAGCGCCGGCGGCGCCTAAGGTGTGGCCGTGCATCGATTTGGTGGAACTCACCGGGATCCGTGCCGCGTGGCTGCCGAAGACGGCCCGGATGGCCGCGGCCTCGGTCGGATCGTTGGTGACCGTGCCGGTACCGTGAGCGTTGATATAGCCGATGGCGTCGGGCGGGAGGCCGGCATCGTCGAGCGCCGCCTGCATGGCCAGGGCCGGACCCTCGACCGACGGCTGTGTCAGGTGGTGAGCGTCCGAGGACATGCCGAAGCCCACGACTTCAGCGAGCACCGAGGCGCCCCGGCGGCGAGCGGACTCCGGCGTCTCGAGCACCATCATGGCTCCGCCCTCGCCCAGGATGAGACCGCTCCGGTCTTTGCAGAACGGGCGGCAAGTATCCGGCGAGACGACACGCATTGCCTCCCACGCTTTCAGGATCCCCATGCTGAACATCGCCTCGCTGCCGCCGGCGATCGCCAGGTCGATCATCCCGGAACGCACCGCCCAATACGCCTGGCCGATGGCATGGTTCGAGGAGGAGCAGGCCGTCGAGATTGTATAGACCGGTCCCCGGATCTGGAATTCCAGCGAGATCCGGCTGGCCCCGGCGTTGGCCATGGTCTTGGGGATGATCAACGGACTGATGCGCGGCTTGCCCCGCAGGTACAGATCGACGAAGCCTTCGTCCTCGGTGGTTTGGCCTCCCACGCACGAGCCGGTGATGATGCCTGCCCGGCGGAACAAGGCCGATCCGGCTTCGAGTCCAGCCTGGCGGACCGCTTCCCGGGCGGCAATGACGGCGAACTGGGCGAAACGGTCCAGCATGGCCGCTTGCTTGGGGTCGAAATGCCGCTCCGGCTCGTACCCGGGAACCTCTGCGCCGTTGGAAAAGCGGAGCTTCGAGCGGTCCACGAGTTGGATGGGCCGGATGCCGGAGAAACCCCGGCGGAGGGCGCCGGTCAGCTCGGCGACGTTTTCGCCGAGCGCGGAAATGGCGCCCAACCCGGTGATGACGACGCGCCGCAGCCCCATGCGTCAGGTCTGCTCCTGCGGGCGGGAGCCTGCTTTCTCGGCCAGGAGCCGTTCCACGCCTTCCACCATTTCGCGCACCGTCCGGATGTTCTGCGCAGCCTCGTCGGGAATGTCGATCTCGAACTCGGTCTCCAAAGCGAAGAGGATATTAATGCCGTCCAGCGAATCGATGCCGAGCTCCTCGAACGTGCTGTCGATGGTCACGGTTTCGGGATCGAGGTGCTGCGCTTCGGCGATGCAACGGATCACCCGGTCTCTGACTTCCTCGGGCATAACAAATTGCCTATTGTGACAAATCGGAAGCCGCGCGCCAACAGCGGGGGAACCAGGCGCCTCACCGCCTCGAGCGTGGGGCCGATGTCGGGGCGTCTCTGGAGTTCCCGTCCATCGTGGAGACAAAGGATGGCGCCGTTGTGAACGCGTCGCAGGATATGGCGGGCGGCCGCATCGCCAGGAAGCTTCCAGTCGAGTCCCAGCACGCTCCACATGACGCCTGTCAGGCCGAGCCGGCGCTGCGCCTCGCGCAGTCCGAACCACCGGGCTCCGTAGGGCGGGCGAAAAAACCGCGGAAGCACGCCGGCGGCTCTTTCGATTGCTTCCTGCGCCCGGAGGAGCTGCCCGCGGATGAAGCCGGGACGCCGGAAGCAGAACAGCGGATGGGTGTCGGAATGGTTGCCGATCTCATGACCCTCGGCCGCGACCCGCCGGGCGACAGCGGGGAGCCGGCGGACGTTGGCGCCGCATTGAAAAAAGGTTGCCGGCACGCGGAGTTCGCGAAGCAGGTCAAGCAAGTCGGGGGTCGATTCGCTCGGTCCGTCGTCAAACGTCAGGGCGAGAGCCGGCCGGTCTACCGGGCCCCGCCAGACCGATGGGGCGAACACGGTGGAGGAACGGCCTCGCACAGCCCACGCGGCAGCGGCCACCCCGGCGGTCAATCCCAGCGCCACCCTCACGGTTCCAGGCCGAGGCCCCGGCAGGCGCAAAGGCACATCACGCATCGGCTTCCGAATCTCCCCATTCCAGGCTGTGATCCGAAGTGACACTCCAAGTGCCGGCCGGCGAGATCAAAGAAAACGACGACCACGGACCGGGAACCCATGGGTACCGGCCGATGACCGCGGGGTTGATCTCAACGCCCCAGCCTGGCTTGTCGGGCACGGTCAGCCGGCCGCCGGAGATCTCAAGAGGCTCGGCGAGAATCTCGCGGGCCAGTGGGAAAGGATACATCGTGTCGAACCGGTCCGTCGAATAGACTGGGTACTCCAGCCAGGCGACGACGGATTCCGGCCAGCAGACGCCCAGGTGGGCGGCGGCGATCACCTCCAGATCCGTACCCCAGCTATGAAAAGCGAACTGCAAGCCGGCACGCTCGACGGCCGGCAGCAGACGTTCACCGATCCCGTAGCCGCCCTGGCAGACGATGTCGGCCTGGACGTAGTCTACAGCCGCCGTTTCGACGAGATCGAGAAATCCATCCATGGTTTGTTCATGCTCGCCGGAGGCGAGACGGACGAGCGCCTTTTTCCGGAGGTCGCGGTAGGCGGCGTGGTCGTGGGGCGGCAGCGGTTCCTCGAGCCAGTAGACGCCCAGTTTCCCGAACGCGGCGGCCAGGTCTTCGATCACGCCACGGGGGTAGCTGCGGTCTCCCATCCGCCACCACGTGTGGGCGTCCACCATGATTTCCACGCTTGGCCCCACTGCCTCGCGCATCAGGCTCACGGCGCGGAGGTCCTCCTCCGGACCCAAAGCCGGCCGCATCTTGTAGGCGCCGAAACCCAGGCCGGCGATCAGCGCCGCCTCGCGCGCATAACCTTCGGGCGGCTGGTACATGCCGGCGCTGCCGTAGAGACGGATACTCTCCCGCCGGCGTCCGCCGAGGAGTTCGGATACGGGCAAGCCACGCTGTTTACCCAGTAGATCGTACAAGGCCAGTTCGACCGCGCGATAAACCTTCTTCTGCGCGAGTCCAGCCTCCGGCAGCTCGAAGAATTCGGTTCTGAGAGCGTCAAGCTCCTCGACCTCCCGGCCGTTCAGAAAGGGCGCGATCAAGCCGTCGATCGTCTCCAGCGCCCGTTCGCTGGCCGGCCCCGGCCCCCAGCCTTCCAGACCGTCGCCGCCTTCAATACGGACAAGCATTGCGTCGCGCTTGACGATCGTCCTGCGGCCGCCGTAATAGCTGAGTTCGAGCGGGTCCGGCAAGCGGCAGGAGAGCAGGAAGGCTTGGATCCGCCGGAGCTTCATGAAGACAATCTAAGCACACCTGTCCGGCGCGGTGCCGGCCGTCCCAGCAGGTTCGGCGGCAGCCGAAAAACCTAACTGAGCAGTCCGCCGTGCCCCAGGCAGGCGATCTCCCAGCCGGAGACGCGGTAGCGAGCCAGCATCGGGGGCAGAATCAGGTCAACGACGTTGGGTTTGGCCGAACGATAACAGCCCGGGGCCGAAATGATGGGGGTGGCGTCCTTGTAGCCGACCAGCAGCAGGTTGCCCGGCTCTACCGGGGCGAGAAACTTCTCCAGGTGGCAGCCGATGCGGACCATCGCCCGTCCGATGGGATCCTCCGGTCCGGCGGGTGCGGTGGGGGTGGCGATGACAATGACCGTGGGGTCCACACGGAGGACATTCTCCAGCGCCCGCGCCACCGAGGGCTCGTCTTCAATAGCGGTCACGATATAGTCCGCCCGCACCGCACAGCGGCCCAAGCGCTGGCGCATGATGTGCTCGAAGAACTCGCGACTGCGTTCGGGATTGATGGGGTCCGTGTAGACGACGGCGACCGTCGCCCGCCGAATGGGACGTACTTGGAGTATCGGACCACGTTCGCGCAATATCGTGATCACTGCCTCCAATTCCGCTTCAGCGACCGCGAATGGGGCGCTCTTGACCGTCGCGACCCGCTGCCCGGGCCGAACATAGCTGAAATTGCGGCCGGTGGCAATGACGAGGCTGGCAGTACAGTTGATCTGTTTCAGTAATTCGTCATCAATTAGAATACAACTGTTTTCAGTGGCGAACAGATTCGCACGGCCCCCGGGCGCGAGGCGGATCTCGACGGCGCCGCAGCCGAGCTCTTGGGCTACCCGAAGGACCGCCTGATCTTCAGAGACTTCGCCCTCTTCGAGCTCGGTGACCCAAACTTCTTCCATCCCTTCCATTTCCAGCAGACGCACGTCCTCCGGGCTGATGAGGTGGCCCCTTGCCAGAAGCTTGCGCCCGCTGGGACGGAACACCGTGCAGCAGAGAACGCGGCCCGCCGATTCGCGCACACCGACCGTTTGTGCTTTCATGCCTATCCCTCAGTACCAGCCGCAAATAGTACTTATAGGCCTATCACCTTTTATACATCATAACGAGTGCATCTTGGCCGGAATTCTTCACAAATTTTCATTGCTCCGCGATTAGAGGCGAAGACGTTTCGAAGATCTCCGGCGGAAGGAGTCTGGAAAGACACAATCAGGCAGGCGGCGCCGGGGTTCGGCTAACCTACTCTGGCCGACGGACGGATGGGAGCTGAATGATCTGCACCTCGGGGTCGATGGGCTCGGCGAGTTTCTTTGCCGCCGGCGGGCGGCCGGTAAGGTAGCGGATCATGGCCAGTTCGTCGCAGCAGTGGAATTTCGGGCACCGCATGCAGTCTTTCCAGGCCTTGAGCGGCAGTTCGGAGCGGTCCACTTCGACGTAGCCGAGTTTGCGGAAGAAGTCCGGCACGTAGGTGAACGCGAAAAGAGTCTCCAGGCGGCAGGCGCGGGCCTCGTCTTCGAGAGCGGCGACGAGACGCCGGCCGAGCCCGGTCCCCTTGGCCCGGGGATCGACGGCGACGGAGCGGACTTCGCCCATCGTGGGCGTGTAAAAGTGCAGCGCTCCGCAAGCCAGGATGCGTTCGCCGTCTTCGGCCACGGTGAAGTCACGAATGTTCTCGGCCATCTCGAATTCGGTCCGGGGGAGCATAATGCCCTCCCGGGCGTAGCCGTTGATCAGTTCCAGCATCGCCGGGATGTCTTTCATCGTGGCTTTGCGGATTTTCATGGCGCCTCGACGATTCGGGTTCCCAACCGGTCGCCATCGAGCAGCCGTTCGAGCACGCGAGGGGCGGCGCCGGGGGCGATGGCGACTTCGCGGACGCCCCGGCTCAGCGCGTCGATCGCCGCCTCGAGTTTCGCCTGCATGCCGCCGGTGGCGATGCCGTCGCGGATGAGCCGCCGGGCCCGGGCGGGCGTCAGCTCGCGGATGACGCCGCTGCCGTCGCGGACGCCTTCGACGTCGGTGAGGAACACGATGCGTTCGGCTTTGTAGCCGGCGGCGCAGGAGACGGCCATCTGGTCGGCGTTGACGTTGTAAATGGCGCCGTCGCGGCCGCCGGCCACGCAGGCGACCACGGGAAGGAAGCCGGCGGCGACAAGAGTCTCAAGCAGCCGGGCGTTCGTGCGCACCGGTTTGCCGACGGCGCCGAGTTTCGGGTCCAACTGCTCAGCCTCCACCAGGTTGGCGTCGATTCCACTCAGCCCGACTGCGGGCACCCCCGCGGCCACGAGCGACGCGACGAGGCCGCGGTTCACCGTGCCGGTGAAGATCTTCAGCACCGCATCGATCACTTCGCCGGTGGTGACGCGCAGCCCGTTCACGAAGCGGCTCTCCACGCCCTGCGCGGCGAGGAAGCGGGTCATTTGCCTCCCGCCTCCGTGAACCAGCACCATTTCAGGAGCCCGCGGGCGGACGGCGGCGACCTGGGCGGCGATCGCGGCTCGGGAAGCGTCGCCGTCGAGCAGCGTTCCGCCGAGTTTGACGAGCAGCTTCATAACAGCCCCTGGGTCTCGGCAAGCCCGAACAGGAGATTGAGGTTCTGCACCGCCTGCCCGGCGGCGCCCTTCACCAGATTGTCGATGGCGGCCACGACGACGCCCCGGCTCCCGTCCGCCCCCAGACGCACGCCGATGTCGCAAAAGTTCGTGTACTGGACCCCGCGGAGATCGGGCAGCGTCTCCGGCTCGTAGAGGCGGACGAAGGCCTCGTCGCGGTACGCGTTGCGGTAGACCTCGAGCAGCTCGCCCTCGGAGGCGATGCCGGCACAGCGGAAGTAGATCGTTTCCAGGATTCCGCGGTGGACCGGCAGCAGGTGGGCGGTGAAGGAGAATTCGGCCTCCTCCAGCCCGGAGTGCATCAGCACCTCGGGCACGTGGCGGTGCGCCAGCACGGAATAGGCGGAGAAGTTTTCGGTCACCTCGCAGAAGTGGGTCTTCAGGCTGGGCTTGCGGCCGGCCCCGCTGACGCCCGACTTGGCGTCGCAGACGACGCCTGCCGCCGGGTCCAATATTCCGGCCTGGACGAGCGGCCGGATGGCCAGATTCGCCGCTGTGGGATAGCAGCCGGGATTGGCTACGAGACGGGCGGAAGGGACCCGGTCCCGGTAGAATTCCGGCAGCCCGTAGACGGCATCGGCCAACCATTGAGGCTCCCCGTGCTCGGCCCCGTACCAGCGGCGGTAGACCTCCGGCGACCGCAGGCGAAACGCGCCGCTCAGATCCACCACCTTGGCCCCGGCGGCCAGAAAAGCCGGAGCCAACTCGATGGAGACGTCGGCCGGCGTGGCCAGGCAGACGGCCTGCAGGCCCGCCGATTCGACCGCTTCCGGCGTGCACGCGATGCGGGGCAGCGCCGGACTGCCGCGTGGCGCCGCCCTTTCCGCGGCGTCAGTGCGGTGCTCCAGCAGCCACGGCTCGAAGCCGGGGTGCCGCTCGAGGATCTTCACCAGCTCGGCCCCACTGTAGCCGCGGAAGCCAACGATTCCGACAGGAACAGGCATGGGATTATTTATTCACTCTGATGAATAATTATACCATCCTTCGCGCCGGCTGTCACTGCTGTTCGGCGAGAGACCGTTCCGCCAGTTCACCGAGGACCGGCAGCTTCACGGTGACGCCCTGGCTTGTCTTCACCAGCATATAGATCCAGGTTCCCAAGAGGGCCAGCTTGAGGATGGCAGCGAGAGAGACTTGAGATACCTCGCCGGCGAAATGGAAAAAAGGGCCGACGGCCCAGTCCACCACGAGCCAGACGACGAACAGGTACAGACCTTGGAAGGCGTGGAAGCGCACTTCCCGGTCTGTCTTGAACCGTTGGGAAGCCAACACGACAATGGCTGCAATCCAGCCGACGAGCGGGATGTAGCAGAGCAGGGAGGCGTTGCGGCTGCTGATGCTGGCGAAAGGACCGGCTGGCCGCTCAGGAACCGGTTGGCGGGCGCCGCAACTTCCGCAATAAAGGTCGGTTTCCTCGACCGGCCGGCCACAATGGCTGCAATAGGGCATCCGCGTCTATCGTACCTACCATACCGTACGCTTTCGTCACCGCTGGTGTTCCATTGCGCCGGCGGGCGCTCGTGCTACCATTCCGGCTATGCGAGCACTGCTGGCGCTGCTTCTGCTGGCCGCCCCGTTATGGGGAGGGCCGGCGGAGCTCCGCATCGAGTTCATCGACGTGGAGGGCGGCCAGGCGACGCTGATCGTCACGCCGGCCGGCGAGTCGATGCTCGTGGACGCCGGCTTCCCCGGGCACGGGGGCCGCGACGCGGACCGCATCGCGGCGGCGTTGCGGCGGGCCGGCGTCGAGCGGCTCGACTACATGCTCGTCACGCACTACCACGCCGACCACGTCGGGGGCGTCCCGGCCGTGGCCGAGCGCGTCCCGATCGCGACCTTCGTCGACTACGGCGACTACGCCGGGGGCGGCAAGCGCGGCAACGAGCTGGCGGCGGCTTACTACGCCGTCCGGTCCAAGGGCAAACATCTCGTCGTTGGGCCGGGCGACCGGATCCCGCTGCGGGGCGTGGAGATCGACGTCGTGGCCGCGGCCGGCAAGTTTCTCGAGAAGCCCTTGCCGGAGGGCGGCGGGCCCCATCCGGCTTGCGCCGCGGCGGCGGTCCGGAACGAGCTGGACGAGAACGGCCGATCTGTCGCCTTTCTGCTCCGCTACGGCCAGTTCCGCTTCGCCGATCTGGGCGACCTGCCGAGCGCCGAAGAGCTGCGGCTGGTCTGCCCGGAAAACAAGCTCGGCGAGGTGGACGTCTACCTGACGACGCACCACGGCGTCGATCGTTCAGGGCCGCCTGCACTGGTGCAGGCGCTGAACCCGCGGGTAGCCGTCATGAACAACGGCGCCAGAAAGGGCGGTGACCCCGGGGCCTTCCGGGCGCTGGCGACGGCGCCGCGGCTCCAGGCTCTCTGGCAAGTCCACTATTCGCTGAAGGCGGGCGAGGCGAACGCGCCGGACCGGCGGCTGGCAAATATTGTCGAAGGTATGTGCGGGCACTCGCTCGTGTTGAGAGCGCAGCCCGACGGATCCTTCACGATAGTGAACCTGCGAACCGGTTATCGGGAACACTACCCGGCGCAGCCGCGAGATAGGTTATGATTCGAGGGGAATGGCCGTCGGCTCAACCGCAAAGAAAAGAGCGCGCCGGCCGGGGAACAGCGGCAATACCTCCCTTTTTCGTACTGATTGCTAGCTGCCGCTGACAACGGATCACGTAAGCCGCCGGTCCGCGTCACGGCCTGAATTTCCAGAATCCCCACCTCCGGTATCTGCATCATGAAACGGGAAATGCGCTTTTGCTCTCGGCTCTCGACAGCGCTGCTGTCCCTGACAGCGGCGGCTTTCCTGGCGGCAGCGCCCTTGGCAGCCCAAGTCGAAGACTCTCCAAAAGGTGTCGTGCGCATTGGTTTCGCGATCGACGGTCCGGCGGAGAGCAATCAGGCGATTCTGGCTACCTACAAGCGCGAGATCACCGAGTTGCTCAAAGACGAGTACGACGTGCGCTTCCCGCCCGAGAAGGTGATCGTGGCGGACTGGACGGCGTCCGGGGTGAAGGCGGCGGTAGACAAGCTGCTCTCGGACCCCGAGGTGGATTTCGTCGTCGCCCTCGGCCTGATCGCCTCGCAGGAGCTTGGGCGCCGCGGTCCTCTTCCCAAGCCGGGCATCGCGGCCCTGGTGGTGGATCCGGAGTTGCAGTCGCTGCCGCTCACCACGCGGAAAGTGCCGTTGGCGGCGCGGGAGACCGAGAGGGTGAACGTCAGCGGCGTGGAGAACTTCACCTACATCAGCATCGGGTCGCGGCCGGTGGAGGAGGTGAAAGTCTTCCGCCGGCTGGCGCCGTTCAACCACCTGGCGGTCCTGGTGATGGAAGGCATTCTGAAGATCTTCCCGGGGCTGGTCGAGAACGCGAGGGCGCAGCTTAGAGACGAAGGCATCGACGCTACGGTGATTCCCGTGGGCGCGTCGCTCGAAGAGGCGCTGGCGGCGATTCCGGCGAACGCGGAAGCCGTCTACGTGGGTCCCCTGCCTCACCTGTCGAAACAGGATCGCAAGCGCCTGGCGGAGGCGCTCATCGAGCGCCGGCTGCCGAGCTTTTCCGCCACCGGCATCGACGAAGTGGAGCTTGGATTCCTGGCGACGCTGGCGCCGACAATGACACACGTCCGCCGGGCGCGCCGGGTGGGGATCGACATGCAACAGATCCTCGAGGGAACGAACGCGTCGGAGCTGTCCGTGGACTTCGCCCGCCGGTCGAGCCTGACGATCAATATGGCCACGGCCCGAGCCATCGGGGTCTCCCCTCCGCAGGTCATGCTGATCGATGCGAACTTGTTGCATGAGGAGATCGGGAAAGCGGCCCGGTCCCTTTCGCTGGGCGCCGTGGTGCGGGAGGCCGAGAACGTGAACCTCGATCTGGCGGTCGCCGACCGCAACGTAGCCGCGGGGCTGCGGCTGGTGAAGCTGGCCCGCTCCGCTCTGCTTCCCCAGATCGGCATCTCCGGCGGCGGCAACTTCATCGACAAGGACCGGTCCCGGCTGGGAGCAGGTCAGAATCCACAGCGCTTGGCCTTCGGTTCAGTCTCGGCCAGCCAGCTGATCTATTCCGACGACGTAAAGGCGAGCTATGAGATCGAGAAGCGGTTTCAAACCCGGCGGGTCGAGGAGCGGGCGCAGGTTCGCCTCGACATCATCCAGGAGGCGGCGGAAGCTTATCTGAACGTCCTCCGCGCCAAGACGATCGAGCGGGTTCAAAAAGACAATCTTCAGCTCACCCGGTCCAATCTGGAACTGGCCCGGGTGCGGGTGGAAATCGGCCAGGCAGGGCGCGAGGAGCTCTACCGGTGGCAAAGCCAGATAGCGGTAAACAAACGCGACGTCGTGGACGCGGTGGCATTGCGGAGCGAAGCGGAGATCGCCTTGAACCGTGTTTTGAACCGCCCCATCGAAGAGATCTTCGTCACCCGGGAGGCAGGCCTGGACGATCCCGCTTTGGTGACGAGCTTCCAACAGCTCCGCCCTTATATCGAAAGACCCAAAGGATTCGCTCTCCTCCGGGACTTCATGACGCAGGAGGCGTTCCGCCAGTCGCCCGAGCTGCGCCAGCTCGATGCCGCGGTGCGGGCGCAGCAGCGGGAGTTGACGGCGGCCAAGCGGTCATTCTACGTGCCGCGGGTGGGAGCGACGGCCGAAGGAACCTACTTGGGCCGCTACGGCGAAGGCGGTGCTCCTCCTCCGCCGCCGTTCGATACGTTCTTTACGAATCCGTACAACTGGAGCGTCTCGATCACGGGCTCGCTGCCGGTGTTCCAAGGGGGAGCTCAACACGCGCGCCTGGGGCGGGCGCGGGAAGAGCTTCGAAGAATAACGACCGAGCGCGAGGCGGTGAAACAGCGCATCGAAGAGCGGGTCCGGGCGGTTCTCCACCGGGCGAACGCTTCCTTCATCGGGATCGATCTGGCCCGGGATGCGGCCGACGCGGCCTGGCGCAACCTGGATCTGGTGAAGGCCCGGTACGCCGAGGGGATCGCCGACATTCTCACGCTGCTCGATGCGCAGAACCAGGCTCTTACGGCGGAGCTTCGGGCCGCCAACGCGGTTTTCGACTATCTCCTCGACCAGACGGGCGTCCAGCGCGCCGTCGGCCGGTTCGACTACTACCGTTCCGCCCAGGACCGGCAGGAGTTCCTGAACCGCTTGGACGAATACTTTCGACAGGCCGGCTATCCGGTGAGGCGGCGGTAAGGCTGGGAGAGGAGCGCAGGGAATTTCCCATGAAGAGGTCACGAAAAACGATGTCACGATACCCGCTGGCGATCCTTCTGGCGGCGGCGGGACTCTCAGCGGTTGGCTGCGGCGAGGAGACGGCGGTAGCCGAGCCGCCGGTGAGGCCGGTGAAGACTGTAGTCCTGGGCGAAAGCACGGTGACCGGAGGCCGAGTGTTCCCGGGTACGCTGCGGGCGGCCGAGCGGGCGCAGCTTTCGTTCCGCGTCTCCGGGCCGCTGGTCCAGTTTCCGGTTACCGAGGGTATGCAGGTCCAGAAGGGCCAGCTGCTGGCCCAGATCGATCCGCGGGACTTCGAGACGGCGGTGAAGAATATCGAGGCGGAGATCGCTGCGCTGCGCGCCGAGCGCCGGGCGATGGAGCGGGCGCGTCCGGAAGACATCCGGCGGCTCCAGGCCAACCTGGCGGCGGCGAAAGCGCGGCTGCTCGAAGCCGAGGCGACCTTCCGCCGTTACCAGCGCCTGTATGAGAACGGCAACGTCTCCAAGGCCGAGTACGATCAGCGCCGGGCTGCCCGGGACGTGGCCGAGGCGGAGGTCCAAGCCGCCGAAGAGGCGTTGCAGGTGGCGCTCAAGGGAGCTCGCCCGGAAGACATCGAGGCCATGGACGCCCGCATCCGGGGCGCCGAAGCTCGTTTGCAGAAGGCCAAGAACGATCTCGAGGATACGACCCTCCGCGCCCCTTACGCCGGCATCGTGGCCGAGACGTTCGTAGAGAACTACGAGTTCGTCGCCGCCAAGGAGCCGATCCTGAGCTTGCAGAACATCGAAACCATGGAGTTGGTGGCGCAGATTCCGGAGACGGTGGTGGCGAAATGGCGGAAGGAATCGCTGCCCCGTTTCTACGCCACGTTCCCAGCCTTGCCGGGGGCTCGGATCCCGGCAAAAGCGACCGAAATCGCCGCCGAAGCCGACCCCATCACCCGCACCTACTCGGTGATCTTCCAGGTGCGGCAGCCCGAGCAGGGCCTGATTCTGGCCGGAATGACCGGGGAGATCCACATCGAGACCGGGGATGCGGAGACGGCGGGATTCTCGGTGCCGGTCGCGGCGGTCTTCACCGACGAGAACGGCGATTCCTGCGTGTGGGTGCTGGACAAGTCCACCATGACGGTGCGGAAAGCCAAGGTCCGCGTCGGGGAGATGGTTGGCGAGAGCGTTTTGCTGCTGGACGGCGTCAAGGAGGGCGACACCATCGTGACCGCGGGCGCCAGCTATCTGGTCGAAGGCCAGAAGGTGCGGAAGATCGTCTCTGAGCTGAGGGAGCGCCGATGAATCTGGCCGAATTCTCGATCAAGCACAAGACCACCACCCTCGTGCTCACCGGCGTGGCGCTGGTAGGCGGCTACCTATCGTTCCAGAGCCTGGGCCGACTCGAAGACCCGGAATTCACCATCAAGGAGGCGGTCGTCTTCACCCCCTATCCGGGGGCGAGCCCCCGGGAAGTCGAGGAGGAGGTCACCGACCGGATCGAGACGGCCGTCCAGGCGATGGGCCAGCTCAAG
Organism: Solibacteraceae bacterium; assembly: GCA_026984795.1. GTDB lineage: Bacteria > Acidobacteriota > Terriglobia > Bryobacterales > Bryobacteraceae > JALSRK01. The sequence continues at coordinate 80,753 of JALSRK010000060.1, read as the reverse complement.
GAAGTCCGGTCGATCTCGCGCCCCGGACTCTCCATCGTCTACGCGGAGATGCAGGACAAGTACGACAAGTACACTCTGCCCCAGGTCTGGGACGAACTCCGGCGCAAAGTCGGCGACATTCAGGGGAACCTGCCGCCCGGCGCCGGCCCGTCGATCGTCAACGACGACTTCGGGGACGTCTACGGCGTGTTTCTGGCGCTCAGCGGGGAGGGCTACTCCTACGCCGAGCTCTGGGACGTGGCGAAGATGCTGAAGCGCGAACTGCTTCTCTGTCAGGACGTCTCGAAGATCGAGTTCTGGGGCAAGATCCCTGAGGTGATCTACGTCGAAATGTCGCGGGCGCGGCTCTCGCAGTTGGGCATCCCGCCCCAACTCGTTTATCGAACCCTCGGGCTGCAGAATGCGGTGGTGGACGCCGGCCGCATCCATGTAGGCGCCGAATTCATCCGGGTGGAGCCGACCGGACTGTTCACTTCCGTGGAGGACTTGAGCAACCTGCTGATCCAGGGGGCTCCCGGCGGCAAGCTCGTCCGCTTGCGCGATGTGGCCGATATCAAGCGAGGGTTTCAGGATCCCCCGAAACAGATCATGACCTTCGACGGCAAGCCGGCCATCGGCATCGGCATCTCCACCGCCCAGGGCGGCAACGCGGTGGTCATGGGCGAGGCGGTGAACGCGCGGCTGGCGGAGCTGGAATCACGCATCCCCGAGGGGATGGAACTAGGCGTGGTGAGCTTTCAGGCCGACGACGTCAAGAAGGCGGTCAGCGGCTTCATGGTGAACCTGATCGAGGCGCTGGTGATCGTCATCGTCGTGCTGCTGATCTTCATGGGGATGCGCAGCGCGCTACTGATCGGCATGACGCTGCTGTTCACCATCGCCGGCACGTTCATCCCCATGGCCATCTGGGGGGTGAACCTGGAGCGCATCTCGCTCGGCGCGCTGATCATCGCCCTCGGGATGCTGGTGGACAACGCGATCGTCGTCACCGACGGCATCCTGGTCGGCTCGCAGAAAGGGATGGACCGGGTGCGGGCGGCTATCGAAGTGGTCGGGAAGAACTCGCTGCCTTTGTTAGGGGCGACGGCGGTGGCCATTCTGGCCTTCGCGGCGATTGGCGTCTCACAGGATGCGACCGGCGAGTACTGCCGCTCGCTGTTCCAGGTGATCCTGTTCTCGCTGGGCCTGAGCTGGGTCTTTGCGGTAACCACGACGCCGCTGCTGGGCACGATGATGCTGAAACCGGCCCAACAGGGCGACGCCGCCGATCCCTACGGGGGCAAGATCTATGGGGCCTACCGCAAGATCCTGGAGTTGTGTGTAGACCGGCGGTGGATCACGGTGGCGGTCGTAGTGGCCATCTTTCTGGCCTCGGTCTGGGGCTTCGGCTATGTGGACAAGAGCTTTTTCCCGGACTCGACGCGACCGCAGTTCTACGTCGAGTATTGGCGCCCCGAAGGAACGCACATCCGGACCACCGCGGCCGACATCGCTAAGATCGACGAGTGGATCCGGAAGAACGTCGAAGGAGTCACGCATACGGCCGCCTTCACCGGCCAGGGAGCGATGCGGTTCCTGCTCACTTATTCACCGGAAGACATCAACAGCGCCTACGGAATGATCGTCATTTCGGTGGATGACTACAAGAAGATCGACGCCATGCGCGAGCAGGTTGACGAGTACGTGGCGGCGAACTTCCCCGATGCCGAGTCCTGGACCAAGAAGTTCCGTATCGGCCCCGGCAAGGGCGCCAAGATCGAGGCGATGTTCACCGGGCCGGACCGGCGCATCCTGCGCCAACTCGCCGAGCAGGCCAAGAGGATCATGCGGAGCGATCCGGCGGCGGTGAACATCCGCGACGACTGGCGGCATCAAGTGAAGGTTTTGAAACCGGTCTACTCGGAGACGCTGGCCCGGGCGGCCGGGGTCACCCGGCCCGACGTAGCGGCGGCGATCCAGATGAGCTTCGAAGGACGCACCGTGGGCGTCTTCCGGCAAGCCGACGACCTGCTGCCGATCATCGCCCGGGCGCCTGCCCAGGAGCGGGCGGATGCGAGCAACCTGTCGAGCATCCCGGTGTGGGCGAGCGGCACGGGCCGGACGGTGCCGTTGAGCCAGGTGGTCCCCAAGATCGAGACAAGCTTCGACGACAACATCATCCGCCGAATCGACCGCAAACGGGCGCTGAAGGCCCAGGCCGACGAAGGCTTCGGCACGGCCGAGGCGCTGCGCCAGCGCATCGCGGCGGCGATCGAGTCGATCGAGCTGCCCTCGGGCTTCGAGTTCGAGTGGCGGGGAGAGAAGTACGACTCCGACAAGGCCCAGGCGGCCCTGGCCGGCAAGCTGCCGTTGGCCTTCGGGCTGATGGTGCTGATCGTCATCATGCTGTTCGACCGGATCAAGCAGCCGACGATCATCTTTCTCACGGTGCCGCTGGCGGTGATCGGGGTCACGGTCGGCCTGCTGCTCACTGAGCAGCCCTTCGGCTTCATGGCGCTGCTCGGGTTCCTGAGCCTGACCGGAATGCTGATCAAGAACTCGATCGTGCTGATCGACGCCACCGACGAATTGATCCGGGAAGGCAAGGATCCCTATGACGCCGTCATCGAGGCGGGCGTCAGCCGCATGCGGCCGGTCATGATGGCGGCGCTGACGACGATGCTCGGCATGCTGCCGCTCTTCCAGGACGCCTTTTTCGTGGCCATGGCGGTGACGATCGTCTTCGGCCTGGGCTTCGCCACCTTCCTGACGCTGCTGGTGGTGCCGACGCTCTACGCGATCTTCTTCCGCATCCGGCATCCGGCCGAGGCATAGTGCCCGGCGCACGTGGGAGTGTGACGCGGCGGCGGGCAAAGGCGCAAGTTCCGGCGCCGGATCCGTTCCGCGGCCCCCCGGAGTGGCACACTCCACCGCCGGGTCTCTCGGCGCCGGCCGCTACTGCAGCGGCAGCATTTCCTGATTGTTCTTGCGGTCACTGCTTCCGTCGCCGTTGACCTCGGATTCCGGCACGACGGAGGCCGCCGCCACGCGGTCGCCTTCCTCCAGCCGCACCAACCGGACGCCGGAAGCGCTGCGCCCCACTTTGCGGATCTCGCCAGCCTCGGTGCGGATGATCTTCCCGTTCATGGTGATGACGAAGACGTCGGTCTCGTCCTTCACGGGCAGGATAGTGACGACCTTACCGACCCGCCGGGTCGTCTTCATATTGATAATCCCCTTGCCCCCGCGGTTCGTCACCCGGTAGAGCCGCAAGGCCGTCCGCTTGCCATAGCCGAGCTCGGAGATGCTCAGCACCATGTCGTTTTCGCGCATCACCTCCATGCCGATGACCCGATCCCCTTCGGCGAGCCGGATGCCCCGGACGCCGCGAGCCGGGCGCCCCATCGGCCGCACAGCGCTTTCGTGAAACCGGATGGCTTTACCTTCGTGCGTGGCGATGAAGATGTAGTCGTCGCCGGTGGAAAGCCGGGCCGCGATCAGTTCGTCGCCTTCGTGCATGCCGATGGCGATGATGCCCCGGGACATCGGATGGGCAAACTCGGAGAGCTTGCACTTCTTCACCGTGCCCTGGGCCGTGCACATCACGATGAACTTGTCTTCCTCGAACTCGGCGACCGAGAGGAAGGCTTTCGGTTCCTCGTCAGGCAGCATGTTCAGCAAACTGCGGATGTGCTTGCCTTTGCTCGACGGCGAGGAATCGGGAATGTTGTAGATCTTGAGCCAGTACACGCGGCCCTTGTTGGTGAACACCAACAGATAGGTGTGGGTGTTGGCCACCACCATGTACTCGACCACGTCTTCGCCCCGCGGAACCATGCCTTTGCGTCCCTTGGCGCCCCGGGCCACGCGGCGGTAGACGTCGATCGGCGTGCGCTTCAAGTAGCCGCCCCGGGTGACGGTGACGGTGACGTCCTCGCGAGGCACCAGGTCCTCGATGTGGATGTCGCCCGGATCGTTGACGATCTCGGTTCTCCGCTCGTCGCCGAACTGCTTCTTGATCTCACGCAGTTCCTTGATAATGACCTGCCGGAGGACCTCCTCGGAGCCCAGAATCTCGAGATACTCGGCGATCTTGCGCTGGATCTCGGCCAGCTCGTCGAGGATCTTCTGTTGCTCCATGCTGGTCAACCGCTGGAGCTGGAGTTCGATGATCGCCTGAGCCTGCTTCTCGGTGAAGTCGAACCTCTGGATGAGGGAGTCGCGGGCTTCTTTCGGCGTTTTTGACGCCCGGATCAGCCGAATCACTTCATCGAGATTCTGCAGGGCCTTCTGGAAGCCGAGCAGAATGTGCTCGCGGGCGCGGGCCTTGCGCAACAGGTAGTCCGTCCGGCGGCGGACCACATCGACGCGATGGTCGATGAAGCGGAGCAGGATGTCTTTGAGCGGGAGCTGCCGGGGCTGCCCGTTGACGATCGAGAGCATGATCACCCCGAAGTTCGTCTGCATCTGGGTGTGCTTGTAGAGGTTGTTCAGGACGACTTCAGGCTGCTCGCCCCGCTTCAACTCGATCACGATGCGCATGCCTTCGCGATCGCTCTCGTCGCGGATGTCCGAGATGCCGTCGATCTTCTTGTCGTTGACCAGGCCGGCGATCTGCTCGATCAGCTTCGACTTGTTCACCTGGTAGGGGATCTCGGTGACGATGATGGCCTCGCGGTCTTTGCCGATGGTCTCGGTGGCCGCCCGGGCGCGCATCTTGATCGAGCCGCGGCCGGTCTTGTAGGCGCCGACGATCCCGTCGCGGCCGAGGATGAAGCCGCCGGTGGGAAAGTCGGGTCCGGGAACGAGTTGGAGGATCTCCTCGAAGGAGGCCTTCGGCTTCTTGACCAGCAGGATAGTGGCGTCGATGATCTCGGAGAGATTGTGGGGCGGAATATTGGTGGCCATGCCGACCGCGATGCCGGAGGCGCCGTTCACCAAGAGATTGGGGACGCGGGTGGGCAGGACCTCCGGTTCGACTTCGCTGTCATCGTAATTCGGGCGGAAGTCGACCGTTTCCTTGTCGATATCTTCGAGCAGCGCCTCGGCGATCCGCGCCAGGCGGGCCTCCGTGTAACGCATCGCCGCCGGCGGATCGCCGTCGATGGAGCCGAAGTTGCCCTGGCCCTGAACGAGCGGATAGCGCATCGTGAAGTCCTGGGCCAGCCGGACGAGGGTATCGTAAATCGCCGCGTCGCCATGCGGGTGATACTTACCCATGACCTCGCCGACGATCTTGGCGCACTTGCGGGTGGGCCGGTTGTAGTGGAGGCCCATCTCGTGCATCGTGTAAAGAATACGCCGGTGGACTGGCTTGAGACCGTCGCGGATATCGGGCAGGGCGCGGCCGATGATTACGCTCATGGCGTAATCGAGATACGAGCGCCGCATTTCGTCTTCGATGTTGACCGGGATCAGGTCCTTGCCGACCATCCCGTTCAACGGCATCTGCGAGCCGCCGGAGGAGGGGTTGTTCGGGATCTGGGAATCGTGTGAATCGGCCAATTTGACTCCTTGCCAGGGGGAGGCGCTTTTACCTTTTGTTCGCCCCGCGAGGGCGTTCTCTTCATTATATCAAAGTTGTTGAGAAAACGTGGTTTATCCGGAAGACCCCGGCCGCCGGAGCCAGCGCTTCGGCCGGCCTTGATGGAGCCCCGCCGCAGGCGGCGCCGGGCGGCTGCCGCGGCAGGGTGAATCCGCGGCCCCAAGGCCGGTTTCATCCCCATTACCGGCACGCCAATCCTCACCGGAAGATCGCCGCCCTCGGGGTGTGGGAAAATGATCTGTTCCAAGGAGCCTGATTATGTCTACTGCCAACTCCTTCCAAGCCGCCGGTACAGTTCGTGTGGGCGGGCGTGAATACCGGATATTCCGTCTCGATGCTCTGGAGAAGGCAGGCGTTGGCGCCGTCTCGCGCCTGCCGTTTTCTATTAAGATCCTGCTCGAGAACCTGTTGCGCCACGAGGACGGGCGGACGGTCCGCGCCGGAGACATCGAATTTGTCGCGAAGTGGGACGGCAAGCCGGTCCAGAGGGAAATCAGCTTCATGCCGGCGCGGGTCCTGCTGCAGGATTTCACGGGTGTGCCGGCGGTGGTGGATCTGGCGGCGATGCGCGACGCGCTCAAGAGGATGGGCGCCGATCCCAAGAAAGCCAACCCACTGCTGCCAGTGGACCTGGTGATCGACCACTCGGTGCAGGTGGACAAGTTCGGCTCGCCCGACGCGGTGGATTTCAACGCCCTGATGGAGTTCCAGCGCAACCGCGAGCGGTACGCCTTCCTGCGCTGGGGCCAGCGGGCGTTCCGGAACTTCCGCGTGGTGCCGCCGGATACCGGCATCGTCCACCAGATCAACCTGGAATACCTGGCGAGCGTCGTCTTCCCCAAGACCAACGGCGAGGCCCTGGCCTACCCGGACACGCTGGTCGGCACGGACTCGCATACGACGATGATCAACGGCCTGGGGGTGCTGGGCTGGGGCGTAGGCGGCATTGAGGCCGAGGCCTGCATGCTGGGCCAGCCGATCTCGATGCTGCTGCCGCCGGTGGTGGGCTTCAAGCTCTACGGAGAGCTGCCCGAAGGGGCGACGGCGACGGATCTGGTGCTCACGGTGACCGAGCTGCTCCGCAAGACGGGGGTGGTGGGTAAGTTCGTCGAATACTACGGGCCTGGGCTCCAGTCGCTGACGCTGGCCGACCGCGCCACGATCGCCAATATGAGTCCGGAATACGGCGCTACGGCGGGCTTCTTCCCGGTGGACGAGTTGACGCTCGACTACCTGCGCCTGACCGGGCGGAGCGAAGAGCAGGTGGCGCTGGTCGAAGCCTATTGCAAGGAGCAGGGGCTGTTCCGGACGGCCGATTCGCCCGAGCCGGTCTTCTCGGAGACTGTCGAGTTGGACCTGGCGACGGTGAAACCCTCGCTGGCGGGCCCCAAGCGGCCGCAGGACCGCATCGACCTGCCGGAAATGAAGCGGGCGTTCCTGAGCCTGGTCCGGGGAGAGCCGAAGCGGGCCGAAGTGGAGCTCGACGGCCGCAAGGAGACGATCCAGGACGGCGCGGTGGTGATCGCGGCGATCACCAGTTGCACGAACACCTCGAATCCTTCGGTGATGCTGGGCGCGGGCCTGGTGGCCAAGAAAGCCGTCGAGCGGGGCCTGACGGTGAAGCCGTGGGTGAAGACGTCGCTGGCGCCCGGCTCGAAAGTGGTGACCGACTATCTCAGGGAGTCGGGCCTGCTCGCGGCGCTGGAGCAGTTGAAGTTCCACGTGGTGGGCTACGGCTGCACCACCTGTATCGGCAACTCCGGACCGCTGCCGGAGCCGGTGGCCAAGGCGGTGGCCGAGACCGGGCTCATCGCCGCCAGCGTGCTCAGCGGCAACCGGAACTTCGAGGGCCGGGTGAATCCCCTGACGCGGGCCAACTACCTGGCTTCCCCGCCCCTGGTGGTCGCCTACGCCATCGCCGGCCGGGTGGACATCGACCTGGTGAACCAGCCGCTGGGCAAGGACCGCGACGGCAACGACGTTTACCTGAAGGACATCTGGCCGACGGCCGAAGAGCTGCGCGAGGTGGTCGCCAAGAGCGTCCGCCCGGAGATGTTCCGCGAGGCTTACGGCCGCGTCTTCGAGGGGAGCGAGCAGTGGCGGACCATCCAGGTGCCGGAAGGGGACTCTTACTCGTGGGACGAAAAATCGACCTACGTGAAGCACCCGCCGTTCTTCGAGGACATGAGCGCACCGGGCGAGAAGCTGGCCGACCTGACCAGCCTGCGGGCGCTGCTGGTGCTCGGCGACACGGTGACCACGGACCATATCTCGCCGGCCGGAGCCATTCCGCCGGACAGCCCCGCCGGCCAGTACCTGATCGCTCACGGCGTCGAGCCGAAGGACTTCAACAGCTACGGCTCCCGCCGGGGCAATCACGAGGTGATGATGCGGGGCACCTTCGCCAACATCCGCATCCGCAACCTGCTGGCCCCGGGTACCGAAGGCGGCTGGACGCGCCACCAGCCCTCCGGTGAGCAGATGAGCGTCTTCGACGCCGCCATGCGCTACAAGCAAGAGGGCGTGGGACTGATCGTGATCGCCGGCAAGGAGTACGGCACCGGATCGTCGCGCGACTGGGCGGCCAAGGGTCCGGCGCTGCTCGGGGTGAAAGCCGTGCTGGCCGAAAGCTTCGAGCGCATCCACCGCTCGAACCTGGTGGGGATGGGCGTCTTGCCGGTGGAGTTCCTGCCCGGCGAGAACCGCGAGAGCCTGGGGCTGACCGGAACCGAAGAGTACTCGATCGAGGGCCTGCAAGGCGCGGTCGAGGGCGACCGGATCGCTGTGATGAAGGCCCGCGCCGCCGACGGTTCGGAGAAGAGCTTCCAGGTTAGGGTGCGGCTCGATACGCCGAAGGAAGTCGACTACTACCGCCACGGCGGCATCCTGAAGTACGTGCTGCGGCAGTTGGCTCAGTAGAGCACACAGACGAACTCGGCGACCACGCGGACCTTTTCCGCCTCGGCGGATTCCGGATCGATCTCCCAGGCCTCGAACTCCGGGTTCAGCGGTTCCATGACGATCTTCTCGTGGCGCCAACTGTCGCCTTCGACCCGCTTGAACGACCGGTAGCGCTTCACGGTGTAGCGTTCCCCGCCCGCTTCGGATTCTTCCCGGTTTTCGACGAGGACGAGCTTGCCCTGGCGGGTTCCGGCGACCCCGGCGCGGAAGATGCAACGCGCGCCGTCCGGAATCACCGGCTCCATGGAGCGGCCGGTGACGGTGGCGACGAACATCTTGTCGTGGAGCCGGAGGTGGAGCGGGGCTTCGACCCAACCCTCCGGCTCGACGGCCATGTTCTCGCCGAACTTGCCCGCCGCTGCCCCGCAGGAATAGACCGGCAGGTGGGTTTCGAAGGGCAGTACGGTGGCTCGGACGCGGTCGTTGTAAAGGCGGTTCAGGGTGCGTTCGAAATCGCCGAGGAGCACGGTCTCCCGGTCTGAGATGCGCAGCGTGTTCGAAAGCGTGTCCTCGAGGTGGGCCACGAAAGTTTCGGGTCCCATTTCGGCGGCCTTGGCGCGGAGGTCGTCCTCGATCAGTTCCAGAACCTCCGCTTCGTCCTCGGGAGCGATCTCGCGCCAGTCGCGCCGCAGGCGGACTCCGAGGCGTCCGGTCCCTGGATCATGAAGGATGACGCCGGCCGGCTCCGGTTCCCGCCCCGGCAGGGCGAGCTCCAGCACCGAACAGGCGCCACGCCGAGTTGCGGTCACGCCGGCCATTTCGCTCCTCAAACATCTTATCGGGATCGTTCATGCCTCAGCGCAGCGCTGGTGATGGAAAAATGCGAGCGGTCAGGGAGCGTAAGGGTAATAGCCGCTGCGGTGGCGGACCTTGACGTTGGGCAGGTTCACCACCACCCGGATCTTGCGGAAGACCTTCGGGTCGTCATCGGCCGAAGTCGGCCGGTAGCGCAAGATGTAGCGGGTGGTGATATCACCGGTCAAGGCGGCGATGGTATCAAAGAGCCGCTCGGCCAGGTGAGACGAATAACTCCCGGTACCCACCGTAAGGGCGTAATTGCCCGCATCCTGGGGTTTCGACAGATAGCCGGCGACATCGTCGTAGATGTCGTTGAGCGGGTACTCGACCCGCCCCCCGGTCTCCCGGGCCAGCCGGACGAGGTTGTTCTCCTCCTCGCCGTGGAACTCGAAAGCCACCGTCGAAATGCCGTAGATCGTCACCAGGTTACGCTGGGCCACTTCGAGAGCCTCTTCCAGAGTCCTCGAGCTGGCATTGTCATGCCCGTCGCCCATAATGATGAGGACGCGGCGCGGTTCGATCGGCTCCCCCTCGACGAGCTGGCGGCTGGTACACGCCATGTAGATCGCATCGAACAGCGCGGCTCCACCGCCGGGCTTCATTGCCCGGATGGCGTCGAGGATCGGTCCCGGTTCCCAGGTGGTGTTCACCAGCAGTTCAGGCTCGTTGGCGTAGGAAATCAGATAGCCGCTGAAACGCGGATCCTCCGGCATCAGCGCCAGCACCAGTTCGATCGCGGCCTCCCGGAAGCGCTTCCACCGGAGCCGGATCGTGTTGGATTGCTCGATCAGGAAACCGATGACGACCGGCTGATTGTGTTCGGCGCTGAAGTATTCAATCTGTTGTTCGACGCCCTGGTCGAAGATCTTGAAGTCGTCCTTCGTCAGATTGGTAACGAACCGGCCTTTTTCGTCGGTGACGCTGACGGGCACGATCACCTCGTCCACCCGAACCCGGATCGGCGGAGTCCCCTCCTGTCCGGCGTATTGCGCCGTGGCGCCCGCGGCGGGCGCCGGGGCGGGTTCGGGGCCGGCCTGGCCGAAGGCGACGGACGCGGCCAGGCACGCGACAAGCAGACGACCCAGCATCGGCGGACACTCCCTGCCTCGATTATACTGGACGCCCGCCGCCGCCGAGACGTCGCCGGCGCTTTGTGGCCCGGGAGTTTACCCGGCGCCGTAGCTTCAGCGGGCGGGATAACCCACTGCCTGCGCGAGAATGATCTGCTGATCGCGCCGCAACCCCAGCAGGCGGGCCAGCGGCGGCGCATCGATGGACGCGTGGATCACCGCTCCGAGACCTTCCGAGGCGCAGTATAGATAGACGTTCTGCCCGATGAAGCCCACGTGGGCGTAGGCGAACTTCTCCTTTTCCCACACTGGGGTCCGCGGCGTGCGTCCGTGGTCGGCGACATAGACCAGGCTCACGGGCGCTCTGGCCGCATACGGCGCCGTCCCAGTAGCTGCGCGGTGGTCCCCTGCGAGAACCGGATGCAGGGCGTGGCGGGTGGGCAGGTAGAGAAAAACGCCGTCGGCGGTGAAAACGTAGATGTCGATCTCCTGCTGGTTCCACGCCGACGGGGCGGTGCGCATGCCCCGATCAGGCCGGTTGACGCCGAATGCGGCCCAGAGCAGGTTGGAGAGCACCTGCCGGGGTAAAGGCTTGGGGTCGAAGTTCCGGGTCGAGCGGCGGGCCTTGAGCGCTTGCATCAGAGGACGGCCGCCGGTGGTGTCCGGCGGCGGAAGCTGGATGGGCTCGGCGGCCGCAGCAATCATCGCCGCGGCTGCGGTCCCGTGCAACAAGACCTTGGCGATCGCTTTCATCTCGCCCACAGCATAGCAGCGGACCACGCCGCGGGCGGCGCCGGCCCCGGTGTTGCGCTTCCGGAGGGGCGGGCCGTCGGGAGGGGGAGTCGGAGCGCCTTCCGGGAGCTGCTGCAGAAGACTTGCGGCCCGGAGCGCGGTAACCCGGGACGCTTCGTGTTCGCCTAGACAGGAGATAAAGTCGCCCCGGTCGCTGTAAGCTGGGCGCAAGCGGGGGGCTATACCCGCGTTCGAGCGTCTTCGGATGTTCCGGGAGGTGGTTTGATCGACGTGAGAAACGGCCTGATCGCGGTTCTCGCCGCTGCACTGCTCGCCGGTGGAGCTTATCTCTACAAGCAGTCCGCCGGAGAGGCGGGCGGGAGCGGCAACGCTCCGCCGCGGGCCCGGGCCGGGGGTCCGCAGGTGCGGACCATCACCGTGCGGCCGGTGAAGGCAGAGAAAGGTGAGATCCGTGAGCGGCTGTTGCTCACGGGATCGCTCAAGCCCAGAGAACAGGTGGACGTGATGCCGAAGTCCACCGGCCGGGTGGAGAGAATCCTGTTGCACGTGGGCGACCGGGTCCGGGTGGGCGACCTGATTGCCGAGCTGGAGCGGGCTGAGCTGGAACAACAGGTGCGGCGGGCCGAGGCGGCGATCGAGGTTTCCCGTGCGGCCCTGGCGCAGCGGCGGGCGGAACTCCTCAACGCCGAGGCCGTGCTTCGCCGCGCGGAGAAGTTGCGCGAAGACGGGCTGATCGCCCCGCAGGACTACGAGATGCAGAAGACCCAAGCGGCCGTTGTCCGCTCGCAAGTGAAGCTGAGCGAAGCTCAAGTGCGGCAGGCCGAAGCGGAGCTGCGGGAGCTGAAGATCCAGCTCGAGCAAACGCGGATCTACGCCCCGATTCCCGGCCAGGTGGCGGCCCGGTATGTGGACGTCGGGGCGCTGGTCAGCCCGAATACTCCGGTAGTGAGGATCGTCAACCTGACGACGCTGATCACGGCGGCGAACGTCCCGGAGCGCGACGTCGGCAAGCTGCGCGTGGGCAACCGGGCCGTGGTGCGGGTGGACGCCTTCGGCGACCGGGAGTTCACCGGCCGCGTGGCGCGCATCGCCCCGGTGCTCGACGCCGCCACCCGGAGCGCGAACATCGAAATCGAGATCCCCAATCCGGGCGGCTTTCTCAAGGCGGAAATGTTCGCCCGGGTGGAGCTGGACCTCGGGACGACCCGCGAGGCGATCCTCATCCCGCGGGAAGCGCTGGTCTACCGGGGCTCGCAAGCCGGTGTTTACCTGATCCAAGGCGACCGCCCGGAGTTCCGGCCGATCGAAACCGGGTTGACACAAGGCGGCAAAGTCGAGGTGCTGGCGAACCTGGAGCCGGGCACGGAGATTGTCGGCCAGGGTTCGGCGATGCTGAGCGAAGGAGACCGCATCCGGATTGCCGGCCGCGGCCGGCGGGGCGGGGCTAAGGGTGGCCGAGGCGTGGCAGGTCCGGCTGAGAGAGCAGGCCGGCCCGCCGGATTGCCGGCGCAGGGCGACGGCGCACCGCAGCGCGTGGAGGATCGGCCGCCGGGGAGAGACGGCCGATGAACCTTCCTGACTTCGCCATCCGGCGGCCGGTGACCACGCTGATGGTGACGCTGATCGCCGTGTTGCTCGGCGTCATCGCATTCATTCAGATCCCGGTGGATCTGATGCCGGAGATCGTCTATCCGACGTTGAGCGTCCAGGCCACCTACGAAGGCGTGGCCCCGGAAGAGATGGAGACGCTGGTGACGCGGCCGCTGGAGGAGGCATTCGCATCGGCGCCGGGCGTGGAAGAAATCACTTCGACCTCGACGGAAGGGCAGTCTTTCGTGCGGGTGGGCTTCGAGTACGGGGTAGATCTCGACGAGGCCGCCAATGAGCTGAGGTCGCGGCTGGACCGGCGGCGGGCCCTGCTGCCCGAAGAGATGGATCCGCCGGTGATCTACAAGTTCGACGTTTCGCAGTTCCCCATCATGTTCCTCACCGTGGCGGCCGACGACATGGATCCAAAGCAGCTCCGGCACTTCGTCGAGAAGCAGATCCAGTACCGGCTCGAACGGGTGCCGGGCGTGGCGCAGTTCACCGTTCGTGGCGGGTTGCGGCGGGAGATCCACGTCGACCTCGACCTCCGGAAGCTCCGGGCGCTCGACATGGACGTCGCCCGAGTGGTCCAAATCATCCAGCGGGAGAACCTGAACCGGCCGGTGGGCCCGGTGCGCGAGGGGCGCTTCGAGGTGCTGCTGCGCACTCAGGGGGAGTTCCAGCGGCTCGGGGAGCTCCGCAACATTGTGATCACGACCCGCAACGGAGTGCCCATATACCTGCGCGATGTCGCTACCGTCGAAGACTCGCACGAGGAGCTCCGCTACAAGGTCAGCGTCAACGGCGTGCCGGCGGTGCGCCTGTTCGTTTACAAGCAGTCGGGGGCCAATACGGTGAAGGTTTCCGACGCCGTCTGGCAGGAGATCGACCGGATCCACCGGGACTACCCCAACATCCACATCTCAGCCACCCGGGATACGGCGGACTTCATCCGCATGTCCATCGCCAACCTGGAACAGGCCGCCGCCGTAGGGGCGGTGCTGGCGGTCGTGGTGTTGCTGTTCTTCCTGCGCAGCATCATGAGCACGCTGATCATCGGCACGGCGATACCGATTGCGGTGATCACCACCTTCGCGTTGATGTATTTCAACGGCTTCACGCTGAACACCATTTCCTTCGGCGGGCTGGCGCTGGGGGTCGGCATGCTGGTGGACAACGCGATCGTGGTGCTGGAAAACATCTACCGGCACCGCGAAGAGGGACTCGACCGGCGGGAGGCGGCGCGGAAGGGATCGAAAGAGGTCGCCATGGCAGTGACCGCCTCGACGCTGACGACGGTGGCGGTGTTCGTACCGGTGGTCTTCATCACCGGCATCAGCGGCCAGCAGTTCCGGCAGTTGGCCTGGGTGGTTTCTTTCGCGCTGCTGTGTTCGCTGGTTTCGGCGCTGACGGTGGTTCCCATGCTATGCTCGCGCTACCTGCCTCGGCCGGTGAACCCGCAGGAACGCAAGGGCGTGGCGGGAGTGGCGGACCGGGCCGCCTTCGGCTTCATCGAGCGGCTGACGGACGCCTACGCGCGGACGCTGAACTGGGCCCTCGATCACCGGCTGGCGGTGGTGGCCGGGGCCGTCTTCCTGTTCAGCGTCACCCTCTACCTGATGCCGCTGATCGGCGTCGAGCTGCAGCCGCAGGTGGACGAGGGCGAGATCCGGGTGCGGGTGGAACTGGAGCCGGGAACGCGCGTGGAGGTGACCGACGCGGTAATGCAGCGGCTGGCCAGGATCGTCGAGGAGACCGTGCCCGAGGCCCGCTACATCCAGGTCGAGTCCGGCAGCTCCAGTCCGTTCCGCGGGGGCGGCCAGCACACCGGCGACCTGCGGATCAACCTGGTGGAAAAGTCCCAACGGGAGCGTTCCTCCCAAGAGATCGCCAATGTGCTGCGCCGCGCTTTCGGGGCCGAACCCGGCGTCGCGATCTTCGTGCGTACCGGCGGCGGCCTGTTTTCCCGGATCAGCCGGTTGGGCACTACCGGAGGCGACCGGCTGGAGGTGGAGGTCCGGGGCCATGACTTCGGGGTGCTCGCGGATCTGGCTGACCAGGTGCGGGCGCGGATGGCGGCCGTTCCCGGCGTCACCGATGCCCAGGTGAGCCGCAAGCCCGGCCTGCCGGAAATGCTGATCCACGTGGACCGGGCCAGGGCGGCGAGCATGGGTCTCAACGTCTCGGACGTCGCCGACACGCTGGAGACAGCCATCGGGGGCCGCCGCGCTTCCTTCTTCCGCGAAGAGGGAGACGAGTTCCAGATCCTGGTTCGACTGCGCCAGCGGGACCGGATGGATCTGGCCCAGGTGGGCCGGATCCCGATCACGACACCCGCCGGGCGGACAGTCCCGGCGAAAAGCATCATCGAGATGCGGCGCCGCGAGGGGCCGATCTCGATCTCCAGGGCCGACCAGCAACGGGTAATTGCAGTGACGGGTTCGATCGCCGGGAGGGATTTGGGCAGCGTCGTGCGAGACCTGGAACGTTCGCTGCGCGGGATCAACGTTCCGGCCGGCTATGAGCTGCGATTCGGGGGCGAATGGGAGGAGCAGCAGAAAGCGTTCCGGGAACTGCGGTTCGCGGCCCTGCTGGCGCTGGTGCTGGTCTACATGGTGATGGCTTCGCAATTCGAGTCACTGCGGGATCCGTTCATCATTCTGTTCTCGATCCCGCTCGCCGGCATCGGCGTCACCGCACTCCTGCTTCTCACCAACACGACTTTCAATATTCAGGGATTTCTCGGTCTCATCGTGCTGGTGGGCATCGTAGTGAACAACGCCATCGTGCTCATCGATTACACGAACTTGTTGCGGCGCGAATACGGAGTGCCGCTCCGGGAGGCCGTGGTGCGGGCCGGGCGGCACCGGCTGCGGCCGATCCTGATGACGACCATCACCACCGTGCTGGGTCTGTTCCCGATGTCGCTGGGACTGGGCGAAGGCGGCGAGCTGCAGGCGCCGCTCGCGCGGGTGGTGATCGGCGGCTTGACAACCTCTACGCTGATCACCCTGGTCTTCATCCCGGTGATCTACATGATCCTCGAAGAGCGGGCCGAGCGTGCGGTTTTGCGGCGGGCGGCGGCCGAACCCGTGACCGGGGACTGAAAAGCAGAAGCCGGCGCCGCGGGGCTTCAGGCCACTTCGGCGGCGAAAGCGCCCGCGTGTTCCGCCTGCGGAACCGGCGCGCCGGCGCGGACTACCAGCAGGGTGATATCGTCTTGCTGTTCCGAGTCCCGGCTGAACTCCCGGAGCGCTCCCAGAATAGCCTGCTGCAGCTCAGCCGCCGGCCGGCGGGCGTTGTTACGAACCAGTCCTGCAAGGCGATCCTCGCCGAACTCCTCGCCGGCCTGGTTGACGGCCTCGACGACGCCGTCGGAGAACAGGACCAGCACGTCACCCGGGCGGAAACGCTCTTCGGCCTGGCGGTACGAAGCCCCGGGGATGACTCCGAGCACGGGCCCGCCTTCGGCCAGGCGCAGCGAGTCGACGGCGCCCGAATCATTGCGGCGCACCAGGAACGGGGCCAAGTGGCCGGCGTTCACGTAGCACAGCAGCTGGCGGTCCGCATCGTACTGACACCAGAACATGGTGGCGAAACGCTCCACAGAGGTGCGGACGCAGATCAAGTCATTGAGACGCCGGGTAGCGTCCTCCAGGCTCATCGAGTCGATCAGGGCGCTGCTAGTGCGGACGGCGCCGTGGATCATACTCATCAACAGCGCCGCAGGGAGGCCTTTGCCGGCGACATCGCCGAGGACCATCGTAATGCGGCCGGAGGGATTCTCGTAGAAGTCATAGAAATCCCCGCCAACTTGCCATGCGGGTTCGCAGGCCGCGGCGATGTCCACCTTCCCGCTCGACAACGGGTCTTTGGGCAACAGGTCCATCTGAACTTTGCGCGCGAGCTCCAATTGCTGCTCGAGTTGCTTGCCGCGGACGTAGCTGCGGAAATGGAAGGCGAGGAAAGCCATCGAGCCCAGTAAGGCGATCGCGGCCGAGACACTGATGAAAATATTGCGGCGCAGCCCGCCGAACTCGGGCGCCACGCCCTCCCAATGCAGTCCCAGTTCGATCAGTGTCGGCCCGCCGGAGGACTGCCCTGCGGGCCGGGAGCGGGCGCCCGGGCGGTGGCCCCCCATTTGCCTGGGCCTGCCGTGCCCCATGCGGAACCGGAGCGGGCGCAGGATCACCAGCAGGCGTCCCTGGGGAGTCTCGACGATTTTGGTGATCCGCTCGCCGGATTGGAACAGCCGGCGGAGCTGGGACGGCGGAAACGGCGAAGGCTGCGGATTCCCGGCTTCGGCCAGGACGCGGCCGTTCAGGTCCATCACGCGGAGCCAGGCGATCTGCAGCGGCCGCTCACGGACCATCTCTTCCAGGACCGGACCGAGTTCCTGGCTGCTGGTGACCTCGGCATCGCGGGCCATGCGGGCGATGTCGGTGGAGTGCCGCGCTGCTTCCCGGTAAAGTTCCTCATGAATCATCCGCTGGGAGACAAAGCGGTAGTTGCGGACAGCTTGAACGAGCAGCAACACACCCAGCGAAGCGCCGACGATCAGCAGGAGCTTGAACAGGAAGTAATTCTGGCCTTTGGTTACTGGCATTCGGCCGGAGCCTCCCACTCCCTGCCGGTGCGAGTCAAACGCGCCGCGCTACGGCCGGCGGTGCGACCGGGCATGGACATGTGGCGGCGCCAGGGAGCAACAGTTTCAGCGGCGGGATCCGAAGCTGGTCTCGATTCCCCTCGCTCACCCTGTCTCCGGCTCACATCGGGCCTCCGTTTTTCTGAGTTCAGGAGACTTTTTGTGCGCCTTGGTTGCCTCCAGCTTCATTATAGTGGCCGTTGGCGGGGAAGCCCAAGCGTTCTGCACAGGGGCTTCGGATTCGCCTTCCCGCGGCCCTTGCCCCCAGCCGGGGAGATTTCAAGTGAACCTCGGCCTCCGATGGCTCATCATATGAGATATGAGCAAGCGTAGCATTCTTGCATCTGCAATCTTCCTGCTGGCGACCGTTGCGGCGCCCGCTTTCGCGCAAGGCTATATCAAGTGCGTCGGCAACGTCGGCCGGGCAGGGGTTTTCGTTGACGGCAACTATCTCGGACCGGCATACCGCTTTACCTTGGCTCAGAAGTACGCTGTGAGTCCGGGTGAGCACGAAGTCGTACTTCGCGACCCGCGTTACGAGGACTTCCGCACGAAAGTGACGGTCGAGGAAGGCAAAGTAACGAAGGTCAAGTTCAAGATGACCCGCCGCGAGCCGCCCAAGGGTCCTTTTGGGCGTCTGCGCTTCGGCGGCGGCGTTCAGGAATCGTTTCTGTCGGTGGCTGGGGGCGACACCAGCGCCGTGTACATCAATAACCAGTTCTGGGGCTACGTTGACGAGTTCAACAACCCCGGAAGCGGCATCCTGTTGCCGCCTGGCACCTACGAGGTGAGGGTGAATTCACCGATCTACGGGCAGATCAACGAAAAGGTCACCATCGAGGCGAACAAGGTCACCGTCATCCCGCTGAAATGGTAGGCTAAAGCTCGCTCCCGCCGGGGGCGCACGCCGGAGGAGAGCGCCCCCGGAACGCGTCCGCCGGTCGTGTAAAGCTCCATCCCAACGCCGCCGAAAGTAGAACGAGGGCTTGGGAGTGTCGTGAGTGCAAAAACCAGCAGCCGGCGCCGGCGGCAGCGTGAAAGTGCGGCCGATCAGCACATCCTGAGGATTTCGGTTGACGACGGCCGGGGGCACGTCCGCTGGCTGACAGCGGATCTGCGCGACTACAGCTCCGGTGGCGTGGGGGTGGCCTTGGCGGCGCCGCTGACGGTCGGCAGTGAAGTGCGGGTCACGGGGCTGCCCGGGACCGGGGCGTCCCGTCGCAAGCGGTCGGCTCCGGCCCGCGTAGCGTGGTGTCTCGAGCGGCCGGACGGTTCGTTCCGGGCCGGGCTGGAGCTGGAAGACAGCGATGCTGGACCGGAACAGACGCGGACCGGCTTGGAGACGGAAACAGCGGCGGCGGAAACCGAAGACTACTACGAGATCCTCCAAGTCAGTCCCAACGCGCACCCGGACACGATCCACCGGGTCTTCAAGATCCTCGCCCAACGCTTCCATCCGGACAATCCTGACACCGGCGAGGAGGAGACCTTCAAGAGAATACTGGCCGCCTACAACGTTCTCAAAGATCCCGAGCAGCGGGCCGCTTACGATGCGCGCCGTGAGTCACGCCTCAGGGCGAGGTGGCGGATCTTCCGGAAGCCGGCCGAAGCCGCCGGTCCGGGAGCCGAGCGGCGCAAACGTTACGGTATCCTTCAAGTTCTGTATCACCAACGGGTTCACGAGCCCGAATTCCCGGCGCTGTCGATCCACGATCTCGAAGACCTGCTCGGATGTCCCCGCGACCACCTCCAGTTCAGCCTTTGGTACTTGAAGGAAAAAGGCTACATCCGCCGCGACGACCGGGCACGTTATTCGATCACCGTCGCCGGCATCGACGAGGCCGAGGCGGCTGCGGCTCCCCGTTTGCCGGCGGAAAGGCTCCTTCGGGCTCCATCGGGGGCCGGACCCGGTCAGGCGTAGGCTTGGGGCGGGCGCAGGCCGGCGGCTCCGTGCTGCCGTGCCCCGGCGAGTGGGGAGGTCCAAGAAAGCTGTTCGGATGTGGCGGAGCGGATCAGCGGATCTCGATCATTACAAACTTGACTTCATGATCCGAGATGTTCTCCACGGCATGCTCCCCCGGATCGTACCACCGGGCTTCTCCCTCGGCCCACTCTTCTTCGACTGTCTGGTCACCCATCGTCAGCTTGAGCTTGGCGGGCGTCAAAGCGTAGACGACGCGGCCGGCGCCATTGTGGCGAGGCAGTGCCTCAGTCGGCTCGAGGGTGACTAGGATCACCTTCGCATTCTCGTTTTCGAACAACCTTTGAGCCATGCCGGGGGCTTTCTCCAGCAGGTCCGACGTCGAGTAAGGGTCCGGATTGGGCACCCGCGCAGCCACCTCGAGCCAACGGGCGGTGATGGGGCCGATGTTGCCGATTGCATAGGTTTCCGTCCCGATCCAAAGCGGCTGGTCTTTTCGGAAGTCGCGCACTACCCCCGCCTGGGAGCCGGGCGCCTGGTAGCGAAGCTTGAAGTCGCTCAACGGATAAACGATCCGGGCTGGAGCGACGTGGGGCGGCAGCTTGCCGCCGGGCGGCAGGACAAACTGGGTCACCGTGACGAAGCCGTTGTCGAGGATCTTCTTGGCATTGTCGGGAGCAGCCGCCACGATATCGTCCACTAGAGCGGGCTCCTCTTCACTCGGGCCGCAAGCGGCCGCCAGCAGGATCACCGGGAGCAACAAAGCCCAACTGCGCATGATCACGTTATCCTTTCCGGGGCCGGAACGCCGGGCTGCAGGAGCGGGCCGGCCCCTTGGGCAGTGTAGCGCAGAATGGATGACGGCTCCACGCTTCTCTGCCATGCTGTATCAGGGAGGGGCTTCCACTCCCAGAGGCAAGCCATGACCACGCTTCTTTTCGTCGTTACCGTCACTTTGCTGGTATCCACCTTCTGCTCGCTGCTGGAGGCGATGCTGTACTCCACCCGGGTAGTTACGCTGGAAGCCGCCACCAGGGCGCCGGCCAAACGCGCCGCGGCTGAGCGATTCCTGAAGATGAAGCAGGATCTGTCCGGGCCGACGTCGGCGATCTTGATCCTGAACACCCTCGCCCACACCGCCGGGGCCACGCTTGCCGGAATGTATGCCGCGCAGGTTCTGGGCGCGCCATGGGTGCCGCTGTTCTCGATCGTCTTCACCTTCGCCATCCTGTTCCTCTCCGAGATCCTGCCGAAGACTTACGGCGCCACCCACTGGCGGTCGCTCTGGGACACGCTGGTCTGGCCGCTCGCCTTCATCGAGAAGGCACTGTACCCACTCATCGTGATGACCCAGTGGTTCGCCAACCTCTTCACCCGGGAGGCTGACCCTCACGTCATCACTGAGGCCGAGATTCTGGCGACCATCCGGATGGGCGCCGAAGCCGGCGAGCTCACCCATGAGGAGCTGCGGATGCTCAACGCCGTCTTCCAGCTCGACAAGCTCTACACGCGCCAGGTGATGGTGCCCCGGGGCGAGGTGGTCTTCTTCGACACCACCCAGGAGTTCGCCGAGATTCTGGCCTTGGCCCGCAAGACGCGGCACACCCGGTACCCGCTGTGCAAAGGTTCGCTGGACAGGGTGATCGGCATCATTCACATCAAGGATCTGCTCGGCTTCTCGCCCGGACAGGCTCCGGACCTGCGGCTGATCGCCCGCCCCGCCCATTTCGTTCCGGAGACCAAGCGGATCAACCAGCTCTTGCGGGAGATGCAGCACAGCCACCAGCATATGGCCGTCGTGGTGGACGAACACGGGACGGTCGCCGGCATCGTCACTCTCGAAAACGTGATCGAGGAGATCATCGGGCGAGTGCAGGACGAGTTCGACCGCGAGGCTCCCGACGTCATCCGGGACCGCAGCGGCGGCTACATCGTGATGGGCAGCGTCCCGCTGGAGCGCCTGAACCGGCGGTTCGAACTGGACCTCGCCGAGCCCGGCGTCAACACGATCTCGGGGTTGATTTCCGCGCGCCTCGGCCGTTTCCCGAAACCCGGCGATGTGGTCGATCTCGGGCCGATGCGGGCCGAGGTTCTGGCGGCGGAGAAGGCCCGGGCTACGCAGATCCGCCTCACCCGGAAACAGAAGCGCCGGACGGGGGACTGAGGATTCCCCCCGCCGGCGGTACTTTTCCGCCGCTGCGGGCTTCGCATAGGATTGAGAAGGTCACCATGAATCGACTCTCGGCCGTTCTCCTCGTCCTGGCGCTGGCAGCGCCCGCCGGCGCCCAACAGCAACTCGACTTCTTGAAGGGCATTCCGGAATACCGGCGGGCGCCTGAAGCGCTCAGCGGATGGCTCCGGCAGCGGGCCGAAACGTTGCTCGAAAAGCGCCGTGAGGCTGTCGCCCGTCTCGCCACACTCGAAGACGTCGCCAGACGCCGCACCTACATCCGCAAGCGGATGGCTGAGGCCGTCGGCGGCTTCCCGGAACGGACCCCTTTGAATGCGCGCGTCGTGGGCGTCCTCGAGCGCGACGGCTATCGGATCGAGAAGATCATCTTCGAGAGCCAGCCGCGCTTCTACGTGACGGCGAACCTCTACGTGCCCAAACAGGGGAGCCCCCCGTATCCCGCCGTGCTCTTCCCCGAGGGCCATGAGCGTGGGGGCAAGAGCCACGAAACATGGCAGCGGATGCTGGGGGCGCTGGCGAAAAAGGGCTACGTGGCTCTGACCTGGGATACGCTCGGCCAGGGCGAGCGGGCGCAGATGTACGACGAGGATCTCGGCGGGCGCAAGCTGAATCAGTCCACCACCGAGCACACGATGCTCGGCATCCAGTGCCTGATCGTCGGCGACAACCTGGCGCGCTACACCATCTGGGACGGCATCCGCGCCCTGGACTACCTGGTTTCCCGGCCGGAAGTGGACAAGGAACGGATCGCCTGCACCGGCAACTCCGGCGGCGGCACGCACACCGCCTACCTGTCCGCGTTGGACGACCGGATCAAAGTGGCGGCGCCGTCCTGCTACATCACGTCTTGGGGGCGGCTGCTGGCGACGATCGGCCCGCAGGACGCCGAGCAGGTGCTGCTGCCGTGGCTCGCCGCCGGTCTCGACCACGGCGACTTCCTCATCGCCTTCGCCCCGAAGCCTTACCTGATGCTCTCGGCGATCCGCGATTTCTTTTCGATCGCCGGCGCCCGCGCGACCTTCCGCGAAGTGAAAGGCCTGTATGAACGCCTGGGAGCGCCGGAAAAACTGGCCATGCATGAAGTGGACGCCGGCCACGGCTACCACCAGCCGAACCGGGAGGCCGCTTACCGCTGGTTCGCCCGTTGGCTGAAAGGCTCCGAGGAAAGCGGAGAAGAGCCGGAGATCGAGCTGGCCGAGTTTGACGAGCTGGCCTGTACCGAGACTGGGCAGGTGGCCACCTCGCTCGGCGGCGAGACGGTCCACAGCCTGAACCTCGCGCGAGCCAGGGCGCTGGATCCGGGGCTGCCCGAGGTGGCAAGCCGCGCGGACTTCGAGACCTTCCGGGACCAGATCCGGCAACGGGTGCGGCGGCTGAGCGGGATCGACTACGAGCCGGGGCCGGTGGCCACGGAGCCCTTCGGGCGCATCGAACGGGACGGATACCGGATCGAAAAACTCGTCTACGAAGGCGCCCCCGGCGTCCTCGTTCCGGGGCTGCTGTTCGTTCCCGAAGGCGGACCGGCGCGCAAGCCGGCGCTCGTTTGGGTGGACGGCCGGGGCAAATCGGCCGAAGCAGGACCCGGCGGAGAAATCGAATGGTTCGTCCGGCAGGGGCGGATCGTGCTGGCGATCGATCCGCGCGGGTTGGGAGAGACGCGCGCCCAATCGGCGACGAAGAGTTCGGACTGGGCCCGCTACTTCGGGGACTACGATGCGGCGATGACGGCCTTCCTGATCAGTGAGTCGCTGGTCGGGATGCGGGCCGCCGACATCCTGAAGGCGGTGGACATTCTGGCTGCCCGCGACGATGTGGACGCCGCCCGAATCGGGGGCGTGGGCCGGGGGCTGGCTGCCGTCCCGCTGCTCTATGCGGCTGCCCTGGACGGCCGCTTGCAGAGCGTGGCCTTCGAGCGGATGCTGATTTCTTACCGCGACGCGGTGGAGCGGCGGATCCACCGCCAGGTGCTCGAGAACATCATTCCCGGTGTGCTGAAACAGTTCGACCTGCCGGACCTCGTCGCCAGCCTGGCCCCGCGGAAAGTCTTGTTGGTGGATCCAGTGGACGCTCTAGGACGCCGCCTCTGGCCGGGGGCGGCGGAGAAAGCTTACGCTCGCTCTGCGGCCGTCTACATGGCCGCCGGTGCGCCGGAGGCGATGCGCGTGGACAGGCGGCGCATGGGTGAAGGCCCGGGGCAGGTTTACAGCGAGTGGCTCCAGTGACGGAAGCTTCGGAACTTCGGCCGGAGAACGGAAGCCGAACAGGAAGGCGATGAACGAGGGAGAGCCACCAACCGGTGAGCACCGGGCCGCCGAACCGCAGACGCCGCCGTGCCAGGAGGAGAGAGGGCGCGCCAAGTTCTTGCTGCCGTCCTTGGTGGCGCTGATTCTCTTCTATCCCGCCGCTGCCGAGTTCCCTTTCGCCAGCTATCTGATCCTTGCCATGAACGCCGTCGTGTTGATCGCTGCGGTCTACGCTGTGGCCGAGACCAAGACGCACGTGCGCATCGCCGTGGCATTGGCCGCCCCGCAGCTCGTCCTCTCGGTGGCGGCCGGTCTGGCGCCACCCGAATCCACGGCGGCCGCATGGCTCTCGGTCGTCGCCGCGGGGCTGCTCGCCGTCTTCTACGGCTATGCCATCGAGCGGCTGCTCAGGAGCGTGCTGCGCGCCTGTATGGTGAGCGCGGAGGTCCTCTTCCAAGGACTGTCCATCTACCTGCTGCTCGGCCTCGGCTGGGCCTCGATCTTCTCGGCGCTCGAACAGATCGCGCCGGGCTCGTTCCGGTTCTCGGTCACCCAGCCGGGGCATGGAGGGCTGGCGTTGATCTATTTCAGCTTCGTCACGCTGACGACGCTCGGCTACGGCGACATCACGCCGCTGACCGACCGCGCCCGGTCGCTGGTGATCCTCGAGACCATTACCGGCCAGCTCTATCTGGCGGTGATGGTGGCGCGGCTGGTGACACTCTACGGCCAGCACCGGCGCTCGGCATCGGGCCGGTGACACCGGGAAGCCGCTCCAGGACACGCTGGTTCTCCGGACTGCAGCCTCCCCTCAGCGGTCCCAAGGAAAACGCAGCGTGGGCCGGTTGGCGTAGCGCTTCATTCCGATCTCGAGGCGCGCGCCGCACCCAGGCGCGAGCTTGACTGGGAACGCCGTGGCGTTGACTGGCGCCTCCCGCCCGTTCCATCGAACGCCGGTGAATCGGTGCTCGGCGTAGGCGCCGGCCTGCACGACGACCTCTCGCGCCTCGACGGGATTCGTGTTCACCAGCCTCAAGGTGACCGAATCGGCCCCCAGTTTCTCGACGAGCGCCCCGACATCCGGCGGAATCCCCGCCCGGCGCCTAACGGGATCGAAGTAGCGTACGCGGCTGTGAAGCATCCAGATGCGGCCCCGGGAGAAATAGCCGCCCAGCATCAGCTTCACCAGCTCATCGGTCTGGGCGGGCGTAATGCGCAGCAGCCAATCCGCCAGCCGCGTCTCCGGCGCGGTCGGGTCCTTCCGCATCCGCTCCATCCGCATCCGGAGGCGCTCGAACTCGCCCTGAAGCGCCTTCGCCGGGTAGTCCGGGTCGCGCCCCTCGAGAAAGCCGATCCAGCCCTCGATGGGAATGCGTTCCAGGTCCCGCCGGTCCATCGACCACAGGTAGATCTCGGTGAGCCGGTCGGTGAAAAGGTCCGGGGTCCAGTGGTACCACTGGGGTTTCCCGTCGTACTTGTAGCCGCGGGGGTCGCCGTACATGCGCGGGATCAGCGTTCGGCCGTTCTCCACCCTCTTCTGGGCGTAGATCAGGTCCATTTGTTTGCGGAGGACATCGATGTAAGAGAAGTCGCCGGTGAGTAGCAGGGCGTTGGAGAAGCCGGGCCAGGAGCCGGCGTCGAAGTAGTTGCGGTGGGCCGTCTGCTGGAGCTCGCCGTCGAAGATGGTGAAGTTCCACCCGTAAGTGCCTTTCCACCACTGGCCGTCGTGCTCGCCGCCGAGCGTGCCGTCGAGGCCGATGTTGGAAGGGATCATGCCGCCGTTGGCCTCGGTGCGCTCCTTCCAGGCGCCCACGTACTCGAGGACCCACGCGCGGTACTTCTCTTCGCCGGTCAGCATGTAGGCGTTGGTGTGCAGCAGCGTCGCGGCGAGGTTCAGGAAGTTGTCGCCGGCGCTGTCGAGGTACTCGGCGCAATGGGCCAGCATCCGCGGGTACCACGTCATGAAATCCAGCATCTTCGTATCGTGCGCCGGGTTGTGGAGCAGGTGGAAGCGGCCTTCGACGGGATCGCCCACCCAGTCGTAGACGGTGGCGCGGCGCAGCATCGGTCCCTTCGAGCCGTTCCAGATGGAGCGGATGATCTTGTGCTCGGGGTCGTAGTTGGGCGCTTCTGGATCTTCGTTCATGTAGAGGCCGGCGAAACGCTTCATCCGTTGGATGAGGACGGGGTCGTCCGGATCGCTGAGGCCCTGCAGGAAGAAGGCGCGCAGGCCCTCGCCGGTGTGGAACCAGTCCGACATGGTGATGAACTCGTTGAAGTAGGCTCCGTGGCGGGCGAGTTCGGTCTTGGTGGTCCGCAGGGCGCTGTACTGGCGCAGGTGGCCGTCGTAGGCGCGCTTCCACATCTCCAGCAAGGAATCTTTCCCGCCTAGGGCGTAGAGCAGCGTCCAGTTGTGGAAAGTCTCGACGGCGTCGTCGGGCCCGTCGAGAGTGCCCCAGCGCGGCACGTGGAGCAGATAGCCTCGGGCGTCCACGTACTTTTCGTAGAAGCGCTCGCAAGCGGCGGAGTCGGCTTTCAGCAGCTCTTGCTCGAGCAGCGCCCAAGCCGGCGGCCGCATGGGCGTATCGATGGTGATGGGCGGCCCCGCCACGGCGGCAGCGGCGCCGAGCAGGGTGGATAGGACAATGAGGCGCATAGCGCCAGCATCATACTGCAGCCCGGGGCGTCAGTCACAGGCCGGGGCGCGCCGCAGGGAGGCCGAAACGAAGATGAGCGCCAGCTCGCGGCGGTCCGCCTCGCTCGGGGGGATCGCCTTGTCGGTACGGAACTCCACTTTGGCCGTGTCGCCCGCCAGCGCTTCGGCGGGAACGCGGCGCTCGTAGATGTGGAGACCGGGCTGGGTGAAGGTCTGGGGTTCCAGTTCCACGCCGGAAACCGCAGTCGAGAGGGTCACCGGTCCCAGGCGCGCCAGGATAGCGTCCGGCAGGCTGAAGCGCAACGAGAGGACCGCCCCGTACTCGGCGGCCCCCTCCGGGATGCCGAGGACCACGGTGAAGCGGCCGGCGGTCCATCGCCAGGCATTCTCCTCGAGGCCGTAAAAGCCATCCTTGAGCTGCGCCGCGGCCAGCGGATCGGCGGCGTGCGCGGTGGCCGGGAGCCGCTCGGTGGGAGCGGCCCCTTCTGGTTCCACCGCCGTTTCGGCCGGGCCCCGGCACGCCTGCAGAGCGAGCAAGGAGACGACTGCGGCAACTGGGAGGCAGACCTTCAGCACCGCTCCACCTCGACCAAGCAACTGTAGAAAACAGCGCCCTCGCCCTCGTCGGTGAGCCGATCGGAGGTGAGAGCGTTAGGAGTGGGCCCGGAAAGCACCTTCCGCCAGGCCGCCGCCCGGGCGCAGACGACCCCCGGCGCCACGGCTTCGCTCACCTTCGCCGTGAGCCGGCACCAGCCGCGGGAGTTGAAGACGCGGACCATCTCGCCGTCGGCGATTCCCCGTCGCGCCGCGTCCTCCGGGTGGATTTCGAGAATCCGGCAGCGTGCGGCCACTTCGTCGCGATAGCTGAACGTCGAGCTGAGGCCCTCATCGGACTTCGGCGTCACCAGCTCCAGCGGGTAGCGGGTCCGCAGTGCTTCATCGCCCCGGCGCGACTCGACTGGGGGCGTGTACTCCAGCCTCCCAGCGTCGATCACATACTTGCCGGACGGGGCGCCGAAGCCGCCGTCGGCAAACGGCAGGAAGGGCTTCCCGGGCGGGACGACGTTCACCCGCACGAAGCCTTCGCGCTCGAGCTTGTCAAGGGTGATGCCCTCGAGATACGGATGGCCGGAAGCGAGGGCCTGGCGGATGACGTCGTCCTCGGAATCGCGGAAGCAGTCGTCGTCGAAGCCCAGCCGCCGGGCCAGCTCTTGAAAGATGCGGAAGTTCGGCCGGGCCTCGCCGGGCGCCGGCAGAGCCGGGCGCGCCATTTGCAGGTAGTAGTGCCCGTAGGAGAGGTAGAGATCCGTGTGCTCGAGAAACGTCGTGGCCGGCAGGACGATGTCGGCGTAGTCGGCCGTGTCGGTGGGGAACTGTTCGATCACCACGGTGAAGAGGTCCTCCCGGCGCAGACCTTCGAGCACGCGGTCCTGGCACGGGGCGGTAGCGGCGGGGTTGGCGTCGTAGACGACCAGGGCTTTCACCGGCGGGCCGTCCGGGTCCGTTAGCGCGCGGCCCAGCCGCACCATGTTGACGCTCCGAGGCGGGCGCCCGAGGCCGGAGCGCTCGACGAGGTCCGGGCGGGCGAGGGCGTCGAAATTCAGTTGGAAACCGCCGGAAGTGGTCAACAGCAAACCGCCGCCGGGATCCCGCCAGGCGCCAGTTAATATCGGCAACAGCCCGACGGCGCGGACCGACCCCGCCCCGCGTTCGGACCGCTGGATTCCGTAGTTCATCCGGATGACGGCGGGCCGGGTAGTGGCATATTCCACCGCCAGCTCGACAATGTCGCGGGCGGGAATGCCGGTAAGCTCGGCGGCGCGCTCGGGCGGATAGCGTTCCGCAAGGGAGCGGAGATCGTCCAGGCCCTCGGCGTAGGCCTCGAGGTAGGCCGCATCGTGGAGCTTCTCGCGAAGGATGACATGCGTCATGCCCAGAGCGAGGGCGAGGTCCGTGCCGGGGTGGATGAAGTAGTGCCGGTCGGCTGCCTCGCCCGTCCGGTTGCGAACGGGATCGATCACGTAGAAGCGGGCGCCGTTGCGCCGCGCCTCGACGATGAAGGGCCAGAGGTGGACGTTCGTGCCGAGAATGTTGGCGCCCCAGGCGAGGATCAGCTTCGCCTGGCGGAATTGCTCGGGATCGGTCCCCAGCCGGCAGCCGTAGGTGGATTCGAGCGCCGTGGTTCCGGCCTCCGAACAGATCGTGTGCAGCAGGCGGGAGGCGCCCAGGCGGTGGAAGAACCGGCGGTCCATCGAGGCGCCTTGGACCAGGCCCATCGTGCCGGTGTAGTTGTAAGGCAGAATGGCCTCCGGACCCCATTCCTCCCGGATGGCGCGCAGCCGGGCCGCGATTTCCTCCATCGCCTCGTCCCAGCCGATCGGTTCGAACCCGCCCTCGCCCTTGGCTCCGGTGCGGCGGAGCGGGTGCAGCAAGCGCATCGGCGAGTACTCCCGTTCCAGGTATCGAGCCACCTTGGCGCAGAGGAAACCACGGGTGACGGCGTGGGCCGGGTCGCCGCGAAGACGGACCCCGCGGCCGTTTTCCACGGTGACGAGCAACGAGCAGGTGTCCGGGCAGTCCAGCGCGCAGACCGACCGCCGGATCTCGGGCGTGGTGGATCCCATAGCACGATTGTAGCGGCTGGCGGGTCTGGAGCGAAGCGCCGAGGCGGGGCCGGTTCGTGCAGCAGGCCGGGTCGCGGGGATGCCGCGATTCAGAGCGGGAGAGAGTGAGCCGGGTCGCCCTGCAGGCCGGCTTGGGGGTGCGGAGAAGGAGAGGGGAGCGGCGATATGGCCGCAAGTCACTTATATTGAATGAGATACTTTCTGAGGAGGGCCCCCTCTCACGCCAGCAGGCCAAGGTGCGCGAACACGTTATAAAACTCTCATCAAAATACTTGACAGATTGAAGCTCATATTTTATATTGGAAGTGAAGAAGGAAATCGAACACGGTTGAGGAGGTGTGAAAGCTATGGCGACCCTGACCCGCTACAATCCATTCCGTGAGCTGGACGAGATGATCACCCCGCTGCGCCTGTTCCAGGACTCGGTGAACCGCATCTTCTCCGAAGGTGCGGCTACCCGTCCGTGGACGCCCAGCGTGGACATCAAGGAAACCGAGAACGAAATCACTCTCATCGCTGACGTTCCGGGCGTGGATCAGAAGGATCTGGAGATCAAGATCGAGGACGGCACGCTGACGCTCAAAGGTGAGCGGAAGTTCGAAGAGGAGAAGAAGGGCGAAGGCTATCACCGGATCGAGCGGGGCTATGGCTCCTTCGTCCGGTGCTTCTCGATCCCCGACTCGGTCGATCCCGAAAAGGTGAAGGCCTCTTACAAGAACGGCGTGCTGACGGTCCACCTGCCCAAGAAGGAGGTGGCCAAGCCCCGCACCGTCAAGGTGTCGGTCGACTGATCTCCGGAATCCGCGGTTCATCCCGCCCCGGATCCCTCATCGCTGAGATCTACGGACCCCGGCCCGCCCGCCGGTGGCGGGTCAGGGTCCGTTCTTGTTTCTGCGGCTTCGCCCGATCGTCCCGCCCGAATCCCGCTCTCCCAAGCGCCGCTCAGAGGCCCTGATTCGTTACAATCGAGCGACAATGGTGCGGGGGAGCTTGTGAAAGAGCGCCACGTTCTGTGGAATCTGGCCGCCCTGGTGATCATCATTGCCGGCCTGAGCTACGCGTCGTCGCTGATCACCCTGGTGCTGGTCGCGGTGTTCATCGCCATGGTGAGCGCTCCGGCCGTACTCTGGCTGCGGAAGCGGGGTTTGCCGTCGGCGCTGGCCGTCCTGGCGGTTGTATTGGGCGTGGCCGGGTTTTTCACGGGCCTGGGCGCCTTGGTCGGCACCTCGATCAACGCCTTCGTGCGCTCGGCGCCCGTCTACAAGGCCCGGCTGGACGGGCAAGTAGACGTCCTGCTCGGCTGGCTGCGCGCCCAGGGGCTGGAGACCTCCGGCATGGACCTGCTGCAGTCGGTCGAGATCGGCTCGGTGATGTCGATCATCGGCAACCTGCTGGGGGCCCTGGGCGGGCTGCTCGGCAACGGCCTGGTGATTCTCATCATCGTCGTTTTCATCCTCTTCGAAGTACCTGGAATGCCGGCGAAGTTCCGGGCCGCGTTCCCTGGCGCCGAAGACTCCTTGAGCCGGCTCCGGCTCATCGCCGAGAACGTGGAGCGTTACGTAATGCTGAAGACCTTCGTCAGCCTCCTGACGGGGGTTGTGCTGGGGAGCTGGGTAGCCGTGCTGGGCGTCGATTTCGCTCTGCTGTGGGGACTGCTGGCCTTCCTGTTGAACTACATTCCGACTTTCGGCTCGATCGTGGCGGCGGTGCCGGCGGTACTGATGGCGCTGGTGCAGTTCGGTCCAGGGGTGGCGCTGCTCGTCTTGATCGGATACCTGGTCGTCAACTTCGTTATGGGCAACGTGCTCGAACCGAGGCTGATGGGCCGAGGCATGGGCCTTTCGACGCTGGTGGTTTTCGTCTCGTTGCTGGCCTGGGGATCGGTGCTGGGGCTCGGCGGGATGTTCCTCGCGGTGCCCTTGACGATGGCGCTGAAGATCGTCCTCGAGAGCACGCCGGAAACCCGCTGGCTGGCGGTCCTGATGGGGCCGGAGCCCAAGCAGACCAACCCGGCGGCCCAGGCGCCGGCGGCCCAGCCGACGCCGCAGGCCCGGAATGCTGACGCTCAGCCGCGGGCGCGGTCCATGTAGGCGAGCTTGGAAGTCTCCAGCCGGATCACGTCGCCGGTCTTGATGAACTGGGGCACCATTACCTGGATGCCGTTCTCCAGACGGGCTTCTTTCCAGGTGTTGTCCTGCTGGTTGTGCACCGGCGGAGCGGTCTCGGCGACCCGCACCTCGACGAAGTCGGGAAACTGGACGCTTACCGGGCGGCCTTCGACAAACTCGACGGAGACGCGCATCTGCTCAACCAGAAGCTTCTCCTGCGGTCCGATCAATGAAGCCGGCAGCTCCACCTGTTCATACGTGTCCGGATTCATGAAAACGCAGTTCTCTCCGTCGCGGTAGAGAAACTCGAAGGGCATCTTGTCGAGCGGCACGTCTTCGAGCTTGAGGTCGGCGCGGAAGCCGTAGTCTTTGAGGGTGCCGGTTTCCAGGTTTTGCAGATGCACGTGGGTCACCCCGCCCATCTTGCCCTGGCCGGAGTGGTGGTCGGCTTCGAGGACTTTCCAAAGCTGGCCTTCATGGCGGATGGCCATGCCGGGACGCAATTGCGAAGCTGTCACCATGGCTCACTCCCCGGCCCTATCCTACCGCGAGACGGCCGGCCCGATCCAGAAGGGCGGCGGCCTCGGTCCGTCAGCGAAACAGCACGCGCCAGGTGGCGACGGTGAGTGCGTGCGTCACCATCGCAGCGCGGACGCCGCGCCCGTAGACGAACGCGCGCCCGTAGAACCAGCCGGCCGTCGCCGCCAGCACGGCGAAACGCCAGTTGGGGAATTCGCGGAAGGGCAGGTGGACGGCCCCGAAGGCGACTGCGGCCAGTACGATCCCGGTCCTCAACCCGAGCCACGCCGAGAGCCACTGCTGCAGTAGGCCCCGAAAGAAAAACTCTTCCCCCAGAGCCACCACCCAGAGGATGCCGGCGAAAGTGGCCGGCCACTTCCACCACCAGCCGGCCGCCGGCGACAGGCGGGCGAACTCCAGCCCGTAGGTCAGCGCGAGGCCCACCGGAAGAAAGCTCACGAAATGCTGCACGCCGACGAGCCACTCGCGGCGGTGAGGCCAAAACCCAAAACCGACGCCTTCCATCCGCCGGAACCACAGAGCCGAGGCCACGCCGAAGCGGATCCAGAGCAACTGCCCCAGGATCTCGATGCGCAAGCCCTCGGCCGGCGGCGGATAGACAAAGCGGAACAGGCCTGAAATATACGTGCCGGCCACCAACAGCAGGAAGCCGGCGTCGGCTGCGGGCTTCACCGGCAGCAGCCGGTACCAGGTGGCGATCGCCGCCGCACAAAGTCCCAGGGCGGCGAAACGCTCCCAGGAAAACGTGCCGGTGGGGACGGTGGCGATCAGGTAAGCCGGCGCGGCGCTGGCCGGGAGCGCCCAGAAATGCTCCCGTACAAGGGCTTCGCAACGCCTGCGGACTTCGGGAAAGGCCAAGACCAGGTACAGGGACAGTTCGGTCAACAACGCCAGGGTGACCGGGATCGCCGCCGCAGCGCAGATTCCGAGGCGGGAAGCATAGACGGACGCGCCGGCGGAGCCGGAGATCCACAACAGCGCCACCGCCGCCCAGTACCAGTGCATGGCGATCATCTTAGCATCGGCCCTCCAGACGCTCGGACACGCAAGGCTCTGCCGGCGCCGCAGGCCCGGCGGGTTCCCTCGGCGAGCCGCCGTCGCCGCCGGGGCGCCTGGGCAGTTTGGGATAATAGTGCTGGTGCCACGCGCGAAGGAGCTGGAGCGGCGGCTCCAGGAAACGGAACGACAGCTTCGGCTTTTCCAGCGGGTCAGCCGCATGATGGCCCGGGACCAGAGCCTCCAGGAAGTGCTGCAGGAGAGTGTCTCGCTGATTGCTGCATTCATGGAGTGCGACTCCTGCTTGCTCTATCTGCTCGACGGCGACGAACTCGTCTTGTGCGCCACCAGTGCGCCGCAGCGGGACCAGGTCGGGCGCGTGCGGCTACGGCTCGGCGAAGGACTTACTGGCTGGGTGGCGCGGGAACGCCGTCTGCTGGCGATCTCTCGCGAGGCCTACAAAGATCCCCGTTTCAAGCTCTTCCGTGATTTGCCCGAGGACGCCTTCGAAGCATTCCTTTCGGCTCCGGTGATCGCCCGTAACCGCGTCGTCGGGGTGATCAACGTGCAACATCGGGTTCCGCATGCCCACACGGGCGGTGAGATGGAACTGCTCTCGACAGTCGGGGAGCAGATCGGCTGCCTCCTCGTCCTGGCCCGGATGGACCCGGCGACGCTGGACAAAGTCAGCCACGCCGAGCTCGCTCTTTCCGCGCCCGGCGGGCTGGGCTCCCCCGGCGGCCGATAAACCCATGATGCCGCGGCGATCCGCAGCAGGTCTGTTCCGTCTGGCGGCTGCCATGGTGGCGGCCGTGGCGCCGCTTGCGGCCGCGCCCCAGTGGACCCTGCAGTACTTCTACGACGTCATCGACTGGCAGTATGTGATCACCGACATCGTGTTCCCCTCGCCGCGCCGCGGCGTCGCTGTCGGTTACCGGACCAACGGCGACAAGGTCAGGCCTTACGCCGTGGTCACCAGTGACGGCGGCCGGTCCTGGTCCGAGGTCAGGCTCAGGGAGCGCCCGGTCTCGCTCTTTTTCCTGAACGAGACCATCGGCTGGATGGTGACCGAGCGCAGCTTGTGGCAGACCTACGAGGCGGGCCGGACGTGGCGCCGCATCTCCCGGCACAAGAAAAGGATGCTCCGCGTCTGGTTCGCCGACGAGCAGCACGGCTGGGCCGTGGGGCGCGAAAAGTCTATCTGGGAAACGAACGACGGAGGCCGGCACTGGGTCCCCCTCGCCGTCGCCGAGGCGCCCAAGACCACCAAGGAATACACCCAGTACACGTGGATCACGTTCGCCAACCCTTACCACGGGGCGATTACCGGCTTCAGCCAGCCGCCGCGGAGGCGCCGCCGGCGGCTGCCGGCGTGGATGGACCCCGAACGGGCTTCCCGGGAGCGGGAATGGCCCACGCTCACCATCGTCATCCAGACCAATGACGGCGGCAGGACATGGAAACACTCCACGCTCTCCATGTTCGGCTACATCAGCCGGCTCCGCTTGCGGCCCGATGGCACGGGGCTGCTGCTGGTCCGTTTCCGGCGGGCGTTCCGCTGGCCTTCCGAGATCTACCGGATCGACATCCGGAACAACGAGACCGACCGCGTCTTCCGCCGGCGGAACCGGGCGATCACGGACGTGATCCTCACCAAGGGAGGGCGCGCGTACTTGGCCGGTTACGAGCCGGTGGGGACGCTGCCCGACAACCCGGTTCCCGGCCGGGTGGTGATTCTCTACAGCGACGACTACAGAAACTGGCACGAGATGAGCGTCGATTACCGCGCCGACGCAAGACGGGTGGTCTTGGCCGCCGCCTCGGGTCAGGTCTGGGCGGCCACGGACACTGGAATGATCCTGAAGCTGAGCCGGGACTGAAACAAAAGCGCCCCGGCCTGTTTTATCCACAGGAACAGCACCGCGCTCCTCCGCTAACATATTGATCTTACAGGAGAAAAAAGATGAGGAAAACAGCCGCGCCAACGCGGATTTCTCTTGACTTTCTCCGCCGCCGGCTGCATGCTGGAGATGGTTCCAAGAGGTTCACGGACCAGTGAGCCGGACGGATCACAGCGAGTCCTAAGCGTCGAGCCGGAAGCAAGCGGAGCCTTCGGGAGCGCCGTTTCCGGGGAGTGAAGGACGAGCAAGTGAACCGCCACGGTAAGCTTTTCGGTCGAGGCTGAGACGTTGCGCTACGATCCTGAGGGGGTGAGTCCCCCGAGGGGGAGCGGATGTCTCGGCAGCGGCGGAAACTGGCAAGCAAGGAACTGGACAACGGGTTCGGGGCGAAGATCCTCCCCGCCTGAAAGGCCTCGATGGCGAGGAGAGGAGTCACGGGCCGAACGGGTTCGGTTACCGCGAGCCAGGGCGTCGAAGAAGGACGCCGGGAGCGACGATCCCGCCCCGGAAGAGCCCGGGAGGGCTTGGCTGGTGTGGGGGAGCGAAAGGCCGATTCGAGACGCCGGCTTCATCGGCTCGGGCGCCTGCGCGCTCCGGAGGCGGTGAAGGTTCGTTGCCAAAAGCGGCGAGCCGGAGCTGAAGGACAAGCGGGGCGACGGAGCAGATGCCACGCTCATGCCGAGCGCGCCGGCAGGGGAGCACATTGGGAAGTGGGTCACTTGGAACCATTTTTCTTGGCTTCCCCGGCAGGCGTCTTGGCGCCTGTCGGGAGGCAGCGCCCGCCGAGGCTCGTGGGGAGCAACGAGAGGCTCCGCCTAAGGTGAATCCCTTACTGGTTTTCTAAGTAGATAATTCCCTTTACTTCACGCTCCCCTCATGTTAGGTTATTGGTACTAGAACCTCGAGATCCTTGGTTCTACTCGTGTGATACACGGAACATGGCGCAACCCGATCCTCTCCCTGCAACAGTTTGGATCCCCTCGCGCCACGAACGCAGTGTTCCGGAGACACGAAGATGCCGCTACGTCAACACTCAAACCGTTGTTTGTGTTCGGAGCTGGTGGAGATCGCCTGGGTAGACGCTTTCGGCCGCCGCCGGAAACAAGTCGTGAACTTGGGCGAAATCTGGGCCAGAGGTGCCGTCCTCGAATCTGAGTCGCCGATCCGGGCCTCGTCGGAGGTGGAGATCCACTGCCGGGGCGCCGTCTTTCAGGGCAAAGTGGCGCGCTGCACCAGCGACTTCGTCGGTTATCTCGTCGAGGTGGAGTTCGCTCCCGGCGTGGAGTGGAGCCGGCAGGCGTATGAGCCTGAGCATTTCTTCGATCCAGCCGCAATGCAGCCGCCAACGGCGCGCCAGAAACTGGCGGCGAAGAATTACGAAATGATCGAAGACTGCCTCCGGAAACTGCCGCTCACGTCCCGAAGCTAACGACGGCACCCGGCCCGCACCTGGAGGCGCCAACGGCCCGGTGGCGTGCTTGCCGGCTGCCCGGGAGGCTGCGGCTCATTTCTTTTTCTTTTTGCGGCGCTTCCTGTCCAGGGGATCCTGAGGCTTGTAATCCAGCTCCCGCGAAAGCACTTCGACCACGGTGGCGAGCGCTTTCACCCTTGCCCAGTACTTGTCCTCCCCTTCGACCACGGTCCAGGGGGCGGTCACCGTACTGGTCTTCAGCAGCATCTCCTCGACGGCCTGCTCATAGAGCGGCCACTTGTCCCGGTTCCGCCAGTCCTCGTCGGTCAGTTTCCAGCTCTTGTAGGTGATGGATTTCCGCTGCTCGAAGCGCCGGAGCTGTTCCTCGCGGCTGATGTGGATCCAGAATTTGATGATGATGGTGCCGAAGTCGTGGAGTTGGCGCTCGAAGGAGTTGATTTCCCGGTAGGCGCGCTTCCATTCTTCTTCAGTGGCGAAGCCTTCCACCCGTTCTACCAGCACCCGCCCGTACCAGCTCCGGTCGAAGATGGCAATCTGGCCCCGCTCGGGCAGCCGGCGCCAAAAGCGCCAGAGGTAGTGGTGCTCCTTGTCGTCGCCCTGGGGAGCGCTGATCGGGTAGACGACGTAGCCGCGGGGGTCCATCCGCGCCGTCAAGCGTTTGATGCTGCCGCCCTTGCCGGCCGCGTCCCAGCCCTCGTAGACGATCACCACCGGGCGTTTCTGCACGTAGACCTGGTAGGCGAGCTCGCGCACCTGGACCTGCCGCCGCTGGAGCTGGCGCTGGTACTCCTTCTTGCTGAGGGCGAGGGTGAGATCGACCGTTTCCAGCATCAGCCCACTCCTTTCAACGAGTCCTCGACGGCCTCCCGCGCCAAGGCCTCCTCCTCGGTGTAGTAGGGTGGCGCCAGATCGCCGAGCCGCTCCTCGAGGGCGTGGATCAGGCTGACGAAGATCTTCTTGCGGGCGTGCCAGCGGTCCGTGGCCTCGACGATCGTCCATGGCCCCCACTCGGTTTCGGTCCGCTCGAACATCTCCTCGGCTGCGAGCAAGTACTGGTCGTACTTCTCGTGACGCTTCCAGTCCTCCGGGGTGACGCGCCAGCTCTCCAGCGGATCCTTCTCGAGCCTCCGGAATCGCTTGCGCTGTTCCTTCCTGCTGATGTGCAGCCAGAACTTGACGATCACGGCCCCGTCGTCGACGAGCATGCGTTCGAAATCGACGATGTCGCGATAGGCGCGGCGCCACTCGCGCTTCGGCGTAAGCTTCTCCACCCGCTCCACGAGCACGCGCTGGTACCAGCTCAGATCGAAGATCGCCATCTCGCCGTAGGCGGGCGTCTTGAGCCAGAAGCGCCAGAGCCACGGCCGCTGCTTCTCGTAGGTGCGCGGAGCCTGGATCTTGTGCAACTTGAAGCCCCGGGGATCGAGGCGTTCCGTCAGCGTCCCGATGGCCGAGCCTTTGCCCGCCGCGTCCCAGCCCTCGAAGAGCACGATCGAGGGGATGCGGTGATCCCAGCACGCTTTCTCGAGGTCGTACAGCCGCCGCTGCAAACCCGGAAGCAGCCGCTTGTACTCCTTCTTGGGAAGCTTCAAATCGAGGTTCACCTTTTCGAGCATCGCTTGTTCTCCTCCGGGGCCCGTCCCGGCTTCAGAGCGTTACCGGCCAGTTGCGCCCGGCAGGTTCGCCGGGTCGGGGGAAAGCCGGCGGCAGGTAGTCGTAGGTCTCGTGCATCCAGTCGCTCAGGAGCCGCATGAGATCCTTCAACACGTCCTCGTGCGCCGGATCATCGGCCAGATTGTTGAACTCGCCCGGATCCCGGCGGATGTCGTATAGCTCGAGCATCGGCCGGGTAGGGTTGAACAACTGGAGATGCCGGCGTCTCAGCCTTCCCCGCCGCGCTTCCCGTTTGAGGGAGGCCCACGTCGGCGAATTCTCCAGGTCCCAAGCCGGCCGGTACGGGAAATGCGGAGCAGCGTTGAAGATCAGCTTGTAACGCTCGGTGCGTACGCTGCGGATGGGATCGAAGTTGTCATGCCAGTTGCGCTCCGAGAAGACAGCTTTGCGCTTCTCGTATGGGCGGCCTTCGAGGAGCGGCAGCAGGCTGCGGCCCTGCATCTTGTCCGGTTTCCCGATACCGGCGGCGTCGAGCCAGGTCACCGGCAGATCGACGTGAGCGATCAGATCGTCTACCACGCGGCCGGCTTCGATCCGGCCTTTCCACCACGCGATCAGCGGCACCCGCAGCCCCGGATCGTAGCAGGTACCCTTGGCGCGCGGGAACGGCATGCCGTTGTCGCCGGTCATGATGACCAGAGTGTTGTCGGCCAGCCCGCGCCTCTCGAGCAGGTCGAGCAGCTCGCCGCATTCGCGGTCGAAGCGGGCGATCTCGTCGTAATACATAGCCAGATCCCGCCGGATCTCCGGCGTGTCGGGCAGGAAGTCCGGCACTTGGACTTTAGCGGGATCGTGGGGTGGATCGCAGGCCCCGGGCCGGTACGGGCGGTGCGGATCGTGTGAGCCGAACTGGAGCCAGAAGGGCCTACCTGCGGGCAGGGCATCGAAGAACCTCTCGAAGGGCGCCGTCGAGCCGCCGTAGAAGTCCCAACGCTTGTCGAACTCTTTGCCCTGATGAACCTTGCGGAACGCGCCCACGAAATAGCCCTTCTCTTTGAGCGGCTCCAGGAACGTCGGCTCCCAGGGCGGCATCGGCGTGTGAAGCCGCGAAGTGGTGGTGGTGTGCGGCGTACAGCCGGTGAAGATCGAGGAGCGGTTGGGGCTGCACTGGGCCGAGCTGACGAAGCAGTTGTTGAAGCGGATGCCTTCGGCCGCCAGCCGGTCGAGGTTTGGGGTGCGGACCGGATTGCCGTAGCAGCCCATGTCCGGTACGCTCTGGTCGTCGGAGATCAGGAACAGGAAGTTCGGCAGCTTCGACTCGGCCCGCAAGACCGCGGGCGCGGAACCGGCGGCGAGGCCGGCCTTCATCACAGAGCGGCGGGTTACTTTCAATTCGTCGACTCCTTTCTCCAGATCTTTGCCCTTACTTCACCTGGACCCAAATGGGTGAGCTCCACGCCATTTGATTGTCCGCCTGCTGGACGCGGACGTAATAGTAACTCTCCCCCGGCTCGACGTCGCGGTCCTCGAAAGTGAACTCGACGTCGTCTTTCATCGGCTGGCTTGTGTGCAGGAAACTGTTGTTCTTGATGATGTCGATCTGCCGGATGGGGGCCGTGCCCAGCACCTTGATCCAGAGCCGGAAGCCCCGGCCGGCTTCGACGATATCGCCCTGCAGGTACTCCCGGTCACCGTCCCGGAGCCGGTAATCCAGAATGATGTTGTCGGTGGCGCCGTAGGAGTGGCGCTTCTTCATCGCTTCCAGGAGGCCGGCGCGCGAGTAGTCCTCGGCGATGGTGCAGGCGTAAGAGATGTGGGTCGAGAGGTGATCGGACGAAGCCTGTACGCCGAGCTTGTAGCCCTTGGCCCAGGCGTTCCAGACGTAGCCGAGAGGCCGGAATCCGCCGGGGGCCGAGGTCGGCTTGCCGCCCCAGGCCGCCTTCGGCGCTCCCTCGTATTCGGCGGAAACGCGGTCGCCCTGGTAGATCTCCACCAGGGGTTCGACCTCCGGGTCGTTGTCGCGCCAGTCGGTACCCATTCCCGTGGCCGGAGTGTGGGAGATGGCGATGCCGTCGTACTTCTTCAGATACTCGTACAGGGCCTTGGCCCCCACTTCGCCTTTCCGTTCTTCCGGCGGTATCGGCAGCGTGGGGTTGCCCCGGCGGGCGAAGATCACGTTGCGGTGGCCGTTCGGGTAGCGCACGCTGCGCTCGTAGCCGAACAAGGGCACGAAACGCCCCGGCGCCAGCAGCACATCGGCCATCTGCTGCAGCAGCCAGTTCACGTACTCGATGTCCGGGCCGGTGACGCTGTTGTGCTCGCTTACCATCAGATAGTCCAGGCTCGCTGCGTCAATGGCGTATCGGTACGTGTCAATCAGACTCCCGTCATTGTGGCCGTCGAAGGAGAATTCGGTGTGCCGGTGGGTGTCGCCGCGGTAGATCCGATACGTCGTCCCCCCGGAACGGATCGTGTAGCCCCGGATGCGGCTCAGGTCGGCCGCCTCGTTCGGGTGCAAGGGGAACGTCCGGATTGCCGCCGGCACGCGGGCCTTGAAGACCGGCGCCGCGGCGCGTTTGGCAAACTTGGGCAGCGGGGCGGCGTAGACGTCCCAGTGGTCCGGAATGAACTGGTCGAAGCCCCGGTTGTCGGTCGGCCAGGCGACCCACACGCGGCCGCCGGGACCGTTCGCCAAACCAATACGCATGTCGGTTCGGCCCTGGCTGAACGGCACCGCGATCGGGGCGGTCCAGCCCGAGCCGTCGTAAGTGGTGGCATACAGGTTCCAGGCCGCGCGGTGCATCGGGGCGTCGCTCGGAGTGTCCTGGATTCGCGGGAGCCGGTGGCGGAACAGCAGCCACATCCGGCCCACGCCGTCCCAGTGCAGCGCCGGGAGGTCGTTATATCCCCGCAAGGCAGCCGGAAGCGAGCGCTCGAGGCCGGCGGCCGGTTCCTTCCAGTCGGTTCCGGCCAGCACCGCGACGGCCATCCACCGGGCCTGATACAGCCTGGTGCCCTCGCGCTTGACAAGGAAGCCGGTGTCTTTGCCCCACTGCGTCCCGCTCTCGTTCCAGGCGGCCCACAGGCGATCCTGGTCGTCGCACGCAAGGCTCACGTGCGCCTCGAACTTCGGCGTTTCCGCCAGTGCCGGCAGGTCGCTCCACTCGCCTTTCTCCCACCGGCGTACGACGAGGTCGTAGTTGCCTTTGTCGTATGTGTCCCAGGCGACGTAGACTCGGCCTTTCGAATCCGCGGCCACGGCCGGCTCCCAGTCGTTCGCCGGTGACGTGGAGACGCGCTCCGCGGGGGACCACTGCTTACCGTCGTAACGCCGGGCGAAGATCTCCGAGCGCCCGTTGCGGAAGCCCTGCCACACCAGCCAGAGGTCGCCCCGAGCGTCGCTGGCCAGGGCGTGGTAGATGTCCGGCTGCGGCGCCTCGGTGAGCCGTTCGATCCCCGACCACCGGCCGTGGAAAAACCGCCGCCCGTACAGGTCGTAGTTGCCGTCCACTTGCGAGGACCAGACGAACCATACGCCCCCGGCGCCGTCGCGGGCGGCCTTCACCAGGAAGATATCGCCGTGATCGCCGGAGATCTTCTCCTCCGGCTGCCAGCGCTCACCGTCGAAGCGGCGCACGCGAACCTCGTTCCTCCAGTCTTTGTAGGCCACCCATCCGGCCCACAGCTCGTTTCCGGCGCCCTGGGCCAGGGTGGCGAAGTCGTTCTGTGTCTCTGGGCCCGACAAGCGCGTGGCCATAGGCGTGCGGTCCACCAGAACGGCGCCTCCCAAGTGCGATTCCACTAGCCCCGGTTTCAACAAGAACGGTTTGACGAGGAACGAACCGTTCTTGGTTCGGAACCGCACCGTCGTCCCCGACGTGGCCCGCACATCGACGATTACGCCCGGAACCAGCAGATACGGCTTCGGACCCTCCATCGGCTCGGCTTCCCACGGGCGTTTGCGGAAGTTGATCCCTTTCTCGGTCGCGAGCCGCCAACTGGATTCGGCAACTTCCTGCTTCGGCCTGGGCCGCCAGTTCCGCAGGCGCACCAGCTCGCCGCCGGTCACTTCCAGGGATCCGTCCCAGGCGCGGGGTTCCGTATCCGTGACTCCGAAACGGACCCGGAACGAAATGGTTTCCTGGGCCGTGGCGAGAAGCCCCGCCACGAGCAGAATCAGGGCCGCCTTAACGGCTGCCGGGTTTCCTCCGGTACTCATAGACGGTTCTCCCATCGACGGCGTGGTGCCGGAAGAGAATACCCTGTTCGGTCACCGACACCGATAAGAATCCACCTTTCACACGGTGGAAACGATGATACCGCGGATCGAATCCAGGCGTGCCGCCTGCGTGTATGTCGCTTGCGGGGCCGGACGAAAACTCGTGCACGCCGGTTTCCGGGTCCACGGAATGATACTGCCAGTGCCGGTCGCCGCAAACGATGAAGAAGTTGTCCGGCAAGTGCTCGGCGAACCAGCGCCGCATTTCCCTGCCTTCGTGGGCGAAGGCCTTG
The DNA here is from genome assembly GCA_026984795.1 of Solibacteraceae bacterium. GTDB lineage: Bacteria > Acidobacteriota > Terriglobia > Bryobacterales > Bryobacteraceae > JALSRK01. Next base: position 38,677 of record JALSRK010000060.1, on the reverse strand, counting down.
TTTGAGTGGTTGTCCGCCTTCTTGGGACGGTCCGGCCCGACGATCGGCGTGGGACTCACCAGAACTTTCCACTCGGCGTCGCTTTCGAGCAGGGTCCGTTTCACCCACTCCTTCTGCCTCCGGCCCCAGATCGTTTTCTCCGGTCCGTCCGGATCGGTATTCGGCGAGCGGAAGTCCCGGCCCTCGACGAACCAGACTTCCAGGCGCTTACCCCAACGCGCCCGGCGGTAAGTGCGCTCGCCCATGGGAACCTCTTCGAGGAAGATCTTCTGCCCTTGCTCGAAGGTGAACGAGCCCATCTTCTCGCGCACCATGCCCGGCCAGCAGTCGTCGTGGTAGACGTCGTGATCGTCCTTTTCCCAATAAGCGGGCACATGCAGGTGGAAGTCTATCAGCCGGGGGAGGCTGTACATCCGGTCCCAGTGGTAGCGTGCGACGGCGGCGTTGGTCACCCGCGGACTTTCGTTGTCGTAATAGACCGTGTCCCCGGTGAGTACGAGGAAATCCGGCTTCAGCCGCAGCATCGAGTCGTAAATGAGGAAACCTTTGGGCGAGTCCAGATCCGCGTACATCATGCCGGTGACGACAGTGAACATCACGTCGGCGGGATCGTCCGCGGCCGGCGCCGTGCGGAACGTGCCGCGCAGAGAGGCATGGCGCGGTTCGCCACCGGGACCGGCAGTATCGGCAGCATAATAGTACCGCGTGCCGGGCTGGAGCCGATCGAGCCGGAACTGGAAGGAGTAGTCCCGTTCGGCCCCCACGTCGAACCACGGCGTCGCCTTGGCATCGCGGAGATCCTCGCGGGTGGAATACCGCAGCCGCACCCGGCCGGGCGCGCCCGGCGCTGCTCCCTCCAACTGCTCGATTCGCACATCGGGCGGTACTGTCTTCCGGCCGCCTTTCCCGCGCAGGTCGATCCCGCCGGCGTTGCGCTCGGCGTCGCGGGTGATCCTCATCCAAACGATCGCCGAATGGGGACTCACTTCGCCCACCTTGACGCCGGTGGCCTGGCGGCTCTGCGGGGGAAGAGCGCCGGCGGCGAGCAGGACGAAGCCCAGGAGCGCAGGTTTCATCGTCCCCGATTATATCGGCGGCGGAAGCGAAGGCATGCGTCAGTAAACGATGCTCGAGCCGTCGCCGGCCCGCGGCAGCCGAGCCGACAGGGCCTTCCGGTCCACCTGCTGTACCGGAACCCCGGCGCGGGCCGCTATCGCCGCCGCCACCCCCACAGCTTCGCCGATCATCATGGAAACGGTCTCCCGGCGAAGCGCCGCCCAAGCCCGGCCGCCGACCGCCGGAGACAAGACCACGAGCAGGTTCTCGAGATCGGACTCGCGGGGAGTCAACGGCCCATAAGGGATCGGGAAAGGCTTCTCGGGGCTCCCTATCTCCGGCGCCTTTTCGGAACCCGTTAGACGCCGGCCTTCAGCGAGGTAGATCTGGTGAGGCCAGCCGTTCGTGTAGAGGAACTCGTCGGCGCAGAGTCCGTAGCCGGCCAGCGCCTCGCGGACCGCCCGCGGGGCCTCGCCGTCGCGGGCCAGGAAGTAGAGTAGACCGGCTACGTGATTGATCCGCATCTGGTAGAACTCCGCCCGGCGGCGGTAACCGGCTTCACAGTAGACCCAACTGCTGGCGACTGGCAGCCCGGGTACGCCGGCGCGGAAGCCGGCGCTCATCTTATTGCCCGGCAGCCGGGCGGTGACGAACCATTCCCCCAGTGTCTGCGGTCCGCCGGAGGCGGCTAGGAAGGTCGTGCGGTCATATTCCGGCGGCTTGGGAAGCGGGATCTGGTTGTTCGGCTCGGCAGACAAACACAACGAAAAAGTTAGATCAGCGACGACACGTTCCTGCGGGGTTCCCCGCTCATAGTGCAGACCGGCCTGGGCGAGAAGGTCTCCCTCGTAGCTGGCATCGATGAAGACCTGCCCTTGGAAAACACGGCCGTTCTCGGTGATCAGGCGCCGTATCTTTCGCCTGTGTTTCCTGACGCCGGAATCTTCCCGCAGCGGCTCTTCCCGGTAGACAGGGATATCCGCTTGCCGGAGCATCGCGCGGAATACCGCCAGCGCCACGTGGGGTTCGAGGGTCCACACCACCGGCTTGCCGTAGCGGCGGCCGGCGCGCTCGTAAAATTCCCGGGCCAGCCCGGCGGCGAGCTTCTGATCGGCAGATCCCACCGTGCCCCAGCCGCCCGCGGTCAGACCGCCCACGAACCGGCCCGGCTCGATCAGCGCGACTGTGGCGCCTTCGCGTTTTGCGGCCACCGCGGCCGTCACGCCCCCGCTGGTGGCGCCGTACACGATGACGTCGAAGCGCTGGGCCGCAGCGGAGCCCGCTTGCAGGAACAGACCGGCGAGTAGGAGCCAACCGATCAAGCTAATGATTCTCGCGCACCGGGCATGAGCCACGCCCGCCGGACGGTAGCGCCGTTGTCGGGAAACCGCTCTTCCCGCCGCCGGATGGAAGACTCACCGGGCCGCCGGCGGTCAGATCAGCTCCCGCAGTTCTTTCCACGGGCGGTTCTGTGATTCCGCCACCGCGGGATAGGTGATGTGTCCGGCATAGACGTTTACGCCCTGGTAGATGGCCTCGTTTCGGGTCACAGCTTCGGCAAAGCCATGGTTGGCGATTTCCAGCAGATAAGGGAACGTCGCGTTCGTCAAGCCCAATGTGGAGGTGTGCGGCACCGCCGCGGGCATGTTGGAGACGCAATAGTGCAACACGTCATCGACGAAGTAGACCGGGTTGGTATGGGTGGTCGGGCGGGAGGTTTCAAAACAGCCCCCCTGATCGATCGAGACATCCACGAGAACGGCGCCCCGCTTCATGGGTTTCAGCATGTCCCGCCGCACGAGCTTCGGAGTCGCGGCCCCGGGAATCAACACACAGCCAATGACCAGATCGGCGTGCACCACCGCTTCCCGGATCGTCCAGATGCTCGAGGCCATGGTCTCGACGTCGCCGTTGAAGACGTCGTCGATCTGGCGGAGCCGCTCCAGGTTCTTGTCCACTACGGTGACCCTCGCTCCGAGTCCCCGTGCCACCTTGGCGGCGTTGTGTCCCGCCACCCCGCCGCCGAGGATCAAGATATTCGCCGGCCGGACGCCGGGGATCCCGCCCAAGAGAATGCCTCGACCGCCGCTCGGCGCTTCCAGGTACTTGGCTCCAATTTGCACCGCCATCCGTCCGGCTACTTCGCTCATCGGCGTCAGCAGGGGGAGGGAGCCGTCTTTCTCCCGGATCGTCTCGTAGGCGATTGCCGTTACGCCGGTCGTGATCAGCTTCTCGGTGAGTTCCGGCAGCGGCGCGAGATGAAGATAGGTGAAAAGTATGAGTCCCTTCCGCAGGTACTGGTATTCGGAAGGCTGGGGCTCTTTGACCTTTACGACGAGGTCGGCCCGGCCCCAGACATCGGCCGCTGTAGGAACGATTTCGGCGCCGGCGGCGACGTACTCGTCGTCGGCGATTGTGCTTCCGGTTCCGGCGCCGGTTTCGACCAGAACCTTGTGTCCGGCTTCCACGAGGGCGGAGGCGCCGCTGGGCACCAACCCGACGCGCGTCTCATGGTCTTTGACTTCGCGAGGTACGCCAATGATCATCGTTTTGTTTCCTTTTCGGGTGATAGGGGCTGGGAGTGCGGACCCCGAGTCGGCCGTTTCGGCCCCAGACCCAGCGTGATCAGCACCAGGGCGTCCAGTTTGCCGTCGCCGGGTAGGTGGTGATCGCGCTCGAAGCGCTTCAGAGCCGCCGCCGAACGCGAGCCCCAGCGTCCGTCGATGGGGCCGGGGTCGTAGCCTCGCGCCTTCAGCGCCCGCTGGATCTGCTTGTAGCGCTCCCGGGTTGGGGCGCGCTGGGGATGGCGCCAGGTCCGGCGCTCGGAAGAAGACTGCCAGGATCCGTCGCCGCTCGCCCCGGCCGTCTCCGCCTCGAACAGCGAACCGGCCAGCATGAGGGCGAATACCACCGAGGCCGCCAGCCGCATCTCAAGATTGAGTCTAGCAGGATCGCTTCCCGGTTACGGACCAGAAACGGCCGGCCCCACGCCGCCCTGCGCCTCGGAGGAAGAGCGTTACGGTATCAGGCCGGAAATGTACGTGGGACGCCACTCGACCTTCGCCCCGCCCGGCCCCCGAACCGGCACCGGACGGGCCACCCGAAAGGCGACCGGATCGCCCGACTTGAGCGTTTGCTGGATGCTCTTGAGATCGTCCACCGAGGTCACCGGCTTGCGGTTGATCGAGAGGATGACGTCGTTCTCTCGCAGCCCGATGTCGTCGGCCATCGAACCAAGCTCCACGCGGGTGATGATCACGCCCCCTTCGGCCTCCAGCTTCATTTCGTCGAGTTCCCGCGGCGTGAGATTCCGCACGTAGATGCCGAACTTCGCCCCGGACGTCTCCTCTTGCTGAGGCTCCGCCTGCTGCTTGTACTGGGAGAAACGCGGGTCGTCGGCCCAGACTTTCATCCGGTCGCCGACCACCACGTGGAAGTCCATCTTCTTGCCGCCCCGGTCTACGGTGATGACGACTTCTTCACCCACCGGCGTGTCGGCCACCCTGGCGACCAGGTCGTCCCCGTTGCGGATCGGCACACCGTTCATGGCCACGATCACGTCTTCGGGCTTCAATCCCGCCTTGTCCGCCGGCCCGCCTTTTTGCACCGTAGTGATCAGTACGCCGTGGTCCAGGCCAAGGGCCGGCAGCAAGTAGGGATCGTCTTCGCGGCCGAAACTGACGCCGATCGAGCCGCGGGTCACCCGCCCGTGCTTGATGATCTGGTTGTAAACCTTCACCGCGATGTTCACCGGCAAGGCGAACCCGACCCCCTGATATCCGCCGTTGTTCGTGGCGATCATGGTGTTCACGCCGATCACTTCACCGCGGATATTCACCAGTGGGCCGCCGCTGTTGCCCCGGTTGATCGCCGCGTCCGTCTGAATGAAGCGCTGGAACTGTTGGGTGCCGATGTCACGCCCTTTGGCGCTCACGATGCCTACGGTGACCGTGGATTCCAGGCCGAAAGGCGAGCCGATGGCCACCGCCCAGTCGCCTACCTGCACCGCGTCGGAGTTCCCGATCTTCACCGTCGGCAAGGGATGGTCGGCGTCGATCTTGATCACCGCCAGGTCCGTTTCCACGTCGGAGCCGATCAGCTTCGCTTTGTAAGTCGTCGGGTCGTCCATCAGCTTCACTTTGATCACGTCAGCGTCTTCGATGACGTGGTAGTTCGTGATGACGTAGCCTTTCGGGTCCACCAGGAAGCCGCTGCCGGTGGCCGACCGGCGAAACATCCGTGGCGAAGGCCGCTCGAAGAACCGGCGGAACAGGTCCAATTCGTCGTCGCGACCGCCGAGCCCCTGGTGGGCGGAGACTTCTTCCGGGTCCGGCTTGTACTCGACCGTAATGTTCACCACCGCCGGCTCCAGCTCCTGCGCCAGCCGGGTGAATTCGTTCTGCAGCTTGACGGCGTCGGGGACTTGCAGCGGCTCGGCGTCAGCCGCCTCGCTCGCCCGGTCTGCCTGGACCCCGCTGTCTACAAGCGTGCCGATGAGCACGCCGACAGAGAGTGTAACCAGCAGAAGACCGAACGGAAACAGCCTCTGCGCTGTCAATTTGCGGATCGTACGCATGACGGTGATGGCCTCCCCTGGGCGGTGACTCCTTTCATTATAATCGGGCGCGCCGGGGTCAGGCTTCACATTCTTCTCTTTAGGGCCGGGCCGGCAGCTTCGGTTTCAATTCGACGAGCAGGATTCCTGCCAGAATCAGCGCCGCGCCGGTGATCTGGCGCCCGCTCAGCAGCTCGCCGGACGCCAGGAACGAGGTCGCTGCCGCGAAGACCGGCTCGAGGGCGAAGATCAACGCCGTGCGGGTGGCGCTGGTGCGCTGCTGGGCCCAGGCCTGGATCGTGAACGCGGCGGCGGTGGCCAGCAGGCCGGTAACGGCCAGGGCGACGCCCACCGTCAGGCTCCATTTCACCCGCGGCGCTTCGGCCCACCAGAACGTGCCGAGAGCCAGCAGGGCCGCGGTGGCGATCTGGAAGACGCTGAGACGTTCGAAGCCTTCCCTGGGCGCGAAGAGGCTTAAGACGATGACGTGCAAAGCAAAGAAGACCGCCCCGCCCAAAACGAGCAGATCCCCCGGGGCCATGTTCCAGTCGCCGGGCTGCAACGTGAGCAGCCCTAATCCCACCGCCGCTGCGCCGATGCCGGCCGCCTCAGCGATCTGCGGCCGCCGGCGCCAGACGAGTGCGTTCAGCGCCGGCACCAGCACGATGAACATGCCGGTGAGAAACGCCGCCTTGGAAGGCGTGGTGAGCCGCAGCCCGAAGGTCTGGAAGACGTAGCCGCCGAACAGGCACGCCCCGGCTGCCAATCCGCCGCGTAACGAGGCGCCTCGGCGCTCCAGAATTCCGGCGAGCAGGCCCCGGTAGCCGATAGCCAGCACCGCCCCGGCCAGCGTGAACCGCAGTGCCAGGAAAAGCAGCGTGGAGATGTCGTCGAGGGCCTCTTTGACGAGGACGAAGGTGGCCCCCCAAACGAAGGCGACGAACACAAGGGCCATCTCCGCCCGAAGGGTGCGATCCGCCAAGGCGCCGCTCCGTTTACGGGCCCGCCCCGGCCGCCCGCGCCAGCAACAGGGCCAGCAGATAGATCCTTTTCAGTCCGATTTCGCGGCCGGCCGGGTCGTACCATTCCTCGCGCGTGTGGGCCCCGCCGCCTTGGCCTCCCGCTCCTATCGAGATCGCCTGGCGGCCCAGCGAAAGGGGGATGTTCGCGTCGGTCGATGCGCTGTCCGGCCGGGAGCGAATCCCGAGGAATCCATCCACGGCCCGCAGGTATTCGAGGATCGGCGCATCTTCCGGCAGCCGTCCGCCGGGCCGGTAGCCGATTTCGCGAACGCGCGCCGAAAGTTTCGCGCCTTCCGCCCGGATGTTCTCGATATGGAGCGCCTTCTCCACGGCGCCGCGCAGCGCCTCGGCCAGCGCGGCCATCTCTTCGGGCTGCTCACTGCGCAGATCCACCTTTGCCCGTGCCAGCGCCGGAATCGCATTGACGCTCGCGCCACCCTCGATGAAGCCGAAGTTGAAACTCAACCGGGATCCATTCCGGCTTGCTTGCAGCCGCTCGGTCTGGTCCTCGGTGAAGAGCGTGATGGCCCGGCTGAGGGCGTGGACCGGGTTCCCGATGCCGAAGTCGCTCCAACTGTGTCCCCCTGGTCCCGAAATCGCAATCTCGAAGCGGCGGCTGGCTACGGCCCGCGCCGTCACGTGGTCCGTCGAGGGTCCATCGACCACCACATACCATCCGATCCGCCTGCCCCACCCCGACGGGCGGCACAAGTACCGCATGCCGCTGAGATTCCCCTCCCCTTCCTCGCCGACGTTAGCCACGAAAATGATCTTTTCGGCCCCGTCGCCGCCAACACCGTTGCGGCTCAGGGCTGCCGCCACCCCCACCAAGGCCGCCAAACCGCTGCCGTTGTCGGCCACCCCGGGGCCGACGAAGCGTCCACGTTCGTCCACGCGAACTTCTTCGGGGCGGGCCGGGGAAAGAACCGTGTCGAGGTGAGCGGAAATGCAAACCACCGGCCCGGAGCCTTTCAACCTCAGGCCGGCGATGACGTTGCCCGCACGGTCCACCGAGACGTCGTAGCCGATGGCGCGGAACTCCTCGGCCATCCAACCGGCGCGGGCATCTTCCTGGAACGTCGGGGCGGGGATCCGGCACAGCTCCAGATGTTTCTCATCGATCCAACGCCGCCGTACGCTGAGCCAGGTGAGCGCCTGGCGCACTTCGGGCTGCTGCGCGAGCTCCGCCACGGACTTCACGCCCGCCTTTCCCAGCAACCCATTGGCCTCGGCCCGCACGATTCCAGTGTAACCCCGAGGCGAAGAAGCTCCGGGGTTGCGGGCCGGGTCTCACCGGCGGGAGGCGGCCCCCCTAATCGGGTTCTTCGCTGCTCCGGAGAAGCGCCGCCCAGCCTACTGGTGGCGGGCGTATTTCGCGTACAAGGCGGCAATCCCCGCCGAGCTGGGGTCCCCGGGGTGGATGACTACGCGATAACGGAACCGCCACTGGGCCCCCGGCGCCAACGTACGCCCGCCGTCGAGACTCTTGTCGTGGTAGAAGTCGTGCAGGCCGAAAATGTTGGCGGCAAACAGCCCGTAGCCGCGGGCGTGCCAATGGGTCGGGTGCCCAGGGTTCTCGGGATGGTCGAAGATCGCGATGCCGACCGTCTCCCCGTCCACCCGGCCGTAATAGTCCACCCACGGGAAGCGTTTGCCCCAGATGTTCTTCTCGCCCTTGGCGCCCGTGGAGCTGATCAGCGTTCCGCCGTGCCGCTCGTTCATCGAATCGGCGATCCGGATGGCGAATGTACCCTCTTTCGTGTCCCCGAAGTGGGCCTTTTTCACTCCAGTCAACACAAAGTCCAAGTCCAGAATGCGCAGTTTCGGATCCGCACGGAAGACGACCGTGCGGTCTTCCCGCACCAGCACCGTTCCGTCCGGAGCCTGCCAGGCAAAGCGGACGCGGAGCCGTCCCTGCTTCTTACCGCTCTTGGTCTCGACGACCTTCTCGAGCACGATGCGCCCCAGTTTGGGGCTGGAGCGGGAGGGGTCTGCGCTCCAGAAGTCGTAGCCGTTGACGTCGCCATGGGCGAACCACAGACCCCGGTGGTGGGGATGATCGTGGCTCTCACCCTCGACCACTTTCATCGGGAACAGCCGCGTGACGATCTTGCCGGAGGCCGAGCGTAAAGGGTGAAAGTACGGCTTCATCACGTCCTTACCCTTGACGAACAGCTCCGTGAAGGGCTTGCCGTCGATCTCGACTGAGATCCGGTCATCATGACGGATGACGTTGACTTGCGCCGCCGAGGGAAACGTGGGAAGAGCCAGGAGTCCGAGTGCCAGCAACCACCGCATGTTTCGAGTAGATCACATCCGCAGAGGCATCCTCAAATCCGGCGACGCGCCGGGTCTTGGCCCGGGCGCATGGTCGCTCGGCCAGCGAAGAATCCCGCGCCGAAAGGGTGCGGACAAGTTCCAGGAGGGGCCGTTCCAAGCTCGTCGCCGGCGCGGGCGCCGGGGCCGGGCCGATGCCGAGGGCGGCCGGTGAAAGGGGGTCGCGGTCGAGGGGACCTGCTCCACCCAGTGAAACCCCGGCCACCCCCGAGCCATCTATTAGAGCGGTGATACACTGGGCCAAGTAGGGGCTCAACAGGAGAGGTATGGCCTGGCTGGGCCATCGAAGATCGGATCCTGCCGGCCCATTCCGAAGGAGGTATTCCATTGAACGACGCTAACAACGTCCACTACATCCCGCCGCCCAGTGGTCCGGGCCTGAAGATTCCCATCCTTTTCGGCCTTGTCATTGCGCTGGTGGCCGCGAACGTATACATGTTCCTGCAGATCGATCAGGTGCGGAACGAAATGGCGACTTTGCAGGAGTCTTTGCTCGACGAGATCTCCAGCCTCCGCGAGACTTCAAGCGTCAGCAATGAGACGCAGCAGCGCCGGCTCGAAACAATGCGGCAGGAGCTGGAGGCGGCGCGGCGCCAGGCGGCAATGGCCGCCGGCCGGGCGAAGGAAGAGGCCATGAAACGGGCCGAAGAGCTGGCCCGGCAGCTCGCCGAAGAGCAACAGAGGGTGCGCGAACAGCAGCAGCGGGTAGCGAAGGATCTGAGCAAAGTGGCACAGGCCGCCCAGACTAACGTCACCCGGATCGGGGAGGTCAAGACCAGCGTCGAGCAGACCCGTAGCGAGTTGGAGAAGACGATCGCCGCGCTGAAGCAGGTAACCGGCGACCTGGGGGTCCAGAGCGGGCTGATCGCAACCAATTCCAAGGAGTTGGCGGCGCTGAAGGCTCTCGGCCAACGTAACTACTACGAGTTCGACATCCGCAAGAGCAAGCGGCCGGTCCGTGTCGGCGACATTGCCCTGAGGCTCCGCGATACCAGTCCGAAGCGCAACCGTTTCACTCTCGACATCATCGCCGACGACAAGAGAATCACGAAACGCAAGCGGTTCGTCAATGAGCCGCTGCAGTTCTACGTGGCGGCGGCGAGGCAGCCGTACGAAGTCGTTGTGAACCGGGTCGAAAAAGACCGTATCGTTGGTTATCTCTCCACCCCCAAGGTGAAGGTGCCGAGGGGTCAATCCAAGGAAACAGCTCGGAACACCTCCTCGCAGGACTGAACAGGGTTATACGCCCGGCGGTACGCGCGGCCGCCGGGCGTTCTGTCTTCAGGCCCCTACCATCAGTCCACCTCGAGGTAGGACGCAAAGTACTTCCCTTTCCGCTGGATCGCCAGCTTGGCCTTGTCGCCCAAGGGAAGGTTGCCGGCGAGGGTGACCACGTAGCGGCCGCGCATCACTTCGAAAACCGTGGCCGCGGGGTCGGTGGACCGCTTCGAGAGTTCCCGGGCGTTGAACGCCGCTCCCGCGGTGACGCGCGCCAACCTTTCCAGGGTGGAGCGTCCGTAGTTCATCATGTAGACGGGGAAGATGGAAACGGCGTTCCGCCGGCAGATCCGGGCTACCTCTTCGCGCGTGACCCTGCTGGGGCCGTCTACGCCCGTGGTCAGCAACAGGATGACCCGGCGGTAGGTGCTGCCCTCGAATCCGTCCGCGGCGACGGCGTATAAGGCGTCCAACAGGCGGGGGCTGTTGCCGAACTTCACCTGCCCCAGAGCGCGGCGCAGCAAGTCCTTGCTCGACGTGAACTCCTGGATCAGGTCGGCCGCCGAATGATAGGCGACAATGGCCATCTGCTCGTTTTCTCTCAACTCCCCGATCAGACTGGGGGCGAGAGAGCTGATCTGGCCGCCGATCAGGCTGGTGTCCAGCATCAGCACTACGTCCACCGGACCGGTCTCGTATTCGGCGGCGAGCACCTGCCGGGGTGATTTCCCGATCGTCACTCGGAACTCCTCGGGCTTGAGATCCTTGACGGGCGTTCCGGCTTTCCTGTCCGTTACGGTAACGAGGAGCTTGGTTTCGGCGGTGAGGGGGAGCACGCCGGCGAGGAGCGGGACGAGCAGAGCGAGGCCGGCTGTTCGTGACGTCATGCGGAAGCCTCCTTGCCAGGAGCCGCCGGCTTGTCGAACCGCGCCGTATTGTGATTCCGGCCGCCCCTACTGCCGTGATACCATACTCGGGCCGCAGAGGCGCACTGGAAGCGGCCCGGCGAGCTGCCACTGCAGATGTGCCGGCCCGGTGCGGTCTGCGACCGGAGGAGTTCATGAAAGCAACGATCGTGGTTTGCTTTACAGCAGTCTCACTCCTGCTGTCCGCGGGATGCCGGACCGAGGAGCCGGCGGCCACACAGCCCAGCGAAACGGCCGCGCAGCCCGTGGTGACGGTCGCGTTCACCGAAGGCCCTACCGTGGATGCCGAGGGCAACGTGTTCTTCACCGAAATCCGGTCGCAGCGGATCCTGAAGTTCACGCCCGGCGCTGGACTGGAGACATTCCGGGAGAATTCCAACGGGGCCAATGGGTTGGTGTTCGATCCACAGTGGCGGCTGATCGCCGCCGAGGGCGATGCCCGGCGGGTGACGCGCACCAACCTGGCTACGGGCGAGATCGAGGTGCTCGCGGCAGACTCGCCTGAGACTCCCATCGCACAGCCTAATGACGTGACTTTCGATTCCAAAGGCAGGATCTATTTCACCGATTACGCCGGCGACCGCGTCTACCGCATCGACCCCGACGGCGGTGTGTACCAGATCCTGGGCCCGGACGAGGTGGACGTGCCGAACGGCATCGTGATTGCGCCGGACGACCGGACGCTGTACCACGTTGAGGCGAACCAGAAAGAAGGCGGGTCCCGATGCATCAAAGCTTATGACCTCGCTCCCGACGGGACTGTGGGGAACCCGCGCGTGTTTCACGATTTCTACCCCGGCCGGAGCGCCGATGGGCTGGCCATCGACAGCGCCGGGAATCTCTACGCCGCTGCCGGCCTGAATCGGCCCCGAGGCACGAGTGAAACCCTCGAGACGAAGGCCGGCGTCCACGTCTTCTCCCCAGCCGGTGAGAAAATCGCTTTTTACCCGATCTGGGAGGATACCATCACGAATCTGGCCTTCGGCGGAGACGATCTGCGGACGCTGTACGTGACGGCGGGCAAGACGCTGTTTAAGATCCGGGTGGAAACACCCGGGACGAGACGCTGAACCCCCTCACTCCATTCGGTTGACGAGCGGGGTCCGGTAGAGTTCTCCGGTTTCCAAAGAGCAGAAATAGATCATCCGCTGCCAGATGGTGAGGCCGTGGGGGATGATGACCTTGCCCTCGACCTCGGGCGTTGCGAAAGGCAGGAAGTGCTGTTTGATGATCTTGCCGGTCGCCGGGTCGAGCTTGAAAAAGGACCGCGAAAAGGCATCGGCGCACCAGAGCCTGCCGTCGGGATCCCAGGCGAGCCCCTGGGGGCAGATTCCCGGGGCCGGCAAGGTGCGCAGCGTGGAACCGTCCTGTTTGAGTACCTGGATGGCGGCTGCCGGGGGGACCGCGACATAGAGCTCACCCCGCCGCCAGGCGAGACCCTGAGCACCGATAGGATCCGGGGGCCCGGCGGCCTGCCGCCACTTCACCCGGCCGGCGCCCGGCACGTCGAACTCGGCCTTCCGCACCACCTGGTCCTTCTTCACGTTGCCTTCGTCGTCCACGACGAAGTCCAGCCGGATCATTTTGCGGCCGTCCTCAGCGGCAATCCATAGTCCGACTTCGTCGGTCTCGATGGCCGTAGGCTTGATCGTTCCAGTAGCGATCTCGATCTTGACCTCGCCGGTGGCGAAATGAACCAGATAGGCCGATGCAGTGGCCTGGTCCAGGATCCAGAGGCCATCGCGGGTGGCCTTCAGGCCGGCCGGGCGGGGTCCCGGGGTCTTGTAGCGCCGGTCCACACGGTCGGCGACCGTAGAAGGGAACAGGTCGCCGGCCAGAAGCCGCATGCCGGGCACAGCCCCAGCCAGGTATCGCAGGCACGCTCGGCGGTCCAGCATTTGTTACTCAGTGTATCAAGGCGGCTTCGGGCCGCCGGCCGGGCGGATTCGGATTACACCCGCCGGCCGGGAGTTGCCGGCGCGGGGTACCGGGCTCGGATGAGTAAGGAAGCCAGGGGCCGATCCCAGCCAAGCCCGCCCGCGGCCGAAAAGCCGGGTTCCCCGGCCGTTGACAGGCCCGGAGGGGTTTCCGAAAATATAAGTAGACGTCACGTGCGGATGTGGCGGAATTGGCAGACGCGCATGGTTCAGGTCCATGTGGGCTTCGGCCCGTGGAGGTTCAAGTCCTCTCATCCGCACCACCTTCTGGGCTCTTGGCTCTTCGGGCTCTTCGCCGGAAATGGGGGTAGGGGCTGAGTCTCGGGGCTCTTCGCCAGAAATGGGGGCAGGGCTGAGTCTCAATCCATTCCAGCACATAGAATCTTCACTCGCATCCGGTAGTTGTTGAAGCTGCGGAACCCGTAGGCCTGACGTTTCAGCAGCTCCATCTTGTTGTGGAAGCCCTCGGTGATGCCGTTGTTGCGGGTGAAGCGCCACATGGTGACGATCTCCTCGCGCCATGGGTGAAGCGCCCGCCGAAACCGCGGGATCAGCTTCTGGCGCTGCCGCCGGGTCCGGTGCTTCTGCAGCAGCAGGTAGCAGAGCCGCTGTTTGAACCGGTAGATGCTGCTGGCCGAAGGGGACCTCCAGTCTCGGGCGCTGTGCGGCGCCCAGGTTCTGGCCACTCTGAGGACCTGCCGCCCGCACCTACCGCTGCAGCCGCTGCACCGGGCGCAATACACTACTAATAGAACGCAACAGTTTTCGGAGAGGCATACCAATGTTCACCTGGATCTGCCCGGCGTGCGGGAAAGAAGTGCCACCGCACGAGAGCGAATGCCCGTACTGCCATGGCACGGGCAAGACCGAGGAGGCGCCCGCGGCGCAGCAGCCGTCGGCTTCCGCCCCGCCACCGCCACCCCAAGCTGCGCCGCCCCCGCCGTCCCAAGCTCCTCCGCCTCCACAGGCGCCGCCGTCCCAACCCCCTCCGCCGCCACAGTACCCTCAGGCGCAGGCGCCCCCTCCGCCGCCTCCGCCGGGTTACAGCGCGCCGCCTCCGCAACCTCCCTATCCTCCCCCGCAGGCGCCGCCACCTTCGGCCGCCTATCCCCAGCAGCCGGCTCAAGCTCAGGCGCCGCAATACTACGAGCTGGATACGGGCCGGCGCGGCATGCCCGGCTGGCTGGTGACCATCCTCGTGGCGGCGGTGGTCGCCGGCATCGGCGCCATCGCCTACCGGTACGTTCTGCCGAGCAACCGGGGCGGGTCGTCCGCCGCCAGCGCTGAAAGCCCCTTCGAGCCCGTGCCCACCGCGCGCATGGGCGTGATCGGGGATAACCCGATCGCCCGGCACATCGAAGTGACCGGCTTCCGGATCTCGGAGACCCAGGACAAGCGGCTCGAGGTCACGTTTCTCGTGGTGAACCATTCGGCCGCCGACATCGGCGACCTGGCGGGAAAGGTTTACCTGCGGACCGTCAAGTCCAGCCCGGACGAGCCGCCGATCGCGGAATTCGATTTCAAGACGACGCGCCTCGGCCCGTACGAGTCGGTCGAATTCAAGACGGTGGCCAAGACCCGGCTGCGGGCCTATGAGCTGCCCGACTGGCAGTTCCTGCGCGCCGACGTCGAGATTACGTCTCCCAAGCCGCCTCGATAGTCCGCTGGGTGATCAGGGCTTCCCGCCCCGGCCGAAGTTCGTCAGCGGCCGGCGCAATGGCCGGGAGGGATTGCACTGACGCCCAGCTTTGCCAGGTTCTCGTAAGCCGGATCGAAGCACGGGTCCCGCTTCAACGCGTTCTCGAAATCCTGCCGGGCGGCGTCTCTCTGCCCCAGGGCGAGCAGCGCCACGCCCCGGTTGTTCCAGGCGGCCGGATTGCCGGGCTCGAGGGCCAGGGCGCGGCCGAAGGCTTCGAGCGAGCGGCCCGGCTCGCCAGTCTCGAGGTATCGCCGGCCCAGTTCCGTCTGCACGCGGGCATCCTCGGGAGCCAGCCGCCGGGCTTTTTCCAGGACCTCGATGGCCTGGTCGGCCGGCAGCGCCCGGGAGAGCTGGATCCGCGGCCGGACCTTCCCCGGCGCGCGTTCCACCGCCTCGGCCCACAGCGCGCGTTCCGAGCGCCAGACGTTCCCCCGGGACACGGTAACCAGCGCCAGCGCCAGCCCTATCGCGCTCAGCGCCTTCCAGCTCACCCGGCGGAGCATCAAGGCCGCCGCCGGGGCGAGGGCGGCCAGCGGCAGGTACATCCGGCGGTCGGCGGCCAGGTCGTCGGCGGGGAAGACCGACGAGCTGGGGAGCAACAGGATCAGCCCGGCCAGAAACCAGAAGCCCGGCCTCAGGCCCCGGAACCACCGCAGAGACGCGAACGCGGCCACTGCCAGCGCCAGCCACGCCCCCACCGCAACCGCCGCCCCGGGCACGGCGATCTCAGGGTCCACGGTGAACCCGTAAGGGATTACGAGCAGCCGGAAGTACCGCCAGATCACCGGCCCCTGGGCGGCGAAGTACTCCCACGGCGAGTAGACCGAGCCGGCGCCCGCCCCGGACTCGGCGGATTGCGCCAGCACATAGACCACCCGGGCCCCCGCCGCCACAGCCAGGGCCAGCATCGCCGCTACGGGTTTCCAGCGGAATTCCGGGCGCCCCCGGGCGCGGTCGACCAGCAGAAGCAACAAAGGAAAGGCGGCGCACTCCTCTTTCGCCAATAGCGCCAGGGCGAACCACGCCGCCGCCCGCCACGGCTTCTCGTCGAGCCACGCGCGCAAGGCCAGCAGGCAGAAGACAGTCATCAGCAGCGCCGCCCGGGCGAAGACGTAGACCACCGCTTCGGTCTGGATCGGGTGGAGGGCGAACAGGAAAGCGGCGATCCAGGCCGCCCGCGGCGGCAGCAGCCTCCCGAGCACGTCGAGCAGCAGCAACACGGCGGCCACGTGCAGCAGCAGGTTCCCCGCGTGGAAGGCGGCCGCCGACGGCCCGGCGAGCTGGTAGTTGAGCCGGAAGGTCAAGTAAGTAAGCGGGCGGGTCTGTTCCAGCCTGAAGAGCAAGCCCCAACCGCCCGCACCGGTCACCGCCGGGTCGGCGAGCAGCGCGTGGTCATCGAGGTGGAACGGCGCCCCTAGCGAGCCGGCGAAGACCGCGGTAGTCAAGGCGGCCAGCGCGATTCCGGGGAGATACCTGCGGCGCAATGCTATCATGTTAGATCATTTGCCGCGGCCCGGCCCGCGGCCCTCTGGAACTCAGCGATGGCCCGGAAAACGAGGGCAAAACGCCCGAAACGCCCGCGCACCGCGAAGGATCGCCGCGAGCGCGTGGCCGAGATTCTGCGGCGGCTCGACGAGGTCTATCCGAACGCCACCTGCGCCCTGAAGCACCGCAACGCCTGGGAGCTGCTGGTGGCCACGATCCTCTCAGCCCAGTGCACCGACGAGCGCGTCAACCAGGTCACCCCGGGGTTGTTCGAGAAGTATCCGACGGTGGAAGATTTCGCCGCCGTCTCGCAGGAAGAGCTGGCCGCCGACATCCGCTCCACCGGCTTCTTCAACAACAAGGCGAAGGCCATCCGCGGCGCCGCGCAGAAGATCCTGGCCGACTACGGCGGCAAGGTGCCCAAGACGATGGAAGAGATGCTCACCATCCCCGGCGTCGCCCGCAAGACGGCCAACGTCGTCCTCGGCACCGCCTACGGGCTGGCCACGGGCATCGTCGTCGATACCCACGTCTCGCGCGTCGCCCGGCGGCTCGATCTCACCAAAGAAAAAGACCCGGTGAAGATCGAGCAGGACCTGATGAAGATTATCCCGAAGGAGAAGTGGATCGTCTTCTCGCACCAGCTCATCCATTTCGGCCGCTATATCTGCCAGTCGCGCAAGCCGAAGTGCGCCGAGTGCCCGCTGAACGACCTTTGCTACGCCGAAGACAAGACCGTTTGAGGCTCGCCGCCGCCCTCCCGGCCCTGGCTGTGCTCCTTGCCTGCAACCGCTACCCGGAAAGCTACCCCCCGCCTGAGCAGCGCACCCCGCCGGCGCCTGAAGAGGCCGGCGACGCCAGGATGTTCGTGGCGATGAATGACCCGGACGCCGAGAGCTACTTCATCCGCGACATCCGGGGCCTCGAAGCCGGCCAGTGGCGCTGGACCGGGCCGAACCCGACCCTGCATTTCGTCCTCGACCGCGCCGACGGCCTCGAGTTCGTGATGGATTTCTCCATTGCCGGGGCGACCTTCGAGACCACCGGCCCGGTCACGCTGACGTTCGCAATCAACGGCCGACGTCTTGGCAGCGTCCGCTACGATAGCTACGGCCGCAAGCACTATGAGAAAGAGGTCCCGGCCGGCTGGGTCGAGCCGGGCGCGGACACGATCGTCAGCATCCGGATCGATCCCGTCTGGGTGGCCCCGCAGACCGGAACCAAACTCGGCATCATCCTGCAGCGGGCCGGCTTCGTCCCCATCGGCGCGCCATGACGCAGGTCCCCGCCATTCTGTTCGGTGCTTCGTTCACCGTGGCCGTGTGCGTGGCGGCGGGCCTGCTGTTGCTGCGGGCGCTGGGCATCCCGCTGAAGCGGGGAGAGCGGTGGATCTTTGCGTTCCTGGGCGGTGCGGCGCTGGTCGAACTCGCCCTCTTCATTCTGGGGATCACCGGCCTCTACTATCGCCCGGTGCTGCTGGCCGCCGGCTTCGCCGTGCTGGCCGCCGCGTGGGCGCTGAAGGCGCACCGTCCCATCGGGGAACCGCTGCCGCCGCTGCCCAGGCGGGCGGGGATCGCCGCGGCGGCGGTGGCGGCGGCCTACGCCATCCTTTATTTCTTCTACGCGATGGCCCCGGAGACCAGCCCGGACGGCAGCACCTACCACCTGGGCCTGGTGGCCCGCTACCTGCGGGCGCACGGCATGGAGCGCCTGCCGCACCACATGTACGCCCACCTCTCCCAAGGCGTCGAGATGCTCTATCTCATGGCCTTCTCCTTCGGCAGGCATTCGGCGGCGGCCCTGGTCCATCTTGCGTTTCTGATTACCCTGCCGGCGGTGATCGTGGCCTACGCCCGGCGCTACGGTTTCGCCGGCGCGGGGCTGGCCGCGGCCCTGTTCGTCTTCCTGAGCCCGGTGGTGGGCATGGACGGCAGCACGGCCTACAACGACGTGGCGGTGGCGGCGATCCTGTTCGGGCTCTTCTACCTGCTGCGGATCTGGTGGGAGGAGCCTTCGGACCGGCTGCTCATCCTGATCGGACTGCTGGCCGGGTTCGCCTACGCCGCCAAGTACACCGCCGGGGCCTCCGCCGTGCTGCTGGTAGCCGCCACGCTGCCGGCGCGCATGGCGCGGGACCGCCGCTTCCAGCTCCGGCCCATTCTGATCACCGCCGCCTGCGCCTTGGCGCTGGCCGCCCCGTGGATGCTCCGGAACCTGGCCTGGTACGACAATCCGTTCTCGCCGTTCTTCAACCGCTGGTTCCCGAACCCTTACATCCACATCTCCTTTGAGCAGGCCTATGGACGGCAGTTGCGAAACTATCCCGGGCTCGAGAGCCACTGGGACATCCCACTCGAGGTGACCGTGCGGGGCGGCGTGCTGGGCGGGCTGGTGGGGCCGCTGTTCCTGCTGGCTCCTCTCGGGCTGCTGGCGCTGCGGAATCGCGAGGGCCGCTGGCTCTGGCTGGGCGCCCTCTGCGCGGGGCTTCCGTACGCCTTCAACATCGGCACGCGGTTTCTGATCCCCCCGTTGCCCTTCGCCGCCTTGGCGATGGCTCTGGTTCTCATGCGTCTCCCACGGCTGACGGCCGGTTTGGTTCTGCTGCACGCCGTGCTCTCGTGGCCCTCGGCGATCCCCCGCTACGCCAGCCCTTACGCCTGGCGCATCGATGGGCTGCGCTGGAAGGCGGCGTTGCGGATCGAACCCGAAGACGCCTTCCTGCGGCGGGTCTTCCCGGGCTATACGGTGGCCCGGATGGTCGAGGAGAAGGTCCCGCCGGGCGAGCGGGTGCTCACGTTCAATCAGATCCCGGAAGCCTACACGACGCGGGAGATTCTGGTGGTCTATCAAGGCGCCTGGAACGAGGTGCTCGGCGACATGCTCTGGACGCCCTTCAACCCCGCCGCCCAGCCGGTGCGCCACATCCGCTTCCGCTTTCCCCGGAAGCGCCTGCGCCGTATCCGGGCGGTGCAGACCGCCGGCGGCGCCCCGGACCACTGGAGCATCGCCGAGTTCCGGGTCTACCGGGGGGACAAGGAGCTGCCCCGGCGGCCCGAGTGGCGCTTGCGGGCGCACCCGAACCCGTGGGACGTGCAGCGCGCCTTCGACAACTCGCCGGTCACCCGCTGGCGGAGCTGGCAGGCGCTGTTCGCGGGCATGTGGGTCGAGATCGACTTCGGCCGGACCGAAGAGGCCGACTCCGTCCTGCTGGTCTGCTCGCCGGACCAGCCGAACATCCGGCTGCGCCTCGAGGCCGCGAGCGAGAAGGGCGACTGGAGCGAGATTCCCGCCGAGATCGAAGACCAGACCGTCCGCCCGCCACGCGGCATGCGCCGCATGGTAGCCGCGGAGATGAAGCGGGCCGGCGTCCGCTACTTCCTGGTCCATCCGAACGACTACGGAAAGGAAGACTACCGTGAGCGGCCGGCGGCGTGGCGGGTCAGTCTCTTGGGGGAAGCCTTCGGGATCCGGCTCTACCGGTTCGACTGAGAGCGCGAGAGACTCCGGCCAACCGGGCGGGCGGCCGCCTGAGTGTGGCGTGACGCGTGGCGCCAAAACGGGCGAAAAAGAGAAAAACGGGAAACTCTCATGTTTTCCGTTGGTTGCAGACATGTGTGACGGCTCAGCACCGGGCCGGCCCGGCTGGAGCCGCCGGCAGGTAACGGGAAAGAAACGGCGAAGACGCCCAGCGGAACCGGCAGCCCCGAGGCGGACTTGCGGGCTGCCGGAGGCCGAGCCAGTTCGCTGCATTGCAGTCTCCCCTTTGGGGCGGATTCCGCCCCCACCGGCTTTGTACCACGCGGCGGGAGAGCCGGCGGGGGAAGGATCTACCAACCGCCGGCCCACCAACAGTTTGAAGACGGATTTGGCAGTGGGACCGAGGAGAATTCGCCACCGCGGCCCTCGTCTCCGGGATGACTCTGCGAGCGCTGGGTCGCGGCTTCCCGCCAACTTCACCCCAAAACGCCTTTTTTAGTCCGAAACACTTGATTCTTGCCGCTAGATCCTGTACTAGGGAGACATCGGAGGACACGTTCACCAGCACCCAGTGGCCGACGTTGCGCGCACGTGCTCTCGGGCCTAAGGCCGTCGACCCGGCTCCGGCCGGCCGCCGATCGCTCACACAATCGCGCACTCGTCAGAAAGGAGGCATCCATCGTGTTCTGCCGCTTCTGTGGTGCGCAAAATCCGGACAGCGCGACTGAATGCGTTGCCTGCGGAAAACGAATCTCAACCCCACCGGCCGTGGGCCCAGCCCCGAGTCAGCTTCCGGAGACTGCCGCTCGTTCGGCCGCGGGAGAGAGGATCGCTCGCATGGGGGACCGGTTCCTGGCGGTGATCCTGGATACGGTTCTCTTCGGAGCGGTCTTCGCGGTGATCGGCATGGCCGGCGCCGGGTGGTTCGGCAGGTTTACCGATACGGGTTTTTCCCTGCAGGGAACGCCGGCGATGCTGGCCGTCGGCGCCACATCCCTGGTCGCGTTCTGCTACCTCTGGCTCTGTGAAGGGCTTTTTGGCGCCACCTTGGGCAAGGGTCTGGTCGGGATCTACGTTCGCCTGAAGGATGGCGGCGCTTGCGATCTCCGCCGCTCGTTCATCCGCAACATCATGAGGCTGATCGACGGGGTGGCGGTGTACCTGGTCGGGTTCCTCGTGGCAATCCTCTCAAAATCCCGGCAACGGATCGGGGATCATCTGGCCGGCACGGTGGTTGTAGAAAGGAAAGTCGGCGGGCTGGCGCGGGCGGGACTGGCCGTTGCGTGGCTCGCGGTGGTCGGCGGCAGCTTCGCCGGCGCCTACTGGCTGTATGAAAGTCCGGCGGCGGCGCCGCTCACCTCCGCGGGGGCGCCGGGCGCCGCTCAACGAAGCAACCAGCCGGTGCCGGCAGCGTTTCCAGGCAGGAACCTGAGGGCCACCGGCGCCTTGAAACCGGCCGGCTTCGACTTTCTCGAAAGCGAAGAAGGGCCTCCCCGGCCGCCGGCGCCATACCGCCCCGGCGACACGATCTACATCAGCTACGACGTAGTGGACTATTCCACCAATTCCGAGGGCCGGCCGAAGCTCACCTACCGTTTGGCCGCCTTCGATCCCAATGGTTTGCTTCTCAACGCTGTCTGGACGGATGAGTTCGACACCAAGCTGCCGCGCGGGGAACCGGTCCATGGAACGTTCCGCCTGCAGTTGCCCTTGGCGGCGCCGGCCGGGACGTGCAGCTTCGTTCTCGAGGTTCGGGACGAGTGGAACGGGGACGAATTCGAACTGAGAGTTCCTTTCCAGGTCGAAGCGAATCTCATCGTCCCGGCCGCCAGCCTCGAGGTCCGGGACTTCCGGTTCTCTCTGACGGAGGAGGGACCGCCGGTCGCCGTCCCGGAACTCGTGGATGGGGGGACGTTGCACATGAAATGCTCGGTGTTTGGTCTGCGTTTCCGCGGCGATGAGGCCGAGTTACGGATGGGCTTGCGGGTTGTTGGCCCGAGCGGAGAGGTCGTCTTCGAAGAACCAAGCCTGGAGCACATTCAAGACTCCTGGGTCTATCACCCGCCGACGTTTTCCATACCGATCAGCGGCAGCTTGAACATTCCTTCGGACTTCGAGAAAGGCGTCTATACCGCTGTATATACCTTTACCGACATCGTGGCCGCCCGCGTCGTCACCACCGGGGGCAAGTTCGTGGTGAGGTGATATGCGGCCCGCCGCACCGATTTGAGAGGAGGCCTGAGATGGTTCGGTTGATGCATTTGGCCGGAGCAATCGGATTCCTGGTCTTCGCGGGGATTTCATATTGGGCGTGGCGGAAATCCGAGCTTCAGAAGAGCTACATCCCGGTAGAGGCGGAGATTCTGGCGTCGCGGGTGGAGCAGTTCCGCAGCGCCACGAGCGGGGGCGCTGCTGGGAGGTCCAGCGTTTTCCGGACGATGTACCGGCCGAGGATTCGGTACGCATACGAGATCGGCGGGGTCCGGTACGAATCGGAGGCGATCGGAGCGTTCTCGAGGAGCAGCAGCGATCCGGCGGCAGCCGAGAATCGAGTGGCCCGGTATCCGGAAGGCTCCAGGGTGACGGCCTACGTCAATCCCGCGCGGCACGAAGACGCCGTGCTCGAAAGAGGCGTCCCGGCGTGGATCCCGGCTGCTTTTGCCGCCGGGGGCATTTTGTGGCTCACGACCTGGGAGCTGGCGGCCTGGGCCGTTCGAAGGAAGTCTCGAGCAGCTCCGCTGTCGCACTCAGCGGCGTAGCGGGACGGAGTAGAGGAAGGGGAGAGGCGCCCGCGCCGGTCGGCGGCCGGCGCGGGTTGACGGCGGTGTTGGGGCGTGGGTACAGTAAGGGAGAGTACACAGGTACTCATTGCGGGGCGTCCCCATCGTCTAGCCTGGCCTAGGACACCGCCCTTTCACGGCGGCAACGGGGGTTCGAATCCCCCTGGGGACGCCAAACTCGTTGTTCAGGACACGCCACGAGCTGAAAGGCCACCCCGGGGAAAACAAGCTCTTCCCGCCCCAGCTCCCCACACGAGCACAGGTTCACCCTTGACGTTCCCAAACCCCACCGATGCCCGTTTTCCTCGTGCCGATGCCGTGTCCAAAGGCGCTGAGGACGGTTTGTGCGCTCAGAGCGGATCGGCCGCCAGCCAGCGTGTGGGCGTCCCTTACAGATGTGAAGGTCTGAATGGATTTTTCTGAGACTTTCCCGCCCCCGGAAACATCTTCCAAGCCAAGAGCGACTCGCCCTCCGGTCCGGCCCGGCGGCGGTTTCGGGTGGCAAAGCTGCTTGTCGATGGAATTCACCAAAGGCGGCCAAAGGTTTTCGAGGGGAGGATCAGGCATGCAGGCGCGTCTTGGCGGTTTGCGGATTGCGGTTGGTCTCGCGATCCTCGTCGGGCTGGCGATTCCGCCGCCCGGGGAAGCCCAGCAGGCGAAATCGCGCTTCGAGCATATTCAACTGTTACGGAAGGACAAGCGGGCTCGGCTCTGGCCGGAGCGGACCCCCGGTCTGACCAAGAAGATCCTCAGTTTTACGGACCGCGGGGTGCTGGAAGGGATCCGGTCGCGGCGGGGCTCGAACGGGTTTCAGCTCGTGCTCGGCGGCATGCGCAGCGGACAGGGTACAACGTTTGGCGTGGGCTACCGGCGCATCGACCTCTTTGGGGAACGGCTGGCGTTCCGCGCCACGGCGCGAGGGACGATCCGGAAGGCGTTCCTGTTCGATTTCGAGCTCCGATTCCCCCGTCTGACCGGGAAGCGGTTCGACTTCCTCGTCTACGCGAAGCAGGAGAACTCGCCGATGGTGGACTATTACGGGCCCGGCTCGGGCTCGGCCAAGAGCGGCCGGACGAGTTACCGCCTGGAGGATTACCATATCGACGCCGAGGGGCGCTACCGGATCTGGAGAGCTTTGTATGCCGGCGCCAGCGGGGGATACTACCGGGCGCACGTGGGCCGGGGCCAACGCGGAGGTTTTCCGTCCACGGAGGAAAGGTTCGGGCCGGAAGACACACCGGGGATCGACCGGCAGGGCGGATTTCTGCGGGCCGGAGCATTTCTGCAATACGACTACCGCGACAACCCTTTCGGTCCCCGCTCGGGGGGTAATTACTACTCGCGCTATACGCGTTACTGGGACCGAGATCTCGGACAGCACACGTTCAACCGTTTGGAATCGGCCGTAGAGCAGTACTTGCCCTACCGCAACAAGACCCGGGTCCTGGCGCTGCGCCTGGCGGCGGTGATGACTTACGCGGGCAAGGGGCAGAGCGTGCCGTTCTACCTGCAGCCGGTGCTTGGCGGAAACAAGTTTCTGCGCGGCTTCGCGCGCTACCGCTTCTACGACGAGAACTCGATCCTCTTCACCGCGGAGCACCGCTGGTACGTCTTTTCCGGGATGCACGCGGCCCTGTTTTTCGAAGGCGGCAAGGTGGCTCCGAAAGCCTCGCAGCTCAACTTCCACCAACTCGAATACTCCGGGGGCATCGGCTTCCGATTCACCATTCGGGACACGGTCATCATGCGGATCGACAACGCCGTCAGCCGGGAGGGTTACCGGCTGGTGTGGACGTTCAGCAACATGTGGTGAGGAGCAGCGTGATGAAGAAGAAACGGCATCTGGTCCTCGCATTTCTCGCGCTGCTTGCGGTTCCCGCCGGCGCCCAGAGGTTTTACCCGGACGACCCCCTCGATAAAGAGCCGCCCCCGGCCGACACCCCGGACGTCAACCTTCGGGAGGTGAGCGACCTGCTCGACATGTTCGAGAACATCTTCGGGAAGCCCGGCGACCGCCACACTTCCAAGGGCGTCATCCCGGCAATGGACGTCAACACGATCGGTGAAGTCTTCGAGGGACCTTGGTTCGTGGACCGGCATGCGAAACGGCGCATGACGCCGGACCAGCTCACCAACGGGCCATGTACGGGAGATCCACCTTCGATGAAAGGCCGCTGGAAGGTGTTGACAGTCGGGCGGTACAACGTCCGACCGGGCATCCTGATCGCCGACAAGGAGAACACTCTGTATCTGTTGCGTTTCGACCCGCCCGGGCGGCTGGAGATGGCCACCGGCGCTTCGATGGTCGCCTCGCGGGCCTACTACGCGCTAGGCTACTGGGTTCCCGAAAACTACCTGGTTTACTTCGACCGGTCGCAACTGGTCGCCTCCGCCGAGGGAGAGAACATCAACGCGGTGGGCAAAGCGGAGAAGCTGCTCGAAGACGACATCGACCTGTTCCTGTCCGACGTGCCGAAGGCGGGGGACAAGTACCGGGCGGTGGCGACGAAGGTGCCGGCGGGCAAGCCGGTCGGGCCGTTCCAGTTCTACGGGCAGCGCAGCGACGATCCGAACGACATCTTTCCCCACGAGCACCGGCGCAGCCTTCGGGGACTCTTTGTCTTCTCCGCGTGGCTGGGCAATAACTGGATGCGGCCTTCGGCGACGGAAGATTTCCTGGTGAAGGAAGGCGGCGTCCGGTTTATCCGCCACTACCTGGCGGACTTTTTCGGCTCGCTGGGTAGTGGCTTCCAGCGGGCCAAAGAGCCCCGTGAGGGTTACGAGCCCTGGTTCGACATGGGCCTGGCCATGAAGAATTTCTTCGGGTTCGGCGTATGGACACCAAAATGGCAGAAAGCGAAGTACCCGGGCATTCGGGCGGTGGGGCGCTTCGAATCGAAAGTTTTCGACCCGGAGGCGTGGACGCCGAACAACGAGTTTGCGGCACTGGCAAACCATTTGCCGGACGATGACTTTTGGGCGGCGCGCAAAGTGATGGCCTTCACCGACGAGGACATCCGGGCGCTGGTGCGGGCCGGCGGCTACACGGATCCGAAGGCCGAAGAGTGGATTGTCCGGTGTTTGATCGAGCGCCGGGACAAGATCGGCCGGGCCTATTTCTCGAAAGTGGCGCCGCTTGCCGAGTTTCGGATCGTGGACGGAGAGCTGCGGTTCACCGACTTCGCTGAACGGTACGGATTCACTGAGAAACGGAATTGGGGAGTCGTGTGGGCCAGGTTCGACAACTTCGCCCAGAAGAAGGCCCCGTTGCCCGGCGAGGAGAGCTTCCGGCTTCCGGCGGCCGCCGGATCGGCGAAAGACGGCGAGTACTTCGTGGCCACGATCGCCGGGGGCCGGTACGCCCAGGATGTGGACATTTTCGTCTACAAGGATCACGGAGCGTTCCGGGTGGTCGGCGCCGAATGGTTCTGGCCGGGGAAGAAGATCCTGGAGCGCCGGTCGCTGTCGAGGAAGTTCCGCAGCCGGTACGAGGATCTGGAGCCGCCGCGACGGAAGCTTTTCGACGATTTCGCCCGCAGTTACAACGAGAAGACGGGGTTCCACCTGACGCCGGAGGAGTACTTCGCGTCGCTGTCGGTGTCCGAGAAGACGACCTTCGACGCGGTGACGCACGCCTTGATGAAGACGCAGCTGACCGACGAGTCGGGCGCCGCGCTGGGATCGGCTCTGGATCTGGTGCAAAGCATCGAGCGGATCGCCGGCCAGTACCCGGGCCGCCAGGGCGACGAGCAATTCCGGCTGTACGTCCGCCTCAAGCCAAGGGCGAGAGAGGTGCTCGACAAGTGCCGCGAGTTTTCCCTCGGACACGAGAACACTGTCTATCACGTGGGATACCCCTACAGTTACCGGCAGGCGGGGAAAGTGCCGACGCTGCAGTTTTCGGTTTCCGAGGACGGCCTGCGTGCCGACATCGACGTGGACTACCGCTCGAGCAAGTTTCCGAAGGCGATGTGGAACGGGCACCTGAGCTCGGCGAACTCCGACGTCCGGGCGGGTGACAACTACAAGCGGCACAACAACCGCTGGTCGGGGCTGGTGGCGTGGTGGAAGGATCTGTTCGGCGAATTCAAGATCAGCGAGGAAGCCGGCACGGGGAGTCTCTGGCCGGAGCTGCCGCCGCCGAAGCGGATCAACCCGCTGCCGCCGAACCGGCCGCTGGGCGCCGATATCGCCGATATCGCCGATGCGGCGCTGGAGTTCCACGCCGACTGGCTGGTGCGGCGGCACGTGGACGAGGCGATGGAATTCATCTCCGACGAGGCGCTGGCCTGCCTGGCGTTGGGGACGAGCGGCGCCGTCCGCAGACCGAAACGGGAATCCCTGCGGGAAGCCCTCGTGGAGACCTACGACGTGCTTGACCGCGCCACGACGCTGTCGACTCTCATCGAGGCAGTGAAGCCCTGGAACCCGGAACTCAAACCGATTCCGCATCCATATGATTCAGACTTCGACCTGTTCGAGGTCTCCGACAGCCTGGGCGACTCGTTCCTGTGCCGGAACCGGCTGGAGAAGCGGCCGCCGCCGGAGTCGGGACAGCGCAAGTTCGGCACTTATTACGGAACTATGTTCCAACTGCGGCTTCCGGAGGCGAACGAGGGCGCACTGGCGCTGTTGTGGAAGAAAGAGAACGGGCAGTGGCGGATCGTCTCCTTCGAGATTCTGAGCGAGTGATGCGGCGGGCCGCCGGGGAACCGGCGAGCCGAGGCGGGCGCCCGGCGAACCTCGGGGCTTCGGTTCTCGGAGAGGGTTCGGCGCCGGAGGGTTCCCAACCGGTGAACACCGAGGGGGTTGCGTGCCAGGCCGCGGCACAAGACGTCTCTAGCGGGCGGCCCCTGCTCTGATGTTCCTAATCGGCGAAGGCGTTGCTCGAGTGGATGCCGTTGGATTGCAGCACGGCGGCCATCTTTTCGAGAGCGGACTTGTGGATCTGTGAGACACGGCTCTCGTTGATGCCGAGGATGCCGCCGATCTCCTTCATCGTCATCTCGTTCGTGTAGTAGAGTACGACTACTTTCTTGTAACGTTCCGGAAGGGCTTCCATGGCGTTCATCAGCACCGCCCGCAACTGTTCGCGGGCGCAGATCTGATCCGGCTGAGTGTCGGGGCGCCCGGGGAACTCGGGCGGGGGCAGGTCATCGCCGTCGGCGCCGCGGGTGGAGGCTGAGATCAGGCCGACGTTGCGCAGGTCGATCATCATCTGGCGCCAGCGCTGCTCCCCGACCCCAAGTTTCGCCGCCACTTCCTCTTCGGTGGGGTTGCGGTGGAGGGTGGCGGCCAGGGAACGGGTAGCGGCTTCGACTTGTTTGTGGCGGCGGCGCAGGTCGCGCGAAGCCCAGTCGAGCTGCCGCAAGCTGTCCAGGATGGCGCCTTTGATGCGGTGCTTGGCGTAGCTGGAGAAAGCGACTTTCTTTTCGGGGTTGTACTTGCTGACGGCGTCGAAGAGGCCGAGGACGCCGGCGTGGACCAGGTCGTCCAGATCGACGTGTACGGGGAGGTTCTCATGCACCCGGACGGCGATTGCTTTGACCAGGGGCAGGTGTTCCAGGATGATACGGTCCCGGTCGCTGGTGTCGTCGGCGGTCTTCCGAGTCACTTGCTTGGCTGGCATGGCAACAGACCTCACTCGCGACGCCGGGCCGGGTCTCGGGCGGAACAACCGGCGGTGCGGCTCCCGGCGCGCGCGGCAGATAGTGCAACCGGCCGGCCAGACCCGCCCCTCCCCGGGCGCCAGCCTGGTCACCGAAGCGCTAAGACGTTTCTGCTGTGCCGGTTATCCGTCCGGTGAGACATCCGGCAGGGACCCGGTGAGACCGTATCTGTCTCAGCCCCCGCAGCGCTGTGTTCCGATTCGGAACGCGCCGCGCGAGCCCGGCGTTTCACTCTGGAACAGCGAGTTTCAAAGTGAAACGCCCCAGGCCGTGGCCGGAAGACCCTCGGCCCTACTCACTACATCGGTTATTTTCCGGGATTTCCACCACCTTTGTGACTCGGGTGAACGACTGATTTTGCCGAGTTAGATTTCCAGGACCTTCTCAGACGCGCGGTACCGCATACTAAGGTGAATGAGGGGACAGGCGCCGCTGGAGTATCGCCCTGATGACACGCCGCCGCTTATATTACGCTCTCGCTGCCTACGCTTTCCTGGCCGTCATCGCGATCGCCGTTCTGAAGGGGCCGTTCCAGTGGGCGATGCTTGTCTATTTCGCCGGGCTGGCTCTGAAGAGCTGGGCGGTTTACAAACGCGAGCAGCTTTGAACCTCCCCCCGAAGAGGACCTCATCCCCCCACGGACGTGGGGCTATACTGAGGGGCGAATTTATCATGACACGGGCATCCGGTGTACTCTTAGGACTCTGTCTGCTGGCTGCCGCGCCGCATGCCGCGGCCCAGAAGCTCGAGCTGAACGACGGGGAGCTGCACGGGGACCCGCCCTTCCTGCTCGAGGACGGCTGGCGGCCGCTGCTCAACGGGAAAGACCTCTCAGGCTGGCACGCCCAGGACGCCGGGACGAGCGCGTGGTACACGACGCGGGGCGTCCGCTGGGAGCGCCTGCTCAGCCCCACGCTCCTGCACGGCCTGCGCGAGCCGGGGGGCCGCATCGTGAACGGTCCGCGGGGGCGCACGGCGAATCTCGTCACCGACGAGAAGTTCGGCGACATCGAACTCTACCTCGAGTTCATGCTCGCAAAAGGCTCCAACTCCGGCGTTTACCTGCATGGGCTGTACGAGGTTCAAATCTTCGATAGCTGGGGTTCGGAGTTCCCCATGAAGACCTCGGACTGCGGCGCCATCTACCATCGCTGGATCAACGGGCGCGCCGTGGGCGGCTCGCCGCCGCGGGTGAACGCTTCGCGCCGGCCGGGCCGCTGGCAGTCCTATTACATCTGGTTCCGCGCCCCGCGCTTCGACGCCCAGGGCCACAAGACGGAGAACGCCCGTTTCATCCGCGTCCTTCACAATGGGCTGTTGGTGCAAGAGAACGTCGAAGTGGACGGTCCCACTCGGGCCCACATGAAGATCCCCGAGGCCCCGCGGAACCCCATCATGCTCCAGGGCGACCACGGCCCGGTCGCCTACCGCAACATCTACGTGCGCCCGCTGCGGCCCATCGTAACGCGTTAGACTGAAATCCACGATGACCGACACCGCCCGCAGGCCCCGGCCGACACGGAGGAGCTGGGCCGAGCCGTTCCGCATCAAGATGGTCGAGAAGGTACCCGTCACCACGCGGGAGCAGCGGGAAAAGGCGATCCGCGAGGCCGGCTACAACACCTTCCTGCTGCGTTCCGAGGATGTCTACATCGACCTGCTGACCGATTCGGGCACCTCGGCGATGAGCGACTGGCAGTGGGCCGGAATGATGCTCGGCGACGAGGCTTACGCCGGAAGCCGAAACTTCTATCACCTCGAGGAGAAGGTCCAGCAGTATTACGGCTACC
Organism: Solibacteraceae bacterium; assembly: GCA_026984795.1. Taxonomy (GTDB): domain Bacteria; phylum Acidobacteriota; class Terriglobia; order Bryobacterales; family Bryobacteraceae; genus JALSRK01. The sequence goes on along the minus strand of JALSRK010000060.1, from coordinate 8,726 downwards.
GCTATGTAGTACCCACCCACCAGGGCCGGGGCGCGGAGCACCTGATTTCCCGCATCCTCATCAAGCCGGGCGACGTGATCCCGGGCAACATGTACTTCACCACCACGCGGCTGCACCAGGAGCTCGCCGGCGGCCGCTTCGTGGATGTGATCATCCCCGACGCCCACGAACCGCAGAACGAGCATCCCTTCAAGGGCAACGTCGATCTGGCTAAGCTGAAAAGCGTCATCGAGGAGCACGGGGCGAAACGCATCCCTTATGTCAGCATCGCCGGCACGGTGAACATGGCCGGCGGGCAGCCCTTCTCGCTCGAAAACCTGCGCGCGGTGCGGGAGTTGACCAACAAGCACGGCATCCGGATCATTCTGGACGCGACGCGCGTGGTCGAGAACGCCTATTTCATCCAGCAACGGGAGCCCGGCTACGAGCACCGGCCGGTGGCGGCGATCGTCAAGGAGATCTGCTCGCTCACCGACGGCTGCACAATGAGCGCCAAAAAGGACTCGCTGGTGAACATCGGCGGCTTCCTGGCCCTCAACGAGCAGGACGTCTACGAAGAGGCGCGGAACCTGGTGGTGGTCTTCGAGGGCCTGCACACCTACGGCGGCATGGCCGGGCGTGATATGGAGGCGGTGGCCCGGGGCATCGAGGAGTCGATGGACGACGACCACATCCGGGCGCGCGTGGGCCAGGTCTACTACCTGGGCAATCTGCTGCGCGACTGGGGGGTTCCGATCGTGCTGCCCGTCGGGGGCCACGGCGTCTTCCTGGACGCCAAGGCGATGCTGCCGCACGTCGAGCAGGAGCATTACCCGGCTCAAGCCCTGGCGGCGGCGATTTACGTCGATTCCGGCGTGCGCAGCATGGAGCGGGGCACGGTCTCGGCCGGGCGGAAGAAGGAGACCGGCGAAGAGTACCGGCCGAAGCTGGAGCTGGTGCGGTTGACGATCCCCCGGCGCGTCTATACGCAGGCGCACATGGACGTGGTGGCCGAGTCGGTCTACTTCGTCCACCAGGAGCGGGAGCGGATCCGGGGTCTCAAGATGGTCTACGAGCCCCGCTACCTGCGTTTCTTCCAGGCCCGCTTCGAACCGCTCTAATGCCTTTCGCCTTCAGGCCGGCTCGCCGTCGCCGTGGCTCGAGGCGGCGGAGCCGCGCCGCTTCTTGTACCGCTCGATCTCCGGACCGTGGCGGCCCCGGCGCGTGCGCTGGAGCAGCTCCGAGATCTCGGCCTCGCTCATCGGCTGGAACGCCTTGCAGGCGGCGACGTTCTCCTCGAGCTGCCCCACCGTCTCGACGCCGGAGACCAGCGTGTCGATCGGCTGCGACCAGGCGAACCGCAGGCACTCGGCGATCCTGGCCACGCCGTTCCGCGTGATCGAGCCCATGGCGTTCGACTTCATCCCGATGGCGCCCAGGCCGCGCTCCCGAACCCGCGGCAGCACCCGGCGCGTGAAGCTCAGGTAGTGCGGATCGATCAGATTGACGGGGTGCTGCACCGTGTCCCAGCCGTCGAAGGCTTCGAGCAGGCGCTCGTGCACCGCCGGGTCGCGGTGGCCGGTAAAGCCGATGTAGCGCGCCTTGCCCTGTTTCTTGGCCTCGGCGAAGGCTTCGAGGGCGCCGCCCGGGGCGAGGATGCGGTCCACTTCGTCCTGGGTGGAGACCTCGTGGCACTGCCAGAGGTCGAGGTAGTCGGTCCTCATGCGGCGCAGGGTCTCCTCGAGCTGGCGCATGGCGCCGGCGCGGTCCCGGCGCTCGGCCTTCGACATCAACAGGACGCGCCGGCGGAGCCCGCCGGCGAGAGCTTTGCCGTAGACCTCGTCGCTGCGGCCGCCGCGGTACTTGTGCGCGCAGTCGAAGAAGTTGATGCCGAGGTCGATGGCCCGGTGGACGATGCGGATCGCCTCTTCCTCGCCCCCGGCCAGGAAATGATAGCCGCCGACGGTGATGCGCGAAACCGTCAGGTCCGTCCTGCCCAGCTTCCGGGCCGGCATCCCGGCCGCGGCGAGAGCGTGGGCGTCGGCCGCCAAAGCCGCCGTAAGTTGCAAGAAGGTTCGTCTATCCATGTGGCCCCCCTCTGACTTCCCAGTGTATCCGCCTTTCAGAAGAGCGGCTCTAGCGTTTGTAACCTATGCCCCAAAGCTGCCGCGGGTCGCCAGGCCGTGGCGGGCTCCGCCTTCGCGGAACCGGAAGCTGATTGGGGCGGCGCGGGCGCCCGGAGCGTGCGCTAGTGTGGATATGGAGATCGGCGAAGCGGATGGAACAGCTTCTGATCAGTTGGGAGCCCCAGCGCCGCATCTACACGGTGGCGGAGCTGACCGCCGCCATCAAGAACCTGCTCGAGGAGGAGTTCTTCGACGTCTGGGTGGCCGGCGAAATCTCCGGGACCAGGCAGGCGGCCAGCGGCCACTACTACTTCACTCTGAAGGACGCCGAGGCGCAGATCCAGTGCGCCTGCTGGCGCAGCTACGCCCGGACGCTGCGCTTCAAGCCTGAGGACGGCGTGGCGGTGCTGGCCCGGGGCCGCATCGACGTCTATGCGCCGCGGGGACAATACCAGTTGATCGTCGAAGCCCTCGAGCCCCAGGGGCTGGGGGCGCTGCAGCTCGCCTTCGAGCAGCTCAAGAAGAAGCTCGAGGCCGAGGGCCTCTTCGCCCAGGAGAGGAAACGGCCGCTGCCGCGCTTTCCTCAGCGGGTCGGCATCGTCACCTCACCGTCGGGCGCGGCCATCCGGGACCTGATCCACGTGCTCACCCGCCGCTGGCCCGGCCTGCACATCAGGCTCTATCCAGCGCTGGTGCAGGGCGAAGGGTCGGCGGCGGCGGTCGTCGAAGGCATCGAATACTTCGGCCGGTCCGGCTGGCCGGACGTGGTGATCGTCGGCCGGGGCGGCGGCTCGCTCGAGGACCTCTGGACGTTCAACGAGGAGGCCGTCGCCCGGGCCATCGCCGCCTGCCCGGTCCCCGTGGTTTCGGCGGTGGGCCACGAGACCGACTTCACCATCGCCGACTTCGTCGCCGACCTGCGGGCGCCCACCCCCTCGGCCGCCGCCGAACTGGTGGCCCCGGACCGCGAAGAGGTACTGCGCACCGTGGACGGCCTGCGGCGCAAACTCGGCCAGGCTCTCCGCTACCGGCTCTCGCAAGCCTGGAACCGGCTGCACGAGCGGGGCGTCGAACGAGCCGCCGGGCTCCTGCGGCGGCGCATCGGGCAGAGCCAGCAGCGGGTGGACGAGCTGGAATTCCGCCTTCGCGACGCCGTCCGCCGGCGGCTCGAGGGGGCCCGCCGCCGCTGGCAGGAGGCGGACCGGGCGCTGCGGCGGAAGGACCTGCGGCTCGAGCTGGCTGAGGTCCGGCGGCGGCTGCAGGCCGTGCGGGCGGCCCTGGCCGCGGCTGTGCGCAGCCGCCTCAGCCAGGCCCGGACGCGCCTCGATCCCCTGGCCGCCGCCCTGGAGCAGATCAGCCCGCTCCGGGTGCTCGAGCGCGGCTACGCCATCGTCCAGGACGCCTCCGGCAAGGTGATCCGCCGCGCCGAAGAGGCGCCGGTGGGCTCATCCCTGCGCGTCCGGCTGCACCGGGGTCGGCTGGGGGTTACCGTGAACGAGTCCGAGCCGGAAAGCTGAGCGGGCCGCGCCTGGGGAGGCTGGCCGGGGGCGGCGGTAGAACGCGCTGCGGGCGGCGGCCTGGGCCTTCGATACACTGATACCTTCGGTGAGAGCCCATGAACACGCTGCATCTGCCCAAGTACTCCTTCGGCGTCGGCGACCGCTTCGCCCGGGAGGCCGAGCCCCAGCTCCGGGCCTGCATGACGGCCGCCGAGCGGGGCGTCGAGGTGACCCCGGTGTGGAACAAGTCCCACCGCGAGCACACCATCATCGGCACTGAGCCGACGAGCCAGCGCGAAGCCGCCGACGCCGCCGTGGAACGGCTCGGCTGGCGGCGCCCCTACTTCGTGGACGCCGACCACATCAACCTCACGAACGTGGACGCCTTCCTCGCCCCCTGCGACTTCTTCACCATCGACGTGGCCGATGCCATCGGCCGGCCGGCGGAGTCGGCCGACATCGAAGCCTTCGTCCGCAAGCACGACGAGCTGGGCCTGGCCGGCGACGTCGCCGCCGTGGCCGGGCGCTATCTCGCCGCGGTGAAGGAAGCGGCGCAGATCTACCGCTACATCGCTTCCCGCAAAGGCGAAGGAACGTTCGTGGTGGAGGTCTCCATGGACGAGACCGAAAAGCCCCAGACCCCTCGGGAGCTGATGGTGATCCTGGCGGCGCTGGCCGACGAGGGGGTTCCGGTCCAGACCATCGCGCCGAAGTTCTCGGGACGGTTCAACAAGGGCGTGGACTACGTGGGCGACGTGGAACAGTTCACCCGGGAGTTCGAGGAGGACGTGAACATCCTGAGCGTCGCCGCCAGCCGCTACGGCCTGACCGAGGAGCTCAAGCTCAGCGTGCATTCCGGCTCCGACAAGTTCTCTCTCTACGGGCCCATTCGCGAGGTGATCCGCAAGTACGGCGCCGGCCTGCACCTGAAGACCGCCGGCACCACCTGGCTCGAGGAACTCGTCGGGCTGGCCGAGGCCGGCGGCGAGGGCCTGGCCCTGGCCAAGGAGATCTACCGGGAGGCCTACGCCAGGCGGGAAGAGCTGTGCGCCCCGTACGCGGCGGTGATCGACATCGACCCGGCGCGTCTGCCCGCCCCGGACGAGGTCGATGCCTGGAACGAGGGCGAGTACGCCGCGGCGCTGCGCCACGACCCCTCGAACCCGGCCTTCAACCCGCACTTCCGCCAGTTGCTGCACGTGGGCTACAAGATCGCCGCCAAGATGGGCCGCCGGTACCTGGATATGCTGGAGGCCTGCCGGGAGACGGTGGCGCGCAACGTGACGGAGAATCTCTTCGAGCGCCACATCCGGCCGCTGTTTCTCGACTGAGCGCCGGCCTCCGCCCACGGGCAATATCCTGGAAGAAGTAGGGACTGGAAACCATGGCATTCATCCACGACGACTTCCTGCTGACGAACGAGCCGGCGCGGCGGCTCTACCACGAGCACGCCGCCCCCCAGCCGATCCTCGACTACCACTGCCACCTGCCGCCGAAGGACATCGCCGAGAACCGGCGGTTCCGCAACCTGTTCGAGATCTGGCTCGAGGGCGACCATTACAAGTGGCGGGCCATGCGGGCCAACGGCGTCGAGGAGCGCTACTGCACCGGCGACGCCACGCCCTATGAGAAGTTCCTGGCCTGGGCGGCCACGGTGCCGCACACGATGCGCAACCCGCTCTACCACTGGACGCACCTGGAGCTGAAGCGCTACTTCGATATCGACGAGCTATTGGATGAAACCACCGCGCCCGGGATCTGGAAGCGGGCCAACGAGCGGTTGGCCTCCGACGAGCTGACGGCCCACGGCATCCTGAAGAAGTTCCGCGTCAAGGCGCTCTGCACCACCGACGATCCCGCCGATTCGCTCGAGTGGCACCGGCAGATCGCCGCCTCGGATCTCGAAACCAAAGTTTTCCCCGCCTTCCGCCCCGACAAGGCCCTGGGCGTGAACCATCCGGAAGGATTCAACGCCTGGGTGGACCGGCTGCAAGCGGCTAGCAACGTCGAGATCCGCAGCTTCCAGGACTTCCTCGACGCGCTGCAGCGGCGCCACGACGCCTTCCATGAGCTGGGCTGCCGGCTCTCGGACCACGGTTTGAACTACTGCTTCGCCGGCGCTTGTCCGGAGGCCACCGCGGCCCGCATCTTCGAGCGCACCCGCGAGGGCCACGCCGCCAGCCCCGAGGACCACGAGCTGTTCGCCTCCTTCATGATGCTCTACTTCGGCCGCCTCGACGCCGAGAAGGGCTGGACCAAACAGCTCCACCTGGGCGCCAAGCGCAACGTCAACACCCGCAAGTACATGGAGCTGGGCCCGGACACCGGCTTCGACTCGATCGGCGACTGGCCCCAGGTGGACAAGCTGGCCAGCTACCTGGACCGGCTCGATCAGGAAAACGCCCTGCCGCAGATCATCGTCTACAACCTCAATCCCGCCGACAACTACGCCTTCGCCACGCTGATGGCCTGTTTCCAGGGCGGCAGCCCCGGCCGCATGCAGTACGGCAGCGGCTGGTGGCATCTGGACCAGAAGGAAGGCATGGAGTGGCAGCTCAACGCGCTCTCGGCGGTGGGGTTGCTGTCGCGTTTCATCGGGATGCTGACCGATTCGCGCTCGTTCCTCTCCTACCCCCGCCACGAGTACTTCCGCCGAGTGCTCTGCAATCTGCTGGGCCGGGACATCGAGAACGGAGAGATCCCCGACACCCCGGCGGTGGGCCGCATGGTGGAAGATATCTGCTACGCAAACGCCGAGCGCTACTTCCGGTTCCCGATGTAAAAGCGCCGGACGCCAGCGGGCTGCGGCCCGATCTCTACGTTGCCGGCGGCGCCGCCCTCAGCGGCGGCGCATCCTTGGGGCCCGGGTGGGCCGGCTGCGCGGCGTGGGGGAGCGCTGGTAGCTGCGGCTGCGCTGGGTCGATCGCTGCCGGGCTTGATAGTCGCGGTCCAGGCGGCTGCGGCTCTGGCGCGTCGCGGTAGAAGGCCGCTGGCGGGTCGTGGGCTGCACCGTGGTCGAAGGCCGGGTCGCTGGGCGCGCTTGTCCCGGCTGTACCCGATCCCGGGTGGTGGGCCGCGTCTGCCCCGGCAGGACTTTCCCCCCGGTGCTCGGCTGCGTCTGTCCGGCCTGGATCCGGTCCCGGGTTCCCGGCGTTCCCGTGGCGGGCTTCCACTGGCGGCCTTCGCGGCGCTCCCAGCCGCCCTCGGTCCGCCGGTAGACGTTGCCGTTGCGGTCGGCGAAGACGTTGTTGCCGTAGCTGCGGGCCACTCGCGAGCGGTCCGTCCGCGGCACGCTGGTGCGGGCGTTGATCCGGGCCCGGGGGCTGGGCCGCGAGTAAAGGTTGGTCCGGGCCAGGCGGTTGATGTCGCGGCTGCGGACGGCGGCCAGGGTCTGCGGGTTGTGCAGCATCCGGTTGGCGCGGTAGGGACGCGTGACCGGGCGCACGGGCCGGGTGGCTCCCCACCGGCCGCGGGCATAGCCGTGGCGGCGTCCGGCCCAGTAGCCGGCGGCGAAGCCGTGCCGGTAGCCGCCCCAATAGCCCGCCGGTCCCCACCATCCCGGCCGGGCGCCCCACCAGGGCCCGCCGTACCAGCCGCTGCCCCAGCCGAAGCTGAAGCTGAAAGGCCCGTAGCCGAAGGAGAAGCCGAAGCCCCATCCGCCCGTCCACGGGTTGTAGCGCACGTGGAAGCCGAACGACCAGGGCCGCGCGTAGTAGTGGTGCGGGCTCACCCACGGGTGATACCACCAGCCGGTGCCGTAGACGACCGAGCCGTGGTACGGGTAGCAGCCGGTGTAGGAGGGCGTGTAGCCGACGTAGACGACGTCCGGCGTCGAGTCATAGACGTAGACGTACTTGACCGTATAGTTCGGGTTGTTGGGCGGGATCTTCTGCACCTCGTCGGGAACCGAGTCGGCCAGCTCCCAGGGGCCGTCCGGCTGGCGCGAGCGGAACCAGACGCCTTGCTCGGCGACGTAGTACATGTCGCCGATCTTCAGCACCGACGAGCCGGTGTTCTCGGCGTACTGCATCGAGGTGTTCTCTACCGGCTTGAACTTCGGCTTGCCGTCGTATTCCACCTCGAGCTTGGCGCTCTTGCGCTCCACCGCCGCCGTCTGTGGAATCTGGCTGTCCATGATGGCGTCGAGCGCCTCTTCGGTGCCGGCGACATGCGCCCGCAGGTGGCCCTTGTCCGATTCGGCCGGGATCCGGGCGAAGGCCGGCGGCAGGGCGTCCGGGCGGACGTAACTCCACGGCCCGTTTTGCAGATCCTTGCTGGCGTACCAGCGGCCCGAGAGCAGGATGAAGTGCCGTTGGGAGCCCACCTCCAGCAGTACGTCGTCCTCGGTGTTGGCGACGTAGAGCAGCTCGTTGCCCGCCAGCGGCTTGTAGTTCGGCTTGCCGTCCATCGAAATCAGCTCGGAAGGCTCCGTCTCGACCACCACCTTCGGCATCTTCGTGCCCGGCTGCGGCCGCTCGACGCCGGCTTCGGCCACCGCCTCCTCCGGGGCCAGCTCCCGGACGTCGGCCGGCGGCGGGGCGATCTTCCAGTCGCCCTTCACCTGCGAGGAGCGGTACCAGACGTAGCCGGCGTTGAGCCAGTAGAGCTTCGTCCCGGGGTCGAAGACCATCAGGAACGGCGTGTTCACCACCCGCTCGAGCTTGGTCTCCTTGATGGGCCGGAGGATCGGGTCGCCGTTGATCTGCACCAGCTCGGCCGATTCGGTGGTGACGATGATCTTCGGCGGATCCATCTTGAGGTCGGCCGCCGCCGCCTGCTCCTCGCGGGCCGCCGCCAGGCCGGTGGTCAGCGCGTCGAGCGAGAAGACCGGGTACCACTCCTTGATCCGGGGCCCGACGATGCCGGCGAACTTCTTCTCCTGTTCGTCGGTGATGTCGGGGAAACGCACCCGGGTCACCTTCAGCTCGTGCAGCGTCACCAGCCGGGCGTCGCGGTCAGTAGAGATCCTGGCCTCCATCCAGAAGACGCCGAAGATCGGCTCCTGCTCCTTGCCGTCCGGGCCTTTCTCTTTCGGCTTGACCATGAAGGCGGCGCGGCCGGTGAGGCGGTTGCCCGCCAGGGCATCGGCCTGGGGCTGGTAGACGACGATCGTCACCTTGGG
>JALSRK010000059.1 GCA_026984795.1 Solibacteraceae bacterium | reverse complement strand
CAAGTGGCGCACAATCTGCGGGTGCTGTTGCAGATCACTGCGACCGCTCGCGTTACTGCGGGCCCCGATGAGCTGGCAGGCGGTCTGCTCGAGGCTGTCGCCCAAGCCATTCCGGCTACGGAAGGGAGTCTGACGCTGTTCGATGACGCCGTAAACGTCGAGTGGTTCGGTGCGTGGCAACGCGACGGAGGCCGCCGCGAGGCACTAAGCCTGCCGATAGCGTTGGCCCGGCAGGTGGTGGTGGACGACGTGGCCATTCTTGCCAATTGCGCCGCCGGGAAGAGCGGAAAAGGCGGGTCGAGGTGGGAGGAAGGGGCGAACGCCTGCTTGCTGGCGCCGTTGCGGATCAGCGAAAGCCGCAGAGGCGTACTGTATTTCGCTTCAGAGGATCCTGTGGTTGTTTTCGACCGCCACGATCTACAGCTCGTCACGGCGGTAGCCACGATCGCGGGTCCCGCTCTGGAAGCGGCGATGCGGGTCGAATGGCTGGCCGCGGAAAACCGCCGGTTGATCGACGAATGTCTCGCCACTCACGACATGATCGGCGAGAGTCCGGCCATGGCGGCCGTCTTCCGGTTCGTGGCGCTGGCCGCGCGAGCCGACTCCAACGTGATGATCACGGGTCCCAGCGGCACCGGCAAGGAGCTGGTCGCGCTGGCGATCCACAGGGGGAGCCGCCGCGCCCGCGGGGCCTGGGTCGCAGTCAATTGCGCCGCGCTGCCCGAAGCGCTCCTGGAAAGCGAGCTTTTCGGCCACGAGCGTGGATCGTTCACGGGGGCCGTCGCCCGTAAGCTCGGCAAGTTCGAAATGGCCTCCGGCGGGACGTTGTTCCTCGACGAGATCGGCGACATGAGCCCGCCGCTGCAAGCCAAGATGCTCCGGGCGTTGCAGAGCGGCGAATTCGACCGGGTGGGCGGCACGCACCCGGTGAAGGTGGACGTCCGGGTGATCGCCGCCACCAATCAGGATCTCTCCGCGGCCATGCGCGAGGGACGGTTTCGCCAGGACCTGTTCTTCCGCCTCAACGTCCTCTCGGTCCGGCTGCCCGCGCTCACCCAACGGCGCGAAGACATCCCATTGCTGGCTCAGTACTTCGTTGCCCGTTACAGCGCCGCCACCGGGCGCCGGGTAACGAGCATTTCCCGGAGCGCCATGCGCTCCCTTCTGCGGCACAGTTGGCCCGGCAACGTGAGGGAACTCCAGAACGTGATCGAGAGGGCGGTTGTACTCGGCGCGACGCCGGAGGTCCTCTACGAGGATTTGCCGCAGGAGTTCCACCACTCCGGCTCACAGGGTTCCGAAGATGGAGGAACCGGTTACCACCGCTCGGTGCGGGAAGCGAAGCGGATGATTCTGAGGGAGGCGATTGCCCGGGCGGGAGGCAACCAGGCGGAAGCCGCACGGCGGCTCGGGTTGAACCCGACCTACCTGTCGCGCCTCGTCAAGCAGCTCGGGCTGAAGGATGGGGACGCCCCGGCATAGAAAACGCCCGGCCGGAATGCGGCCGGGCGGACTCCCCCGAAAGCGGCTCCGGAATCGCCGCGGCTCAACGGCCGCGGGCAGGGATGGGACGGAGCACTCCCGCCGTGACTATAACCCTCCGCAGGCGCACACCAGTGATCCTGCGCTCCTTCTCGGTCTGGGACTTGCCGAGAGCGAGGCCGACGGAGGGCCCGTGGACCCATTTCAGAAAGTAGCTGTCTCCGTAACGGTGGAAGACGAGCGAAGATCTGGCGCCGGAAAGCTGCTGGCCTTGCATGGACAAATACAAGCCGTAGCTGACTCCCCGGCGATTCGTGATCTGGAACGTCTTTCCTAGGCTCCCGAGCCGATGGAATTCGTACTGACCCGCGGGCAGGACCTTGTTTCCAGCGT
>JALSRK010000058.1 GCA_026984795.1 Solibacteraceae bacterium | reverse complement strand
AATTGTCGACTCTCGAGGCCCGCAGTCCGACCACAGGTGGCCGGCCGCGGCGCTCGTCTTATGAGTTCCGGTCCTGGCGGGAAGAGATCGGCACGATGTGGCGCTTCAGCCGCACGAACAGCATCACCGTTGGCTTCCGCAACAACGTGGAACTACCCAAACGCCAAACTTCCGGATTCCGCAGCTTCAACAACTACCGGATGTGAGTGAAGCTTCTATGTCTTGGAATGGATTGGGACTCAGCCCCTGCCCTTATTCCTGGCGAAGAGTCCGGTTTTCTCTGGAGAGAGGCAAAAAAGAAATGGTGCGCCCGGCGCGATTCGAACACGCGACCTTCTGGTTCGTAGCCAGACGCTCTATCCAGCTGAGCTACGGGCGCACACCCAACGTCTTCTACATCTAGAGTATCGGCGTTTTCCGAGGACTGTCAAGTGCCTCTGGATCCCTCTGTTTGCTCTCCAGGCATGCGGTCTCCCGGCTCGGCCGCGGGCCCTCAGGGCCAACGCGAAACGCGGTTCCCCGAGTCCTCGGCAGTCCGCCGCTGAGACCGCCGCGGCCGGGCGCCGAAGCGCACGCGAGAACTGAATTGACCCGGGTGATCTTGAAACGCCGGAACTTCCTGCAACCGCCGCCTCGGCTCAAAGAGCTGCCTCTCCGCCAGGCTAGGCCGGCCGCCCGTCCACCACAACGGCCCGGCAGTCCCGCCGGCCGGCTGCCCCGTCATCGCCTTGGCACACGGCGCCGAGCTGAGTATAATAGGGAGTAGACGACGCCGCTGGGAGGTCGTCTAATGGTAAGACAGCAGACTCTGGATCTGCTTATCGGGGTTCGAGTCCCTGCCTCCCAGCCAGCCCTCCTGTGATCCCACCCCTTTAAGGAACAGAACTCGCGACGAGTTTCTTCGTATTCCCTCGGAAACACAGCAAGATTTGGGCCTGGATCCCTGCCAGCGCAGAAAACCCCACCCGTAGGCGCTAGCCGCTCCCACTGCCTGGCCCGGAACCCCCACTCAGGCACTTCGGCCCCTGGTACGCCGCCGGCGACGCCGCCGCCCCGACCGGTCCCGGAATCGCGACTGGCTGCACACCCGGCAGTTTCAGCAATGCCCGGAAACCGTCCGGACGCTACATCTCCTCGGTTGCCGGCGGATCCGTGCAGCGTGGGAACCGGATACGGTTGAGGAGTCCGGAAGGAGTACGTATGGAGGAGCTGGAGGCGCGGGCGGGAATCGAACCCGCGTATAAAGGTTTTGCAGACCTCTGCCTTACCACTTGGCTACCGCGCCTCGTGGACGTCTTCCACTCTTTATTTTACCCGAGCCGACCGCCCACGCCAACCCCACACGCAGCCTCATCTCCCACGGGGCGCCGCGCGGTTACCCGTCGGAGGCAACGAGATAGCCACTCACTCGGGCGGCCCGCCGGCGACCCCCCTGGCCTCGAACCGGCGGAAGTCCGGCTCCCTGGCCGCGGCCAAACCAGATCTCGTCCGCTGCGCCCGGTCGGGTAGAATTATGGGTTACACTCTGCCGCCCCGTCTCGCCGGCCGGCCAGCATACAGAAGCCATGAACTTGTTGGACGAACTTTCGGCTCGTGGTGTGATCGAACAGTTGACGAACGAAGCCGGTCTCCGCGACCTGCTCGCGCAGCCCGGCGCGTCCATCTACATCGGCTTCGATCCCACCGCCGACAGCCTGCACGCCGGCCACCTGCTGCCCGCCGTCACCCTGGCCCGCTTCCAGCGCGCCGGCCACCGCCCGATCATCGTCATCGGCGGAGCCACGGGCATGATCGGCGACCCCAGCGGCAAGGACGCCGAGCGCCAGCTCCTCACGCCCGAAGACGTCGCCCGCAACGCCGAAGCCATTCGCGCCCAGCTCGCCCGGTTCGTCAGCTTCGACGGCGA
>JALSRK010000057.1 GCA_026984795.1 Solibacteraceae bacterium | reverse complement strand
GGTGGCGGCGTTGTGGTCGAAGGCGGCGCCGGGCCATTGGGTCGTGTTGTGGCAGACGTTGCAGGTGGTGGGGAAGCCGGCGGCGGCGTGGTTGGGGCTGGAGGTCTGGTTGTAGTCCTCCAGATGGCAGGCGGCGCAGTCGGTGGGGGTGCCGGCGTAGCGGCCGTTGGTGTGGCACTGCTGGCAAGTGACGGTGGTGTGGGCGCCGGTGAGGGGGAAGCTCGTGAGCCCATGATCGAACTGGGCCCCGTCCCACGAAGTTGTGTTGTGGCAGGATTCGCATCTGGTCGAGAACACCCGAGAACTATGGTCGGGATTCTTCGCCCGATCAAAGTCTGCTCGATGGCAGCTATAGCACTCGGCTGACGCCGCGGCGAACCGTCCGGCGACGTGACATCGGCTGCAGTCCAATTGCGCATGCGCGCCCGTAAGGGGAAAACCGGAGAACGCTTGATGGTCAAACAGAGCCCCCTGCCAGCTCACGGTCGTATGGCAAGTGGAACAGGTATGTGGCAAACCCGCTTTGACGTGGTTAGGGTTGCGAGTGGCATTGAATTGGGCGGCATGACAACTGAAGCAATCCGACGAGGTGCCGCGGTAGAGCCCGCCTACGTGGCACTGCGAACAATCGAGTTGGGCGTGAACGCCGCGCAATTCGAACCCGGTGAACTTCGCGTGATCGAAGCGGGCGTTCTGCCACTGGTCGAAGCGGTGGCACTGCTGGCACGCCAGCGGCAATGCAGCCGCAACGTGATCCGGAGACTTGGCTGACTGGTAATCGGAGAGGTGGCAACTGGCGCACTCGGTGCTGAGTCCCGCGAACACGCCGGTGGCTCCGGTGTGGTGGCAAGCGTCGCAGGCTACGGCGGCGTGGGCCCCCAGAAGCGGAAAACGGTTCCGATGGTCTTGCACGGATTGAACTGCTGTGCGCCAGCCTCTGACCGTATGGCAATCCTGGCAGCGCGCCCCGAATTGACGCCGGTGAAGGTCGGCGTGACAGTCGGCGCACTGGGTACCGGCCCGGTTGAATTCCAGGTTCGTGTGACACTCCCGGCACTGCACCTGGCGGTGCCGGCCCCGTAGCGGATACGGCGTCTGGGTGTTGTGGTCGAACTCCGGCGCGGCCCGGATGGGCCGCCAGCCACTCGCCGTATGGCAGCTTTCACACGGGATGTCGAGTTTACCGTGAGGACTCCGGGTGTGCGCCGGGTGCGCGGCCTGGCCGCTCAATAACCCGGCCGCGAACACGGCTGTCAATACCCCTCTGAGCATATGTTCCGATTCTCGGCCCGAAACAGCCGGGCGGGCCCGTCGCCGGCAGCTGCCCAGCAGACAATACGCGCTGCCGTCAACGCATCCGGTTCAGCAATTCTGCTGCCAACGGCGCCGGACCCAAGACGTGAGTCTGGGACTCCGGATCCACCGGCCCAGGACCCCTTCTCATGCCAACATCATCTGAATCGGCTGGAATCGGTCCCTCGAGACGCGCCGGCGACCGTGTCCGCATCTACCCCCCACTGCGGGGAAGGCCAACCACCCCCGAAAAACCTGCTGTGTAAAATTTTCCACCTTGTTGAGTAGAATCGCCAAACCTCGGCCTGGGCCTTGGGGCTCGGCGGGCTCGGGCCGGAGCGTGGCAGGCGGCGCAGGTTCGGGGCGTCCCACGGTAGATGACGACGCTGAGTCCGCCGCGCCTCTCGCGCTTGAAGTGACACTGACGGCACGCCACGGAGCGGTGGGCGCCTTTCAGCGAGAAGGTGGAGTAATCGTTGTGGTCGAAACGCGTCGGCTTCCAGTCGCGGTTGGTGTGGCACGCCGTGCACGGTTGGGCGTGCTGGCCGCGATCGAACTGCCCGGCGTGCGGATCCTCGTGACACCCGGCGCACTTCGTCGGCGCATCGCGGAACACCACGGACCGAATCCCGCCGTTCTCCGTCGCGGGCCGGTGGCATCGGAGGCACGCGACTTCACCATGGGCGCCGTGAAGCCGAAACCTGGTGGCCGCATGGTCGAAGTCGTTCAGTCGCGCCCACGACTCTTCGTTGTGGCAGGTCGTGCATTGAAAGCGGCCGGCAACGGGGGATGCGGAAAACTGTCCGCCATGAGGGTCCTGGTGGCAGCCGAGGCAAGAGACGTCGGGCCGGCTGAAGCGAATCCGTTTGGACGCCGCCCCGCGCAAATCGCGGTGACACTCGCTGCAGGCGACGGCGACATGAGCTCCCCGCAAGGGGAAGCGGGTCTTGTCATGCCGCGCGAGGGTCAGCGTCGAAGGCCGGAAGCCATCTACCGTGTGGCACTCGGAGCACGCCTGGAAGCGTAATCCGGGCGCGAACTCGCTCTCGTGCGGATCTTGGTGGCAGCTCTGGCAACCCTCGTGCGGGATCCGATAACGCGTGCGGGCCCCGGCCGGTTTGTGACACTTGCGGCACGCCACCGTGACGTGTTTTCCCTCCAGTGGATAGGCGGTTTCCTGGTGGCTCTTTACGTCGAACAGCGCCGGCACGAAGGCGTTCTCGTTGTGGCAGGCGGCGCAATCGCTGCCCGCCGCCCGGTCCCGGAATTGGCCCCCATGCACGTCCTGGTGGCAGTCGTCGCACCGCTGATGAGCGACGGGCCGGCTGAACGCCGCCTGAGCGTGGCACTTGGTGCAAGCGAGAGCTGCGTGTTTGCCGGCGAGTGGGAAATCGGTCTTCCGGTGGTCGAAGGCGCCGGAAATGCGAACGTTCTTCCAGCCCTCGGTGACGTGACAGGTCTCGCAGGCGGCGGTGAACGCTCCCCCGTGTGGATCCCGGTGACACGCGCGGCAGGAATCGCTCCGGAGGCCGGTATAGCGGACTACGTTGGCGGCCCCCCCGCCTCGGGGGTGACACTTCGCGCAGTCCACATCGGCGTGACGGCCCGTCAGCGGGAAGCGCGTCTCGGAATGGCGGAACCCGGGCGTCTCTTTCCAGGAGGAAAACCCGTGGCACCGGCCGCAGTCCTCTCCGAGTTGACCCCGATGCTCGTCAGTGTGGCAGCTCGTACAACCCGTGGGCAGTCCCAGCAGCGTGCGCTCTGGGTCTTTCACTTGAAAGGTTGCCAGTTCCTCCGGCGGGATATGTTCCGCGTTGTGACACTTCTTACAGGCGAGCGACGCGTGCTTGCCTTTTAGCGGGTAGCCCGTCTTCCGATGGTCGAAGTTCCGGCGGTCGTTCTCGAAGTAGACGAGCTTGAAGTCGCGTCCATAGTGCTCCAGGTGGCAGCCGACGCAGTCCCGGCCTTGTTTGGCGAGGTTCGCCACCCTGGCGTGGTAGCCTCGGGACTCCTCGAGCCGGACCCGGATCTCGCGATGGCAGTCCACACACTTGAACTGAGGCGTCTCCACGCCGAAAGCATGGCACTTCGCACATTGCGTCGGCCCCTCCAGGGCTTTGTGCGCTCTTGACAGCGGCCCGGGTGAAAGCTGCCCTAGAGCGCCAGGGGCGCAGCACACCCATGCCGCAGCGGCGAAGGTTCGGAGACGAGGCGGGAGAGTAACGGTGCGAAAACCCATCGAAAGGCCGCCTGCAAATGGCGTTCCTTTCCCGGGCAATCCGCCGCCGCTAAACGGGTTTGCAGCGGACTGCGGTCCTTGGGACTCCTTTTCAAGGACCGCGCCGGCCGCTCTGTGTCGCCGCCGCGCGGCGCCCTTCGCCGCCGCTGCGCCATAATCTTACGAATGAGGGTGCGCCGGTTCGGGCCCGTTTTCGCGGCGGTGTGGATCGCCTGCTGCCGTCCGGTTTCCCTGCCGGAGCTTCTCCAGCGGACCACCGGCGAGATCCGCCTTCCGGCCGGAAACTTCGAGATCGCCAGAGAGATCCGCATACCGGCCGGCGCTCATGATCTGGTCATCTCCGGCTCGCCCGAAGGCGCCACGCTCCGCGCCGCTCCCGGTTTCGAGGGCCGCGCCCTGCTCTATGTGGAGAACGCCGAGCGCGTCACCATCCGCAATCTCACCATCGATGGCAACCGGGAGGCCCTGGCCCGCTCCCGCGGCCTGCCCCCCTCCGACGTCCGCTTCATCGAGTTCCATGACGCCAACGGCATCGCCGCCGACAACGTCCGGGGCCTGGTGATCGAAAACGTCCGCTTCACCGGCGTCGCCGGCTTCGCTGTCCTGGTGGCCCGGTCCAGGAACGTCTCCATCCGCAGCGTCGAGGTCCGCGCTTCGGGTTCCCGCAACGAGCGCGGCAAGAACAACACCACCGGCGGCATCCTCTTCGAGGACGGAACCTGCGCCTTCCGGGTCGAGGACTCCACCTTCGAGGATGTCTCCGGCAACGCCGTCTGGACCCACTCCCGCTACACCGCCCCGCGCAACTGCGACGGCCTCGTCCGCGGCAACCATTTCTCGCGCATCGGCCGCGACGCCGTCCAGATCGGCCACGCCACCCGCATCCGCGTCGAGGAGAATACCGGCGAGCGGATCGGCTTCCCGCTCGAAGTCGTGGACGTCGCCGGCGGCGCGGTCCCGGTGGCCATCGATACCTCGGGCAACGTGGACCACTCGGTCTACGCCGGCAACCGCTTCGAGGAGATCAACGGCAAGTGCATCGACCTGGACGGCTTCCACCACGGCGAGGTCGCCGGGAACGCCTGCATCAACCGGGGCCGCGCCGCCGACTACCCCTTCGCCGGCTACGCCATCGTCATGAACAACACCAACCCGGACATGCAGTCCGAGGGCATCGTCATCCGCGGCAATCTGGTGGACGGCTCGAAGTTCGGCGGCGTCTTCGTCATCGGCCGCGGCAACCAGGTCACCGGCAACCGCCTGCTGAACCTGAACAAGGCCGGCTGCAACGAGAACGCCGCGCTTTACGGCTGCCTCCACTTCCCGGACGAGCCGGACCTGCTGCAATCCGGCATCTACCTGGGAAAGCGGGCCGAACGCCCGGCCCCGGCGCGGGATAATGTAATCGAGGGGAACGTGATCACCGGCTACAAGATGTCGGAGCGCTGCCTCGGCTTCGCTCCGGGCATCCGCCGGGCCGACAACCGCATCGGCCCCAACGAGTGCCGGGACGCGCCCGCCCAGCCATGACCGAGACGCCCGAAGCCCGGATGCGCGAGGACTGGAACGCGCGGGCCCGCGAGGACGCCAACTACTACGTCGCCTTCGGCCGCCGCGGCCAGCCGAGCGACGAGTTCTTCTCCACCGCCGAGGAGATGGTCCGCGCCTTCGAGCGGGAGCTCCGCCGCCTGCCGCCGGGCAATCTCCGGGCCCGCCGCGCTCTCGAGATCGGCTGCGGCCCCGGGCGCCTGATGCTGCCCCTCAGCCGCCATTTCGGGGAGATCCACGGCGTGGACATCTCCGACGAGATGATCCGCCTGGCGCGCGAGCACCTGGCCGGGGTGCCGCACGCCCACGCGCACCACACGCCTTCATCGGACCTGGCCGCCTTCGCCGACGATTCGTTCGACTTCGTCTACTCCTACGCCGTCTTCCAGCACATCCCCTACCGCGAGGTGGTCTTCCGTTACTTCCGCGAGACCCGGCGCGTGCTGAAGACCGGCGGCGTCGCCCGCTTCCAGGTCAACGGGCTGCCCGATACCGCCGCCCGCTACGACACCTGGAACGGCGTCCGCATCAGCGCCGCCGAGCTCGCCGCCTTCGCCCGCGAGAACGACTTCCAACTGCTCGCTCTCGAGGGCGCCTCGACTCAGTACCTCTGGACCACGTGGCGCAAGCAGCCCGCCGGCTGGTTCGAACGGCTGGCCTCCGAGCCGCTCGCCGAGCCGGCCCGGCTGACCCGCATCACCAACACCTATTCGAGCGAACCCGTCGCTCCGGCGCGGGGCCGCTTCGCCGCCGTCTCGCTCTGCTTCCACGACCTACCGGCGGATTGCGATCTGAACGGGCTCGAGATCCGCATCGGCGGCGAGCCGGCCTTCGCCACCTACATCGGCCCGCCGGAGGACGGCGGCTTGCAACAGGTCAACGCCCTCGTGCCGCCGGGAATCGCCAGCGGCCTGCAGCCGGTGGAGGTGAGCTGGCTCGGCCGCCTGCTCTGTCCGCCGGCCCGGCTGCGGGTGATCCCAGCCGGACCGTCCGTGCCCCGGCTCGCCCGCACCAGCGACGGCATCGACCTGCTCTCGGGGACCCGCATCGTCACCGGCTCGGTGAAGCTCGTCATCGAGGAGCTCGAGCGCCCCGAGGAGTTCGCCGCCACCGTCGAGGGGCGGCCGGTCCGCGACATCGACCATTTCTGCATCGATCCCCGGGTGCCTTCCTACGAGATCAACTTCCGCATCCCGGAGGGTGTCGGCCCCGGCCCGGCGCGGCTGGAGATCTGCCTCGGCCGGCGCCGCCTCGGGCCGGTGGAACTCGAGATCGCGACCGCCGGAGAGACCAGCGATGGCCCGAGGAATTAGCCACCACTGCCAGGTGGGTGTCGTCAGCCGCTGTAGGACGCCCGTTAAAGTACTCTACAGCATATAGATAAATTTCTTGACGAACCACTAGATCTTGGGGTATCGTTACGAACGGCCCCAATTTCCGGAGTCCGGCCCTCGGCCGCTCCGAGGGCCCAAGAATCCACGGAAGAAGGAAACGAGCATGGGAAACTCGAGCGTAGATCTGAGCGCAAAATCTGGTGAACTGCGCCGCGCGCTGCCGGTCAAGGAGCGCAAGGGCATCCATTTCTCCCGCTATTTCACCGCGGGACTGCCCGAGGGCAAGACGCCCTACGACGAGATCACCTGGGAGCTGCGCACCGCCTCCATCGCCAACGACAAGGGCGACATCCTCTTTGAACAGCGCGACGTAGAGGCGCCGGCCGACTGGTCGCAGACGGCCACCAACATCGTCGCCAGCAAGTACTTCCACGGCAAGCTCGGCAGCCCCGAGCGCGAGCGCAGCGTCGCCCAGCTCGTCCACCGCGTCGTGGACACCATCGCCGAGTGGGGCAAGCAGGGCCGCTACTTCAAGACCGACGAGGACGCCGAGAACTTCCGGCACGAGCTGGCCCACCTGATGCTCTACCAGAAGGCGGCGTTCAACTCGCCGGTGTGGTTCAACGTCGGCGTCAAGGAGGCCCGCGGCTACGGCTGGTACTACGACGAGGAGGCCGACGCCGTCCGGCCGCTCGAGAAGGGCATCTCCAAGCCCCAGTGCTCGGCCTGCTTCATCAACTCGGTGGAGGATTCGCTCGAGTCGATCCTCGACCTGGCCAAGACCGAGGGCATGCTCTTCAAGTGGGGCTCCGGCACGGGCACCAACTTCTCGGCCCTGCGCGAGGAGAACGCACCGCTCTCGGGCGGGGGCCGGGCCTCGGGCCCGCTCAGCTTCATGAAGGGGCTGGACGCCTTCGCCGGCGTCATCAAGTCCGGCGGCAAGACGCGCCGGGCGGCCAAGATGGTCATCCTGAACATCGACCACCCCGACATCGAGAAGTTCATCTGGTGCAAGGCCAAGGAGGAGCGCAAGGCCCAGATCCTGATCGAGGCCGGCTACGACGGCGGCATCGACGGGGAGGCCTACAGCTCGATCTTCTTCCAGAACGCCAACAATTCGGTCCGGGCTTCGGACGAGTTCATGCATGCCGTCCGCGAGGACGCCGACTGGTGGACCAAGTCCGTGGTCACCGGCCAGCCGGTCACCCGCTACCGCGCCCGCGAGCTGATGAAGCAGATCGCCGAGGCCACCCACCAGTGCGGCGACCCGGGCATGCAGTTCGACACCACCATCAACCGCTGGCACACTTGCAAGGCCTCGGGCCGCATCAACGCCTCGAACCCCTGCTCGGAGTACATGTTCCTGGACAACTCGGCCTGCAACCTGGCCTCGATCAACCTGATGAAGTTCGTCAAGCCCGACGGGGCCTTCGACGTCGAGGCCTTCCGCCACGCCGTGGACACGCTGATCCTGGCCCAGGAGATCATCGTCGACAACGCCAGCTACCCGACCGAGTCGATCGCTTCGAATTCCCACAAGTTCCGCCCCCTGGGCCTCGGCTTCGCCAACCTGGGCGCCGTGCTGATGTCGCTCGGGCTGCCCTATGACAGCGACGCCGGCCGCGCCTGGGCCGGGGCCATGACGGCCATCATGTGCGGCCAGGCCTACCTGACCAGCGCCCGCATCGCCGAGTCCACCGGACCCTTCCCCGAGTACGGCCCGAACGAGAGTTCGTTCCTCGAAGTGATCCGGATGCACGGCGAGGCCGTCAACTCCATCGACAGCAAGCTGGCGCCGGCCGAGATGGTCGAGGCCGCCCACGCCTGCTGGCGTGAGGCCCTGGAGACCGGCAAGCGCCACGGCTTCCGCAACGCCCAGACCACCGTCATCGCCCCCACCGGCACCATCGGCTTCATGATGGACTGCGACACGACCGGCATCGAGCCCGAACTGGCTCTGGTCAAGTACAAGAAGCTGGTCGGCGGCGGCGTCATCAAGATCGTCAACAACACCGTCGAGCGGGCTTTGCTGCGGCTGGGCTACACCACCGAACAGGCCGGCGAGATCGTCAACCACATCGACGCCACCGGCACCGTCGAGGGCGCGCCCCATATCAAGGAGGAGCACCTGGCCGTCTTCGACACCAGCTTCCGGCCCCAGAACGGCACCCGGTTCATCCACCACATGGGCCACATCCGCATGATGGCCGCCGTGCAGCCCTTCATCTCCGGGGCCATCTCGAAGACCATCAACATGCCGGAGGACTCCACCGTCGAGGACATCATGAACGCCTACATCGAGGCTTGGCGCCTGGGCCTCAAGGCGGTGGCCATCTACCGCGACGGTTCGAAGAAGGCCCAGCCGCTGAGCACCTCCACCGAGGCGGCCAAGGCCGGCGTCAAGGAGAAGATCGTCTACCGGCCGGTGCGGCGGAAGCTGCCGGACGAGCGCCGCTCGATCACCCACAAGTTCTCCATCGGCGGCCACGAGGGCTACCTCACCGTCGGCCTCTACGAGGACGGCACCCCCGGCGAGCTGTTCATCACCATGGCCAAGGAGGGCTCGACGATTTCCGGCCTGATGGACAGCTTCGCCACCGCCATCAGCTACGCCCTGCAGTACGGGGTGCCGCTGAAGTTCTTCGTGGACAAGTTCAGCCACGTGCGCTTCGAGCCGAGCGGCTGGACCGGCAACCCGCAGATCCCCTACGCCAAGTCGATCATGGACTACATCTTCCGCTGGCTGGGGCTGAAGTTCCTGGGCGCCGAGGTGGTGGAGAACGTCGCCGGCGACGCCCCGAAGCTCCAGAAGACCGAGCCGGAGCCCCAGCAGGCGCTGCCCTTCGACGCGGCCGTGGCCGACGCCCCGGTCTGCGCCGAATGCGGCGGGCTGATGACCCGCAACGGCTCCTGCTACAAGTGCGAGAACTGCGGCTCGACCAGCGGCTGCTCGTGAGCCGGCGCCGCCCGGAGCGGGGAGCCTCGATCGGGCCGCTCCGCCGGCCCCGGCGGGGAACTGACCGGTCCGCCGCCGTTTCACGTAGGAGGGAAGACGCCGGCGGCGGGAAGTGATCACCCGGCCCGCCCGGTTCTCTCCGAAGGCGGGCCGGTTGATGTGCGAAAGGAGGACCCGGCCCGAACCGGGCTCCACCGCTCCCGGCCCCCAGGCACTCCTTTACTTCTTCTTGTCCATCGGCCGGCGGCGGCCGGCACGCCAACCCGTCCCGGCCTGAAAGTTGTGGGGAAATCCACGTAAAACGGCTCGGGGACCGACCTTAGATGAGATCGCTCCCCGCGGCGACCGCCCAAGCCGGCGCCCGCAGGCTCTCTTATAATCAACGGCCCCGTCCGGAGCGGGCGGACCGCCCGGAGCGCTCGCGGGACCCCGGCCGGCCGGCAGCCCCGCCTCTATTTTACGGGCACTTGTTCGACGATTTCGATGCCGAATCCTTCGAGGCCGACGATTTTTCTCGGGTGGTTCGTCAGCAGCCGGATCCGCCGCAACCCGAGATCGGAGAGGATCTGGGCGCCGATGCCGCTCTCGTACTGCAGCAGCCGCTGGCCGTCGGGGGTGGTGTAGTGCTGGAACTTGCGCCCGTGGGAGACAAGCCGTCGCGGTTCGCCCTCTTGCTCCGGTGGGGCCGTGTGGAGCCCGGGACCGCTCTCGTGCAGGTAGACGAGTACCCCGGCGCCTTCCTTCGCGATCCGAGCCAGCGAGGTCCGCACCAGGTTGGCGCAGTCGCATTCCTCGGAGCCGAAGATGACCCCCAGGGCGCAGTGAGTCTGCATCCGGACGGTGACCGGGTCGCGCGAAGCGATGTCGCCGTGAACCAGGGCGAGGTGGATCTCCGGGTTGATCGTCGTCGAGTAGGCGATGGTGTGGAACGCGCCGAACTCGTTCACCAGGCGGCCCTCGGCCTTGCGCCGGACGAAGCGCTCGGTCTGGAGGCGGTAGCGGATCAGGTCGGCCACCGAGATCATCTTCAGGCCGTGCTCGGCGCAGAACTTCTCGAGTTGCGGCACCCGGGCCATGGTGCCGTCGTCGTTCATCACCTCGCAGATGACGCCGCCGGGGCGCAGGCCGGCGAGCCGGGCCAGGTCCACGGCGGCCTCGGTCTGCCCGGCGCGCACCAGGACCCCGCCCTTGCGCGCCCGCAGCGGGAAGACGTGGCCGGGCCGGGCCAGGTCGTGGGGCTTGGTGTCCGGATCCATCGCCACCTGGATGGTGCGGGCGCGGTCGGCCGCCGAGATGCCGGTGGTGACCCCCTCGCGGGCGTCGATCGCCTCGCAGAAAGCCGTCCCGAAGCGCGAGGTGTTCACCGGCGACATCAGCGGCAATTGCAGCTCGTCGCAGCGCTCCTCGGTGAGGGCCAGGCAGATGAGGCCCCGGCCGTGCTTGGCCATGAAATTGATGATCTCGGGGGTGACCTTTTCGGCGGCGACGGTGAGGTCGCCTTCGTTTTCGCGGTCCTCGTCATCGACGACGACCACCATCTTGCCGGCGCGGATCTCCTCGAGGGCTTCCGGTATGGAGGCGAATGGCATAGATGAAACCGTTCCCGCGCGCCGCTTCGGACGGGGCGCTCTTGTTTCCATGATAGCCCGGCGCAGCGGCCGGCACCGGGACGCGGGGGCGCCGGAAGGACCCGGGGGGGCAGCCGCGGGAGGGCGGCCGGGCGGCGGGCAGGGCGAGACGGGTGATGGGTGGCGCCAAAGAGTTTGGCAAAAGATGAAAACGGAGAAGTTCCTTGGTTTCAATTGGTTGGCGGCCGGTGTGACGCGTCGGGCGCGGCCGGCGTCACGGCCCGGGAACGGGTTGTAACGGGGAAGAGAAGGCGAAGAAGGGGCTGCCGCGGGCGCCGCGGGCCGGGCGGGGCGGTCGCGGGCCGGGAAAGCCATTGCGACGATGGCGATCGGGCGGTGCCGGGCTGGTCTCCAGTCTTCGAGCATGGCGACGAGGCGGGCGGGGGGCGAGGCCGGGGCCGGGATTCGCAGTCCCGGCCCGGGCGCGGCGCGCAGGGAGGCCGCAGCGGACCCCGGCCCGCCTGACCGAAGTTCTAGCACGGGTGCGGGGCGGAGACCGCCCGGCAGGATTGCCAATCCCCTGGGGGAGCGAGACTTCCGCCGGCCAACGCACTGGTGATCCGCGGTTCGGGGATGCTCCTCGGGCGGGGGCTGGCCCGGGGCGGAACCGGACGGCCGAAGCCCTGGTGTTCGGGAACCGCTCTGGGGGCCTGGGGTCCTGAGGTCCTGGGGGGCCGACAGGGCGAAGCACTCCTCCGGGCGGACCGGAGACGGTCCGCGCAAAACTTTAGCCCGGCGGTATCAACCTCTGGGATTTCACCGCCGTTACGGAGCGGCCGGGATGGCGTCCAAAAGCGAAATCGGTGCGCATGCGCAATGATTCGCATCCAGACGCTTCAAAAATCGCCGAAGATATTTCTTTTCGGACCTTCTTGTGCTAGGATTCATTCTGCTGCGTCCCGTGGGCTGTCCAGCCGCCGATTTCGACGGGGCCGCCGCGGGGACCGGAGAGAACCAGAACGCTGAAGTCAGCGAAAGGGGGAGAGACGCGCGTTGACTCGATCCGGCCAGGTTCCACTCGCCTTTCGAGACTTCTTCACCCAAGCCACGGGCATCCGGACCGGGCCTTATCGTTACCAGGAGCGCCTCGCCGAGGGCGGAGGCGGGGCGGGGAAGACCGGACCCCATTGCTTCCCGGACCTGCTCGACGTCCCCACCGGCCTGGGCAAGACGGCGGCGGTGGTGCTGGCCTGGCTCTGGCGGCGGCGTTTCCACCCCGACGAGGAGGTCCGCAGTCAGACGCCCCGCCGCCTGGCCTACTGCCTCCCCATGCGGGTTCTTGTCGAGCAGACCTATGAGAACGCGGTGCGGTGGCTGGCGAGGCTGGGGGTGCTCGCGGGGGACGCCGCGTGGCGGGACCCCGATGCGCTGGAGGGTCTCGAAGAGTACAAGCCGGAGCCTGGACGGACTACGCTCCCCGAGGGCTGGGCGCGGAGCCAGGGTCATTCGGACTCCCCGATCGCCGTCCACTTGCTGATGGGCGGTGAGGAGCGCACGGACTGGGCGTTGTGGCCCGAGCGCGACGCCATTCTCGTCGGGACCCAAGACATGCTCCTGAGCCGGGCGCTGAACCGGGGTTACGGAGCGAGCCGCTACCGGTGGCCCCTCGAATATGGGCTGCTGCACACGGACTGTCTGTGGGTTTTCGACGAAGTGCAATTGATGGACGTCGCCGTGGCCACTTCAGCCCAACTCGAGGCGTTCCGCAGGAAACTCGATGGGAATCCCTCCACGGAGACGATCTGGATGTCGGCCACCCTGGACCCGGAGTGGCTGAACACGGTCGACTTCGAGCCGGACTGGCTGGCGGATCCGGTTGCGCTTGGGGAATCCGACCTCGCCCTTCCCACCGTGAAGGCGCGTTACACCGCCACGAAGCCGATTGAGCGGGCGAAGGCCCGTCTCGACGATCACGCAGCGTGCGCTGAGGAGATTCTGGCTGCGCACAAGCCGGGAACGTTGACGCTGGCCGTCTTCAACACCGTGGACCGGGCGGTGAGGGTGCACAAAGCCCTCAGCAAGAAGGCGGCGAACGTTTTGCTGATCCACTCGCGCTTCCGGCCGCCGGACCGGGAGGCGATCATTCGAAAACTGCTGGCCAAGCCGCCTGCCGAGGGCACGATCGCCGTCGCCACGCAAGTGGTCGAGGCGGGGGTGGACGTCTCCGCCCGGGTGCTCTTTACGGATTTAGCGCCGTGGGCCTCGCTGGTGCAGCGTTTCGGCCGGTGCAACCGGCGGGGAGAATACAGCGCGGCTGATGGGCCGAAGGTCGTGTGGTTCGATATCGAATCGGTCGAGGAGTTCAGGGCCGCCCGGCAAGACAAGTACAAAGGCAAGAAGGCCGCTGATGTTACCGCCGCTTATGAGAAGCAGCAGCAAAAGTGGGCGCTGCCGTACGAGTGGAGCGACCTAGCGCAGGCTCGGGAACAACTGCTGAAGCTCGCCTCGGCCAGCCCTGCGGAGTTGAGCAAGGCGGAAGTTCGTATGCGGCTCGAGCTGGATCACGTGATCCGACGGCGGGACTTCATCGACCTGTTCGATACGACCCCGGACTTGGCGGGCAACGATATCGACGTATCGCGCTTCATCCGCTCCGGTGACGACCTCGATGTGCAGGTGTTCTGGCGCGAGGTTCCAGGCGTTGCTCCGGAGCCAGAGAAAGAAGGTAAGCCCCCGCGGCGGGAGGAACTCTGTGCGGTACCGGTCGGGGACTTCCGCAACTTTGTGGACAAGCGGGCGATGAAAGACGGCCGCCGCGTCTGGCGGTGGGATCCCCTGGAACACAGATGGAGTCCAACAAACCGCGATTCGATCTACCCTGGGCAAACCTTCTTGATCGACTCCCGACTGGGCGGCTACAGCCCCGAGACCGGGTGGGATTCCGGCAGCAAGGTTTCGGTTCCGGTGATTGGCCCGGCGGCCGGTTCTGGAGATAGCTATGACGGGGATCCCTACGCCCGAAGCCCGGGCGTCTGGATGGCGATCGCCGAGCACGCCGATGAACTCGTCGAGACGCTCGAGGAGATTCTCGAGCGGCTCGCACTCGATCCGGACCTGCGTGAGACTTTGCGGCTGGCTGCCCGATGGCATGACCGGGGCAAAGCGCACCCGGTGTTCCAGGCGGCGATCAAGGACCG
The DNA here is from genome assembly GCA_026984795.1 of Solibacteraceae bacterium. Taxonomy (GTDB): domain Bacteria; phylum Acidobacteriota; class Terriglobia; order Bryobacterales; family Bryobacteraceae; genus JALSRK01. The sequence goes on along the minus strand of JALSRK010000057.1, from coordinate 118,752 downwards.
CCCGCCTCAATGGGCCGAGCGAACCGACGTGGCGAAGGCCCCGGACAGTCACTGGAACCGCGGGTACGAGAGACCGCACTTCCGGCATGAGCTGGCTTCCGCGCTGGCGTTGCTCCAGCACGGCGGGCCGGACCTGGCGGTCTATCTTGCCGGCGCTCACCATGGGAAGGTCCGGCTTTCGATCCGGTCCTTGCCGGGCGAGAAGACCCCGGAGGGCGAGTCCGGCCGCCTGTTTGCCCGGGGCGTCTGGGACGGCGACGAGCTGCCGGAAACCGACCTTGGCGCGGGAGTGGTTGCGCCGGCGGTGAAGCTCAGCCTGGAGCCGATGCAGCTTGGCCGCTCTTCAGACGGGAAACCGAGTTGGGCCGAGCGCATGCTACGGTTGCGGGACCGGCTGGGGCCGTTCCGCCTGGCGTTTCTCGAAGCCCTGCTGCGGGCCGCCGACATGCGCGCCAGCCGCCCGAAGGAGCAGCAGTCATGAGCGGGATCCACGACATCGAACTCAGCGGCTGTACACCCGAGCCGTTGATGAACTACCTGAAGGCGCTGGGCATCCTGCGCCTGGTAAGCGAACAGAAGGACCCGGACGCCACGGGGTATTGGAAGAACGACCGGTTCCGGCTGCAGTCCAAGCTCGACCGGGACGCCCTGATGGACTTCTTTTTGAAGGAGTATCGGCCGACGCCGATCCTTGATCCATGGTCTGGCGGATCTGGTTTCTATCCCGGCGACAACTCAAGGTACGTCGAGACCATCGCTTCTAGCGAGACACCCCGGGCAACAGCGTATCGCACGGCCATATCAGAGGTACGCCGAGTCCTGGCGGACGAACAGATCACAGAAAAACCGGCTGACAAGGGGGTGAAGGCGCGGCTGCTGCGCCGGTTCCGGCGGGAGATGCCCGATGAGTTCACTCTGTGGATGGACGCCGCAATGGTTCTTCAGGCCGAGGGGCAAACCTTTGCCCCCGTCCTGGGCACGGGAGGTAACGATGGCCGCTTGGACTTTACCCAGAATTTCATGCAGCGGTTGATCGATCTGGGGGTGCTGGGTCCAAACATTCCGGAAAGCAGCGCCGCATTCCTGGACCAAAGCCTATTTGGGACACCGTTGGCCGGCATGGGGGATGCGTCAGTAGGGCAGTTTGCTCCGGGCCGAGCTGGGGGACCTAACGCGACCCAAGGGATGCTCGGTGACTCAACTGACAACCCGTGGGACTTTGTGTTGATGATGGAAGGCACGTTGTTGCTTGCCGGCGCGGTGGTGCGCCGTTTATCGCTAGCGGCACTGGACCGGGCTGCTTTCCCGTTCACCGTTCGGAGCCGGTCGGTGGGTGAGACCTCACTCAGCGATGATGAGATCGGCGCGGCCCGAGGAGAGCTTTGGCTGCCATTGTGGGGGTGGCCTGCCTCCTTGATTGAGGTGCAGCAACTGTTCTCCGAGGGACGGGCAGAAGTTGCTGGCCGTCCGGCCCGTGACGCGGTGGAGTTCGCTCGGGCCGTGGCCGGTCTCGGAGTAGACCGTGGAATCCGATCGTTTGTTCGCTATGGTTTTTTGCGGCGGAGTGGAAAATCATACTTAGCTGCTCCCCTCGAACGATTCTTCGTTCCCGAGACTCCCCGCACGGCGGTAAGCCTTCTGCAAGAGCTGGACGCATGGTTGGACTCTTTCCGGCGGGTCGCCAGCGGCAACCAAGTCCCTGCCCGGTACCGAACGGCGCTTCGGCGTCTGGAGACTGCGATGTTCGAGTACTGCCGATACGGGCGTCGCGAGGATTTAGAACAAGTACTTGTTGCTTTAGGCCAGGCGGAGCGGACACTCGCCTTGACGGCGGGGCGGGGCGGTTGTCCGCCACTCCAGCGATTGTCGGGCGGGTGGCTGCGGGCGACTCACGATGGCTCTCCCGAGTATCAGATTGCGCTGGCCTTAGCCGGGATTTCTCACGTAGAAAGCCGCACTGGCGCAGACGAGGACGGGGCCTGGGGGACGAAACTCGGGCCGATCCGGACGAATCTGGAGCCGGTTGAGTGGGACCGCCGCCGCTGGCGCTGGACTGAGGTTACCCCGAGGGTGGTGTGGCGTTCCGCTGATCTGCCAACAAACCTCGCCGCTGTGCTGGACCGCCGGCTCTTGGACGGCGCCGGGGCGAATTGCCAGGACCCTCCTTTGCAATCTCGTTATGGCGTCCCGTTAGGCGCAATCGCGGCCTGGCTAGCGGGGCGCCTGAATGACCGCCGCATCGAAGAGCTGCTGTGGGGCTTGATACTTGTGGACCATCGCTGGGAAATGGTGACCGGGCTTCCCGAGGTCCAGGTGGACGACGAATGCGAGGCCCCGCTACCCCGCGCCTACGCACTGTTGAAACTGCTTTTCCTGCCCCGGCCGCTGGAGCCTCCGGCGTCCGGCGATCCCTATTGGAAGCTCGCCAAGCATTCCGATGCCGGCGTCCGCGTTCGCCCTGAGCCGGGAGTGACCGCCCTGCTTCGCGCCAACCGGGTACAGGAAGCTTGCCGTCTTGCTTACCGGCGCTTGTGGGCGAGCGGTATTTCGCCGCTGCCGGCTCCGCATTCAAGCGGAACGGCGCGAGTATCGGAATGGGAGGAAACAGGATTCGTGGAGAAGCCGGAGACGAATGGCCTCCGGCTGGCAGCCGCCCTGTTGCTCCCGGTAAAGCCCAACGAGATTCACTCCCTAGCCAGTCTTGTACTCCGCCCGCCGCGGGAAATCGAGGCTGAAAGTTATCTGGAACAAGAAGGAGTAACGGTATCATGAGTGCACCCGAAGTGAGTCGAGTCTACGAAAAGCTTAGCCACGCACCCCGTCTCTTGATGGAGGTGGAGCTTCAGCCGCTCCAAGGGAACCGTTTCCAGCCGACGGGCTTTCCCGACCTAGGCCCGGCCCGGTATACGGCTCCGGACGGGACTGAGATGCTGTTGGTCGAATCGCCGCAATCGGTGGCGAATCGGATGGAGTTGGCGTGCTGGGACACGAGCCGGCAGGAGCTGATCGAAGAGCTTCGCGGCCTGCCCTACATCCGTGTTCTCAAAGACGGTTCGGAGATGTTGACCAGCTCGATCCTGGAGGCTCACCGCCTGAATTCGCCTTACATTTTGGAAGGCAAGGACACAAAGGTCTTCGACATGCTGAAGGCGGAGCTGGCGGAGTTTGAGATCGGAGCCGTGAACCTCCGGAAGCTGGCGTCGGTGTTGGTGAAATATGACACGAACGCTCTTTTGCACGGGGTATTCCTCGCCAAGAAGGATTTGGCGGGAGGCAGGCTCCGGCTTCCCCGCGTACTCAGCGGCTTTATCGAAGCTTCCGGTGTCCGGCCGGCAGAAAGCGGGGGCGTGAAGAACGACCACGTGAATCCCCAGGGGGACACGACAAAGGGGTTCGGAAACGTTCCCTATCACCGCACGGAATTCACCGCCGAACATATCACGGCGTATTTCAATCTCGATCTCGCCTTACTGAGAAGTTACGGACTGCCGGAGGAGGTCGAGAAGCTCTTCATCGCTCTGGCGTTGTTCAAGATCCGCCGATTCCTTTCCACGGGTCTTCGGTTGCGCACCGCTTGTGACCTGGAGCCGGTGGGGGACCTGAAGGTGACGCGGCCGGATGACGGCCTTGCCGTACCTTCAGAAGAGGTTCTACTGGCGGAGTGCCGCGAGTTGATTCAGGCGATTCGCGAATCCGATAAGGGCAAAGCACTGGATGAAAAGACGTTCGCGGATCCTCCGGTGACGGAAATCGCGTGGCAGAAGAAGTGAGGCGGTGATGACGGCGATCGCGCTGAAGTTTCCGGCGGGGCGTTTCCATTCGACGCCGTGGGGGCGCCACGTCAACGAGGGCGCTCCTGAGTGGCCGCCGTCGCCGTGGCGACTGTTGCGATCCCTGGTCGCCGTCTGGAAGATCAAGGCTCCGGAGATCGGCGAGTCCCAGGTGCGCGAGTTGCTGCAACGGCTCTCGGCTCCCCCGCGATTTTTCTTGCCCCGGGCGACGGTGGGACACACGCGCCATTACATGCGGTGGTTCAAGAAGGGACCGGAAGACCAGACGCTGGTGTTCGATACGTTCGTTTGCGTCGGGCGTGACGGCGAAGTGATCGCCGTATGGCCCGGTGTGGAACTGTCGCCGGAGCAGAGGCGACTGCTGGAAAACTTGCTGGACAAGCTTGCCTACGTGGGGCGGGCTGAGTCTTGGTGCATCGGGCGGCTGCTCAGCCCCGAAGACGCGGCTGCCGTGGACGTGAACTGTTTTCCAGTGAACGGCTCGGCGGCCGGGGCGAAAGGGGAGCTCGTCCAAGTATTGTGCGCCGATCCGGAAACGGCGTTCAGTGATGAGCACGTGAAGCCTCTCGGAGGTAAGAAGCGAAGATCGTCGCGGCCGGTTTACGATCCCGCCTGGAACCTGTGCATCGAGACGGCGCAGCTTCACGCCGAGAAGTGGTCGGACCCGCCGGGATCACGCTGGGTTATGTATGTTCGGCCAGCCGACTGTTTTCATCCCGAGCCGTCCAAGCCAAGACGTAAGCCGGCTCCGCAGCGCCACATTCAGGTCGCCCGATACGTTCTGGACTCCCAGGTGCTGCCGCTGGTGACCGAGACGCTGACAATCGCCGAGGAAGTTCGATCGGAGCTGTTGCGAAGGTATGGAAGAGAAACTAGGTGGAATGGAGTAAACGGCCGCTCGGAGACGTTTTCGGGCAAGGACGCCAAGGGCAACCCGCTTACCGGCCACGGGCACGCGTACTACCTGGCGACCGATGAGGACGGCGACGGGCGTATCGATCACGTGACGGTAGTCGCCGAGAATGGATTCACTCGGGAAGAGGTCCGTGCGCTGGATCGCTTGCACAAGCTCCGCCGCGGCGAGGAGAACCCAGAGCTGCTGTTTCTGCTCGTGGGTCTGGGGCGAATCGAGGAACTGCGTGTTCCAGTTCTCGAAAAGTCAAAACGCTGGGTGTCGGCAACGCCGTTCTTGGCGACGAGGCATCCGAAGAAGAACGGGCGAAAGCGGGATCCGGTGGAACTGCTGCAGGACCGCCAAGCCTTTGTCGAGCAGGTGCTGCGCGAAGAGCTCGAACGGTTCTGCGAGCGGCGCGGCTTGCCGTGGAAACAGCCGGACTTCCGGATCAGCCGGATCGAGGATCCCCCGGGCGCTTTCCGGATCGATCCCCGGCGTTGGGAGCCGCAGGCGACCGGCCCCGGGCTCCGGCCCCTGCAGTTCAAACGGTTCCGTTCGCGCAAACGGGACGACGACGGCGGCCGGCGGCCGAGCGGTTCGTTCCTGATCGAATTCCCCGAGCCGGTGCGCGGCCCGATCTGCCTGGGGCACTCGGCGCATTTTGGGCTGGGGCTGTTCCTGCCGGCGGTGAAGCAGAGCTAGGGCACACCGGAGGCTTTGATGCGCCAGACCTATCTCGTCTGCTACGACATCTCGGATGACAAGCGGCTGCGGAAGGTCTTCCAGATCATGCGGGGATGGGGGGACCACTTGCAGTACTCGGTCTTCGAGTGCCAGTTCACCGAAATGGACCTGGTGAAGTGCCGCGCCGAGCTCTCCGAGGTGATCCACCACGAGGAGGACCAGGTGCTCTTCGTCTGCCTCGGCCCGGCCGAAGGCCGCGGCGACCGGGTGATCACCGCTCTGGGAAAGCCGTATACTAACGTCGATGCGCCGTGCATCGTCGTCTGAGCTGCACGGCCCCGTCCGGTCCCGCCGTGGCGGACGCCGGCTCTAATGGCATCGGCTCAGAACCGCCGATAGATGGGAGGGTGAGCCGCCATGAGCGCCACGCCGGAGCCGCGTCCCGCCGCCACGCCCGCCAGAGAAAAAGAAAGCGTTCCCGAGTACCTGCCGGCGCGGATGGTCAACGAGTTCGTCTATTGCCCGCGCCTCTTCTTCTTCGAGTGGGTGGAGGGTGTCTTCAAAGAGAGCGCCGACACGGTCGCCGGGAAGGTGGAGCACCGCCGGGTGGACGCCGGCGAAGGGGCCCTGCCGGAGGCCGGGAAGCTGGGCGAGGAAGAGCTCAAGACGCGGTCGGTGATGCTTTCGAGCGACCGCTACGGGGTCATCGCGCGGATTGACCTCGTCGAGGCCGAGGGCGGCACGGTGACCCCGGTCGATTACAAGCACGGGGCGCCCGCCAAGGGCGACGACGGGCTGGAGCCGTGGCCGGCGGACCGCGTCCAGCTCGCCGTCCAGGCCATGGTGCTGCGGGACAACGGCTACCAGGTCGAAGAGGGGATCATCTTCTACGCCCGGACGCGCCAGCGGGTGCGGATCCGCTTCGACGAGGCCGTGATCGCCGAGGCCGCTGAGAAGGTGGCCGAAGCCCGGCGGGTGGCCGCCGAAGGCCGCTTGCCGCCGCCGCTCGAGGACTCGCCGAAGTGCCCCCGCTGCTCGCTGGCCGGGATCTGCCTGCCGGACGAGACCGGGTTCCTCACGGCCGAAGCAGCGCCGCCCGCTTCGCAGTTGCCGCTGTTCGAGCCCGCCGCAGCCGGCGCGCCGCGGAAGAAACCGGAGAGGGTCCGCCAGCTCGTCACGCCGAGGGACGAGCTGAAGCCGCTCTACTTGAACACCCAGGGGCTGCGCGTGGGCAAGACGGGCAAGGTGCTGCGGGTGAAGGACCGCGACAAGGTGGTCCAGGACGTCCGCATCGGCGAGATCTGCCAGTTGAACCTGATGGGCAACGTGCAGCTCTCGACGCAAGCGGTGCAGGCCCTGTGCGAGGCCGGGGTGCCGATCTGCTACCTTTCGCAGGGCGGCTGGTTCTACGGCGTCACCACCGGGATGAACACGAAGAACGTCTTCCTGCGGCGGGCGCAGTTCCGGCTGGCCGATCAGGAATGGTTCGCCCTGAGGCTGGCGCGGGCGCTGGTGGCGGGCAAGATCCGCAACCAGCGGGTGATGCTGCAGCGCAACCACATCGAGCCGGAGGGCCGGGTGCTGGGGGAGATGAAGCAGATGATCGCGCGGGCCGAGGCCGCGCGGTCGATCGAGGAGCTGCTGGGCATCGAGGGCAACGCGGCGCGCCTGTACTTCAGCCGCTTCTCGGGGATGATCAAGGTGGACGAGGACGACGGGGCAGGGGAGTTCCGGTTGGACTTCAACCAGCGGAACCGGCGCCCGCCGCGCGACCCGGTGAACGCCCTGCTCTCGCTCGCCTACAGTCTGCTGGCGAAGGACCTGACCGTCACCTGCTACGCCGTGGGCTTCGATCCGTTCCTGGGCTTCTACCACCAGCCCCGCTTCGGCCGGCCGGCGCTGGCGCTGGACCTGATGGAGCCGTTCCGGCCGCTGATCGCCGAATCGGCGGTGCTGAGCGCCATCAACACGCGGATGGTGACGGCGAAGGATTTCGTGCGGGCGGGCAAGGCGGTGGCGCTGACGGCGTCGGGGCGGAAGTCGTTCTTCCGCGCCTACGAGCTGCGGATGGATTCGCTGGTGACGCATCCGCTGTTCGACTACCGGGTGAGCTACCGGCGGCTGCTGGAGATCCAGGCGCGGCTGCTGGCGCGGGTGATCGAGGGCGAGATCCCGGAGTACCCGGTCTTCGTGACGCGGTGAGGGGGGAGGCGCAGCCGCCTCGCTTCGCGGTAGAGTATGTGTTCGTTGCGCCCGAAGCGAAAGAAAAGGCGAAGACGTGGCTCGACGATAACAAGGAACAGATCCTGTCATCTGGGAGCGGTCCTGAACAATGAACAGACTAGAAGCTGCCAGTGTGCTGCTGTCGTTGACCCAGCAGTTGAGAAGGGAGGGGAGCTGGACCGGCGAGACCCACGTACAGAAAGCAGCCTACGTGCTGACGCGGGTGCTCGGCGTGCCATTGGGCTACGAGTTCATCTTGTACAAGCACGGCCCGTTCTCCTTCGATCTGAGGCGTGAGCTGAACGCTATGCGGGCTGAGGGTTTTCTGGCTTGGGAGGTGCGTGCGCTTCCCTACGGACCCAGCCTGAAAGAAGGGGAACTGGCCGACGCGCTGAAACGGCAGTTCTCGGCTGCGGCGAAGCGGTACGAGAAGCAGATCGAATTCGTAGCAAAGCGTCTCGGCGGCAAAGACGTCAAGACGCTGGAGCGATTCGCCACGGCCATCTACGTGACCTTGGACATGGAGGCGCCCAGGGAAGAGCGCGCGGCAAGAATCCACAAACTGAAGCCCCACGTCTCGATCCCTGAGGCGGAGTTGGCCGTGAAGGAAGCCGACGAGTTCTTGCGGGAGGCTGAAGCGGCCAACATGGGTCCCATTCAGGCCGCTGCCGGAGAAGCATAGCCGGTCCGGGCACAGGGGCCGCCGGAGGGCGGATCGCTCAATTCTCCGCCCGGGCGGCGTGCAGGCGGATGATCCGGTGGTTGGCCCAGTCCGAGAGATAGACGTCGCGGCCGCGGACGGCCACGCGGACGGGCGAGTGGAGCTTCGGGCTGGCGTTGTTCACAAGTTCCCAGGCGGCGAGGAAGCGCCCGTCAGGGGAGAACATCTGCACCCGGTGGTTGCCGCTGTCGGCGACGTGGAGGTTGCCTTCGGGATCGACGGCGACGCCGGAGGGGACTTCGAATTGTCCCGGTTGGCTGCCCTCGCCGCCCAGGACGGAGACGAAACCGCCCTCGAGGGTGAACTTCTGGATGCGGTGGTTGTAGGCGTCGGCGACGTAGCAGGCGCCGCCGGAGACGGCCACGCCGGTGGGATAGTAGAGCCGGCCGGGGCCGTGTCCCTCGCCGCCGAACCGGCGGAGGAAGCGCCCCTCGGCGTCGAAGACCTGGATGCGGTGGTTGTAGAAGTCGGCCACATAGACGCGGCCGGCGTCGTCTATATCGACGCCGCTGGGCGAGCGGAACCGGCCCGGGCCCTCGCCGTTGCCGCCCCAGGCGCCGAGGAAGCGTCCGCCGGAGGTGAGGCGGTAGATGCGGTCGGTGTCGTAGTCGGCGACGTAGACGTCTCCGGCGGGGCTCACGGCGACGTCCACCGGCTTCTCGAGCGGGGGAGCGCCGGTTGGAGCGGGTTTCCATTCAGCGAGGAAGTCCCCGGCGGGGGAGAACTTCTGGATGCGCTGGTTTTCGGCGTCGGCGACGTAGACCTCGCCCGAGGGCGCCACGGCCACGCCCATCGGGCCGTTCAGCTCGCCGGCAGCCGCGCCCCGGCGGCCCCACATGCCCACGAGCCGGTACTGGGGCGCGGTTTCCGAGGCTGGCTCGGGGGAGGGCCCGCAGCCGGCGAGCAGGAGGACGCCAGCGAGCAGCGCCAGGGACGCCCCGGCCGCCGCGAGGGCGCGGGCGGCGCCGCCCAGCGGTGGTCTCTCCGGGTCACAATGGGTCACAAGCGCTTTTTGACGATCTGTTTCCGGGGTCATGTTCCGCGCTCCTGGTCCCGGCTGCTCCTCGCGAGACGGCCGGCGAGCAGAAAGCTGATGACCGGCGTCACGGCCAGTTGCGCCACCGGCGACAGGCCGACGCCGAGTACCGGGACGCGGGGCATGGCGGCGTTGTAGTCCCACCAGCCGAAGCCGATGGCGAGGCGCTCGACCAGGACGGCGGCGCCCGCCCCGGCGAGGGCGACGGCCAGATACCCGCGGCCGCCCAGGTGGCGGATCCAGTTCCTGTCCTGAAGCAGGACGGCGCCTGCGCAATAGAGGCCGGCGACAAACAGCGCGTCCAGTATGGTCGCGGGCAGGCAGTGGAGCAGCCGGGGGGCCCAGGGCATGTCTTCGGAGCCAGCGTAAGCCGGAACCTGGGCGGCCTCCCAGCACCAGTTGAGCAGGAAGGCGACGACGAAGACCGTGCCGGCCAGCGCACCACGCCGGAGCGGGCCGGCGGCAGGCCCCTGGCGGTCTGGACCGGCGCTGCCGGCGTGGCGGCTGGATGGCTCCGGGGCGGACGGCTCAGCCTTCGGCAACGCGGATCTCCTTGATGTGCAGCGTCAGGGGGTGTCCGTGGTGTTGGGGCGGGTTGATCTGCTCGAGCGTCCCCACGACCGTCACCAACGAGGCGGCGGAGGGCGGGTTCCGGCCGGCGCTCATTCTCCGAAGCGCGTCCCCGCCGTCGAGCAAGAGCTTCTCGGCCGCCCCGTCGATCGCCAGGGCCGGCTTGCCGTTCCAGTCGATGAGCCTGCCGGTGACTTCGACGGTGATTTCGGCAGGGGTGTAACCCGCCTTTTTCACCGCCGGTCCAATCTCGGCGAGCCCGGCGGGCGCACCCTCTTTGAAGCGGAGTTCGGCTTTGCCGGCGTCCACGTAGACCTTGACGTCCTTGACGCCCTCCACCCGCTTGAGTCCTTTTTGCAGGCCGTAGGCGCAGAAGGCGCAGGCCAGGCCGTCCACCTTGACGGTAACCAGGCGGACCTGGGCCGGCGCCACCAAGGCCGGCAGGATCAGCAATGTTGTCGTCAACAGAGTTTTCTTCATGGTTCCCTCTCTCGAATACCCTCCGTTTTCTCAGAACAATAGCCAGCGCATCCCGACGGTGAAGCTGGGTTGGAACCGAAGCTGCGTACCGTTGAGACTTTGCAGAACCGGCAGCCGCAAGGATGCCTCGATGATGAAGTTCGCGGGTATGAACTGGATGCCGGGAGAAAGGTAGAGCAGCGTCCCGCCTGAGTCGCCGAGGGGACGGCCGCGCGCCCGGTCCCGCTGCGACGACTGTCCGTTGAGTTCTATATAAGCGTTGATGTGATTCCTGGCGGGGTAGACCTTATAGACCTTCGGCGCGAGCCGATAGCCGAGGGAGACGTTATAAGTGACGGAGTCGCCGAAAGCGAAGCCCCGGGCCTGGGTCCTGAAATGATAGCCGGCGTCGGCGTTGAAGCCGATCCGCTTGCGGACGTGGGTGAAGACGCCGCCCACGGTATAGTCCACCGAGCCGGCGCCGAGCTGTAGAGGGGGCGGGAGCAGGTTGCCCTCTGAATCCCGCTCATCGTCCTTGCCCGTAGGCAGCTTGATTGCCCCGGTCATGGCGAAGCGCGTGGTCCTTCCCGGCTTGTCGTGCTGTACCAGCAGGAGCTTGGACTTGATGAAGGCGTCGCCGATCCCGGAGGTGGAAAGGGTTCGCCGCTTTTCGTCTCGGGTAAGGGTCATTTCCTTCCTCAGGATGGGGAGCCCCACGGCGAGGACCAGTTTGTTCTTGACGAGCTCGTAGGGGAAGATGATCGGAACCCCGTAGACGGAGACCTCCCGGTCCAATGGGTCGTCCACATCCCGGCCGTCGCGGCTGAGGCCGGAGCGGCGGACGGAGAAGAGAAAGGTACGGAACGCGGCCCCCTCGAGCCCGTTGACAAAAGCGGTGTCCGTATTGATCGGGGGGCCTTGAGCTTCGAGCGGAGCGGCGGGCAGCAGCAGCAACAGGAGGCTGAGTGCCGCGGCCGGGAGCCGGCGCCGGCGGTTTCCGGGCAACGCCGGAGAGGGGGGCCGTGGACTGGCGGTACGGGATGTCATTCTTTTTCCTGCTGCGCGGGTGGGACTTCCGTGGGGCTGCCGGCCGGGCGGGCGAAGGGGACGGGCAGGCCAAGGTGGCGCCACGCGGTTACGGGCCGTCCGGGTTTCATCGTTCCAGGGCCTTGTAACTTTTCACCAAGAGGCGGTAGGGCCCAGTGCGCCCGCCTTCTTCGGCGGCCTTGACCGTGGCTCGGGCTTCGACCAGCGTTCCCGCCGGGACTTCGCGGGCCAGGGCGGCGCCGGGGCCGCCGGCTGCGAAGGGCAGCGTCGTGCCGCCGGGCAGTTCGAGGCAGGGTTCGCCGCCGGTCTCGGCCCGCCGGCCGCGGACGAGCAGCCGCAGCTCTTCGAGCTTGAAGCCGGCGTCGTGGACGAGCCGGAAAAAGTCGCCGATGTCGGGCGACTGGCGGCCGTCGAACTGGACCCGGGCGAGGTTCTGTTTGAAGGTGATGGCCACCGAGGCGGCGGCGGGCAGCTTCTCGAGCTTGCGCTCGAGGCCGTAGGCGCAGAATGGGCAGGCCAATCCTTTGACGGTGAGTTCCGCCTCCAGGATCTGCGCGGGCGAGGGCGCCGGGACGAGAAGCGACGCCGCCGCCAGAGCGGCGATCGAAGCCAGTGTGGTCAACCGTTTCTTCATGACATTCCTCCTGAGCGTCGAAAGATTCCTAAAGATGGAACTCGACGGCGAAGACCGCCCGGAAGTCGCGTCGCGGCCGCAGGGGTCCCATGTTCTGGACGAGAGGGAACTGGACGCCGGGCTTGAAGGCCCAGTTCCGGTAGGTGAACCAGACGCCGAAGGCGCCGAACATGCGGTCGCCCCCAGTGCCGGCGACGGGATCGCCGTTGCGCCGGGCCTTCCCGAAGACCTCGCCGTTGATCTCGAACATGAGGACGACGTCCGGCTGGGTGTACTCGGTGAGCACCGGGCGGAAGCCGACGGCGGCGTCGTAGAGGAAGACGTCGGGGCGGGCGAAGCCGGTCTTGTCCGCGGTGTTGAACCGGTAGCGGACAGCGCCGAAGTTCAGCCAGCGGCGGCCTTCGTAGGCGCCGGCCAGGCCGGTGAAGTAGTCGTAAGAGCCCGAGCCGAGGGCGACGCCCGAGGTCTTGCCGGTGGGGAACTCGACGCCTCCGAGGATGGCGGCGTGGTAGATGCCGCCCCAGACCTCTTTACGGTAGAAGCGCCACTTGCCCCGGAGCATCGTGTCGCCGAAGCCGGAAGCCTGGCTGCGGCCGTCGGACTTCTCGAGCAGATAGGGGATCTCGAGCGTGAGGGCGACGTCGGCGCTGATCCCGTAAAGGATCTCTTCGCGCAAGCTCCAGACGTTCTCGACCTCTTCGCGCTCCCGCTCGAGCTCGGTTTCCAGGCCGAAGCCGTTCTTCCAGATCGTCCGCGGGCCGATGCCGAAGATCGGCTCGTGGGCCCGCGCGAGGCCGGGGGCGAAGCCGGCCAAGAGGACCGCGACCAATATGTCGTGCGCTTTCGGCATGTCGTTGCGCCACTTTGGGCGGGGGCTTTTCCGCGACTCCGGGGACCGCCCGCCGTTCCGAGCGCCGCCGGGCCGCGGCCCGGGTTGTCAGCCGCCGGTGTGTCTCGGCACCAGCATCCCCAGCCCCTGCAAATCTCACTCACTATGATGACCCTGGACCTTGCTCCAGGGTGCAATCGCGGCCTGCTCTTTTTACATCCGGCGGGTGGCTTGCCGGGCTGAGGCTGCGGGCAATGGTCCCACGGCGTGGCGCTGGCGCTTGTCAGGAAGCGCGGGCCTGGAGCGTGCCGCCTGGGTCCGGGCGTCCCGGCTTGCAGTGGATTTCCCACTGGACCCGAATTCTCGATATGCTTACAGGGTTCCGGCTCTGCTGGGCCCGAATTGGAAAGACCGCTCCATGCGGCCGCGGACCGGCTGCAGGTTGGCTGGAGCCGTGGGTGCGGCCGTCATGAGGGGAGCAAGAGCAGGACGGACATTACGTTAGCAAGGGAGAATTGCCGTGGCCACTGCCACTGCCCAGTCGAAGATCCAGCGATACCTGGCGCTGGACGCCTACCGGGGCTTCATCATGCTGATGCTCGTCTCGCACGGGTTCGGCTTCGGTGAACTGAAAGGCGATCCGACGTTCGGCACGATCGCCTCGTGGTTCGAGCACAAGCCTTGGGAATGGATCACCATCTGGGACCTGATCCAGCCGGGCTTCATGTACATCGTGGGCGTCGCCATGCCTTTCGCTTTCGCCATCCGGCAGCAGCGGGGCGCGACCTTCAACGACACGGCCAGGCACGTCGTCATCCGGGCGCTGAAGCTGATCGCCCTGAGCCAGCTCCTCTACATGGGCGGCTCGCAGCCCTACCGGTTCCAGATGATCAACGTGCTTTGCCAGATCGCCCTGACCTACTTCCTGGTCTTCTGGATCATGCAGTTGCGCTTCCGCTGGCAGGCGGCGATCGCGGTGGGATTGCTGGTGTTCCACACGGCGTTGTTCCATCTGTTCCCGGGTCCGGACGGCCCCTATTCGCAGCACGGCAACATCGGCCAGGTGATCGACAAGGCGATCATGGGCTACAACTACCCCGGCCTCTGGGTGGGGATCAACTTCATCACGTCCACGGTGACCACGCTGATGGGGGCGTGGACCGGGATGCTGCTGATGCAGAACCGGGACCACCGGCACGTGATCAAGACGCTGGCCCTGGGGGCGGCGGGCTGTCTGGCGCTGGGGCTGGCGATTCACCCCTGGAACCCCATCGTCAAGCGGATCTGCACCGCCTCGTTCACGCTCTACAGCGGCGGCTGGGTGCTGCTCGGGATGCTGATCTTCTACGTGATCGTCGAGCTGAAGGGATACCGCAAGTGGACCTTCCCGCTGGTGGTGATCGGGGCGAACTCGATCTTCATCTACGCGGGCAGCGGCTGGATCCTGCGCCCGTGGCTCGAGCGGGTCGTCGGGGTGATGACGGGCGACTTCCTGTTCATCGGGACGCTGGCCCCGGTGGCCAAAGCGCTCGCCGTGCTCGGGGTGATGTACTACATGAACTACTGGCTCTACCAGCGCAAGATCTTCATCAAAGTGTGAGGGATTCGGCGGAGAGCCGATCGCCGGCGCGCGGGCCGGCGGCTCTCCGGCTCCGCGGGGGGGCGGAGTGTGAGCGGACGGCGCCCGGGCGCCCGGTCCGTCCGGGAGAACCCGGCCCGTTTCAGAACCGCATGATGAAGTTGAAACCGAGGGAGAACTTCTCGCGTCCCCGCCCGCGGAACGGGCGGCTGTAATTACCGTACATCTGGAAATCGTACAGCGCGTTTCCGAACATATTGCTGTAGTTGAGCGTCCCTTTCAGGTTGAACTGGTCCAGGAACCGGTCGCTGCTGATCGAGCCGAGGACGTCGATGGAGAACCCGTTGGAGCTGGTTTTCACGCCCAGGCCGATCCGGTAGCCGAACGGGGAGACCTTCGGCCCGCCGCGTTGGAGTTTCGCGCCGCCGGTGACGTAAATGGGGATTTCCGGCGTGATCCAGATCGTAACATCGGACTTCAGGCTTTGGGCTTTGTCGCCGACGATGGCTCCGGAGATTTTGAGGTTCGTCGGCAAGAGCTTCCACTCGCCTTTGGCGGTGACCGTGGCGCCGACCGTTCTTTCGCTCGGAATGAACTGGTCGACGCCGGCGCCGATCTTGATGGTGCCGATGGGGGAGAATTCGTAACTTGCCAACTGGGACAGCTTGTTGAGCCCCTGGCTGATCTTCTTGTCGCCCGGCTTCAGGTGGTAGAGCAGCGCGCCTCCGCCCAGCGCGAGTACCGCGGCGGTGATCTGGAGGACGGTCATGTTCTCGTTGACCCAGACGCCGACGGAAGTGTGATTGAGGAAGTCGTGCTTGAGCCGCTCGAGGCGGTTCTTGAGCTGCAGGACACCCGGGTCGTTTTTCAACTCGCGCTTGAAGTTGTCGAAGACCGCGGATCCGGCGGAGCCGACGAACTTTTTCGCCACCTCCTGGTCCAGTTCTCCGGAGGTCCGCGTGCGCGCGGATTTCGCCAGCGTGCGTTTCAGTTGTTCGTTGATAGCCTTGACGATCGCCTGGCGGACCTCGGGCGAATCGAGGGCCTTGGCTAGGTGTTGCGGCGTGCGCTCGGCGATCTGCCAGAGGATATTGACCGACACGGTGACCGTCTTGACTTCCGCGTAAAAGGTATGGACAGGGAGCACGGCGGGCCGGGGCGGGGGCGTCAGGCGAACGGGAAGCGAGTTTTTCTTCAGCCAGTCGTCGAATTTCTTGGTGACATCGGAGAACAGATTCAATTGGGGCCGCTTGTCGGGCGGGCCGAGAATGGCTTCGTCGAGAGCTTCCTCGAGGCTGGGAAGCTTGAGTTTGATATCGTTCATGCGGGTGTCTCCTCCTGTGCAGGCATAAGTCTTTCATCGATGGCGATGGAGAGCCGCTTCAGGCCGGAGCCGGGCGCGCCAGGCTGGAACGCCGAGGGGGCGGGCGACCGGAGGCGCCTGCTGCCGGCGGGCACGGTGCAGGTGGGTCCTCCGGCAGGGGAACTCCCCTTGGGAAACATACTTACAGAAAGAGGAGGACGTCCGGGAACGAAGATATCGCCCAGCTTCCTCGCCATCACTGTCCCCTCTGCTGCGGCGGGGCGCGCGCGTCGCGGCCCTCGCGCCGAACGAGGCGAATACATTCTATAGCCGGCCTGGACTGCGGTCAAGCGATTGCTCAGCCCTGTCGCTGCCAGGTGAGAATGTCCTGAGAGTGCGGAGTAGAAACCTCCTGTTGACAGAGTCAAGCCGGCAGGGTAAGGAACGGGGCCGTAGCGATGGTTCAGAGAGAGCGGGACCGGCTGAAGGCGCTGCGGAAAGCCGACCAGGGATTGGTCACGCAGCGGCAGGCGGCCCCGGTGCAGGCTGGGAAACCGGCATCGTTTGGCTTGGCGAGGTTCCGCAGCCTATCGCTCAGCATGGTGCGCAGCGCCTGAAGCGGCCTGCGATTCCTGCAGAAGTCAGCCGGGCGCCGTCGGGCGCGCACCTTGTGTGGCCCGGAGCGGCGGACTGCCTGGCGGGGCCGCGGTGCGGGCGCAGCCCCAAGAATGGTCCCCCCTTTCTGGTGGAATGGCGATCGCGGCCGGGTCCGGCTTGGGCGAGGGGCAGGCGCCCTCCGGCCGGGGGCGCGGGACATCAGGCGCCGCGTGTGAGCGGGCCGGGCACGGGGGCGGGGAAGAGGGAAGAGCGAGGGCTAAGCGCCGCTGTCGGGCACGAGTTCGATGGCGTTTACACAAGCTTCGTTTCGAATCGGCGTGAATTGGATGACGATCTTTCCGTTTGCGTCCGGTTCGAGACCGCGGAACTCCTTTACGACGGCCCGGTCGGAACCGCCGGCGCTCGCGGCGATGTCGAACCCTTCGAGCAGCTTCACGCCGTTGCAGACGACGTCGAAAACCCGCATCCCGGAGCCGCTGCCCCGGGGATTGCCGGGTTTGAACCAGGTTTCGGCGAACCGCAGCCTCAGTCTGTAACGTCCGGGGGCAGCAGGCAGAACATAGCAAAAGCGCCCGTAGCGTTCCCCGAGATAGAGGTTCGGGTCAGGGGTGCCGCTCACGCACTGAGACCGCAGAGAGGTCCTGCCACCGCGGTAGTAGTGATCCGGACTCCAGAAGTGTCCGGCACTGTCGTGGTGTCCGCTCTCTTGGCCGGCGAGGATCCGAATGGGCCACATCCCTTTCTCGAACGCAGGGAGGATTTCAAGCCCGTGAAGGATGCCATCCACCCGGGCGACACTGAGGTGAAGCCGGCCGTCGGCGGCGGGTTCCAAGCCGGTGAAAACACGGACGTCGGCGGTGCTCTTGCCGCCCGCATCCCCGGCGATGTCAACGAACTGCAAGATCGGCTCGCCATTGACGAGTATGTCGAAATCCTTCGGGGGCTTGGCTTCGATATCCGCGAAGTACAAGCGGAGTTCGTAGAGGCCCGGCTCCAGTGGGATGGCGTATTCGAACTGTCCGACCCGGGCGGCGGAGAAGAGCTTGGGTGAGAGCCCGGCCAGTTCTTCCGGCAGAACAGTGGCCATCCGGCGGCCGCCGGTGAAGTATCGGTCCGCGCCCCAGATACGCCCCAAGTTATCCGGAAACCAGATGCCCTCGTGACCTGAGGCGATTCGGATGGCATTGGGTGGTTCGGAAGCAGAGGATCGGGCGAAGACGGCGTCGGCCTGACTCGTGGAGTCTCGTGGAACGACTAGCTGGATCGTCGCGCCGGCTGTCACGATGATGGCGGCCGTCACTGCCGCCAGAAGCCACCGGCGGGTATTCGCGCGCCCCTGGTGTACCGCACCTGCCACGGGGGGCGGGGCGGCCGGAGACCCTATTCCGCGTACTCGCCTGAAGACAGGAGCGTACTGTCCGGAAGGGATTTCGATTCGCAGCTCGTGGCCCGCCCCCCGCCCCTCGTAATACTGCTTGAGCCGGCGGCGGAGCCGATGCGCCTGGACGCGTACGATCGAATCCTGCGAGTGATCGAAGTCGGGCGGCCTCCCCAGCGCTTCGGTGGCGATCGTGTATTCCTTGATCTCGTCGGCTTTCCCGGCGAAGTACTTTTCGCAAATGTAAACGAAGAAGCGCGAGAGCAGCGGGGCGCGGTCGAAGATCCCGGACGCAAGGACCGCCTCCATTTCGGCGCGTTCCACAGCGCCGTCGCTGCGTGAGGAAGATGGTTCCGTTCCCACTGCTCGGGAAGAGTATAGCACGAGCGATCCTCGGGGAGAATACTGACGTAACCCCGACGCCGGCGCAGCCCTTGGTTGAGCCGCACATTCCCTTGAAACCTGTTGTTTTCTCAGCTAGTTCCACTGCGTTACCTGGTTCGTTAACGTCCCTCTGCGGGGAGTCCTCCATTGCCGCGAGCCGGGTCCCGAAGAGGATTCGGCGCGCGGAAGCGTAACGTGCCGTGTTAACCCTCGCGTAACCCGTTTAGCCTTGTGCCGAACAGAGCTGCACGCTATAGATCGATGAGCGGGTGACTACACTCAAAACTGAATTGTGAGGGTTTGATGAGTATGGGAAAGCATGTTGGTTGGATTCTGGCGCTCCCGGTGGCGCTTTTGTTGGCCGCCGGGGCGCTCTGGTCGCAACAGATGACCGGCACTTTGACCGGCATTGTGACCGACAGCGAGGGGGCGGTGATCCCCGGGGCGAAGGTGACGCTCGTCAACGAGGCTTCCGGGAGCACTTTACGCACGGAGACGAACGGCGAGGGGTACTTTTCGATCGCGGCAATCTATCCGGGTTCCTACACCTTGCGTGTACAGTCAGAGGGGTTTGCCGCTCTGGAACGCACTCACATCGTGTTCCGGCCGGGGGACAAACGGCATCTCTCGAACCTGCAGATGCAGATCGGCGCCGTAACCGAGACGGTGACCGTGTCGGCGGCATCGGAAACCATCACCCCGGTGGACTCGGGCGAGCAAAGCTCGGTGGTGACTGCTGAACAATTGCAGAACTTGTCAGTGGTGGGCCGGAGCGCGGCGGAGTTCATCAAGATTCTCCCCGGCATGGCACCGGTGGGCAGCGGACTGGTCAACAAGCCGGGTTACAACGGGGAAAACATCGGGATCAACGGCAATGGAGACGGCGGACGGCAGAGCGCCCTTGGCTACTTCTCCTCCAACGGCCAGGACGGCCAGGCGATGGACATCGTCACCGACGGCGCCAACACCGCGGACCCGGGATGCAATTGCGCAACGCCTGTCAATCCAAATGTGGACATGGTTCAGGAATTCAAGGTTCTGACCGGAACCTATACGGCGGAGCATGCCAAAGGGCCGACTGTGATGCAAGCCGTGACCAAGTCCGGCGGCAAGGATTTCCACGGCATGGCCTACATCTACGCTCGCGACTATCGGTTGAACTCAAACGACTGGGAGCTGAACCGGGCAGGCCGCGAGCGCCCGAAGAACAAGTACCGGTTTCCCGGCGGCAACATCGGCGGACCTGTATTGCTGCCCGGCACGAGTTTCAACCGCAACCGGGACAAGCTCTTTTTCTTCGCCGGCTATGAGTACTATATGCAGAAGATCGACACCGGGGTCTTGCAGGCGATCGTTCCCACCGAGGCCATGCGGAACGGCGATTTTTCCGACGCCGCTTATCTGGCCAGCCTCAGCAGCGCCGACGTGAGAAAGGTCCCGGTGGGAGAAGGCATTGTGGCCGGGGTCATCCCGCCTTCGCTTTGGGAAGAGCGGGGTCGCATCTTGCAAAGCCTGCTTCCGTTGCCGAACGCCGACCCCAAGACCAACAACGGGAAGAACTACGTCAACGCGCTGCTGCTGGACCAGAACATGCACCAGTTCACCACCCGAGTGGACTACAACATCAGCGACTACACGAAGCTCTTCGTGCGGTACAATCTCCAGCGCGAGTTGCAGCACTTCCCGGTGCAGCTCTGGGGACGCGCCGGCGCATCCGTACCGTACCCGTCCGAGATCGAAGGAAAGAACCGCTCGGATTCCATTTCGGCGTCACTGACCAACGTCCTCAATCCAACGGCGACGAACGAGGTGATCTTCGGCTACACGTTTATCGACTTCCCGAACAGCCTGGTGGATCCAGCCGCCGTCGCCAGGTCCAATCTGAACTACCCGATTGAGGGCATCTACGACAACGGCATCGACCAGATCCCAGATCAGCGCAACCAGCGTGGGCTGGCGATCATGCAGAATCGCGGCGGGCTGGTTCCGGGGCCGTACTCGGCGACGAAATGGCTGATTTCCGGCGCCGACAACTTTTCGCTGTTCAAGGGCAACCACAGTCTGAAAATGGGCTTCTACTGGCAGCAGATCATCCAGGACCAGCCGAACGCAGGTAAGACCCAGGGACGGTTCGACTTCCGGCCCAACCACGCGCTGACGACGGGTAACGCGTATGCGGACCAGCTCATGGGCATCTATCAGAGATATTTTGAACAGAACCAGAACCACGAGCAGTATCAGTACTACAACACCTATGAAGGCTACGTTCAGGACAGTTGGAAGGTCACCCCGTCCTTTACCTTGGAGATGGGTCTTCGTTTCGCCCACTTCCAGCCGTGGACGGACAAGTCGAAGCTAGGCGCCGGATTCGGCGTGTTTGACGAATCGCTCTATAGTAACGATCCAGCAGACCGGGGCAAGCTCACCGGTTTGCTATACCACGGGATCGATCCGAGCATCCCCTTGTCGGGACGCCACGTCACCGGGATGTACTTCCAGCCCCGTTTCGGGTTCGCCTGGGACGTGTTCGGCGACTCGAAAACAATCGTGCGCGGCGGATTCGGCGTCTTCCGTTACAACGAGCCGACGCGTTACGGCGGCGCCTTGGGGGCGCCGGCCGGTACCCGGGCTACGAATCAAACGCAACCCGGCTATATGAAGGACATCGACGACGTGTCCCCGAAGGTGGCCCGCACCGGTATCAACGTTGTGGACATCCATGACAAGAAACATCCGGTCAGCTACAACTGGAGTTTCGAAATCGGCCGGCGGATCCGCCGGGACATGATGTTCCGAGTGGCCTATGTCGGCAACGCGGGGCGGGATCTGCTCAAGAATGGGGGACTCCGGAACATCAACCGCGTGCCTGAAGGCGCCATGCTCGACAATCCGGACGGCAACGTCAACGACTACCGGCCGTTCTCCAACTACGGCGCGATCAACCGTCTCAATCACGGTTTCTGGAGCAACTACCACAGTCTCCAATCGACCTTCACCAAGCAGATGGGACGCGTGAACCTGTTCGCCGCCTACACCTTTTCGAAGGTGCTCGGCATTCGCGGGGGCGCCTCCGGCGACACGGCTGACAACCTTCACGTCGAGAACAACTACGGAGTACTCAAGTATGACCGCACGCACATGTTCAACGTCGCCTACGTTCTTGACGTCCCCAACTGGCACGGGACCAATAAGTTTATCAGGGGCGTGTTGAACAATTGGCAAATCTCGGGCATCAGCACCTACGCCAGCGGCGTGGAACTCGCCGCCTCGGGCCGGGTGAATTTCAACCTGTCGGGCCAACTGGCCGACGGGAGCGCCATCAAGGCCACCAGCATCACCGGCACGGACTCCATCAAGCCGATGCCGTTCCTGGTTTGCGACCCTAGCAAGAACCTGGCGGACGGCCAGTACGTGAACGGCGATTGTTTTGCGCCGCCGTCCCGTGGCCATAACGGGGTCTTCACGTTCCCGTACTTGCGCGGTCCCGCCCTGTTCAGCCACGACCTCTCGGTGTTCAAGAACTTCCCGATCGGGGACGGGTCCAAGCGGATCCAGTTCCGGTTTTCCGCGTACAATTTCATCAATCACCCGCTGGACAGCTTCCGGAACGGGGACACGAACCTTCATCTGACGTTTGACGAAACAGGCAAGCAGACCAACGAGCGGTTTGGTTATGTCGGCCAGAAGGTCGGCCGGCGAGTCGTGCAGCTGGGGCTGAAGTTCTACTTCTAGTCCTCCTTTGTCAACCCCTGGCGGGCGTCACGGCGGGCGGCGAACGTTTCGCCGCCCGCCGGGCGTCCGATCGTGTTGCGATAGTGGGGACAATGATGTTTTCCCGCGTTGTTCTCGCAATACTGCTGGCCGGGGGAGCCCTTTGCCAGGAGCCTGATCCTGTCTATACCGAAGCTGTCAACCTGCAGCGGGCCGGCCATCTCGAGGCCGCTATCGAGAGGTACCGGGCGCTCCTCGCCAAGCAACCGAATCATGTTGGAGCTCGCTCGAACCTGGGCGCGGCGTTGGCTGCCGAAGGCCGTTACGACGAGGCGATCACCGAATACCGGCGAGCGCTCGGGCTTTCCGACCACCCCATGATCCGCCGAAACCTGGCGCTCGCCTATTACAAGTCCGGGCGTATGGCTGAGGCGATTGAGCAGCTGGAGCGACTCCGCACGGTCCGGCCGGGGGATATCGACCTGGCCATCCTGCTGGCCGACTGCCACTTCCGTCTTGGCGAGGAGGCCAAGGTCATTGAAGTCCTTGAGCCGCTGGCAACGAAGTACGGTGACAATCTCAGCCTGGCCTACTTGCTCGGTACCGCGTATATCCGGCAAGGCCGCTGGCGCGAGGGTGAGCTTCTGGTGGACAAGATCCTACGCCGGGGAGATACGGCCCCGGGCCATTTGATGCTGGGGATGGCGCGGAGCCGAGGCGACGAACTCGAGGAGGCGGCCGCGGAATTCGAGAGGGCGGTCGAGTTGGATCCGCAGCTCGCTGTCGCCTGGTCGCAATTGGGTTTCGTCCGAATGGAAATGAATGATCGTTCCGCCGCTTCCGTCGCCTTCCGGAAGGCTCTGGAGAGGGATCCCAACGACTTCCAGGCGAACTTCTACCTGGGGGTGATTCTTCGCGAGTCCGGCCGCCCGGCTGAAGCGCTCGCCTACCTTCGGCGCGCCCGTCAGCTTCGCCCGAGCTCTTATAAGGCGCAGTACCAACTAGGTAGTCTGTACGTGCAACTGCGGCGGTACCGGGATGCCGTCACCGTGCTCTCTCAGTTGGTGGATCAGGCGCCGAACTTCCCTGAAGCGCAGGCCTCTTTGGCCATCGCTTACATGCGGCTGGGCGAAAGGGGCAAAGCCCTCCACCATCGGAAGCTGGCCGAGGAGCAGGCAATGAAAGCAGCCTCGTCTCGGAAGAAATGAGGCCTTCCACTTCCCGGTTGCCCGGTTGGAGACCTCCGGGGAGGACCGGTCAGCGCTGGGCGAGACGAGGCGTGCCCAGCAGAGGCCGACGTCGTGTGGAAAGGAGATCGGTGTGAACCACCGCCGGACGCGCGCCGCACGGGCCGGGGAGCAACGCTGTAGCGTTAGAGTTTCACCGCCCGGTGCCGGGCCACCCAATCGGGGTCCAGATCGACTCCCAAGCCGGGACCAGCCGGAACTTTGATCTTACCGTTGACGATCCGCAGCGGCGAGGTCTTGCATTCGAACTTCACATGTGTCCGGTAGCCTTTGAACTCGTGATGCTCGCCGGCATTCGGACAGGCAGAGACGAACTGGATGTTGTAGACGTAGCCCAGCCCGCCGCCCGACATGTGGGGTACGATCTTCTTGCCGAACGCCGCCGCCATTCGCGCCACCTTCATTGACCGGATCATTCCTCCGAAGTAGTAGTTGTCCGGTTGTACGATATCGAGGCCGTCGTGGGCAAGCAGCCACCGGAAACCATAGAAGCTGTGGTCCTGCTCGCCGTTGGCCACCGGGAGCGTCAGAGCGTCGGCTACCTGTTTGATCTCCTCGAGGTGATCGAACTTCACGGGCTCTTCGAAATACCGGTAATCGTACTCTTCGAGCAAGCGGCCGACACGGACGGCCTCCGGTACGCTGTAGAAGCCATTGGAGTCTGCGTAGAGCGCCCACTCGTCGCCGAAAGTCTTGCGCACCAGCGGCACGATCTTCTCGGTCCGGCCGGGCGGACCCTTGGCGTCCATGTCGGCGGTCATGAACATCAGCCCGCCGACCTTGATCTTGAGCGCCTTGGCGTCGTACCTGGCCACCTCGTTCTTGATCAGCTCGATCGACTCCTCCACCGGCTTCTCGCGCCACTCGGTGGCGATGTAGACCGCAACTTCGGGGTGGTGGATCTCGCCGATCAGCTCGGCCACGGGCCTGCCGGCGATGCGGCCCAGCATGTCGAGGACAGCGAACTCGATCGTGGCCAGGGGGATGCCGAGGGCGATCCCCTCGTAGCGGAAGTTGAAATGGTAAACGAGCACGCGCTCGAGGATACGGTCCAGCTCGCGGGCGTCTTTGCCGAGAAAGAACGGCTGGACGTTGTTCAAGAAAATCGGGAACAGCGTGCGCATGCCGCCGTGGGCGACCGAGATGCCTTCGGCGCCGTCGCGCGAGCGGACCCGGCAGAGGAAGTGTCTGTCCAGGGTCAGCAGCTCCACCGTTTCGATGATGACCGGGTCGGGGAAGAACCCCTTCTTGAGGACCGGCTGTCGGCGAGCCTCGTCCAGGATGCGGTAGCGATCCTCAGGCGCCGGAGAATCCGGTCTCCCGGTTGGGCTGGAGCAGCGCGAGAGGGCCAGCGAGGCGGCGCTTGCGCCGAGTCCTGCGGAGAGGAAACTGCGGCGGCCGTGCTTCATGTAGGAACCTCCTGGGCACAATAGTATGGCACCCGGATACGGTTCCGCCTGTCCGGGTGGGCGGGAACAGTGGCGCGGGTGCTGGTGGGCGGGAGGCGCTCCCGCTTCACGGCGGTGCGGCGGGCCGGCTGACCAGAACGGGGCCCGATCGCGGGGACGGACAGCAACAGCGTCCCCGGCCCGCCGGGGAAAGCCAGCCGAAGGCGGGTGCACAGGCCATGGCGAAGGCCCGCGCCGGGGCTGGGGTACAATGGATGAGGTTCTCTGAATTCTTGAAAAGAGGAGAGTTGTCAGTTTGGCTGAAGAGAGACTCTACCAAGCCCGCTACATGGGCAGCGGCACCTTCATCATCAGCAAGCCCAAGCGCCGGAAGAGGAAGCTGCGGCAGACGAAGCTGAAAAATCCCCGGCCGGGAATGCGCAAGTAGCCGCGGCATACCGGCTCCCCCGTCTCCGATGAAAATCACCAGACTGCGCCTGCACCCGGTGGCGGTCGCCGATCCGCCGCTACGGAGTTCCTACGGGCGCCACGCGCCCTACGCGCTGAGGACGATCGTCGAGCTCGAGACCACCGACGGCATCACCGGCGTTGCCGAGACCTACGGCGGCGACGGGCCGCTGGAGGCGCTCGGAGAAGTCCGCGAGCGCGTGGAGGGGCGCGATCCGTTCCAGCTCTCGAGCCTGTGGTGCGATATGGCCGCCGAGGCGGAGGCCGAGGGCGACCGGACGCAGACGCATCTGGTCCCGGGCGAGAATCCGCTCGACAAGCCGGCGCGCACCTTCGCGGCGATCGAGATCGCCTGCCTGGACATCATCGGCAAGGCGGCAGGCAAGCCGGTGTGCGATCTGCTGGGCGGGCGGTTCCGCGACGAGGTCCCGTTCTCGGCCTATCTCTTCTATAAGGATGCCGGCGGCGGCGGGCTGGATGACGACGAGCGCGAGGACGCCTGGGGCGAGTGTCTGGACGCGCGCTCAATTGTGGGCCAGTGCCGCCGGATGATCGAGCAGTACGGGTTCCGCGAGATCAAGTTGAAGGGCGGGGTGCTGGAGCCGGACCGGGAGATCGAGACGATCCGGTTGTTGAGGGAAGAATTCGGGCCGGACTACCCGCTGCGGATCGATCCCAACTGCGCCTGGACCATCGAGACGTCGGTCCGGGTGGGCGAGGCGCTCAAGGAGGAACTCGCCGGCGGGGGCTATCTGGAAGACCCGGCCCCGGGGCTGGACGGCATGGCGCAGGTGCGCCACCGGCTGCTCGAGAAGGGGATCGAGACGCCGCTGGCCTCGAACGTGGCGGTCACCTGTTTCGACCACGTTCCGGAGGCCCACTGCAAGGACGCCGCGCAGATCGTGCTGTCGGACCCGCATTACTGGGGCGGCGTGCGGAACGTCGCGCGGCTCTCGTTCCTGTGCGAGCTGCTGGGGATGGGCGTGTCGATGCATTCGAACAACCATCTCGCCGTCAGCCTCATGGCGATGGCCCATGCCGCGGCGGCAATGCCCCACCTGACCCACGCCTGCGACACGCACTACCCATGGCAGTACGAAGCCGACGAAGTGGTGGCCGGCGGGAGGATCCCGTTCCATAACGGCTGCGTGCGCATTCCGGACAAGCCCGGCCTCGGGGTGGATCTCGACCACGACCAGATCGCCCGGCTCACCCAGCGGTACCACAAGCTCCCCTACCGCCAGCGCGATGACGAGGCCGAGATGCGCAAGCACGTGGATCCGAACTGGCGGCGGGTCGTGCCGCGCTGGTAGACAAAATCGGGGACAGTCACCCCTTTCCCTAAATCCGGGGACAGTGACCCCTGGTATGGTGGTATGGACCCCCGTGTTGAGACAACGAAAACAGCGACAGGTTGCCGTTGGCTGAAAAATCGTTGTCTTGGCCGGCGGGTTCCTTCGGGCTGGCAGTCACCGGCGAGATGGAGGCCGGCTCTGCGGGAGCGCAACCGGGACCCCGCAGGCCGGTCGCCGCCGGCACACCTCCCGTCACGGCGGAGGCGTTGATTCGCCGCCTCCCGCCGGGGCAGAAACGGGTCCCACGGACTACGATGAGAATCGATGACTCTGCCGAGCGGCTTCGTCTTACCGGCTGCGCGAATCGCGCAGATCTGCCGCCGGTGTCACGTCAAGGAACTCTCCGTGTTCGGCTCCCACGCTCGTGGAGACGCCCGCCCGGAGGGCGACATAGACTTCCTGGTGGAATTCCAGCCCGGCGCCCCCGTAGGCCTGATCGAATACGCCGCTCTCATGCGCGAGCTTTCGACTCTGCTCGGCCGCAAAGTGGATCTGGTTTCGAAGAAGGCCCTCGAGCCCCTGCTGCGCGACCCTGTCCTCCGCGAAGTTCGCCTGGCCTACGAGGCGTGACGAACTCTATCTCCGCGACGCCATCGAGGCCGCAAGCCCAGGACCAACGATCCCGTCGGTACCCGCGATCTTCCGCGCCCTCTGAACCTCGGTGGTCTCCCATCTTCCTGGCCACTCACGCGCTGGAAGAAAGCAGCCGCCGGAACTTCTGCATCGCCGCCGCCATCCCCGTCCGGCAGGCCAGTTCCACGCCCGCCGGGACCCACCGCCGCGCCTCGCCCTCGACCATCTGCCGCCAGTCCCCGTCGATCGGGTTGACGACGAGCCCCCGCGCTCCGGCCGCCGCGAGCAACTGCGGCAGGTCGAAGCGCCGCAGCACATCGAACGGCACGTAGTGGTAGGGGATCTCCCGGTCGTAGACGTCGCGCCGGAAGTCCTCGGCGCCGAAGAGCTGGAACGAGGCCCGCGCCGACGCCGGCCGCGAAATGAAAGCGTGGTAGGTCAGAAACCCGTCCTGCAGGACGAACCACCGCAGCTCCTGCCCTCCCGCCGCCACGGCATAGGCCGCCGCCAGCGCCGCGTTGTGGCCCCGGGCGTACAGCGCGAACCCCCGGCCCCGGCCCAGCGCGTCCCGCACCGCCAGCAGATCCTGCGCCTGCCGCCAGACGAAGTTCTCCCCCAGCAGCAGGCTCACGGCGAACATCCAGCCGCGCTTGGTCACCGCCATCTCCCCGATGCCCCGCGGATCCACGGCCGCCACCGCCCAGCCCTCCCGCAGCGCTTCGCGGGTGAACGGGGAAACGGCGGCTTCGTCCTTGCCCCGGTCGTCGGCCGCCACCAGGAGCCCCCGCGGCTCGCCCTCCGGCCGCAGCAGCAGCGCCGGCACCGCCAGGTCCTCTTCCACCGGGACGGTCACCCGCTGCCGCCGCGCCGCCGAGAGCTTCGAATCGAACCGCTGCCGCCGCGGCGCCGCCCCCAACGCCGTTTCGGGATCGATCTGTCGGCCCGCCGGCCGCACCTCCCGCGCCAGCCTCTCCGCCATCGCCACGAAGCCCGGCCCCGCCGGCCGGTTCTCTGCCGGCGGGAAACACCGCAGAGCCGGATCGTCCCACCGCCGGGGTTCGGTAGCGGGCTCGGGGAACGGCCCTCCGGCGCCCCGGTCCATCAGCCATTTCAGGAACCATCCGTAGGCCGCCTCGCGCTTCTTTTGCTGGTAACCGTGGGGCGCCGGATCTTGGTAAAACGCCACCTTCCCGGCCGCTCCGTAGGCCCCGTAGATCTCCCGCCCGTACCGGTAGACCTTCCGCACGCCTTCGATCGGGAAGCTCTGGTCTTCGAGGGCCGCCACGATCAACAGCGGCCGCGGCGCCGTCATTGCCACGAACTCGTAGTTGTCCGCGTAACGGATGAGCCGCGGCACGAAGTGGCAGTGCTCCACCGCCCGGTACCAGTCCAGCGGCCGGCAGACGTGGATCTGCTCGTAGAAGTCGCTCGTCCCCACCACCGGCACGGCCACCCGGATCCTGTCGTCCAACGCCGCCGTGATCCAGGTGTTGTAGCCGCCCCCGGAGGCCCCCGTCATCCCGATCCGCTCCCGGTCCACCTCCGGCCGCGACCACAGGTATTCCAGCGCGCACCGGGTCTCATACTCGGCCAGGCCCTGCTGGGAGACGCCCGCGGGCAGGAACTCCGTGCGCCGGTGGTCGCGCCGCGACACGCCCCGTTCGCCTTGGCCGAAAGCGTCGAAGGTCAGCACCATGAAGCCCAGCCGCGCCATGTTGATGCAGAAGGCCTGGAAGTTCTCCCGCGACTTGCTGTCCGGCCACCAGTGGCCCGTGTAGAACAGGATCGCCGGGGCCTTCCCGCTCAGCTTCTCCGGCAGATAGAGGTGCGCCGGAACCGGCACCCCGGGCAACGTCTCCCAGACGAGCTTCTCGATCCGGTAACCGCGCTCCCGCAGCTCCCCGACCGTCCTCACCCCCAGCTCCGGCGGCCACGGCAGCTTCTCGAAGCCGAGCGACTCCCTGAGCAGCCGCCGCAGCCGCGGCCTCGCCTCGTCGGCTTCCGCGGCGGTGCGCGCGTGCCGGATCGACGCCAGCGCTTCCCGCGCCCGCCGCTCCAGATTGTCGAGAACCGCCTGCTCACCCACCGGCGCCCGCGCCGCCCGGCCGGCCGGGGCCAACCCCGCCGCCCCCACGAGCAGCGCACGCCTTGAGAATCCCCGATCGTTTCCGGTGGTCCTTCGCCGCATAACGCCTTGCCTCGCCGGCCCCTCTCCGCCGCCAGGCGCGGGCCGGAAGCTCCAGCATACCCGACCCCCCATTTCGGTGACAGTCTGGTATGGACCCCCGTGTTGAGACAACGAAAACAGGGACAGGTTGCCGTTGGCTGAAAAATCGTTGTCTTGGCCGGCGGGTTCCTTCGGGCTGGCAGTCACCGGCGAGATGGAGGTCGGCTCTGCGGGAGCGCAACCGGCCAAGGGATCGCCGGTGGGAGACTCATCGAGACGATGAGCGGGCGGTGCGGCCCGGCTGCACCGCCCCAGCTTTGGCCGGCCAGATTCATCGGATCGAAAGATCTCCCATTTCCTCAGAAAACTCATTCCGCCTCCTCAGCGCCCGGCGCCCCCTCGTCGGCCTCGAAACGCTCCGGCGTCCGGTAGCCCAGCGAGGAATGCCGCCGCTTCCGGTGGTAGTAGTCCTGGAGAAACCGCCAACCCGAACCCGGGCGTGGGCCGCGTCCCGGTACTCGTTCAAATTTTTTCGGGGACAGGCGACGCAATCACCAAATCGGCGGGCGGACGGCGGCGGGCCTGCGTCCCGGCGGCCCGCATCCCGCAGCAGGAATTGGGAATTGAGTGGCCTGTCACCGATTTAGGCGAAACGCTCCGGCGTCCGGTAGCCCAGCGAGGAATGCAGCCGCCTCCGGTGGTAGTAGTCCTGGAGAAACCGTCCGATCCGAGCCCGGGCGTCGGCCGCGTCCCGGTACTCGTTCAGATAATTTTTTCGGGGACAGGCGACGCAATCACCAAATCGGCGGGCAGACGGCGGCGGGCCTGCGTCCCGGCGGCCCGCATCCCGCAGCAGGAATTGGGAATTGAGTGGCCTGTCACCGATTTAGGCGGAAATTGGGAATTGAGTGGCCTGTCACCGATTTAGGCGTGTCACCGATTTAGGCGGATGGGTTCCGATGAGATGAGCGGTGAAGAAAGATACATCCAGCCGGAGGGCACTTGAATTGCGAAGTGCGGCGCTCCGGGGCCTCTGCCGTGGAGGTCCGATCCGATCCCGAGCGCCGGGTGGGGATTCACCCTGTCTTCGCCTTCTCTTCTCGGTGACTTACCGCTCCAGCCGGGTGCCACCGCCGCCGACGGCCGCGTCACACGTCCCACGAACCGAAATAATGCAAAGGCCTTCTCGTTTTCACGATTTTTCGCGGCCGACAGTTGTCATCCGTCACGATTCCGAGAGACGCCCGGCGGGTGGGCGCCGCGCCGGACGGCCGGGACCGCGCCTGGATCAGCCGATCTGGGTGCCGATCACCTCGCCGGAGACGATGATCTCGACCCGGCGGTTCTTCTGGCGGCCTTCGCGGGTACTATTGTCGGCCACCGGCATCCGCGACCCCATGCCGATCGCCGAGATGCGCTCGGGCGGGATGCCCTGGGAGATCAAATAGTCGCGTACCGCCTCGGCGCGCTTCAGCGAGAGCCGGTTGTTCAGCTCCTCGCTGCCGGTGGAGTCGGTGTGGCCTTCGCACTCCAGCCGCAGGCCCGGGTAGACCATCATGATGCCGGCCAACCGGGCCAGCTTTTCACGGGCGATCGGCCGCAGATCCCACTTGCCGACGTCGAAGAGCACGTCGGACATGTTGACCACCAGGCCCCGGGGCGTGTCGCGAGTCTCGAGAACCTTATTGAATAGCTCGAGCAGCTTGTGGCGGAGGGCCTGCTGCTCCTGGCGGGCCAACTCGGCCTGGCGCCGCGCTTCTTCAGCGGCCCGGCGGGCTTCCTCGGCGCGGCGCTGCTCGGCTTCCCGCTCCATCATGGCGCGCGCCCGGGCGGCTTCCGCTTCAGCTTTCTTGGCGGCGGCGCGGGCGGCTTAGAGTTCCGCCTGAATCCGTTCCTGCTCGGCCTTCAGGCGGGCGGCCTCGGCCTGGGCCCGGCGTTCGGCCTCGGCGCGGCGTTGGGCCTCGGCCTGCTGGGCGGCCTCTTTCGCTCTGCGGGCCGCCTCGTCGGCCTCGCGCTGCTGCTTCTCGATGCGGGCTTGCTCCTGGCGCTCGAGCGTGGTGATCTTGGCGTCCTCAGCCGTCTGCACGGCCTGGCGGGCATGCTGGATCGCCTTCTTCTTGTCGCCCAGCTTCAGGGCGTTTTCGGCCATCTCGAGTCCGGCCTCGGCGCGAGAGAAGATATCCCCGGCCCACTTGTCGGCCCCGATCGATTTGGCGATCTGCACTGCGTTGCGCGCCTCGTACAGCTCGAGCGGCGTGTGCTTCAAATCGAGCGTGAGCGACAGTGGATTGGCCAGCTTCGAGTATTGGCCCTTCTTCAGCAGCTCATACTGGGCATCGATGAAGTGGATCCGCCCCTTGGTGCCTTTGCGCGCCTCGTTCTGCAGAACGATCAGGTCGCTGGGCTGATGGACGGAAAAGTACGGTTCGGCGGTGACGATCAGACCGAAGACCTGCAAGTCGGTAGTGACCTTCAGCTTGCCGCGCCCGTTCTTGACCAGGATCTCACCCAGGTTTTCGGCGCGCCCCTCGGGCGTGACGGCCCACAGCACATAGGTGAGGTACTCGGCGCCGAACTGCGTCGGCGCGCCGAGGTTCTCGAACTCGGCTTCGATCTCGGTGCGGCCCCGCTTGTTGGCGACGCTGGCCTGGCCGCGGGCCCGCGGCATGATGGCGGTACCGACGAAATCGATCCGCGTCGAGCCGCTCTTGACGCGGTAGTTGATCGCCTTGATGGTCTTGGATACCACCTCGGCCTTGAAGACCGGAGTCTCGGGCAGCTCGAGCACTTGCTGGCTGGATTCCGCTCCCGCCGGCTGTTGCGCCGGCGCGAGGGCCGCGACGAGTCCCATCGCGGCGGTGAGGAACCATGTCTGTTTCATTCCGAAAAACCTTCCTCCGGGTCGGGCCTCGGCCTTCGCCCGGTTATAGACTTACGATGCGACATCAAAGGCGCAGGATGCATGGCCGGCCGGCGGCATTGTCGTCCGGGGGCAAACCCGGATAGGCTGAAAGCGACGGTCAAGGAGGCGAACATGGGGCGCGCGGGCGTTGCGTGGAGGCGATTCATACTGCTGGGGTTGATCCTGGCCGGGTGCGCTTGGACCTGGCGGGACGCCCTCCATCTCACCCTCGAAGAGAAGGAGCACTTCCTGAAGACCGCCAAGATCATCCGGCTCAAGAGGCTCTCCGAGGGCATCACCGGTTCGATGCGCGCCACCCTGACCGACGGCAAGATCACCCACGATGCCCACGTTCAGACCATCGACGAGTACAAGCCCGTCTTCACCTCCACCCTCGGCACCGAGATCAATTTCAAAGACACTTACAAGGGCAACATCGCCGCCTACCGGCTGGCGAAGCTGCTCGGGATCGCGCACATGGTGCCGCCCTCGGTCTATCGCAAAGTCCAGGGCAACAGCGCCGCCGTCACCTGGTGGGTGGACAACGTCCTCATGACCGAGAAGCAGCGCTATTTCAAGAAGATCACCCCGCCGGATTCCGACGTCTGGAACAAGCAGATCTACATCGTCCGCGTCTTCGACAACCTTATTTATAACACCGACCGCAACCTGGGCAATCTGTTGATCACGAACGACTGGCGGATCAAGATGATCGATCACACCCGCGCCTTCCGCCTCTACCGCAAGATCAAGAGCCCCCGCGATCTCGTCAAGTGCGACCGCAAGCTGTTCGAAGCGCTGAAACGGTTGGACGAAGCCACCCTCATGCAGGAGCTCCGCCCCTACCTCACCAAGCCCGAGATCCGGGCCCTGCTGGCCCGCCGCGACCTGATCGTCGAGTATTTCGAGAAGCTGATCGCCGAGAAGGGCGAAGACACGGTGCTCTACGACTATCTCTCGACGCTGGACGCCGGGGGCAAGCCGGTGCAGTCGCCCGCCGAAACCTCCCATGCCGGGCCTGCATCCCAATAGCAGGCTGGAGAACGCGGGAGAGGGCCGGGGAGTCACGCGCTCCTCTTCGACGAGATCACATCAGATGTTCAGAGTTCCGGGAGGTTACTTATGAAAACCACGGCGATTCGAGCGGCAGCCCTCGCGTTGCTTCTCGCCTTGGGCCTGGCGGCCGACACGTTGATCCTGAAGACGGGCGAGCGCCTTACAGGCATGTACATCGGCGGCGACGCCCGCACGATCCGCTTTATCGGACCGGACCGGACGCCGAAGGACTATCCGATCACCGAGGTGCAGGCGATTGAGTTCGGTTCCTCCCCCGCGCCGGCTCCGTCGGCCTCGGCCGCGCCGGCCCCCGCGCCGGCTGCGTCGGCAAAGACCTCGGCCTCGGCGGTAATCCCCGCCGGGACCGAGATTACGGTCCGAACCATCGACAGCATCGATTCGAAAACTACCGCCATTGGCGAACGGTTCCGGTGCAGCATCGATGATCCGGTGGTTGTCGGCGACCGGGTGGTCGTGCCCCGCGGCGCCGACTGCACGCTGCAAGTGATGAGGGTGAAAGAGGGCGGCCGGCTCACGGGCAGCGAGGAGTTGGCGGTGAAGCTGTACGACATCGCGATCAACGGGAAGGCCTACGACGTCGCCGCGAGCTACGCAGAGTTGAAGACCAAGGGGGAAGGCAAATCCACCGCGAAAAAAACGGCGATCGGGGCCGCGGCCGGAGCGGTGATCGGCGCCATCGCCGGAGGCGGCAAGGGGGCCGCGATCGGCGCCGGGATCGGCGGGGCCGGAGGCGTGGCGGCCTCAGCCGTCCGGGGCCCGCGGCTCTACATCCCGCCGGAGACCCGCTTGTCGTTTGAACTCCGCGCACCCTTGGCAATAGAGTAATCATCGAACAGCGGAGAGGAAACAGATCCCATGAACTCTTCATTTCGTTCGGCTGCCGGGTTGCTCGTCCCCCGGCTGTTGATCTTCGGATCGGCCATCGCCCTGGCGGCGGCTGCGCGAGGACAAACGGCGGAAGCCCCCCGGAATGCGCTGGCGAGGCTGAGCGAGTCGCTGGCGGCGCTATCCGAGCAGGTCAGCCCCGCCGTCGTCGAAGTCATCGCGAGCGGGTTCACTGCGGTATCCGGCCAGAGTCTGCAAGAGACGGGCGAGATCACCGTGGGCACGGTTTACGGGTCCGGCGTGTTCATCGATCCGGCCGGCTACATATTGACGAGCGCCCGGCTGGTGGCCGGCGCCGAGCAGATCCGCGTGTTGGCGATGCTGCCCGCCGAGGGTGGGCGCAGCGTGCGCGGGTCGGCGGTCCGGCCAGCGGGCCGGCTGGTGGATACCAAGCTGCTCGGCTATGACCTGGAAACGGACGTCGCCGTGCTCAAGGCCGGCGTCCGCACCCTGCGATACCTCCGGCTGGCGGATTCCGACACCGTGCAGAAAGGCCAGCTCGTGGTCGCCTTCGGCAATCCGCGGGGCACGGCCGAGGCTGTCTCGATGGGCGTGGTCAGCGCCACCGCCCGCCAGCCTGCCCCGGAGGATCCGATGATCTACATCCAGACCGACGCGGCCGTCGGCCCCCACGGAGCGGGCGGTCCCCTGGTGAACGTCCAGGGCGAGATGATCGGCCTCAACACGCTCCGCGAGCGCAAGGCCGCTTCCGGTGGTTACAGCTATGCGGTGCCGAGCAACATCGTCCGCACGGTCTATGAACAGATCCGCGAGCAGGGCCGTGTCCGCCGCGGAACGATCGGAGTGCTGGCGCAGACGGTCACGCCGGAGATGGCCATGGCGCTGAAGCTGCCCGTCAGCCAAGGCGTGATCATCGGCGACGTGCTGCCGATGTCGCCGGCCGACCAGGCCGGCATCGAGATCGGCGACATCGTTCTCACCCTCGACGGCAAGCGGATGGAGAACGGGCGCCAGTTCCTTGTCAACCTTTACCAGCGCCGCCAGGGCGACACCGTGATGCTGGCCATCCAACGGGGCGGGAAGGTCCTGCCGGTGGAAGTGAAGGTGGTGGAGCGTGACGAGGCCCCCCAGCGGCTCTCCAAGCTGATCGATCCCAAGAAGAGCTTCGTGCCCCAGTTGGGCATCCTCGGCGTCGATGTCAACCAAGACATCCTCGATGAGATCCCCTTCCTGCGCACGCTCACCGGGGTCCTGGTGGCTGCGCTGCCCGCCGGGCTTCCCCGCGCCTACGACTTCCGGCCGGGCGACGTGATCCACTCGGTGAACGGCGTCGTGGTGCGGAACCTCGCCGAGCTCCGCGAGCAGCTCGAGGGCAAGGGCCGGGGAAACTTCGTCGTCTTGCAATTGGAGCGTCTCGGGCAGCTCCAGTACTGCACCGTGGAGCTGGCCCTCGACGGGCGGGAATAGGCAGCCAACCCGGCAAAGAAACCGCCCTGTGCGGCCGCAGTGGAACCGGACACCAGGCTCTGTAGATCCGATAGAGTGGTGGTATGAACGTCCGGGGCGCCGCGGCGGCGGTGGTAGTGGTCCTCGCCCTCTCTTGCGGAGGCCGCAAGCGGCCCTCGCCCGGGGAGTTCGTCGGATCGGCTTCCTGCCGGAGCTGCCACGAAAACTTCTACCGGCTGTGGGCGCCTTCCCACCACGGCCTGGCGATGCAGCCCTACACCGCCGAGTTCGCTAAGCGGGAATTGACGCCGCAGCAAGAGCCCGTCACGATCGGCGCCTTTCGTTACCGGGCCGATGTCTCCGGCGAGGACGGCTGGATCGTCCAGAAGGGGGCGCACGGCGAAAAGCGTTTTCCCATCGCCTACGTGCTGGGCGGCAAGAACATTTATTATTTCCTGGCCCCGTACAAGCGGGGGCGGCTCCAGACGCTGCCGCTGGCCTACGACGTCCGGCGGAAGGAATGGTTCGACACCGCCGCCAGCGGCGTCCGGCATTTCCCCGACATGAAGGACGAGCCGCTCGACTGGACGCACCGGGCCTATACCTTCAATACCTCTTGCTACGGCTGCCACGTGAGCCAGCTCAACGTCAACTACGACCTGGCATCCGATACCTACCGGACCACCTGGCGAGAGCCGGGCATCAACTGCGAAACCTGCCACGGCCCCGCCGGGGAGCACGTGGCCCGCTGCCGAGAGTCAGAAGACGCCTGCCGGGAAGATCCGCGCATCATCCGCACCAAGATCTTCAACCACGCCCAGACGAACTCGCTCTGTGCGCCGTGCCATGCAAAGATGGCGCCCTTGACGAATGACTTCCGCCCCGGCGACCGTTATTTCGACCACTTCGACCTGGTCACGCTGGAGCACCGGGACTTCTATCCGGACGGCCGCGACCTGGGAGAGAACTACACGTTTACTTCCTGGCGAATGAGCCCGTGCGCGAAGTCCGGCCAGCTCGACTGTGTAGATTGCCATACCTCCAGCGGCCGCTACCGCTTCGCCGGCGAAAAGACCAATCAGGCCTGCGCGCCCTGCCATGCGGACAAGGTGAACAGGCCGGCGGCCCACACGCACCATCCGCCGGAGAGCCCGGGCAGCAAGTGCGTCGCCTGCCACATGCCGAAGACCACCTTCGCCCGGATGGTGCGCAGCGACCACTCGATGCGCCCGCCCATGCCGGCGGCCACGTTGGAATTCGGCTCGCCCAACGCCTGCAACCTCTGCCACACGGACCGCGACGCGGCCTGGGCGGACCGTGTGGTCCGGCGCTGGCACCAGCGCGACTACCAGGCGCCGGTGCTCCGTGTCGCCCGCCTTGTCAAGGCGGCGCGCGACGGCGATTGGAGCCGGCTCGAAGAGATGCTCACCTACATCACATCGCCGGAGCGCGACGAGATCTTCGCCACTTCGCTGATCCGCCTGCTCCGGAGCTGCCCGGACGAGCGGAAATGGAAGGCGCTGCTGCAGGCGATCGAAGACCCCTCGCCGCTGGTACGCTCGGCCGCCGCCGACGCTTTGATTGGAAACGCGTCGCGGGAGGCCGTCCGCGCCCTGGTTCGAGCCGTCCGGGACGACTACCGGCTGGTGAGGATCCGCGCCGCCGCCTCCCTGGCGGGCGCGCCGCTGCGGGGAATCAGCCAGGCGGACCGCCGCGCCGTGGAAGGAGCCACCCGTGAGTACATCGCCTCGATGCGGTCCCGCCCCGACAGCGATGCCGGCTACACGAACCTGGGCAACTACTACATGAGCACAGGCGACCTGAAGGCGGCCATCGCATCCTACGAAACCGCCGCTCGGCTGAATCCGGAGAGCGTAGCGACGCTGGTGAACCTGGCCATCGCGTACAACCTGAACGGCGAGAACGCAAAGGCGGAGAAGTGCCTGCGGCAAGCGCTCGAGGTGGAGCCGGCGAGCGCCCCGGCGAATTTCAACCTCGGCCTGTTGCTCGGCGAGATGGGGCGCAAGGACGAAGCGCGGCAGGCGCTCGAGCGGGCACTAAAGGCGGACCGGAACATGGCCGCGGCCGCCTACAACCTGTGCGTACTCGAGTCAGAGCGCAGCCTGACGCGGGCCATCCACTATTGCCGCCAGGCCGCCGAGACCCGCCCTGACGAGCCGAAGTACTCCTATACTCTGGGCTTCTACCTGGCTCAAAGCGGGCGCCTCGACGAGGCCGTGCGGGTGCTTGAAGACCTGACTACCCGGCACCCTGCCTACCGCGACGGCTACGCCCTGCTGCTCGATATCTACCGGTCTCAAGGCAACCGGGAGGCGGCCGCCGCCCTGGCGCGCCGGGCCCGGAACTACACCCGCTGAGCCGCCGCCCACCGGCTGGTTCGAGAGCAGGTACTTGCCGCCGGCATCGGCGGCGACGAAGATTCGCTCCTTGCCGACCAGCCGCTCGATCCGCGCCAACTGCGGCCCCTCGACGCACAGGTACCAGCGCTCGGGCCCGAGCCAGAGCCTGCGGAACTCTTCGTCGTCGATGAAGACGTCCGGCGCCCCGGGGGCGTAAGAGCCGTACTCCAAGTTGTTGATCCGCCCGTTGAGCAGCAGCGCCCGGCGGTTCGCATAGAAGAAGACCGAGGAGAAGGCGTAGTACTGGTCGTCCACGATCAGCCTGCCCGGCGGGGCCTTCTTCAGCGCCTCCGCCAGCGGCCGCGAGGAAAGATAGGGATCAAAGGCGACCAGCGCCAGCCGGGCGGCCTGGAAGAACAGGACCATCGCGGCGGCGATCGCCAGGGCGCGATTTCGGCCGGAGAGTTTCCACGCCGCGGCGGCTCCGGCGAGAAACGCAATCGCTGCCAGCAGCACCGGGGTCCGCAGGTAGGCGAACGAGTGCAGCGTCAGATCGGCCATATGGCCGAGCGAGAGCGTGTAGAGCTCCGGATTCGGTTTCAGCGCCTCGGAGATGTCCTTCGGCGTGGGCACATTCCAGACGGCAACGAAGATAGCGATCAGCGCCGCGGCCGCGGCCGTCCATATCCCGGCGAGCAGCCTGGCTCCGGCCTCCACCCAGCGGCCGCCGTGGGCCAGCCCGTAGCCCAGCAGCATAGCGAAGACCGGGTAGGCGGGTACCGAATAGTACTCCTGGGTCGTCGAGAAGCTGAAGAACACGAGCAGGAAGCCCGCCCAGCAGGCCAGCAACAGCAGCGTTCGCGCCGCCCGTCCGGCGCCCCGGCGCACGGGCTGAATTACCCCGCCGGCGAACGGACTCCATGGGAACAGCCACACCAGGTGGAGCAGCCAGAACAGCAGGACGGGGACGCGGTTGTAGTCCTTCGGCCATCGGGTGCCGAGGAAGCGGAACAGGTGCTCGTTGAAGAAGTAGAACCAGAAGAAGCCGCGGTAGTGGCCGGGGCCGCTGGTCATGGTGAAGTCGAAGTACGGAGGGTTCCGGACGATGGCCAGGATGTGCCAAGGCGCGGCGATGGCGAGCGCCAGCAGCGGTCCGGTGATGGGACGCAGGCGGCGCCAGGTTTCCGGGCGCGTCAATTGGCGGGTGAAGGCGAGGTACAGGCCCCCTGCGGCCACTGGGAAGACGGCGCCGATCAGGCCCTTGAAGAGCAGGCCGGCGCCGATGGCGGCATAGAACAGGTGCATCCAGAGTCCAGGCCGGCGCTCTTCTGGATCGAAGGCGCGCAGGAAGCTCCAGCAAGCGAGGGTAATGGTCACCGCCAAGAAGGGGTCGGAGAACTGGACCCGAGTGAACAGCCACAGCCCGACACAGCTGGCGAGCGCCAGTCCCGAGTAGAAACCCGCCCGCCTGCCGAAGGCCCAGGTCCCGAAGCGGAAAGTGAGCCAGCACAGCAGCACGGCCATCGCCGCCAGGGGAATGCGCGCCGCCCAGTCGTGGACGCCGAAGACGAGGAAGCAGACGGCGATCATCCAGTACTTCAGCGGCGGTTTCTCCAGGTACTTGATGCCGTCCAGTTGCGGGGTGACCCAGTCGCCCGACTCGATCATGTTGCGGGCGATCTGAGCTTGGACGGCGTCCATGTCGTCCATAAGCGAGGGCGGGCTGATGATGCCGCCGAAGAAGATCACCACGGCGACCAGCAGCACGATCCATTCGCAGGACAATCCCCACCGACGGTCATTCCGATTGCGTCGAGCGGCCATCGCTTTCAAGATCACCTTTGTAACACGGCGGGCGGGGCTTTCCTATAATGGGGGGAAACGCCCTGGTGCGTGACGAATGAAGCACTT
This sequence comes from Solibacteraceae bacterium, assembly GCA_026984795.1. GTDB lineage: Bacteria > Acidobacteriota > Terriglobia > Bryobacterales > Bryobacteraceae > JALSRK01. The sequence continues at coordinate 79,150 of JALSRK010000057.1, read as the reverse complement.
CAAATCCGCGGTCCTTCCGCTTTCACTTTTCTTCCTGCTCGGCGCCGTCCCCACCCCGGCTAAGGTCACTTTCCGTGTTCACCTGCCGACGCCGCTTGCACATTACAAGACGTACGATCCCGACAAGGCCGCCCTCGAATTGATGGGCAAGGCGCTTCAGAAGCTGGATCCGAAGCAGCGGGAGACGGCGATGAAGCTGCTGGCTTCGGGCAAGCCGGAATCCCTGCCGCCGGTGAAGCCGGAAGAGGCGGTGAAGATGTTGCGGCAGCTCGGCCTCGACGAATACGAGCCGGAACTGCTGGAAGTCTTCCTGCACCGCTCCGGCGTACTGGACGTGATTCCTCCGGAGTACCGCAAGAGCCTGACGCCGATCATCCATGACGCGCTCCTCGGTTTCCTCGACGGGCTAAGCGACGAGCGGCTCGCCGAACGGTTCATCGCCCTGGCCCGGGTACCACGGAGCACACCCCGAGGCGAGAAGATCCTCTTGCTGATCTCGCGGTTGCCGGCGCTCCAAAAGGTGGGCCAGATCGTCGCCCGTGTTCAGGGGATCCCGCCTGACATCTCCCAGGCCTTGCAGTCACTGGAGAGCGGCATCCACACGATGTCGCGCGATGAGCTGGTCCGCTATATCGTCCAGGAAGCCGGCGAGGAGACGATCGAAAAGTACCAGATCCGCTTCGGCGACAAGATTCTGGCGGAGGCCAGCGTCGGCGCCGTGATCAAGGGTTCGTTCGTTCCGCCCGGCTCGGGACGCCGGCAGGAGATGGTCTGCAAGCTCATCAAGCCTTACGTAGTCACCGGCCTGCCGGAAGAAATGGAGATCATCGACGCGCTGATCGATCTGGTCGATAAGCACGCCGACTTCTACCAGCTCGGAGACGTCCCGCTGAAAGAGATGTTCCAGGACATCAAGGCCAAGCTCGCCGACGAACTGCGGGTAACCCAAGAACAGGCGAACTTCCGGCGCGCTTACGAGTATTACCGCGGCGATTCCCGGGTGAAGGTGCCCGAGATCTACCCGTTCTCCACCAAGAACGTGACCTTCATGGAGTTCCTCCGCGGAGAGAAGATCACCGACGCCTTCCCCGGCGACGCCCGGCGCCGGGCCCGTTTGGCGCGGCGGCTGGCCGATGTCATGTCCTTCGACTCCCTGTTTTCCCGGCGCGCGACAGCGATCTTCCACGGCGACCCGCATGCCGGCAACGTGATGCACTTGACCGGCGACCCGGAGAATCCTTACCGCATCGGTCTGCTCGACTGGGGTCTGCTCGGCGAGTTCACCCGGGAGCGGCGCCTCCACATGGTTCAGCTCAACCTGGCCTTGAAGGACCACAACCGCAGGAAGCTGCACCGGCACGTGGGCGCCCTCATCGCCGGCGGGCTTCCGCAGGACGCCGGGCGCCGGCAGCGCCTGTTTTCTCTCGCCGATCAAGCCCTGAAAGAGTCCGGCAACAGTTACGAGATCTATGCGGACCTGGTCGCCACCTTGGCGAAGAACGGTTTCGTCCTGGATCCCGACTTCAGCCTGTACATCAAGGCCCAGGTCACACTGAGCGGGATTTACCGGGAACTCGATCCCTCCCTCAAGCTGGACCGCTATCTGGAGTCGCGCGTCGGCCGCAGAGTTCTGCGCGAGTTCCCCAAGCGGCTCCTGTTGCTTCCCGCCTGGAACTACCGCGGCTACCGCAGCCTGTTGTCGAACGGCGACGTATTCGCGTACGTTTTCTAACAAGGCGGGCCCGATTTCGTTTCCGTGACTGCGCGGCGTGTCCGCGTCTTCGGGGCATTGCGGCGGCCCGGCGGGTGGGAGCAAAGGAGCACCGTGCCTGCGGGGCCCACTGAGGCCTGTTTCCGGCCGCACCGGCCCAGTGTCGCGGGATGGTGCCGGAACCGCCGAGCTCTGAACTCCGCGACATTAAATACTAACCAGATCTGAAACTGTTGGAATGCGCGAACAGTTTTTGACACTTTGCTGCTTGACAGGGGGTGGCGAGCGGTATATAAGGATTGTGATTCCCGTAAACGGAGATGCGGATACGGGGGTTGACAGGGGTTCGAGGTGAGTGGATGCGTGGGGGGATCTCAAGGCCGCTCACGCGGGTCGCACCTCGCCACTCGTTTCATTCTTCGACGAATTTCGATTGACACGAAAGGAGGCTACATGAGCCCATCGTTCTGGAAACAGAGATTTCCAGTCGTGCTGGGGGCGGTAATGATGGCGTTGCTGCTGTCATTCACACCTCCGGCGGCATATGGCCAGCTCATCCAAGGGTCGATCACGGGCAACGTGGTGGACCCGAGTGGAGCGGCCGTGCCGGACGCTGAGGTGACCTTGATGAACATGAATACAGGGGCTCAGCGTACGACGCGCACCAACGAGGCCGGCGTCTACACCTTTCCGACGGTGAACGCCGGCACGTACCAGATCACCGTGACCAAAGAGGGATTCCGGGCTTTTGTGAGAGAGAACATCCCGGTCTCGATCAACAATGTCACCCGCGTGGATGTTACGCTGCAATTGGGCCAGGTGGCCGAGCAGATCACGGTGTCGGCCGAGGCGGCCGCGTTACAGACCGACCGGGCCGAGGTCCGCGGCGAGGTCACCGAGCGTCAACTCGAGAACCTCCCGGTTCCGCTGGGCCGCAATTTCCAGATGCTGATCGGCACGCTGCCGGGCGTCTCGCAGCCGGAGAACGCGCACTCGGTTCCTTCGAACCCGTCGCGCGCAGTGCGGTTCAGCGTGAACGGCACCAGCCGGTCGAACAACAACATGCGGATCGACGGGGCTTCGCAGACGAACGTATGGCTGCCGCACATGGTGGCTTACGTACCGTCGCTGGAGGCGATCGAAACGGTGAACGTGGTGACCAACTCGTTCGACGCCGAGCAGGGGCTGGCCGGCGGCGCCGCGATCAACGTCTCGATCAAGAGCGGCACCAACGACATCCACGGTTCCGCGTACTGGTACAACAACAACCAGCACTTCAACGCGTATCCGTACTTCAGCGACCGCGACAACCCCAAGCCGAAGTTTATCTACAACCAGGCTGGCGCCACGATCGGCGGCCCGATCAAGAAGAACAAGCTGTTCTATTTCGTCGCCTACGAGGCGACTCGGGAACACTCCAACGAGCAGCGGTTCGTCGATGTCCCGACGAAGGCGATGCGCGAGGGCGACATGTCGGGATCCCCGAATCCGATCTTCGATCCGCTCACCGGCGACATTCATGATCCGAACGGGACGGACCGGCAGCCCTTCCCGGGCAACATCATTCCGCGTTCGCGATGGAGCAAGCCTTCGACGATCATGACCGACGACAGCCGATGGCCGCTCCCGAACTTCCCGGGTACCGGGAGCCTGGGGCTGAACCGCAACTATCTGGCGAGCGGCAAGTACTTCTTCGACCGTGACACCGTGGACTCGAAGTTCAACTTCAACTTCTCGGACAAGATCACGTCCTTCGCCCGGTTCAGCTACCTGGACTACCGCATGGAGAACCCGCAGGTCTTCGGCGAGTTCGGAGGCAACCGCCTGCACCGGACGAACTCGAACCCCGGTAAAGGGTTCGGGTTCACCGCTAGCGGCACCTGGTCTACGACCTACGTCCACTCGCCGAACCTGGTCTTCGACGGGTACTTCGGCTTCACCTGGCAGGACACGAACGTAGCCCAGCAGGACCTGGACAAGAACATCGGCCGCGATTTCCTCGGCATTCCGGGCACGAACGGAACCCGGAAGTTCGAGGGCGGCTGGCCGAGGTTCCGCATCGACGGCCTGGAGCAGTTGGGCATCTCCAACAACTTCATGCCGTACTTCCGCAGCGACCCGCAGTGGCAGATCGTCGCCAACGGCAACTGGACCCACGGCCGGCACGAAGTCCGTTTCGGCACCGACCTGTACTGGCAGCAGTTGCATCATGAGCAGCCGGAGTTCCCGGGCTCGGTGGGGCCCGCCTCGGGCGGCTTCCGGTTCCGCGAATCGACCACCGGCAAGAAAGGCGTCAACGACACCGAGTACAACTCGATGACCGCGTTCTTGCTCGGTTTGGCTCGCGAAGCCGGCCGCATCATCCAGTTCCCGCAGGAGTACCGCACCAACACAAAACTGTTCAGCGCCTACGTGCGCGACCGGATCCAGGCGACGCAGAAGCTGACCCTCACGCTCGGCGTGCGCTGGGAGGCCTATCCGTTCCCGACCCGCGACAAACGGGGACTGGAGCGGTATGACATTGACACGAACGAGATGCTCGTGTGCGGCGTCGGCGGGATCCCGACGGACTGCGGCTACGACGGCAGGATCAACTTCTTCGCTCCGCGCTTCGGCCTCGCTTACCGCGCCACCGACACGTGGGTCATCCGCGCCGGCTACGGCATCACCATCGACCCGTTCAACTGGGCGCGGCCGCTGCGCACCAACTACCCGATCATGCTGGTGCAGAACCTGCCGTACGAGCACAGCCGGGCCTGGTCAACCACCCTGGAGCAAGGGCTCCCCGGTGCGGAACCGCCGCCCGAGGGCGGGCGTATCCCAATGCCCTTGAGCGCGGCGGCGACGTTTATCGACGGCAACGCCGACCGCGGCTACATCCAGAGCTGGAACTTCACCTTGGAGAAACAGCTCGCCGGGAACTGGATCGTTTCGGCGGGCTATGTGGCCACGCGTTCGGTGCGCCACTTCCGCCGGATCGACGCGAACTGGTCGCCGATCGGCGGCGGCAACGCCGGCAAGCAGTTGGTGAAGAAGTTCGGGCGGAACGCCACCACCACCTTCTACGGCTCGCTCGGCACGCACAAGTACGACAGCTTGCAGGTGCGGGCTGAAAAACGGTTCGGCGGCGGGTTGAACATGAGCTTCAACTACACCTGGAGCCACAACCGCGGCGTCCAGGGCGACACCGACTCCGGCGACAGCATCAACGTAGACATTCCCGAGTTCTACTGGAAGAACTGGGGCGACGTCCTGGACTACCGGCACGTTTTCAACGCCACCGGCATCTGGGAGCTGCCCTTCGGCAAAGGCAAGAACTGGGCCACCGAGGGCGCGGCCGCGGCCATTCTCGGCGGCTGGCAGCTCAACTGGGTGGCCCGCCTGTCCACCGGACGGGAAGTCACCCCGAGCGCCAGTGGCTCCAGTATCAACGCTCCCGGCTCCGGCCAGTTCGCCGATTGCCTCGGACCGATGAAGAAGATCGGGTCGCCGGATCTGTGGTGGGATCCCTCCCGGCTCGCCAGCCCGAGGGATGACCCGAACAACCCGGCGCGCTTCGGGACCTGCGGCGTCGGCGTTTACCGGGGCCCCGGCCTGATCAACTTCGACGCCGGCCTCTTCCGGAAGTTCCAGATCAGTGAACGTTTCGACCTGCAGTTCCGGGCCGAGGCGTTCAACCTGTCGAACACGCCGCACTTCCGGACCCCGTCGGCGAACATCGACAGCTCGAACTTCGGGGTCGTCCGCGGCATGGTGAACCGTGGCACCGAGGGCATCGACCAGCGGGTGTTCCGCCTCGGACTCCGTCTTGGCTGGTAGCCTTCGGCGTATCCGGTATCGAGCCACTCTCCGGGCCGCCTCTTCGGAGGCGGCCCTTTTTCCGTCGCCACCGCGAGGCCGCGCGGAACCTCCACGGGCGCGTATATAATGAACGTTTCGTCCTCGGGCTATGTCCATCTCCCTTCATCCTCTTGACTGGATCGTCATAGCTGTTTACTTCGCCGGCATCGTCTTGCTGGGCCTCTATGTCGCCCGCCGGGTCAAGGTCACGGATGACTACTTCCTGGGGAAGCGCAAGTTCAGCGTCTGGCTCATCCTCGGCCAGGCGTTCGGAGTCGGCACCCATGCGGAGATGCCCGTCTCGCTGGCGGGAGCCGTCTACCAGTCCGGCTACTCGGCGATCTGGTATCAGTGGAAGAACCTCTTTATCACGCCCTTCTACTGGGTGCTCGGACCGATCTTCCGGCGGTTCCGGAGGACGACGATCGGGGAGATCTACGAAGAGCGCTACGGCGACTTCATGGGCGCCATCTACACCTTGTTCGCCCTTTCCTACTTCACCTTCAACATGGGAGCCATGCTCAAGGGGGCGGGAAAGCTGGTGAGCGCCGCCGCCGGCGGCACGGTGACCTCCAACCAGGTGGTTCTCGTGATGACCGCCACGTTCCTGGTCTACAGCCTGGTTGGAGGGCTGGTCTCGGCGGCGTACACCGACTTCGTCCAGAGCCTGTTCATCATCGTGCTTTCGTTCCTGCTGATTCCGCTGGGCCTGCACGAGATCGGCGGCTTCACCGGGATGCGGGAAACCTTGCCCGCGGAGATGCTTTCCCTGGTGACGCCGGGCGACATCAGCGTGTTTGTGATCCTGATGCTCACGCTGAACGGTCTGATCGGCATCGTCGCCCAGCCGCACATGCTCGCCGCGGTGGGCACCGGCAAGGACGAGAAGAGCTGCCGGATCGGCATGGCTTACGGGAATTTCATCAAGCGGTTCTGCACGATCGGCTGGGCTCTGGTGGGCCTGATCGTAGTCGTCATGCTGGCCCACTCCGGCGGTTCACTGGCTGACCGCGAGGACGCCTTCGGCTACGCGACCCGCATGCTGCTGTTCCCTGGCGCCGTGGGTCTGATGATCGCCTCGGTTCTAGCGGCGAACATGTCCACCTGCTCGGCCTTCACCGTGGACGGCGGGGCGTTGTTCACCCAGAACTTCTATCGCCGTTACCTCGTCAAAGGGAAACCGGACCGCCACTACCTGACGATCGGCCGCATCGCCGGGGTGACGGTGACCACGCTGGGCGTATTGTTCGCCCTTTACGTGGACATCGTGCTGGAAGCTTTCCTGTTCACCGAAACGATCGCCGCCTTCATGGGCATCAGCATGTTCGGGGGCATCTGCTGGCGGCGGGCGAACCAGGCCGGGGCCTTCGCCAGCCTCATTGTCTCCACGACGCTGTTCTTCTATCTCACCTGGACCGATTTCGGAAAGCTCCTCAATTGGAACGCGGACAATTTCGGCGTCTCCCTGCTGGCCGGCTTCGCCACGCTCGCCATCGTCAGCTATCTGACGAAGGCCCCCGATCCGGAAATCCTGGAGCCGTTCTACAAGCGGCTGGACACCCGGATGGAGTACGACCCGGAGACCGGCGAGGAAAAGGTCGTCAACGAGCCGGGGCACGACCTGCTGGTGGTACATCTGTTCCACCCCGGTCTCAGCAAGGGCTGGCGGCATTTCTACAGCCGTTTCCGGGTGGACATCAACGGCTTGTTGCTGGCTTTCGGCGTGGTGGTGCTGTTGATCGGGATCGCGAAAGCGGTCCTCTATCTGCCCTGAGCCGCCGGCTTCAAATCAGGCGCGTGACGACGAACTGCAACACCAGGTAGCTGGTCAGCGAAGCGGCGAAGAACTCGAGCAGCGCCCACCGGCAGGCCGCCCGGACGCGGCGCCTGCAACCCCAGAGATAACCAACCAGGCCGGCGGCGGGAATCAAGGCTGTCAGCTTCTCAATGTTGTCGTATTCCATCGAGAGGCCGAACAGGTAGAGGAACGTCCAGGCGGTGAGGGCAATGCCGAAAAAGACGCCGGCGACCTGCATCAGCCTCTGCCGGAGCATTTCCACTCCCGGCTGGTCATCGGGTTTCTTGCCGTTCTCCGCCACGGTGACCTTACAGGTTTAGCAAGCCGGCGCGGTCCGGGACAAATTCCTGCTCGGAAAGGGCCCTCACTCGCCGCGGTAACGGACCCAGACCGGCGACGACCAGGCCACTCTGCCGTCGGTCTGTTCGACTCGCACGTAGTAGTAGTGCTCGCCGGGTTCCAGGGCTGTCTCTTGGAAGCTGAGCAAATGGTTGTCGCCTTCCGGATGGGTGGTATAGACGTACTGGTTGTCGCGCACGATGACGACCTCTTTCAGCGGGGCGGTCCCCATGATGCGGGCGGCCAGGCGGGGAAGCGTGCGACCCTCGACGATATCGCCCTGCAAGTGGTCCACACCGTCCACGTTCACCCGGTAATCGAGGATGATGTTGGAGGTCGCCGCGTACGTGTGGCGGGCCCGCATGGCCTCCATCAGCGCCTCGCGGCTGTTGTTGCGAGCGATCACGCAGGCATACGAGGTGTGGGTGGAAATATGGTCTGAGCTGGCTTGCACACCCAGCTTGTAGCCCTTCTTCCAGGCGTTCCAGACGAAGCCGAGGGGACGGTAACCGCCGGCCTGGAGTTCGGTCCGGTCGGCGGTGGGAGCCAACGGAGCCCCCTCGTGCTCGGCCGAGGTCCGGGCGCCCTGGAAGATCTCGACGATCGGTTCCAGGGCGGGATCGTTGTCGCGCCAATCCGTGCCCATACCGGTGTGGGGGGTGTGGGAAGTCGCCAGTCCGCCGTACTTTCTCAGATAGGGATAGAGGACCTGGCCGGAGTTCACCTTCGCCTGGCGCTCGCCGGGCGCGGTGGGCAGTATCGGAATGCCCCGTTTGGCCAGAATGACGTTGCGATGGCCGTTGGGATAGCCGAGACTCCGCTCGTAGCCATAGAACGCCGTGAAGAAGCCGGGGATGTGGAACATGTCGGAAGCGCGGTCGTTGCGCCGGTAGAGGTAGTGGGTGAGGTGGGAGTGATGATCCGTCACGAGCAGGTAGTCCAGCCCAGCGGCGTCCATGGCGTAGCGGTAAGCGTCCCAGAGACTTCCATCCCCGGATCCGTCGGTGGAGTGGGCGGTGTGCCGGTGCAAGTCTCCCCGGTAGATGTGATAGGTGGCGCCGCCGACCACCACCTTGTACTCGCGCAGACGCCGGATCTGCTCCCGCTCCAACGGCTCGGAGAAGGGAACGTCAGGGGGCTCTGGCGTGCGGGCCGCCAGCAATGCGTTACCCGTAGCCGACGTGCGGAGGCGGGCGAAGACGATGTCGTGGTCGCCCGGCTTCTCGCCGAAGTTCGGGCCGCCCCAGTACCGGTTGTCGGTGAGCGCCGCCAGCAAGATGTTGCCCGCACTGTCGGGGGCGACCTGCAGCTCCCCTTCGTTGCCGGCCACCGAGTCCGGTACCCGAATCAGGTCCGCCCAGCGGGCGCCGGTATAAAACGTCGCCACGACCTCCCACTTTCCGCCCGCCGCCCAGAGCGTGTGCGGGATGCGGCACTCGGTGCGCGGCCGGGCGAAGAGCCAGACACGGCCGCCGGCGTCGGCGGCCAGCCGCGGGGTGTGGAAATACCGCTTGAAGCCCCACGGCACGACGCTCGAGGGCTGGCGGACCGGTTCCATCCACTGGCCGGCGGAGAACACGGCGACGCGGATGTCGCGCGCCTGGTAGAGGCCGGTTCCTCCGGTCAAGAAGAAGCCGACGTCCTTGCCCCAGTTGGCGGGGGCTTCGTCCCAGGCGATCCAGAGGCGGTCCTGGCGGTCCACAGCCAGCGTGGCGTGGGCATGGTAGCGGGTCGAGTCCGTGACCGGGAGCAGCGCGCCCGCACGGGCGTTGCGGACCGAGCGGAGGTAGATGTTGTAACTTCCGCGGGCGTAGCCGTCCCACGCCACCCAGGCGGTGCCGCTGGAGTCCACGGCGACGGCCGGCGACCAGTCGTTCGCCCGGCGCGGACGGTGGGGATCGCTCAGGTTGATCTCGGGCTCCCACTCGCCGCTGGAAAACCGGCGGTAGTAAATGTCGCTGCGCCTGCCGCGCCAGCTCTGCCAGACCAGGTGGAAAGAGCCCTGCGGATCGGCGGCCAGGCGGTGGAACAAGTTGTTGCCGGCTCCCGGCGTGACGGTTCCGACGTCACTGAACCGGGACCCATCGTAGAGGCGGTATTTCAGGCGCCAGTTTTCACCCTCCCGCTCCGACCAGACCACCATGACCTTCCCACCGGCCGCCGCCACGGCGGTACCGAAACGGTCCGCCGGCTCCGGGGCCACGGCGACCGGCTGCAGCCAGCGGCCTGCCTTCCGGGCCCGGAGAAACACGCGCTCCGCCCCGTCCTTGTAAGCCAGCCAGGCCACCCACGCCGTGTCGCCATCGACGGCGATCGAAGGATAGTCGTCGTGAAACTCAGACGTCGTGAGGCGCTCGATCACCGGGGTGCGATAGACCTCGATGCGGCCGCGCAAAGGGAAGATCGCCCCGTTCTCCGGGATGTCGCCGGGCCGGAAGGAGAACTCGCCTGCGGGCAGCTTGACGTGGATCTTGGCGCCGGCCGGCGCCCGGTATTCGATGGTGACGCCGGTGGGAATCACCAAGGTCTGGTGCGGTTGGGGCTGCTCTTTCGGGTGCATGCCGCCGCGGCTGGTGGGCCACGGATGAGTGGCGCATTCCCATGCGTTTCCGGGCAGGATTCGGTCCTGGCGCCGGAAGTGGTAGCCTTTGATCTTCACGATCTCCCCGGAGGAGATCGACGCGGAGCCGTTCCAAGGGGAAGGCTTCCCATCTTTGGCGCCGAGTATCAGGGTGACAGCCTCGGTTTGCCCGTTTACCGGAGCCCCGAAGGCCGCCAGGGCCGATGCCAGTAAGCAAATGCAGGTCCGCATGGCGCATTAGTTCTATCACGTGCGAAACGCCGGGGCAAGCCGAGCCATCTTAAAATTGAGACAGGCGGGGGAAAAGTATGCGGATCCTGGTATTGACCGCGGCGGTGATGCTCCTCGGAGGCGGCGCTGTTGCGGCCACCGATGAACAGCTCAGCGAGGAGCAGATTCAAGAGATCATCCAAAAGTTTGCCGCCAAGGAGGCGGAGTTCGCCCGCGCGCGGGCCAACTACACCTACCGGCAGGAAGTAAAGGTCCATGAGCTGGACGAGTCACGTCGGGTCATCGGCCGCTACGAGCTGGTCCAGGACATCATCTTTACGCCCGACGGCAAGCGGACCGAACGGGTTGTCCGGGCGCCGGTCTCTACGCTGCGCCGCATCCTGCTGACGCCCGAGGACGAGCAGGACCTCCGGAACGTCCAGCCCTTCGTCCTGCAAACCAAGGACCTGCCGAAGTACTACATCCGGTACCTCGGCAAGCAGACCCTCGACGAGATCCGCTGCTATGTCTTTGCGGTGAAGCCGAAGCAGATGCTGAAGGGGGAGCGCTACTTCGAGGGGATCGTCTGGGTGGACGACCAAGACCTCCAGATCGTGAAGACGTATGGCCGTGGCGTGGGACTGCAACGGAAGAACTACGACAACCAGTTCCCGAAGTTCGAAACGTACCGCCAGCAGATCGACGGCAAGTACTGGTTTCCCGTCTACACCATCGCCAACGACGTGTTGATGTTCCGCACTGGACCGCAGCCGATCAAGATGATCGTCAAATACAAGGATTACAAGCAGTTCGGCAGCGACGTGCGGATCACCTTCGGCGATGCCATCGAAGAAGGCGGCAGCAAGAAGCCGAAGCAGAAAGAGCCCTGATTTCGACCGCTCGCCCCCCGTCGGCCGCCGTCTAACGGGAAACACTCGCCTTCGAGCCACCGCCTATGTTTCAATAGGGACACGCTTCCCGTGACTGGGATTCAGGGAAGCTGTCGTGACAGTGCTCCGGCGGCCCGGCATGGCAGCCGGTGAAGAGGGGAAGCAGAAGAGGGGCGTGTCAGCCGCTGGGAGCCCCACGGTCCTGCGAACGGGGGCGGCGCCGTCGCGCTTCTTCCGTCCCCCGATGACTCAAAGAACACCTTGGCGAGGCTTATGGCATCGACTTCAGTTTCAGGGAGGTTGTGGAGAAAGGCGCTGGCGGCGCACCGGCGGTACCGGGAGCTGAAGATGATCGCCCGGGGGCTGCTCAGCACCCGGCACCCGATCCTGGCTCACTTGATCCCGATCCGCCGCTGCAACCTTTCGTGCGCCTACTGCAACGAGTACGACACCCACTCGCTCGCGATCCCACTGCCAAAGTTGAAAGCGCGCGTGGACCGGCTGGCGGGTTTCGGCATCTCGGTGATCACTCTCAGTGGCGGCGAACCGCTGCTCCACCCGGAGCTGGAGCAGCTCATCGCCCACATCCGGCGGAGGGGCGTCATCGCCGGGCTGATCACCAACGGGTTTCTGCTGAACCGCAAGCGCATCGAGCGTCTGAACCGGGCGGGCCTGGACCACCTGCAGATCAGCATCGACAACGTCGAACCGGACGAGGTCTCGAAGAAGAGCCTCAAGACACTCGACGTCCGCCTGCAGATGCTCGCCGAATACGCGGATTTCCACGTAAACATCAATTCGGTCGTCGGCGGCGGCATCAAGAATCCCGAGGACGCCCTGGCGATCGGCCGGCGGGCGCTGGAGCTGGGCTTCACCTCGACAGTGGGCATTATCCACGACGGCAACGGGCAGTTGCGGCCGCTGAACCAGCGTGAGCGGCGCGTCTACCGCGCGATGAAGGCGATGGAGAAGACGAGCTACTCGCGGTTCAACCGCTTCCAGGAGGCGATCGCCGACGGCCGGCCGAACCAGTGGCGATGCCGCGCCGGGGCCCGGTACCTGTATATTTGCGAGGACGGCCTGGTGCATTACTGCTCCCAGCAACGCGGCTATCCGGGGATCCGGTTGGAAGAGTACACCTGGGAAGACCTGCGCCGGGAATTCTACACCGAAAAGACCTGCGCCCCGACCTGCACCGTCTCCTGCGTCCACCAGGTATCTCTGATCGACGCCTGGCGCGCCCCGCAGACGCTTCGTCCGGAGCATTCCCCGGACGGCCTCGTTCAGATCGAGTAGAGGGTCCTCACGCCCGGCCGCCGGCCCGCTTCCGCCGCTGGGGAGCCAACGGGGACTGCACCTCGTTCAGCAGGCGCCGCTCGCCGGCGTGGCTCAGCCGCCGCAGCGCCTCGGAGCGCGAGAGCCACGCCACCTCGTCTACCTCGCTGGTCGGCTGCCGGCAGTGCTCCTCCAGGCGCTCCATGTGCCAGAACATCACGAGTTTGGGCTTCCCTTTCGCGAGATAAGCGACCAGGCCGGCGAAACCCAGCAGACGAGCTTCGCATCCGGTCTCCTCACGGACCTCGCGCAACGCCGCCTGTTCCCAGGTCTCGCCTTCCTCGAGTTTCCCTTTCGGCAGCGACCAGTCGCCGTGCTTCGGGCGGTGGACCAAAGCGAGATGGACCTTGCGCTCGCGCCGCCACCACACGATGCCGCCGGCGGCGCGAATGACTTCAGCTCTTGATGAGGGACCGGGAACGGATTGCATCGGCAGGAACGAGTCGATAACCAACGAGGATAGCGCGCCGGGGACCCGGGTGTCACTTTCCCGCGGTTGGAGCTTCCGGCGGAGGAGCGGTCGTTGCCCGGAGCCGGCTCGCGAGTCCCCGCGGGGGCTCATGCGATCGGCTTCAGGCGGGAGAGGCGGGCCTGCGCTTCGGCCCACTCCGGCTGGGATTCTACGACCTTGGCGTAGTGCCGCTCGGCGCGGTTGAAGTCGCCCCGGGCTTCGGCGGCGAGGCCCAGGTTCCAGTGCAGACCCGGATGATCCGGGAGGCTCCGGCGCGCGACGCCGTAGTGGTCGAGAGCCTCCTGCAGTTTGCCGCACTCATGGAGGACGGCGCCCAGGTTGAGCCGGGCCTCGGGGCGGTCCGGATTGACTTCGATCGCCTGGCGGTAGGCGTCGGCGGCGACATCCAGGTGGCCCGTCCGCTGGCAGGCGTACCCAAGATTGAACCAGGTCTCGTAGCCGACGCCCTCTTCTCCCGCTGCTTCCACCAGTTGCGCGAGGTAGCGGGCCGCCGTCTCTTCGTCGCCTTCGGCGCTGGCGCAGGCGGCCATCACCCGCCGCGTGCAGTCGGATTCGCCTTCGAGCTTGGCCAACTGCTGCGCATGCCGCCGGGCCTCGGTATACTCGCCGAGGGCGACCAATACCTCAGCCACGTTGGCCAGCAGTTCCGGATCGTCGCCGAACTCCTCGAGGAGGCGGTCGTAGCATTCCTTGGCGTCGGCGTAGCGCTCGAGCGCCTGGAGCGCCGCCGCTTTGCCGAACAGGGCCTTCCGGTCGGTGGGCTTCTCCTCCACCGCGAGCGTGAAGTTCTGGAGGGCCTCTTCGGCCTCCCCCAACACGAGCAGGCAAGCACCCAAGCGCACGCGGGCGTCCGCGGCGGCGCCGAGCCGGATCGCCTCCTCGTATTGTTCCCGGGCCTCGGCGAAGCGTCCCAGGCGCTCGAGACAAAGGCCGAGGTTGTAGCGGGCCGTCCAGTTGCCCGACTGCTTTTCAGTCACTGCCCGGTAGTGGTCGGCCGCGCCCTGGTAGTCACCGGACCGGAAGAGCCGGTCGGCGTGTTGATGCAGAGCCTCGGGCGTTTGAGGCTGGGGCGGGCCCGGGGCCTCGACTTCCGTCCGGTTCTTGCGGATGGCTGCTTTCGGTGTTGCCGCCGCCGGCTCCGGCCGTTGACTGCGCGGCGATCGCGGCATGTCGCGCCCGGCAGGGTCGGCCGCGACGAGCCCGGCCATCTTCGGTACGGGCGCTCGCGCCGGCGGCGCCGCCAATTCGGTCTTCCGGGTGCGGGCTTCGGGTTTCGGCGGGGCCGCCGCGGGGGCACGGCTGGGGCGGCGGGCCGGCGCCTCCGGTGGCACTTTCACTGCCGGCGGCGACTGCGGAGCCTCTTTCTTGCGGCCCCCGAAAAGTTCTTCGAGGACCGATGCTTCGACGACGACCCTCTTTGGTTCACTCTTCCCGCTCATAGTTCGGACTCCTCGGCGCTGCTTTGTGGCGGCAGGCGGGGTTCTCTGGTCTGGCCGAGGAGCGTCACTTCCGGGAGGCGCTCCCGATGCAGTTTCCTCCAGAGCCGCCCCTCCTGCACGGAGTTGCCGCCCAATTCGGTGACTGTGACGTTGCCGAGCCCGGCAAGGCCTGCGTCGGGCCGCATGACCCCGAAGCCGCCGCGCTTCAGCCGCTCGTCCTGCCAGCTCGCCACGTTATGGCCGTCCACGTACAGACGGAACTCCGAACCGCGGACCTCGAGTTGGACGGCCACCCGCCGCTGCTCAGGCAACTGCTGGGAGAGGATACGCTCCTCGGGCTGAGTGCGGCGGCCGTCGATAAGCGCATAACGGACCACCTTCCAGGTTCCGTACCGCGTGAGTTCGAGGCGCAGGACATAATAGTTCCGAGGATCGGCAGCCCGGTAGACCCAAGCCACTTCCTCGTCCGGATTGGCCCGCCACTGCACGCGGTAGTCGGTCCAGCCAAGCGACGGTCCGAACAGGGCGATCTCTTCGCCGCCGGCTGTCCGGGCCCAACGGGGGATCCAGTCTTCCCAAAGCTGGCTCTGGGCCTGGGTGGCGCGCGGTGAGGACGCCGGGGCCGCGGACGTGTTGTACCAGTAGTAGCCTCCACCGGCGGCGCCGAGGGCCAGCACCAGAGCTGCGGCGACGCGCAGCCAGGAGCCGCCTTTACCCGCTTCGTACCCCTCGAAGGCAGGGACGGGAAGCTGATCCGGTTCCTGTTCTTCCTGCTTCGGTTTTCCCGGTTTGTTCTCAGGAGCCGCCGCGGCAGCCGAATGCGGTTCGGCAGGAGGCTTCCCGTGTGTCTTCGCCGCTTCCCGGGGCTGCTCATCGCCTCGGGTCCGCTCTGGGGAAGAGGGCTTCACCGGTGGCGCCGGTTTCACGGCGGGGGGAGCTGCCGGCGGCTCGGCGACGGCCGAAACGGCGGCTTTCTCGTTCGGCTGCGGCTGTTCCGCCTGAGGCGGGGTGAGTTCCTGAACGGGGGGCGCAAAGGCGACCGGCTCGGGGCCGGGAGCCAGGAACTCCTCGAAGCGCGGGGCGGGCCGGTGGGCCAGGTGGGGAAACAACCACAGCCGCAGGCCCCCTCCGGAAGAGACGAGCACCGGCTCCGGCAAGGCGTTCCCGTCAGGTTGCGGAGCTGCCTCGTCGCTCTCAGCGATTGCCCCGAGAGTCTCGGCGGACTCCTGACCGGCTCCGGGATTCGTACCGGCCTCCTCCAGCAGGCGGGCCAGGCCGATACGCGTATGTTCTTCGTTGTAAAGGCGCTTGTGCTCCGGGCAGCAGAAGCGCTCCTCGCCCGTCAGGCGCATCCGCAAGGGCACGTCGCCACCGCAGTACAGGCACGCCATACCATTTCTATCGGCATCCACTGCCGTCTGCCGTAGACCTAGAGTACCCCTATAAATTTCTTAGATCCGCTTGCCGATAGACTTTAGGAGCCCGTT
Organism: Solibacteraceae bacterium; assembly: GCA_026984795.1. GTDB lineage: Bacteria > Acidobacteriota > Terriglobia > Bryobacterales > Bryobacteraceae > JALSRK01. Next base: position 63,048 of record JALSRK010000057.1, on the reverse strand, counting down.
GAGAGAGGCGCTCCCAGACCCAGGAGCGGGCGCCCGCCGGAGGTGTCTCCGACAGCAGCTTGTCAACGGCTCCAACCGGGCCGGCTGGGATGCCGGCACGGCCCGGGACGATTTCGGACGGGGGGTGGATTCTCCCGGCCGGATCGAGAAGATTGACGGAGACCCAGGGAGCGAACCATGTCGAAGCAAGAACTTCTCGCCGCCCAGATCGAGAACCTGTGCAGCGCCGTGCCGGAGTTGGAGAGCGTCATGCTGGCCTCCTCTGACGGGCTTCCGATTGCCCACTCGCTCGGCGATGGAGCCGATCCGGAACGCCTCGCCGCCATGGTAGCGGCCGCGGCGAACCTCGGAGCACGCGTATCGAAGACGCTGCAGACGGGCAACGTTACGGAAGTGAGTGTGCGCGCCAACGGAGGAGACCTGTTCGTCTATTCCATCGCCGGTAAAGCGGTGCTGGGAGTGGTGGGGCCGCGGGGAGCCAACGCCGGCCTCATCCACATCGAGGCCCAGGATACCGCCCGGGAACTGGAAAAGCTCTTCGGCTGAGCCGTAAGTTCACCGCCGGGGATTCTCGTACCAGATCACGCCCAGGTTTGTTCTCTCTTCACAGGTCAGCACATCCAGGTCTCCATCGCCATCCAGGTCGAGAATCTGAATCAAGTCGAACTTCACTCCCTCCGGGCCACTGAGGGAGTGGGGTTCCCAGGCGCGCGGGCCGGGGCGGCCAGGGGAGAGGTACATCACCCCTTCGAGATTTCCGGCGGCCCGTTCGCAGGAGAAGACGATTTCCAGGCGCCCGTCGCCGTCGAGATCCGCGGCTTTCACCGCCTTGGCCGTCCCGGCCACCGGTGGAATCGAGATTACCTCCGGCTCCCACCGCATTCCGGAACCGTCCAGCCGGCGAAACCACTGGATCTCCCGAGGCCGTACGGCGGCGAGGACGTCTTCGAGCCCGTCGCCGTCCAGGTCCACTGCGTCCAGGAACATCACTTCGCGCCCAGCAGCTCCAACCAGGTGTTGCTTCCACGCGGCCGAAGCCTCGGAACCGGGGTTCTCCAGCCAGTAGACGCCGGTACGGACGCCCTTGCGGTCGCTGAACAGCAGATCCACGTCTCCGTCACCGTCCATGTCCTTCGGAATCAGTGACATCACCCAACCTGCGGGCCGCAGCGGATGCCAGCGCCATTCATCGGTCCGCGGCGGATCGCCGGGGATCTCGAACCAGCCGATCTCTCCGCCCTGCTGCTTGCCCCCGGCGAAGAGGGCCACGGCGACGCCGATCTCGCCTGGCGCGGCGAACATCCAGCGCATCCTGCCGCGGGAGACCTCCACGGGCCTCGTGGTCCAGCCGTCCGCTTTCCAGTAGTCTTGCCCGAGGCCCGGAGGCCAGTGGAGAAAGACCGTCCGCTGAGAGCCCTCACAACTGCTGACCACCTCGTAGGTCCCGTCGCCGTCCAGGTCGGTGAAGACCGCGTCTTCCGGCGACCGCACCCGGCCGACCGTCACTCGGGGCCACGGGTCTTTCGCCTTCGGCGGTCCCGGGTTCCGGTAGATGCGCACCTCTCCCCCCTCTTCCCAGGCGGTGGCGATGTCCAGCAAGCCGTCGCCGTCGACGTCCGCGAGCCGCACGCCGTCGGCGCCCAGCGACGTATTGTCGATGGTGTGCCGGAGCCACGGCTGCGCCCAGACCGAGACCGTAAGGCAACCGGCCAGCAAGAAGCGGATCACGGCTCGGATTCTATCAGATAGGAGATCGTCACAACCCTGTTTGCGCGCCTGTGGAAAACATTGTGCAAATTGTGGAAGACGCCTGTAATACGTTGATTTCACTCTGGTTGTATTGCCTCTCGACTGGTGTATCCCGGTTTACCGCCAGGGGTTGGAGCCGGTGGGGGGGCCGGGGTATGCGATCTCCGGCCTCAGGCCCGGCCCGGCCGGCAGATGCCCCGCTTCGAGCCCCGGATGAACTTCACCAGATGGAGGGTATGTTCGGTGGGGATCTCGCGCTCGATCTTCTCGAGAGCCGCCTCCAGCTTCAGGCCCGAGCGGTAAAGGATCCGGAAAGCTTTCTTGAGGGGGCGGATTTCGTCGGAGCTGAAGCCGGCGCGTTTCAGGCCCACGAGGTTGAGGCCCACGGGCTCGATGTTGAACCCGCAATAGAGGAAGAACGGGGGGGCGTCGGAGTTGACGCGCGTGTTGCCGCCGATCATCGCCAGCCGGCCGATGCGGGAGAACTGGTGGATCACGACGCCGCCGGAGACGAAGGCCTCGTCCTCGATCTCGACGTAGCCGGCCACCAGGGCGCAACTGGCGATGACGGTGCGGTCGCCGATGCGGCTGTTGTGGGCGATGTGCCCGGAAGTCATGATATAGTTGCCGTCGCCGATCTCGGTAACCGATTCCGGTTCCGTACCCCGGGAGATGGTGTAGTGTTCCCGGATGCGGTTCCGGCTGCCGATGCGCAGATAGCTGCGTTCGCCGGTGAAGGCCCGGTCGAGCGGGTCGGTGCCGAGCACCGTCCCGGCCGAGATTTCGTTGTCGTCGCCGATTGTCGTCCAGCGCTTGACGTAGACGTAGGGCTCCAGCACGCACCGGGCGCCGATCCGGACGTCCTGCTCGATGACGCAGTAGTCGCCGACGACGGTCTGGGGCCCGATGACCGCGTCCGGGTGGACGCGCGCCGTAGGCGCCACCCGCGCCGAGGGATCGACCGGCATAACTTTGTATGATACAAACAACGGTTCCCGGTCCCGGGGACCGTTGTTGTCTTCTCAATCGGAGGTGTGTCAGTGCTGGTCCGCGAACTCGCTGAGTGGTTGGGGGCGGAATTCGAAGGCGACGGCGGCCGCGCCGTCACCGGCGTGGCGGAGTTGGAGGCGGCGGGTCCGGAAGACGTGGCGTTCGCCGCCGGCGCCAAAGCCGGCAAGCAGGCGGCGGCGTCGCGGGCCGGCTGTCTTCTGATCCCGAAAGACCTCGCCCGTCCGGAGGGCCGCACGGTGATCCGCGTGGAGGATCCGCGCGCCGCTTTCATCCGTGTCGTCCGGCGCTTCCACCCGGCCCGGCGCCCGGAACCCGGCATCCATCCCTCGGCCATCGTTTCTCCGGAGGCCGAACTCGGTGCGGAGGTCTCCGTCGGTGCGTATACGGTGATCGAGGCCGGGGCCCGGATCGGCGACCGGACGGTGGTTGGGGCCGGCTGCTACATCGGGACCGGGGTGGTGATCGGCGAGGACGGGTTGATCCATGCCAACGTGACGATCCACCGTGATGTAACCATCGGCAAGCGAGCCGTGGTCCACTCCGGAGCCGTGATCGGGGCCGACGGGTTCGGCTTCGTGATGGCGGGGGATCATTATGAGAAGTTCCCCCAGGTAGGCCGGGTGGAAATCGGCGACGACTTCGAGATGGGGGCGAATGCCTGCGTGGACCGGGCGGCCCTCGGGACAACCCGGATCGGCCACGGCGTCAAGCTCGACAACATGGTTCACGTCGCCCACAACGTCACGATCGGCAATCACGTCGTCGCCGCCGCCCAGACCGGAATCTCCGGCGGCGTGGTGATCGAGGACTACGTGGTGATCGCCGGGCAAGTGGGGCTGGCCGACAAGGTCCGTATCGAGACCCGGGCGGTGCTCGGGGCCCAGTGCGGCGTCCCGAGCTCGAAGATCATCCGCGCCGGCCAGACCGTATGGGGAACGCCGGCGCGCCCGATCAAGGAGTACCTGGCGCAGTTGGCCCAGCTCTCGCGCATCGCCGCGCTCCGCGAGCAGGTGGCCGAGCTGCAGCGGCGCGTCCGGGACCTGGAAGAGCGGAACCCATGATCCTGATCGTCGGCGGGCAGCACCGCAAGATCGGCAAGACGGCGCTGATCGAGGCACTCGTTCGCCGATTCCCGAGCGTGCCGTGGACGGCGGTGAAGATCACGACGCATCACGGTCCTGCCGGAAGTGAAGAACTTCGTGTCTTGGAGGAAACGTTACCTTCGCCGGAAACCGACACGGGCCGCTACCTGGCGGCCGGGGCGGCGCGGGCTTACCTGGTGCAGTGCGCGGGCGGCGCGGTGCGAGACGCTTGCGAGGCGTTGCGCGGCGCGGGGATTCTCCGAGGCCCAGTGGTGATCGAGTCCGGCGCGGCCGCCGAATACTTGGACCCCGCGCTGTTCCTGTTTCTGGCAGACGCCGACCCGGAGGCTGAGGCGAAGGAATCGGCCCGGCGCCGGCTCAGCCGCGCCGATGCGTTTGTCGTAACGGCTCCCCGCCGCCCAGGTCCAATCTACCGCCTGCGTCTGCCGGCCGGCCGGCCGCGGTTCTACGTCCGTCCGCCGGAGTTCCGGTCCCGTCCCCTGATCGAGTTCGTAGCGGCAAGGCTGGGACTGCGGGCGCAGCCCTTCAGCCGGCCGCCGGGAGAGCGAGTTGGACCGTGAGGCGGCCGCCTTCGGCAAGGCGGCAGGCCAGGCGCCCGCCGTGGCTTTCGGCGATGCGGACGGCGCTGGCCAGAGCCAATCCTGAACCCGCAGGCGGGTGACAACCCAACGGATCGAACATCGCTTCGATCTCCTCGGCCGAGTATTCCACGCCGGCGGTTTCCAGATGGAGGCTCACCCCACCGGGGCCCGAGCGGGTCCGTATTGCGATTCGCCCCCCGGTCCGGCTCACCCGCCGGAAGAAGTAGAGCAGGGTGCGCAGCAGGTGGCGGAAGTGATCCGGATCCGCCTCCACCATGGCCGGAGCCGGCGCCAGATCGACATCCACCCACACCGGGTGCCCCCGCAGGAACTCGCTGACGGCCCCGGAGACCGCCTCGTCGAGGTCCATCAGGCGCCGCCGCGGGGGGGAAGATTGCAGGAAGTGGACGGCGTTGGTCAGGATCCAGCCGGTCTGCTCGATCGCCGATTGCAGTCTGGCAAGCTGGCGCTGGAGCTTGGTGTCCGAGGCCGGCAGCACCATCTTGAGGTAGTAGCCGATCGACTCGATCGTACTGAGGGGCTGCCGCAACTCGTGGGTGAGATGCCGCACGATAGCCGCCGCATCCAGATCGCCGGACACGGCCGCCGGCAGTTGGATCCGATCAGGGGCGCTTTCCGGGGACTCATCCGCCATGATGCACACCGGCTCCGATTATATCGGACGCCGGTCTCCCTGGCCTGTACCCCGCAGCCGGGGGTCAGTCACGGTGCAAACCGGTGTGGTGCGGCTGCCCATGGACCTCGCCGTGATCCTCCAGCGCTTCCAGATGGGTCACCACTTCGGCGGGGATATCGAGCCTCTCCGGCAGCCGCTCTTCGACGAGGGTGGCCAGGCGATGGGCCTCGCCCAGTCCCGTCTCGTAAGGGAACAGCAAATGCACTTCGATCATGTGGCGGTAGCCGGCGTTGCGGAATCTCAAGCCGTGGTACTGGAGGCCGAGTTCCCCGCAAAGCTCCTCCAGCCGCTGCTTGATCTGCCGCCCGACGGCCGGGTCGGAATAATCCATGAGGCCGGTGACGCTTCGCCAAACGAGCGTGCTTCCGGACCACAAGATGTTCAGCGCCACGGCGATAGCGAACAGGGGATCGAGAGGGCGCCATCCGGTGAGCAGTACGAGGCCGAGTCCTCCCACGATGCCGAAACTGGTCCAACTGTCGGCCAGCACGTGGCGTCCATTGGCTTCGAGGATGAGAGAGTGGTGCCGTCTTCCGGTGCGGATCAGGTACCAGCCGAGCCCGGCGTTCAGCAGGGCCGCGGCCAGCGTGATCAACACCCCTTCACTCAACCGGTGGAGTGGGATGCCCGCCAGCCAGATTCGTACCGCCGAGTAGATGATGCCCACTGCGGCGAGGATGATCAAAGCGCCTTCGAAGCCGGCCGAGAAGAAGTTGATTCGCTCGTATCCGAACGAGAAGCGGCGGTCAGCCGGCCGGGCGCTCAGCCATAGGCTGGCGGCGGCGAAAGAGACCGCCGCCACGTGGATCACCGACTCGATCGCATCCGAGAGGATCGCCGCCGAACCGGTGAGCCAGTAGGCGGCCGACTTGCCTCCTAGCATCAGCAGGCCGAAGGCGAGGGAGACGGCCATCGCCGTCCTCATTTCCTCGAGCGTTTTCGGCGCAATGGGGCGAGGAGCTTCCACAGGGCCATTGTACCCGGGGGCTGGTCCAGGAACCGGAAGGAAGCGGCCGGGCGCCGGGGACGAGACCGGCGGAGAGCGTCAGAGCCGCGTCACCGCCACCATGCTGATGTCGTCCGGGACGGGACCGCCGCCGGCGAACTCGCGGGCGTCGCGGACCAGGGTCTCGATGACCTCTTCGCCGCTGTGCCCCGCCAGTTCCTCCAGCACCTCTTTCATCCGGCGGTCCTGGAAGAAGTCGTCATCGGAGCCGGCGCGCTGGATGTCGCCGATGCCGTCCGAGGTGAGCAAGAGCACGTCGCCGGGTTGGAGATGGATCTCGGTGGAATCGAAGCTCGCCGGTCCGCCGGGGCCGAAGATCCCCAGCGGCATGCCGGCGATGGGCACCTGGTCGAGGCGGCGCTCTTGCGCCCGGAGCACGAACGGGTGCGGGAGCCCCGCGTTCACCAGCCGGATCCGTCCCGGAGCGGCGTCGATCCGGGCCACCGTGCCGCAGGCGTACATACCGCCCGGCAAGAAGCGGTGGAGCGCTTCGTTCATGCGCTCGACCAGATCGGGGGCGGTTTCGGTATTCTGCTCCACCTCCTCGAAGATCGCCTTCATCAGCATGCTGGTGAGGGCGGCCTGAACGCCATGTCCGCTGACATCGGCCACCAGGAGCGTGGCGCGGCCGTCGCGGGTGCAGATGCCGTAATAGTCACCGCCGATCTCGTGGCAGGGTTGGTAATAGCCGGTGAAACGCAAACCGTTGAAGTCGGGCATCGACTCCGGCAGCAGACTCCGTTGCACCCGGGCCGCCATCTCGAGTTCCCGCTCGAGGGCGCTGTGGCGCTCTTTCAGATCCCGGTGCTCGGCCACCAGGCGGTCCAGCTCCTTGACCTTCTCGAGCAACTGGCGGCGGAGGCTCCGCTGCTGCAGCCCCCGCTCGACGATCAACAGCAGCTGCTGGTTGTCCCAGGGCTTCTCGAGATACTGGAACAGGTCCAGCTCGTTGATCGCGCGGATCGTGTTCTCCTTGTCGGCGAAGCCGGTGAGCAGGACGCGCACCATCTCGGGCTGGATCTCGCGCATCGCCTTGAGCGCTTCGATCCCAGTCATCTGGGGCATCAAATAGTCGCAGATCACCAGGTCGATGGGCCGGCGCCTGGCTTCTTCGATTGCTTCCACGGGGTTGCTGAAAGCGAGCACATCGTAATCGGTTTCCAGCGTGAACAGCCCCCGCAACGAGGCGAGAGCGATTTCTTCGTCGTCCACCAGCATGATGGTGGCGGGTTCTTCGCTCGATGGCATGGCGACGATTCGATGATACCCAGGCCCGCCGGTGCGGCTCACGGCGACGCCGCCCGGAGCCGCCGGATCAACGGCTCCAGAGGCGAAGGCGGGGGATCGAGAGCCGCCGCAGCCGACAAATATTCCACCAGAGCGGCCCGCGACGGGCCGGGCAATTCGAGACGCTTGCCGCGGTGCAGCGTGTACGGCTTGCCGCCCTCGATCACGAGGCACGCCCGCCGCCGGCCGTAATACTTCGACAGGCCCACGTCGATCAGGAGAACCTTGCCGCCGAAGCGGGGCATCACCGTCCCGGCGGTCGGCGTATGGCCGATGACGATGCGTTTCACCCCGTAGTTGGCGAGCACCGTTTCCACGTGCCCGGCCAGTTCCCGTTCCTTTCCCTGCGCCAGCCCCCGGTACCAGAGCGGCCCGTCTTCGGCCACCGTGATCCCGTCTTTAAGCAGGCTAAAATCGTTCAATTCTTTCCGCACCGTTTCGTTGATTTCGCGGATCTTCGCGCCGGCGAACCGCGGGCTGATGCCCCCGTGCACGAACAGCGTGCCGCCGATCTTGATCACCGTGTTGTGGGACCGGACCCACTTGCCGTACTTGCCCTTCGGGCCCCACGCCAGCCGGTGCTCGAAATAGCCGAGGGGATGTTTTTGGAACCATTGTTGTTTTTCCTGGTCACTGATAGTGAATTTCTTCCCCTCGGCGGCCGCTTCTTTCTTCAACTGTTCCACATGCTGCTGCCAAAAGGCCTCACGGATGCGCCCCGAGTCGCTGGTGCGGAACTCGGCGAACTCCTCCGGCGTCACGTAGCGCAGATCGCCGTAGACGTTCATCGCCTCGTGATTGCCGATCAGCGCGTGGACCCGGCCGCCGGCTTTCCGGGCCTGCTTTTCGAGGCGCATCATCAGATCCATGATCTTGCGCGTGTGCGGACCGCGGTCCGGTATGTCGCCGGTCTGGACCAGGTGCGTTTCACCACCGATCCAGCGCCCCTTCCGATTTACCAGGCCGGCTTCCTGGAGCAGGGTGAAGAACTGCTCGTAGTCGCCGTGGACGTCGCCGATCGCGACCACCCGCTTCACCGGCGGCCAGACGTCTTGAGCGGCCGGGAGCGAAACGATAGAAAGGCTCACCGCCAGGGTGAGGGCAAGGAGAACGCGTAACCGCAAGAAGTTCCTCCAGTCTTCTCGATTATAGCTTCCGAGCTGCTCCGGACCCCTTGGTCGTGAGTCCCGCCGCGGTGGCAGTCTATAATTGGGACTTGTCCGAAGTCCGCTTCGACCCCGCTACGGGCCGGAAAGTGATCTACGCGCCGGCGCGCGCCCGGCGGCCCAGCGACTACCGGACGGATCTTCGCGAGATCGTAGAAACCAGGGCTTGTCCTTTCTGTCCCGGCAACGAGCGGGAAACCACGAAGGAGGTCTTTGCCCTCCGCGACAGCGGTGCGCCGGACGAACCGGGCTGGCGGGTGCGCGTGGTGCCGAACCGGTATCCGGCGCTCACCCCTCCCCAGGGATTTCACGAGGTCATCATCGAATCGCCGGTCCACGGCGAGAGATGGTCCACGGCGCCGCTCCGGCGAATCGAAGAGGCGCTCGAAGCGTGGCAGGAACGCCTCCGGCGGCTGAGCCGGGAGCCCGGCATCCGCGGCGCCGTGATCTTCAAGAATCACGGCTGGCGGGCGGGCGCCACCCGGGTGCACCCTCATTCCCAGCTCATGGCCTTGCCGTTCATCCCGCCGCAGCTCGATTACGAACTCCAGGCCGCCCCTGCGGCGGGGCCGTGTCCCTGGTGCCGCGGTCTGGAGAATGCGGCGGGCCGGGTGGTCTTCGAGAACGGGGGCTATGCCGCAGTGGCGCCGGAAGCCTCCCGGCAGGCCTACGAGGTCTGGCTCTTGCCAAAGGAGCACGCCTCCCGTTTCGAAGAGATCCGGGACTTGGCCGGCCTCGCCGGTGCGCTGCAGCGGCTGTGGCGGTGCGTGGAATCGGCGCTCCACCAGCCCGCCGTGAACGCCATGCTGATGACGGCTCCGCTGGACGCCGCGGCGCCCCACTATCACTGGCGCCTCGAAATATTGCCCCGGCTGGGGACGATCGCCGGGTTTGAGTGGGCGACGGGCTGCTACATCAACTCGGTGCTGCCGGAGCAGGCGGCCGAGAGGTTGCGCCGGGCAGATCCGGATTCGGTACCGCCGGGCGAAGCAGGTTGACCGGCGTATCAACCGGCGAGAGGCGGGCGACCCCACTGGGCTTTGCGGTTTCGAACAGACAAGTCCGGGAACCTGCCCGCCCCTCCAGGCGGATGCGGCCCGCCCGCCGGCTGATCCGAAAGGCCATACCGGCGCCCCGGTCCGCCTGGAGGCTGGCCAGCGGCCAGTCATTGCCGGCCAGCATCTGGACGGCGCCGGTGGGGGTGATCAGTATGGTCCAGTCGGTGAAGCGGTCCCCGGCGGCGAGAGAACATTCGGCCGCTTCGAGGAGTTCGATCGCTTTTTCCAGGAACCGGCTCACGCTTCCCTTATCGGCACGCCGCCGGGTTTCGTCGCGAGGAATCGCGCGCCGGTCCCGCTACTCGGTGCGGGTCACCTTGGAGGCCCTCGTGAACCGGCCCGCCTCGCGGCCGGCCAAGGCCGCCAGCGCCAGCGTCGCCATCTGCACGGGTAGGATCTCCAGCAGCGGCAGCGCGCGTTCGGGCAGGATGGGGAGCTGTCCAGGACCAGTTCCAGCGGGGCCGATCAGCAATACCTTGCCGCCGGCGCGGCGGACGTCGCGGGCCAGGCCGCGGTTTAGCTCCGCCGTCTTGTCCGCCCCCTCGAAGACAAAGACGGCCGTCCCGGGGCCGCACATCTCCAGCGGCCCGTGGCGGAAGGCGGCGGCGCTCATTCCTTCGGCCGGGAAGTGGGCCGCTTCCTTGGTGATCAAGCCCCCGGTGAGGGCGGCGGCGAGCGACGGGCCGCGGCCGGCGAGGACCAGATACCGTACCTCTGCAAGCTGCTTCGCCAGCGCGGCCGTGTGCCGGCGCCAGCGCGACAGGTAGGCGGCCATCGCGGCGGCGGCGTCGAGTATGTCCCGCAACGCCTGCCTGCCCCGGTTCGGCTTTCCCATGAGGAATCCGCCCAGCCAGGCCAGGGCCGCCAGCGTCGCCACGTAGGTCTTGCACGAGACCGAGTGCTCCGCTCCGGCCGCCAGCGCTACCGCTGCGTCCGCCCTGGCCGCCAGCGTCGAGCCGGCGGAGTTCGTCACCGCCAGCATCCGCCAGCCGTTGCGCCGGAGCCTCGCCAGCCGCACCAGCTCGGCGCTTTCGCCGGACTGTGAGACGGCAATCACCAGCGTCCTCGGAGCCAGCAGGCGCCGGCGGTAGTAGAGCAGCTCGGAAGTGTCTTCGAGCCGGACGTCGGCTCCCCGGGACAGCAGGCGCACCAGCAGCGGGTGCAAGGCGTGGAGCGACGCCCCCATGCCGGTGAGCAGGATGCGGGCCGGCGCCGCGCCTTCGATGAAGCGTGCCAGAGACTCGCCGGCCTCGGGCGCCCTCAAGACTTCCACCGTCGCCCGCACGGCGTCCGGTTGCGCCAGCAGATCGGTCAGATAAGGGCCTTCGACAATTCGCATTCCAGTTTCCTCGTCTTAGGGCGCTCCAGCTTCGGGTTCGGCCGGTGTGAGCGGGACCAGGTTCATCCCGGCGAGCCGCCACGCCTGGATCAACGCGCCCCCCGCCGGCGGGAACCGCGGCGGGGCCACGCGGTTCGCTTCCTCCAACTCCACCAGCGTCCGGAACCGTTCCCGCGTATACGGGTTCTCGAAGACGCCGCCGGCGAATGACACCGTCGTCTCTTGCCCGGGAGCGAACAATTGCCGCCGCACCGCGCCGGCGAGGGTGGCCAACTGCTGGCCGGCCTGGTGCAGCAGCTCGAGCGCCACCGCGTCGCCGTTCGCCGCGCACTCACCGACGACGGGGGCCAGGGCGGCGATCCGTTCCCGTGGATAATCGTCCCCGTAGAATTGGTGCAGCAGCTCGTTGGCGCTCGCCGCCCCGGTGTTTGCGAGCAGCGCCGCCCGCAGCGCCGTCGGCGGGCCCCAGCCCTCCTCATGCCGCAGCGCGGCCCGCAGCGCCTGGCGCACGAGGTCGAAGGCGCCGCCTTCGTCACCGAAAATGTAGCCCCAGCCGCCGGCCCGGGCCGTCTGCCCCTCGGCGTTGCGGCCGAAGGCGATGGAGCCCGTTCCGGCGATCACGATGATGCCCGGTTCGCCCCCGGTGGCGCCGGAGAGGGCCACTTCGGCATCGTGGGTGAGCCGCAGCCGCCGGGTTTCGAGGAGTTCGCGAAGCAGCTCTTCCTTGTTTTCCGGACCGCCGCTGAGGCCGAGGCAGGCGGCTTCGAACACCGCTTCTCCCGCCGGGACGCCCGCCGCCTCGCACGCGGATTCCACCGCTCCGCGGATCGCCCTCCGGAACCTCTCCCGGCCCTCCGCCGCCCGGGCGTGATTGCACGGGCCCGCCTTGCCGGAGCCGAGCAGCCGCCCGGTCTCGTCGCCGATCCAGGCCGTGGTGCTCGTCTGTCCGCCGTCGATCCCGAGAAAAAGCCGCGCCACGTTTTTCATGCTAGCCGACCACCACGGCCGGCCGGGGAATCCGCATCGATTCCGTGCCGCGGTACCATCTAATAGAACGTGGCGAGCGACTACGAAGCGATCCTGGTGGTTTCATTCGGGGGGCCGGAGAAACGGGAAGACGTCATTCCTTATCTGGAGAATGTCGTGCGGGGAAGACTGGTGCCCCGGGAGCGCCTGGAACAGGTCGCCGAGCACTATTACCACTTCGACGGCAAGAGCCCCATCAACGACCAGGTACGCGAGCTCGTCCAAGCCTTGGAGAACGAGCTCGCCGAACACGGCCCCCACCTGCCTGTCTACTGGGGAAACCGCCACTGGCATCCGTTCTTGAGGGAGACGCTGGCCCGGATGCGCGGCAACGGGATCCGCAAGGCCCTGGCCTTCTTTACCTCCGCCTACAGCTCCTATGACGGTTGCCGGAAATACCGCGAGGATATCGAGCGCGCCCGCGAGGAACTGGGTCCCGGCGCCCCGGAAGTGGAGAAGCTGCGGGCCTTCTTCAATCACCCGGGGTTCATCGAACCGATGGTCGAGAACGTCGAGGCGGCCCTGGATCAGTTCCCGGCGATCTTCCGCGACACCGTGAAGCTGGTCTTCACCGCCCATAGCATTCCCGTGGCCATGGCCGCCACCTCCCAGTACGTCGAACAGGTGACCGAGGCTTCGCGGTTGGTGGCTGAACGGATCGGCCTGTCCTGGGAACTGGTCTATCAGAGCCGGAGCGGCCCGCCCTCGCAGCCGTGGCTCGAACCGGACATCTGCGACTACCTGCGCGAGGTAGCCCGGCAGCGCAGTGCGCAGAACCTCGTTCTGGTGCCGATCGGCTTCCTTTCCGACCACATGGAGGTCATCTACGATCTTGACATCCAGGCGCAGGAGGTGGCCCAGGAGCTGGGTCTCAAGATGGTGCGGGCGGCGACCGTCGGCGTCCATCCCCGCTTCGTCAGGATGATCCGGGAACTGATTCTGGAGAGGCTCGACGCCGGCGCTCCGCGCCTCGTGCTGGGCAAGCTTCCCATCGGACACGACGCCTGTCCGCCGGACTGCTGCCCTTGTCCCGTGCCCGGGCCGGCATTCGGCTCCGGCTCGCCGCCCGGGATCCGCGGTCGGTGCGGTTGAGTTCCTTCTCGTCCGCCCGGCGCAACTTCGCGTTCCATGCGCCTCCTTCCGGAGAAGCGTCAAGCACGGTTCCATGCCCTTGTCCCTCACGGATCTGCGTAGTAGGCTAGGTGCACCAGTTCTGACGAGGAATGGGTGCGATGACTCCGCGAGCTACGTTCGTCCATCTCCTGACTCTTACAAGCTTGCTGCTTGGCGCAGCGCCGTTCCACGGGCAAGCGCAGGCGGCGCCGGGCGGCGGGAGTCCGCCGGGCGGGCGGCTCGTCTCGGTTCGGCTGATGTTCGGCCTCAAACGGCTCACGCCGGCGCGCTGGGACGGGGAGATCCGTCTCTCGACCGGCCGCATTGAACGGCTCTCGGGTGTCCATTTCGAAGGCCGCGACAAGGTCATGGGAGAGAACCGCTGGCTGCTGACGACCCGGGTGACGCGCTATGCCGATTCGACGACTCCTCGTGGCTACGACCCAGTCCACACCCGGCCCTTCGCCATGGTCCCCAACGGGGTCGTAGCCACCCTCCGGGCCCCTGACGACGCTCTCGTCACTGTAGAGACCAAACGCGGCCGCTTCTCGTTCCATCTTGGCGAGCTGCGCCTGGGCCGGCCGCTAAAGTTTCTCGAGGGAGAGGCGAGCGCGGAACGCCTGCCGGCGGCCTTCGACCTCGATCTACTCCCCGGCTACAACGACTATCCTGCGCTGGCTGCGGATGCGGCGGGCAACGTCTGGCTCACCTGGATCTGCTACTCGGACCGCAAAGACGGCGTGTGGCTTTCGCGCTGGAGCGGAACGGGCTGGGAGAAGCCGCTGCGGGTCTCACCCCCGGGTTACGATGACAATTTCCGCACGAAGGCGGCCGTGAGCAGCGGCGGCCGGGTTTGGGTGATCTGGTCCGGCAAACACGAAGGCCGGTGGGGGGTGTTCGCCCGGTATCTCGAGGGACAGCAACTCTCGGAAGTGAGGGTGCTGGCTTCCGGCGGGGAGGGCCCGAACCTTTATCACGACGTGGTGACCGACGCCCGGGGCCGGGTGCACGTGGTTTGGCAGGGATTCCGCGGGCGGGTCTCCGAGATCCTGCACCGGCAATGGGACGGGTCCGGCTGGTCGCCGGAGAAGCGGATCAGCCCGGGTCGCGGCGACAAGTGGGCCCCGGCGGCGGCGGCCGATTCGAGGGGCAACGTCTGGATCGCCTGGGACGGTTACGAATCCGGGGACTTCAACGTCTATGTACGCAAGCTCGCCGCCGGCGGCCGGCTGGGCGAGCGCCTCCAGGTGACCCGGTCACGGGGCTTCGACGCCAATGTGTCGGTAGCCTGCGACCAGCGGGACCGGCTGTGGATCGCCTGGGACCACGGCCAGGCCAACTGGGGCAAGGACTGGACCAGCCAGCGCTTCAAACCCGGCGGGGGCGCAGGGCTCTACCGCTGGCGCCATGTGAAGGTAGCGGTGCTCGACGGGTCGAACTGGTTCGAGCCGGCGGCGCCTTTCCGGGGCGTAGTGCCGCGCCGATACGGCGACTACTATCAGCAGCCGCGGCTGATCACCGACGCTCAAGGCCGCCTCTGGGTGATGTTCCGGGCGCTCACCAGCTTCACCACCCGGGTGAACAACAACTGGGGCGCCGGAGGCATCTGGGAAGTGCTGCTCACGCGTCTCGACGGCGGCGGTTGGATGCCGGCGGTGAAACTCCACGGCACGAACGGCCGCAACGACGTCTGGGCGACGGCGGCGGCGACCCGGGACGGAAGACTCTGGTTCGCGTGGGCGAAGGACGACCGTCCCTTCGGTTCTCCGAAGGTCGCCACCAACCGCCGCGGCCCGAGCCCCCGGCGGACGCGCCTCGCCTACACGGTTCTCGACCCCGCCGGGGTCCCGGCGGGCTCCCCGCCAGCCTTGCGCCCGTTCCACGAAGTCCTGGTCCGTACGCCGCCGGTTCACGAGAATGAACCCGCCGACGTCGCAGCCATCCGGAGCTACCGCATCGAGGTCGGCGGCAAGCGTTACCGGATCCTGCGCGGCGATCTGCACCGCCACACGGACATATCGGGCGATGGGATCGGCGACGGTGCGCTGATCGACTTCTACCGCTACGCTTTCTCGGCCGGCGACTACGACTTCATGCTCGTCACGGACCATCAGTACGGTGGCGGTCCGGCGGTCGAGTACAACTGGTGGCGCACCGAGAAGTCCGAAGACATCTACTTCGTGCCGGGCCGGTTCTGGCCGCTGTTCGGCACCGAACGGAGCGTGCCGTACCCGAACGGGCACCGGAACACGATCTTCGCCCGGCGCGGCGTCCGCGAACTTCCCATCTCACGCGAAGAGCGAGCAGGGAAGCGGAACACCGGCCCCGTGCTCTATCCCTACCTCCGCAAGAACGGCGGCATCGCTACGGCGCACAGTACCGGCACCGACCAGGGGACCGACTGGCGGGACAACGACCCGGAACTCGAGCCGATTGTCGAGCTCTACCAGGGACTCCACGCTTCCTACGAATACCCCGGAGCGCCGCGCGCCGAGACGCCGGACAAGCGCTACTACCACCACGGCGAGCCCTGGCGGCCGGCGGGCTTCGTCTGGGAAGCCTGGGCCAAAGGACTCAAGCTCGGCGTCCAGGCCAGCTCGGACCATATCGCCACCCACGACGCCTACGCTTGCGTCCTCGTCGATGAAGACGCGATGAACGAGCGGCAGGACCTGATCGACGCCATGAAGGCCCGGCACACCTACGCCGCCACCGACAACATCATCGTGGACTTCAGAATCGGGGATCACATCATGGGCGATGTCTTCCGGACCCGCGATGTACCCCTGCTGCAGGTGAAGGTGGCCGGCACGCAGCCCATCGCCCGCATCGTGGTTGTCAAGAACAACAAGTTCATTCACACCGTGGAGCCGGACGCGAAGACTGTGGCCTTCGAATACCGGGATCTGGAGGCCAAGAGAGGATCCGGGGAAAGTTACTACTACATCCGGGTGGAACAGTCCGACGGATCGCTGGCCTGGAGCAGTCCGATCTGGGTGACGTACGAGTGAATCCCGCGGAAGGGGCCCCTTCATCCTATTCTCGATCGAGATGAAGTAATCCCTGAAGCGCTGGTAGAATCGGACGATATGAGAATTCGCGCAATATTTGCACTGTTCCTGTGCCTCGGAACCCTGTTGCCCGCCGCCGGCAGGGGTGAGGAGGCGAACAAGGAGCAGAAGGTTTCCCCGCTCGGGCCGCGGCATGACGTGGTCGTCGTCACGGGCACGTTCGAGCCCGTGCCGCTCGAAGAGAGCGACCGGCCCGTCCGGGTCTTCGAGATCCGTTCCGAGGAGCGCCTGCTCTCGAACACGCTGGTGGACTTCCTCCAGCTCGATCCGTCGATCGATCTTCGCCAGCGCGGCCCCGGCCACCTTCAAGGCGACCTTTCCATCCGCGGCAGCACCTACGGGCAGACGCTGGTGCTGATCGACGGCATGCGGATGAACGACGTCCAGACCGGTCACCACAACATGAACCTGCCGCTGCCCATGGAGTCGCTCGAGCGGATCGAGGTGCTCAAGGGGTCCGGGTCGGCCTTCTACGGCTCGGACGCGGTCGGGGGAGTGGTGAATTTCATCACCAAGAAACCGGAGATCTCCGAGTTCCGGTTGAGGACCGGGGTGGGGAACTGGGGCCGCAACCAGCAGCGCGGTTCGCTGGCTCTGGTGAAGGGCTCCTTCGCCGAACAAATCGCCTTTTTTCGCGACTTCTCCACCGGCTTCATGGAGAACCGCGACTACCGGAACCTTTCGCTGACGTCGCGCACCGAGTTCCTCACGCCGCTCGGCGGCACACGCATCTTCCTGGCTCATGCCGACCGGCCGTTCGGCGCCGAGCAGTTCTACGGGGACTTCAACTCCTGGGAGCGCACCAAGACGTGGGTGGCGGCCGGCCGCCAGGATCTGGGCAAGAGGACGAACGTCTCATTCTCCTTCCGCCGCCATACGGACCTGTTCGTGCTCTTCCGCGACCGGCCCGAGGTCTTCACCAACCGCCACGCCACCGAGAGCTACCAGGCTTCGGTCCGCCGGTGGGAGCCGGTGGGCCGGAACGGAAAGCTGCACTATGGGGCCGAGGGACTGCATGAGGCCATCGACAGCAACAATCTGGGTTCACACACCCGCGCCCGGGGGGCCGGCTACGCGGCGATGGACATGCGCGCCTGGCGGCGCTTCTTCTTCAGCGCCGGCGGCCGGCTCGAGGTCTACGGGGCGGCCCACACTGAGTTCAGCCCGACAGCGGCGGCCGGGGCTTGGTTGACTTCGCGGATCAAGTTCCGGGCCAGCGTCAGCCGTGCCTTTCGGGTACCCACTTATACCGAGCTCTACTACCACGATCCGGCCAACCGGGGTTCGCCGGATTTGCGCCCGGAGTCGGCCTGGAACTACGAGGCCGGCATCGACTGGAACTGGAGCGGCCGCTTGCGCGGCGAAATCACCGTCTTCCAGCGGCGGGAGCGCGACGTCATCGACTGGATCCGCGCCTCTCCCGGCGGCCTCTGGCGGGCGACGAACTTCCAGCGGCTGCGCTTCACCGGCCTGGAAGCCGGCGTCACCGCGCGCGTGCGGCGGCTCGGGCGCCTGGACCTGCACTACACGGCCCTGCGGGGCGCCCAGGACCTGACGCCCGGCTACGCCTCGCGGTATGTCTTCAACTACCCCCGGCATTACGGCATCGCCGGTTGGCAGAAAGTGCTGCCCGGCGGCGTCGCCTTGCGCTCACGTTTCGGTGCGCTGGCGCGGTACGGGCGGGAGCCGTACGCCGTCTGGGACCTCTATGCCGCCCGCGTCCGCGGCCGGTTTCATCCTTTCGTGCAACTGAGCAACCTCACCGCCGCGTCTTACGAGGAGGTTCCCGGCGTTGCCATGCCCGGCCGCGGTATTCTGGCGGGTGTGGAGGTAGCCGTGTTCGGCTCCGGCAGAGCCCGATGATCCGTTTCCTGCCCATCCTGTTCTGGCTGGCGGCGATCGCCTCCCCGGCGGCACGCGCCCAGCACGGCTCGATGGATGCCCACGAGACGCTGTTCACCGTGATGGCGGCGATCAACGCCGCCGGCTACGATGCGCAACTCGACTCGCCGACGAACCACCCGGTCCGGCTCGAGATCCGGGAGCAGTTGAAGGCCCGGCGCTTGGCCTCGGTCGAGAAGCTCCGGAAATTCTACGAAGACCACGCCCTGGGCGACTGGACGGCGGAGCTGAGCCAGTACATTTCCTTTGCCCTGATCAGCCACGGGCCGCCGGATTTCAGCCTGCCCGAACCGACTTACCAGTTGCCCCCCGACGTCCAGCGCCTGATCGGGCTCGAACCGCTGCTGGCCGAGTTCTACCGGGAGGCGGACATCCCGGCGCTCTTCCAGCGGATCCAGCCGGCGGTGGAAGAGTTCGCCGCCCGCTACCACCGTCTGGTGATCGACAGCCTCTTCGAGCTGAACGGGTACCTGCGGAATCCCACCAGCGGCGTCTCCGGACGGAGCTTCCAGATCGTGATCTGCCTGCTCGGCGCGCCGAACCAGGTCCACACGCGGAGCTACCGCGGCAACTACTACGTGGTGGTGACCCCCTCGGTGGAGTTCCCCATCGACGAGATCCGTTACAGCTATTTGCACTACGTGCTCGAACCGGTTGTCTCGCGGGCCGCCGACGCTCTCGAGCGGGTGTCGGCTCTGGGGGATTACGCCTTGGGCGCCCCGTACCTTCCCGAGTACTACAAGAAGGACTTCCAGCTTCTGGCGACCAGCTCGCTGATCAAGGCGATCCTGGCCCGTCTCTCGAACGCCACGCCGGAAGAGAAACAGCAGATGGTGGACAAGGCCTACCGCCAGGGCTACATCCTGGCGCCCCACTTCTACGAGCAGCTTCCCGTTTACGAGCGACAGCCGGAGGCGATGCGGCTCTATTTCCGCGACATGATCGAAGCGATCGACCTGGCCAGGGAGGAAGCCCGGGCCCAGAACCTGGAGTTCGACCAGGAAAAGCCGGTCCACCTCGTCAAGCCGAAACCGCCCCCGGCGCCGGTGCGTTCCCCCGTGGAACAGGTTCTGGAGGAAGCCGAGGCGCTTTACCGCAAGCGGGATCTGGAACCGGCCCGGGAACGGTTCCTCAAGGTCTTGAAGATGCCCGCCGAGCTCCGGTTCCATGCCCGGGCCTACTACGGGCTAGCCCGCATCGCCACCCTTCAGAACGACCCGGAGCTGGCCGCTTCCCTCTTCGAGAAGGCGCTCGCGACCGGCCCGGAGCCCCGGGACAAGGCCTGGATCCTGTTCTATCTCGGACGCCTGAGCGACATCGCCGGCGACAGCGGCAAGGCGCGCGGTTATTACCAACAGGCGCTCCGAATCCCCGAGGCCTCGCCGAAAGTCAAAGACATGGCGCGGAAAGGTATTGAGGGAGCTTTTCGCTCACCGGGGCGTCATTGAGGCGTCCGGCGCTCGCTCAAAACAGTTACGATGATATACAGGAGTACTTGATGTTTGTAAGACTTTTTCTTGCGACGGTTTTGGTCACGGCGGCTATGATGCCCGCCGCCGCGCAGCAGGCCGCACAGAATCAACAACAGCCCCCCGCCGCCCAGGCGCCTGCCCAACAAGGCTCGCCGGTGGCGAAACAGCCCGCCATCAAATCGAAAGCGGAGATGGAGGCGATCCAGGCCATCATGAACGCCCTCGACCCCAAGAGCCGGATCGAGGCGGCAGACAAGCTAGTAGCTGACTTTCCCGACTCTGAGTGGAAGAGCTTCGCTCTCCAGATGGCCACGATCTCGTATCAGCAGCTCAACGATTTCGAGAACATGATGGTCTACGGCGAGCGGGCTCTCGAGGTGGACCCGGATAACATCTTTGTCCTGCTCGCCCTGGCCAATGGGTTGGCGCAGAAGACGCGCGAGTTCGACCTCGACAAAGAGGAGAAGCTCCGCCGGGCCACCGAACTGGCCAATCACGCCATCGAAGTTCTCAAGACGGCTCCCCGGCCCAATCCCCGTATCACCGATGAGCAGTGGGAAGCGGCGAAGAACGATTTCCGCGCCCAGGCCTACGAAGCCCTGGGGATGGTAGCCATGGTGCGGAAAGACTTCGCGAAGGCGGTGGAGCAGTTCAAGAAGGCGATCGACGTGGGCACGACCCCCAACGCCGGCACCAAGGTGCGCCTGGCGGCCGCGCTCACCGGCGCCGGGAACTATAACGAAGCGATCGTCACTCTCGACGACGTTTTGGGTGATCCGCAATTGAATCCGGTGATTCGCCGAATCGCCGAAGCCGAGCGCGCGCGGGCCGTCAAGCTGCGTGACATCGCCGCCGCCAAGGCCAAACAGCAGCAGCAACAACAGCAGCAGCAACAACAGCAGCAGCAATAGTTCAGGAGGGACGTGGGCGCGGAGCTGGAAGCGCTCGAAGAGCGGCTCGGGTACCGGTTTCGGGACAAGGAGCTACTACGCCGCGCCCTCACCCATAAGTCCCACACCTACGAGACCGGCGGCGAGGTCTGCCTGGCGAGAGCGAGCAACGAGCAGCTCGAGTTCCTTGGCGACGCCGTGCTGGGTCTGGCGGTCAGCGACGCTCTCGTGGCCCGCCTGCCGGAGCTGAACGAAGGGACGCTTTCGAAGCTGAAGGCGGGATTCGTCAACGCGCTGCACTTGTGCGCCGTGGCCCGGGAGTTGGGGCTCGGCGAGTTCCTGCTGCTCGGCCGGGGCGAGGAACTCAGCGGTGGGCGCGAGAAGCGCGCTCTGCTGGCGGACGCCCTCGAAGCGGTGATCGCCGCCATCTATCTGGATGGAGGCTACGAGGCCGCGAAACAGTTCGTCCTCACCCGCGTGACCGGCGACCTGGAGGGTCTCCCGGATGCCGAAGACAACGGAATCAAGGACTACAAAGGCGAGTTGCAAGAATACGCCCAAAGCGCCGGGCTCCCGCAGCCCCGCTACCGGCTCGCCGGCTCCCAGGGGCCGGAGCACGCGAAGGTCTTCCGCGTTGAGGTGCGGATCGGCGATGCCTGGTCCGCCGCCGGCGAGGGCACCTCGAAGAAGATTGCCGGCCAGGCGGCGGCCCGGGCGTTGCTCGAGCGGCTGCGCCGGGGTGGAGAGAGTCCTTCCTCGGGCTGAAGCCGGGTTTCACTTCGCGTCGTGAGCCGGGGCGGGGGCCTTTTCACTGCCCGGTTCGGCCTGGACGCCGATCCGGCTCAACAGGATGATGTCCACCCGGCGGTTGCGGGCGCGGCCTTCCGGCGTGTCGTTGCTGGCCACCGGGGCGTTGTCGGCGTAGGCGGCGATCGACATCCGTTTCTTCGGCACCCCGAAGCGGTTGGCGAACAGTTCCAGCATGGCAATGGCCCGGGCCGCCGAAAGCTCCCAGTTGCTGGCGTATTTCTCGTTGTGGATCGGCACCGAGTCGGTGTGACCCTCCAGGCGGACCGGATTCGGCAGCCGCCTCACCACTTCGGCCACCTTGGCGATCGTGTCGAGCCGGTCCGGCGAAATCGTCGCCTCGCCGCTGGGAAAGAACGCTGCTTCCCGAAACCCGATCACCAGGCCCCTCGGCTCCAGCGACACGGTCATCACTCCGTCGGCGATCTCCTGATTCAGCTCCTTGACCAGGTATTCGAACGCCGGACGGAGTTCGGCGATGAAGCCACCTGTCTTGTCGCCCGGGCCGGAAGGTCGGCGCCCTTCCGCCAGACCTTCCCGCTCGCCGTTGTGCCGGGCGATCTGGGCGCCTCCGGGACCTTTCATCTGGGCGTTGCCCTGCCCGGTGTCGCCGACCGTGCCCCCCAGCACACTGGCCACCAAGGCCGGGAAGGCCCCGTTTTCAAGCGCCTCCCTGACCGAGTCCGAGACCTTGGCGGCCCGCCCCTTGTCAGCGTTCGAGCTGGCGAACATGACCACGAAGAAGGCAAACAGCAAGGTGATGAAGTCCGCATAGGAGACGAGCCAGCGCTCGTGGTTCTCGTGCTCGGCCTGTTTCTTCTTCCCTCGGGCCATAAGCTGCCTCATGCCGCGGCCGGCTTACGGGCGCCGGAGCGCGCCTTCTTGTCCTTTGCTTTCCCCTCTTCGCTGACGAAGGCCTCCAGCTTGCTGCGGATCAGCTTCGGGTTCAATCCTTCGACAATGCCGACCACGCCCTCGAGCATCAACTCCCGCAGCAACGTCTCCTGGTGGATGCGGGCCTTGATCTTGTTTGCCGCCGGCAGGAAAAAGAGGTTCGCCGCGCCGACCCCGTAGACGGTGGCCACGAAGGCGACGGCGATGCCGTGGCCCACCTCCTCGATGTTCTCCAGGTTCTTCATCACCTGGATCAGGCCGAGTACAGCCCCGATGATGCCGATCGTCGGCGCGAAGCCTCCGGCTGCCTCGAAGACCTTGGCGTGGGCTTCGCCTTCCTGCTCAGCCATGCTGATTTCGAGCTCCATCATCTTGCGCAGATCCTGAATGTCGGCCCCGTCGACCGCCAACATCAGCGCTTTGCGCAGGAAAGGGTCGGCGATCGCGTCGGCGTCCTGCTCCAGCGAAACGATGCCGTTGCGCCGGGCCTTGGTGGCGTAGCCGATGATCTCCTCGATGGTGGCCTCCGGGGTCAGGGTCTTGGCGAAGAAGACCGCCAGAAGTTTCTTGGCCGCCGCCCGAACCACGGCCAGCGGCGTGGCTACCAGGACGGCGCCGATCGTGCCGCCCAACACAATCATCGCCGCCGTGTACTGGGCGATGTCCCGGATCTCGCCCCCCTCGAGAATCAGCCCCCCGATGATTCCGCCCAGAGCGATGGCCAACCCGGCAAAGGTAGCCACATCGGGCTTGCGGCCGCCTCCCTTTCGCTGTTTCGCCATGTCGGATCAGACCGAATCCACTCCTTTCTCAGCGCCGCGTTCCGGCCGCTGGCTGCGCCGCCGGTAAGAGCAGTCGTTGATCGCCTTCCGGTACTCGATCACCCGCTCGATCACCTCGTCCGGGCTCTCGAGTACGACGAACTTCTGGCCGGTGGTAAGGCTGATCACCGTGTCCGGGGTCACTTCGACGTGCTCGATCAGTTCCGCGTTCAGCACGAGGGGCACGTGGTTGATGCGGGTCAGGCGGATCACGGCGGTGGCCTCCCTTTCCCTTATCGGCAGCGCCGGAATCTCTGTTGGCCCAGAACAGGCGGCCCCGGCCGGTTTCTAAGAAACCGCGGCTGCGGTCCGATGAGACCAGCGAGGGACACGATGAACGGGATCGGGACACAGAAGCAGACACCCGGCCGCCCACCGGTCGCCTGCCTGGCCGGACGTATCCTGGAAGCGATTCGGCGGGGAGATCTCGCCGATCTGGAAACGGGCCTCGCTGCGGCGGAGTGCTGCAGACCTCATTGTCCCGGGGAGCCCGTGGCCGCAGAGCGCTTGGAACTGCTCGCCGCCGTCGCCACGCGCTTGAGGTGTTCCATGGCCCGGTTCGAGCGTAGGCTCACCCCCCGGCCCCAGGGCTTCACCGTCTACGTCCGACTCCTGCACCACCTCGCCCATTCCCCGCAGGCGGCCACCGGCCCGGCGCGCCGCGCCTCCTCCCCTTGACGGCTCTGCCCACGGGCCAGGTGCAACGGGAGGGGACCCAACCCCTCGCGCGGACCGACGAGGTGTCCGTCCGGGCTGGAGGGCGGTAGCGCGGCGCGACCGAAGGCTTCGATGCCGGCGGCGGGCTCGACTTCAGCGGAGCATGTCCAGGATTTCGCGCAGCTCCGCCCGGATGGTCGCGACAAGATCTGGATCGGCGCCGAACAAGCTCTCCTGCTTCGCCGGGGCCTTTGCCGAAACCTTTGCCCGCGACCTGTGGCTCAGGTACTTCCGCGCTCCCTCGATCGTGAAGCGTTCCTCGTAGAGCAGGCGCTTGATCTCCAGGATCAGCTCGACATCCTTACGCCGGTACAGGCGGTGGCCGCTACCCGACTTCTTAGGGGCGATGGCCGGGAACTCAGTCTCCCAATAGCGCAGCACGTGGGGCTTCACCCCCGACAGGCGGCTCACTTCGCCGATGCGAAAGTAGAGCTTGTCCGGAATCGAGGGCCCTCCGGAATCGGCTTCGGCGCTGGAGGCCCGCATGGTCGTTCTGCAACTCCCCGGCCGGCGCGGCGGCCCGACCGCCCTGCCCGCAACCCGGCCGGCACTCCTCATCCTACGGGATGCCCCGGAGAGCGTCAACCGCCGCGCTTCCGAAACGGCTGCATCCGAAACGGCTGCGTACCGCCGGGATCCCGCCGCGGGAAGATTTTCCCGCAGCTTCGCCGGCGAAAGATCTTGCCGCACGGCCCGCGGGTCCCCGCCCTGGGACCCGGGCGGGGACCATCGCCGGGGCGTGGGCTCACGCCGGCACGGGCTACGCTGCTCCGGCGAGCCACGCCGAGAGCATCCAGACGGTCTTCTCCTGACCGTCAGCAAACTCTTCGAGCAGGTTCACCGTCGCCGTGTCGCCGGCCTCGGCGGCATTCGCCGCCATCGCCCGCAGGCGGCCGTTCAAAGTCCGGTAGTCAGCCGCCAGGGCCCGCACCATCTCCGCCGCCTCGGTTGTCGAGCCGTCCTCGGTCAGCCGGGCCGCCTCACCCAACTCTTTCAGTGTCGAGAGCGGCTCGCCGCCCAGGGCCCGGATCCGCTCGGCCACCTCATCGGCGCGCTCCGCCGTCTCCTCGTACAGTTCGCCGAACTTCTCGTGAAGTTGAAAGAACGCCGGCCCGGATACCCGCCAGTGATAGCCGCGCAGCTTCTGATAGAGAACGGCGTAGTCGGCCAGGATCTGGTTGAGTTCTGAAATCGTCGCTCGATTCATTTCTTCATGACCTCCTGCAACCATGTTGCAGGAAGCTCATTGATTTGTAAAATCGAATGTTGCTATAGTTATGATTGACAAGAGGAATCGATGGATGTGACCCTTCAGGAACTCCGCTACATCGTGGCGGTGGCCGACCGCCGCCACTTCGGGCGAGCGGCGGCCGACTGTTTCGTGAGCCAGCCGACGCTCAGCACCCAGGTGAAACGCCTGGAAGAGAGGCTCGGCGTCCGGCTTTTCGAGCGGACGAACAAGCAGGTATGGCTTACGCCCGAGGGCGAACGGATCGTGGCCCGGGCCCGGCTGGTTCTCGAAGCCGCCAGACGGCTTGAGGAGACCGCCGCGGGGCTCCGCGACCCGCTGAGCGGCGAGTTCCGGCTTGGGGTGATCGCCACCCTGGCGCCCTACCTGCTGCCGCTGGCGCTGTCCTCTCTGAAGCGCCGCTGCCCGAAGTTGAAGCTGATCGTCCGTGAGGGCCTCACCGCCGGCCTGCTCTCGGAGCTGCGGGAACACCGGCTCGATGCCGTGCTGCTCTCGCTGCCGGCGGGCGGCGAGGCGCTGGAAACAGCTCCTCTGTTCGACGAGCCCTTCCTGCTCGCTTGTCCCCGGAACCATCCCTTGGCGAAGCGCAGACGGGCCTCGGCGGCCGAGATTCCGCCCGGCGAGTTACTTCTGCTCGCCGAGGGCCACTGTTTACGGGACCAAGCCTTGGACGTCTGCGGCACGCACGGAACGGGCGCCGGGGCTGACGACTTCCAGGCGACCAGCCTCGAGACTTTGGTGGAACTCGTCGCCGCGGGCGCCGGCTGCACGCTCATCCCCGCCTTGGCCTGGGAGCGCCTGCGGGAGCGCAACCCGGGGATCGCCGCGATGCCCCTCGCCGGTCGAGGGGCCCGCCGGCGCATCGGGCTGGCCTGGCGCCGGACCTACCCCCGGCGGGAGGTCCTCTCGGCGATCCGCGAGGTGATCACTTCCCAGTTGCCGCTCGACCGCGTCCAAGTGGCATCAAGCCGCGAGTAGGCGTATAATATACACATGAAGCGTACGAATCTTGTGCTCGATGAGGAGAACCTCGAAAAGGCCCGCCGAGTCCTTGGATTGAAGACATATTCGGCTACCGTCAACAAAGCCCTGGAGGAGGTGATACGTTTCCACGAGATCATGAAGATCCGGGACTTTTTCGGTTCCGGAGTCTGGGAGGGTGATCTGGACGAAATGAGAGCCGATCGCACTGAACGGCTCCGTAGGGAGCGCTCGCGGTGATTCTCGTGGACACCTCCATCTGGATCGACGTGCTCGACGGAAGCTTGGGCGCCTGCCTCGAGCCCGAGGATCTGGTTCGGTTCGCTACGTGCGGCCCGATCATCCAAGAAGTCGTTCAAGGGATACGGCAGGCGTCCGCCGCCGCCCGAATCGCCAGGTCTCTCATGGCGATGGAGCGGTTGAGCGACCCCCTGCCCGCCGATGTCTTCCTGCTGGCGGCCGATATTTACCGAACGGGTCGCCGGCGGGGCCGGACAATTCGGTCCCCTGTGGATTGTTTGATCGCGGCTGTCGCTATCGAAAACGACGTTCCCGTTTGGCACCGCGACCGGGACTTCGATGCCATCGCCCGGTTCACTCCCTTGCGCGCCGTCCGGAAGCTCCTCCGATGAGCGCCCCGGCGGTTTTGAGAGAATACGAAGTTATGAATCCAGGTATCGAGGACATTCGCAAGAAGGGTAGCCGCATCATCGCCGAGGGTACGCATATGCTCCCGGCCGCCTCGCTGATGATGGCGGAGGGGGCGATCCGGTCGTTCGACGACCTGAGGAAGCCGTTCGTGACGATCATCAACTCGTACACGACGCAGATCCCCGGCCACGCACACCTCGACAAGCTGGGAGCGGTGCTCAAGGAGGAGCTGGAAGGGCTAGGCTTCAACGTCTGGTACACGAATATCGGCGGCGCCATCTGCGACGGCATCGCTATGGGCCACTTCGGTATGAAGTACTCGTTGCCGTCGCGGGAGCTGATCGCCGATCAGATCGAGACGATCGTCGGAGCGCATCCCTGCGACGGCTGGATCGGCATCGGCAACTGCGACAAGATCGTCCCGGCGATGCTGAACGCCATGGTGCGGATCAACATCCCGTCGGTCTACGTCAGCGGCGGGCCGATGCTCGCCGGGCGGGCCAGCGAAGACCTGATCAGCGTCTTCGAGGCCGTCGGCCGGCACTCGGCGGGCAAGATCTCCGAGCGCCAGCTCCGCTCGCTGGCCGAACGCGCCTGTCCGAGCTGCGGCTCCTGCTCGGGCATGTTCACCGCCAACTCGATGAACTGTCTGGCCGAGGTGATCGGGCTGGCGCTGCCCGGCAACGGCACGATTCCCGCGGCGCGCTGGATCGACGACCACTCCACCGCCACCGAGCTGAACCCGGAACGCCTCGATCTGGTCCGCCGCGCCGCCCACGTGCTCAAAGACTGCCTCGAAAAGGGCCTGCGGCCGCTCGACGTCGTCACCGAGCAGGCCCTCGACAACGCCTTCATGCTCGACATGGCCATGGGCGGCTCCACCAACACCATCCTTCACGGCCTGGCGCTGGCTCACTCGGCCGGCATCGCCTACGACCTCAACCGCCTCAACAAGATCTCCGCCCGCACGCCGAACATCTGCAAGGTCTCGCCCAGCCGGCCCGACGTGCACATCCAGGACGTGCATGAGAAGGGCGGCATCGGCGCCATCGTCAAAGAGATCGCGGCCAACT
This sequence comes from Solibacteraceae bacterium, assembly GCA_026984795.1. Classification (GTDB taxonomy): domain Bacteria; phylum Acidobacteriota; class Terriglobia; order Bryobacterales; family Bryobacteraceae; genus JALSRK01. The sequence goes on along the minus strand of JALSRK010000057.1, from coordinate 35,384 downwards.
CGGACTGCGGCATGGACCTGAGCGCCCGCACCCTGTGGGGCACGCTCGAGGACATGACCCGCGACCGGCCCGCCCCCGACGGCGACGTCATCCGGCCCGTCTCGAACGCCTTCTCCAACGACGGCGGCCTGGCGGTGCTCTTCGGCAACCTCGCCCCCAAGGGATCGGTGGTGAAAGTGGCCGGCGTGGCCGACGACATGCGGACTTTCGAGGGACCGGCCAGAATCTACGAGTCTCAGGAAGAGGCCCTCGAGGGCATCCTGGGCGGCGAGGTGAAGGACGGCGACGTGGTAGTGATCCGCTACGAAGGGCCCCGGGGCGGTCCGGGCATGCAGGAGATGCTCTCGCCGACGGCGGCCATCGTCGGCTCCGGCGTCAAAGCGGCGTTGATCACCGACGGCCGCTTCTCCGGCGGCACCCGCGGCCTCTGCATCGGCCATGTCGCTCCCGAGGCCGCCGCCGGCGGACCCATCGCCGCCGTCAAGCCCGGCGACCGGATCTCCATCGACGTCAAGTCACGTACCATCGAGCTCAAGGTGCCGCAAGCGGAGATCGATCGCCGCCTCGCCTCGTTGCCGCCCTTCGAGCCGAAGGTGAAGCGCGGCTGGCTGGCGCGTTATCTGCTCCACGTCACCAGCGCCGACACCGGCGCCGTGATGGAGATCTGACGGGGCCAGCATCCCGGCCCGCACCGAAAGACCCGGGAAACGCGCCTCCGTGGATCTCGAGCCCGCCCGGTCCCGCCCGGGCTCTCTCGCCGGGACCGGCCCGCTCACGGCGAGTCCCAGGTCTCCTGCACCTTGCGGAACTCGGGATGCTGCATCCGCTCCAGGTCGCTCTTGACCAGGTTCAGCCCGTAGACGCACAGTTCGAAGTTCTCCGACAGCTTGCGGAACAGCGGCGCTTCTTTGCGGAACTCGAACTGGTCGAAGTAGGAGACGACGCGATAGGACTCCTTGCCCGTCTGCACGTAGTCGATGAGGGCGTCGAGGCGCAGCCGCTGCCGGGGCAGCGTGGCGACGTATTCCGGGAACAGCCCGGTCAGAAACAGTGTGTAGTCGCCGATGTGCTTGCGCACCTCCCGCTCGCGGAGGAACGAGCGGGCCTCGAACAGCGGACTGGCCTCGAGGAGCATCTCGCCGACGTCTTCCAGACGTTTGCCTCTAACGTTCCGGATGCGGTAGAGGTTGCGCGCGTCGGTGAAATCCACCAGCACCCGGGTTACGTAGTCGGTCACCTGGGGGTCGCGGATCTGGGCGTCGCCGGCCAAGCGCTTCGCGACGAGCTGGCGGAACAGACGGGTGAGAGGATGCTGTTCGCTGACGAACATCGGTGATCCCCTCCTCCTACCTGTTCATCTTACCCCCCCTCGTGGAGGCCGGCGGCCGGCCCGATATTTCGGTTGTCCTTATCCGAAATGGGCATATAATACATTCCGGAGGAGGCGATGGAGTTTGGGGACTATCAGTTCGGGTCGATCACGATCGACGGCGAGACCTACCATCACGATCTCATCATCGAGGCGGGGAAGGTTCGCAAGCGGCAGAAAAAGCTGTCGAAGAAGTACCGGGAGCAGTACGGGCACACCCCGCTGAGCGCCGACGAGGAGATCCCCTGGGACTGCCGCCGGCTGGTGATCGGGACAGGGGCCTTGGGAGCCTTGCCGGTCCACGAGAACGTCAAGCGAGAGGCTCAGCGTCGCGGAGTCGAACTGGTCGTCGTCACCACCCCCGAGGCCATCCGCCTCTTGAAAGAAGATCCCGAGGGTTCCAATGCGGTCCTCCATCTCACCTGCTGAGCGGTCGCGGCCCTCCCCGGGCCGGCGCCGGCGTTTCCGCGGCCCGGCTCGCGGGATGATCGCCGCCCGCTACTGAGTGGGCCGGGGCCTGGGGGTGGCGTCGCCCTCGGTCAGCCCCATGCACCACTTGATCGCTTCCAGGAACATCTTCTGGATGTCCGGGCGGTCCCAGGCGCTTTGCGTGTGCCCGAAGCTGGTATAGAAAACGCGGCCTTTGCCGTACCGGTGAACCCACGTGACAGCGAAATCGCCGTCGGTGCGGTGGATGCCCTTTTTCGTCATGTCGAGCTTGGTTTCATCGAGCCGCATCAGCACCCGCACCTTGTCCCGGGAGAAGTTCTTGAACTGGTAGATCTCGTCGAAGATCACGAACCGTTTGGGAAAGTGTTTCGTGGCGGGGAACTCCCGGTCCTCGACGATGATGGGCGCGTCGAAACGCTGCCAGGGGTGGCCGTCGAAATAGCCGCCGACCAGCTCGCCATACTCCGGCCATTGGTAAAAGGTGTCGGCGGCCGAGTGCACCGCAATGAAGCCTTTGCCGTCGTCCCGGATGAAGGAGAGGAAATCCTGCTTCTGCTGCTCGTCCATGTCCAGTTCCCCGGACGTATAGAAAAGGACAGCATCGAAATAGTCGAGGTTCTTGGCGTTCTTGCCGAGCTTTTCCTTGGTCAGCAGCTCCGTGTCCGTCCGGATGTAGGTGTCATAGACGCCCGAGTCCTGGCCGATCTTCCAGATCGTGGCCAGCCCATAGGAAGTGGCGTCGTGCTGGTAGCCTTTCGCTTGTCCGATGGCCAGGAGCTTCTTCTTTTCCCGCTGGCGCCGCTGCGCCGGCAGAGAAACCGCCGTGGTGAGAGCGAGGAACGATACCAGAAGAATACGAACCAGCTTCATCGTCATCTCCAACTGGCCTCATCATACAACAGCGGCGGGGCTCGGCCGGTCACCGCCGGCGGACCCGGCGGAGCGTCAGCAGCTCCGAGTCAATCTGGCCGTCGCGCAGGCGCCGCCAATCGTCGCGGATGTGAATCAGCTTGCCACTGATGTGGTTGGCCTCCTCGGAAGCCAGGAACAGCGCCAGCTCGATCTGCTTGTCGGGCGTCGTACCGCCGGTCGAGCGCAGCCGCTCGGCCTCCTCGCGCTCCTTCGCCCCGACTTTCGAGCCCGCCCGCAGGATCACGTCCGTCATGTGAGTATAGGTCGGCCCCGGATGGAGACAATTGATCTGGACGTTGTAGTCCCGGACTTCCTCGGCGACCGTTTCCACCAGTCGGACGACAGCCGTCTTGGAGGCCGCATAAGCGGAAAAGCCCGGCTGAGGCCGGATTGCGCCGGCGCAAGCGAGCACGAGGATCTTTCCCCGCCGGCGCGCCACCATCGACGGCAGGACAGCCCGGCAGGTGTGGCACACCCCGAGCAGGTTCGTCTGGATCGCCGCGTCCCAGGCCTTCGGCGAACTCTCCCAGAAGGCGCCGATCGGCCCGACCACCGCCGCCGCGCACACGGCCACGTCCACCTCGCCGAAGCGGGTCCGGAAGCGGTCCACCGCAGCCCGCAGTTGGGCGTAATTGGCGACGTCGGCCCGAAGGCGGATCGCCCGCCCGCCTGCCTGTTCGATCTCCATGTGCGTCAGATCGAGCTCCGCCTTGCTCCGGGCGAGAAGCCCCACCCGCGCCCCCTTGGCGGCGAAGCCGATGGCCAGGCGCTTGCCGATGCCTCGTCCGGCGCCGGTGATCAGTACGTTCTTCTGTTCCCAGACAGACAATCGAGGGGCCTCCCCCCACAAGATGCAGGAGCCGGCCTTGGCGCGTCAACTGAAATCGGCCGCCCGGGAGCCGCTCCGGGACGAGGTTGTACACTGGGATGTGCATTTTCCAATCTCGGGAGTGGAGTGCAACCCGCTCCTGCCGCCACTGGTGGCTTTCGGGATCGCGACGGTTGTCTCCTCGGCCGGCGTTTCAGGCGCATTTCTGCTCTTGCCCTTCCAGATGAGCGTGCTGGGCTTCACCAGTCCCGCCGTCAGCGCAACGAACCTGCTCTACAATATCGTGGCCATTCCGGGCGGCGTTTCCCAGTACATTCGGGAGGGCCGGATGGCCTGGCCCATCGCCGGCACGACGCTGCTGGGCACCCTGCCGGGCATCTTCATCGGCGCCCTCGTCCGGGTCAAATACATGCCCGACGCCCGCTCGGCGAAGTTCTTCGTCGGGCTGGTTCTGCTCTGGCTCGGCTGGCGCATCCTGAGCCAATGGTACCGGCGGGTGGCGAGTCGCGGGAGCGTCGCCGATCCGATCCGCGACAAGTTCCGGCGCCGGCTTCCTCCGGAGGCCCGCGTGCGCACCAAGCGCATCACCTGGCGCACGGTGGAATACGAGTTCTGGGGCGAGACCTTTTCGTTCTCCGTGCCGGTGCTGCTCGGGCTGGCGTTCGTGGTGGGGATCGTCGGCGGAATCTACGGCATCGGCGGCGGGGCCATCATCGCCCCGTTCATTGTTTCGGTGTTGCGCTTGCCCGTGTACACCATCGCCGGCGCCACGCTGTTCGGCAGCTTCGTCACTTCCATCGCCGGCGTGGGCGTTTACGAGTACCTGGCCCATCTGCCGGTTTCTACGGGGCTCGCCGTCCGGCCCGACTGGATGCTGGGCGGACTTTTCGGCATCGGCGGCCTGGCGGGGACGTTCGTTGGGGCCCGCCTGCAAAAATACCTGCCCGAGCTCTGGATTCGCCTCCTGCTCGGTGTCTTGGTCGCCGGCGTGGCCTTTCGCTACATCGGGCAGTTCCTGTCCGGGTGAGATCCCCGTCAAACGTCTCTCGGGTGGCCCCCGCCGGCCGGGTCGGCTTCCTCGTCGCGGATCTTGCCTTGCTCGACTAGCTCCCGGTACCAGTAAGGATGGTGGTGCCGGGCCCACGCTTTCGTTACATAGCCGTCCACCAGGACCCGCCAGGTGCCCGGGTTGGCGATGGTTCCCAGGTAGGCGTGCGCCAGCACCCCCGCGATCAGGATGAAACCGAACAGATTGTGAACGGTCGCCGTCAAGCAGACGTCGGCGAGGTTGAAGGCCCTCTTGTAGATCAGCGCCACACCGGTGACGCCCATTACCAGGCCAAAGAAGGCCGTGTACCAGTAGAACATCTTCTGGCCGGCGTTGAACCGCCCCGCCGGGACGCTGCCCTTGTAGCCGAGGTAGCCGCCGATGATCCGCACCCATTTCTTGTCGTAGTCGGCAAAGAGCGCGTCGCGAAACCAGACGACGATGCCCATCACGGTGGTGATGATGAACACGATGCCGAAACCGATGTGAAACTCCAGCATCTGCTGGGGCGAGCGGAAGAAGAGCTCCTGCCACGGCGTCGAGTTGAAGGCCATGATCACTCCCGTCACCGCCAGCACGACAAAGGCGATCAGACGGAACAGATGGATGAACCGCTCGAGCAGCGTGAAGCGCTGAATCTCCTGGCTGAACGGTTCGAAGGGGATTCGTTTCGGCCCGTAGCTGTGGTAGTGGACGACGATCAGGAAGATCACCATGATGATCCCTAGGCTCACCGCCGGACTCAGAATCCGTTGATGCAGGGCGTTGATGGAGAAGGCCCACAGTTCACAGCCGATGCTTTCTCCGTTGGGTTCTGTCACCGGCTGACCGGTCTCGCCGTAAGGATCCACGATTCGCGGTCCGGTGAAGAACCGGGCGTTGCTGGCATGGCAGTCGCGGCAGCCTCCTGCGCCCAGAGCCAGGCGCGCAGGAGCCACAATGTGGGTGATCGAAAACGTCACGCTCGTCAGGCCCTTCACATCGTAGTCGAGGCGGGCCAGGCGGCCGTTCTCATCGAGGTGCCAGGCCGCGCGGCCTTTGAGGAACACCGGATGGATCCGCCGGAAACGCCGGTTGCCCCGCAAAGTCTCCGAGAGCGCCCGGAGTCCGGCCACCATCTCTTCCCGGCGGTTCACTTCGGGCTTTCCGTCGCCGTTGTCGTCGCTGACGGCCGTAGAGAACCGTTCCCACGCTGCCCTCTGCTCCCTCAAGAAGAGCGGGTACACGATGCCGTCTTCATCGAGGTTCCCCCACCAGGACGTGAAAACTTCGTTGACCGGGTAGATGCGGCCGCCGTCGCGGCGGTCGTAGACGGGCTCCCACTCGGCGTGTTCGCCGAACTCCTTGGCCGTCGGTGGATTCGTCGCGAACACCAGCTCGCCCGTTGTTGTCTCCATCCACAGCGCCGCCGCCCGGTGGAGTTTCGGAATGTGGCACGTTTCGCAAGCGATGGTCTCAACGTGTCCGGGCCGGACGCTGCGGTGGCGGGGGATCGAAGCGCCGTGATAGCCGCTCTGGTGGCAGTCGCGGCAGCCCATCATCGTGTTGTCCAGGTTGTCGGCGACCGTCGAGACAGAGTCGTCGCCCTTGGTGATCTGGTGGTCCAGACCGGCGGTGTGGCAAGCCACGCAGGCCATCTCCTGCTGCTGGTGGATGTCCGGGTTGCGGATGTCCTTCCAGGAGAACCCCCGTTTCTTGACGTCGGAGGTGCCGTGGCAAAAGACGCAGTTCTCGCCCGGGGGCGGCCAGGAGACCGGCGGCGTCAGAGTGCCGTCTTCATTGAAGAATCGCCGGTTGTAAATGACTTTGGGCCGCTCGCCGTCAACCACCGAACCCTCGACGATGCCCAGCCCGGTGGCCGCGACCACGGCCCACTGATAGTTGCCCATTTCCAGTTGCCGGACGCGTTCGCTGAAATCGTAGCGGGGCCAGTGGCAGATGAAACAGTCCGCCTCGACTACGCCGCTCGCGTCCCACCGGCTGCGGTAGTAATCGCCGTCGAGGGAATCACGGAGCTCCGGATGCTCCCGCAGGCGTTCGTCGTAACGTTCGCCGTCCCGGTCGTATTCGAGGCCGCCGCCCCCGGGGTGGCAGGCGCCGCAGGGGGGCTGGTCCGGGCCGCTGCGGGAGAAGCCGACGAAATCGTATACCGTCAGGTCGATCTCCTCCGGATAGGAGTTCTTCTTCTTGGCCAACTGGCGGTAGGCGTACGGATACCAGCGGCCCATAAAGCCGTCGGAGAGATCCCACGGCCGGCCGTGCTCCTTGCCGAAGTCGTCCGAGATCTTGTCCCAGCCCATCTGAAAGTGATAGCTGGAGGTGATCGTGTCGTAGTCGTGGCAGGTGCCGCAGGTATTCTTCGGGCTGAACGGCGCGTCGGCGTTCTCACCCGTCATCGGATTGATTTCGTTGAAGTCTTTGTCGTAAAGCGTGACCGGCTGGTGTTGAGCACTGACCCGGAGCGCCACCACAGCCACCAATGCAGCGCCTCGGACCGCCGGCCAGAAGCGGTTGAGCGGGGAATCGGTCGGCATGGTGAATTCCCTTCCTGCGAGCGGGCCGAGCTTGGGCGCCAGAGGCAGCGAGCTTACTCGCCGCCGCGGCGAATGAAGTTCTCAGTATAACGTGGCCGGCTGTACGAAAACGCTCAGCGGCTTCGAGGAATGGTCTGAGTAAATATACCAACTTAGTCGTCGAAACCAAACCAGACTTCCGCGTAATATTTGGGTGACGGAGGCGCCGGCACGAGCTAGAATAGGAGTATCAGGGATGATTATCTTGATATGCTACTGACCCAGGAAGAACTCGCCAAGGCTTACACGATCCCCAAGAAGCCCGAGGTGGTCCGGCGGCAACGCCTTCCTGTCCGCTACCACGTGGAAGACTTCGACGTAGCCGAACGGCCCCGGCGCTTCCTCCAGACGTTCGCCGCCATCCTGAAACACACCAACTACCGTCTGGCGCTCGATCACTACGTCCGCGTGAGCGCCAAGTGTTCCCGCTGCACCACCCACTGCCAGATCTACTTGGCTACGGGCAACCCGAAGGACGTGCCCTGCTATCGGTCCGAACTCTTGCTTTCGGTCTACCGGCGCCACTTCACTCTCTCCGGGATCCTTCGGGGACGCATTCTAGGCGACCCCGGCCTGACTGACGAACAGATCCAGGAGATGGCCGATTCCTTCTGGAACTGCACGGCGTGCCGGCGGTGCGTCCGCGAGTGCCCAATGGGGATCGACCACGGCCTGGTCACTCACCTCGGCCGCTACATCCTCTCCGAGATCGGCATCGCTCCTCGAGCCCTCGTCGTCAGCACCCGCGAACAACTTATCGGCAAGACGCAGAACACATCGGCCATCCCTTTACCGGCGCTCATTGACAGCCTCGAGTTCTTGAGCGAGGACATGGCCGAAGAGAAAGGGATCGAGATTCCTTTTCCCATCGACCAGGAGGGCGCCGAGTACCTTTTCCTCGCCCCCGTCTCCGATTACATGATGGAGGCCGACACGCTCATGGGGATCGCGGCGGTGTTCCGCGCCACGGGGGACTCCTGGACGATCGGCACGAAATACTACGACGCCATCAACTACGGCCTCTTCTACAACGACCACGTGATGGAAGAGGTTCTTGGCAAGATCCACGCCGAGGCCGAGCGGCTGAAGGTCAAGAAGGTTCTCATCGGCGAGTGCGGCCACGCCTCGCGCACGGCGAAGTACTTCTATCCGTCGTTCTGCGGGGGCCGCGGGGCGCATCCCGTCATCAACATCCTGGAGTACACCTACCAGGCCTGGAAGCGGGGAAAGCTGAAGCTGAGGCCCGGCGCCATCACCGAGCCCGTCACCTACCACGATCCCTGTAACATTGCGAGACCCGGCTGGATCGTCGAACAGCCGCGGGAGCTGATCCGGGCCTTCTGCAGCCACTATGTCGAAATGACGCCCAACCGCCGCGACAACATCTGCTGCGGCGGCGGGGGCGGCACGGTCTCCATCGACGAGATCCGGCCCCACCGGACCACCGTGGGCGGCAAGGTGAAGGCCGAACAGATACGCGCCACCGGAGCAAAGTACTGCATCGCCCCGTGCGCCAACTGCAAGAAACAGTTGCGCGAACTCATGGAGGATCAGGGCGTCGATTGTGAGATCGTCGGGCTGCACGATCTGCTCTACAAAGCCATCATCTTCGGCGAATCCGAAGGAGGAGCCGAACCGGAAGCCGCCGGCGCGGCCTCGCGGGATGAGAAAGGAGATTGACGATGTCGTTGGAATCCTGGCTCGACTTCGCACGCGGGCCGCTGTTCCGCCTTTGTTTCTCCTTGATGATCCTCGGGCTGCTGCGCATCCTGGTCCTCACTATCCTGGGCATGAAGGAGGCCTGGGACCGTTCCGCCGACAAGATCGTCCCCTGGCGCGACCTGACCGTCCAGACAGCCAAGTGGCTTGTCCCGGTCTCTTCGCTCTGGCGCAAGCGGCCCATCTACAGCGCCGTGTCCGTCGTCTTCCATGCCGGCCTGCTTCTCGTTCCCCTCTTCCTGCCCGCCCATGTGCTGCTGTGGAAGCGCGCCGTGGGGTTCGCATGGGCGGAACTGCCTCAGGCGCTGGCCGACTGGCTCACTCTGGCTGCTGTCGCCGCCGGGCTCGGGCTCTTCGCCGGGCGGGTGTTCCACTCCGCCGCCCGGGCGCTGAGCCGACGGCAGGAGTACGTCTGGCCGTTGCTGCTCGTCGTCCCGTTCGCCACCGGCTATCTTTGTTCCCACGCCGTGCTGAGTCCCCGCGCCTACCAGTGGCTGATGCTGTTGCACGTGTTCGCCGGGAACTTGATCCTGCTTCTGATCCCCTTCACCAAGATCGCCCATTGCGTCCTGTTTCCCCTCTCGCAGTACGTCTCCGGCCTGGCCTGGAAGTTCCCGCCCCGGGCGGGACAGCGCGTGGCCGAGACTCTGGGCTACGCGGACCGGCCGACGTGGGTCGAACGTCCCCGCGTGGCGACCGACCGGATCCTGACCCCCACCGAGGAGGCCTGACTGGAATGCACGCCGCGATTCTCACCGACACGACGAAGTGCATCGGGTGCCGTGAATGTGTCATCGCTTGCAAGAAAGAAAACCGTTTGCCGCCCGACCTTCCGCGGCGTTGGAGCCGCGACGACGGCCTCTCGGCCCGCAACTGGACCTCGGTGGTGGAAGGGCCCGGCGGGGCCTATGTCCGCAAGCAGTGCCGCCACTGCCTGGAGCCGGCTTGCGTTGCTTCTTGCCCGGTGGGGGCCCTCACGAAGACGGATCTCGGCCCCGTGGTCTACGACGCCCGAAAGTGCATGGGGTGCCGCTATTGCATGATGGCCTGCCCCTACGGCATCCCGCGTTATGACTGGGACCAGACCGTCCCCTACATCCGCAAATGCATCCTTTGTTATGAGACTCGATTGAAGAAGGGCCGCCAGCCGGCCTGCACGGAAGCCTGCCCGACGAAGGCCACCATCTTCGGCGACCGCGACGAGCTGATCGAACTTGCCAAGGCGCGCATCCGGGAGAAGCCGGACCTCTATGTCCACCGTGTTTGGGGTGAGCGTGAGGTCGGCGGCGCCTCGGTGCTCTATATCTCCGATGTCGATCTGAAGTTCCTCACCTACAACCGGGAACTGCCTCCCGAACCCATGCCGCAGCGCACCAAGCTGGCCATGAACGCCGTCCCGTTCACCTTCGCCGGAGTGGTGGCGGCCATGGCCGGGCTGAACTGGATCATCGACCGGCGCCGGAAGCTGCAGGAGCATCCCGAAGGCGACGAGGCGCCGCAGGAGGGGCGCAGCAATGGCTAGAGTCCGGCGCTTGAAGTTCTTTCTATGGGCGCTGACCGGCCTGGCGGCGGCGGTCGGCGTCTTCCGCTTCCTGTTCGGTCTCGGAGCAGCCACCAACCTCTCGGACGCCTACCCCTGGGGCGTCTGGATCGGCTTCGACGTCATGAGCGGCGTGGCCCTCGCCGCGGGCGGCTTCATCGTCACGGCTACGGTCTATATCTTCAAGCTCGAGCGCTTCCACGTCATCGTCCGGCCGGCGGTTCTGACCGCCTTTCTCGGTTACGTGGCCGTGGCGGTCGGGCTCCTGTTCGATCTCGGCCTGCCGTGGAACATCTGGCACATGCTGATCTACTGGAATCCCCATTCGCCGCTGTTCGAGGTCGGCTGGTGCGTCATGCTCTATCTCACGGTGCTGACGCTGGAGTTTCTGCCCGTTCCCGCCGAAGAGATCAGCCGGCTCGCCTCGGTGCGGCGCTTCCTGGTAAAGATCCGCCTGCCGCTGGTGATTGCCGGGATCGGCCTCTCCACCTTGCACCAGTCTTCGCTTGGCTCCCTGTTCCTGATCATGCCGGAGTACCTGCATCCGCTGTGGTACTCGCCCATTCTGCCGGTGCTGTTCCTGGTCTCGGCCATTGGGCTCGGCCTGGCCATGGTCATCTTCGAGAGTCACACCACCGCTTATTTCTACTATCGAAAGCCGGAAACCCACCTCATGGCCTCCTTGGCCGCGGCCGCCCGGTGGGTGCTGGTCGTCTACCTGGCCCTGCGGTTCGCCGACCTCGCCTGGCGCGGTCAACTCCACCATCTGGCCGGCGCCGGCTGGCAGGTCTGGTGGTTCTGGTTCGAACTCGCGGTGATGGCGTTCGTCCCCATCGCGATCTTCTCGCTTCCGCAAACCCGCCGTAACCAGACCTGGCAATGGGCCGGCGCGCTCTTCGGCGTCGCCGGCGTGGTACTGAACCGCGTGAACGTTGGCGGCCTGATGCACCAGGGCCGCGGAGACCGGCTCTACTGGCCGTCCTGGACCGAGATCACCATCAGCGCCGGGATCGTCTCGGCCGCGGTGCTGGCTTTTCTGTTCTTCATCGAGCACTTCCGTGTGTGGCAGGAGCGCCCGGTAGACCCCGAAGCCGACCCCAGGAAGCTGCCCGAGTTGAGCGCCGTCGGCGCCACCTGGCTGGGCGTTCCGGTCGTCGCCAACCGCACGGTCTATTCGCTCGCTTTCGTCGGGGCGGCCGCCCTGGGCTTCGCGCTGATCCACCCCCAGCCGGCGTCTTCCCGCGGCATCGTCCCCGTGCCCGTCCACAACGCCCGCGGCGCCGACGTGCTCTGGATCGACGGGAACCTGGACGGCTACGGCGTCGCTTTCCCCCACGCGGATCATGAGAAGCGCGAAGGCGGTAAGAAGTCCTGCGCCCGGTGCCACCACATGAATCTGCCGAGAGACAAAGCTTCCCCCTGCGGCGTATGCCATCGCGACATGTACGCTCCTTCGGATGCCTTCCGGCATGACTGGCATGCCGGCCCGCGGGGGGCGGCGCTTCCCTGTGTCAAATGCCACACACCCGGCCGGCCCCGAACGAAGGAGACCGCCAAGACCTGCGACCAGTGCCATAAGGACCTGGTGGCCGAAGGGGCCGTCATCAAGGTGAAGCAGTACCAGGCGCCCAGCTATACCGAGGCGATGCACCGGCTCTGCGTCGGCTGCCATGTAGAGCGGGCCGCGTCAAGGCACAAGCCGGACATGCCGCGCTGCGCCTGGTGCCACAAGGAGCGGCGCCGGTTCGTTGACGCTCCCGACCTCGATTTCCGCGGGCTCCGGGCGCCGGGGAGCGAAGTCGTGCTGCCGCCGCTGCCGGAAAGCAAGAGCAAGCGATGAGCGCCGGCGTTCCCGAGGAACTGGAACCGCTGCTCGGCCAGAACCTGCTCGAGCACGTGCCCTTCAATGTTGCGGTCATCAACCGCGACTTCGAGATCGTCGCCGCCAACCAGAACTTCCGCCAGTTCTTCGGCAACTGGGAAGGCCGGCGCTGCCACGAGGTCTTCAAGGGTATCCGGGTGCGCTGCCCCCATTGCCGGGCCGCCGCGGTTTTCGAGGACGGCCTCGTCCGCGTCTCCGACGAAACAGGCATCGACCGCCACGGGCGCCGCTGCCATTATGTCGTTCACCTGGCTCCCCTCCGCGGCCCGACCGGCGAGGTCGAGTACGTCATCGAAATGACGACCGATCTCACCGAAACCCGGCACTGGCAGCAGCAGTACAACCTCGTCTTCGAGCGGATGCCGAGCCTCGCCTGCGTCATCGACCGGGATTTCCGCATCGTCCGCGCCAATGAGAAGTTCCGGGAGAAGTTCGGCGAGGTCGAAGGGCAACACTGCTACCGCGTCTGCAAGCGCCGTAACGAGCCGTGCGGCCGGTGTCCCGCGGCCTTGACCTTCGAAGACGGCCAGGAGCACACCGGCCGGCAGGAAGGCGTCTCGAAAGAAGGCACGCCCACCTACTACGTCGTCACTACCAGCCCTCTCTCCCGGGGCGACGCGGGCGTCGAGCACGTCATCGAGATGGCCACCGACATCACGCCCATCCGGGAGCTGGAGATGCGGCTCCAGGAGGCGCACGACTTCTACGAGGCTCTGATCCGCAACGCGGCTACCGCTATCCTCGCTGTGGACAACAACGACCGCGTCCGGGTGATGAACCCCGCCGCCCGCGAGTTGCTGGCCTGGAGCGCCGCCCGGCTGCCTTCGGGCCGCCGGTTGCGAACCTGGCTCCCGGAGGAGTTCTTCCGTCGCAAGCCCCTCGACGGCGATGTAGTGCAGCTTCCGGAAACCGCTGTACGCAACGCCCGCGGCGAGACGGTCCCGGTCCGCTTTACCGCCGTCGGTATGAAGAGCGGGGCCAAATCGCTGGGCCACGCCGTCTTCATGGAAGATCTCCGCGAACTCAAGCGCCTCGAGCAAGAGAAGCTGGAAGCGGAACGGCTGGGGGCCGTGGGGCAAACCGTCGCCGGCCTCGCCCATACCATCAAGAACGTTCTGATGGGGCTGGAGGGCGGCATGTACATGCTCGACACCGGCTTGCGCCGCAGCGATGCCGAGCGCATCATCAACGGCTGGGAGGTGCTTCGCCGCAACTTCGACAAGATCACCGCCCTCGTCAAGGACTTCCTGAGCTTCGCCAAGGGACGGTTGCCGGACTTCCAGACCGTCGATCCCAACTCCATCGCCCACGATGTCGTGGAGCTCTATCGGGATGCCGCCCGCCGGCAAGGCGTGCAGTTGCGCTTCGAACCCGGTTTCGATGTCCGTCCGGCGCCCCTCGACCCCGACGGTATGGAGACTTGCCTCACCAACCTGATTTCCAACGGCATCGACGCCGTCATGATGCGCGAAGAACCCGGCGGCAGCGTCGTCGTCCGGACCCGGGAAGAGGACGGCGACCTCGTCTTCGAAGTCAGCGACGACGGCTGCGGCATGGATTGGGAGACCAAGGGTAAGATCTTCACGACTTTCTTCACCACGAAAGGCGGCAAAGGCACCGGGCTCGGGCTGCTGACCACGCGCAAGATCGTTCAGGAGCACGGCGGCCGGATCGATGTAGAATCGACACCCGGAAAGGGAACAACCTTCCGGATCCGCTTGCCGCGCCGGCGTCTGGAGGCGCTCGCCGCGGCGGCCAAACGGAGTTCCGGACCCGAGGCGAATCATGAGCAGTCGAATCGATAAACGGATCCTGGTCGTGGATGACGAAGAGGACGTCCGCGACTACCTCAAAGCGGCTCTCGAGGATGCCGGCTTCGAAGTGGAGACGGCTTGCGACGGCCTGGAGGCGCTGGAGAAGGTCCGGGCGCATCCGCCCGATCTGATTTCCCTGGACCTCGTCATGCCCCGCCATTCCGGGGCCAAGTTCTACCGCGAGCTCCAGAAAGACAAGGCCCTCCACCGCATTCCTGTCCTCATCGTCACCGGACACGCTCGCGATGAATTGGGAAGGGCGGACTTCGAAGAGCTGACCATGTCCGGGCCGGGCGTCTACCTGGAGAAGCCCGTCCGCCCGGCGGCCTACGTCGCCGCCGTCCGCAAGCTCCTGGGCATGGAAGCCGAGGAAGCCGCCCAGCGTCCGCCGGAAGACTTGAAGCAGGAACTCGAAGACGCGCTCAAGAAAGCCGATCGGGTGGCCCTCCAGCGCGCCCTGGATGCGCTGAAGGACCGTTCGTGAGCGGGCTTGCGGCGGCGCCGCGAGCAGCGCGACGATGCCCGCGGCCGCCGCGCGTTCCCGCCCGGCCGCTTTCTGTTCCCGCGCGGACGGATCCGACTTCGGAATATCCTATTAACCTTATGCGCTCGATCCTTTCCTTTATCGCTGTCACTCTCCTCGCCGCCGGAGCCCTCTTCGCTCAGGCCGAAGGCTTCTGGCCCGGCACGCAGTATGACTCCTCGATCCCGACGCTCGAGAAGGTCGTCGGCCATGCGCACGGCGAGCAGATCACCAGCCCCGAAGAGATCGTCCGCTTCCTCCGCGCCCTCGCCGAGGCGCGTCCCCGGCAAATGAAAGTCTTCGAATACGCCCGCAGTTGGGAAAACCGTCCCCTGGTTTACGCCGTCATCGGTTCGCAGGAGAACATCGCCCGGCTGGCTGAGATCCAGGCCGGCATGAAGAAGCTGCTCGACCCGCGCCAGACGCCGAAGGCGGAGGCCGAGAAGCTCATCGCCCGGCTCCCGGCCCTCGTCTGGCTGGCCTACGGCGTCCACGGCAACGAGATCTCCTCGCCCGACGCCGCCCTGCTCACCGCCTACCATCTGCTCGCCGCCCGCAATGACCCGGTGGTGGAGAGGATCCTCGAAAATGCCGTCGTCCTCATCGATCCGCTCCAGAATCCCGACGGGCGCAACCGCTTCGTTCAGCACTTCACCCAGAGCGTCGGCCTGGAGCCCAACGCCTTCCCCGAAGCCCTCGAGCACGACGAGCCCTGGCCCGGCGGCCGCACGAACCATTACCTGTTCGACATGAACCGCGACTGGTTCGCGCTCACTCAGCCCGAAACCCGGGGCCGCGTCAGAGTCCTCCAGGAGTGGTACCCGCTCGTCTTCGTCGATCTCCATGAGATGGGCTCCACGTCCACCTATTACTTCACTCCTGAAGCCATTCCCTACAATCCCCACCTCGAAGTCCGCCAGCGCGCCGCGCTGGACTGGTTCGGGCGCAACGACGCGAAGTATTTCGACCGGTTCGGCTTCAGCTACTTCACGCGCGAGGTCTTCGACGCCTTTTATCCCGGCTACGGCGCGAGCTGGCCCGCTTACTACGGGGCGGTGGCCATGACCTACGAGCAGGCCTCGGCCCGCGGCCTCGAGATGCTCCGGCGCAACGACGGCAAGATCCTCGAGTTCAAGGAGACCGTCCGGCACCACTTCGTCTCCTCCATCGCTACCTGCGAGACCGCCGCCATGCGCCGCGAGGAACTGCTGCGGAACTTCTACCACTACCGCGTCACGGCCATCGAGGAGGGCCAGTCGGGAGAGATCAAAGCCTACGTGTTCCCGCGCCGGGGCGATGTCTCAGCAGTGGACAAGCTGGCGGATCTGCTCGCCCGCCAGGGCGTCGAAGTCCAGCGCATGCAATCGGCGATGACCGTGGAAGGCGTCGAGTGTCCCGCCGGCAGCTATGTCGTCAGCCTCGCCCAACCCGCCAAGCGCCTGGTCCGCGTTCTGCTCGATCCCGAAGTGCCCATGGAAGAGGACTTCATCAAGGAGCAGGAGCGCCGCCGCAAGAAGAAGCTGCCCGATGAGATCTACGACGTCACCGCCTGGAGCCTGCCCCTCATGTACAACGTCGAGATGGTCTCCGCCAAGAGCCCGGTGGAAGGGAACCTGGCCCCCGTGCAGGCCGGGGCCATTCCTCCCGGCGCGGTCGCCGGCGGGCGGGCGAAGGTCGCCTATCTGGCGCCGTGGGGCTCCCGGGCGGCGGCGCGGCTGCTTACCGCGGCGCTGCGCAAGGGCCTCATGATCTGGTCCGCCGACAAGAAGTTCGAGCTCGGCGGCCGCGAGTATCCCCGGGGCACGCTGATTTTCAAAGTTTCCGACAATGACGAAAGCCTGCACACCGTCTTGCCGGAGCTGGCGAAACAGACCGGAGCCGAGGTGGTGGCGACCGACACGGCTTACGTCACCAAGGGCATCAGCCTGGGCAGCCGTCGTGTGATTCCGCTGCGGAAGCCGGAGATCGCCATCGCCTGGGACATCCCCGTTTCCGGTTACGCCGCCGGGAACACCCGCTTCGTCATCGAGCGCCAGTTCGGCTATCCGACCACCCCGATCCGCACGCGCACGCTGCGCACCCGGGCCCACCTCGAGGATTTCGACGTCCTCATCCTGCCGCCCGCCGGCGGCTACAAGACGGTCCTCGGCGCGGCCGGCATGGAGCGGATCAAGAACTGGGTGAAGCAGGGCGGCACACTCATCGCCGTCGGCAGCGCCATCGCCGACGTGGCCGACCCGAAAGTCGATCTGCTCAGCATCTCCCGCGAGTACAAGCCCGGCGAAGAGGCCAAGAAGGCCGCCGCCAAGAAAAAGGAGGAGAAACGCGAGGCCCAGGTCCCCGGCAAGATCCTCGAGAAGGAAGACGACTACCGCAAGGCGATCGCCCCGCAAAAGGACCAGCCCGATGCCGTCCCCGGCGTTCTCGCGCGGGTGAAGATCGATCCCGACAACTGGATCACCGCCGGCCTGCCGGAAACCCTCAACGTCATGGTGCGCGGCCGGACCATCTGGACGCCCATCAAGCTCGACAAGGGGGTCAATGCGGCCATCTTTCTGGGCCCCGACGAGCTGCTCGCCAGCGGCTACCTTTGGGAAGAGAACCGCAAGCAGCTCGCCTTCAAGCCCTTCGTCGTCGTCCAGCGCACCGGCCGCGGCTTCACCATCGGCTTCACCGAAGACCCCAACTTCCGCGCCTACATGGACGGGCTGAACGTGCTGTTCCTCAATGCGATCTTCCGCAGCCAGGCCCGGGTCCGCTTCGGCGGCCGGGCGGAATAACCGCTACAACGCGCCATATCCTCCGCCGTCGGGGCTGGCGCGTCAGCGCCGGCCGGGTGCGGCCAACCGGCGGAACGCCGCCGCGGCGCTCAAGGCGGGATCCTCCAACCAGTAAGCGTATCTGCGGAGGCGGGTTTCGTACCAAGACATCAGGACGCCCGCAAGAGTCCTGGAACGGCCCCATCCGGCCCATTCGGTCCGGTCGAGGTACTCGAAGAACAGTTGGCGCCAAGGGCGGGAGCTGGGGTGCGTCCAGGGTTTCCAGCGTCCAGCGTAGTGGATGATCCACGGATCCGCCAGTAGCCGGCGGTATTGCTGCCCGGTAAGGTGTCTGGGCCGGAAGAACGGCCGCCCAGCCACACACTCGATCACGTTCCAGCGCGGATCGAGCGGCTTCCATTTCTTCGCCAGCACCGCATTCAGGCCATCCTGCTCGTAATAGAAAAGCTCCTGCGAAAATCTCCGGGAGTGCTGCAGCACCCGCACCGAAACCCGATGCGCCCGCCACCAGTCGAGATCGATCACCAGCACCCCGGTGTTGAAGTAGGGCTCGGCCCCGTTCAGGCCGAGTTGCCGGTATGGCCGCAGCCCGCGGGGGGAACGCAGGTGAGGGACCGTGAGGTCCTGTACGCCGCCCAGGGGTTTGCCGTCGAGCGGCGTGGCCCACAGCCCGTACAGATCGCGCAAAACGATCACGTCCGAGTCCAGCCACACCACGCGTGAGACGGACCGGGGTAGCGCCGTATCCATGAGCAGCTTCCGGTACGGCCCCGCGTCGCGCCAACCGGTGCGCGGCAGTCCCGCCAGCCGCGTGTCGTCGGTCTCGAGCCAGTGAACCCGCAGATTCTCGAACGGCCAGGAAGCCAGCAACCGCCGCCGCTCCTCCGCCGTGACATCTTTCGTGAGGACGTACAATTCCACCCGGCGATCCGAGACGTGCTCCATCGCCGACCGCACCATCGCCGCCGACGGAGCCAGGTAATTCCCGTCCGCCGCCGTGCACAGATGGATGGTTGTTCCGGCAGCGCTCATTTCGACAACACCGGCTTCCATCGGCCCGCAGCGTGGCGGATCCTGGACTTCGCCTCGCCCAGGCACCAGGCAAGCTGGCCGGCGATCTGCACCGGCAGCGTCGTCAAGCAAGTCCCAAGGCATCCGCACCGCCGGGCGTCGATCATCGTACGCGCCAGCACCAGCGCCGTCAAGGCCGGAAACAGCGGCGCCAGCAACGCCGATTTCCACCGCGGCCGCCGGAAGAACTCCACCCGCACGTCTTCGTACTCTTGCGACCGCATCCATCTCTCTTTCCACAAGGAAACCAGACTCCCGCCGTGATGGTGTTCGACCACGGCGCGCGGCTCGAACCACGGCTCGAACCCGGCGGTCGCCGCTCGCCAGCTCTGAATCGCATCGCCGGCGAAAAGATGCCCCTCGAACGGCCCAAGGATCTCCCAAACCCGCCGGGCATAACAGACGTTGGCCGAGGCCAGGATGGCGTGCGGTCCGGCAGGCAGTCCGCTCAGGGCCCAGGAGTATTTGGTCAGATGTACTCCACGCTCGAACCACCGGCCGCTGGCCGGTTCCATCGCTCCCCCCACCACCGGGTGGCCGGCGTCGTGCGCCGCCACCAACCGCTCGAGCCAGTCCGGACGCGCCCGGCAGTCGGGATCAGTGAACACGAGCAGCTCCCCCCGGGCCATTTCTACACCGAGGTTGCGGGCGGCATGGGGATACAGGCGCTGCGGGCTTTGCTCGAACCGCACCTCAGGATACCGTTCGATGATGCGCCGCGTCTCTTCCTCGGGCGAACTGTTGACGACGATGACCTCGAAGTCGCGCCACGTCTGCCGCCGCAGCCCCTCCAGGCAGTCGCCGAGAGTGGCCGAGGAGTAGTAAGCGGGGATGACCACCGAAGCGCGCGGCATCACCTCTCGCAGGAGTCCAGGGTTCGAACCCGGGCCAGTTCGTAGTCGAACAATTCACCGTCAGAGCGTCCCTCTCCGAAGAAATACCCGGCCGCTTCGCCAACGCCCGCCCAGAAATAGGCCACGGCGTAGATGGGAAAGGCCGCCAGGACCTGCTTCGTCAACGAACCGCGGCCGCGCAGGCTCGCCAAGAGACGTAACATCCGGACGAGCGGCGACCCAACGGGAGTAGCCAGGCCGTAGAACCACCGTTGCAGCCGTCCCCAGCCCTGGGTGAGCGCCCGCCGCGCCCCGAGAAGCCGCGAGTAATCATGGTTCGCTTGCCACAAATCCCAAGGACGTTCAAAGTTTTCGTGAGCCGCCAGCGCCCGGGGCTCGATGCACATGGGGGCTTCCATCTGCCGGAGCTTTTCATGCAAGCCGAAATCCGGGGACAACAACGTCGCCAGGGCATCTCCGAAGGAAAGCAGCGTTTCGCGTTTGTACGAAACATTGTTGCCGGGCAACAGCCGGGGGCGCGTTTCCTCCACCGGGTGCATCCATAGCCCGTAGTCGCTCACCAGCGCGGCCCGGCTGGCGTAACGCACCGGATTCGCGTTCGTGAACGCATACGCGACCGCGGCCCATGGCTCCCGGTGCCGCTCGATCAAGGCTTCGGCCCAGCCCGCCGACGGATAGCAATGGTCCTCGAGAAACGCGACTATCGGCGTCCGGGCCAGGTGGACCAGCTCAAACCGGAGCGCCGTCCAGCGGCGCTCGCCGGGCCGGCGGACGTAGCGCGACGTCACGCCTTCGGGCGGCTTCAGCGGAGCCGCCTCCGGAGGTCCGGCATCGACGACCACGATTTCCATCGCCTCCCGGGCCGTCTGCCGGCCGAGCGCGTCCAGAACTTTTTGCGCCCGGGAGCGGCACGGACCGGCGATCAGCGCAGCGCTGAGCAGTTTTTCGTCTGGCGGCATCGCTCCAGCACCTGTGTAAACAGATGAGGTCAGACAGGGAAGACCCCTGCTTTGAATCAGATTCCGTCCATGTTACCAGACAGGATTCCCCTCCGCCTCAGCTCCTCCCGGAGCTGCTCTTCCGACCTGAAGACCACCGCGTCGATCCCGTGCCTCCGCGCCGCGGTGACGTTCTCCGCCACGTCGTCGGTGAAGAAGCACTCCTCCGGCGGGCACTGCGCCCGCTCGATCGCCGCCCGGTAGATCTCCGCCGCCGGCTTCATCGCACCGACTTCGTAAGAGACCACGAACCCGTTGAAATGCCGCACGAAACTGTAGTTCTTCCGGATGTAGTCGAAATGGATCTCGTTCGTGTTCGAGAGCATCAGCAGCCGGTAGCGCCCCGCCAGCGTCGCGAACAGCTCCTCCCGAATCAGCGTCTCCTGCGGGAAGATCGCCGACCACACCCGGCAGAACTCCTCGTAGCTCAGCTTCAGCCCCAGCGCTTCGCTCACCCTCCGTGCGAACTCCCGCGCCTCGATCCGGCCCGTTTCGAATGGCTCGATCAGCCCCGTCGCCGCGATCCGTTTCGGGATCTCCTCCACCGGCAACCCGCAAGCCGGCGCAATCGCCGCGTAGCCCCGCGCGAAGTCCAGCGGCAGGATCACTCCTCCGAGATCGAAGATCAGCGTGCGATAGCCGGGCATTTCTTTATTGGAGCATGGGCCGGCCTGAAGGCGGATCCCGATCGGGGGCCGCTCGCGGTATAGTACTCTACGTCATGCTCACCCGCCGAAGTTTTGTAGGTTCTTCGCTGCCCGCCGCCCTCGCCGCGCGGGCCTACGGCGCCAATGACCGCATCCAGATCGGCATCATCGGCGCCGGCAACCGCGGGCAGGCGCTCATGAAGGAGATCGAAAAGGCCCGCGACCTCAACGTGGCCGTCACCGCCATTTGTGACGTTTGGCGGCCCAACCGGGAACGCGCCGTGGCCAGAGCGAATCAGGCCTGGGGCACGGAGCCGCGCTCCACGGTGGACTACCAGGAACTACTTTCCTGGGACGAGATCGACGCCGTCGTCATCTCCGCGCCCGATTTCACCCACAGCATCATGCTGAAGCACGCCGTCGAGGCGGGAAAGGACGCCTACTGCGAGAAGCCCATGGGCGTCGTCTTCAGCGAGGCCAAGGCCGCCTACCTCGCGGTGAAGCGCACCGGCCGCGTCGTTCAGATCGGGACCCAGCGCCGCAGCGACGGCCGCTACATCGCCGCCTCGAAGCTGGTCCGCTCCGGCGCCCTCGGCAAAGTTACCCGCGTCGAGACCTCGGTCAATTTCTTCCAGCCCCGCTGGCGCCGCAGCTTCGACGACGTCAAGCCCGAAGACCTCGACTGGGACCGCTTCTACCTCGGCCGCCCCAAGCGCCCCTTCGATCCCCGCCGCTTCCGCCAGTGGCAACTGTTCCGCGAGTTCACCAACGGCATCCCCGGCCTCTGGATGAGCCACTTCATCGACCTCGTCCCCTGGTTTCTCGGCGACCCTTACCCGGCCGGCGCGGTGGCCAAGGGCGGCGTCTATTATTGGAAGGACGGCCGCGAAACCTACGACGTCTTCCACGCCCTGCTCGACTACCCGAAAGAAGTCCTCGTCGAGTTCGCCATGTCGCTGACGAACAGCGAAGGCAACCGCAACCGCTGGTGCGGCTCCCGGGGCACGCTCGACATGGACCGCTTCGTCCTCTCCGGCGCCGGCAGCAAGGCCGAAGACCGCATCGAGAAGCCCATCGAGATTCAGCCCGAGCCGGTGAACTCCCACATGGCCAACTTCATTGAGTGCGTCCGCAGCCGGGGCCGCCCCCGCGCCGACATCCAGGCCGGCTTCTCCCATGCCGTCGCCGGCTGCATGGCCGCCCTGGCCCGCGACACCGGCCGCAACATCCGCTTCGACGCCGAACGCCTCGAGATCGTATCCTGACGGGTAGCCGATGCTGTGGACTCGCCGCCAGCTCTTGCAACTCGCCGCCGCCCAGATCGCTCCCGGCCTCGCGCCGCCCATCACCCGCGTCGAGATCTTCCCCGCCAACTACCCCGTCGCCGGGCATTTCAAGTTCTTCACCAAGCCCTACCGGCCGACGGTGCTCGTCAAGATCACCTGCGAGAGCGGCGCCGCCGGCTGGGGCCAGTCCGTGCCCGTCCCGACCTGGAGCTACGAGACTGTCGAGTCCGTCGCTTCGACCATCCAGCAGCACCTTACGCCCGTTCTCATCGGCGGCAACCCCTTCGATATCCGCGGCGCGCACCAGGCGATGCGCCGGGCGATCGCTCCGTCGTTCTCCACCGGTATGCCCATCGCCAAGGCGGGCGTCGATCTCGCCCTCCACGACCTCGCCGGCAAGCTCCGCAACCAGAACATGCCCGAGAAGTGGGGCCGCCAGTCCCTCCCGGCCATCACCCTGAGCTGGACGGTGAACACTACCTCGCTGCCCGAGGTCGAGAAGCTGGTCAACGACGGCCTCCAGCGCGGCTACCGCCATTTCAACGTGAAGCTGGGACCCGATCCGCGGTTCGACCTCGAGATGTGCCGCATCGTCCGCCGCATGGCGCCGCAGGCCTTCCTGTGGGGAGACGCCAACGGCGGCTACGATCTCGCCCAGGCCCTCTGGGTGGCGCCGAAGCTCGCCGATATCGGCATGAACGTCCTCGAACAGCCCCTGCCCTCGAACCGCCTCTCCGGCTACCGCGAGCTGAAGAAGCAGCGGGCCCTGCCGATCCTGATGGACGAAGGCGTCGTCTCGCCCGCCGACCTGATCGAGTTTATCCGCCTCGACCTGCTCGATGGCGTGGCTATGAAGCCCGCCCGCACCGCCGGTCTCTTCCACGCCCGCCGCCAGATCGAGATTCTCGAAGACGCCGGCCTGCTCTTCCTCGGCAGCGGCCTCACCGACCCCGACGTCTCCCTTGCCGCTTCGCTCCAGCTCTTCGGGGCCTTCCACCTCAAGTTTCCCGCGGCGCTCAACGGGCCTCAGTTCCTCACCGGCACCTTCCTGAAGCAGCCGCTCCAGGTCCAGAACGGGCAGATCGCCGTCCCCCTCGGCCCGGGCCTCGGCGTCGAAGTGGACGAAGAACGCGTCAGAGGAGGAAAACCGGCATGAGGCTTCTCGCCGCCCTGTTGCTCTCCACGGTCCTGGCCGCCGCTCAGACCGGCTTCACCTTCGAAGAGCCCGGCCCGGTCTCCATCCGGCTTCTCGAAAACGGTCGGCCCGTCTACGTCTACAACTACGGCAAGGTGCTGCCCGAGGGCGTGCCCGAGGACCGCGCCCGCTGCTGCTACTTGCACCCCGTCTGGGCGCCGAACGGCGTCATCGTCACCGACGACTTTCCCAAGGACCACCTCCACCACCGGGGCGTCTTCTGGGCCTGGCCGGTGGTCCGCTACCGCGGCGTCCGCTACGACCTGTGGCTGATGCGCGGCGTCGAGAGACGCTTTTCGCGCTGGCTGGCCCGCGAAGCTTCCCCCCGCCGCGCCCGCCTCGCTGTCGAGAACGCCTGGTTCGCCGGCGGCGAGCAGATCGTCCGCGAGACTGTCGAGATTGTCGCCTACCCCGTCCGGCAAGACAGCCGCCGCCTGGACTTCCACTTGCGCTTCGAGGCCCTTCGCGGCCCCGTGACGCTCAGCGGCGCCCCCAAGCCCGGGACCGCCTACGGCGGCTTCTGCGTACGCTTCGCCCCGCGGCGCGAAACCCGCATCACCACCGAAACCGGCCTCCTCAGGGAAGAGAACTCGAACCTCGTCCCGTCGCGCTGGGCGCAACTCGAAGCGCTGTACGAAGGCGGCCGGGCCGCCCTGCGCATCGACATCGATCCGGCCAACCCCGGCTATCCGAACGGCTGGTGCCTCCGCCATTACGGCTTCCTGGGAGTCGATTTCCCCGGCTACGACTCCTACCTGCTGAAACCGGGAGAACCCCTCGAGCTGCGCTATCGGGTGACGGTGAGCGGTGGGGGGGAAGACCAGTGACCGCGTCCCTCAAGCCTCTTTCAGCAACGCAGCCACGCTTCCCAGCGCCGTCTCCGGACTGGTAAGGATGCGCCCGCGCTCCGGCTCCGGCACCTTCGAGGCCGCCCGCGCCATCGATGCCTGGGCGAAGATCACCACGTCGCAACGGCTCGCCAGCTCCTTGCCCGCCTGGGCGATGATCGCGTCGTGCTTCAGCGAATCGCCGGCCTTGAGCGCTTCCAGCGCCTCCTCCACCAGCTTCTCCTCGAGATCGATCTCGTCCTCCAGCCCGTAGAGCCGCGCCGTCGCCAGCAGCCCCTCCCGCGTCGGACGCATGGTCGCCGGGTTCGTGGCCAGGATGCCGATTACCCGCCCCCGCCGCAGCGCATCGTCGAACATCGCTTCGTCGATCTTGAAGACCGGCAGCGCCGCCCCTTGCTGCCGCAGGTCCTCGACGCACGGCGAAAGCGTCGAGCAGGTCACCAGCACCGCCACCGCCCCGGCATCGGCCGCCGTCTTGACGTGCCCCGCCAGCCGTTCCGTGTCGGCCGGAAGCAGATGCCCCCGTTCCATCACGCGTTTGAGCAGCGGCTCGTCGAGGATGTGCAGCCGCTCGACTCCCGGCAGTTCCTTTTCGGTGAGGCGGTCGAAGTAGTCCACCAGCGGCAGGACGGTGTGGACGAATCCCAGCTTCGGCATTTCCGCCAGTATACCGTGCCGCCCGGCAAGTATCATGAAACGGATATGAGCATGCGGAAACCCACCCGGCGCCGCTTTGCCAAGACCGTCGCCCTCGCCGCCGCAGCCGCCTCGCCGCCGGCGGCGGGTGCGCAGGGACACGAATACTCGGACCTTTGCTCCCGCACCGTGAGCCTCGACGGCGAATGGCTCTTCCGCCTCGACCCGAACGACGAGGGCAAAGCGGCCGGCTGGATGAGGCGTGCCCCCGGCAGCGCCTGGCGCGTCGTCACCGTCCCCCACACCTGGAACGTCGAGCCGGAGAACGCCGGCTATCACGGCGCCGCCTGGTACGCACGGGAGATCGACGCGCCGCGGGAGTGGCAGGGCGCTTGCGTCCGCGTCCGCTTCGGCGCCGTCTATCACACCGCCGAGGTCTGGCTGAACGGCGAGCCCGTCGGCGTCCACGAGCGCCTCGGCTACACCGCCTTCTTCTGCAACCTGACGCCCGCCATTCGCTTCGGCGAACCTAACCGCCTCGTCGTGCGCGTGGACAACTCCTTCCGCGACGACATGCTCCCCCGCGGCCGCTCCTTCGACTGGGCCGCCGACGGCGGCATCCTCCGGCCTGTCTCCCTCCACGTCACGCCGCGCGTCTTCCTCGAGCGGTTCGAGATCGAAGCCGAACCCATCGACGGCAACCGCCGCGCCCGGATCCGCGTCCGCGTCTTCGCCCGCAACGACTCCGGGCGCCCCGTGCGCATCCAGGTCCACTGCCGCGCCGTCGAGGAGGCTTCAGGCCGCGAAGCCGTCCAGGTTCCCCCGTCGCCGCCCATTCTCACTCCATCCGGCATCAGCCAGACCATCGATCTCGAACCCGCCGTCTTCGACAACCCCCGGCTCTGGCACTTCGACCATCCGCTCCTCTACCGCCTCGAGGCCCGCCTCACCGTGGACGGCCGTCCCGGCCACTCGGCCTCGGAGACCTTCGGCATCCGCAAGATCGAGGTCCGCGGCGCCGCCTTCTACCTCAACGGCGAGCGTGTGTGGCTGGCCGGCGTCGAGCGGATGGCCGGCTCCCACCCCGAACACGGCATGGCCGAGACCGGCGCCTGGATCCGCCACGACCACGACGACGTGAAGAAGCTCAACTGCGTCTTCACCCGCGTCCACTGGCCCCAGGACGAGCGTGTCCTCGACTACTGCGACCGCCACGGCATCTTCATCCAGCTCGAAGTCCCCGCCTGGGGACGCCGCACCTTCCGGGATCTGACGCCGGAGCTGGAGAAGGCCATCGCCGAGAACGCCGCCGATCACCTGCGCGAGATGATCGATCAGAATCGCAACCATCCTTCGGTCTTCTCCTGGGGCCTCGCGAACGAGATCGGCGGCCAGGATTCCACGGCGCAGAAGTTCGTCCGCGGCCTCTTCGCCCGCGCCCGCCTCCAGGACCCTACCCGGCCGCTCACTTACGCCTCGAACTCTTTGCAGCGCAATCCCGGGAATGACGTCGCCGGCCGGATGGACTTCATCATGTGGAACGAGTACTACGAGAGCTGGATGCGCGGCGACGTCCCCGCCATGGAGCGGAACCTGAAGGCCATCCACGACGCCTTTCCCGACAAGCCCGTCGTCATCTCCGAGTACGGCTACTGCGAGTGCCGGCCCGCGCATTCCGGCGGCGACGCCAAACGCATCGACATCCTGAAGCGTCACACCGCCGTCTTCCGCAAGTACGACTGGGTGGCCGGGGCCATCTTCTTCGACTACAACGACTACCGCACCCACATGGGCGACAAGGGCGCCGGACCGCTCGAGCAGCGCGTCCACGGCGTCGTCGATCTCTACGGCAACCCGAAGCCGTCATACGCGGAGCTGCGGCGCGAGATGAGCCCCATCGAGACGCTGGAAGCCGAGGCCGGCGGCGGGCAGATCCGGGTGCGCGTCACGGTCCGCAATCGCCTGCCCGGCTACGCGCTTCGCGGCTATACGCTGCGATGGATCGTCTTTGGATTCGGCGGCTTGCCGATGGAGACAGGCTTTCGCCCACTCGAGGACCTAGCCCCCGGCGCCGAGAAGATCGTCACGGCCACCTACGACGCGGAGGGAGCCAAGCGGATTCAGATCGACGTGCTGCGCCCGACGGGCTTCTCGGCACGACGGCTGAACGTCATGCTGTGACGGGAATCTTCAAACTAAGGTAAAGTTAGCGAGGCGGGGCCGGCGCACACCTTCCCTCCTCCAGTGCGGGTGCATCCACCGCCGCTCGGGCATGTGCCGCCCCTCGCCTCGCATAGCTTCCCCGCGCCGTTCGGTCATCATCCCGTGACGGCCCGGAAGCCCCTCTTCCAGCCGAAAATGAGCGCCTCTTCTAGCCGCTGGTCGCTACCAGCCAGATAAACTTGAGGGTCAGCAAACACCAGCCCACTGCGGCGAGAATCAGGAGCGTAGTCAATACGCCGATGCAAACCTTTTCGACCATCGGGTCGTCCCTCCATCCCCCCAGGAGAAACCGGGAGGATCCGCCGCAGTCATGGTAAAGATGACTGCGTTGATAAGCATAGTCCTGATTGGGAGGCCTGTCAAGAGTTTTTCGGATGCGTTTTTCGCGAGCAGCGCCACCTCTCGAAGGTGGTGCTCCCGCACGTGGCCTCGGACCAGACGGGCCTCCTGCAGGACAGCGCTCGCCCAACGTCCCGTTCGGCCTCGACTCCGGATTCGAACAGCCCCGCGCCCCTGTCTCGCCCCACCTGTGTGCCGCATCCGCGCCCGGCCCGCGGCCCGCAACCACTATAATTGTCGGTGGAAGCCGGCCCTTGGCCACCATCGGCCCGGGTGGCGAAATCGGCAGACGCAAGGGACTTAAAATCCCTTGGTGGGAAACCACCGTGCGGGTTCGACCCCCGCCCCGGGCACCACAGTTCAATAACTTACCGCCGGCCGCCTCTTTGGGCGGGAATCGCCTGTCGGCGGATTGCGTGTCTCACCAGATCGCACCGACCCCTCCGTCCAGGTCTCCGGTAAGAACCTGCTTCGTTCTCCCGCTGCTCCATCCTCCCAATCTACGGAGCCTCCGGGAAACCCGGGGCAGCTCACCATAGCTTGCCACGCGCCGGTTCGCCCCGTGGCCCGGGTCCGCATGGCCCCCCAGTGGAACCAAAGACTCCCCCGCATCGCCCTTCCGGCGGCGGCCTCGCCTCATTCCTCCTCGAACGGAAAGACCCGCCGAAAATCCTCTCTGATGGAAACCACCTGCCAGCCGTTCTTCTCAGCCTGTCGCAGCGCCTTTTCGGTACCCTCGTCGTAGGCGTATTCGCGTTCGGCGTCGTCGTGATGTACCAGCAGCGCCAGGTGCGGCCGCGACCGCGGCGCGAACTCGAGCATCTGAATGTCTCCGTCGGAATTGCCCACGGCCAGGATCGGACGGCGTCCGATGTGCAACTGGATGTTCGCCGGCTTCTCGCCGCGGTCGTTGAAGGAGACGATCTTCGGTTCGCGCCAGATCCGTCCCGGCGCCGGCTGGGCCTCGAACCGGTAGCGGAAGCTCGTCCCGACCACGTTCTCCGGCGGTACGCCGTAGACATCTTCGGCGAAGCTCCGGATCAGCTCCACCGTGCCGCCCGAAACGATGAAGATGTGGAAGTCGTTGGCCCGCAGCAGATCGAGCAGCTCCAGCATCGGCTGGTAGACGAGCTCCGTATACAGGCGGTGGTACCGGGGATGCCTCGCCGCGGCGAAGAACTCGCCCGCCAGCCGGGCGAATTCCTGCTGGGTCATCCCGGTGTGGGTGGTCAACAGAAGGGTGAGCCCCGCCTGCAAGCCCAGCCTGTCGATCGCCTCGAAATCATGGTCCAGGGCCGCCCGGAAAGGTTGTGTCTTCTTCCACTCGGGGTGGTTCGGCGCCATCCGGTCGATCTCGTGGAACAGGAACGCGAACTGCACGTACAGCGGCTTTTCCACCCACAGCGTCCCGTCGTTGTCGAATGTGGCGATCCGCTCCGCCGGCGGTACGTAGTCCGCGCCGCCTTCCTCGGTCACCCGCGCGACGAAATCCAGAATACGCTGTTTGGGAGCCCGGTCTGCCCAGGAAGGCAACGGATCGGCCGAGCGCACCGATGGTACTTGGGAGCGCCCGCAAGAAGCCGCGGCCCAGCCCAGGAGGAGAACCGCCAAAACGTATCGGACTGTATATTTGTGCATAGCGATGGTCTCTTCCAAGAGTGATGGCCGGTTGCCTGCCTAGGTCACGTCGTAGACAAGCTCCCGGCTATCGCCGCCCCGGGGAACGACGGTGCGGCTGGGACCTCCCCGGCACTCGGGCGCCCACCCCAGACCGTGCCGCGTCGCGTCGCCGCCTCAGCCCGTCGGCGGCGCAAGCTTCTCCAGAACTTGATCGATGGTAAAACTGGCCGGCTTCTGTCGCGGCGGAAACTCTTGGAACGACTTCAGGAAATCCGCCACGTACGCCTGCGCCGGCAGCATCAGATAAGCCCTGTCGAGGAACCAGTCGTAATAGGTGTTGGAGGTAATATCCGCCCGTTCGTAGGGATCCCGGCGCAGATTGAAAAGCTTCGGCACCCGGAGCCGCACGAACGGCTCAGCCCAAACCCGGAACGTTCCGGCCACGCGCTGTTCCATGAAGACCACTTTCCAATCCCGGTAGCGTAACGCGGTCAGATCCCCATCGTCGGAGAAATAGAAAATCTCGTTCCGGGGGCCTTCCTTCCGCTCTCCTGTCAAGTACGGTAAGAAGTTGTATCCGTCGAGGTGGACTTTGTAAGTGCGGGCGCCTGCCTGGTGGCCTTTCAGTAACTCCTGTTTTATGTTCGGGTCGCCGGCGGCCGCCAGCAACGTAGGCAGCCAATCCATGTGGTGCATGATCTCGTTCGACACCGAACCGGCCTGGATCCGGCCCGGCCACCGCACCATCGCCGGCACCCGCCAGCCGCCTTCCCAATTCGTGTTCTTCTCGCCCCGGAACGGCGTCGCCGCCGCGTCCGGCCAGGTGTTGTAGTGCGGCCCGTTGTCAGTGGAGTAGAAGACGATCGTATTGCCGGCGATGCCGAGTTCATCCAGTTTCGCCAGGAGCTGCCCTACGTGGCCGTCGTGCTCCACCATCCCGTCGCTGTATTCATCCTGGCCCGATATGCCCCGATGCTCCTTTCTTACGTGAGTGCGGAAGTGCATTCGGGTCGCGTTCCACCAGACGAAGAACGGCTTGCCCGCCTTATGCTGCCGCTCAATGAAGTCCAGCGCCGCGGCGAGCGTTTCATCGTCGATGGTTTCCATCCGTTTCTTGGTCAAGGGTCCGGTGTCCTCGATGCGTCCGTCCGCGTAGGAGTGGATCACGCCACGGGGGCCGAAGCGCTTCCGGAAGGCCGGATCTTTGGGGTAGTCCTCGTTCTCCGGTTCCTCTTCGGCGTTCAGGTGATAGAGATTGCCGAAGAATTCGTCGAAGCCGTGGGCCGTCGGCAGGAACTCATCCCTGTCGCCGAGGTGGTTCTTGCCGAACTGGCCGGTTGCGTACCCGTGCGGTTTGAGCAGCTCGGCGATCGTGGGATCTTCCGCGCGCAAGCCAATGTCGGCCCCCGGCATACCGACCTTGCTCAACCCCGTCCGAAACACGCTTTGCCCGGTAATAAAGCTGGAGCGGCCGGCTGTGCAGCTCTGCTCGCCGTAATAGTCGGTGAAGATCATCCCCTCTTTCGCAATCCGGTCGATGTTGGGCGTCCGGTATCCCATCAAACCCATCGTGTAGGCGCTGATGTTCGACTGCCCGATATCGTCGCCCCAGATGACGAGGATGTTCGGCTTCTGCTGCGCCGCCGAAGGTAGCGCCGCAGCCGCGAAGCCTAAAAGCAACAGTGTGGCGGAAAAACGCATTCGTGCCTCCTGCCGCCTTGGATCGATCGGGGCCCGTCGCGGACGCAACTATTTGCACAAAAACCCGACTTTTCTCCGCCAGCAGCGGCGAGGGTCAGCGCCGATGGGGCTGGAACGAGCGATATCACGGCAACTTTCCCTCGGCCGCAGCCGCCGCCGGCGTACCTCCAGGCGCTAACGCCAAGATTCTTGAATCGCGGCCCCCGCTCCGCTCGTATTCAGACAACAGAAGGTGAGCCGGCCGGCGCCCCCGGCGTACTTCAGGTACAGTGCGCCGGATAGCCCACGTGCGGCGCCGCCTGGAACGCAGATGAAAGTCGTAGCTCGACTCTCGTTGCTCCTCGCCGTCGCAGTGGCGGCTACGGCGCCGGCTCGCGCCGCCGATCTGCCCCCGGCTGAGGAACTGATGTGGAAAGTGGCCTGGAACCAGGGCCGGGCCCAGGATGCCCGCCGGAGCTTCCGTTACCGTCAGCGCGTCGTCATCCGCTTCCACGGGGCCCGCAACCGCCTCCTCCGGGAGGAAGTCAGCGAGTTTCTCATCGAACCCCTGCCGCGCGCGATACGCAAAGAGAGGATTCACTTTCGCGGGACCTATCGCCGCGGCGGCAGGATGATTCCCTACTTTCAGCCCCACTATCAATACAAGGACTTGGACATCGACGGCGACTTGATCTCGGAGCTGGCCGAAGAACTTACCAACGACCCCGACGCCCGGGACGGTATCAGCCGTGAGCTCTTCCCCCTCACTCTCCGGCAGGTGCGCAGCCTGGACTTTCGCGTCATCGGCCGCGATGTGTACCGCGGCCGCGACGTCTTCCGGGTCGTCTTCACTCCCAAGACCGATTGGACGGAAGGCGGTTCGCCGTGGGCCGGTGAGGCTTTGATCGACGCCGCCGACCTCCAGCCCGCGCTCGTCACCACTCACCTGGCCAGGAAGGTTCCGCTGTGGCTGCGTACGGTCTTCGGCACGAACGTCAGGCACCTCGGCTTCAAAGTCGTCTGCAGCCGCTTGGAAGAGGGACTGTGGTTTCCCGTGAGCTACGGCGGCGAGTTCGCTCTCCGCGCCCTCTGGTTCTACCGCCGCAAGATCTCCATCGCGTTGCACAACACGGACTTCGAACGGGCCGACGTCTCGAGCCGCATCCACTACATGGGTCCCCTCGAACCCCCCGAAGCGCCGGCGGATGCCCGTCCTCCGGCGCCTTCCTCCCCCGGTCCTACGCCCTGACGCTCTGCTGCGCTGTACAGCTCCGGACAGGCTTTCCGGGAGGGTGCCCCCAGCTCGGTCCCGGGGCGGCGCTGTTGCCCTCGCGCGGCCCCGCGAGTACAATTTCATCGGGCAAACAGAGCGGAAACTCTGCCGGGATCCGGAAGGCGATCGCCGCCGGCGGAGACGCCCTCCAGGTCTCGAGCCGCGGCCGGGGGTTGCCATGTTCGCGGTACCCACACGCCTCGCTCGGTTCGCGAACGGGCAGGCGAGGAGCACCGTGTGCGGTCGCACCTTTCCTGCTCGGCCGTTTGGCGACGGCGCCCGAACTCCTCTCGACGCTCTCGGTGAATCAGCCTACCGGCGCCGCGCCTTCGCGCCCCTTCCGGCCGCGCTCGCCGCAAGCTCCCGCCCCCTGCTCCCGACCCCTTGGAGGAGATGAAGCCATGCGAAGTCGCGCCCTGCTGCTCATATTCGCCCTCGCGGCGGCCCTGCCTGCTTTGGGCCGGCCCGCCGTCGCGCCCCGGGGCATCGTCAACGCCGCCGGCTACATCGCCCCGGGCCTCCCCAACTACGGCATCGCCCGAGGCTCGCTCTTCGTCGTGATGGGCGAGGGTCTCGGCCCGGCCGAGATCCAGATCGCCGGCAGCCTGCCGTGGCCCGCCGAACTCGCCGCCACCAAGGTTCAGGTCACCGTCGGCTCGACGACGGTGGACGCCTACCTTTATTACTCTTCCGCGCGCCAGGTGGCCGCCGTCCTGCCATCGACGACCCCCGTCGGCGACGGGACGCTCACCGTCACCTACAACGGAGACGCCAGCGACCCCGTTCCCATCCGCGTCGTTCAGAGCGCCTTCGGCATCTTCTCGATCAACCAGGCCGGCTTCGGACCCGCCATCGTCCAGAACTGGTACTCGGCCTCCGATCTCCGCCTGAACACCGTCTTCGAATCGGCCCGTCCCGGCCAGGCGGTGATCATCTGGGGTACCGGCCTCGGCCCCATCGAAGGCAATGACGCGGATCTGCCCCCGGTGGGCAACCTCGACGCCGAAGTCGAGGTCCTCGTCGGCGACCGCGTCGTCCAGCCCTTCTACGCCGGCCGCACCGGCATGGGAGTCCCGTCCGTGGACCAGGTCCAGTTCTTCGTTCCCGAGGGCATTGAAGGCTGCCGCGTGCCCCTGGCCGTCCGCGTCAACGGCGTCGTCAGCAACTACACGACCATCTCCATCGCCCCCGAAGGCGGCCCGTGCTCGGATCCCGCCGGCCTCACCGCGGCAGACCTGCAGCAGATCCAGGAAGCGGGCCGGCTCCGCTTCGGCGCCATTACCCTCCAGCTTTTCGAAGCCCACCTGAAAAGAGGCGCCGAGCGGTTCGACGGCACCAGGGAAAGCGCCTGGGCCCAGTTCCGTCGGGTCGAGCTCGTAGACACCCTCGGCGCCTTGGGAATGCGCCGTGGTACGCTCACGCCCGTCGGCTCCTGCCTCGTCTACACCTACTCCGGCGAGACCGACCCGAACTTCGCCCCCGATGACCCGGCTCGCTCACAGCCTCTGGACGCCGGCCCGGCGCTGACCCTCACGGGACCGCAGGGCTCCGCTCAACTGGGCCGGGAGGATCCAGGCTTTTATCAGAACGAAAATCTGGGCGGCGGACTGCCGGGTGAGCAGGTCCTGCCCCCCTTCCTCGTTCCTGGGGCCTATACGGTGAGCAACGGCGACGGCGGAGCCGACGTCGGCCCGTTCCAGGCCGATCTGATCCTACCCTCGGTGATCGACTGGACCAACCGCGAGGCGCTCGACGAGATCGACCGCGCCCGGGATCTCCTCGTTACCTGGGAGGGCGGCGACGACGCCACGCAACTGGTGACCATCGTCGGCTTCTCGCTGGCCTCCGGAACCGACGCCGCCGCCAGCTTCCTCTGCACCGCGCGGCCCGGCGCCGGACGCTTCACCGTGCCCGCCATGGTGCTCTCCAGCCTGCCCGCCACGCGAGAGCCGTCCGACGAGAATCCGTTCCCCGGCATCCTCGCGGTCGGGATCCACCCGCTGCGCCCGGCCTCCTTCCCCGCCCAGGGCCTCGACTTCGGCTGGTTCCTCTACACGCTGTGGAACGCCAGGAACACGGTTTACCGGTAACGGGCTCCCGCCCCGGCGGCGCCGGCTTCTCGGGCCCCGCCCGCAGCCCCGGCATTCGCCCCGATCCTCAGAACTTGAGTTGCGTCGGCCGCATGCCGCCGCAGCCGTCTTCGCGGAACGGCCGCTCGCACCGGCCCGTGTAGCACGCCTTGCCGCTGTAGCCGTTCGGGTTGATGAACGCCAGCCACTCCTTCACCTTCGCCCGCACCGCCTCGGCGTCGGCTCCTTGCCTGGCGATCATGTACTGCGACAGCCCCCAGATGCTCCGCGACATATTGCAAGCGCAGCAGCACGTGTAGGCCGACTTGTCGCTGCAGCAGGGCGCCGGCAGATCCTCGAGCGCCGCCTTCTTGATCTTTTCCTGCGCCCGGTCCAGCCGGATCTCGCGCTGCCACTGGATGAACTGCCGGGTCTGCTTTTCCGCATCCCGGAATACGATCCCGCCCGCCGCCTCCGACTCGGCGAACCCGCACGAGAGAAGCGCCGCCAAAGCAATGCCGAACACGACTCTCCGGCTCTTCGGCCTCGTCCCAGAAAAAGGTTCCAGTCTGTGTACCATTGGATGACCTCGCCGGCGGCGGCCGGGGCGGCTCCATCGGAAGGGCAATCGGCCCATCGCGCCGGTCTTCCTGCTCGCTCCGCCTGATCGTCTGCCCAGCTACGTCTTGCCCAGCCGCTCGACTACCAGTATCGCCGAATTCCGCTCCCCTCGTTCGCGGCGGCTGTTTCACCGCCGCACGTTCTCCCGCTGGAGCACACGCTGGAGCTCACCGGGATCGGCCCGGCGAAGCAGGGGAATCTCGACGCAGAGTGGAAAGTTCCGCTCTCGGTCTGGGCCGGTGGTGGCGCGCGGCCACACCGGCGGCGGGGTTCGAAGCGATGATGTACGATGAACCGCCCGGCACCGCTGAGAAGGAGCCCTGCGTCGCGCAATTCAGCCTCAGGGAAACCCGGGGCGGTTCAGCCTCCCGCTTCCGCCACACCCGGTCCCCGGACGGGCTGTACTCGTAGTATTCCTTGCCGTCCGGCGAGTCCACCTTCACCAGCCGGTTCAGCTCGTCGTAGTACAGCGTCGCGTAGCCGTAGCCCGGCCACGGCACCCGCGTCTGGTTCCCGTTGGCGTCAAAGCGGTTGTAGTAGTTCGCAACCAGCCGGTTCGTCGCCGAATCCACCAGCTCGTTCCAT
>JALSRK010000056.1 GCA_026984795.1 Solibacteraceae bacterium | reverse complement strand
CTGGTGCCGTTCGGCAGGTAGCTGATCCCGTAGCCGCCCCGGATCACCGTCCGCGTCAGCGCCCGGTAGGCGAAGCCGAACCGCGGCGCGAAGTTGTTCCGGTCCGGATCCGCCCAGCCCCGCGGACCATCCACCCCGGCGAACCGCAAGCCGCCCCGCAGCGGCGGCCCTTCCCAGCCGATGTCCTCGCCCACCGGGTTCAACACCTCCGGGTCGAACCACGCCAGCCGGTTCCACCGCTCCGTCCGCGGCGTCTCGTAGCTGTAGCGCAGCCCGATGTTCAGCGTCAGCTTCGACGTCGCCTTGATGTCGTCCTGGATGTAGCCCGCATAGTAGATCGTCCGGTAGGAGGTGTCCGCCGTCAGCCGCGCCCGGGCCCGGTTGAGCGTCCCCAGCAACAACGACGCATAGCCGTCGCCGGCCGTCTTGGACGCCTTGTCCGGATTCGGCCCCTGGGTCATCTTCCGTTGCGCCCAGAACCGCCCCGAGGCCTCCGGCGCCAGCCGCGAGTTGTGGTTCAGAATCCTCACCTCCCCGCCGAACTTCAGCGTGTGCCGCCCCAGGATGTGCGTCAGGCTCCCGGTCAGCGACCGCGTCTGGCTGCCCTGCGAGAAGACCGTGAACGCCCGCGGCCCCAGCGTGCTGTAGCCCTGCACCGAGAAGGTCGGAAAGTAGTGCGCCTGCACCCGGGCGTTGAAGGCCTCCGGAAAGCCCAGCGTCGTCAGGTCCAGCCCGTAGGTCTCCGGCAACCGGTCGGTGGAGTTCAGCGCGTAGCCCAACCGCACCTCCAACACCGTCGCCGGGCTGAAGGCGTGCGTGTCGTTCAACACCACGTGCCAGTCCACCCCGTCGCTCGGCCCGAACGAGTTCGACGTCGCCGGCGTCCCGAAGAAGTTCGGCGGCACCTGGCTCCGGCTGTTCCGGCTGGCCCGGAAAAACAGCCGGTTGGCGTCGCTGAAGCTGTGGTCGAACCGCCCGGTGAACATGTTCAAGTCATCGACGCTCGAGGCGTTGGCGATGAAGTTCTGCGACACCGAACTCCCCAGCCCCGGCTTGTTCGGCAGCGGGTACATCGGCGTCACGTTCACCGCCACCGGATCGAACATCGACGCCGGAATCACGTTGCCCGGAAACGGATCCCGAATCCACTTCTTCTTCGATACCGGCCGCGAGGTGAACGGATCATAGATCGTCACCGGCTTGCCGTCCGGCGTCATCAGCCCGCTGAAGTCGCCCTCCCGCATCGCCGCCGTCGGCACCGTGCCGGTGAAGTTCTTCGCCTCCCGGATCCGGTAGCCCTCGTAGCCGAAGAAGAAAAAGGTCCGGTTCTTGAGGATCGGCCCACCGATGGTGCCCCCGAACTGGTTGTAGACAAAGGGCGCCCGGTCCACCCCCGCCCGGTTGTTGAAGAAGTTGTTGGCCTTCAAGACCTTGTTGCGCAGGAAGTGATAGAGCGTGCCGTGGAACTCGTTGGTGCCGGACTTGGTCACCAGGTTCACCACCCCGCCGCTGGTGCGCCCGAACTCGGCCGAGTACTGGGTGGTCTGCACCCGGAACTCCTGCACCGCGTCCACCGAGGGCGTCAGAGCGAATTGCCCGTGGCCCGCGATGTAGTTCGAGGCCCCATCGAGCAAGATCTCGTTGTTGAAGCTGGCGCCGCCGTTGACGTTGATGTTGTTCATGCGGTTGATGGTCACCGAGTCCTCGAAGCCCCCGCCCGGGATCACCCCCGGCGTCAGCGCCGAGAGCTGGTAGGCGTTGCGCCCGTTCAGAGGCAGGTTCAGGATCTGCGTGTTGTCGATCACCACGCTCTGGCTGGCTTCGGTGGTTTCCAGCAAGGGGGCCGCTGCCTCGACTGTCACCGTCTCGGCCAGGGCGCCTACTTCCAGCTCGAAGTCGATCCGCTGCAGGTCGTTCACGTGCAGCGTGATCCCCTCGCGGCTCACGCTGCGAAAACCGTCCTGTTGCACGAGGATCTTATAGTTGCCCGGCTCGAGCAAAGGAACCGTGTAGATGCCCAGCTCGTTGGAAGTGGTCTTGCGCTCCTCTCCGGTGTCCACGTTGGTGACCGTCACCTGGGCCCCCGGGATGACGGCGCCGCTGGTGTCGGTGATCGTGCCCGTAAGTTGCGCGGTCCGGCCTTGGCCAAACAGCACCCAGGGGCTGGCCACGACCAGCACGCCCGCCAGATACAACCTGCTAAGCAATCGCATTGTTCACCTCGAATTGGTGGATTCTCGACCCCGCCTCACGCCGCACTCGAACTCCCTCAAGCCCCGCAGCCACCAGCCGGCGACCCATTCGGGACCGGCCCGCGCATGGCAGAGGCCGTCATCCTCGTATGTGTGGATGGCTCGGAGTTTCGGGGGACAACAGCGGCAGATACAGCAGCCGAGAAGAAGGAGATCCTAGAAGACGAGCTTGAGGCCGAACTGGATCTCCCTGGGGGCGTTGAGCTGGGAGGTGATGACGC
Source organism: Solibacteraceae bacterium (assembly GCA_026984795.1). Lineage (GTDB taxonomy): Bacteria > Acidobacteriota > Terriglobia > Bryobacterales > Bryobacteraceae > JALSRK01. The sequence continues at coordinate 39,046 of JALSRK010000056.1, read as the reverse complement.
CGAAGGTGTTGCTCAGCAGAGCGCCGTCGGGCCGCCCCCACCGCGGCGTGTTGAAAGCGTTGAAGAACTCGGCCCGGAACTGCAGGGTGAACCGCTCGGTCAGCCGGGTGTTCTTCATCGCCGACAGATTGAAGTTCTTGATGCCGTGCTCGCGGACGTCCGGCAGCGTCCGGCTCACGTTGCCGAAGGTGAACGGCGGCGGCTGCTCGAAGACGTCGGTACGGAACCACCGGTCGATCGAGCGCTCCGAGGCCGGCAGCTCGGCGCTCTCGCCGGTCGAGTTCGGCCGCAGCGAGCCGTTGTAGGAGAAGCTCTCGTTCGGCGCCGTCACCCGCAGCACCCGCCCGGTGGAGAACGTCACGATCCCGTTCACCTGCCAGCCGCCCAGCAGCGCGTTCACCACGCCGCTCCAGCCCGAGCCCCACCTCTTGCCCCGGCCGAAGGGCAGCTCGTAGAGAAACGACGTCACCAGCCGCTGCGAGACGTCCTGCGGCGCGATCGAGCGCTCCGCCCTCAGGTTGTAGGCATTCTGCGGCCCCGCCGTCAGCTCCCCGCCGCCGACCCACGCCTTCCGGCTGTCGGTGTCCGAGATCAGCTTCGAGTTCGTGTAGGCCGCCAGCAAGCTGAAACCGTTGGCGAACCGCCGCTCCACCCGTGCCTGGAAGGAGTGGAACGTCGAGGCCCCCGCCTCCCGGCTCGGAAACGTCACCCCGCTGAAGTGCGGGTACGGCCGCAGCAGTTGCCGCCGCTGCACCTTGCTCTTCGCCAAACCCCCGGTCACCGCCCAGTGGCCGAAAAACGGATTCGGCACCTTCTCCAGCAAAGCCTCGCCCAACTGCAACTGCTCCTCCCGGAGCTGGTTCATGGTGAAGCTGATCGGGATCTTGATCCCCCGCGAGCCCACGTAGCCGGCCTCCAGCAGCCAGCCCCCGGGCAGCTCCTGCTGGATCGTCAGACTCCACTGCTGGCTGTAGCCCACCCGGATGTTCCGCAGATTCGCACTTACGCTCGAGCCCAGCAGCGTGTACAGCCCCAGGCTCGCCCCGCTCGGCTCGATCAGCCCGTCAGAGAAGGCCTCGTGCAGCAGCGTCTCCGGCGTCCGCCCGTCGATCGTCACCACCTCGGTCGTCCGCGTCGTGAAGCCTTCCTGGCCCGCCCCGAAGCCGTTGTAGCTGGTGCCGTTCGGCAGGTAGCTGATCCCGTAGCCGCCCCGGATCACCGTCCGCGTCAGCGCCCGGTAGGCGAAGCCGAACCGCGGCGCGAAGTTGTTCCGGTCCGGATCCGCCCAGCCCCGCGGGCCGTCCACCCCGGCGAACCGCAAGCCGCCCCGCAGCGGCGGCCCTTCCCAGCCGATGTCCTCGCCCACCGGGTTCAGCACCTCCGGGTCGAACCACGTCAGCCGGTTCCACCGCTCCGTCCGCGGCGTCTCGTAGCTGTAGCGCAGCCCGATGTTCAGCGTCAGCTTCGACGTCGCCTTGATATCGTCCTGGATGTAGCCGGCATAGTAGATCGTCCGGTAGGAGATGTCCGCCGTCAGCCGCGCCCGGGCCCGGTTGAGCGTCCCCAGCAACAACGACGCATAGCCGTCGCCGGCCGTCTTCGACGCCTTGTCCGGGTTCGGCCCCTGGGTCATCTTCCGCTGCGCCCAGAACCGCCCCGAGGCCTCCGGCGCCAGCCGCGAGTTGTGGTTCAGAATCCTCACCTCGCCGCCGAACTTCAGCGTGTGCCGCCCCCGGATGTGCGTCAGGCTCCCGGCCAGCGACCGCGTCTGGCTGCCCTGCGAGAAGACCGTGAACGCCGACGCCCCCAGCGTGCTGTAGCCTTGCACCGAGAAGGTCGGAAAGTAGTGCGCCTGCACCCGGGCGTTGAAGGCTTCCGGAAAGCCCAGCGTCGTCAGGTCCAGCCCGTAGGTCTCCGGCAGCCGGTCCTCGGCGTTCAGCGCGTAGCCCAACCGGATCTCCAGCACCGTCGCCGGACTGAAGGCGTGCGTGTCGTTCAACACCGCGTGCCAGTCCACCCCGTCGCTCGGCCCGAACGAGTTCGACGTCGCCGGGGTGCCGAAAAAGTTCGGCGGCACCCGCTGCCGGCTGTTCCGGCTGGCCCGGAAAAACAGCCGGTTCGCCTCGCTGAAGCTGTGGTCGAACCGCCCGGTGAACATGTTCAAGTCATCGACGCTCGAGGCGTTGGCGATGAAGTTCTGCGACACCGAACTCCCCAGCCCCGGCTTGTTCGGCAGCGGGTACATCGGCGTCACGTTCACCGCCACCGGATCGAACATCGACGCCGGAATCACGTTGCCCGGAAACGGATCCCGAATCCACTTCTTCTTCGATACCGGCCGCGAGGTGAACGGATCATAGATCGTCACCGGCTTGCCGTCCGGCGTCATCAGCCCGCTGAAGTCGCCCTCCCGCATCGCCGCCGTCGGCACCGTGCCGGTGAAGTTCTTCGCCTCCCGGATCCGGTAGCCCTCGTAGCCGAAGAAGAAAAAGGTCCGGTTCTTGAGGATCGGCCCACCGATGGTGCCCCCGAACTGGTTGTAGACAAAGGGCGCCCGGTCCACCCCCGCCCGGTTGTTGAAGAAGTTGTTGGCCTTCAAGACCTTGTTGCGCAGGAAGTGATAGAGCGTGCCGTGGAACTCGTTGGTGCCGGACTTGGTCGCCAGGTTCACCACCCCGCCGCTGGTGCGGCCGAACTCGGCCGAGTACTGCGTGGTCTGCACCCGGAACTCCTGCACCGCGTCCACCGAGGGCGCCACGGCAATCTGCCCGTGGCCGGCGATGACATTCGAGACTCCGTCAAGCAGCACTTCGTTGTTGAAACTGGCGCCCCCGTTGACGTTGATGTTGTTCATGCGGTTGATGGTCACCGAGTCCTCGAAGCCCCCGCCCGGGATCACCCCCGGCGTCAGCGCTGAGAGCTGGTAGGCGTTGCGCCCGTTCAAAGGTAAGTTCAGAACTTGCGTGTTGTCGATCACCAGGCTCTGGCTAGCCTCTCCCGTCTCCAGCAGCGGCGGCGGGAGCTGTACCGTGACGCTCTCGGTGACGGCCCCCAGTTCGAGGACCAGATCCACCTCGACCGACTCATTGACGTGCAGGACGATGCCGCTGCGGCTGAGGGAACGGAAGCCCTCCTTTCTGACGAGGATGCGATGGTTGCCGGGCTCGAGCAAAGGCACCACGTAACGCCCCGAAGGGCCGGTCACCACCGTGCGCTTGATCCCCGTCTCCACGTTGAGTACCGTGACTTTCGCTCCGGGGATCACGGCGCCCAGGGGATCGTAGATGGTTCCCATCAGAAGGGCCGACCGGTTCTGACCGTAACAGAGGAGGGAAAGGGGCGCCACCAAAGTGGTCACCAGAATGGATCTGACCGCAGCCCTCATCCGGCAGCCCCTCCCTTCCGCGCGAGACGCCTATTCATTAAGATTCTGGAGAGACTGGGCGTTTGTCAAATGCAGCTGCGCTCCAGAGGGTTGCGGTACACGGGTGAGGAGCCGGGGCTGGGTGAGATGGTCTGAAGGAGCTCGGCCAGCAAGGTGTTATTCCGGTGACTCGGTTTGGCGGGCGATTTCAGCTACGTGGCCCTCGGTGGAAAGCTCTTCCGCCGCGAGAAGTTTCGCCTGGCGGAGCTCGCCACGCACCGTTCGCATCAGCGCCAGCGATTCCGCCATGGCCTGTTCGGCATCGCGAACGAGTACTTTCCGACTTTCTTTCGGCGCTTGGTCCGTATCCGGCGCGGCACCTCCGCCGAGCACGCCGTGGACCAAGTCATGCACCCGGTTCACCCGGGAGAAGATGGCGAGCGCCGTCTGCGCCCAATTCACACCACTCAGGGGAGCGCGGGCTGGCGAGTTCGGGACGCGGGGGATGCCGGCCACCGACGAGAAGACGGGCGCCAACAGCGTCTCAGCCGACGCCATCTTCTGCTGCAACGTGGCCAGATGCGCGCGCACCATTACCTCAAGCAGCCACCGGCTCTGGACGTTCAACCGGCTGACCTCGTCCGGCGGGTAGCGCTCGGCCAGCCTCCGCAAGGCCCAGGCCTGATCCAGAGCCGCCGCCGTGATATCCAGGGCCGAGTTCACGAAGGCGGTCAAGCGCGCAGCCGCCGGTTCCGACGAACCCGACTGGCGGAAATACTCCAGGAAGCGGTTCCGAAGCGGCAAATCGCTTTCAGCGATCGTCGGCTTCCGGGCGGCACTCTGTCCTGTTTCGCCGGGCGCCGCCCAGTTCGGGCCACCGGTCAGCGCTTCCTCGATGGTCTGAATGTTCGCCTCGACGAGTCCCGGATCCTCAACCTGCGCTAAGGCGACAACGATCTCACGGCGGCGCTCAGCGGAATCGACGACCCCGCGAACCCGGACCCGGGAAGTATCGCGTTCGATGCGCACCGGTTCGCCCAGACAGACGCCCAAGCGGTGCAAGGCGTAGCGGACTTCGATCTCTGCCGCGTCGAGCTCGGCCTGCGTCGGAACGCGTTTCAACGCTACCAGCGGCTGCGACGGCGAGGCCGGAATGATTCGTCGCCGGCGCGACCGGCGGGGCGTCGGGGGCTCAAAAACCGCCGCCAGCCACTGTACCGGGGGAAGCCGTTCCATCCGATAGGCCACGAAACGCACCTCGGCACTGCGGCCGCCGCCTTCAAACGAGACATATTCCAGGCGCGGGCGGTGGGAGTCAGCGTCCGCCTCCAGAACCAGCGTCACCAGCACGCCATCGACGACGCGGCTGGCGCTGAGCCGCAGCACCGGCCGACCCGGCGCAGGCGCCAGGCGCTCCACCTTCAAAACGGCGCCTTCGCCGTCGGCGAACGCCCGGAAGTCGGCAGCGAAGCTGACGGGCTGCCACCGCCGGCTCCGCATCCAGTCGAGGAAGGCGTCTTCGATGCGGCCGGCGGCAAGGCCGTAGCCCCAGAGCTCGATCAGCGCGACCCTGTGCGCAGCGGGCGGAGAAGGCGCCGGTATGAGCTGCAACGTGGCGTCGGTGGCGAACTCCTCCCCGCCGGCGGTCCGCCACGCGGCGTACCGCAACCGGCCCGCCGAGTCCCGCCATCGCGAGCTGTACCGGTTTCCCTCAGAGTCGGCCCAGACCTCCAACTCGCCCCGCCAGTGTAACGGTGTGGGTCTCTTGAGGCTCACCTCTACTCGGATCGCCTGGTGGAAGTAGCCGGGCGCGGCGCGCAGAGTGTTCTCAGAGCGTTCGATCGACGCCAGCACATCCGCGGCCGACTGGGGGGCGCTCCGGTGTCGCGGTACGAACCACAAACCAACAAAGACACCCACCAACACGCCGAGCGCCAGGGCTGGCTTCCAAGACCACGACCGGGGAGGCATCCCGACCCACGGCCAGCGCCGGTGCTGCCGAGCGGTCGCCTCTTCGAACCGGGCAAAGAACTCCCGCCGGGCCTCGTCCACCTCGTGCGGACTCGGGAAAGGCTGCGCGTCGCGCTCCCGGGCGAGCAGGCGCATCTGCTCGCTGAAGGCGGAGGCCCGGGAGCGGCAGTGCCAGCATTCCTTCAAGTGGCGGGCCACACGCGCCTCATCCTTGGGGGCCAGTTCCCCGTCGAGATGCGCGACCAGCAACTCGTCAGCTACGTGCTTGTCCATACCTGCTTTGCTCCGCCCGCGCACCCGCCGCGGCGCCGGCCTTCCCGGACCGCTCCTGCATCTTCTTCAGCGCCCGGGCGAGAAACGTCTTCACCGTGGCGGAGCCGATGCCGAGATGTTCGGCGATCTCTTTGTAACGGAAGCCCTCCAGACGCAGGAGGATGACTTCCCTTTCCCTCACGCTCAGCGGCTCCATGAGGCGCGACAGACGATCCGGCTCCTCGTCGGCCTCTACACGCAGCGCCGGGCGGACAAACTCGCCGGCATCCCGGCCGGGGGTCCCCTCGATGGGCTCGAAACTCACCCCCGAGTAACGGTCCGCCCGGAGGTAATTGCCGATCTGCCGCCGCACGACGCGAAACGTCCAGCCTTTCGGGTTCTCGATCTTCTTGCCGTTCAGCAGCTCCTTGCACAAGAGCAGGAAGGATTCCTGGACCAGGTCCTTCGCCAGTTCCACGCTGCCGACCGAGCGCGCCACATAGCGCAGCAGAGATGCGTACCAGGAATCGTAGAACTCCTGGAACAGACGGCGGATTTCTTCCTGCTCCAACAGAGCGCCTCGCGCTGAATTGCTTGCCGGCCCGACCAGACGAGCCTACCTCATATGTACCACGCAGCCGCCGATTCGGCGGACACCATCCCGGCTCCGTTTCCTTGTCCGCCAAAACCGGCCGGCGCGCCCACATCTCCTATTCAGGACGGACCAACGTGGGAAACCGAGTTTCGGCGCCCGCCCCCGGCGGCGTCACGAGGAGACAATGGCTGGCGACGGCAGCGGCAATGGCGGGCTGCGGCGGGCGCCGCCCGGCCGGGAGGCCCAACGTCATCGTAATCCTGACCGACGACCAGGGCTACGGCGAGTTCTCCTGTTTCGGCAACCCGCGGCTGCGAACCCCCAACCTCGACCGGCTCCACGCAGAAGGCGTCCGGTTCACTGACTTCCACGTCACGCCGATGTGCGCCCCGACGCGCGCCCAGTTGATGACCGGCCGCGACGCCATGTTCACCAGCGCCACCAACCCGTCCAGCGGCCGGGGACTGCTGCGGACCGGCCTGCCGACGATGGCCGACGTCTTCGCCGCCAACGGCTACCGGACCGGCCTGTTCGGCAAATGGAACCTCGGCGACGCCTATCCCTACCGGCCCGAGGACCGCGGTTTCCACGACGCCGTATGGTTCCCTTCCACCCACATCGGATCGCTTCCGGACGCCTGGAACAACGACTATTTCAGCGACCGCTACCGCCGTCACGGCGGTCTGAAGCAGTACGAAGGCTACTGCGCCGACGTCTTCTTCGAGCAGGCCATGGACTGGATGCGGGAGCGGCACGCGGCCCGGGAACCGTTCTTCGTCTACCTTCCGCTCAATACCCCCCACAAGCCTTTCTTCGTTCCGCGCCGCTACCGGGAGCCTTACGAGGACCTCCCGGGTGACCTGCCCGCCTTCTACGGAATGATCGCCAATATCGACGAGAACATCGGGTGGCTCGAAGACATGCTGAGAGAGACCGGCCTGCGGGACGACACCATCCTGGTCTTCCTCACCGACAACGGCACGGTGGCGGGCGCCCGGTTTTTCAACGCCGGGCTCCGGGGACGCAAGGTCCAGCTCTACGAGGGCGGCCACCGGGTGCCGTGCTTTCTGCGGTGGCCGGCGGCCGGCTGGCGGCCGCGGGATATCGGTGGTTTGACGGAGTGCCAGGATCTGCTGCCGACGCTCCTCGAATTGTGCGGCCTGAAGACTCCCGAGGGGTTGGAGTTCGATGGGGTGAGCCTGGCGGGACTCCTGCGGGGGGAAATCGAACGGGCGCCGGACCGCACCCTGGTGGTTCAGTACACGCCGGTCCGGGTCAACGCCGGAGTGGTGGGTTCTCCCGAGGCGGCCGCGCCGCCCGTCGAACCCAAGTACGGCAACGCAGCGGTGATGTGGCGGCAGTGGAGGCTGATCGACGGCTCAAAGCTCTACGACCTCGCCCGGGATCCCGGCCAGCGCATCAACCTCATTGACCGTCACCCGGAGATCGCCGACCGCTTGCGGCGATACTACGACGAGTGGTGGAAACGCGTCGAGCCCTACGGGCGGAGCTTCGTGCCCGTACACGTGGGGGCCGGCGCCGAGAATCCGACGCTGCTGACCGGCTGCGAGTGGGCCGGAGTCTGGATGGACCAGTGCCTGCAGGTGCGGCGCGGCGACCGGCGAAACGGGTTCTGGCACGTTTACGTGGAGAAGGCGGGAGACTACGAATTCTCGCTGCGGCGCTGGCCCGAAGCCGCCGGCGCGGCACTTAGCGAAGGCGTGCCGGCGCATGAAGGCGAGATCGGCCACTATCCGGCCGGCGTACCGCTGCCGATCGCGAAAGCCAAGATCCGCGTTGGCAGCCGCGAGCTGTCACAAAGCGTGGGTGCACGGGACAAAGCGGCCACCTTCCGGTTGCCGCTCACTGAGGGCCGGACGAAACTGAAGACCTGGTTTTTCGATGCGGATGGAAACGAGATCTGCGGCGCCTATTACGTCACCGCCCGGCGGCGCGGGTAACGGGGGACGGTGCGATGAAGCACATGAGGAAGTTCACGCGAAGACGCGTTATCAAGTGGGTCCTGTTGCCGCCGCTGGCTGCGGCCTTGAGCGCTCCGGGCGGCCTCGCCCAGATCCGCCCTTATCAGCGGAACCCCTGGTACTGGGAGTACGACGGCCGCCCGGTTCTCCTGCTGGGCGGCTCTACCCGCGACAACATCTTCCAGCTCGCCGGTGACCAGGCCCTCACGAAAGAGCTCGATCTCTTGAAGACCGCCGGCGGCAACTACATCCGCTGCACCATGAGCTCCCGGGAGTATACGCCCGAAGGCTATCGCTGGGACTTGTTGCCGTATCCTTACGCGAAGGCCGGCGGGCGCTACGATCTGGACCGCTGGGACGAAGAATACTGGGGGCGCCTGCGAACCTTCCTGTCGGAGACGAAACGCCGCGGAATCATCGTGCAGCTAGAGTTCTTCGACCGCTGGAACGAAGCCGGCGACTCGCGGAAGCCGGGCAACGGCTGGTACAGTTCCCCCTGGAACCCCAACAACAACATCAACTACGACTGGGACGACAGCCCGCTGCTCCAGCCCGGCAAGACGCCATTCTACAACCCTTTTCATCTGGCCGCGGTGCGCCAGGATCCCGTCCTGCTGAAGGTGCAGCAACGCTATGTCCGCAAGGTGCTCGACGTGGTCATCGATGGCGGCTTCGACCACGTGATCTTCCAGATCGACAACGAAAGCGGCATCGGCGACGCCACCTTAGAGCCGGACCCCTACTGGGCCCGCTTCGCCCGGGACTACGCAAGAAGCCGCGGTTGGGAGATCTACGTCTGCACGTCCCGGAGATTCCACTTTCCCACCCCGTACGAGACCCGCGAGTTCCGCGATTGGAACAATCCGGAGATCCGCGTTCCGATCACCAACCCTGCCTTCAACTACTGCGACGTCTCGCAGAACAATGGGGAGTCCGGCGAAACGCACTACGCAAACATCGTCTGGTACCGGGAAAAGGTAAACGAGTACGGCGGCCCGAGACCGATCAACAACGTCAAGTGCTACCACTTCAACTGGCCCATCGGGGCCCCCTGGAAAGACCGCACGGCGGGCACGGACGCCGAGGCGAGCGCGCGCCCGTGGCGGATCGTCTTCGCCGGCGGAGCGAGCGTCCGCTTCCACCGGGAAACGGCCTACCGCCCGGGAAAGCTTCGGGAAGGCTACGGCCTGGGTCCGGAGGCGCAGACACTCATCAAGAGTTTGCGAATGTTCGCCGGCCGCGTCCCGCTTTTCGAGATGGAGCCGGAGAACGGCCGGCTGTCGGACCGGTCGCCCGACGAAGCGTACTGCCTGGAGAGTGTCCGCGGCCACTACGCGGTGTTGTTCACGGGGAAGGGTGACGGCAAGGTGGGGCTGGATCTGCCGGCTTTAGAGCTGCCGCTCCGGGTGGAGTGGCTGGACGTTGCCGGCGCCCTCTGGCGTCCCGGCCGGATGCTCAGAGGCGGCCGCACTGAATGGCTTATCCGCCCCGGCGCCGGATTATGGGTGGCCGTCTTGTCGCCTGTCCGGCCCGGCCGAAGAAATGGAGCGAGACGTCAGCCATGATCAGCCGGTGGAACAAAAGCTTGCTTGCCGCCATGTTGCCGGGAATCGCCCTCGGCTGCGCCGCGCTTCTGCACGCCGCCGGCGCCGAGGCCATGCTGAAGCCTTCCCTGGTGGCCGCCTGGTTCGACGGGCCCGAGGACTACAAGCACTATGACGTGGACCTCATGGTGCAAGACATGGACCTGGTGGACGAACGTGAAATCCCGAGGTGGAAGGCGTTCGTAGAGCGGATGCACGAGCAAGGCAAACTGGTCTTCGCCGAGATGCGCCCGCTCACCCACCTAGGCAAGCAGCAGGAATACCTGATGAGCGATCCCGGCATGCAGCAGGCCGTCTGCGTGGATTTCAATCTGAACCCGATCGAGATCCCCTGGATGCTCGGCCGCGCCTACCGGGGCCGGCCCGTCTATTTCTACTGTTCGAACCACCCCCGCTACCGGGCCTACCTGCGGCAGCAGATCTATATGTACGTGGCCGTGGGCGTGGACGGCATCATGGTGGACGACGGCGGCGGCGCCCAGTTTGCCTTCCCGTACGGCGGCTGTTTCTGCGAGTATTGCCGGGCGCGCTTCCGGGACTACCTGGCGGCGAAATACACGCCCGCCGAACTGGCGAAGCTGGGCGTGCGGGATCTGCAGACCTTCGACTACCGGAACATCGTTCTCCGGTACGCCGACGACAGGAAATCGTTCCGCTTCGCCGTCGCCGCCGGCGAGATTCCGCTGGCCGAAGACTACGAAGAGTTCCTGCGCCGCTCCGACGCCGAGTTGTTCCACAGCCTCCACGACATGGCCGACAAGCTCGGCGGCCGCCACCTGCCCATGGGATGGGACAACGTCGATCTGGGAGGCAACTACTCGCTCTATTACGGCACGCTCGACATCTTCTATTCGGAGATCAACTACCAGCGATTCGCTCCGAACGGGCGCGGGCCGGACGAGACGTTGCCTGGTGGGATCGTCCTGGGCAACAAGCTGGCCGACGCGCTGGGGATGTGGTTCACTCCGACGCCGGCTCCGAGCTCGTGGACGGCCATCAAGACCAGGAACCTCACCGGCCTGCTCCAGCAGTGGATCGCTCTCACCTACGCCCACGGCGGAGCGCTGCGCTACCCGCGCAAGGGGTGGTGTTTCGGAGAAACGTCGCGGTGGTACTATCCGCCGAAGGAAGAGTTCGAACCGCTCTACGCCTTCGTCCGCAAGCATCGCGAACTGTTCGACGGATACGAAGCCGCTCCGCAGGTAGGCGTTCTTTACACGCAGAACCGGCAGCGGATCGGCAACGGCTACTACCGGCCGCTGCGGCACGTGGTGAACGCGCTGGCGGACGCCAACATTCCATTCGCCTTGCTGATCGCCGGCGACGAATGGCTGCCGAACCGGTTGAAGAGCGGCGAGGCGGACCGGTACGAGCTGGTCGTGGCGCCGGAGCCCCAGCGGCTCGTCGACGGCCAGCAAGAGATCGTCGAGGGGTGGAAACGGGAAGGGCGCGCAGTCGCTGTACGAGCCGGAGAGGATGTCAGCGCCCTCCTGGCCGGCCGCATCGAGCCTTACGTTTCCGCCGCCCGGAGCGCGGACGTGTGGCTGGTCCCGCGGCGGAACGCAGACAATGCCCGGGCGCCGGTGGTGTGCCATTTGGTGAACCGGCGCTACGATGCGCGCGAGAACGGCGTGGTTCCCCAGCGCGACCTCGATGTCCGGCTGCGGAAGGTCCTGTGGAACGGGGCGCCGGTGAGGACAATCCGCTACTATTCGATCGGCCGGCCGCCGCGAGAGCTGCCCTTCGACCTCCTCGAGGATGGTCTGCGGGTCCGGGTGCCGGAGCTGGCGCTCTGGGGAGTGCTGCGCATCGAGACGCAGCCCGGCGGCTGAGGTGTCCGCCAAACGTGCGACGCGAGGCCACATTAACTAAAGCGGCCCCGGCGGGGTGCGCGCGGATTTCCACCAGGCGCTTCCCGGGCTGGTTGAGGCTATAAGAAAGGACGGCATGGACAGACGCACATTCCTCGGCGCGATAGCGGCCGCCACGGCCGGCATGCACGGGCAGGGCCGGACGATCCAACCGGCCGACCCCGAAGCCACCAGCGCCGCCCGGAAGGTGCTGGCCTATCTCTACGAGCTTCCAAACCGCTCCGAGAACCGCCTCGTCTCCGGCCATCTGGCCGGCGGCTCGGTGGGGCCCGGCGTTCCCGACGAGGTCTGTTCCGGATACCGCTTCAAAATGGACGAGATCGAGTACCTGCACGAGGTGTCCGGACAGTGGGTGGGGCTGATCGGGGCCGATTACTGCGCCGGCTTCTTCGACTTCCCGAACCCCTTCGAGAGCCAGATGGATTACCGGGAGATGAACCGCGGCCTCATCGACTACTGGAAGCGCGGCGGCCTGGTGATCATCACCACCCACCAGTTCGACCCTCGGGAATTCCGCGGCGACGGGGGCCAGTGCGTTCAACGCCAGGCGAAGACGCCTCTGGAGTTTCACAAAGTCTACCAGGAGGGAACGGAAGAAAACGAGGGCATGCGCGCCATCATGGACCGCTGGGCCGAAGGCCTGGGGGAGCTCGCCGACGCCGGCGTGGTGGTGCTCTGGCGGCCCTACAACGAGATCACCAACTCCGGCAAGTGGTGGTGCCGCCGGCCCGCGGACCAGTTCCGGGCTCTCTACCGTTACACCTTCGACTACCTGACGCGCATCAAGGGACTCCACAACCTGCTCTGGGTCTACGACGCCAAGGCGCCGGAGAAGAACGCTCTCGAGCTTTCACACTACCCCGGGGACGCCTATGTGGACATCGTGGGCTTGACCATGAACTGGGACTCCGGGCCCTGCGAGGAGCCGCAGCACCCCTATCCGAAGAAAGTGTTCGGCTGTGTAGAGTTCAATGTGCGGACCAGGCTTCCGTGGCGCGCCACTCCGAGGAATTATGACTACACGAAGAAACTGGGCTGCTTGAAGCGCTGCCTGCCTTACTCCTCCTTCTTCATGAGCTGGGACCGGGTCTGGGGACCGTACGCCCAGGGTACGCCGCAGAGCCTGAAGCGCATGTACAACGACCCGTGGGTGGTGAACCGGGATGAGATCGACTGGCGATAGACGGGTGCGGAGGCCGCCCTTGGGCCGCGGCCGGCGCGCCGGCCGGTTTCCCGGCGAGGGGGACGCCTGACGCAGGTGTGGACGAGCGGCGCCATCATCGGCCTGTTTTTCGCTTCCATGATCCTGATCGGGATCCATTTCTCCCGCCGCCAGAAGTCCACCGAGCGGTACTTCGCCGCCCAGCGCTCGATCCCGGGTTGGGCGGCCGGCATCTCGCTGTTCGCCACCCTGGTCAGCTCAGTCACCTTCATCGCCTATCCGGCGGCGGGCTACGAGGGCAAGTGGTCGCTGTTCGTACCGGCGCTGACGGGTCCGGCGGTGGTGGCCGTGGCAGTGCTGATCTTCGTCCCGGTCTACCGGAACGTGGTCCGGATTTCGGCTTACGAATACATGGAGAAGCGCTTCGACACTCCAATCCGCGTCTATAGCATGGTCGCGTTCTCGCTGAACAACTTCGCCAAGATGGGCTTCGTGCTGTACCTGGTGTCGCTGACGGTGAACGCGGTTACCGGCTGGGACATCTGGGCGACGCTGCTCGCTTGCGGCGTGGTGACGGTCTTCTACACTCTCATCGGCGGCGTGGAAGCAGTGATCTGGACCGAGGTGGTTCAGGGGATCCTGCTGTGGGCAGGTGGCTTCGTGGCCCTGGCCTACGCGTTGCTGGCGGCGCCCGGCGGTCCGGCCGCGGTAGTGGAAGCGGCTCGCGCCAATGGCATGTTCGACTTCGGCCCGGTAGAGTTCGACTGGGCCCGGCCCACGCTCGTGATCCTGCTGCTGTGGGGCTTTCTCGAAGGGATGCAGAAGTACGCCGCCGATCAAACGATCGTTCAGCGATACATCGTCGCTCCAAGCGACCGAGAAGCCCGCAAAGGAGCTTGGCTCAGCGTGGGGTTGTCGGTCCCCTCGGGAGCGCTCTTCACACTCATCGGCACCTGCCTGTGGTCCTACTACCACCTGGCTGGAGAGGCCCTGCCGGCCGGCGTCACGAAATCCGAACAGGTCTTCCCATACTTCCTCGCCACCAAGATTCCACCGGCTTTCAGTGCGTTGATCATCGCCGGAATGCTCTCGGCCGCGATGTCGACGGTAGCCTCGGTGCTCAACGGGCTCTCGTCGGTCTTCGTGGATGACTTCCACCGGCTCCTCCGGCTGCGCCGAGACGAGCGGTGGCGGCTGTGGGCCGGTAAGCTGCTCGTCGGCGTCTTCGGCGCCCTTAGCACGTGGATTGCGGTCCTACTCGTCCGGACGCAGGAAACGGCCCTGGCGTTGTGGTACACCGTCGCCTCCATCGTCTCGGCCGGCATTGTCGGCCTGTTCGTATTGGCCTTCCTGAGCCCGCGGGTCAACCGCCAGGGCATCTACTTCGGCTTGGGGGCCGGCGTCGCCTTCACACTCTGGGCGACGATGACGATGGACGGGGCGCAGACCTTCGATCTTGGGGTGCTGAGTCAGCCCGTGCACAGCTATTGGATCGGCGTCTTCGCCAACGGAGTCGTGGCCGTGGTGGGCTATCTAGCCAGCCTGTTCTTTCCCCGGCCGCCGGAGCAGGCACGGCGGCTCACCTTTTGGGGTTGCCTGGAAGCATCTCGAGAGAGACCGCGATGAAACCGGACCGGAGGATCGACACCGACGTCGTGGTGATCGGCGGAGGCGGAGCGGCATTGCGGGCCGCCGTGGCCGCGGCAGCCGGCGGGGCCCGGACGGCGATCGTTCTCAAGGGCCGCCCCGGGCGGTCGGGAGCGACGGTGTCGCCGGACTCCTCAGGGGTGGCCTGGCAGGCCTCCGACGAATGCTCCTCCGACGACAGCCCGGAGATCCACGCTCGCAACATCATCGACGCCGGCCTGGGGATGGCCGATCCGAAGCTGGCCCGCATTCTCGCCGAGGAAGTTCTCGACCGGATGGCCGAGCTCGAGCGATGGGGCATGCGCTTCATCCCCGATCCCGAGGGCCGGAAGCGGCACTATACCGGCTACTCCTGCTTCGGCGACCGCCCCCGCGCCCACGGCATCGCCAACTCCGGCTGGGGACATGCGGGCGACATCGTGAAGACGCTGGTGGGCGTTCTGCGGCGGATGGACAACGTCGAGATCCATTCCGACGTCTTTGTAACAGACCTGGTGACGGTGGATGGCGAGTGCCGCGGGGCTCTCGCCGTGGCTGCCTCCAGCGAAGTTTTGCTCTACCGGGCCGGGGCGGTAGTCCTGGTGGCCGGCGGCGCCCGCCAGATCTTCCCGCTGCCCGCCGGCCGGACGCCGATCGACACCACCGGCGACGGTTACGCCATGGCTTTCCGCGCCGGGGCCGAGCTGGCCAACATGGAGTTCACGCAATACATGCTGGCCCCGGTGAAGCCGTTCCCCGTCCGGTGCCCCGGGTCTTTCTGGAAACTCTTTCCGAAGCTGCGCAATCGCTTGGGGGAAGAGTTCCTGTCCGCTTACCTTCCGCCGGACGCCTCGCCGGAAGAGGCGATGCACGAGCGGACCCTGCACTACCCGTTCTCGAGCCGCGACAGCTCGAAGTGGATCGACATCGCCATCGCCGCCGAGATTCGCGCCGGCCGCGGGGCCGAGGGCGGCGCCGTCTACCTGGACTTCTCCGAGGCCGACCTGAAGCGGTTCACGCCCTCCCGGCCCCAACACCTCCCGGAAGACTACAGCCAGCCCATCGTCTTGCCCGACGGCTGGGCCGGGATCCGGCCGGAGGCCCACGCGATCAACGGGGGCGTCCTGATCGACGAGCGGGCCTCCTCCAGCCTGTCCGGACTGTTCGCTGCGGGCGAAGTGGCGGCCGGGCCTCACGGGGCGGACCGGTTGGGTGGGGGAATGGTGACGAATTGCCAGGTCTTCGGCGCCCGGGCCGGCCGCTTCGCCGCCGCCTACGCTCTCGGTTCCGGCTCCCGGGAGGCTCCGCCGGCGAGCCTCGAGGCGCCACTGGCGCGGTTGCGGCGGCGCGCGAGGACCGATCCGGAGGCGCTGTTTCGCCGCCTGCAGTCCGCCGCCGCCGAACATCTCATGGTCGCCCGCACGGAGGCAGGCCTGCGGAGCTTCACCGGACTCATCGAAGAAATCCTCGCCGAGGCATTCCAGGAGTCTCGGGGGGCCGGAACGGCCGGGCTCCGCCGGTCCATGGAGCTGGAGAACAGCCTGCTCACCGCCAGGCTCATGGCGCGCGCGGCGCTGCTGCGGCAGGAGAGCCGCGGCAGCCACTTCCGCGACGACTACCGCGAGCGGGACGACGAACGCTGGCGCGTCAGCATCGTCTTTCGGCGCCGTGACGGGATCACCGCCGAAGAGCTGCGGACGCTGGAGAAGCGTTGAGGCGAGTTGTGGCTGGGCCCGGCTCCGAGGGCGGCGGATCCCGCAATGGTGAGGCTAGCGGCACCGGGATATGACGCAACTGGAACAGATTCTCGAGCTACAGGCCAGATGGGACAAGATCCGCATCGCCAACCTTTACGACGCCCTCGACCAGTTGGGCTACCCGAACCAGTGTCTCGATCTCCGCATCCGCCCGCTCTTTGAGGGCCGGCACCTGGCGGGCAAGGCGGTCACTGTCCGCGGCGGCCGGGATCCCCGCAGCGCCCGGGAATTGGAAGACACTGAAGAGCACGACGACTACACGGTGACGATCCGGCGGCATCTCTTTCCCGGCGCCGTCGTCGTCGTGGAGACGGCCGGGGAGCACTATACCGGCAAGTACGGGGAGATGACTTGCTGGAATCTCAAGCAGCATGGGGCCAAGGGCATTGTGCTGGACAGCTACATCCGCGACCGCCTGGGCCTCGAGGTGATTCCCGACTTCACGCCGTGCGCCGTCGGTACCTCTCCCATCGAGTCTTCCGGCCGCTGGCGCCCGAAAGCGCTGAACGTGCCGATCTCGATGCCCGGCACCCTCACGGCGCATGTGCGCGTAAACCCCGGCGATTGGATCGTCGGGGGGCCCGACGGGGTCATCGTCGTCCCGCAGGAGATCGCCGGAGAGGCGCTTCTGCGGGCCGAGGACATCGAGAGGCGGGAAGAGGGCATGCGCGGGGACCTCGCTGCAGGGATGCCCTTCGACGAAGCTTTCAAGAAATGGGGGCGGGCATAAACCAGACGGCGGCGTCCCCCGACTTCGTCCGAATCCGCCACTGTAACAATAGCGCTCCATGACACATCAGCCCCTTTCGAGACGCAACTTTCTCGCCTCGGCGGCTGGCGCTGCGGCGGCCGCTCGCGGCACCGCCCACGCCGGCGCGCCGCGGCCCAACATCATCCTGATCTTTGCCGACGACCTCGACTTCGACGAGATCGGCTGGTACGATGCGGCCCGGTATCCCACCTACGAAGGCGCCGGCCGCGCCGGCCTTCGGGTAAGGCCGGGCCGGCGGTACCGGGATCCGCGGATGTTGACTCCCCACATCGATTCCCTCGGCCGGGACGGAGTCACCTTCTCCCGTTTCTACGTGACCTCGGCGCTCTGCACCCCCAGCCGTTATTCCGTCCTCACCGGACGGTATGCCAGCCGCAGCCCGTTCTTCTGCCGCCGCTATCCGCCCGGGACGCCCGGCATGATCCAGTGGAACACCTATCTGGAGCCCGCGGAAACGAATATCGCACGGGAGCTGAAGAAGGCCGGCTACGCCACCGGCATCGTGGGCAAATGGCATCTCGGAATGGGGACCGAGGACTTCCTCGTCAAAGGTCTGACCGACGACGTCGATCCCTTCGACCCCAAGGTCACCGCCCGCATCCGCGCCACGTATGAGAAGAATTTGCGTTACATCCAGGACAACTTCGGTTTCGACTACGCCGAAAGGATCTACTTCACCAATAAGAACTGGCTCGGCATCCCCCGCAAGATGATCCCTCACAACCTCGAGTGGATCACCGAGGGAGCGCTCGAGTTCATCCGGCGGAACCGTGCCCGTCCCTTCTTCCTCTACATGCCGCTGACCGTACCTCACGGGCGCTACAGCGCGAACATGCTGCGCGGCGATCCGCGCTTCACCCCGGCCGGCGTGCTCGACAAGGCCCCGGAGGTGATGCCGCCGCGGGAAACCATCTTCGAACGCCTGCGGAAAGCCGGCATCGACGAGCGCAATGCCCCAGCCACCTGGATCGACGACAGCGTCGGCGCGATCCTGAAAGAGCTCGAAGAGCTGGGGGTCGGAGACAACACGTTGCTCGTTTTTACCAGCGACCACGCCAGCCGCGGCAAGTACGCCTGTTACGAGGGCGCCCGCGTGCCATTCCTGGCGCGCTGGCCCGGCGGCGTCCGGCCCGGCTCGCAGATCGATTCCATTTGCGCCAACATCGACCTCGCCCCCACATTCCTCGATCTGGCCGGGGCGGCGCCGCCGCCGGAGATGGCGCAGGACGGCGCGAGCTTCGCTCCGATGCTCCGGCGGGGCTCCGCCGAGAGCCGGTGGCGCGAGGATCTCCTGCTCGAGGTCTCCTACATCCGGGCCGTGGTGACCCGGAAGTGGAAGTACATCGCCAACCGGCCGCCCGAGGCGGTGCAGCGGGCGATCCAGGCCGACGCCCTCGAGGCCGCCCGTACCGGCCGGCTACGCCTGGTCTCGCTGGACGGGGAACGCAACCCGCACCCGGGAGCCGCCCGGGAGGGCGTGCGTTACGGCGTGCTCCGCGACTTTCCCAACTACTTCCACCACGACCAGCTCTACGACCTCGAGAACGACCTCTTCGAACAGCACAACCTCGCCTGCGACCCTTCCTTCGGCGGGATCCTGGACGAGATGAAAGACCGGATGCGGCGGCACTCCGAGCGGCTGCCGCATGCCTTTGGGGAGTTCAAGAGATCATGACTGCCAAAACCGCTCGTGCCCGCGCCCCGGCTTCCGAGCGTTCCGGCGCGGCTGAAGGCTACCGAATCCGCCTCTTTTCCCTCATCGCTCTCACCTTCCTGTGGGCGGCTTGGAACATCGCCGCCGCGGAACGCCCCAACGTCATCCTGATTCTTACCGACGACCAGGGCTACGGCGACCTCCACGCCCATGGCAATCCCCACCTCGACACGCCGGTGATGGACAAGCTGCAACTCTCCGGGGCCCGGTTCGAACGCTTCTACGTGAGTCCGGTCTGCGCCCCTACCCGTGCGGCGCTGATGACGGGCCGATACTACCTACGCACCGGCGTCAGCGGCGTCGTGCCGGACCATCTGGCCACGATGCGGCTCGACGAGCTCACCATCGCTGAGGCGCTTCGCCCGGCCGGCTACGCCACCGCCCTCGTCGGCAAGTGGCATCTGGGGAAGTTCTATCCGCAGCACCCCAACCGCCAGGGCTTCACCGAGTTCTTCGGGTTCCGCAGCGGCGCCTCGCCCTACTACGACGCCACGCTCGACCACAACGGCAAACCGGTCGTAGTGAAGGAGTACCTGACAGACGTGCTGACCGACCGGGCGATCGCCTTCATCGAGGCCCACCGGAATCAACCGTTCTTTCTCTACTTGCCCTACAATGCCCCGCATTCGCCTCTTCAGGTTCCCGACCGCTACTTCGACAAGTACAAGGCCCGCGGCCTGAACGACCGGTTGGCGGCGATCTACGGAATGGTGGAGTCGATCGACTGGAACCTCGGCCGCCTCCTGGCGAAGCTGGACGAACTCGGACTCAGCCAGAATACGATCGTCATCTTCACCAGCGACAACGGCCCGGCCGGCCGCCGCTACAACGCGGGGATGAAAGGTACGAAAGGCAGCGCCGACGAAGGAGGGGTCCGCGTGCCGCTGTTCATCCGCTGGCCCGGCCGGATCCAGCCCGGCACGGTGATCGACCGGCTCGCCGCAGCGGTGGACATCTTCCCCACCATCATGGACCTTTGCGGCGTTACGCCTCCAGCCGGCAAGCCTTTGGACGGCATCAGCCTGGCGCCTTTGCTCGAGAATCCGAACGCCGACTGGCCGGAGCGCATGATCTGCAGCGTCCGCCTTCGCGAGTCGGAAGGCGAGTTGCGCTTCCTGGCCGCGGCGGGGATCCGCACCCCCCGCTGGCGTCTGACGATCAGCCGCGGCAAGCCTTCCCTCTATGACATGAAAGCCGATCCCGGCCAGACGCGCGATGTGGCGGCCGAGCATCCCGAAGTGACCGCCTTCCTGCACCGGGCGTTCAACCGCTGGTACCAGGACGTCACCCGCGACGGCATCGTCCGCTTCCCGGTGCCATTGGGTTACGACGAAGAGCCGGAAGTGAAGCTCCTGGCGCCGGATGCTTATTTGTGGGGCCACGTCTCCGTCAAAGGCAAGGTGCCTTGGGACATCTACTGGATCCACTCCTGGAAGGACACGGAGGACCACGTGTGGTGGGACGTGGACAACGTGCGCGACGGGCTTTTCGAGGTGAGCGTCTCCTACGCCGCTCCGGGCGAGGGACCAGCCGGGCGGATCCTCATCGAGGCCGCCGGGCGCAAATTGGAGGCAGAGCTTCCTTGTGTCCGCCCCCGGCCCGGCGAAACCGGCCGGAACCGTAGGAACCTCCGCATGCCGCTGCGCGAAACACTTGTCAAGGCGAAGACCATCAGGAAGCTCGGCGTGGTGCGCTTGCCAAAGGGGCGATACAACCTTTACTTCCGTCCGCTGACCCAATTGCCCGCCGGTTTCCGGCTCAACGGCCTGATTTTGCGGCGACTCGAGTCGGGCGCCGGGGAGCGTTGAGGAACCGACAGCGGCCATACTGGGAAGTTCTGATGCCCATTCACGCGGGGGCTTCACGACCGCCGCTTTGAGCGATCGGCGGCGCCACTCCGGCGCTGCCTCCTCGTTAGCGGTCCCCTCGCCCCAGAGTGGTTAACCGGCCGCCCGAGAGCAGGCGCAGATCGCGCAGTTTCCGGATGCCCCCTTTTGTCGGCGCCTGCTGAACTCTCGGGCGAGCCGGGTCTTCCATCCGGCTTCCTCCGCCCGCGCCTCGAACGCTTCATTTGCGCCCGGGCGCACGTGCTCGCATCCGAGCGCCTTCCCGTGGTAGGAAAGATATTTGTGGAGGTGGACAGGTTGAGACGCCGGGAAATGCTAAAAGGCGCTTTGCTGGGCTTTGGAGCTTGGAAGAAGGGGGTGTCACAGGTTCAGGTGAAGGGGCGGCTCGCGCCCGGGCCTGGCGGTCATCAGCCACCGAGGCCGCTGGGCTGGAAGCCGCGGCTCTTTGACGAGCACCAGGCGCGGACGGTCGAATCACTCACCGACCGCATCATCCCTTCCAGCGAGACGCCGGGGGCGCAAGAGGCGGGAGTCGCCGAGTACATCGACCTCATTCTCAACGACGGACCCCCGGGACCCCGAAACCGGTTCCTCGAGGGCCTGGGGTGGCTCGACGGCCTGGCGCTTCGGAACTACCGGGCGCCGTTCGTGCGCTGTGCGGCCAACGAACAAAACGCGCTGCTGCGGCAAATCCAGGACAGTCCGTTTTTCCGGCAGATCAAGGACCTGACTGTGCAAGGTTATTACACTTCGAAGGCGGGCATCGACGAACTGAATCGAGACGGCGTTCCCGACACTTACGCGTGTCCGCACGAGAAGCATTGACCCGGCTGCCGAGCGCACCAGAGGGGACACACCATGCAGATTATCGCCAGAGGGAATGACGTCTTCGACGCGATCGTCGTCGGCTCCGGGTGCACGGGAGGCTGGGCGGCAAAGAAGCTCACCGAAGCAGGCATGAAGGTAGCCTTGCTCGAGGCGGGCTCGAAGGTGACGCCGCGGGACTTCACCGAGCACGTGGAGCCCTACCAGCTGAAGTACCGCGGGCATTCTCCGCGCATCGCCGAAAGGCGCCCGATTCAAAGCAAGGTCTACGCTTGCCGGGAGTCGAACTATCACTGGTTCGTCGACGATATCGAGAATCCTTACACGACACCCGACGACAAGCCGTTCTACTGGATCCGGATGCGGGTGCTGGGCGGGCGCTCGCTGAGTTGGGGCCGCCAGAGCTACCGGATGAGCGATCTCGACTTCAAGGCCGCCAGCCACGACGGCTACGGCGAGGACTGGCCGATCTGTTATGCCGACCTCCGGCCCTATTACGAGGAGGTTGAACGCTATGTCGGCATCAGCGGACAGGCTGAAGGGTTGCCCCAACTTCCCGACTCGGTCTTCCTGCCGCCGATGGAGATGACCTGCGGCGAGCGCGTGCTCCGCGACGCCGTCAAGAAAAAAATGGGCCGTACGGTGACGATCGGGCGTGTCGCAGTGCTCACCCGGCCCCACAACGGCCGGGCGGCTTGCCACTACTGCGGCCCTTGCGAACAAGGCTGCATCACTTACTCGTATTTCGCGAGTCTTTTCACCACTATCAAAGACGCCCTCGCCACTGGGCGGCTGACGCTCCTCACCGACGCCGTCGTCAGCCACCTGGTGGTGGACAAGGCGACCGGCAAGGCGGCGGGCGTTGCTTACATCGAACGCAAGACGCGGGCGGCCCGGGAAGTGCGTGCGAAAGTGGTGGTGCTGTGCGCTTCCACGCTCGAGTCCACACGTATCCTGTTAAACTCCGCTCCCGGCGGCCTGGCGAACTCTTCGGGAACTCTTGGACACTACCTGATGGATCACATTTACCGTGGCGGCGCCACCGGAGAGCTGGCGATGCTCAAAGCGCACCCCTGGTACGGCCCGCCGCGCCGCCCGAACGGGATCTACATTCCGAGGTTCCGTAACGTGGACCGGGCGATGACGAACGGATTCATCCGCGGTTACGGCTACCAGGGCTGGAGCCGGCCGGAGTTCGCTTTCGACGCGCCGGGCTTCGGCGCCGGGTTCAAACGGGCGGTAAGAGAGAAGTCGCGGTGGGTGATCGGGCTTGGGCTGTGGGCCGAATGCCTCGCCCGGTGGGAGAACTACGTCGAAATCGATCCAGACCGCATGGACGCCTGGGGCATTCCAGTCCTCAGGATTCACATGAACTGGAGCGACAACGAACTGCGCCTGTACGAGGACGGGCGGCAGCAGGCGGCGGAGATGCTCGAAGCAGCGGGCGCAAAGAATATCCAACTCTATGGGGACGAGCCCTCCGTGCCTGGGTTCTGCATCCACGAAGTCGGTACGGCGCGGATGAGCGCGGATCCGAAGAAAGGAGTCGTAAACGGGTTCTGCCAGGCCCACGACGTGAAGAACCTCTTCATCACCGACGGCGCATGCTGGGTTTCCATCGCTTGCCAGAACCCTACGCTCACGATGATGGCTATCACCGCCCGCGCCAGCGACTACATCATCGACCGCTACCGGAAGCGAGAGCTGTAGCGCGGCGTTTCCTGTATGCTGGTGCCGTGAGGGGTACCATTGTTTCAGTGAACGTCTCGGCAGGGGGCGTGCCAAAGGAACCCGTGGAAGAGGCTTTCATCGGTCCGCTGGGTTTGGAAGGCGATCAGGTAGCCCACCCAGAGATCCACGGTGGGCCGCAACAGGCGGTTCTGATCCTCACCACGGACGCGATCGAAGAGCTCGAGAGAGCCGGCTTTCCCGTCTTTCCCGGCGCCCTGGGTGAGAACCTTACGGTGAACGGGCTGGATCGGCGCTGGATCCGCCCGGGCCAGCGCTACCGGGCCGGAGACGCCATACTCGAGATCACCAAGCTGCGGCGGCCTTGCCTGACGATCGAGAGATACGGAGCCGGAATCGGTCGGGCCGTTTACGACGACCGCGTAAAAGCCGGCGAAGCGGGGTCCCCTCGCTGGGGACTCGGCGGCTTCTATGCGGCCGTCGTCCAGCCCGGCCGCGTCAGCATCGGAGCGCCGGTGGCTCTTCTCGAAATCAGAGCCTGAGATTCTTCCCGCCGGATCTAGCGCGGCGCTGCTGACCGGCGGTCACGCACCTGCATCCGGGTAGGCGATTCAGAACAATCCCGTATAATTAAGAAGACTGCGCAATCGGAAATTTCAGGGGGATCTAACCCTGTCTTCCGAACGCTTGCACGGAGCACCCCGACGCGGCTGGCGCTCCTGCTGAAAAATGAGCTCGAGCACACGCCTCATCGTCGTTTCGAACCGCCTCCCTGTGACGCTGCGGCGTCAGGCCGGAGGTTGGAAGATCACCGCCAGCGCCGGCGGCTTAGTGACCGCGATGGCGCCGATGCTCAAGCGAACCAACGGCCTCTGGGTGGGATGGCCGGGGGAAGCGACCGGAGCCGGAGACGCCACCCGCCAGGAAGCCATCGACGCCTGGGCGGGAGGCAGCCACTACGTGATCGTCGATATTCCCGCCAAGACGGCCGAACTTTACTACGAGGGATACTCGAATCAGACGATCTGGCCCTTGTTTCACTATTTCCCTTCTCTCCTTTCTTATGATCCGAGAAGTTTCCCGGCGTATAAAGAAGCAAACTACAGATTCTGCAAGGCTGTACTCAAACACGCACGACCGGACGACTTGATCTGGGTGCATGACTACCAACTGATGCTGCTGCCGCAGATGCTGCGGGAGGCCATGCCGGACGCGCGGATCGGCTTCTTCTTGCACATTCCATTCCCGTCGAGCGAAGTGTTCCGCCTCTTGCCCGGCCGCGACGAGCTGCTGCAAGGCGTCCTGGGGGCGGATTTGATCGCGTTCCAGACCCATGCCCACCTGCAGCACTTCCGCTCCGCGCTGCTGCGGATCAGCGGTCTGGAGAGTCAGATCGACGAGGTGGAAGTCGGGGGCCGTTCGGTCCGCATGGAAGCGCTGCCCATCGGCATCGCGCCGGATGAATTCCGAAAGCTTCTGGAAACCGATGCGGAAACGGGGCGTTACAAGGAACAATACCGGCAGCGGTTCCGCGACCGCCGGCTCCTGTTCTCGGTAGACCGGCTGGACTACACGAAAGGCATACCCGAGAGGCTGCGCACCTACCGGCACCTGTTGCAGCACGCTCCGCACCTGCGGGGTAAGGTGGTGCTGGTTCAAATCGCAGTTCCCTCGCGGGAGCGGGTAGCTTCTTACGCTCGGCTACGCCGCCGCGTGAACGAGATGGTCGGCGAGATCAACGGCCAGTTCTCCACGCCGGACTGGACGCCGGTGGTCTACCTGCACCGGGGCGTCTCCCGCCCGCAGCTGGTGGCTCTTTACGCCATGGCCGACGTCGGCTGGGTGACTCCCTTGCGGGATGGCATGAACCTCGTCGCCAAGGAGTACGTGGCGTGCAACGAGGGTCACGGCGTGCTGGTGCTCAGCGAACTCGCCGGGGCCGCGGCCGAGATGGGCGAGGCCTTCTTGGTGAACCCGTTCGACATCGAGCGCACCGCAGAGGTGATTCAGCGGGCGTTGGACCTGCCCGTCAACGAACGCCGAGAGAGGATGGACGCCCTGCGGCGCCGGGTGGAGTTCAACAATGTCTACAAATGGGGAGACCGCTTCCTTCAGCAGCTCGAGAAGGCCGCCGCGTCCCGAGCGCGGCGTCCCGCCGGACAGCCGGGCTTGCTGGACATGCGGGCCGTCGTCTCCGCTTACCAGGATGCTCGGAAAAGGATCCTGCTGCTCAACTACGACGGGACGCTGGCCGAATACACGGGACGCCCGGAGCAGGCAGCTCCCAGCCAGCCGTTGCTGGCGCTGCTGGAGGACCTGAGCCGGCCGTCGAAGAATTACGTGGCGCTGGTCTCGGGGCGGCGGCGGGAGGACATCGAAAAATGGTTCGGCGGCATCGCCGGCGTGTATCTCGCGGCTGAACACGGAGCATGGATCCGGCCGTTCGGTTCCAAGGAGTGGGTGGAACGGGTGCAGTCCCGCAGCAATGACTGGAAGCCACGAGTCATCGAATTGCTCGAACAGTTCGTCGAGCGGGCGCCGGGCAGCCTGATCGAAGAAAAGGAACACTCCGTCGTGTGGCACTACCGTATGACGCACCCGGAGTTCGGGGAGTGGCTGGCGGCGGAACTGATCGGGATTCTGGAAGGGATGCTGAGCGAGACCGACGTGAGCGCCGTGCTCGGCCAGAAGTGCGTCGAGATCCGGCCGCTCTGGATCCACAAAGGCCAGGTCGTCGAAGAGATATTGAAAGCGCACGGCGATGCCGATTTCCGCTTCGCCGCCGGCGACGACCGCACCGACGAGGATATGTTCGCCCAGCTCTCGCCGGAGGACTGGACGGTGCGGGTGGGCAAAGGCGAGACGCGGGCACGCTACTATCTCCCCAATCCAGCTCACGTGCGGGCGCTGCTTCGGGAATTCACCGCCGCCGACGTACCGGATGCCCGTCCCGCCTCGGCCTCCGTCTGAGGGTTCAGACCACGGCTGCTCCGAGACCCTCAGTCGCCGCCTTCCACTGGTCTCAGGAAGCTTCGAGGCTCGCCCGGAGACGGTGGAGGAACTCGGTGACCTCGCCGGGAGAGTCCAGAGCGAACTGGGCCCACGTGGGCACATCCGCATCGCGCACCAGTATCCCGACGCCCCAATCGCGCATCTCCCGAAAGGCATCCTCGTCAGTACGGTCGTCGCCGATGAAGATCGGGAAGTCGGAGGTCCGGCGCAGACCGAGCACGGCGGCTAGCCGTTTCAGCGCTTTGCCCTTGTCCCAGTCGAGGGCCGGCCGCAGCTCGAAGACCTTCTTCCCCTCGGTCCGTCGGAGTTCCGGAGACGCGGCGGCTACGGCGGCTACGGCGGTTTCGATCTCCCGATAGCGCCCCGGCTCGACAAGACGATAATGGACTGCGAGAGTGTATCGCTTGCGCTCCAGGAGCACCCCCGGAACACCCTCGAGCCGGCGGCGCAGTTCCTCCTCGGCACGGTCCAAAGCCGAAAGGTGCGCCGCCGCAAGCTCGGCGTCGAGAGGCTGACCATCGGGTCCCTGGATTTCGAAGCCATGGCTGCCGGCGTAGTGGATCCCTTCGATACCGACCAGGCGCCGGATGTCGTTTAGGTCGCGCCCGCTGATGACGGCCACAGGGATCCGGCGAGCAAGCTCACGGAGGACACCCCGGGTGCTTTCGGTGAGCACCGCCAACTCCGGCCGGTCCACGATCGGCGTGAGCGTCCCATCATAATCGAGGAACAGCGCGAAACGCCGCCCGGCGGCGAGCATCATAAGGCGGTCGAAGCACTCCAGCGCCGAAGGTAGCTGCCTGGCTGTGGTGCCCATTGGCGATCCGCAGACCTACCGGAGGGATTGCTCCACTGCTTGCTGAATCCGCCGCCACACCTCTTCGCGGGGCCCGGCGCCGTCAATCCGGCGTACACGCCCTTTGTAATGGCTCAACAGGAACCCCGCCTCAGCCCGGTATTCGGCCATCCTCGCCTCGATCATTTCCGGCTTGTCCTGGCGCTTGCCCCGCTCCACCAGACGCTGCACGGCAACCTTGTCCGGGACGTCGAGATGGAGAACGATGGGCTCCGGCAATCCCAGCTCCGCCAGCGTCCGCTCGAAGTATTCCGCCTGTTTCCGCGTTCGCGGGTAGCCATCGAGGATGAAGCCGTTCCGGGCCTTTTTCGATCGGATGTGCTTCTCC
Organism: Solibacteraceae bacterium; assembly: GCA_026984795.1. Taxonomy (GTDB): domain Bacteria; phylum Acidobacteriota; class Terriglobia; order Bryobacterales; family Bryobacteraceae; genus JALSRK01. The sequence continues at coordinate 11,819 of JALSRK010000056.1, read as the reverse complement.
ACGAGCTGGTTGGCGAGTTCGTCGCCAATCACGTCGCCCGTCGCCATGGGCAACCGCAAGCTCTTCTTGTACCGATCCTTGACCCAGCCGGACTCCTTGTTCAGGATCGTCGCCATAGAAAACGACGGGATCCTATACCTGCGGCTGAGCTTGTTGGCCTGGGTGGTCTTGCCGCTGCCCGGAGCGCCGAGCATCAAAATGACCAGCTTCCGCCCGGCTGGTCTCTGTGCGCCGGCCGGCGGCGCCGGCGCCAACGAGATGGCGAGAGATGCCAGCAGGAACCGTCTGGTGAAGCGATTCGGCATATTGCTCACATCCTAACAGCCTCGTCCGGAGACGCAGAACCGACCTCGATGATCTCGATTTCCCGTGTTACGGGCTCGCCTTCCACCAGCGGAATCCGCTCCGAAAAATGGGTCACCGCCAGGTCGCGGCCTTTCCGAAGCAGGTAGGTGATCGTCCTGGAGTCGCGCTCGAGTGTGACCGTCAGTTCCCGGCTGCGAACGCGCAAAGGGAACGAGAGGCGGCGGAAGATCGAAGGCAGACACGGCCGGAAACTCAGGTGTCCATAATAATCCCGCATCCCCGCGAACCCGTAGACGAAGACCATCCACGTGCCGCCCATCGAGGCGATGTGGCAGCCATCGCTGACGTTGCGGCCGATGTCGGCCAGGTCCATGAGGATGGCGTAGCGGGCATATTCGAGAGCCTTGTCCACTTTGCCGATCTCGGCCGCCACGATGCTCTGAATACAGGCCGACAAAGAGGAATCACCGGTGGTGAGCGGATCGTAGTACTCGAAATTTCGGCGTTTCTGGTCGTCGCTGAACTCATTGCCGAGCAGAAACATGGCCAGGACGATGTCGGCCTGTTTGATCACCTGGAAGCGGTAGATCGTCAGCGGGTGGTAGTGGAGCAACAAGGGGTAGTTCTCCGGCGGAGTATTCTCGAAGTCCCAGACCTCGTGCTCGAGAAAGTGGTCGTCTTGCGGATGGATACCGGCTTGATCGTCGTAAGGAATGTACATTCTCTCGGCGGCCCGGCGCCATTCATCCACCTCATCGGGCTTCAGGCCGGTCTTGTGTACGAGCTTCTTGTACAGTTGCGGATGTTCCACCCGGAGCGTCTGGACGGTCTCGGCGGCGAAGCGCAGGTTCTCCCGGGCCATCAGGTTGGTGAACGTATTGTCGTCCACAACCGTCGTGTACTCGTCGGGGCCGGTGACGGCGTGGATGCAGAACTGGCCGAGTTTCCGCGGATTGTAGAAGCCGTGGTCGGCCCACATGCGGGCGGTCTCCACCAGCATTTCCGCGCCTTCGTTGAACAGAAACTCCAAGTCGCCGGTGGCGTTCACGTACTTCTCCAAGGCGAACATGATGTCGGCGTTGATGTGGAACTGCGCGGTGCCGGCGGCATAGTATGCCGAGGCCTCGCTGCCGTTGATGGTCCGCCACGGAAACAGAGCCCCCTGGTGGTGGAGTTCCTTGGCCCGGCTCCGCGCTTTGTCCAGCATGCTATGGCGGAAGCGCAACAGGTTTCGGGCGATACGTGGCTCGGTGTAGATCAGGAACGGGAGCACGTACATCTCGGTGTCCCAGAAGTAGTGCCCTTCGTAAGCCTGGCCGGTGAGACCCTTGGCGGGGACGCCGACGCCTTCGGCGCGAGCAGTGGCCTGAAAGATCTGAAACAGGTTCCAGCGGATCGCTTGCTGGTAGAGATCGTCCGGTTCCTCGGTCATCCGGCCGTCGATGAGGATTTCCACATCGCTGCGTTCCCAGAAGCGATCGAGATGCTCCCGCTGGCAGCGGAGCAGTTCGTCGAACCCTTGGCGGACAGCGCGGTCCAGCGTGCGGTCCACCCGATCGAGCATCTCTCGGGACGGTGCGGTGCGGGAGGTGTGATAGGCCAAGTACTTGACGATGCGCACCGGCTTTTTGGGCATCGCATCGATGGTGAAGACTACCTTGCCGATGTCTTCGTCACAGGTGGTCTCGATCGAGTGCAGACACTCGGTCTCGACCACGTGGTCGGCCCCGCAGCCCAGAGTCATTCCGCTGTTGCGGGCGCGATAACCCAGCCGGACACGCCGGCCGTTCGAGTCGTGCAGCTGGCCGACCAGCGGCGGCTCCTTCAGCGGGCTGGCCTTGCGAGGATCGCCGTCATTCTCCACCGGCCGCCACCCATCGTTGACGAGTTGGGAGGAGATCACCAGCGGAGCCCGCGCGTTGACGACGGTGACCTCATAACAGATGGCCGCCAGGTGCCGGTGCTCGACGGAAGCGAGGCGCCGGGTGCGGACATGGACGACCTTGCCTGCAGGCGTCTCCCACACGAGATTTCGCTCCAACACGCCGTTACGCATGTCGAGTACCCGTTCGAAACTCAGCAAGTCGGCGGTCGGCAGGAAGAGCGGTTCGTCATCAACGTAGAGCTTCATGATGCAGCCGTCGGGAACGTTGATGATCGTCTGTCCGGTCTTGGCGAAGCCGTAAGCCTCCTCTCCGTACGCAATGGGCCAAGTGTCGTGAAAGCCGTTGATGTAAGTGCCGCGCAAATGAGACGGCCGTCCTTCCTCGAAATTCGCCCGCATCCCCAGGTAGCCGTTGGCGACGGAGAAGATCGTCTCGGTCTGCGGCAGGAACCTCTCGTAGAAGGTCTGCTCGATCATGCGCCAGGGATCGACGGGGTAAACGAACTCAGGGGGGCGCAACGTCTGATGGCGAATCATGGCATCACCTGTCGGAGTCAATCATCGTTCGTCTGGAGTCGTTTCCGCTGATTAGTTCGGCGAGATCCTGGACGACGAGATGGGCTCCGGCGGATCGGAGCGCTTCGGGATCGCCCTTGCGGTCCACGCCGATCACGAGGCCGAAGCCCCCGCGGCGGCCGGCCTCGACGCCCGAGACGGCGTCCTCCACGACAATGGCCTGTTCTGGCGCAACCCCGAGCCGCCGGGCCGCCTCGAGAAACGTCGCCGGCGAAGGTTTGCCCGCAAGTCCCTTCTCATGGGCGACCTCGCCGTCCACGACCACATCGAATAGATCGGCAATGCCTGTCTTTTCCAACACAGTCCGGCAGTTCCGGCTGGCCGAAACCACCGCCGTCTTGACCCCGTGCTCTTTGAGCCACCGCGCCCAGGCGATGCTGGAGTCATACAAATCGACGCCGCGTGTCCGGATCAGCTGGAGCACCAGCTCATTCTTCCGGTTCCCCAGGCCGTGGATGGTTTCGCGTCCCGGCGGATCGTCGGGAGAACCTTCGGGTAGCTGTATACCTCTCGATGCCAGAAAACTGCGGACGCCGTCCTGGCGGAGCTTGCCGTCGATATACCGCTTGTAATCGGTGGCGATGTCGAATTCGCGGAACTGCTCGCCGGTGCGGGCCCCCCTCTCGCGAAGGTAAGCGTCGAACATCTCCTTCCAGGCGGCGGCGTGCAGCTTGGCGGTCTGGGTGAGGACGCCATCAAGGTCAAAGAGGACGGCCTTCCATCGTTCCGTGTCCAGGTTCATCCGGTTTCCCCTCTTGGCTAGATGCAGAGTCTCGGCCAGGGGTCGCGAAGCCGGCGGGCGCCAGATGAATCATTCGGCGCCGCCGACCATCACAGCCGGCTGGCCCGTCATCTGGAGCAAGTACTGCCATTGCTCGCCCCTCGGGTCCACTTGTTTCCGGCGCCCGGTGACCAGACGAATCGGAATGTGGGTAAACCGGCCGTTCGAGTACCCCACGACCATATCGGTTCTGCCGGCCATGCCGGCGTGAACAGCGTTCTGCCCGAGCACAAGACAGTAGGCGGAATCGTTCGAGTTGGCCGGCAGGCTGCGGATGGTATAACTCGGATCGATGTATTTGATCGCCACCGGCAAGGACCGGCTGGCGCAGTGCTTCTTGATCTCGTCCCGCAGGAAGGCCCCGACGTCCTTGAGCTTCAGGTTGCCCGAAGCGTCCCGCTCCTGATGCCGGGGGTCCTGGAGGATGTCCTGGGCGGCGCCTTCGGCGACGACGATGACGGCATGTTTTCGCTGGCGGAGGCGCGCCGTGAGCACATCGAGGAACCCGCCTTGTCCATGGAGCGTGAACGGCACTTCGGGAATGAGGCAGAAGTTCACGTCCGGATTGGCCAGGCTGGCCCGGACGGCGATGAAGCCGGAATGGCGGCCCATCAGTTTCACCAGTCCGATGCCGAACTGCGCTCCCTTGGCCTCGGCATGAGCGGAAAGAATGGCTGGGCGGGCCGCCTCCACGGCCGTAAGAAACCCAAAGCTCCGATCGATCCATTCCAGATCGTTGTCGATGGTCTTCGGCACACCGATTACAGCGATGCGGAGGTTGCGCTTCAGGATCTCTCCAGCGATGTCGTGAGCACCACGCTGAGTACCGTCGCCACCGATCGTGAAGAGAATATCTACTTTCCAGTTCACCAGCGTATCGACCATGTCGGCCACCGACTGGGGCCCCCGCGACGAGCCGAGAATCGTGCCGCCGTGCTCGTGAATGGCAGCGACGCTCTCGGGGGAGAGAAATACGGGGGGCTGCACCGGGCTCTTTGACAGGCCGGCGTAACCGTAGCGGAAACCGATGATGCGCCTTACCCCGTAAACGTAGTGCAGCGTCATCACAATCGAGCGGATGACGTCGTTCAGCCCCGGACACAACCCGCCGCAGGTAACGATGCCGCACGTGAGTCCTTCGGGATCGAAGAAAATCTCGCGGCGAGGGCCTGCGGCCTCGAGAGAAGGCAACGGCTTGCCCGCGTCGATGTAGGATTGCACGAGCTTCGTGCTCGACGAAAGTAGAATCCGCTCGCTGTCGTCCACAAACGGGAGGTGCCGGGCGGTGGCAGGTGAGGGAATCTGGCAATCCCCGAGACGTGGAACTTCGAGGTCAGCCTGTTCGGGCAAGTTCATTCTTCGGAACCCTGATCTGAGTATCTCGCCTTCTCTGGATGAGCGTTCCGGGAAACGCCCGGTCCGCGCGACCTGCCTGATCGGATGAGCCTCATGGACCCTCCACTACCTCACCGGCGCCGCCGCCCGCACCTCGGGACTGGCGGCATCCTCGAACTGACGGAAGTTTTCGTTGAACATCGCGGCCAACTTTTTCGCCTGCTCGTCGTAGGCGTTCTTGTCCGCCCAGGTGTTTCTCGGATCCAGGATCTCCGCCGGCACTCCTTTGACGGACTCCGGCACAAGCAGGCCAAAGATTGGATCTCTGTGCAACGCGACCTCCTCCAGTGCGCCCGTCAGCGCCGCTGTCACCATAGCCCGGGTATACGGTAACTTGATGCGGCTGCCGACACCGTACGGGCCGCCGCTCCAGCCGGTATTGATCAAGTAAGCGTTCGCGTCGTAGCGGGTCATCTTCTCGCCGAGAAGCTGGGCGTAGACGTTCGGGTTCAGCGCCATAAATGGAGCGCCGAAACAAGTGCTGAACGTCGCCTGCGGCTCGGTGATGCCACGTTCCGTTCCGGCCACCTTTGCGGTGTATCCGGAAAGAAAATGGTACATCGCCTGCTCCGGGGTCAGTTTCGCCACCGGGGGCAGCACCCCGAAGGCATCCGCCGTGAGCATGATAATCGTCCGCGGATGGCCAGCCGTCCCGCCGGGGTCGGCGTGGGGGATCGCGCTGATGTGGTAGGAAGCCCGCGTATTCTCAGTAAACTCGTCGCTGTCCAGATCCACGCGGCGCGTCTCCGCGTCGATGGCGACGTTCTCGAGAATCGTGCCGAACCGGCGGGTCGTAGCGTAGATCTCCGGCTCGGTTTCCGGAGACAGGCGGATCACCTTGGCGTAACAGCCGGCCTCGAAATTGAAGACGCCGTCGTCGCTCCAGCCGTGTTCGTCATCACCGATGAGAGTCCGGTTCGGGTCTGCCGACAGCGTCGTCTTGCCGGTGCCTGAGAGGCCGAAAAAGATTGCTACGTCGTTCTTGTCCCTGCCGTAATTGGCCGAACAATGCATCGAGAGCACGCCGCGCTGGGGCAGGAAAAAGTTCATCACCGAGAAGATAGACTTCTTCATCTCGCCGGCGTAGGCGGTGCCCCCGATCAACACCTCGCGGCGCCGGAAGTTCAGGAGGATGAAAGCTTCCGAACGGGTGCCGTCTTCCTCCGGATGGGCCACGAAACCCGGCGCGTCGATCACCGTGAACTCCGGCTGAAAGTTGGCCAGTCTCTCGTGGTCCGTCTCCTTGATGAACATGTTCCGGGCGAAGATGTTGTGCCAGGCGAGTTCGGTGATCACCCGGATAGGCATCCGATACTTCGGATCGGCTCCGACATAGCAGTCCTGAACGAAAAGATCCTTCCCCTGCAGATAAGCCGTCAGCCTCCTCCGCAACTTGTCGTAGGCGCCGGGGTCGAATGCCCGGTTCACCTTGCCCCACCAGATCAACTCCTGTGTCGTGGGTTCCTTGACGATGTAGCGGTCGTCCGGCGAGCGCCCGGTGTACTGGCCCGTCCGGACCACCAGCGGCCCCCGGTGCGCCAATAATCCCGAGAAGCGCCGCAGCGCATGCTCGTAAAGGGCGGGCGTCGTCAAGTTCCACCAAACCGTGTTCACGTTGCGAATGCCGTGCGCGTCGAGGCTGCGCATATCTTTTTGTCTACCTTGGTCTTGTGTCATGTGATGGACCCGTCAACCGTTGCGAGTCGTCAGTTTCTCAACAGTCTAACAGACACTGTTCCTGCGGCGTCCTCAGGCTGCCCCTTGCCGGCGATCAGAACCTCTGAACTGATTCCGAGTTGGCTCACGGTCCTCCGCTCGAAGACCCGCCACTGAGGCGGTTTCACGAATTCGAGCAGTTCGATGGGCCGGCAGCCCCCCGTCCACCATGGCTTCCAGTCATGAATGCGGCTCCAGAGCCGGCCGATGATACGCGACGCGGCGGTGGCCCCGTGGGTGAGGCTCGCCAGGCAGAGCAGCCCGTCCCCAGTCAGCATCCGGCGTGCCTCGGCGAGCACCGCGGCAATCTCCTCTTCGGGAAGAAGGTCGAGCACGTAGTTCGAGAGAAAGCGGTCGTAGCTCGCGTCAGCGTCTTCGAAGGGCAACGAACCGCTGACGAGACGAATCTCGGCCCGGCGGCGCCAGCGCTCGAGCCGGCGACGTGCGATCCGGGCCATCGTCTCGCTAACGTCCACGCCGACATAGCGGGCCCCCTCGGGCAGGCGCCTCTCGAAAAGCCGGCGGGCGAAAGCTCCGGTTCCACAGCCGAACTCGAACACGGCCCGGGCGCTTTCGAAACGTCCGGCCTCTTCCAGATAGCGCAGCGCTCGCCCTTCGTACAGGGCCTGCACGTCCTGCAGCCGGCCGAAACGGTCATAGAACCGCTTGGCCTCGGTGACGCTCAGACTCTTCGGCACACGTAGTATTCTGACATCGGGCCCACAGCGCCGCCACGACAGGGTATGGTACAAAGCGTTACGTGCCGGCGTCAGGTCCCGGCAGCCGAAGCGATGCAACAGGGCAGCGCGTGCCAGAGCCGCCCTTGCCGGCCGCTTGACGGTAGCAATAGGCGCCGTGGTTGACGGGGCAGAGCCGCCGGCAACGGCGAATCGATTGGTTCAAGAGGCCCAATGTCCTGGATTCTCGCGCTCGACCAAGGCACCACGAGCTCCAGAGCGATCGTCTTCGGCCCGGACGGCTTGCCCCGAGCCGTGGCTCAGGAAGAGTTCCGGCAGTGGTACCCGCAACCCGGGTGGGTGGAGCACGATCCGGAAGAGATCTGGCGGACGCAGTTGTCCACGGCCCGCCGGGCGCTAGCCGAGGCCGGCTTGGAACCGGGTGACATTGCCGCCATCGGCATCACCAACCAGCGGGAGACCACCCTCGTGTGGGACCGGGAAACCGGCGCGCCTATCCACCGCGCCATCGTCTGGCAGGACCGCCGCACCGCTCCGATCTGCGACCGACTCAAAGCCGCCGGCGCCGAGCCGCTGATCCGGCGCAAGACCGGCCTGGTCATCGATCCGTATTTTTCCGGCTCGAAGATCACGTGGCTACTGGAGAACGTCCCCGGGGCTCGCGAGCGGGCCGAGAGCGGCAAACTGGCGTTCGGTACGGTGGATTCCTGGCTGATCTGGAAGCTGACCGGCGGTCGGCTGCACTTGACCGACAAGACCAACGCCTCCCGCACCATGCTCTTCAACATCCACACCGGCGAATGGGACCAGGAGCTGCTCGAGATCTTCGGCGTGCCGCGGCCGACGCTCCCTGAGGTCCGGCCTTCCAGCGAGGTTCTCGCCGAAGCGGTAGAAGCAGGCCTGGAGGGCATTCCCATCGCGGGGGTCGCAGGCGACCAGCAGGCGGCGCTGTTCGGGCAAGCCTGCTTCCGCAGTGGCATGGCCAAGAACACGTACGGGACGGGGTGTTTCATCCTCATGAACACCGGCACAGCCGCTCCGCTGTCCGAAGAGCGGCTGATCACGACCGTGGCCTGGGAAGTGGACGGGAGCACCGAATACGCGCTCGAAGGCAGCATTTTCATCGGCGGGGCCGTCGTCCAATGGCTCCGGGACGGGCTGGGGCTGATCCGGTCGGCTGGTGAAGTGGAGCCGCTCGCCGCTTCGGTGTCTGACAACGGCGGCGTCTATCTGGTGCCGGCCTTCGCCGGTCTCGGCGCCCCGCACTGGGACCCCTACGCCCGGGGCGTTATCTGCGGTCTCACCCGCGGGACCACCGCCGGGCATCTGGCCAGGGCCGCCCTGGAGAGTATCGCTTATCAGGTGACCGACATCCTACGAATCATGGAACGCGACTCCGGGCTCCACATCGAGGAGTTGCGGGTGGACGGCGGGGCGGCCGCTAACAATCTGTTGCTTCAATTTCAAGCTGATCTGCTGGGCGCGCCCATCGTGCGGCCGAAAGTCACCGAGACGACGGCGCTCGGAGCCGCGTATCTGGCGGGGCTCGCGGTGGGTTTGTGGAAATCCCGGCAGGAGATCGCCACCCACGCGGAACTGGATCGGCGATTCGAACCTTTGATGTCCCCGGAGCGGGCGGCCGGTCTGCTCAGGCGCTGGCACGCCGCCCTCGAACGCGCCAAAGGCTGGGAGCGCCCCGCCGGCGGCGAACTGCAACCATGACGCAGGCAGACGACACCGCCGCAGCAAGTCTCATGAACAGAGAAACGATGCTCGCCCGGGCCACCGAGGGCGGACGGGTCTGGGATCTGCTCGTCATCGGGGGCGGAGCCACCGGAGCCGGCATCGCGGTGGACGCCGCCGCCCGGGGCTACTCGGTGTTGCTGCTGGAGCAGAACGACTTTGGCAAGGGCACCTCCTCCCGCAGCACCAAGCTGATCCACGGCGGCGTCAGATACTTGCAGCAGGGCAACATCTCCCTGGTCATGGAAGCGCTCAAAGAGAGGGGAATCCTGCGGCAGAACGCTCCCCACCTGGTTCGTGATCTCGCTTTCATCGTGCCGAACTATGACTGGTGGGAAGCGCCTTTCTACGGCATCGGGATGAAGGTCTACGACCTGCTTGCCGGCCGTTACGGGTTCGGCCGCTCGCGTATCCTTTCGCGGGAGGCGACACTGGAACGCATTCCGAACCTCAAGACGGAGGGCCTGCGAGGGGGAGTGATTTACTTCGACGGTCAATTCGACGACGCCCGCCTGCTGATCAATCTGTTGGAAACGGCCGCCGAGCGCGGCGCCGTCCTGCTCAATTACGCCCGCGTGACCGCCCTGAGGAAGGACAGCCGCAGCTTCGTCAGTGGAGCCGTCTTTACGGATGTCGAAACGGCGAAGGAACATACCGTGCGGGCAAAAGGGATCATCAACGCCACCGGGCCCTTCGCCGACTTCGTCCGGCGCCTCGACGATCCCCAGGCGCCGCCGATGCTCGCTCCCAGCCAGGGTGTACATCTCGTCTTCGACGGCGCGTTCTTGAAGGGCAGGTCCGCGATCATGGTGCCGCACACCCGCGACGGGCGGGTAATGTTCGCCATACCGTGGCTGGACCACACGCTAGTGGGCACGACGGACACGCCGATCCCGGAGCCGACTCTCGAGCCCAAACCGTTCCAGGAGGAAATCGACTTTATCATTGAAACGGCTTCGGAGTACCTGGAGCGCAAGCCGAGCCGGACGGACATTCTCAGCGTGTTCACCGGCATCCGCCCGCTGGTGAAGGCTGACGGAACCGTGAGCACGGCGGCGCTCTCCCGGGAACACACAATCCACATCTCGTCCTCGGGCCTGCTGACGATCACCGGTGGGAAGTGGACCACCTACCGGACGATGGCCAGAGAGGCGGTCGATCACGCAGCTACGCTGGCCGATCTCGAGACCCGGCCTTGCCCGACGAAAGATCTCCGGATACACGGCTATTGCGCCGAGCCCGAAGCGCTGGGCGAGTTCCAGGCTTACGGGGCCGACGCCCCGGCCCTCGAACAGCTCTGCCGCTCGAAACCGCAGTGGAACGAGCGGCTGCACCCGGCGCTGCCGGTGCGGGCGGGCGAGGTCATATGGTCGGTGCGGCACGAGATGGCCAGGACGGTCGATGATTTCCTGGCACGCCGCTGCCGGGCTCTATTCCTGAACGCCCGGGCAGCCGTGGAAATGGCCCCCAGGGTCGCGGCCCTGATGGCCGCCGAACTCGGCCGTAACGAGCAGTGGCAGCGCGACCAGGTGGGCGAGTTCGAACGTATCGCCCGGAATTACCTCCCGGGGCACGGTTCAAACTAGTCCTGGCGGACTCCGTCAGTCGGGCGCGACACTGTTGTCGGGCGGCAGTCCAAGCTTCTCATACAAGCGCCGGCGACCTTCCTTGTCCTTTTCGAGAATCTCCCGGGCGTAGCGGGCCACCTCTCCGGCGCGCTCGCGCGGCACCACGATGACCCCGTCGCCGTCGGCCACCACGACATCGCCGGGCCGTACCAGCACGCCACCGCACGTCACCGGCCGCTGCACCGACTCGACGAAGTTCCGTCCCGGCCGGATCCCGCGCCCGGGACGGCGGTAGTAGAGCGGCACGCGCTCCTTGATGATCTCGTCCGTGTCTCGGGCCCCGCCGCTGGTGACTACTCCCACGATGCCTTTCAGCTTCCAGGCCATGATGTTGTTCGAGCCGATCGTGCCGGTGTCGCCGTCGTCGGTCCCATCGATGACGACCACTGAGCCTTCGCGGAGATACTTGGTGAACGGCTCCGGCGAAAGTTGCCGGTACCAGCGGCTTTCCCAGCGGCGGAATGCGTCGGGCCCCATGCGGCTCGCCCGGCGATTAGCGGGGACATAGCGGACTGTAACCGCGACTCCCGCGAAACGGTGAGAGAAATTGTCGGTGTCGCGCCAGAGCGGACGGATGGACGGGTCCATCAACCCGACGTCTTGCAGTCCCGCCATGTCCATTCCGTCGGCGACATCGGAGACCCGCAAACCCTCAAAGAGTTTCAAGACGGCGCGGTCTTCTTCAACAGTGTAGGCGCGTACGGGGATGAAGTCCTCCTGCGCGGCCAGGGGCGCCAGGCAGACGAACAGCACGAACCAAGAAAGGCACAAGCGCTGGGATTCCCGCATGACAGCTTCACGAACCTCCTCGCTACTCGAATGTCACGACCGAATCATACTCCACAGCCAAGGGGACTGGCGCGAAGCGTGTCAATGCAGGTGGGCTCAGGAGCGCACACCCGCGCGAACGGAGCCCCCGAGAAGAAACTGCGAGACCGCGTGGAGCAGGCCCGGGGCTCAGGAATACTTCCGCAGCACCGCCAGCAGGCGGCCCTGAATCTGAACCCGTGTAGCGGGAACGATAATCGGCTCCATCTCCGGATTGGCCGGCTGCAAGCGGATCTTCCCGCCGGGCTCGCGGAAGAAGCGTT
>JALSRK010000055.1 GCA_026984795.1 Solibacteraceae bacterium | reverse complement strand
GACATGCGGGAGATGTACGCCGGCAAAGAGGTGGACGCGGTCTCGATCGCCACGCCGAACCACTGGCATGCGCTGGCGACGATCTGGGCGTGCGAGGCCGGCAAGGACGCCTATTGCGAGAAACCCGCCTGCCACAACGTCTATGAAGGCTGGAAGATGATCGAGGTGGCGCGGCGGACGCAGCGCATGGTGCAGATCGGTTCCCAGAGCCGCTCGACGCCGCACAAGATCAAGGCGATGCAGTTGCTCGCCGACGGCGTCATCGGCAAGCTTTACATGGCGAAAGGGCTCTGTTTCAAGCGGCGCAAGTCCATCGGCCACACGCCCGACGAGCCGGTGCCGCCCGGCATCGACTGGGACATGTTCCTCGGACCGGCGCAGTGGAAGCCTTTCAGCCGGAACAAATACGCCTACAACTGGCACTGGTTCTGGGACACGGGCAACGGCGACATCGGCAACCAGGGCGTGCATGAGATGGACCTGGCGCGCTGGGGACTGGGCGAGTTGGGAATGCCCAACTGGGCCTTCTCGAGCGGCGGCAAATACATTTACGACGACGACCAGGAGACTCCGAACACGCAGTTCGTCACCCTCGACTACGGCGAAATGCAGATCCAGTTCGAGGTGCGCGGCCTGCTGACCGGACCCGAAGCGGGGTTGCCGGTCACGCCCCACAACCTCGTCGGCGACATCTACTTCGGCAGCGACGGCTGGATGTGGGTCGGCCACGATGGATTCCGGGTGTACAAGGGTGAGAAACGGGAAAAGGTGATGGACGAGCCGCCGAGCAAAGAGGAGGGCACCGTCCTGCACATGGAGAACTTCCTGAAAGCCTGCCGGACGCGCAATTACAAGGATTTGAACGCCGATGTCGAGATCGGCGTCGTGAGCGCCGACCTCTGCCACCTCGCCAACATCAGTTACCGGGTGAAGCGCAAACTGGTGCTCGACGAGCGCCGGCGGAGCTTCGTCAACGACTGGGAGGCGAACAAGCTGCTGACGCGGGAGTACCGCAAGCCGTACGTCGTCTGAGCGGGCCGGCGCCGCAAGCAGCCGTTCAGGCCGACGGCGGCAGGATCTGAAAAGCCCCTGGATGCGGGGCGGAACCCGTCGCCGAAAGACCCCGCCCCGCCGGAGAGCTTACTCGTTTCTCTCTTTTTTCTTCTTGCCGAAGCCGTAATCGAGGTTCCGGTCCGGCGGGGGGCCGCCTTCGCCTTTGAGGTAATGCTCGAACCAGCGCAAGGCGCGAAGGTTGTAGTCGTAGCGCGCCGCCGCGCGGCGGTTTCCATGACCTTCGCCGGGGTACCAGACGAGCCGGACAGGGACTTTTCCAAGCGTTTTCAAGTGCCGGTACAGCTCGAGCGACTGCAAGGGCGGTACCCGGGGATCGGCCTTGCCGTGAAGGATGAGCAGCGGCGTGCGCGCCTTCTCCACGTGGTAGATGGGGCTCTGCTTCAGGAACAGGTCCCAGTTCTCCCATAGCCGGTACCGGTCGTGCACCAGATAGACTTCGTCGGGGATGTCCGTGGCGCCGAGCTTCGAGATCTTGTCGCTGATGCCGACGAACATGACGCCGGCGGCGAAGTGCTCGGTGAGGGCGGTGGAGCACCAGGCGGTGGCGTAGCCGCCGTAGGAGCCGCCGGTGACGCCGACTTTCTTCTCGTCCACCAGGCCCGTTCGGACGAGAGATTCGGCCGCGTCCACGATGTCGTCGAACTCTTCCATGGCCGGCCGGCCGAAGTCGAGTTTGGAGAACGCGACGCCCCGGCCGGTGGAAGCGCGGTAGTTCGGGTAGAAGATGGCGAAGCCGCGGGCGGCGGCGACCTGGCCGAGGCCGGTGTAGCTGGTGAGCCAGCCGTTGCGGTAGTGCGATTCCGGTCCGCCGTGGACAACGACGATCAGTGGATAACGCACGCCCGGTTCCTCATCCAGAGGGTGGATCAGCATGCCTTGCAACCGGAGGCCGTCACGGGCTTGGAACTCGATCACCTCCTGCCTGGCCAGCCGGATCTCTTTGAGCCACGGGTTGGAATCGGTGACGCGGCGGGCCTCGCCTGAGCCGGGCTCCCAGACGAACAGCTCCCGGGGATGCTGCGGCGTGTCGCCGAGGAAAGCGACGCGGCCGGTGCGGCGGCAGAGGTCCATCGAGGGCCAGGCGCGGCGGGCGACGGTCTTCCACTTTTTCGTGACGACGTCGAAGCTGCGGAGCTCGGTTTCGACGCCGTGGTCCCAGGTGTAGAGCAGCGTGCGATCGTCCTTCCAGGCGATGCCGGCGACGTCGCCCTCATCCTCGAGGAAGAACTTCTCAGTGGTCTTGGCCTCGACGTCGGCCAGGAAGAGGCGGCCGGCGTTGGGGTCGTGTTCGTCGACTCCGGCGACGACGGCCAGGCGCCGGCTGTCCGGACTCCACCGGACGGCGCCGAGCTTGCCCCGGGTATCCACCTTGTAGATGAGCCCGCCATCGGAGACGCGCACGACGTGGACCCGAGTGTACATATAGCTGTGATCCACCAGGGGCTTGGGCGCCAGCTTCACCGCCAGGAGCTTGCCGTCGGGCGAGGGATAGATGCCGTTGACCGTGCCCTCGAGATCGAGGCGGCGCTTCTGCGGCTTTTCGCCGTTCAGCGTCGCGACCCAGGCGCGCGTGTAGCGGAGGTCTTCCTCGAAGATCTCTTGTTTGAAGCCTTTTTTCTTCAGCTTCTCGCGCTCCTTGTCGAGGGGTTCGGGAGCGCGGAAGACGATCCGGGAGCCGTCGCCGAGCCAGGCGTATCCGCTGATGCCCGTCTCGTGCTTGAGCACTTTCCGGGCCTCGCCGCCGTCGATGGGGATGACGTAGAGGGAGCGGTTCTTGTCCTTGCCGCGCCTGGCGAGGAAGCTGATGCCCGTGCCGTCCGGCGTCCAGTCGATGGCTGAGACATTGACCTGCCCGGTGACGAACGGGCGGCTGCCGTGGGTCTCGTCCCAGACGTGAAGCTCGGTCCATGCCGGGCCGTCGTCTTCCTCGAAGAGCTTTCGAGGGACCAGCAGGACGTAAGCGATCGACCTGCCGTCCGGCGAAATCCTGGCGGAAACCACCGACCGCAGCGCGGCCACGTCCTGTGGCGTCATCACGCGGGCCGGAAGCAGCGCCGCGCAAACCGCTAAGACAAGGGGAAGGATGAGGCAACGGGTCTGAGTCCGCATACATCACTGGGTACCACAAACCGCCGGCAGGAGGCCGCAAAAGCGCTCGTTGCTTTCTTTTCGCCGGTGGGTGCGCCATACTTGGCGAAGCAGTTAAGTTTCACTCAGGAGGGGAAGATGCTTTCGAAGCCTTGGGATCAGAGGAAGAGTGCGTACGATTTCGTCGTCGTGGGCTCGGGCTACGGAGGGGCGATCACGGCGGCGCGGATCGCCGCCTCGGGAGGCGGGGACAAACCCTCGGTCTGCATTCTCGAGCGAGGGCGCGAGTGGCCCATCGGGTCGTTCCCGGACCGGCTCGACGAGGCCATCCGGGAGCAGCGTTCCAGCGCCAATCCGCTGGGGCTGTACGAGCTGCTCAACTACAGCGACATTTCCGTAATCAAAGGCTCGGGGCTGGGCGGCACCTCGCTGGTGAACGCCAACGTGGCCATCGTGCCGGACGAAGATGTCTTCGAGAAGGCGGGCTGGCCGGGTTCCCTCCGGATGCCGGAACTGAAGAAGTACTACGACCGGGCGCGGGCGGTGCTGGCGGCCAGGCCCCATCCCCGGGCGGCGGAGCTGTTGAAGGTCCAGGCGCTGGACCGGCGGGGCGCGCAGTTGGGTACGAAGGCCGAGGCGGTGGATCTGGCGGTGAACTTCGACATCGACGGCGCCAATCCACATGGGGTGCCGCAAACGCCGTGCACCGATTGCGGCGACTGCGTCTCGGGCTGCAACGTGGGAGCGAAGAACACTCTCTACATGAACTACCTGCCTATGGCCTTCCGCGCCGGGGCGGACATCTTCACGCAAACGAAGGTGGAGTGGATCGAGAAACTGGACGGAGGCGGTTGGCGGATCCACGGGCGCCACTATCCCAGCCAACGTTCCAACCGGAAGTTTACGCTGGATGCCCGGAACGTCATCCTGGCCGCGGGGTCGATCAACTCCACCGAGATCCTGATGCGGAGCCAGATGCGCGGCCTGAAACTCTCTCCGGCCATCGGGACCGCGTTCGGGGGCAACGGAGATTTCTTCGGCCTGGCCTACAACGGCGACCACCGGACCAACGTGCTGGGCTTCGGAACGAACACGGCAAGCCAACGCACTGCCCGGGCGCCGGGGCCGACTATCGTGAGCATCTTGCGCTACCGCGGCCGGCGGCTCGAGGAGCGGTTCGCCATCGAGGATCTTTCCTTCCCGTCGGCTTACGTAGAGGCGGCCAAAGCGGCTTTTCCTTTCCTCCAGCGCCAGGACACCGACGCCGGCGACGAGGCCGCCGAGCGGACACGCATTCTCCGCGACTTGAACCCGTTCGGGGGCGGCGAGGCCGACGGCGCGCTGAACCACACGATGCTCTACCTCTGCATGGGCTTCGACGACGCCCGGGGCTTCATGGAGTTCGACGCCCCGTGGTTCGAGCGTGACGGGCGGCTCCGGGTGGTGTGGCGGAACGCCGGGGGACAGCCCGTCTTCGCCCGCATCAACGAGGAGTTGCGCCGCCACGCCCGCGCCCAGGGGGCCTCCTTCATCGAGAATCCGCTGTGGTCGATGTTCGACATCCAACACCTGATCACCGCCCACCCCCTGGGCGGCTGTCCGATGGGCGAGGACTACATGCAGGGCGCGGTGGACGAATACGGGCGGGTGTTCTCGGGGGACGGCTCGGTACACGAGGGGCTTTACGTGGCCGACGGGGCCATCATCCCGACGGCGCTGGGGGTGAATCCGTTCCTGACGATCTCGGCGCTGGCCGAGCGGATCGCGGAGCGCGTCGTGCGCCACGAGGGCGGGGACCGGTTCCCGGAACCGCGGCGCTCGGCCGGCTTCGCCTCGATCGACCCCCGGACGGTGATCGAATGGCCGGAGTTCCAGCTCGACAAGCTGTTCCGCCAGGCGCCGACCCAACCGATCGAAACGATGCTGAACAGCGGCCGCCGTTCCATCGACGCCGCCTCCCGCACCATCACCAACGACGAGTACTGGAAGGGTTTCTTTCCCCAAGGCCACGTGCTCAACACGATGTCGGCAGCCATCTTCACCGGTTTCAAGAAGCGGTTCTTCAAGAAGCGGCGGCGCGTGGTGGGCGTCACTTCGGACACCGACGGGCGGATCAACGCCCGGAATACGCTCGAAGAGATCGAGATCAAGAAGCGGACCGGCGATCTGGACCCGGGGCGCTACATCTTACTGCGCTATGACGATCCGCCCTGGCAGGGCTACTACGACGTCTTCAAGGTGATCAGCGAGAACCTGCTGGTCGGCCGGGTCTACTTCGGCGTCTACCCCCATGGGACGCGGCTGTTCACCTTTCCCATGACTCGAACGTACGGCTACGGACAGATGACGGTGGAAGACCACCGGCGGCTCTGGCAGGCTTCCACCGTTCCGGAGGTGCCGGAGCTGGCCGGGGTCTGGCGCATGGAGGCGGTCTCGAACGCCAACCACGCGGCGTCGCTGGCGTACCTGCATTTCGACCCGAAGCCGGACGGCCGGCTGGAAGCGCGCTACCAGCTCCTCGGTTTGATGGAAGGGCTGGTGACGCCGCGGTTCGTCGCCAACCACTTCGAGCTGCACGACTTCACCCCGTTCCACGACGAGATCCGCAAGCTGGACGACGACCTGATGATCGGCAAGTACATGATGCCGGTCCCGCCGGGCGCCGGCGCGCTGTTCCCGGCGGCTTCGCTGGGGCTGCTGCACCCCGAGCCCGGAGCCGGCGGAACGAGGAGGCTGGGCTTGTACTACCTGCTCCACCGGACAAAGCGGAAGGAGATCCCGCCCAACCGCTTCCTGGCGCCTTTCTTCGAGACGGAGCTGCCCGCCGGGCTGGCGATGACCTTCGACGAAAGGATGGTTGGCTGGTCCCAGCCGCTCGAAAAGGGAGCCGCGTGGGAGATGCGGGCGGACGACGCTTCCCAGATCGAGTTCCGGGTGCGGATGACGATCGACGACATCAACGAATTCCTCAGCGGCGCGGCGCACGAGGCGCGCCTCAACGGCGAGATCCGATGGAACCTGTTTTCGGGCGGCGCCGCTTCGGCGATGCCCGTCGATGCCGCGCGCTCCTACTTCAACTACCTGCGCGTGAACGAGCAGACCCGGGAAGCCGAGATGCGCTACCACCTGGAATTCTCCTCGCCGGACGGGCGGCGTTTCCGGCTCGCGGGAACCAAGTACATGCAGAAGGACGAGACGGGCGGGCTCCGGGCCATGCGGGAGATCCTGGAAGACTATACGACGCTGTTCTGCCGCATCTACGAGATTCGGCCCGGCGGCGACGAGGAGCTGGGGACGGCGCTGATGAAGTTCCGCACTTTCGAGGACCTCTCCGCCGTCCGCAACCTGACCGATTTCCTCGGCTCGTTCCGGGTGACGAACACCGACGATCCGCTGCTGAAGCTCCAGGCCCAGGTGCGTTTCCTGGCGTTCACCACGCGGTTCGTTCTGGGCGAATACGATCCGCTGGCGCCCGCGCCGGGCGCGCTGCCGGAAGACGTGCGGGCGGCGGTGCTCCGGGGCGCCGAGGAGCCGGACTTCTTCTCCACGCGATCCACGGCGGAGCTGCAGGCGACTCTCCGGGACCAGCCCACCAGGCCCATCGAGGAACTGGTGAACACCCGCTCGGTGCGGGTCGATTTCGACAAGAAGCGCATCTTCCGCGACTCTTTTTGGAAAGGGTCGTTCGCCCGGGACAGCCTGCTCGGCTGGTTGGAACGGTTGGGAGCCGCGGGAGACGACGGCCGGAAAGCGGTGGCGGCCTTCGCCGGCGGCTCGTTCTGGAAGCGCTTCGACAAGGTGCAGAACGGGGTGGCGACCGGGCTTGTGGTCAACTACGAGCTGGCGGCGATTCCCGGCGACCCGGAGGTGCGGACGGTCTCCTATCCGGACGATGCGCGGCGGTACTTCCGGGCCGGGGACGAAGTGCTGCTGCTCACCTACCGGAACCACCCGTACCGGGCCGTCTACGACACGATCAAGATCATCGACGAGGATTCGGCCATTGGCGTGATGCACGTCGGCGAGTTCCCCAACGGCGTCGAAGTCGCCACGTTCGTGATGGAGCGCCACAATTATCCCTTCGAGAAGATGTCGGTGGAGGATCACCATGCTATCTTTCGGCATCCACGGGCGAGGCCGCCGGCGCCGGATGAGATAACCGGGGCCTGGCAGGGGCGCCTCGTGTTCCTGACACGCCCGAATGTGAGCTTGCTCAACCGGGCGAACCCGCTGCTGTTCGAGCTGACTTTCACCAGGCGCCGCGCGAAGCTCGAAGGGCGTTACCGGTTCGGTATTCTGGCCGGTTCGATGGAGCCGTCCTTCACCGGCGAATTCCTGCGGCTCGACGACTTCACGGCCTTCCACGACGAGATCCGGCTGATCGACGAAGAGACGATGATCGGCAAATGGGTCTCACCGGAGTTGCCGCCGGGGCTGCTCAGGGCGATCGAGGACTACCTGGAGCCGGAAGGCGGACGGTTCGCGTTCTATTACGTCCTGACGCGAAAGCCGGACGCCTGAGCGGCGCAAAAAAAGAGCCCGGCAGCCCGCAGGCCGCCGGGCCGTTCCTCGGAGGGCGCTATTCGAGGGGGAACAAGACCGTATTACTCTCCCGGCCGTTGATGCGGACTTTGAGTTCGACGGTGGAGGCCTGGGGCAAGTCGTCGCCGATCGGCAGCCGGAGGATGTCGGTTCCGGCGAATCCCGGCGCGCCGCCGACGAACTGGGGCTCCAGAAGCTGGTCGCCGGCGAAGAGCTCCACCGGGTCTACGGTGGAGAACGCGGGGGAATCCGGCAGCGGGAAGCCGTAAGGCGCGATCTTGTCGTAGGGGCCGAAGCCGGTGCCATAGATCGTCACCACCTCGCCCCGGCGTGCGGGACTGTCCGGGGTCACCGGGCTGCCGTCCTCATGCGACGCCATGGCGAAGAGCCGATCCTCGAACACGCGGGTGAAGAGCCCGGGCGCGTTCCGGCGCACCTCGATCTCGGTGGTGATGTCCAGCTCGCCGGGGCGGCTGATGACGACGGTCTGCTTGCCCTCCGGTGTATCCGGATGCAACACCGCATTGATCTGCTCCGGGGAGACGAACAGCAGGGCCAGGATACGGCCGTCCACCATGACCGTGGTCCCCAGCAGGGTCTGCATCAGTGGATTCGTCGGACCGATCTGCAGGTGCGGGGCGAGTTTCGAACCGTAGATCGAGATGATCGAGCCCGGAGCGACCACGTCCTCCGGGGTGGGGCCGGCGGCATTCTGGACCCAGGCCGGCGGGGCAACCTCCACTTTGTCGAGCATCGCGATGGCCCGGCGCGGCCCGTCCATTTTCAGTTGCCCGGCGGGGTAAGTTCCGCTGAGGTCTCCTTCCCAGCGGCGGAAGCGGTAGCCCTCCTTGGCGTCAGCCGTAACCTGCACCACGGTTCCGTCCTGGTAGAAGCCATCCTCGGAGACCGGCTTCAGGGTGAAGTCAGCCCCGTCGGCGGGGACGGACTTGGCCTCCAGCAGGTACTTCTTGACGTAGTTGGCCTTGAGTTGGATCGGCTCCTGCCCGCCAACGGTCACCGTGCGGGACCGCTCCGCGCCGTCGGCCCAGGAGTGGAACTCCACGCGGAACGCGTGATTGATGCTGTGCTGGGCGGGCGCCGTCACCGTCACCTCGGTCCCGTCGGGACGGTCGATGACACAGGGCGTCTCGCAGGTGGCTCCATCGACCTCCACCGGAACATGGAGCGGTGCGGTGTCCACGACGAGCTGACTGAGCAGCTCGTAACGGGCGGTCAGCCGGTAGCCGTGTTCGACGGCGTCTTCCGGGATGGTGACCTCCTGGGTCTGGTCCCCGCC
The DNA here is from genome assembly GCA_026984795.1 of Solibacteraceae bacterium. Lineage (GTDB taxonomy): Bacteria > Acidobacteriota > Terriglobia > Bryobacterales > Bryobacteraceae > JALSRK01. The sequence continues at coordinate 126,751 of JALSRK010000055.1, read as the reverse complement.
GTTCGACCAGCCGGCGAAGACCCACTTCCTTCCGTCGCTATCCACCTGCTCGGACGGGGCCGAAACGGTGAAGACCTTTCCCGGTGCGACGACGAAGTTGTAGGAAAGCCAATTGTCGCGGCCGTCGATCGACAGTTTGAAGCCGCTGGGCTGGGTGACGAAGCTCACCCGGGCGCCCCGGACGAAGTGGGCGACCAGAACCTCGCGGCCGGATGTCGAGGTGACCTCGTAAATGGAATGGTTCCCCATCCCGTTGCTGAACGAGTCGAAGACCCAGGGCGCGCCGGTGGCGTCGAGCTGCGGTGTGGGCGCTCCGATGACGTGGCGCGAGCCGAGGACCCAGTCGAACTCGGCGAGGCACATTGGTGTGGCCCCAGGCGCCGGCCCCGGCGGCAGCAACTCCTCGGAGGGGCACGGATCCGCCGTGGGGGTCCTGACACGGGCGCGGTCCACGAGGACCTCGAACCCCATGGGGTCGGTCAGAAACTTGACTCGTTTTCCGGGGCGAAAGACGGCATACAGGGTCATCGCCCCATTGACGAACACTTCTTGCAGGAAACTATTGGGCGGACCGCCATTCAAGATCCATCCCAGGAAAGCGAAGCCCGGATACGGATGGGCCTCCAGTTCGATGACGCCCTCCTCAAACCAGAGAGCGGTGTTCTGTGAGTAGCAAGTATCGTTGACGAACACCACGCCGGCGCCGTTTGCCGCCGCCGGGTCGCAGACGGCGTCCGCCGGGGCAACGGGAGGCGCCTGATTCTGCCAGAAATTGAGCCGGACACGGTGCTCGGTCTGGACCCGCACCTCGATGAGGTTCATTTGCGAATGGACCACGAGAGAAAGAATGGGGGTCGCAGGCAGATCGGCTACGCCGGAATGATCCGCCCACCCGATGAACCGGAACCGCGTGTTGGCGGCGGGGTTCTGGCCCCCCAAGTACTGATATCCATCATCGCCACGCGGAAACTCCAGGACATGGCGGGAGTTCTCCACCCAGAAGAACGCCGCCGATCCCACGTACTCGGTCCCGTCCACGCGGAATCTCGCCAGCGGGTGCGAGGCGAAAACCGTGACCTTTTGGGGCGTCGCTTGGGCCCAGAGGTCGGCGGCGACGAGGGAAACCAAGGCGGCGAGCAAGGCTAATCTTTTCATTGGCTTGCGTCCTCTTCAATGGGTGTCCGGCAGGCGCCCCGAGCCCAGAGCGCGGACGGGCCGACACCACACGAGTCCACCGACGTAATCGGCAGATCGGGAATCCATCTTTAGTAAAGGAACGCGACGAGTACCAAAGCTTTGGACCGCCGGCCCCCGCCTGCCGGAGACGCCCGGGAAGGCGGGTTCCCTTCACGGCCGCGGGGAAAGGGCCGGACGCCACGGCCGGGGCCGCGACTTACCGCACCGGGCAGCTCGGCCGGGCAGCCAGGCAAACACGCCTTTCGGGGTCCGGCTACCGCGGCGTCGGGGTGAAGGGTGAAGCGTCCGAAACCACACAAGGAAACGGCGGGCCGTTCGACCCGCCGTACAAACTGCTTCGATTCCTCGGTAGAAGGCGCTAGGCGCTCTGCCGGCGCCGCAGCAAGAAGAATCCAATCAACCCAGCCCCGACCAGGGCGAACGATGCCGGTTCAGGGATGGCGATCAGAGAGATGTTGTCCAACAGTCCTCCATAGGAGTCGGCCGCGCCGAGGGCGCGGAATTCCAAAGTGTGCATGCCGGCTGTCAGCTGGATCTCGGAAGACATCTGCGTCTGCCAGGCTTCCTGAGTGGGCTTGTCCACCACCATGACCTGCTGTCCGTCCAGGTAGACGCCGACGGCGAAGGTGGTCAGCCCTTGGCCGGGGTCGGGCACATCGGAAGTGTTGAAAGCGTCCTGCCACTCCGACAAGCGGCTCCGGTAATCGAAAGCGAGCCAGAAAACGTTCGGATCGTCGGGACCGATCTCGAATGTCTGCTGCATGGAGCTGTTATAGCAGCAGAACATCTCGCTCGCCCCGGTCGCGCCGTGGGTGTCCAGCTCCACGACCAGTCCGTGGCCCGCCCGGCGCTGCACCTCGATTCGGTTGGCCAGCGTCCCTTCGGTCCAACTGTCGCCGACGCCGGTCTCACTGGGCAGGCTCGTGTAAGTATCCCACCACTCGGTCCACCAGTAAAGATTGTTCAGGGCCATCGAATTCGTGGCTCCGATCCGGCTGTCCACAGCCTCGAAGTCCCCGTTATCGATGAAATCGGCCCGTGCGCCGTACGCCCCCAGAGTCAGGAGCGCGACGATCATCAGGAAATAATTCACCCCTCTCGTCGGGTAGGCTCTAGTCACACTGATTCCTCCGCCGCAGCTTGGACTGCCTGCTATTATGCCTTAGCGGGCCGCTGGTTGACAAGACATGCGCCGAACTCCGCTCGCGCTCCTCTCGCCGGGGAGTACTGAGAGTTTGTTTCTCCGTCCTAGTACTTGAGTACCGTTCTGAGATCGTCGCGGCATGGCGGAAGGACGCCGCCCGGGCATCCGGGTTCAAGGCTCGAGCCGGCGGAATCCATGGGCCGGAAGCAAGCGGTACAAGGCCGCGCCGCCCTCGTAGCCGAAAGCCACTTCGGCTGAAGCGCCGAACTGCAAGGTTCCCCGGCCGGGCGTACAGCGCGTCATGCCGATGAAGGCGTCGATCAAGACGGGGCGGCCCAGCGGGACCGTGACACGCAGGTCCCCGGGCTCGACGTAGTCGAGCACCTCGGCGCGGAAATCGGTGTAGATATCCACGGCCAGCTCGAGCTCCGGGCCGTCTTCGCCGTGAAAGTTCACCGCCTGCATCCGCAGGGATTCTCGAAGAGCCTGGCGATCGGCGGGCCTGCCGATCTGCTGATTCCGGGCGGCGTACACCGCGTCGCGGGAGAGGAAATAAGGCTTGAGGTCGATTACCGGGGTGCCGTCGAGGAAGTCCAGGCGGTCGAACTCGATGCGGGGACCGGCGACGCGCAGGATGCGGCCGAGCGTGAGGCCGATGGGGTTGGGCCTCACCGGCGAGCGCACGGCGAAGACGCCGTGAAGATGGGCATCGCTCCGCTCGGGGATCCCCCGCGGGATGACTTGCAGGATATTGCGTTCAGCCTGGTCGAGCCAGGCGAGCACCCACAGGTGGGAATGCTTTTCCAGCCGGTGGAGGCCGGGTTCGAACTCCGGGAACAGTTCCACTGCGGCGGGCCCGCCGAGCCGGGGAACTCCTTTGCGCCGGCGGTATTGGGAAACCACGCGCCCGATCGGGCGCAACACAATCTCACCCACGAATCTTCAACCCCGATGGAAGTATCTTGTCGGCCGCCCGCCGCATCCAGTCACGGAGAATGGCGTGCATTTCGTCCCGCGTGCGCCGGGCGGCCTTCTCCTCGGCCAGATTCTCCATTTCATACGGGTCACGGCCGAGGTGGAACAGATGCGTGACTCGCAAGTCCCGGTCCACGACGATCTTATCGAACCCGCGGACGACCATCCGCCACTCGCCGGGGGCGCCGAGACGTCCCTGGCAGTATACCGATTCGGGGCCTTCGATATCGCCGCCGCCGAAAACAGGCGCGAGGTTCCGGCCGGGAAGCCGCTGGGGCGCCGGCAGCCCGGCGAGCGCGAGCACCGTCGGGACGAGGTCCGCCGTCGAAACCGGCAGGCCGAAGCGCACGCCGGCCTTCACGTTGGCCGGGAAACGGATCACGAGAGGCACCCGCACGGATTCTTCGTAGAAGGCGCCGGGGCCGTCGAGGCCGTGCGAACCGAGCATCTGGCCGCAATCCGAGGTGAAAACCGTGATCGTCTCGGGGCCCGACTCGAGCCTATCGACGGCGTCGAGCACGATGCCCGCGCAGGCGTCCACGGCCGAGCACATGGCGTAGTATCCGCTGAGGGCGCCCCGGACCCGTCCGGCATCTTCCGCCGGGACGTTGAGGCGCAGAGGGAAGCGGCGTTCGTGGTAGAGCTTCCGGAAACGGGGAGGCGCAGGGCCGGAACCGGCGGGCGGCCCCCAGGCGACGCACAGAAAGAAAGGATCGTGGCGCTCCCGGCGGATGAAGTCGGCGGCCAGGCGGGCCTGGAATTCCGGTTCGAAGCCGGTGGCCGTTTGCGGCTCCGGTTTGTCGAGGAAATACGGTGCATCGTAAGGCCGGCGGACCCGGTTGGCCGCCGCCCAATACGAGAAGCCCTGCCGGCGCGGCCCCGGGGGGACGAAACCGGGCGTAGCGCGGCCGTCCAGCCGCCAGTGACCGATGAATCCCGTTTCATAACCGGCCTCGCCAAGGATCTCGGCAAGGGTGACGGCGCCCGGGGCCATGCGGTCGCCGTCGCGGAGCACCCCACAGGCCTGGGGATAGCGGCCGGTCAGGACGGCGGCGCGTCCCGGCCCCGGTTCCGGGTTGGCCGTGTATGCGCGGGGAAACCAAGCCCCCTGGGCGGCCAGCCGGGCCAGGTGCGGGGCTCTGATGATCTCCTCATCCGCCGGCCAGGCCTGCCCGCGCCAGCCGCCGGCGATCATCAGCAAGATGTTGGGATGCCGCCTGGCCGCTCGGGAGACGCCGAGACCGCCGGCGGAGGCCACGAGCGTTTCCAGGAAGCGGCGGCGCCTCATGGCCTACTTCTTGCCGAGCATCGCCTCGCGCTTGGCCTTGAACTCGGCGCCCTCTTTCCACGCGGGCCATTCATCGACTTCCGAAACCACCACGCCGCATTCGAACAGGAACCGGGCGTCCTCGACAGCCCCGGCGAGGTCCCAGTCCGGTTTGATCTCGTCGGAAGGCTTGTGGTAGTCCTCGGCGATGAACTGCTCCTTCTTCTTCTTACCCCAGCCCTCGGGCTTGCCGACGAACTCGACGCCCGCGTGAGTGTACAAGGCCGGAACGCCCTGTTTGGCGAATTCGAAGTGGTCGGCGCGGTAGAAGAAGCCCTTTTCGGGGAAGGTGTCCGGGACGATGGTGCGGCCCCGGGAACGGGCGACGGCCTCGGCGACGTCGTCGAGGGTCGAGTTGCCGTAGCCGATGACCTCGATGTCTTTGGTGAGGCCCCACGGGTTCAGGCCGTCCACGTTGATGTCGGCCAGGGTCTTCTCGAGCGGGTAGAGGGGGTGCTCGGCGTAATAGCGGGCCCCGAGCAGGCCTTGCTCCTCGGCGGTAACGGCCATGAAGAGGATCGTGCGCCGGGGCGGCGGCTGGAGTTTGGTAAAGGCCCGGGCGATCTCGAGGAGCGCGGCGGTACCGGAGGCGTTGTCGTAAGCGCCGTTATAGATCTTGTCCCCTTCGAGCGAGTCGTCTTTGCCCAGATGGTCCCAGTGGGCGGTGTAGATGACGTACTCGTCCCGGTGGGCCGGGTCGCGGCCGTCCAGCCGGGCGATGACGTTGCGGGAGCGGACGTTGCGCAGCTCGTTTTCGATCTTGAAGCTCGCCTTGGCCGGCAACGCCACGGGCCGGAAGTCCCGGCTCACGGCCGCCTTCTGGAGCTCGTCGAAGTCCTTGCCGCAGGCGCGGAACAGCTCGCGGGCCTTCTCCAGGGTGATCCACCCCTCGACGGCTACGCGGTCCATGTTCTTGTTGGGGCTCTCGAGATCGAAGGCCTCGCCGCTCCAGCCGTTGCGGACCACTTCCCAAGGGTAGCCGGCGGGCCCGGTCTCGTGGACGATGATGGCCGCGGCGGCGCCTTTTTTCGAAGCGATCTCGTATTTGTACGTCCAGCGGCCGTAGTAGGTCATCGCCTTGCCTTTGAAGACCTTGTCATCGAGCTTGGAAGGATCCTGCGGGTCCGGGACCGGCGGGTCGTTGATCAACATCACGATCGTCTTGCCACGGACATCGACGCCCTTGTAGTCGTCCCAGCCGTACTCAGGAGCGACGACGCCGTAGCCGACGAAGACGACGTCGGAGTTGTTCACTTCGACCTCCGGCGCCAGCCGCCGGGAGACGGCCACGTAGTCGTCGCGCCACCGCATGGGGACGGGACGGCCCCGGGCGGTGAGCCTCGCCTGCGGTTTCGAGTCATAGCCGGCCAGCGGTACCTCCTGGACGTACGTTCCGTCGGGATTGCCGGGTTCGAGGCCCAACGCTTTGAACTTTTCGGTCAGGTATTCGACTGTCCGGCGCTCCCCTTCCGTGCCCGGCAGCCGGCCTTCGAACCCGTCGGAAGCCAGCGTGCGGATGTGGGCCATCAGGCTCTCGGCGGTGATGCTCTCCCGGGCCCGTTCGACGTCAGGGCTGCCAGATTGGGAACAGGAAGACAGTGACAACAGGAACCCTAAGGCGGCAACAAGTGCGACGAGCTTCATAACCTGAGTATCCTATCTCTTTCAACGGCGAGGCGAACCTTTACCGCCAGGCGAGAGAGGAGGAAGACCGTGAGCTGGGATTTCGAGTTGCTCGTCGAGCCTTACGGAGGCGTGTCCGAGGGGCCGGCGTGGGACGGCAGCGGATTGTTGTTCACCCAGATCCACGCCTGCCGGATCATGCGGTGGGATCCGGCGAAGAGGGCCTGCACGATCTACCGCGAGAACACCAATTACACCAACGGGCTGATGTTCGACCCCGAAGGGCGCCTCTACGGCTGCTGCGGAGGCGGCCGCAGCGTGGTGCGTTTCGAGCCGGACGGCGGCGTCACCGTGCTGGCGGACCGTTACGAAGGCAAGCGGCTGAACCTGCCCAACGACCTGGCCATCGACCTCCAGGGCCGCATCTGGTTCACCGACCCTTGGTACGAAGGGGCCGCCGGCGAGTGGAGCAAGACGCAGGACCTCAAGGAGCTGGACCACGACTCGGTCTACCGGCTTGACCCGCAGCCCGACGGCGCGTGGTCGATCACGCGGGTCACCTTCGACACTACCCGCCCAAACGGGCTGCTGTTCTCACTGGACCACCGCACGCTCTACGTGGCCCAGTCCGGCCGCCTGCCTGAAGAAAAGCGCGAGCTGCGGGCCTACCCGGTCAAAGACGACGGTACGCTGGGCGACTACGAAGTACTGCACGACTTCGGCCCCCACCGCGGCATCGACGGCATGGTGCTCGACACCGAAGGCTGCATCGTCGCCACCGCCGGGTCTACCGATTCCGGCCCCGGGCCGATGATCTACGTCTTCAGCCCCACGGGTGAGATCCTGGAGCAGCACCCGGTGCCCTGCTACAAGCCCACCAACTGCACCTTCGGCGACGAGGACCTCGAGACGCTCTACGTCACTTCCATCGAGGGGCACCTGTTCCGCGCCCGCACCGAACGGCAGGGGCGGCTGCTCTATCCGAAGATCGGGGACTGACGCCGCGAATCAGCCGAGCATGCGGCGGATGGTGGATTCGTACTCCGGGAAGTAGCTCTGGATGACGGGGAGCGAGAAACGCCTGAGGATGCTCGTGTTCGGCTCGCGCTCGAGCAGAAACTCGAAGGACTTCTCGATGAGCGTCTCCACCGGCACGGAGCCGCCGGTGAGCTTCTCGTAGTAGCCGGGCTCCACAGTGACGGTGTGGGTGGTGGCAGGAGGTCCGGCGACCTCCACCCGGAAGGTCTTCTCATCGAGCTTCTCTACGTGGATCTGCATAGGCTACGCTTCGGATGCCGCCCGGCGGCGTTTGGCGGCTCACCGCTGAGTATGACATATTGATCGCTTATGACGAGGCGCAATCTTGTTCTGTCTCTGATCGTTGTCCTGCTGGTTGCCGCCGCCTCTCCGCTGGCGGCGGCGGTAAAGCTGCCGACCCTCATCTCCGACCACATGGTGCTCCAGCGGGGCATCCCGGTTCGGGTTTGGGGGACCGCTTCGCCGAACGAGCGGGTGACGGTGAACTTTCGCGGGCAGAGCGCGAGCGCCACAGCGGGCGTAGACGGGCATTGGGAGGTCTACCTGAAGCCGACAGCGGCGGGCGGCCCCTTCGAGATGGAGATCCGGGCGGAGAACCGGATCGTCGTCCGCGACGTGCTCGTGGGGGAGGTCTGGGTGGCTTCCGGGCAGTCGAACATGTACTTTCCGGTAGCCCGTGCTCGCCATGCCGGTCAGGAGATCGCGGCGGCGAAATTCCCCCGCCTCCGCTTGTTCCAGGTCAAGCGGAAGACCGCGGACTCGCCGCTGGCCGACGTCGAAGGGGGCTGGGCGCCGTGTACGCCGGAGTCGGTGCGCGGCTTTTCAGCAGTGGGGTATTTTTTCGGGCGTTACTTGCACCGGGAGCTCAATGTGCCGGTGGCGGTGATCCACTCCTCCTGGGGCGGCACGCCGGCCGAGGCGTGGACGAGCATGGAGGCGCTGAAGGCCGATCCGGCGCTGCACGAGTACCTGCGGCGCTGGGACGAGGTGATCGCCAACTACCCGTCCGAGCGGCTCCGCTACAAGCGCCGGCTGGAGGAGTGGAAACGGCGGGCCGAAAAGGCCAAGGCCGAGGGCAAACAGCCGCCCCGGCGTCCCAGGGCTCCCCGCGGTCCCGGGCACCAGCACGCCCCGGCGTCGCTCTACAACGCGATGATCGCCCCGCTCACGCCGTTCAACATCCGCGGCGCCATCTGGTATCAGGGCGAGGCGAATTCGAGCAACGAGGAGGCCTTTCTGTACCGGCGGCTGTTCCGGACGATGATCGAGGACTGGCGGGCGCGCTGGGCCCAGGGAGACTTCCCCTTCGGCTTCGTCCAACTGGCCAATTTCGAAGCCGGCGAGGCGCGGGACTGGCCCCTGCTGCGAGAGTCCCAGGCCGAAGCGCTGCACCTGCGGAACACCGGCATGGCAGTGACCATCGACATCGGCAACCCTACCGACATCCACCCCCGCAACAAGCAGGACGTGGGCAAACGGCTGGCCCTGTGGGCGCTGGCGACGGTCTACGGCAAGAGCGGCATCGAATACTCGGGACCCATCCTCCGCCAGCTCACGCGGGAAGGCAGCGCGCTGCGGGTCTGGTTCGATCACGCCGGGGGAGGGTTGAAGGCCGCCGGCGGGAAGCTGAAGGGCTTCGTCATCGCCGGGCCGGACCGGATCTTCCACCCGGCCGAGGCCCGGATCGACGGCGAGACGGTCGTGGTTTCGAGCCCTGAAGTCAGCAACCCCGTCGCCGTGCGGTACGCCTGGTACGACAATCCCGAGAACACGCTGCGCAACGGCGCGGGGTTGCCGGCGGCGCCCTTCCGGACGGACCGGTGGACCAATGGGGTGATGCCGAAGCAGCCGTAAGGGGCGGAAGAGCCGGGCGCTCAGCGGCGACCGGCCAGGGCGGCGCGGATCTGTTCCACCGAGGGGAACGGCGCGTAGCGGCCGTTGTAGGCGTAGACGCGGCAGCCGAAGCCGTAGCCCTTCTCGTCGGCCTGCGGGCCCTCGAGATCCACGCCGTCGATCCGGATGGTGGGCGAGCCGATGAAGCGCCTGGCCTCGGCGTCGGCCTCGGATTCCACCCGGATGACGCTCACCTCGGCCTCCAGCCCCTCCTCGTCCAGGACCCGCCGCAGGTTCTCCAAGGCCTGTTTCCAGGAGGGGCAGCCGTCGAAATAGTAAAGCTCGACCTTCATCGGTCCTCCTCTTTGGACTTCTTGGGCGCCGGCTTCGGTTCGTAGCCCAGAGACCGGATCACCTCGGAGATCTGCTCCGGCGACGTCTCGCCCGGCACATACCGGATGCGGGCGGCTTTCGAGGGGTAGTCCACCTTCGCTTCCAGGACTCCGGGTTCCCGCGCCAGCCTGGTTTCGATGCCCCGGGCACAGCCCTCGCACGTCATGCCCTCCACCTCGAGGATGAGCGTAGCGGTCCGCTGAGCGCCCTCTGTGGCCGCAAGCGCCGGACTGTCCGCAGCGGCTACGAACCCCCAGACATACTGCGAATAGTAAGGGAAGGCGGCCAGCGGCACCACGATCGCCGTGACGATCCAGACCATGCGCTTGCGGTTCCAGGCGCCCGCCGGGTTGCACGCGCACTGTTCTCCGCTGGGACGCCGGTAAGCCCGGTAGAAGGCGATGCCCAGCATCAGTGCGGTGAGAGCCAACAGGTACGGCCGCCACTGCTCCAGCACCGCGGCGGCCCCGAAGGCGCTTACGCCCACGGCGGCGGCGGCGATCGGGCCGATGCAGCAAATGGAAGCCAGCCCGGCGGTGAGAATTGAAGCGATTGTGATTGGTTTGTCTTTTTCCATGACGCCCCTCTGTGAATCAAGAATCCAGCGACTCGATGATCGGACAATCGATGACCGGCCCCGAACCCGAGCACGCTTTCACCAGTTCCTGCAAAGCGCCCTTCATCCTCTCCAAGGAGCGGATCTTCTCATCCAGCTCCCGGATCTTGTCCTCAGCCTGGCGCCGGACCTCTTCGCATCGCCCAGCCTGAGCGGCCCGCAGCTTCAGCAGGTCGCGGATCTCCTCCAACGAGAAACCCAGCGCTTGCGCGCGCTTGACAAAGCGGACCCGCGAGATGGTCTCTGGCGAGTAAACCCGGTAGTTCGAATGGGTTCGCGCCGGGGGCGGAATGATCCCCTGGCGCTCGTAGTAGCGCAGCGTGTCGATCTTCACCCCGGCGGCCTCGGCGACTTTCCCTATCGTCAGTCCCGGCATCCAATTTCAGCTTAAACCCTGGAGTACGCTCCAGGGTCAAGAGAAAAGAGGTAACATTTGCCGGCTTCCTCCATAAGATCGGAATTAGGAGGTGCGGAGAACGATGCAGGCCGGAACCGGGATGGAGATCCGCCCCCGGCCGGCTGCCGTCGAGGCGTATACGTGGCGGCCGGGGCGCACGTTGGCATACCGGGTGGAGTTCCGCAGCGGCGGCGCGGAAACCTATGGGGAAGGCCCGCCGGCGTTCACGCTGCTGGTGCGCGACCGGGCGCAATGGCGATGGCTGGAGCAGGCCGACGCCTACTCGGCGGCCCTGGCTTTCGTCAAGGGAGAATTCGAAGTCCGCGGGGACATGGTGGCCGCCGTGCGCTTCAAACTGGCCCGGGAAGACCACACGTGGCGCGGCCGGGTGTATGCCGCCTGGGCCCGGTTCGCGCCGCACCGGCTGGAGTCGCTGTTGCAAAGCCGTTCCCGGGCCGAGTGGAACATCCGCTTCCACTATGACCGCTCGAACGAGTTCTACCGGCAGTTCCTCGACTCCCGGCTGGTCTACTCGTGCGCCTACTTCCTTGATCCCGGCTGGGACCTGGACCGGGCGCAGGAAGAGAAGCTCGATCTGATCTGCCGGAAGCTGGCCATCCAGCCGGGCGAGCGGTTCCTGGACATCGGTTGCGGCTGGGGCGCCCTGGTCTTGCACGCGGCCCAGAGCTACGGCGCGCGGGCCGTCGGCTGCACCTTGAGCCGGCGGCAGTACGAGTACGCCGCGGCGCTCGCCTCCAGGCAAGGGTTGGCGGACCGGGTGGCGATTCTCGACAAGGACTACCGCGACGTGGACGGGCGCTTCGACAAGATCGCGTCGGTGGGCATGTTCGAGCACGTGGGACGCCGGCGGATGCCCGGCTACTTCACCAAGGTAAAGGAGCTGCTCACCGACGGAGGCCTTTTCCTGAACCACGGGATCATGCGGCCCGAGGGCGTCGCCGACGACGCCCAGACGCTGTTCCTGCAGCGCCGCGTCTTCCCCGGCGGGGAGCTGCCCCGGCTGGGATCGCTCATCCGGCAGGCGGAGGAAGCCGGATTCGAGGTCCTGGATGTCGAGAACCTGCGGCCGCACTACGCGCTGACCTGCCGGGCGTGGGTCCGGCGGCTCGAGCGGAATCGCGAGAGATGCATCCAACTGGCGGGTGGGGAGACCTGGCGAACGTGGCTGCTCTATCTGGCAGGCTCGGCAGTGAACTTCGAACGGGGTGACACCGCCGTCTATCAGATGCTGCTGGCCAAACGCGGGCTGGGCCGGGCGCGGCGTCTGGGCCGGGAATACATGTACCGGTAGGGGAACGGCCGGGCCGCGCGGATCTTCAACTCCTCCGCCGCCTGCGACGGTACCACCGGGCGACCACCGCCATGGCCGGCTTGCCCCACGGCGTGTGCGAGCCGTCCCGCGGCCCGCCGAAGCCGTTGGTGCCGACCTTCCACCAGTAGATCCCGTGGCACCAGGGCTGCGGATAGAAAGCCGCCAGGAAGGCTTCGTAGCAGCGGGCCTGGTCCTCGAGCGAGATCTCCCGGGGATCTTCGGCCCACGGCTCCCGCTGGGGGTGGACCAGGCTGGCGTAGCCGGCTTCAGGGAAGATGACCGGGCGGCGCCACGTCTCGTGGACCTTCCGGACGATGGCCACGATGCCCGTCAGGTCCAGGTCGTCGGGCAGCGGATAGTAGTTGTTCAGGCCGATGTAGTCCAGGGCGTCCCAGAAGGCGAGGGTCTCGAACTCCTCGCCCCAGTTGGCGGCGTAGATGAGGGGTCCGGAGTAGATTTCGCGGGCGATGGCGATCAGCTTCCGCCACACATCTTCATAACGCACCATGCGGCTGTACTCGACGCCCACGCAGAACAGATCGGCCCGGATGCGCTGGGCAAGGGCGGCATAGTGGCGCAGGAAAGCGTCGTAGCCGCGGAACCAGGTCTCGCGGTCGCGCTCACTCTCGAAGTAAATGTTGCCGGGAAAGCCCCGCGGCACCCACAACTGCGGTTTGAGGAAGACCCGCATGCCGAGGCGGTGGGCGTGGCCGGCGAGGCGCTCGATGTCGGCGTCCCGCTCCCAGACGCGGCGGCCGCCGAAGCGGATCTCCGGGTCGTTGTGGCGGCAGAAACCGTAGGGGACGAGGGCGACGGAATCGACGCCGTAGTCCGGAAGACGTTCCAGAATCCGGTAGGCGCGGCGGCTGCGGTAGACGTCCGGCCATTCGGCGGTGAAGTTGACGCCGCGCTGGAACTCCGGGCCGCGCGCGGGAAGCCGGGGATCCGTGCCCGGCGCCGCGTTCGGCCTTCCGCAGCCTGAGGCGACAGCGAATCCGGCGCCGGCGAGCCTGCGGGAGAACTGTCTGCGCGTCAGCATCCGCCCCGTTCTTCACCCTGCCCGGCGTCTCAGTAAGGGCTGCCCTGCATCGCCCCGGCGAAGGCCTGCTCGCGGGCCAGCAGCTTCTCGACCTCTTTCTTCAGCGGCCCCACAGCCTTGGCATAGATCATCTTGTAGGACCGGCAGAAGTAGTCGAGATCGGAGAAGTTCCGGCCGGGCGCGTGGCGGAACTTCGGGCAGCCCCGCTTGCAGATCGTGAGCCACTCGCACCGGCTGCACTCCTCGTGGACGATCGTCTTGTTCAGCGAGAACTCGTAGCGCCGCTTGCGCCGGGCGATCTCCGGCCAGGAATCCAGGTTGATGTTGCCCAGCTTCCAGCCCTTCTCGACGAAGAAGTCGCACGGGTAGACGTCGCCGTTGTATTCGACGACCACGTAGCTGTCGCAGGTCTCGTGCATCGTGCAACTGCCCGGCTTCATGCCGGCCAGCGCCTCGGCCAGGTTGTCGAAGAAGCGGATGCGGATCTTACGCCGCTCGGGCCACCATAGCTCGAAGATCTCGCACAGGAAGCGGCCGTACTGCTCCGGCGTGATGGTGAAGGGCATGGGCGTCCCGTCGGGGTGGAACTCCGAGAGCGGAATGTACTGGACGTTGTCTACGCCGAGGCTCTTGAAGAAGCGGTACAGCTCCCGCGGCTTCTCGACGTTCGCCTGGCTGAGCACGCAGAGGATGTTGAACTCGACGTCGTGTTTCTGCAGGATCTCCACGCCCCGGATCACCTGCTTCCAGGTGCCCCGGCCGGCCTTGTTGAAGCGGTAGCGGTCGTGGATCTCCTCAGGGCCGTCGAGGGAGACCCCGAGCAGCCAGTTGTAGTCCCGGAACAGATCGCACCAGCCCTCGTCGATCAGGGTGGCGTTGGTCTGCAGCGCGTTGCTGACGGCCTGGCCGTTGCGGCCGCAGCGCTGCTGCAGCTCGACCAGCTTCTCGAAGAACTTCAGCCCGGCGAGCGTCGGCTCGCCGCCCTGGAAGGCGAAGACGGCGTTCGGGTACGAGTAGAAAAGGTAGGTATCCACCAGGCGCTCGAGCGTCTCCTCGCTCATGCGGCGGTCCGGCAGCGTCTTGTACGGATCCGCTTCGCGGTCGAGATAGAAACAGTAAGAGCAATCCAGGTTGCAGACGGCCGAGACCGGCTTGATCAGCAGCGAAGTGATGCGCGGCACGCCGGCGCGCCACGAATCGTAACTCACATCCCCGGCTTGCCCCAGGATAGGCAGCGCGTTCCCCGTCCCCATGCTCCAACCATATCACTTTCGATTTTCCCGCCGGGCGCGGCCTGCAGAGGCCGTCTGGGGCACAGCTACTCGCCCAGGAACGCGGCGACGGCGGGGTTCAGTTTCCGTGCCTCGCAGCCGGTGGAGATATGGCCGCAGTCGCTGCCCAGGATCAGCGTATCGGCGCCCAGGAGCCGGGCGAAGCGCAGCGCCGGGTGGGGGTTCACCATGTGATCCCGGCGGGCGACGACCACGAAGACCTCCGCCTTTACCGCCGCGGCGGCCTTCTCCATCGAGCCGCCGAAGCGCCGGGAGACGTCGAGATCCATCATGGCGCGCAGTTGCGAGGCCCAGTCGTAGGGGTTCCGCTTCGCGTAGTCCTCCAGTTGCCTGCCGATCTCCTCGCCGAACTCCTCGCGCGGGGTTTCCCGCACGCGGTTGTCCGGAGTGGTGAGGGCGAACGTGTGGATGCGGCCCACGTTCTTCATGGCCTCCGGGAAGCTGCAGTGGCAGCGTTGAGCCTGCTCGATGATGCCCAGCTCGGCGCCCCACAGCAGCAAGTCCATCGTTGTCTGCCGCGGCGTGCCGACCATGGGCACCGCCTTGTCCATGAAATCCGGGTAAGCCACGATCCACTCGAAGGTCTGCATGCCGCCCATCGAGATGCCCATCACCGCGTGGAGCTTCTTCAGCCCGAGCACCTCGGTCAACAAGCGGTGCTGGGAGCGGACCATGTCGCCGATGGAAAAACGCGGGAACCGGGCGCCCGGCTGCGCCCGGCTGTTCGACGGCGATGAGGAGACGCCGTTGCCCAGGGCATCGACGGTGATGACGAAGTACTTGGTGTCGTCGATCAGCTTGCCGGGGCCGATGAGGTCCTCGAGGTCTTCCGTGGCGCCGCCGAACCAGGTGGGCCAGAGCACGGCATTCGACTTGTCGGCGTTGAGCCTGCCGTGAAGGCGGTAGCCGATGCGGCAATCGCGGATTACCTGGCCGCTTTCGAGCTTCAGGTCGCCGAGATCGGCGAAACGCAGTTCGGCCCCGGCCAGCGAAGCCGTGAGGATCCATACAGCGACCGTTACGCGCGTGAACATGTCACGATTCTAGCCGAGACGCGCGCGGCCGGAAGCGCTCAGCCGAGCTTCGGGGGCAGCTCTTCCATCGGGCCCATCCACTGGAGCTGCCGCTCGATGTCGCGGTGCAGCAAGTACTTTCTCTTCACGCGCTCGATCGGCTCGCCGGCGATGTCGATCTTCGCCAGATCGTACTGGCCGAGGCCGGAGCGGTAACAGTAGATGAGGTAGCCGATCCATTCTGGATTGATTCCCATCGCCTCGATGCCGACGCGGTCGGCGGCGATGTAGTCGGCCGAGGCGATGGCGATGTGCGACGCCACGGGCGTTCCCGACGAAGGGCCGTTGCCTTCCATGCCCTCGTAGCCGTCGATGACCGCCGCTCCCCAGTGCCGGATCATCCGCTGGGCCGTGAGGTACATGTCGAAGTGGGTCTGGCGAACGCCGCCATGATAGTGCCGCTTGTCGTTCCAGCGCTTCGATTCCTTCGGGCCGGAGCGCAGCGGCGCGCCCAGCGTCATGTTCTTCACCGAGAGCGTGGCGACCACCGTGTTGTGGGTCTTCAACACCGCCGAACAAAGGATGAAAGCGTCCGGGTCGAGGAGGCGTTTCGCCAAGCGGACGGGCGCCGGATGCAGGTCGCCGTCGAGGATGTGGATTACCTCGTAGAGACCTTCGTCGTTGAGGTCGACGAGCTCGAGGCGGAGCTTCTTGTACTCGTTCGGCAGGGCGGTGTAGCCGAACGCTTCGTAGGCTTCGTACGTGTTTCCGGCCGAGGACTCGGCGATGACCACCGGCTTGCCGAACGGCTCGAGGAAGTCCAGGATGCCACGCAGCGCGTCGGCGTGGGTGACGGCCAGCGGGTTCCGCGTCGAGACGTCGTTGGGTTTGACGATCACGCGCTCCTTGCGCCGGATCGCCGGGGCGATCTGGCGCTCAATCGCCTTCAACGCTTCATAAACGTTCCGGCGCCGGTCTTCCCCGTGGATGAGAGCGACGGTGGAGCGATTCTTGTACGTGGTGTCCGGAACCGGTGCGGAAAGCATCCGCCCGGCGGCGGCCGCACCGAAAGCGAGCCGAAGACAATCCCGGCGGGTGATGCAGTTCATAGCGACTTTCCTGTTCGAGACCTCAAGACCTGATGATACTGTACACATTAGGAGGTTCCCATGAAAAGCAGGTCGTCGAGACGAAGTTTCTTGGCTGCAGGTCTCGCGTGGCCGGCGGCGGCCTCGACCGGATCCCGGAGCGTCCTGACGTCCGGCGTCTTAGAGCCGGCCAAGGGCGAGGAGCCGCAGTTACGCTACCGCGAGCTGGGCCAAACCGGAGTGAAAGTAACCGAAGTCGGATTCGGTTGCCTGGTCACTTCCGACGCCGCAGTGATCGAGGCGGCCGCCGAGATCGGCGTCAACCTGTTCGACACGGCCCGCAGCTATCAGGGCGGCAACAACGAGCGGCTGGTGGGCCGGGCGCTGAAGAGCCGCCGCAAGGAGGTGCTGATCTCCACCAAGACCGGGGCCCACGAACCGAAGAAGGCGATGGCCGATCTCGAGACGAGTCTTCGGGAGCTGGACACCGACTACATCGACATCTGGTACCTGCACGGGCGCCGGCGCACCTCGGACATCACCGACGACTTGCTCGAGGTGCTCGAAAAGGCCAAGAAGGACGGCAAGGTGCGCTTCACCGGCTTCAGCACCCATAACGGAATGAAGGCGCTGCTGCGGGCGTGCGCCGGCAAGCCGCACATGGACGTGATCCTGGTGAAGTACAACTTCACGATGGACCCGGAGCTCAAAGCCGCCATCGCCGAGGCCCGCGGCAAGGGCACGGGCATCGTGGCCATGAAAGTGATGGCCGGCGGGTTCCGCAAGATCCGGCCCGGGCATCCGCTGTACAAGAAGTTCCACAAGGACGGCACGATGGTGGCGGCGCTCAAGTGGGTCTTGGCCGACAAGAACGTGGACAGCGCCATTCCGAGCATCACTGACATGGAGCAGCTCGAAGAGAACCTGGGAGCGATGTCGGCCCCGTTGTCCGAAGAGGACCGGAAGCTGCTCGCCGAACACCTCGACTACATCCGGCCGCTCTATTGCCGGACGTGCGGGGCTTGCGAGGGCCGGTGCCCGAGAGGACTTCCCGTTTCCGACATCCTGCGGCACCTCTCCTACGCCGAGGGCTACGGCCAGTTCCAGCTCGCCCGGGAAAACTTCCTGGAATTACCGGCCGAGGTGCGTGCGGTGCGGTGCGCGGACTGCGCCGAGTGCGCCATCGATTGCCCCCACGGCGTGCGCGTGGTCGAGCGGCTGATGCGGGCGCAGGAGCTGTTTGCATGAGACGTTTGGCAATGGCGGCGGCGCTGGCGCTTTGGCCGGCGTTCGGCGCCGGCGTGACTCCGGACTGCTCCATCGTGCCCGGCTGGAGCCGGAAGGGCGAGCTGCGCACCTTCGTACCCGACAACCTGTTCGACTACATGGACGGCAACGCCGAGAGCTACCTGATCTACGGCTTCCGGAAGATGACCGGCGTCACCTGTGAAAAAGGCGACCGCCAGGTGGTGATCGACATCTCCGAGATGGAGTCGCCGGAGATGGCCTACGGCATCTTCGCCTCCAACCGCCATCCCCGGTTTCCGGCGCGCAAGATCGGGATGATCGGGCAGGTGATGCCGCGGAAGGCGGCGTTCGCCAAAGGCCGGTACTACGTCGAGATCGCCGCGAACCGGGATATGGAAGAGACGCTGGCGGCTTTTGCCGAGGCGCTGGAGCCGAAGGTGCCCGGCACGACCGAGCCGCCGCCGGCCCTCGGCTGGTTCCCGCCCGAGGGTCTCGAGGAGGGTTCGGTACGGCTGGTTCCGCAGAGCGTCCTGGGACTGCGGATGCTCGAGCGGGGCTGGCTTGCCCGGTATGGGGACGGACGGGCCTTCGTGGTGCACGAGGCCGACGCCCAAGCGGCGGCCGAGGTGATCTGCCGGCTGCGGCGAAGGCTGCGCCGGGCAGCGGACGCCGATCTCGGCGAGGAGGCCGTAGTAGGCGCCGACCGTTTCCTGGGCCGGATGTGCGTGGCGCGCCGGGGAAAGACGGTGACGGGCTTCGTCACCCGCAAGGCCGGCGTCGACCCTTGCCGGAAATTGACGGCGCTCCTGGCGAGAGTTCCGTAGGGCAGAAAGGAGCGGTTCCCCCAAAGCGCCGCCGGTGGGATTGCCGTGTTTGGAGAAACCGGCGATAATGAAGGTGTGAGCTACGTCATGCGGTCGGGGGGCCACTCTTGAGACGCACCGGATCCGACGACACGCCACGATGTTCCTTCTGTCACAAGACCCAGGACGTCGTAGGAAAGCTGATCTCCTCTCCCAGTGATTACCCGCGAGTCTACATCTGCGATGAATGCATCGCGGTGTGCAACTCGATCCTCGAGGACGATCGCCGGGATCACCCGAGCGGTTTGGTGAAACTCCCGAGGCCGCTGGAGATCAAGGACTACCTGGACCAGTACGTGATCGGGCAGGATGCCGTCAAGAAGAGGCTCGCTGTCGCCGTCTACAACCATTACAAGCGGATCCAGATGAACCGGCAGCGGACGTCGGAGGTGGAGCTGGGCAAGAGCAACATCCTGCTGATCGGGCCCACCGGCACCGGCAAGACGCTGTTGGCCCAGACGCTGGCCCGCTTCCTCGACGTACCCTTCGCCATCGTGGACGCGACGACGCTCACCGAGGCCGGCTACGTCGGCGAGGACGTCGAGAACATCATCCTGCGGCTGCTGCAGAACGCCGACTGGGACGTGCAACGCTGCCAGCAGGGGATCATCTACATCGACGAGATCGACAAGATCGGCCGCAAAGACGAAAACCCTTCCATCACCCGCGACGTTTCGGGCGAGGGCGTCCAGCAGGCATTGCTGAAGATTCTGGAAGGCACGATCGCCAACGTGCCGCCGCAAGGCGGCCGTAAGCACCCCCACCAGGAGTTCACCCCGGTCGACACCTCGAATATCCTGTTCATCTGCGGCGGGGCGTTCGTCGGACTGGAGAAGATCATCGGCCGGAGGATCGGACGTTCGACGATGGGTTTTGCCAGCGAGACCGAGCAGCGGGACGGGCGCCGGGGAGTGAGCGGCCGGCGCGACGTGAACATTCTGGAGCAGGTCCAGCCGGTCGATCTGATCAAAGCGGGATTCATTCCGGAGTTCGTCGGCCGTCTGCCGGTGGTGGCCGTGCTGGAGGACCTCGACAAACCGGCGTTGATCCAGATCCTCACGAAGCCCAAGAACGCTATCATCAAACAGTACCAGCGCCTGTTTGAGTTCGAAAATGTTAGACTGAAGTTTAGCGAGGATGCCCTCGAGGCCATCGCCGAAATGGCGATGGAGCGCAAGGTGGGGGCGCGGGGGTTGCGCACGATTCTCGAGGAGCTGATGCTGGATTTGATGTACTATCTCCCGTCATACAAGAAGACTCGTGAGTTCATTGTGACGAAGGAGATGGTCGTCAACCGGAAGATCAATCTGGCGCTGCTCGAGAAAGCCGGCTGATCCCCGGCGCCCGGCTGCGTCCCGTGTTTGTCCGGTCCGGAGGGGCCGCGCACTGCGACGGAAGGGTGGTCGGGGGCTCCGGCAGAGGGGCGGCATAGCCCCGTGCCGGCGGTCCTTGCCTCGCGAGACAACCGGCCCCGCCAACGGCGAAAGTTTCGACTACGACGACGATGCTGACCTCCAAGGAAAAATCCGAAACGCGGCGTCTGCCGATGATGCCCATCCGCGACGTCGTCATCTTCCCCCACATGATGACCCCGTTCGTCGTGGGCCGGGAGTCGAGCGTGCGCGCGCTCGAGCAGGCGCTGGCCGGTGACAAGAAGATCTTTCTGGCCACCCAGCACGACGCCTCGGTGGACGAGCCCCGGCCGGACGAGATCTACACCGTCGGCACGATCGCGAACATCGTCCAGAGTCTTCGGCTGCCGGACGGCAACATCAAGGTGCTCGTGGAGGGCGTCGAGCGGGGCAAGGTCATCTCAGTGACCGAAGACGAGGGCTTCTTTCAGGCCATCGTCCGGTCCTTCCGGTACCGGGTGGAGACGGGACCGCAGTTGGACGCCTTGCTGAGCCGGGTCACGAGCCTGTTCGAGCAGTACGTCAAGCTCAGCCAGAACCTCAACTACGAGACGATGGTCTCCGCGATCCGGGTGGACGATCCCGGGCGGCTGGCCGATACGGTGGGGGCGAACCTCCAGCTCACGGTCGAAGAAAAACAGGAACTGCTGGAGATCTTCGATCCCATCGACCGCCTGACCCGGGTCGCCGAGATGCTCGATATCGAGATCGAGAAGCTGAACGTGGACCGCACCATCCAGGGCCGGGTAAAGCGGCAGATGGAGCGGGCGCAAAAAGAGTATTACCTCAACGAGAAAATCAAGGCGATCCAGAAAGAGCTGGGGCGGGGCGAGAAGAACGAGTTCGACGAGCTGAAGAAGCGCATCGAAGCCGCCGGCATGACCAAAGAGGCCCGGGACAAAGCCTTGGCGGAACTCAAACGGCTCGAAGCCATGCCTCCCATGTCGGCTGAGTCCACCGTGAGCCGGAACTATCTGGATTGGCTCCTGGCGGTGCCCTGGAAGAAACGGACCCGGGAGATCCGCGACCTCAAGTACGCCAAGAAGGTCCTCGAAGAGGACCACTATGGGCTGGAGAAGATCAAGGAGCGCATCCTGGAGTTCCTCGCTGTGCGCCGGCTGGTGAAGAACCCTCGGGGGTCGATTCTGTGCTTCGTGGGCCCCCCCGGCGTCGGCAAGACCTCGCTGGGGATGTCCATCGCCCGGGCGACCGGGCGCAAGTTCGTGCGGCTCTCGCTGGGCGGCGTCCGCGACGAAGCCGAGATCCGCGGCCACCGCCGGACTTACATCGGCGCGCTGCCGGGCCAGATCATCCAGATGATGAAGAAGGCCGGCACGCGCAACCCGGTCTTCATGCTCGATGAGGTGGACAAGATGTCCACCGACTTCCGCGGCGACCCTTCGGCGGCGCTGCTCGAGGTGCTGGATCCGGAACAGAACCATATGTTCATGGATCACTACCTCGACGTCGAATACGATTTGAGCGAAGTTTTCTTCATCGCCACGGCGAACGTGCTGCATACGATTCCGCCGGCGCTGCAGGACCGCATGGAGGTGATCCGTCTGTCCGGCTACACCGAGATGGAGAAGATGGAGATCGCCAAGCGGTTCCTGGTGCCCAAGCAGATGAAAGAGACCGGGCTCACGGCCAAGGACATCGAGTTCACCGACGAGGGATTGCGCACCCTGATTCAGCGGTATACGCGCGAGGCGGGCGTGCGGAACCTGGAGCGCGAAATCGGCAACGTCTGCCGGAAAATCGCCCGCCGGGTGGTCGAAGCGCGCGGCAGCGGGGCGAAGAGGAAGCCGCCGAAGATGTCGGTGACGGCCAAGAAAGTCGAAGAGCTGCTGGGGCCCCCGAAGTTCCGCGATCTGGAGGCCGAGAAGAAGAATGAGATCGGCGCCGTGACGGGCCTGGCATGGACTGAGGTGGGAGGACAGATTCTCACCACCGAGGTGACCATCATGGAGGGCCGCGGCAAGCTGACCACCACGGGCAAACTCGGCGACGTGATGCAGGAATCGGCCCAGGCGGCGATGAGCTACGTCCGTTCGCGGGCCCACACGCTGGGCCTGCCGCGGGATTTCTACCGGCGCCTGGATATCCACGTGCACGTCCCCGAAGGCGCGATTCCGAAGGACGGACCGTCGGCGGGGATCACCATCGCGACGGCGATCGTCAGCGCCCTTACGCAGATCCCGGCCCGCTGCGACGTGGCCATGACCGGCGAGATCACGCTCCGCGGCAAAGTCTTGCCGATCGGGGGGCTGAAAGAAAAGCTGCTGGCGGCGCACCGGGTGGGGATCCGCGAAGTGGTGTTGCCGAAGGACAACGAGAAGGATTTGCCCGACATTCCGGAAAACGTCCGCGAGGAGATGAAGCTGCACTTCGTGGAGTCGATGGACGAGGTGCTGAAGGTCGCCCTGGAGCGGGAGATCGAGGTCAAACCGTTGCCGGCGCCCACCCTCGCCGAGATGCTGAGCCGGGAAAAGAGCGAAGAGAAGGTGATGCACTAGAAGATCTTTCGAGGCGTCGCCATCCCGGGCCCGGCAGGCGCCCGGCTGACCGAGACGGGCTGCCGGCTGTGGCTTGCTATGAGTGCAGAGTTTATAATAAGTGCAGTCCATCCGGAGCAGTTCCCACGCGAGGAGATTCCCGAAGTTGCGTTCCTGGGACGCAGCAACGTGGGCAAATCGACACTGCTCAACTGCCTGCTTCGAGAGCGGAACCTCGCCCGGACCAGTTCGACGCCGGGCTGCACCCGGGTGGTGAACTTCTATCGTGTCGATGGGCGGCTCTATTTCGTCGATCTGCCCGGCTATGGTTACGCCTCGGTGCCGTTCGAGGAGCAGCGCAGTTGGAAGCGGTTGGTCGAAGCGTACTTGTTGGGCAGAAAGACGCTCCGTCTGTCCTTTCTGCTGCTCGATGCCCGGCGAGGGTGGATGGAAAGGGATCTGGAGCTCAAGCGGTGGCTGGAGTTCCACCGGCGGCGGTACCTGGTCGTCGGTACCAAGTTCGACAAGCTGCGGACGCGCCGGGAACACAGCCGGGCTGAAGCGGCGCTTCGCCGGCATCTGCCGGAAGGAGCCGAGCCCGTTCTGTTCTCGGCTGTGACCGGCCAAGGAGTGAAACAGCTTTGGCAAGCAATACGCGAGATCCAGAAAGAAGCATGGAGGTCCCGGTGACCGAAGAGAACAAAGCGGCGGTGAAGAACGAGACCGCCGAAACGAAGCCTGTGGACGAAGAAGCGCCCGCCGGCGGGGAGACCCAGGCGGCCGAGGCGCCATCGGCGGCCGAGAAGCCGGCCGGTGAGAAAGAGAAAGAGAAGGAAGGCAAAGATACCCAGGCCAGGCAGCCCCGTCCTCCCAGAGAGAATCGAGAAACGGCCGGGAAGGCCGGCCGAAAGCGCCGCAACCGCAACGGCGCCACCCTCGATCTGGGCGCTCTGAAGGAGATGAGCATCCAGAAGCTCAACCAGATCGCCAAGGAACTCGGCGTTCAGGGCGCCGCCGGTATGCGCAAGCAGGAGCTGATCTTCAAGATCCTGCAAACGCAGGCCGAAAAGAGCGGTCTCATCTTCTCCGAAGGCGTTCTGGAGTGTCTGCCGGACGGTTTCGGCTTCTTGCGGGCGCCGGAGTACAACTACCTGCCCGGCCCCGATGACGTCTACGTCTCGCCCTCCCAGATCCGGCGCTTCGATCTCCGCACCGGCGACACCATCTCCGGCCAGATCCGTCCGCCCAAGGAGGGCGAGCGCTACTTCGCCCTCATCAAGGTGGACGCGATCAACTTCGAGCCGCCGGAAGAGGCGCGCAACAAGATCTTCTTCGACAACTTGACGCCGCTCTACCCGATGGAGCGCATCCGGCTCGAAACCACCAAGGACAACTATTCGGGCCGGGTGATGGACATGCTGACGCCGATCGGCAAGGGGCAGCGGGGCCTGATCGTGGCGCCGCCGCGTACCGGCAAGACGATGCTGCTGCAGTCCATCGCCAACTCGATCACCACCAACCATCCCGAGATCACCTTGATCGTGCTGCTCATCGACGAGCGGCCCGAGGAGGTGACCGACATGCAGCGCAGCGTAAAGGGCGAGGTGATCAGCTCGACCTTCGACGAGCCGGCTTCGCGCCACGTCCAGGTGGCCGAGATGGTGATCGAGAAGGCCAAGCGCCTGGTGGAGCACAAGCGCGACGTGGTGATCCTGCTCGATTCGATCACCCGCCTGGCCCGGGCTTACAACACCGTCGTCCCGCCTTCCGGCAAAGTGCTCTCCGGCGGCGTGGACTCGAACGCCCTGCAGCGGCCCAAGCGCTTCTTCGGCGCCGCCCGCAACATCGAAGAGGGCGGCTCGCTGACCATCGTCGCCACCGCGCTCATCGACACCGGCAGCCGCATGGACGACGTGATCTTCGAGGAGTTCAAGGGCACCGGCAACATGGAGATCCATCTGGACCGCAAGCTGGTGGACAAGCGCGTCTTCCCGGCCATCGACATCCACAAGAGCGGTACCCGCAAGGACGAGCTGCTGTTGCCCAAGGATGAGCTGAACCGCGTCTGGGTGTTGCGGAAGGTGCTGAGCCCGCTCTCGCCGGTCGAGTGTATGGAGCTGCTGCTCGACAAGCTGAGCAAGACGCGGAACAACGCCGAGTTCCTCGCCTCGATGAGCACCTGAGCGGCCGGCCCACCGCCCGCCGGCTGGGGTTCTGCTGCGAAACCCTACTAAGAATCAATGCGTTAGGGCGTCTCGGGTCCGCCGGCCGGCGGTCAGTCACGCCTGAGCTTCCTCTCAAGTTCCGCCGGCCTGGGGATAACCTCGCCGGGCAAAACATCGTCATTTATTGGTAGCACGGTTGGCGGCAACCTGCGCCGCGGCGATTGCGCGCGGCCTGTAACCGAGTCGTGGAATGCCCCTGCCCCAACGACAAGAACCGCAGCCTTCCATACCCCGGCCGGGCCCGGGCCCGGAACTGGTGCCGCCGAAGCCCCCGAGGCGCCGGTTCCGATGGGCGGTAGCGGCGCTCATCGCCGGCGGACTGGGCGCGGCGCTCTGGTGGCAGTTGCGGCCGGAGCCCGGGCTGGGCGGTCCCGGAGGCGGGCCGGCGCCGGTGATCCCTACGGCGGTCACTGAGAACCGGCGGATCGAGCGCGTCCTGCGGCTCACGGGGACGACTGCGGCGGAGAAGTACGTCAACATCGTCAGTCCCCGGCTGCGGGGCAGCCGTAGCCGGCAAGGCCTTCAGACCGGAGGACGGGTGGGCATCGCCGCCAATGTAACCGTGCGCTCCACCTCTTCGGTCGCCACCCAGGCGACGATGTCCTCCCTCAGCCAGACCGGCGTCGTGACCTCTTCCAACGCCGCTGCCTCCCGAGGAGGAGGCGTCGCCGGGGGCGGCGGGGGCGGCGCCCAGAATACCCGCCTCCAGGCGGCCACGAGCCGGGTGAGAACCGGCGGCACGGCGACCGGGAACGTACAGTTGAGTGCCGCAGCCGCCGCCACCGCAATGGGGACCTCCGGCCTCGGCTCCACGGCGAACTACTTGACCGGCGGCTCTTCCGGCCCTCCGGCCCGGCGGCGCCGCGGCGACTTCCACTTGCAGCTTCAAAAGCTGGCGCCGGCAGGAACGATGGTCAAAAAGGGCGACGTCATCGCCGAGTTCGACCGGCAATATATGCTCACCCGCCTGGATGACTATGCCGCCGCCGTGGCCATGCACAAGGCCAACTACAGAAAGAGCCAGGCGGAGACGGAGGTGAAGAGAAAGGCCCACACAGAAAGCGTGGACGCCGCGAAGGCCGGCCTCGACAAAGCCGAACTCGATATCAAGACCATTCCCGTGTTGTCGGCGATTCAGGCCGAGCGCACGCGGCTCGCCCGGGAAGAGGCGGAGGCCGAGTACCGCCGCCGGCTCGAAGAGATCAAGTTCCAGCGGATTTCCGAGGACGCCGAACTGCGGCAGGCCGAACTGGAGATGAGGGAAGCCGAGGTGGAGTTGCGCCGCGCCCGCAACAATGCCGAGAAGCTGATCGTGCGCGCCCCGATGGATGGAATGGTGGTGTTGCTCGATGTCTTCCGCCATGGTGAGTTCGGGCGGGTCAAGGAAGGCGACGAACTCTGGTCCGGGCAGCCGTTTTTGCAGGTCGTGGACCTGAGTTCGATGATCGTGAAGGCCAAGGTCAACCAGCTCGACGTCGAGGAGCTTCGGATCGGCCAGCGGGCGCGCGTGCGTTTCGACGCCTTTCCCGACCTGGAATTGCCGGCCCGGGTCTATTCGATCGGCACCGTCGCCAAGGCCCGGCAGTACCGGCCGGAGTACGTTCGCGAGGTCCCGGTGGTCCTGAAGCTCGAGCGCACCGACCCGCGGGTGATTCCCGACCTTTCCGTCAGCGCCGACGTCATCGTCGAGGCCAGCGAGGCCGAGCTTCCCGTGATCCCCCGCAGCGCGGTGTTTCGGGACGAACCCGGCGGACCGGCTTACGTCTTCGTGAAGCGCGGAGGGGGATGGGAGCGCCGGCCGGTCGAACTCGGGACCGGCAACCACGTCTTCGTGGCCGTCCAACGGGGGCTGGAGCCGGGAGAAGTGGTGGCCACACGGCGGCCGGAGGCTGCCCGGGGCTCGGGCGACTAGCTTTTCATTGGAGTAATGTCGAAGAACGTCAAACCGAAAAAGCGCATCGGACAGGCGAATCTCTCGCCGCGGCGTAAGATCGCCGCCTGGACCTTCGTCGCCCTCCTGCTCGCGGCGGGCGGCTGGGCTGCCTATCACTATGCCGGCAAGACGAAGGTCGAAGTGCCGGTGGCCCGGGTGCGGCGGGGTGAGTTCATCATCAGCGTCAAAACCCGGGGCGAGATCGAGAGTACCCGGTCGAAGGTCCTTACCGCGCCGCAAGTGCCCGATCTGATGATCACCCGCCTGGTCCGCTCCGGGCAGCATGTCAAGGCCGGCGACGTCGTCGTCGAGTTCGACCCGGCGCAGAACGAGCAGGAGCTGCTCGAGCGGACGACCGCCGTCCGCACGGTAGACAGCGAAATCGTTCAGATGAAAGCCTCCCACAAGATCACCGACGAACAGGACGAGATGAACCTGATGATCGCCGAGTACAACCTCGAGCGGGCCAAGCTCGACGCCAGCAAAGCGGAGGTGATCTCGGCGATCGAGGGCATGAAGTATCGGATCGATGTCGATGTTTCCCAGGGGGAGCTCGAGCTCGTCAAGACGGTCGTCAACGCGCACGACGTGGCGCAGCAAGCCGACTTGCAACGTCTCCAGCAGAAGAAGGACAAAGCCCTCCGGGACTTGAAGCGCGTCCAGGGCTACCTCTCCAAGATGGTGATCCGCGCTCCCATCGACGGAATCGTCCACGTGCTTCCGAACTTCCGGGCGTCCGGCTCCTGGGGCTCCAAACCGCCGCCTTTCAAGGAGGGCGATACGGTCTGGACCGGGGCGGCGATCGCCGAGATTCCGGATCTCTCCCAGATGCGCATCGATTTGAAGCTCGAAGAGGTTGAGCGCGGCAAACTGGAGCTGGGGCAGGCGGTCCGTGTCCGGGTGGATGCGATACCGGACCGGGAGTTCCCGGCCGTCCTGGACTGGATCAGCCCCATCGCTCAGACCCAGCGGCGGGGCATCGGCGTTTCCGAGAAGACGTTTCCCGCCCGGGCCACGCTCACGAAACTCGACGATCGGCTGCGGCCGGGCATGAGCGCCTCCGCGGAGATCATCATCGAGAGTCTTCCGGACGTCCTGATGATTCCCGAACGGGCGAGTTTCCTCCACGAGGGCCGCCCGGCCGTGTGGGTGCAAAAGGGTGACAAGTTCGAGATCCGCTACATCGAAGTCGGCAAGCGGAACGAGACGGACCTCGTCGTGCGCCGCGGGCTGAACGAAGGCGAGATCGTGGCTCTGGAGAATCCCGAGGAGGCCGCCAAACGCGCGAAGAAACTTTGACGAACAGGCGCAGACCGGCGGCGTCCGTGACGGGAGGCTGGTGATATGAGGAAAATTGCAGCACGGGTGGCGATCGTAGCGGTGATCCTCGCCCTGGGGTGGGCGGGATACCGGATCGTTCGCAGCCTGCCCGAAAGCCAGCGGCAGGTGCCCACAACCCGGGTCAGGCGCGGCGACGTCGTCGTCAAGGCTTACGCCCGGGGCGAGCTGCAGGCGGTCCGCCAGGTGACGCTGACCGCGCCCAACCTTTTCGGTACTGTCCAGGTGACTCGGCTCGCGCCCCTCGGTGCGTTCGCCCGGGAAGGTGATCTGATCGTAGAGTTCGACGACGCCGAGGTGTTGTCGCGGCTGGAGGAACGGCAACTGCAACTCGAACAGATCGACGAGCAGATCCGGAAAGCGGAGGCCGACCTGGCGATCCGCAACAACCAGGACGAAGTGGAGCTGCTGCGGGCCCGCTACACCGTGCGGCGTGCCGAGCTCGAGGTCCAGCGCAACGAGCTGCTCTCGGAAATCGACGCCAAGAAGAACCTGCTGAACCTCGACGAGGCCCGCCGGCGGCTCGAGAAGCTCAAGAGCGACATCCAGTCCCGCCGCGCCCAGGCCGAAGCGGAACTGGCGGTGCTGCGCGAGGAGCGCCGCAAGGCCGAACTGGAGGTGGAGCGCGAGAAACAGCGCTTACGCCAGGTCAAGCTCCTGGCCCCCATGAGCGGCCTCGTAGCCATCCGCCAGGCCCGGACGTTCTTCTTCTTCGCCGGTACCGAGATGCCCGACATCCGCGAGGGAGACGAACTGCGCCCGGGGATGCCGGTCGCCGATATTCTCGACCTCTCCGAATTCGAGGTCCGGGCCCGCGTGGGCGAGTTGGACCGGGCCAACCTCACCGAAGGCCAGCCGGTGATCATCCGCCTCGACGCTCTGCCGGACAAAGAGCTTCACGGCCGGATCAAGAGCCTCAGCGGGACGGCCAGCGCCGACGTCTATTCCAATGACCCGGCGAAGAAGTTCGACGTCACCTTCGAGATCGACATGCGCGAGCTGCTCGAGGCCCTCGGCGCTTCGCGCGAGCAGATCGAGCGCATCCTGAAAACGGCGGAGCAGAACCGCCGGAGGGCGCCGGTCCCGTCGCTGGGAATGCCGCTGGCCATGGGCGGGTCCGGCGGCGGTGGCCCGTCTGCGGGCGGGATGAGATTCGCCGGGGGGGGCGCTCCTGGGCTCGCCGGTGGAGCCCAGATGCCGGGCGCTCGGAGCCCCCGCGGCCGCCGGCGGCCCGGGTCGTTCGATCCAGCGCGCCTTCTGCAGCGCCTGCCGGACGAGCAAAAGAAACAGGTGCAGAAGATCCTGGACAAGGAGCTCGGCGGCAAGAAGTGGTCGGAGCTGGACTCCGGAAAGCGCCGCGTGATCATGCGGAAGCTGCGCCCGATCTTGCGCGCCGCGTTTTCCGGGAGAGGCGCCCGCCGCCGTCCTTCCGGGCCCACTGAGCAGCAACTGGCGAACGCGAAGCTGCCCCCGCCGCCCGAGAAAGGCGCTCATCTCGACATTCTGCTGCGGCCCGGCCTGCTGGCCGACGTGGAGATCATCGTCGAGCGGATCCCGAACGCGATCCACATCCCGGTCCAGGCCGTCTTTGAACGGGAGGGTAAGCCGATCGTGTACGTCAAAGAAGGCGGCCGCTTCCTCGTCCGGGAAATCAAGCCGTTGAAGCGAAGCGAATCGACGATGGTGATCGCTGAAGGGCTCCGGGAGGGCGAGATCGTGGCTCTCGCCGACCCCACCAGGAAACCGGGCGAGAAGAAGCGTGAGCAGGCCCGGCCCCGGGGTGGGCCGGCGAATCCCATGGAAGGCCTCGGCGGCGGCCGGCGGAGAGGGCGGTAGCGATGGCGAGAGCACTGCTTACCGGCAGCGTCGAAGAGGTCACCATGGGGCTGGCCAGCCTGCTGGCCCACAAGCTCCGCACCTTGCTCACCATGCTCGGCATGATCTTCGGCGTGGGCGCGGTGGTGGCGATGCTGTCGATCACCGCCGGCGCGCAGCAGGAGATGATGAGCTACATCGACCTGCTGGGCGTGAACAACATCATCATCGAGGCCCGCGAAGCGGTGGACCGTAACGAGCTGCAGGCCCGGCGCGCCATCTCGCCGGGGCTGACGTTCCGCGACTTCCGCGCCATCATGGAAAACGTCTCGGGCATCGAAGCCGCCACTCCGCGGAAGCGTTTCAAGCCCTCGAAGGTGCTTCCGAAGACCGCCCAGGAACCGCCCTTGCTGATCGGCGTCGAGCCCCAGTTCCTCCAGATCAACAGCCTGAAGGTTGTCGAAGGACGGTTCTTCGACGAGGAAGACAACCGCACCTCCGCTCCGGTCTGCGTGTTGGGCGAGACGGCGAAGGTCAACCTGCTCGGCTACGGCGACGCGGTGGGCAAGTACGTGAAGGTGAATGACGTGTGGCTGCAGGTGATCGGCGTGCTGGCGCCGCAGGCGACGGCCGACACCGACATGTCCAGCCTGGAAGTCTCCAGCGCCAACAACCTCATCATTGCGCCGCTGAACACCGTGATGCGCCGCTTCGAGGACTCCAACAGCTACTTGAAGGACGAGATCGACGGCATCTACATCCGGGTGACGCCTACCACCGATTCGATCGAGACGGCGGCGGTGGTGGACGCGATTCTCGCCGCCACCCACAAGGACGCCGGCGATTATCAGATCACGGTGCCCGCCGGCCTCCTGGAGCAGCGGCGCCGCACCCAGTTCATTTTCAACATCGTCATGATCTGCATCGCCGGCATCTCCCTTCTGGTGGGCGGCATCGGCATCATGAACATCATGCTGGCCACCGTGCTGGAGCGGACCCGGGAGATCGGGATCCGGCGGGCGATCGGCGCCCGGCAGGCGGACATCGTCCGGCAGTTCCTCACCGAAGCGGTGCTGATCTCAATCCTGGGAGGGTTGGTCGGGATCTTGTTCGGCTTCACTCTTTCGCGGATCATCGCCGCGGCCGCCGGCTGGTCCACCGTGGTCACGACTTCGTCGATCGCCGTAGCCTTCGGCGTTTCGGTGGCGATCGGTCTGCTGTTCGGGATCTATCCTGCAGTGCAAGCGGCAAAGTTGGATCCGATTGAGGCGATTCGGTACGAATAGCGGCGATTCAATATGCGCACAGCACCCATCCTCACCCTGGTCGTTTTCACGCTTTTTGGACGCGCCCAAGAATATGTCACCCGCTTCGGGACGAAAACCACGCCTGGGGGCATCGAGCGCCTTGAGGCGCCCATCTTCGGTTCCGGCGACTATTTCAAGACCCACTTCGCGCCGGCGGCGCCGCTCCCCGATGTCCGCGCTCCCGCCCGGCTGGCGGACTTCGTGGTCGATGGAAAGCTGGAGCTCTCGCTCAAGGCCTACCTGGAGCTGGTGCTGGCGAACAACCCGGACGTGGCCATTCAACGGCTCTCCATCGAGGCCCCGCGGAACGCCATCACCCGGGCGCTGGCGCGCTTCGATCCCACTCTGACGGCAAGCTTCCGTAGCGAGCGGTCCCAGACGCCCACCGCCGACGTGCTCCAGGGCGCCGAGACGTTGAACCAGTTGACCCAGCCCTTCAGCCTGGCCTTCAACCAGTTGCTGCCCACCGGCACCCAGTACTCCATCGGCTTCAGCGGGCGGCGGCGCTCGACCAACAGCCAGTTCGCCACGATCAACCCTTCGATCAACGGCACTTTGAACTTCTCGGTGACGCAGCCGCTGCTGCGCAACCGCGGCTCGCGGGTCAACAAGCTCCAGTTCATCATCGCCCAGAGCCGGTTCAAACAGAGCCGGTACAGCTTCGAGGACCGCCTGTTGCAACTGCTTTCCCAGGCCGAGAACGTTTACTGGTCGGTGGTCGAGGCGCGGGAGAACCTTCGCGTCGCCGAGGAGAACCTGCGGGTGAACGAAGCGCTGCTGAAACGTTCCGAGCGGGAACTGGAACTCGGCGCCATCTCGCCCCTCGACATCTACCAGCCGCAGCAGAATCTGGAGAATGCCCGCATCGCCCTCACCCAGGCACGCTACCGCCTCGAACAGACGCTCGACGCCCTGCGGCGGCAGATCGGGGCGGATCTGGACCCGGACTATCGCAACATGCCGATCGTCCTCACCGAGCCCGTCCTGCCTCCGGCTGAGGAAGAAGCGCTCGACCCGGAACAGATGGTGGAAGCGGCCTACCGGCTCCGGCCGGATCTCAAGGGCGCGCTCCAGAGCCTGCAGATCGACGATCTGAACTATGAGGCCGTCCGTAACGAGCTCCGCCCCGATCTCTCACTCTCCTTGAGCTACAGCTCCTCCGGCCTCGGCGGCCGCATCTTCGAGTTCGTCCAGGAACCTGGATTCGGGCGGCCCTCCGTTCCCATCGGAACGATCCCGGGCGGGCTCGGGCAGGCGCTCGAGCAGATCTTCGGCTTCGACTTTCCGACCTACTCCTTCACTCTGAGCCTGCGGCTGCCGCTGCGCGACCGCCGGGCGGTGGCCGACCTGGCTGACGTCGCCGTCAGCAAGAAGACCAATATGCTCCGCGCCCAGAGCCTGGAGCAGGACATCCGGCTCGAGGTGCTCAACGCCGTCAGCCAGGTCGAAAGCAGCAAGGCGAGGGTGAAGCTGGCTCAGACGGCCCTCGAATTCTCCCGCAAGCGGCTCGAAGCCGAGCAGAAGAAATATGACCTCGGCGTGACGACGATCTTTTTCTTGATTCAGGCTCAGAACGATTTGGTGGCCGCACAGTCACAGGTCGTAACCCAGGCCACGCTCTATCGCCGGAACCTCGTGAACCTGCTTCGGGTGACGGGCCAACTCCTTGAAGAGCGCGGGGTGGTCGTCAGCGACAAGCCCGGCCAATACTGAGCTGACGCACTTTCCGGTCGGAGAGTGGCCGGACAGCCATGGCTTCGCTCCAGCGTTGGAGCGTCGGCCTATGGGGGGCCCGCGGCGGCCCTGCGGGGCGGTCCACCCTGGGGCGGCGAACCCCTGGCGTTGCGGAAAGGGTCGGTCTCGGCCGGGCCCGTAATGCCGGCGGCTGCCGCCCGCCGGGGCTATGGTATACTTTTCCCAGAAAAGGCTTCCCGGGCTCGTAGCTCAGTTGGTTAGAGCGCTACCTTGACACGGTAGAGGTCAGCAGTTCGAGTCTGCTCGAGCCCACCATTTCTTCCCGATCATTGGCGGCTCTTTGGCTCTTCGCCAGAAATGGGGGCCGGGCTGAGTCTTGATCCATTCCAGCGCATGAGATCTTTATTCGCATCCGGTAGTTGGGGAATTTCCGGAAGCCGTGAGCTTCCTGCTGCGGCGGCCCCGTGTCGCTCGGGACGCTCTCGATGACGGGCTTGCTGGCCGAAAGCCCCCGGCGCGGATCGGCTCCGGCCCGCCTCGGCGGCGGATCCCCTCGTAGAGCGGGCCGTCCGCGCGGCGCCGCCGTCGAGGCGAACCAGGCCTTCCGTCAAGACGGGAAATGCAGTTCGTTCGATTGCCTTCTGTGGGACCATTCTCGAGCCGCCTGGCCGAGCGACGCGAAATCCAAGACCCGTCTTCGGACGTCCTCCACCCTGCCGCCGCCTGGCTCGGCCGGGATGCTCGGCGGACCAGGCCGGAGAGCTCTGGCCGGGGCCTTCCCAGAGGCCCCAGAAACTGTAAGAATTAGAGCGAGCCCTTGCTGTGATGGAGAAGAAGACCGTGCGTCGCGATTCAAGGCCAAAAACCCCAACGCTCGAGCACATCGCCCGCCGGGCCGGAGTGTCCGTTATGACCGTCTCCCGCGCTCTCCGGGGGTATCCGGGCGTCCGGGAGAGCACCCGGAAACGGATTCTCGAACTGGCGGCGGAACTCAAGTATCGCCCCAACCGCTGGGCCCGTAGCCTGGTGACGAGCCGGTCCAGAATCATCGGCATCGTCGTGCCGGACATCAGCCATATCTTCTTTTCCGAGATCACCCGCGGGGTCCAGGACGGGCTCGAAAAACACGGTTACAGCCTCATGCTGTGCCACTCCAAGGGCGACGCCCGGCGGGAAGCCCGCGAGATCGACATGCTGATCGGCGCCCAGGTCGAAGGCATCATCGTCGCTTCGGAACAGCCCGAGGATTCTCCGGAGCTCTTCGCCGATCTCCAGGAGCAGGGAATCCCGTTCGTGCTCGTGGACCGGTTTTTCCCGCACCTTGAGTGTCCGCGAGTGCTGGTGGACGACTTTCAGGTGGGCTGGAGGGCGACGCGGCACCTGATCGACCTGGGTCACACGCAAATCGGACACATCACCGGGCCGGACGTCAGCACCGCCAAACTGCGGACCGAAGGCTACCGGGCGGCGCTCGAAGAGGCGGGCATCCGACCCCTGCCCTCCTGGATTGTGCGGGCGAACTTCAAAGTGGCCGGAGGCGCCGAAGCGATGAAGAAGTTGTTGAGCCGGAAGAAGAGGGTTACGGCCGTCTTCGCCGCCAACGACCCTTCCGCTTTCGGAGCCGTCCAGGCGTGCCGTGAGGCCGGCCTCCGCGTGCCGGAGGACATTTCCGTCATCGGAGCCGGCAACATCGAGGGCTCCAACCACCCAGCGCCGTTTCTTACCACCGTCGGATGGCCGGTCTGCGAGCTGGGCCAGCGCGCGGCGGAGATCCTGCTGCAGCAGTTGGCCGGGCGTGCCGCCGAGACTCCCGCCGAGTGCATCTTCGAGCCCGAGGTCCTCTTCCGCAGGTCCACTGCGCCCCCGGGCGGCGGCGCCCTGCCGGCCGGGCAAACCGCCGGCGAACGCCGCCCAGCCCGGACTGCTTGACTCGCCGAAGCCCGGGCGGGAAGCGAATCCCCCGCTGACGAACCCGGCCATGCAGGCTCCCCGGCTACAGCGAAGAGGTGGATCTCGACCACCCGCCGGTAAAGACATCTCACCTCCTCCCCTCCGGCTTGTAACCAGCCTGCTTCGGCCGCGCCGTGTCATGCCCCGGAACATCTACCAGCTTGGACAACCGCCGCCCCGCTCAGGTTTCGGTTGACCGGCAATCACCGTCCGGGCCCTTTCCCCGCCGCGGCATCGCGCCCCGCGCCACCCTCCCCGTGAGGAAGCCGCCTCCCTCGGCCCTGTCTCGAAAACCCGCTTTTTCCATGGACCGTTGTCTCCGGGCAGCCGGTCATGAGCCAGTCCGTGATTCCGTTTCCCCCCCTTCCACCCCCCGCCGCCGGAGCCGGGCCGTCCTCGGTTGTATCATCAGGAACGTATGGACGCGCTCGAAGCCATCAAGACCCGAAGATCCGTTCGCGCCTACGAGCGGCGCCCGGTGGCGAAGGAAGTCCTGGAAGATCTGGTGGACTGCGGCCGGCTCGCTCCCACGGCGCTGAACATCCAGCCCTGGGAGTTCGTCGTCGTCACCGAACCGGAGCGGCTCCGCGCTCTGGCCGCCGTCGCCGATCACGGCCCGTTCATCCGGGACGCGGCGGCTTGCATCGTCGTCCTTTGCCGCCAGACGAAGTACTACCTCGAGGACGGTAGCGCCGCCACCGAGAACATCCTGATCGCCGCCCACGCCCACGGCCTCGGCGCCTGCTGGATCGCCGGCGACAAGAAACCCTACGCCCCGAAAGTGCTGGAGATGGTGGGCGCGCCGCCGGGCTACAAGCTGATCAGTCTGATCTCGGTCGGCTATCCGGCCGAGAAGCCGTTCAAGCAGAAGCGCCCCCTGGCCGAGGTCCTGCACTGGGAGCGTTTCTGACCGCCGCGCCGGCCGCCGGGCGGAATCCGGGCGGCGGTCCGCACGGAAACCCCGGTCTCACACCGGCCGCTTTCTCTAACCCGCTGCACCCCAATGGGTTGGGAACCCGAGCGCGCTTGCCCGCCCAGGCGCCGTGGTACCAATGAACCCGGCGGAATCGTGGTCGGCCTGGCGCCGCCGCGCGTCCCGCCGGCCAGGCCCCTAGGGCCAGGGTCGCGCCGGCGGGGAGCTGGAGACCGCCGGTTCGCCCCTGGTCCAGCCGTTCGCCGCCCGCCTGGGCCGGTCCCGGAGATCGCCGGGGAAAGACGCAAGGGGTCTCGGCGCCCCGGCTTGCCGCGATTCTCCATCCGGAAGGCCGGAAGCCCGCCGGTCGGCGGATAGAGGGGACACACCGGCCGCTTACAGGAGGGGAAATCGGCAACAGTCCAGAAGGCGCTCCGCTGGCGGCAAGGAACCTCAGCAGCCAGGAGATCTATGCCATCCGCCGGCGCGAGTGATCCCTCCCGTGCCCTCTTGTCACTTCCGGCGCCAGCCTCTGGATGCCCGGATTCGGTTCGCCCTGCCTGGCGCTTCGCGCAGTATTCCGTCACTCCCCGTGCCCGCCCCTCGAGTGGGATCCCCGTGCGCCTCGCCGAGCCTGGACTCTCTTCCGTGGCCGCCCCAGCGGCTCCACCAGTAGCTAGCGGCCGAGACCCATGTTGCTCTCCCTGGAAGCTGATCCCGACATGCCAGCGATCCACCACGTGACCAGGACCGAGTTGCAGATTTGCACGGCCTACCCCAGCCGCGTCCACGGCTCGAACCTGAACGGGAACCTGCTGGAGCAGCGCCACCAGTTTCACCGGCCTTCGAGCGTCTCCAGCGCTCCATGTAAGCTGGGACGTGACGCCCCGCTTCCTGGAGTTCGAATAGCGGTACAGGCCACGCATGGCTCCTGTACCCGGAACGTTCAAGGTGGGTACGTGCCGGCGAGAGACCTAATAGGCGCAATACTCACAGCAGAACGAATCGTAGATCACTTTGTAATAGCCATCGCAAACCCC
This sequence comes from Solibacteraceae bacterium, assembly GCA_026984795.1. Lineage (GTDB taxonomy): Bacteria > Acidobacteriota > Terriglobia > Bryobacterales > Bryobacteraceae > JALSRK01. The sequence continues at coordinate 90,209 of JALSRK010000055.1, read as the reverse complement.
TTCGAGGGTAACCTCTGCGATCTCACACCTACCCTGATCTCCGCAATCGGCGTCACAATCCCCGTAACACCGAGCGCGCCGCAAAGCAATGTTGTAGTCCTGCACGTTCGGCCCGTCGCACCAGTCATAAAGACAGTTTGAACACGACCACTGCAATGCTGGGCATCCGTCTTGCGCTCCTGCCGGCGCCGAAAAGAACGCAAAGGCGATCATTCCCGCAATCACGCTGACAAAGAACCCTGCCTTCTGATTACTCACGAACATCTCCACTACCTTTCCTGTGCGAGTCTCAAACTACGCTAGAAACCTGATTCCTGTATTCCTTACCAGGCGTACCAGGCGACGAAACCCGACGAGTCCGCCAGGAAGATCCTGGGGCCGTCCGCTCCGATGAAGGAGGGCATCATTCTTTGGGCCGTCACAGCCGCGTCACCGGCCGCAACCGGCAACTCCGGCAGCATCAAGCGCAACCGGTCCTGTACCCTGCCATCCGGCCCCAGAACGAGAACCGGCGCTCCCTCTCCCAACCTATGGCCTGTCACCACCACGAAAATCTCCCCGTTCGGACCGACAGCCAAGCCGTTCAGGATGACGCCTTGTTCGCCCTTCCCGTACCGCTTGCGTGCCTCGGCAATCTCCGGCGCGTCGGGTGTGAAAGAGTTCTCCACGCCCTTGTCGGGATCGACGATCGCGATCTCCGCCTCGACGCCCTTCACAACAACGTATTTGCCGTCCGGCAAGCGCTGCATCTGGACCCGGCGACCCCGGCCGACCCCGATCGTCGGGCGCACGGCGTCGCCAGCAACCGAAAGAAACCCTTCGCGGGACAGCAAGACGGGAGTTCCGTTCTCGACACAAAGAGCCGAAACTCTCGCCCGGAAGGGTACGCTCCGCTCTTCCCCGCCTTGCGGGCCGTAAACAGCGATTCTCCTGTTTTCACCCCGATCCAACATGGCGACGTAAACCCGGCCGTTCTCATCGGCGGCGAAAACCCGGTGCTGCCCTGGGGCGATGGGAATGCTCAGCAAGCGCTTGCCCGAAAAGTCGGTCTTGATGAGGTGTCCGCCAGAGGCGAAGTTGAATCCTGGCGAAACCAGGAAATACAGCCCGCCGGCCGCCGCCTGGAACTGGTGGATCGTCGTCGAGCTCCCGTCGTAACCGGCAGGCAGAGCATCCTGGAGATGGAAAGTCCCCGAAGGCGCGAGGACACGCGGATTCGGCGCAGCGATGGCCGCTGCCGCGAGAAGCGCAATACTCAAACAACCTTTCCGCACTTTAAGCCTCCTGCCCCCTATATACCCCCCCCCCCACAAGTCAACCCTTTTTTCCTCAGAAGAGGAAACCTCGGGACCTTCCAGCACAATCGAGGGATTGTTTGGGCTTCTGGGTGACCGTAGCCTCTTTTCAGCCAGCCGCGACGACTCAGTCAGTCGACTCACCAGATTTTCCAGAATCGGCTCAAGACCCCCGGATTCTGGCGGCTTCGGTTATCTGGGTGGCTCGCATTGCTTGACCGCCCCCGCCTTGGAATGCCCCGGTATCATCCAAATTGTTGCGTTCAACTCCCTGTAATTGAACGGCGTGCCGGTGCGCACGGGCCTCCCCACCCCGCCCGCGTGGTAGAACCGTTCCGGACGGCTCTCTGTCGCCACGGCGAGTTGCGATGCGGAGTTCAGCGAACCGGAAACTGCGGCGGCCTCCGGCCGGCCCCGGCCGCCGTGCACCGTCCCGCCACAGCCCGCATTCGCCTTTTCTTCCCGTTAACACAGCTCCCTGGTACGTGGACGCCCCGGCGCTCGAGCCGTCACACATGCCGCCAAGCAGCACAATCCATGGGACTTACCGTTTTCAACGTTTTTCGCGTCCGGAACCGCCACCCGTCACGCCACGGCCGGCGGGGCGGCCCTCACCGTTTGCCGGGCGGCAGCCGCCCGTTGGGCTTGTTCGGGTCATAGCCGGGGTTCGGCTTCGGCATCGTCACCTTCAGCTCCCTGCGCCAGGCGGCGAGCTTCTCCCGAAGCCGGCGGGCTTTCTCCGGATAGAGCCGGGCGAGGTTGTAATGCTCGCCGATGTCGCGCTCGAGATCGAACAGCTCGATCGCGCCGTCCTCGTACCACTCGATAAGCTTCCAGCGGCCTTCGCGGATCGCCCCGCCGGGCGCGCCGCCCTGGTTGCCGTAGTGCGGGTAGTGCCAGTAGAGCGGCCGCTGGGGCAGGCGGCCGCCGCGGAGCACGGGAACCAAGCTCACGCCGTCGAGGTGCTGTTCGGGCCGGAGCGGCAGTCCGGCGAGTTCGAGGATGGTGGGGTAGAAGTCGGTGCTGATCACCGGTTCGTCCGAGACGCTGCCGGCCCGGGTCACCCCCGGGGCGCGGATGATCATCGGTTCGCGGATGCCGCCCTCGTAGAGCCAGCCCTTGCCCGCCCGCAGCGGCGCGTTGCTGGTGGGCGAGCCTTCCGAAGTGCTCAGCCCGCCGTTGTCGGACATGAAGATGACGATGGTGCGCTTCTCGAGACCCAAGCGCTCGACGGCGTCGAGGACTTTCCCCACGGCCTGGTCCATCGCCTCGACCATCCCGGCGTAGACGGCGTGGTCCTGCACCTGCCGGGCCTCGCGGAAGCCCTCGGGCAGGAACCGTGGACCGGCGAAGGCCAGCAGCTTCGCCTTGGCCTTGTACTTCTCCTCCAGGTCCTTGCGGGCCATCAGCGGCGTGTGCACGGAGTAGAAGGAAAGGTAGGCCAGGAACGGGCGGTTCCGGTTGGCCTCGATGAAGCGCACGGTCTCCCTCGCCAGCCGGTCCGGCAGATGTTCGCCCGGCGGGCCGTCCTCGAGCCGTGGATTGCCGTAGGGCGAGAAGTACTTGTTGCCCCCGTAGGGGCCGCCGCGGTCGATGCCGCCCTTGTTGATGTCGAAGCCCTGGTCCTCGGGCCAGAAGCCCTCCGGGCCCAGGTGCCACTTGCCGGCGAAGAAGGTCGCGTAGCCGGCTTCTTTCAAGGCCTCGGCGAGGGTGACCTCTTCGAGCGCCAGCCGGTCTTTGTAAGGGGCCGGCAGCAGCTTCGTGTTCCGCTTCCAGTGGTCCGGCTGGTTGCCGCCCCGGGGGCTGATGTAGTCGGTGATGCCGACCCGGACCGGATACTTGCCCGTCAAGATGCTGGCCCGGGTGGGCGAGCAGACCGGACAGGCGGCGTAGGCGTTCGTGAACCGCATGCCGGTGGAGGCCAGCCGGTCGATGTGCGGCGTCTCGTAGAAGACGCTGCCGAAGGCGCCCACGTCGCGCCATCCGAGATCATCGACGAGGATATAGACAATGTTGGGCCGTGGGCCGGCAGCCGGGGCCGGGGCGGCAAACAGCCCGAGAACCGCCGCGGCGAACCAGGCCGGCGCGAAGCGGCCGGGACGGAACGGGAAACGTGTCGCCTTGTTCATGAGAGTCGTTATCTTACACCCTCTGCGGGAACAAAGGGGCGCCCGCGGGCAGCGAGCCGAAGAGGGGGTACAATTTTCCCCATGAGCACGCCATTCCGACTCGACGGCAAAGTGGCGCTGGTCACCGGCGGGGCAAGCGGCATCGGCGAAGCCACCTGCCGGGTGTTGGCCCAGGCGGGAGCGAAGGTCCTGGTGATGGATCGGAACCGTCCGGGAGCCGAGAAGCTGGCCTCGGAGCTGCCCGGCGGCGAAGCCCTCGTTTGCGACATCACCGGCGAGGAGCAGGTCAAGGAGTCGCTCGCCGGCGTCGAGAGGCTCGACATCCTGGTCAACAACGCCGGCATCGGCATGGTGGGCGGCATCGAGCAGACGAGCCTCCAGGACTTCCGGCGCCTGATGGCGGTGAACGTCGAGGGCGCCTTCCTGGTCACCAAATACGCCCTGCCGAAGTTACTGGCCAACCGCGGCCGCATCGTCTTCATCGGCTCGGTGGCCGGCCTGGTGGGCGTCAAGCAGCGTTTCGCCTACTGCGCCACCAAGGGCGCGGTGGTGATGATGGCGCGGCAGTTGGCCATCGACTATCCGCGCCAACTGCGGGTCAACTGCATCTGCCCGGGCACCGTGGATACGCCCTTCGTCGAGGCGTATCTGGAGAAGTACCACAAGCACGAGAAAGAAAAGGTGCGCAAGCAGCTCGACGAGCGCCAGCCCGTCGGACGGCTCGGGCGGCCGGAGGAGATCGCCTATATGGCCCTTTACCTGGTCTCCGACGAGGCCGACTTCGTAACCGGCTCCACGCCCACCATCGACGGCGGCTGGACTGCAGCCTGAGACGGGGCGCGCCGATGGATGAAAAGGGGCGCCCGCTCGGGTTGACTCCCGCAGCCGGCATCCAGGAAAATGCTGGACTGAGCCTTCAGTTTCGGCTCCGGCGGTGAGGGAAAGTTTCTAGTGCGGAAAACAGGGTTCGCGTTCCTGCTGGTTGCTGGGTTGTCTCTGGGAGGGCCGGGAGCCCCGGCGGTTTGCGCCGCGCCGGCCGGGGGCGGGGAGCCCGGAGCCAAGGCCGCCGCGCGGGCGAGCCGATCCAAGCCCCGCCGCCGCAGCCGCCGCCGCTACAGCCCGTGGCGGACGCCCAACTACGCCGATTCCACCCGCGGCGACCGCACCGCCGGCGAAGACCCCGTCGTGCGCCGGGCCGCCGTCCAGGCGCTGGGCCGCTACAACGGCAGCGTGGTGGCCGTGGACGTGAACTCCGGCCGGATCCTGGCCATCGTGAACCAGAAGCTGGCCTTCAGCCAGGGCTTCATCCCCTGCTCGACGATCAAGATCCCGGTGGCGCTGGCGGCTCTGAGCGAGGGCGTCATCGACCGGACAACAAAGCTCCGGACCTACGGCTCCCGGCGCCTCGACATGACCGAAGCCCTGGCCCGCTCCGACAACCGCTACTTCGAAAGCCTGGGCCGCAAGCTGGGCTTCGAGCGGGTCCGCTACTACGCGCGGCTCTTCGGACTCGGCGAGCGCGCCGGGCTGAATCTTCCCGAGGAACGCCCCGGCGAGCTCCCCGATGCCCCGCCGAAGAACGGAGTCGGCAAGATGTGCAGCTTCGGCGAGGGCTTCCGCGTGACGCCGCTGGAGTTAGCCGCGCTGATGTCGGCCATCGCCAACGGCGGCACGCTCTATTATCTGCAGTATCCGCGGAACCGCGAGGAAACTCTGAAATTCGTGCCGCGGATCAAGCGGCGGCTGGATATCCAGCAGTGGATCCCCGAGGTCAAGCCCGGCCTGATGGGAGCCGTGGCCTTCGGCACCGCCCAGCGTATCGGCTTCGATCCCAACGCCCCGATCCTGGGCAAGACCGGCACTTGCACCGACTATGACGCCCGGGCCCACATGGGCTGGTTCGCGGCCTTCAACGACCATGGCGCCCGCCAGGTGGCGGTGGTGGTGATGCTCACCGGCGGCGGCGCGGTGAACGGTCCGGTGGCCGCGGGCGTGGCCGGACGCTTCTTCCGCCGCCTCGCCGAAGCAGGCTATTTCGAGAAGCCGCTGCGCTACTCGCCGGTCGCTCTGGTCCAGTCCGGCGCCTGCTGCGCCGCCCAATAACCCGCGCGGATCCGAATACCCCGCGCCGCACCGGCTCGCGGCCTACCAGAGCGGCCCGCCGCGGCTGTTGCGCAACTGGATGGCCTGTCCGCCGGCCTCGAGCTTCGTCGCCACCAGGATCCGGCCGTCCGGGCCGCGGACCGGAAAGCCCGTGATCTCAACTTTGGCGCCTTCGCGTGGCTCGAAACCGCGATCCCGCAGGAAGCCGACCGGGCCCAGGCGTACAAGGGTCTTACCCGAGGCCGTCTTCACGCGGACCTCGACCGGCGCTTCGTCCGGCGAGCCCCCGGGCAGGTAGATCACCTCGGTAATCGTGCCGGCGACCGATTGTTCCGTGCGGGCGCGGGCCGGGGCGCAGCCGGGGCAGCCGTCCCGTGTGGCATGGCCGCAGTCGCAGGTGTGGGAATGGCCGCAACAATCAGAACAATGATGGCAGCCGTGGTGGTGCGCCGGCAGCGGCTGTGGGGAAGCCAGAAGGAGAAGGGAGAAAACAAAGGTCGCCGCCGAGAGGCAACGCATCGAACACCTCCCGCCGCCCCCAGTGCCGAGTGTACTCCGGCGGCCCCTGGCAATCAAGAGCCTGGACTCCGAAAACCGCTCCCGGACGTGCCGGGTTCCGAGTCGGGGACGGAGCCGGCGGAATCGCCGCCTATTTGGAGGAAACGTGCCGGTGCATTGCCTCGAGGGACTTCGCGACGCTGGTCAGGGAGGGTAAGGTTTCCGAGATCTCGCGGAACAGCGCCAGCAGCTCCGCATCCCGCCAGCCGCGCCGGGCCTCCTCTTCCATCGTCTTGAAGGCCTCTTCGGGAGACAGCGCCGGCTTGTAGGGCCGCGCCGTGGTGAGCGCGTCGTAGACGTCGGCCGTCTGGAGGATGCGGGCGAGCAGAGGAATCTTCTCGCCCTTGAGACCGTCCGGGTAGCCGGTGCCGTCCCAGCGCTCGTGGTGGTGGCGGATGATCGGCAGCACCGGAGCCAGGGTCTTCATCGGCCGGCAGATCTCCTCCCCTTTCAGCGTGTGAGACTTCATCACCTGCCACTCCTCGCTGGTGAGCGGCCCTGTCTTATAGAGGATGGCGTCCGGGATCGCCACCTTGCCGATGTCGTGCAGGTAGCCGCCGCGGTGCAGGGCCAGCAGCTCCTCGTCGGAGAGCCCGAGAGCCTTGCCGAGAGCGACGCTGTAGTCGGCCAGCCGCTGGCAGTGCCCCATGGTGTACTCGTCGCGGGCCTCCACCGCCTGCGCGAGGGCGAACAGGATCGTCTCGGCCTCTTCCAGCGAATCCACCGCGGCCTTGTTCCGTAGCAGGGCGCGGACGCGGGTGCGGACCACCTCCGGATGCAGCGGCTTGGTCAAGAACTCGTCGGCCCCGGCGGTGATGCCCTCGATCTCGTTCTGGCTGCCGCCGACGTTGGTGAGCATCAGGATCGGCGTAAAGTGGTGCCGCTCGTCGGACTTCACCCGGCGGCAGAGCTCCGGACCGCTCATCTCCGGCATCACCAGGTCGATGATGAGCAGATCGATGTTCTCCTTCTCGAGAATCGCCAGCGCTTCCGTCGGCCGGTCGGTTTCGAGAATCCGGTAAGGGTTGTTGCGAAGCATGGCCTTGAGCACGCGCCGGCTGACCTCCTCGGCGTCCACGATAAGAATGGTCGCCTCGCGGGCCGGCAACTGCGGCCCGGGAAAGGGAGGCACAAGCGCCCGCCGCTGGGCCACTTTGAGGCCGCTCACGGCGACGGCAATAGACTGCTCACGTGTAGCCATGGCTCAGGCTTCGCAGCCCTCCTGTCTTATCGGCCGTGTGTGGTTGAGAGTTTAGTCGTGGCGGACTAGAGGGAATGCCGTAGCGGAGTTAGAGCGGTCTGCTGACAACGCTAGGAAAGATCTGAAATGATGGTTAGTTTCAGGAGATGCCTGTCATGAGATACCTCTCTTCGATCCTCTTGCTTGCCGTCTTCGCCGTTCCCGCGGCCCCTTTGTCACAGGGAGACCGGGACCGCGCGTTGAGTGAACTCCACGCCACGCGGAAGATGTTCCTGGACGCGGTTGCGAACTTGAGCGAGGCCCAGTGGCGCTGGAAACCGGCCCCGGACCGCTGGTCGATCGCGGAGTGCGCCGAGCACGTCGTTCTGACCGAGACCGAGCTGTTCCAGAAAGTGGTCGGTGAGATTCTCAAGAGCCAGCCGCATCCCGAGCGGGCTACCGAGGAGCAAAGGGCCAAGGACCAGCAGATCCTGAAACGGATGGCCGACCGCAGCTCGAAGGCGCAGGCGCCCAAATCTCTGCGGCCTTCCGGCAAGTACTGGTCGCCAGAAGAGCTCGTCGCGGTCTTCAAGAAGACGCGCGACCGGACCATCGCCTTCGTCCGCGACACCCAGGCGGACCTTCGCAGCCACTTCGCTCCGATGGGCTCCGAGGAGCTGGACGCCTATCAGTGGATCCTGGCGATCGCCGGCCATACGGCGCGGCACGTCAAACAGATCCAGGAGATCAAGAACTCGCCCGGTTTCCCGGCTCAATGACGGAGTGCTCGAGGCGCAGCAGCGGGCCGCCGCAGAGGCGTCTAGTCGATCGGCTTCTCCAGGTCTTTGAGGATGTCGCGGACGTAGTCGATCGTCTCGGGAATGGGCGGCAGGCCGTCGTAGCGGGCCACGCGTCCGGGGCCCGCGTTGTAGGCGGCCAGAGCCAGGGCCACGTCTCCGTCGTAGCGCTGGAGCAGCTCACCCAGGTAGCGGGCGCCGCCCTGGACATTTTGCGCCGGGTCGAAAGCGTCGGTCACGCCGAGCGCCGCGGCGGTCTCAGGCATGAGCTGCATCAGCCCCTGGGCGCCCTTGGCCGAGACGGCGCAGGGATCGAAGGCCGACTCGCGGCTGATGACCGCCCGCAGCAGGTCCGGCGTAAAGCCTTCTTTCTTGGCTGCTTCCTCGATGAGGGCGTCGAGCTGCTTGCGAGGGATCGTGACGCAAGCCGGCCGTCCATCGGGCGTCTCGCCGCTGCCGAACCACCTCCAGGGCCAGGGGGTGACGAAGAATCCTCCAGCGGAGCCCTTGGCCTCCAGGAATCTCCCGCTCCGTGCGGCGCCGCCCGCTGCCGCCGCCTGGCGGCGAACCGAGTCGAGCTGCTCTCCGGCCGCTTGGGGAGGTCCGCTGGCCGCGGCGAGCGCCGGCAGAAGCAGGAGGACCGCTATGGCTGCCCACACCACCAGAGGGTCCATCGGCCGGCGGCTGGCAGGCTGTATATCCCGTTACGCCGCGCAGGGGTATGGGTGACCGGCGGCGGCTGGAACCGCCCAGCCCTTCGGCGCGTCTAAGTGGTTGAAAACATTCGTCCTGCTCACGTCCGTAGCGGCCGGGGTCGATAGGAGAGTGTGCAGATGAGGAAGCGGGTCTACGTGTGCGCGTTGCTGGCTCTGTTGCTGTGGGGGATCTCTGCGGAGGCTCTGGCCGCCGGGCCGCCCCCGGACGAGTTCCGGGGTGTCTATCTCTCGGCATGGTCGGCGGCAACTCCGGCGCGCGTGGTCCGCGTCGTCGAGATGGCCCGGCAGGGACTGATCAACACGGTGGTGATCGACGTCAAGGACGCCAGCGGGTACGTGGCCTTCGACGCCGAGGTTCCGGCCGTGGCGGACTACGAGGCAAAGCGGGTGCTGATCCGCGACGTGGAAAGCCTGGTGCGGCGGTTGCACCAGCAGGGGCTGTGGGTGATCGCCCGCATCGTGGTCTTCACCGATCCCCGGCTGGCCGAGGCTCGGCCCGAACTGGCCGTCCACAGCGCCGCCAGGCTGGCGATGAGCGGTGGCATCCTGAGCCGGGAGACGCTGTGGCGCGACCGCCGGGGCCTCGCGTGGATCGACCCGGCGGCTCGCGAAGCCTGGGACTACAACGCCGCGATCGCCGAAGACGCCCTGCGCCGCGGTTTCGACGAGATCAACTTCGACTACATCCGCTTTCCCTCCGACGGCGTGCTGGCCGACATGGTCTTCCCTGTCTGGCGGCAGTCGCAGCGCCGGCGGGAAGTGCTGGCCGAGTTCTTCGCCTGGCTCCGCCGCCGGCTGGGCTTCGCCGTGCTTTCGGTGGACCTGTTCGGCCTCACCACGGTGAACCGCGACGACCTCGGCGTGGGCCAGGTGATCGAGGACGCCCTGCCTTACTTCGACTACGTCTGCCCGATGGTCTACCCTTCCCATTACGCCCCGGGCTTCATCGGCAAGGCGAATCCAGCCAAGTATCCCTACGAGGTGGTCTTCTACTCGATGAAGACGGCGGGCGAACGGCGCGCGGCGATGGGCGCCCGCGCCCGGGCGAAGCTGCGCCCCTGGCTGCAGGATTTCGACCTCGGGGCCGACTACACGCCGGAGATGGTCATGGCCCAAGTTCAGGCTGCGCGGGACGCGCTCGGCGAGGACTACGTCGGTTTCATCGTTTGGAATCCGAAGAACGTCTACCAGACCGAAGCCCTGGAGATGGCCCGGCGCTGAAGCCACCGGCGCCCACCGGCGATAATCATAAGGTGGCAGAGCACCGCACCTTGATGGACCGCTACCAGGAGGCGATCCGCGAGAAGCGCTACCCCTTCCCTTACGCCGAGACGCTGGGCATGCGCCTGGTGAAGGTCGAGCCGGGCTACGCCGAGCTCGAGATCGAGCTCGACCGCCGCCACCGGAACACGATCGGCACCGTGCACGGCGGCGTCTACGCCTCACTCGCCGATACGGCTCTCGGCATCGCCCACGGCAGCCTGCTGGGAGAGGGCGAGATCTCGACCACGGTGGATCTGCAAATCACCTTCCTGCGCCCGCTCACCGAGGGCGCGATGCGGGCCGTGGGCCGCGTGATCCGGCACGGGCGGAACCTGACCTACGTCGAGTGCGACGTCACCGACGCCGAAGGCCGGCTGGCCGCCCGCGCCACGTCCACCTGCATGACGCTGCGGAACCAGGGCGGCGCCGCAGACAAGTAATTGCTGCGCCCCCGCCCCCGGGCTCAGAGCCCGCTCGAGAAGTTGTGGTCGTAACGGCCGGTGACCACGTTCATCAACTCCATGGTGAGGAAGACGTGGTCCGGTTTGCCGTAAAGCTTGTAGATCTCCCGGGTGGCCTCGAAGGCCTTCGGCATGCGGTTGTAGAAGTTCAGCCGGCGCGGGGCCAGCAGCGCCGCGGCCTCGGGCAGATCCGTATAGCGCAGGATGTTCAGGAAGTACGGGCCTTCGGTGTGCGAGGAAGGCGGCTCCAGCAGCAGCACCTGATGGATGCGCTCGTCCAGGATGGCGGCGTAGAGGGCCAGGATGCCCGCCTGCCCGCGGCCGGCCACGGTGATGCGGGCGCCGTCCACGGCCTTGTCCGAGCGCAGGAGCTCGAAGGCCCGCAGCACGTCCCAGACCCGGAGCGAATCGAGCGTGTTGCCGGTGTGCATGGCGTTGCGGAACAGGTCCAGCCACAGGTTGTGCGCGAGCGGCGGCGCGCCCACGCCGCGGGGGTAGACGGCGAAGCGGACGAAGTCCGGCTCGGGCCGGGGAGCGCGAAAGATGCGCTGCAGATAGTCGCGGTCGTCGCTGTCGGAGGCGACGTAGAGCAGCGCGGGCAACGGGCCTTCGGCGTCGCCGGGACGAATGACCAGCCCGTGCAGCTCCAGACCCGGTTCGGACTGGAAGTAGACGTCGCGCATCCCTTCGCCGGGCAGCCTCTCCTCGCGGGCCGCGAGCGGCGGGGCCTCCTCGGGCAGGTTCCGGAAGACGCGCTCCCGCAGCAGCTTCATCAGTTCCCGGCGGCGCTTCTTCCAGGCGGCGAGGGAATCGAACTTGCGGAACTCGGGCGTGGGCAGGAAGATCTCGTGGACGCGGTAGTTCTGGGCATCGGCCGGCGGCCCGTCGGGAAAGACGGCCAGCGCCTCGCCCGGCTCGTTCTCATACGACATGTCGAGCTCCCGCTCGCCGACGCCCATCAGGTACTTGTCGAACCAGCGGATGGCCTGCTCGCGGAGGTAGTCCGAGTCCTTGTGGCCGGTGTTGACGACGATGTTCTTGAAGGCATCGGGCTTTCCGTAGGAAGCGTAGAGCGCCGAGATGCGGCGCTCGAACTCCTCGTAGCCGGCGACGGGGAACAGCAGGTCCAGCCGCCCGTGGACCATCAGCAGCGGCCGCGGCGCGATGAGCGCTCCCTGGTGGAGCATGCCGTGGCGGTAGGTGTTGATCAGGAACATGCAGTCGCAGTGCCGCCGCTGGGTGTTTTCCTCGAGGTTGGCGGCGTAGGTGGAGATGCCCATGACGGGGACCGCCACTTTGACGCGCGGCTCGACGGCGGCGGTGAACCAGGTCATGGCGGCGCCGCCGGAGCGGCCGGTCATGCCGATGCGGTCCGGATCGATCTCCGGGCGCGTCTCGAGGTAGTCGATGGCGCGGATGGCGTTCCAGACCTCGACCCCGGCCGGCGTGTAGCCCCGGGCGTACCACTCATAGATCTGCTGGTTGTAGATGCCGTGGTGCAGGGCGAACGTCTCGGCGATCTGGATGGGATCGATCACGATGGCGGCGTAGCCGTTCTTGGCGAGGGAGATGCCGTGGCGCTGGTACTGGACCTTGGCTCCGTAAGGCGAGTAGGAGTGGCCGCAGACGTAGACGACCGCCGGCACACGGCCGCGGCGGTTCTTCGGGATGTAGAGATTGGCGGTGACGTAGACCTTGGGCAGGCTCTCGAAGGCCAGCTTCTCGACGGTGTACTTCGGCCGGTCGAGCTCGCCGGTGATCCGCACGTTGAGCGGCGTCCGCTCCGGCCAGGGATCGAGGCCCAGCATGTCGCGCATCTCCCGGAGGCGCTGGGCGCGATGCGGCTCCCAAGTCTCGCGGGAGGCGATCTCGCGCGCCGCGGCGGCGGTGATGGCGCGGGCGTCGCGGATCAGGCCCTCGCGGATCGGATCGTGGGCGGCGGTGAGAGTGATGGCAAAAACCGTGGAAGCGATCAGCGCTCGGCTCGTCATGACGGGATTATCACACGAAGCGGAACGCTTCCCGCAAGCTTACCCGTTCGAACGCCGGCGCTCCCACCCGGGGCGGAAGAGGGGCATGTGGCCGGCGGCGGGCCACCCGGGCGGTCATCGCGCTGGCCCCAAGCTGAGCTTCACCGCCTCGAGGATCGCCGACTCCCACTCGTTCTCCGGCGCAGCCTTGATGCGTACGCCTCCGCCATGGGACTCCACCGTCTCGAGCTGTCGCAAAAGCTCGGCGACGAAGGGCGAGTCCTGCCGGAGCTCGCCCTGCTCGATCAGCAACGAGATGCCCTTGCGGAAATTCTCGGCCATCTGCGCGGGCGGCGTCCCCGGTGGGAACATAGGGCCTACCGTGAGGGCGTGCTTCTCAAACCAAGGCCGCTCGTCCAGGTTCATCGCTTGGGCCACGACCTCCCGAGGCAAATCGTCCCATCCGAAATCTGGGTCCTTATAGTTGCGCACATAGGCGGTCAGAATGCCCGGACCATTGGGGGATTCGATCGAGAATCCATCCAGGCACTCGCCGGGTGCGATGGGAGCGGCATCACGTCCTCTAGTCCATGATGCGTACCGCCCTCTGAGGGACCGGTCCAGAGCGTACTGGGCGGCCATGACTCGGATCGCCGGTACTCTTCCGTTCCAGGGAACGCCGGCGCTCGGACTGTGGCTCATGAGTGTTTCGTCCCGGCCATAGGGTGCTACCACCAGACCGAACACATCGATCGGATCTTTAGCGTCTTCGCCGTTACATACTTTGTAAGAGTAGCGGTAGTGTCCAGAAGCGAGCCGCTCGAGCGCGGTCAGGTGGGCATGTGGATTCATGCGGTTATAAAGTTGGACCCGCACCACGCGCTCGTCGCCGGCCTTGTCACCCGCCCGGTGCGGCAGGCGAAATATCAGCGCGTCGCCTTCTTTCGAAATGAAAACATGTTGGTGTTCCATGCCAGGTGGAATCCGCCCGTCCTGCGGCCAGATGGGCAGGCCCGGCGGGGCGGTCTGTGCGAAAGCGGCGACAGCAAAGGTGAGAGTCGCAGCAAGGCGCATCAGTTTGTGATTTGACCGGACGTTCACTGTCCTACTCGCTCACCGCAAAGCGACCAACAGCGCCTGTTTGATTTCCCTTTCCAGATCGGTCGAGGGTTCCAGACGCTCGATCTCGCTCGAGAGGACGACGTTCGACCTGGCCGCGTAGTCCAGCAAGGGAAGCACGGCCCGGACGAACTCTCCCTCGCCGTTCAGCTCACGCCGGGTGACCAGCCTGCTGATGCCGAAATGAAACGAACCCGCAACGATCTGTTTCGGCGTCTCAGCGGCGAACAGGGGCGCCAGGACAACCGGATGATAGGCGCCCCGCTGAGCCAGCATCCGCTCGACCGCAGCGCGCGTTCCCGGGCTGAGGCGCGCCAAGGCGGTTTCAGGAATCGGCGGATCCAAAGAGGAAACGGCCTCCGCCGACGTGAACCCCGGGAGCAGTTTCGACACCAGGCGGATCTCGACTCCCGGCGCGGAGCCACCGGCAGGCCGCGTCCAGACGAGCCGCGCCAGCGTTCCGAAGTTGCGAAACGTGGTCCGATCCGGTTGGTTCGTCTGTTCCGTGTGCAGGTTCCACACAGCCGCCTCAGCCTGCGGCGTCACATCCCCGCCCGGAACCAGCAGGGAGAAGGCAGTGGTTCGCGGATGGTCCGCCGAGACGTCCACGAGCTGGTATCGGTACACGAACGAGCCGTCCCCTGAGGGCGTCACCGTTGACCGTACGTGCGGCCTCGGCTGAGCCGGGATCCGAAAACGGTCATAGCGGACCTCGCCGCTCCCATCCCCCGGCGCCCGCAGCAGAATCTCGTCGGTCTGCGGATCGTAGTAGGCCTCCAGATTGAGGGCCCTGGCGCCGCCCACCTGCTGACCGGTCCAGATCGGCAGGCTGCTGCGCCGGATCGCCGCCGGCCGCTGAGACCAGACCGGCAGCGCGGCGGCCAGGAGAAGTGCGATCGATATCCAATATCTCATCTTCCTCTCCGAATCGGCTCATGGCGCCGTCCCCCTGAAATATTACTCCCCTCCTTAACGACAATGTCGAGAGAAAAACCACGATCTCCGATAACCCGTTTTTATCAAACAATATCCCCACAGACGGAAGGTAGGCGTTTGTCAGTGACCGTGTATTGTGCTCCGCACCAAAGCAGATCGTCCTGCAGCCTCAGGCGGCACTTACCGAATGGCAGCGCCCCCAACCGGTGAAGCGCCTTTACGGGGATCGATTTCAGCCGCCGCCTGCGGCCCGTGCCGATTGCGGCGCCCGCCTTACCCGTTCGAACGCCGGCGCTCCCAGCCGGGGCGGAACAGGGGCAGGTAGTTCTCCTGCCGGTAGGGGTGTTTGCGGATCTCCTCGATATTCAAGTCGATGCCGAGGCCGGGCGTCTCGGGGATTTCGATGTAGCCGTCCTTGACCTCGACCGGATTGGTGACGATTTCCCGCTCCCAGGGCTCGTTGAACTCGTCGAAAATCTCGTGGATATAGAAGTTCGGCAGCGAGGCGTTGAGCTGGACGCAGGCCGCCGAGCAGACCGGGCCCTGGGCCGAGTGCGGGGCGACGACGCCGTAGTGGGCGTCCACCAGATCGCAGATCTTGCGGGTGGCGAACAGCCCGCCGAGGTTCAGCGGCTCGGGCTGGAAGATGTTCACGCAGTTGTAGCTCATCAGCTCGGCGACCTGCTGCTTCGAGGAGAAGCTCTCGCCGGTGGCGATGGGCACCGGGCTGCGGCGGGCCACCTCGACCATCGCCGGGATGTTCAAATGGTGCACCGGCTCTTCGAACCAGGCCGGGCGGAACTCGGCCATCGCCTCGGCGAAGCGCACCGCAGTAGGCACGTTGAAGCGGCAGTGGCCTTCGACGAGGATGTCCACCTCCGGGCCCACGGCGTCGCGCACGGCGCGGATGATGTCGATGGAGAGGTCGAACTCATAGGGCGTCACCACGCGCCAGTTGCTGCCGAAGGGATCGAACTTCAGCGCCGTATAGCCGCGGCGGACGACGTCCTTGGCCTTTTCATGGAAGTTCTCCGGGGTGCGGGGGCCGCGGTACCAGCCGTTGGCGTAGGCGCGCAGCTTCTCGTGGCAGCGGCCGCCCATCAGGTTGTAGACCGGCTGCCCCGTAGCCTTGCCGATGATGTCCCAGCAGGCGATCTCGATGGCCGCGACGGCGCACATGTGGGTCTGGCCGCCCTCGGTGTAGACGTCGCGGACGAGGCGCTGGCTGATCACCTCGATCTGGAAGGGGTCGAGGCCGAGAATGAGGGGCTTCAGCTCATGAATGGAAGTCTCGACGGTCCTGGCGAAGTAGTTGATGGTGCCCTCGCCGACGCCGTAGAGACCCTCGTCGGTGAACACCTTGGCGAAGAGCCAGTTCTTCCAGGGATTGCCGGCGATATAGGTTTCGATGGCGGTGATCTTCATGGCGTTCGAATATCCCACCAGTCTAAACCCGGCGGCCGGGGCCGGCGCCGAGGCCCGCCCGGCGCGATGGGCGCAGGGAGGCCGCGGGGGCAGGGGGACGGGGGCGCGGGCGCGGAGAATCGGCAACCGCTATGCTATCCTTTCGGGCAAATGGAGAAGATCGCTGCGGTATTCGGGAGCGCCGGCCAGTTGGGCGTGGAACTCGTCAAGGAATTCCGTTTGCGGGGCTACCAGGTGTTCGCGTTCGACCGCGCCAAGGTCGATATTACCGAGGCCGAAGCGGTGGAACAGAACCTGGCAAAGATCAACCCTGCCGTGGTGTTGAACGCGGCAGCATACAATCAGGTGGACGTCGCCGAGCGGGAGCCGCAGGCGGCCTTCCAGGTGAACGCTTTGGCGGTGCGCAACCTGGCGCTGGCGTGCCGCCAGATCGACGCCCGGCTGGTGCACTTCTCCACCGACTACGTCTTCGACGGCCGCGCCGGCCGGCCGTACAAGGAGAGCGATCCGCCCCACCCGCTGGGCGCCTATGCGGTGGCGAAGCTGGCCGGAGAGTTCTACGCCCAGGCCTATCTGGAGAATCCGCTGATCATCCGCACTTCGGGCGTCTTCGGCCCGGCGGGCCGGCACACGGCGCGGGGCAACTTCATCGAATTGATGCTGCGGCTGGCGGGCGAAGGGCGCGAGATCCGGGTGGTGGAGGACCACATCGCCTCGCCGACCTTCGCCCCGCTGCTGGCCGCGCGTACGGCGGACCTGGTGGACCGCGGCGCCGGCGGACTGTTTCACATCGGCGGCGGCACGCCGATCTCCTGGTACGACTACGCCCGGATGATCTTCCGCGTGGCCGGCCTGGAGCCGCAGCTCAAGCCCACCAACGAGCGCGAATACCGCACCGCTGCCCGGCGGCCGAAGTACTCGGCGCTCTCGAACGAGAAGATCGAGTCGCTGGGTCTCGAGCCGATGCCGCCGCTCGAAGAAGCCGTGCGCCGGTATTTCGAGCTGCGGCAGGGAGCCTGAGGGGCGCCCCCTGACCGCAGACGAAGTGGAAGCCCCATTGCGCCGGGACCCCCTCTGCGGGTAAGATGCGGGAGCCGGTTTCCCGAAGCCGATAGGGCCGCCAGACGTCTCGATCCGACGGCAGCCTGTCGCCAAATCCAGAACCGGCGGTCCGGCAACGCGGTGGTGCGCGGCTTGCGGCGCGCATGCAAAGGCCTGGTGCAAGGTAAGACATGAGCGTCGGTCTGCGGCCCAACAAGACGAGAGCTCCTGCACAGCGGCGGGACGATGCCTCATATTGGGACGCGGTAGCCGAGCGGCTCCGGACACAGCGCCACTATCTGGCCCCCGCGCTGGCGCGGATCAAGCGGGATGCTTATCTGTCGCTGATCGAGCGTTGGGCGCCGGGGCAGGTGCACGGGCGGATTCTCAAGACCGACGCTTTCGAGGAAGCCTTCGGTGAAGACGCGCTGGTTCCGGCTCTCGCACGGAAAGCGGACGAAGTAGTGGTGGCGGAGATCTCTCCGGAACTCTCGGCGCTGGCCCGGCGCCGGCTGGGGGAAACCAGGATCGGGTATGCCGCCGCCGATGCGCGGTGTCTGCCCTTCGCCTCCGAATCGTTCGAGCTGATCGTCTCGCCCTCGACGCTGGACCACTTCACCGATCCCGCCGACCTGCAGCGCGCCCTGCGGGAACTCCGCCGCGTGCTACGGCCCGCCGGCCGGATGATCGTGGCGCTGGACAACCGGTCGAACGTCACCTATCCGCTGCTGCGTCTCGCCGCCTGGTGCGGGCTGGTTCCTTTTTACCTGGGGCGTTTCTACACCATGCAGGAACTACGCGCGGAGCTGGAGAGCGCCGGCTTCTCGGTGGAGGCGGAGACGGCCATCGTGCACAACCCGCGCCTTTTCGCCGTCGGGAGCATGTTGGCGGCGCGGAAGCTGCGCTCGCAGCGTCTGGAGCGGCTGCTGGAACGCTTCTGGCGGCGCGCGCAGAGGCTGGAGACGTCGCGCTGGCGCTACCGGACGGGCACGTTCCTCGCCTGCCTGGCCGTGCGGAGGGACTGACGGTGTGGCGGAAAGTCCGCTGGAACGCGTTCGTTCTCTGGCACGCGCGGCACGAGCGGTCGCTGCCGTATTGGCCTCTGGAGCGGATCGAACAGCTCCAGCGGCGGCGCCTCGAGCGGATTGTACGCCACGCCTGGCATGACGTGCCATACTACCGCGAGACGATGGGCCGGCTCGGGTTGCGCCCGGAAGACATCCGCACCGCTGAAGACCTCAAGCTCCTGCCCATCGTGACGAAAGAGGACTACGCGGCAGCGCCGGAACGTTTCCGTTCCGAACGGCTGTGCCGGGGCGCCGGGCTGGAGGTGGAGTCGAGCGGAACTTCGGGACGCACGAACCGCTTTTTCCATGAGCCGGCGAGTTTGTTCCTCTGCCTTGCGCAGCGCGGGCGGCAGCATGAGGTCATGGCACACTTCCTCGGGAAGACGACTGCTTTCCGTGATCTCCTCGCAGTGCGCCGGCACGGGACCAGCCGGCAGATCCGCCGTTTCTACGAACAGAACATGTGGGTCCCCAAGGCGATCGACTTGAAGCGCGCCTATCTGCCGATAACCGGGGTGAGCCTGGAGGATCAGGTCGCCTTCATCAACGGTTTCCGGCCGGACCTGATCCGGGGCTTTGGCTCGCTCATTGGCAGCCTTTTCCGGCGCATCTTCGAACGCGGCCTTGACGTCTGGCTGCCGAAGCTGGTCGCTTATGGGGCCGACACGATGCCGCCCGCCGAACGTGAGCTCATCGAGAAGGAATTCGGGGTGCCCGTGTTGTCCGCTTACCAATCGGTGGAGGCCTTGCACATCGGTTACGAATGCGAACTGCGTCGTGGATTCCACCTCTTCACCGATGCTGTCGATGTCCGCGTCGTGGATGAGGAGGGCCGAGATCTGCCACCGGGGGAGACGGGGGAGATCGTGATTTCCCCCTTGACGAACCGGGCAACCGTGCTGCTCAACTATCGCTTGGGAGACATGGGCCGCCTTTCCGCCGAGGCGTGCCCGTGCGGCCGGACGCTGCCCGTGCTGGAAGCTCTGGTCGGCCGGACCGACGATACGCTGGTGCTCCCCTGCGGGGACGAGGTCCACCCGCTGGTCGCCATCGAAGGGTTGCGGGACGTGCCCGGCATCGTCCAAGTACAACTGCGGCAGGAGGCGCTCTCGGAGTTCGTCATCCGCGCCGTGGCGCGCCCGGGAACCGAGCGGGACCGCGCCGCGGCGGAGCTGAAGGCCGCGCTCCGCAGGACGCTCGGAACCGTTGACCACGTAGCGGTGGAATGGTATGAAGAGATTCCCCCGGACGCCGGCGGGAAGACGAAAGCGGTCGTATCGCAGTGTCTGGCGCGGGCCGGTCGCCGCGCATCGGACGATGATCAGGAAGCTGGTTGAATTCGTTCGCCTGCAGCGCCCTCTCCGCTTCTCACCCGAGAAGCTGCGCGCTCTACAAGAGAGGCGCTTGCGGGCGGTGGTCCGCCATGCGTACGAGCACGTGCCCTTCTACCGGACCTTGTGGGACGAGGCGGGGATCCGGCCGGAAGCCGTGCGCACGCTGGAAGACCTCCCCCGGCTCCCGATCGTCACGCGGCCGCAGATACAGAGGGCCGGACGCGAGGCCTTGGCGCGGGGGACGGACCTGGCGGCCTGCCGGAGGACATCCACCACGGGCCACTCGGGCCAGCCGTTGGAGGTTGTTCTCAGCGACGCGGAGGTGCGGACGCGGCTCTTGGTGGAGTTCCGGACGCTGATCCGTATGGGATTGCGTCCCCGGGACCGCCTGGTGATCCTGGGCCCGGCAACCGGCCGCGGCCCCCACTGGCACGAACGGCTGGGGCTGTTTCGCACACACGTGATCGTCATCGGCACGCCGCTCGAAGAGCAGATCCGGCTGCTCGAGCGTTATCAGCCGACGGTGCTGTGGGCCTACCCGGGGTGCCTCCACGCGGTCTTGCACCGGCTGGACTACCGCCTCAGCCGCATCGTCCGGCCGCGGCTGCTGATCACCTCGAGCGCCGTGTTGCCCGAGCATCTCAGGAAGCGGCTCGAGGACGACCTGGGCTGCCCGATCCTGAACTCATACGCTTCGATGGAGACCGGCCGGATCGCCGCCGAGTGCCGCGAGCGGAACGGCCTGCACGTGAACGCCGACCAGCTCATCGTCGAGTGCCTGCCGGATCCGCCGGTTCCATCCGGCGCCGCCACGACCGTGGTGACGACGCTGACGGCGCGGACGATGCCCATGATCCGCTACCGCCTCGGAGACATTGCTTCCCTGATGCCGGGCCGATGCCCTTGCGGCTGCATTTTCCCGCGGATCACCGCTCCGGCGGGACGGCAAGACGATCTGGTGCGGCTGCCCAGCGGGCGGGTGCAAGCTTCATGGAGGCTTCAGGCGGTGATTCGCCGGTTTCCGGAGATCGACCAGTACCGGGTGGTCCAGGACGGCCGGGCGCACATTACGATCCGCGTCTGCGTACGGAAGCCATGGCCCGAGGAG
This sequence comes from Solibacteraceae bacterium, assembly GCA_026984795.1. Lineage (GTDB taxonomy): Bacteria > Acidobacteriota > Terriglobia > Bryobacterales > Bryobacteraceae > JALSRK01. The sequence goes on along the minus strand of JALSRK010000055.1, from coordinate 69,707 downwards.
CGCTGCCGCAGGCTGGGGGCCGCCGTCCGGGAGGCCCTGGAAGAGGACTTCGACGTGGAGGTCCGCCTGACGGAGTTCATGCCTGCCCGGAACGGGAAGTTCCGGGATTTCGAATATGCAGTGCGCGACTGACGAGCCCTCGGCCAGAGCCGCTGCCGGCGCCCCGCGCCCGCCGGCCGCGATACTCAAACGGGCGGGAGAGATCTGGCGCGAGGACGGGCCGTTGGTTTTGCTCGACCGGATTCTCGGCGAGACGGTCTACCGCCGTTTGTGGGTGTTTGCCAAGCAGCTCGATGAGAAGATTCCTTTGGTGACGCCGGAGATTCCGGTCGAGTGCGGGCGTCTGCATCCAGCCGAGGTAGACGACCTCGCCGGCTTCCACCCGGAGGTGAGCGTGGAGGAAGCCCGCGCGCGGCTCCGGCGCGGCCATCATTGTTATGTGGCCCGCCACGCCGGGCGCATCGTGCAAGTGGTGTGGGTGGGTTTCGGCCGCATCTGGGTGCCGTATCTCGGCTATTGGGTGGAACTCGAGGCCGGCGACGCCTATCTGTACCAATCCTGGACCCGGTCCGAATACCGGCGGAAAGGAATCGCCACCGCCCGGGCAATCGCGACACTGCAAGAACTGAAGAAGGCCGGCTACCGGCGCGCCGTGGCGGCCATCATGCCGCGGGCGGGAGCGGCGCTGGGACCGCCAAGGCTTCTGGGTTATGCGCCGTGCGGCATCATCGGCTACTACCGGCTCGGGCCGTGGCGGCGGCCCTTCTATCGCCCGCTGGCGCACGATGCTCCGCGGTTGCGCGTGATCGAGCCCGGCAGCGCGGGGTGAGCCTCCCCCCGCCCGCCTCAGACGTCGCAGATCTCCATCATTTTTTTCAAGGTGTCCAGCGGATCTTTGGTGGGCGTGTATTCATGGGCGATATAGCCGGTGAAGCCGAGGTCGGCGATGGCCTTGCAGATGCCCCGGTAGTTGAGCTCCTGGGTATCGTCGAACTCGTGGCGGCCGGGATTGCCGGCGGTGTGGAAGTGGGCGATGTAGTCGATGTTCTCCCGGATGGTGCGGATGACGTCGCCCTCCATGATCTGCATGTGGTAGATGTCGTAGAGCAGTTTCACCCGGGGCGAGTTCACCCGCTTGCAGACCTCGACTCCCCAGGCCGTGTGGTCGCACACGTAGCCGGGGTGGTTCACCTTGCTGTTGAGCAGCTCCATACAGAGGGTGACGCCGAGGTCCTCGGCCTGGGCCTTCATTCTGTTAAGGAAGGCGACGCAGTTTTCCAGGCTTTCCTCGTCGGAGATGCCCTTGCGGTCGCCGGCGAGCACGATGACGTTGGGCGCGCCCGCCTCGGCGGCGGCCTTCAGCGCCTCGCGCATGCGCTTCTCGATCCCGGCGTGGAGCGTCTTGTCGTTGATTCCGGCCTTGATGCGGCTGCCCCCCGGGACCATGGTCGGCAGCAGACCGTATTTCTTGATCACCGGGAAGTCCTGCGGCCCGCGGAGGTCGAATCCTTTGGCGCCGAGCCGCGCCGCCTCGCGGCACATGCCCTCGAAGTCCAAGCCGGAGCCACGGAACACGCCCCGGCAGACAGCTTGCTTCAGGCGGCCTTTCGGCTGCGGCCGGGCGGTCTGAAGACTGCCGGCGAGGGCGCCGGCGGAAAGAGTTTGGATGAATGCTCTCCGTCGCATGCGACCATCCTACTCCAGCCCGGACGGGAACGACACGAGGGAGAATCAATTCTCCCTCGCGAGGCGGACGGCGGTGTGGATGGCAGCTTCGATTACCGGCGGCACGCCCGGAGAATCGGGCTCGCGGCACGCCTCGATCACCGACAGCGCCAGAAACGGTTTGCTGTGGGTGTGGATGGCCCGGCGGATCGAGGCTTCCCGGTGGCGGCGGGACCGGCGGCCGCTTTGTCCGGCCGCGCTGAGATAGACGCCGGCGTAGCCGGAGCTCCACAGGTAATGCTCCATGTCGGCGTCGGGCAGGCGCGTGATGTAGTCCTCCGCCGGCCCGCCGGCGACGTACTCCCGGGCGGCGCGCACGTAGTGTTCGCCGGCTTCGTCGCCGTCGGCGACGAGGTGCCAGGAGATGCCCAGGGCCCGGGCCAACTCGAGGATCGGGCCGATGCCGCATTGGGCGAACTCCACCATGCCGACGCCCTCGGCGTCGAACTCGTAGCCCATGATGCGGGCCATTTCCGGCAACAGCCAGAACTCGGTCTCGCCCTCGACCAACAGCCAGCAGCGGTCGAACAGGACTCCGCCGCGGCGGGCGCGGATGTGGTAGGCCAGGCGCCGGAGGTCGTCGGCGGGGAGGCCGGCGCCGTCGAACCGGTAGACGTCGGTACCGGAGCGCCGCCGGACGATGCGGCGCAGGTAGCGCAAAGGGAGGGCGGAGACCAACTCGGGCGAGTAGGTGGAGATCAGCTTCTGCACCGGCAGCGTCTCCAGGACGTAGCGCACCGAGCCGAGGGTGGTGGGGTGCAGATGGGCGCCGAAGTGCTCGGCCCCGAAGATCGGTTCGACGTCGGGCTCCAGCGGCCGGGCGCCGCGGGCGCGGAGGATCGCGCCGAAGACGAGCAGCGGCGCCAGGCTTTGCGCGCCGCCGCTCGGCAGGTGGTGTTCATTGCCGGCCGGGGCGGGGGTTTGCCTTCGCGGGTGTACCAGCCTCCGCCAAATACGCCGGGCGGCAGCCCGCGCCTTGCGCATTTCGGCGGGAGTGAGCGATTCCCAGCCTTCGGAAAGCTTGTCATAGATCTCCGCCGTCAGGCCCTCCAAGTCCTGCGGCGTACGGCGGGGCCGGGCCAGCAGATCGTCCACCCGGGCCGCTTCGGAACCGGCCGCCGGCCGGTAGCGGTGGTCGTTGGCGCTGAAGATCAGGAACGGGTTCAGGCGCCGGAGCTCGTGGACCAGGTCAGGGACGGCCGGGTGGCCCAGCTCGCGGCCTTCGCCGTCGAGGAAGCGGCACTCGACGCGGGTGGCGCTCCGGGCCTCGTCCCACCGGGCGCGCACTTCCCAGCGGACGGCGGCGCGGCCGTCGCTGACGTTCGCCAGCACGGGGCCGAAGCGGCGCCGCTGCTCTGGCGTCCATTCGCCGGGTTCCCGCTCCTTGAAGAGGAGCACGATCCGGACGGGTTCCAGGCCGCCGCCGTCGGCGGGACGGAAGTGGTGCCGCTCGAAGAGGATCTCGGGGCCTCTACCCCGAAGCCCCAGGCAAGCGTGGAGGGCATCGAAAATGCTGGTCTTGCCGCTGCCGTTCTCGCCGATGAGAACCGTGGTTTCGTCGAACGAGATCTCCAAGCGGCGGATAGCCCGGAAGTTCTCGATCGTGGCGCCGGCCAGGAACATGAAACCGCCATGATAGCGCGGCGAGACCGGCACGAACCGCCGGCGAGGTGCGAACACCAGCTCCCGACTGCGCTTTGATCCGCAGGGAAGATTCCTAAAGAATCGCGGCCGGCGTCCGATCTATGCCAGTGAGTACAGTATCGCGGCGATCCCCGGACTGGGCGGCTCCCCCCTTTGCCAAGCCAGGCGGTGAGCAAAGTCCTCAGAGGCTGCGTGCAGGCTCCATATCAATGGCCGCGCCCGCCGTACCGGCCATCCGCTCAGTGGGGCCTCGTCTCTTTTCTTTTTGTAGACGGCCTGAGCCACTGTTCGTACTGGACTAATGAAGCAGTTGAAGCGAAAGCTGAGGGGCGGCGCGGATGCGCGGGGGGCGGCATGCGCAGCGTCCGGAAAGGAGACCGTTCATGCACTGGGCTTCGATCAGAACAGCCGCTGCGGCAGCCGTTTGTTTGTTCCAGCCAGGAGCCGGGGCACTGGCGCAGCCGCGCCTGGCTCCCCCTTATGATGTCCGGCCGGCGGGCCAGGCGGAGATCACGCAGTCGCCGCAAACGGTAACGATCCGCGGGGCGACGGCTTCGGATCTCGAGCTGGGCGTGCTGGCCGTGGACCGGCTGGCGGCGCCGGCGCTGAACGGCCGGCAGCTCATGGGGGTGATGCCGACGGGGGCTTCGCTGGTGCTGCGCACGTGGGGCACGGCGGCGTTCTCCTACACGGACAATTTCCAGCGGCACTTCCGCGGAAGAACCCAGGCGGCGGAGCCCGGCGAGGAGTTCGAGAACCTGCTGGCGCTGCCGGCGGACCATCCCAAACCGAAGGTGCTGCTCGACGCCTACCGGCTGCCGTCGGAGATCCTCGCCCTGCACACCCGCGGCGACGCGCTGGGCTGGAACGGGGATCTGATCTACAAGTTCGACTTCGGGATGCCGGTGCGGGAGTTCCGGCTGGCGACCGCAGGCGGCAAGACGTTGATCCATGACACGGGCGGAGGCGTGGAGATCTCGCTCTCGAGCGACGGCGAGACATGGAGCCAGGTGTGGAGCTCGCCGGGCGGAAAGGACAACGTGGAGGTGGAGGCGTCGTTGCCGGAGGCTCTGAAGGGGGCGCGGACCATCTGGCTCCGGCTGCGGGCAGTTGAAGCCATCCTGGCCGCGCTCCACGTCTCGGCGAAACTGGATGCGAAGGCGCTGGCGCCGGTGTTTTGCCCCGACGGAGGGGAAATGCAGGTGGTCTTCAGCGACGCGCCCGAGTCGTCGCACCGGGCGGTGGTCTTCTGGCGCGGGCGGGGGGTCGAGACGAGCGGCGGGGCCGCCGGCGCGCCTTCTTACCCGGAGGACAGGCCTTCGGTGACGGAGACGCAGGAGCGGATTACGATCGCCTTTCCGGCAAAGGTGGCGGTGAGCCTGCGGCGGTCGAGCGAGGGGGGCATCGCGGGCTTCGACGGGCTGTGGATCGGCGACGAGGAGATCCTGGCCGGGCCGGCGCCGGCTCCGGAACTCGAGGTGCTCTCGCCGGGCGAGTCAGGCGCCACCGTGGATTGGAAGGCCTATCTCCAAGAGCGCAAACAGGCCGGATACGTGTGGCCGCGGCGAGGCGGGCGGGAAATCCGCAAGGTTTCCTTGGAAAAGGCGGCCTACCTGGGCAGCGCCGCCGGGTCCGACGAGGCCTCGATTCGGCTTCAGGTGGCCGAGGGAGGCGAGACGGGCGAGATGACTTGGACGTTCACTCCGGTTGAGAAGATGCTCGGCGGACGGACCTACGTGGGGTTGAGCTGGAAGGTGCGGCTCTCGGGGCTGGAGCGGGCGGCCTGGCTGCGGGTGACGGAACCGGTCCGTTTGCGCTACGGCGACTGGAGTCTCCAGCAGACCTGGGGCCGCTGGTACGAGCAGCAGATCGATTTCCTGAGTGAACAGGCGATTCCGTCGAAGTGGTACTTCGGCGATGCACAGCCCTACTACTTCGCCGGGGGCCTGAGGGGCGCGGTGGTGAGCTATTTCGACCGGGTGGTGGGCGCCGAAGTGGCGGTGAACCAGGACGGCGACCGGCACGTGCTGGAGCTGCGGATTCCACTGGGAACAGGATCGCAGCGGGAGAGCCCGGCCAAGCTGTGGTTGTGGACCGGCGTGGAGTTCCCGTCGAAATGGGCGGCGGTGGACGAGTGGACCAGGCTGTGCGATGCGCTCGGCGACATGTACCGCAAGCAGATGGGAGTGGGGCGCACCGAGCCCCGGCCGCTGCTCTGGCACAGCTATCTGGACTCCGGCTTCGATCCCGGCAACCAGTCTCCGCCGCTGGGCGCATCTGTCTTCTATCAGGTGGCGCAAACGCACTTGTATACGGCCAAGCAAGGGCGTTTCGCCGCCTTCATGCTGGACGGGCCGTGGGACGCCGACGCGCATCATCCGCCGGAGAAGTACCTGGACGGAAGCCGGTCGTTCGGCTCGAACAACGCGCCGTGGTCGATGAAGGTAAGCCCGGCTCTCGGTGGCGAGGAGGGCTTTCGCTACCTGTCGCAGAAGGCCCGGGATCTGGGCATCGACCTGCTGCTGTGGGTGACGCCGGGGCACCTGTCGAACTCCTCGCCGCTGCTCGTCGAGAATCCCGACTGGATCCGCTGGAAGATCTCCGGCGTGCCCGAGGACGCCGACTACGGAGACATCGTCGGCGTGCGGATGGACAGCGGGTGGTTCTCTTACGCCGTCGGCGAGATGCAGCGGCTCAACCAGACGGCCCCGTTCGCCGGCTTCCTGGTGGACTCGTGGCTGACGTTCGGCGTCTACCCCGACGGACGGGCGCGGCAGCCGGTCCCGTCGCTGGTGCGGTCCATCGAGATGCAGAAGGCGTGGCGGGAGATGGAGCTGAACCAGATCTATATCGAGGGCGTAAGCCCATTCGGCATCTCCGGCGGCGGGTTCGGCTGGGAGGGCTCGTTCTTCGGCGGCGGGGCGGAGGAGGCCTGGGCGGCGTTCGAGAAGATCGAGGGCCGCGAGTACGGCCTCTACCGGTATGCGGCCGACACGATGATCCGGGGCGACAGCTACTACCGGACGCTGGCCTCCAAGGGCATCGTGTCGATCTTCAGCCTGAGCCTGACCGAACAGTGGTCCGACAGCCAGGTGGACATGATCGTGCAGACGAACCGCGACTACATGCGCGTGCTGCCATGGATGCAGCACCGGCATCTGGTGGGCCGGGGCGACGAATGGCTCGGGGTGGCCTGGACGAAAGACGGTTCCGACGACATCGTCTTGTTCTCGTTCAAACGCTTCCCGTACCCGGTGAGCGGCGACGCCACCGTGGAGGACGTGACGGCCGAGGGCCGGCCGTTCGAGATTCATGGCGGCTTCTACACCGAGCCGCGCCACACTTACGTCATTCGCAGGAAATAGAGAAGAACCGAGGCTCCGGGGACGGCGGCGCCTGCGGCGGCAGATCCGGAACCGTAAGAGCGAACCGCAGAGGAGGTGTTTCGATGAAAAGACAGGCGTTGTTGTTCATCGCGGCGGTGCTGCTGCTGGGCGAGGGCGCCGGGGCGGAACCGGCCGGCGGCAAGGCGGCGGGCGCAGCCCGGAGCGGGGTGATCGAATCGGTCCGGATCGCCGGGGATTTCGTGAAGATCCCTTATCCCGGCGACCTGTGGACAGCCACCTGGGACGACGACGACCGGCTGTTCCTGGCCTTCGGCGACGCCACCGGGATGAACGGCTGCCTGCCGACGCTGCTGATGGACGAGCCGGACGAGTTCGACGAGGCATACGTCGAGGAGTCGCCGGGCTGCTACCGCCCGAAGGAGGCGGACAACGAGTACTGCCAGGTCTTCAGTTGCGCGCAGTGCCTGCCGCTGTGCCAGTACACGCCGGCGGGCCTGGTGGAGTTGAGAGGCCCGGCGCCGAAGTTCGAGACCTGTGACGGACCCAACCAGTGCGTGGTGAGCCGGCATATCCCTTACGGCGACCTGCGCGTGTTCGAGCACTCCGACAAACCCTCCAGCCTGGTCTTCATCGGCGGCCGGATGTACATGCACCTGCACTACCCGCCGGGCGAGCCGACCTACGGCTACGTGGCCTATTCGGACAACGACGGAGAGTCCTGGAAGGCCATTCCGGACTCGCCGTGGGGCGAAGACAGCCCCTTCCGGGTGATGATGTTCATCAACATGGGCCAGGCCTACCGGCTGAACCGGGACGGGTACCTCTACGGTCTCGGCATCGGCGAGGAGATCGGCGAGGAGCCGGAGCTGCAGCAGGTCTACCTGGCCCGGGTGCGCGTGCGGAGCGGCGGGGGGCCGGATCCGGTGCTGGACTACCGGGCCTACGAATACTTCGCCGGCTGGAAGAACGGCGGCGAACCGCGCTGGGTGGGATACGAAGAGCGGGACAAAGCGGCTCCCCTCGAAGGGCTGGCGACGGCCGCTCAGGGCTCGGCCATCTACCACGAGGGCGCCGGGCGCTACCTGTTCCTCTCCGGTCTGGCCGACATCGCGCCGGGCGAGCAGCTCGGGCTGCCGGGAGTCAAGGATCCAATCCCGGCCGGCGTTCTCTACGAAGCGCCGAAGCCGTGGGGACCGTGGCGGAGAGCCGGCATGTTCCCGGGCGGCTACATCCCGAGCATCATCCCGAAGGACGCCGGGCCGCGGCACTTTTACTTCACCGCTTCGGGCGGCGGCTTCGTCACCTACAACCTGAACGTCGGCCGCATGGAGTTCGAGCTCGGCCAGGCCGGCTCCGGCACGCAAAGCGCGGAGAACGGGCCGCCGTTCCGGCTGCTGACGACGCGCAAGCTCGAGCAGGTGATCGGGGACCTGGACTTCGAGACGCTGAAGCCGACCCGCCAGCAGACCGAAACGCGCTTCGGCATCGCCCAGACCGACCTCGGGGCCCCGTTCGAGCACGGCGGCAAGCTCTACTTCCTCTTCGGCGACTCCGACCCCGAGGCGCCCGGCTGGGACGAGCGCCACGACGACGCCATCGCCTGGACCGAGGCGAAAGGACCAGAAGAGTTCCGGTTGACGTTCCTCAAAGACCCGAGCCGCGGCCGGGGCTACGCCAATCCGCGCATCTCCTGCCCGGACGAGGGCAAGGACGACTGCGTGGACCTGGGTACGCTCAACGTGCCGGTGGCGGGACTGAGCGACGGCAAGACGATGTTCGTCTGGTTTGCGGTGGACTCGGCGGGAAGGTCGTTGCTGGCCCGCTCCGAGGACGGCGGCTACACGTTCCGGAAAGTCTACGACTTCGGCCGGACGCACTTCATCGATATCGCGGCGGCGCCGGTGAGCGGCCCGCTGCCGGGAATGACGGCCTGCAGTTCGGACCAGTGGGTGTTGATCTTCGGCAGCGGGAACCACGACAATCCCGACGTGTACCTGGCGGCGGCGCCGCTCGAGAGCCTGCGGGCGGGTGACCGGCAGGCGGTGCGGTTCCTCTCCGGAGCGCAGTTCCCGGCGGGGGGCGACCCGCAGCTCACCTGGTCGCCGAAGGAGTCCGACGCCATGGCGCTGTTCCGCATCGAGCACGGCCCGGGACTCAGCCCGGAGAGCCGCGCCATGCACGCCTGGGCGTTCGGCGAGCCGCTGATCCACTACAGCGCTGAACTTGGCCTATGGCTGGCCACCTACAACGCCCAGCAGAAGACCATCCGGCTGCGTGCGGCGACGCAGCCCTGGGGACCGTGGAGCGACTCGATGGTCCTGTTCGACCCGGCCAAGGACTACGGCTGGGGGCCGGCCTACGGCCGCTACATCGGCGACGGCAAGACGCCGCAGTTGGGCGCCAAAGGGGAACTGTACGGGCCGTACCTGATCCCGCGTTTCACCCACATTCTGGCGGATGGAACGGTGCGGTTGAACTGGCTGCTCTCGACGTGGCAGCCCTATACGGTGGTGCTGATGGAGTCGATCCTGGAACGCACGCGGTGAACGGGCCGCTCGCCTACGCCTGATCCGCGTACCGCCGGGCGGCGCCCAGCAGCCCCGCCGCCCACTCCGGCGTCGCCAGCGCGTGGACGTGGGTGTAAGCGGCGAAGGTGTTTTCGACCACGAGGCCGTCGCGGAAGTCGTAGGAGCCGGCGCCCCGGGTGACGGCGCAAGCGGCGGCGGGCATCTCCTCGCCGGGGACGATCCGCGAGTAGTGGAACTCGTGGCCGCGGAAGCGCAGCCCCACCGGGTAAAACGGATTCGGGCGGTCCACGGTGAGCTCGGTGTAGCCGTGGCCCTGAGGGCGGGCGGTGACCTCGACTTCGACAGGGAGCACGCCGGCCATCTCATAGCGCTCGCCCTTCCAGCGGATCGCCCGGGCCAGCAGCATCAGCCCGCCGCACTCGGCGTAGACCGGCAGCCCAGCCAGCGCCGTCTCCCGGAGGCTCCTCAAGAAGGCGCGGTTCTCCGACAGGCGCAGCCCGTGCGTTTCCGGAAAGCCGCCGCCCATGTAGAGAGCGTGCAACTCCGGCGGCAGGCCGGACGACTCCAGCGGTGAGACCGGGACCAGCTGCGCGCCTGATGCCTCGATCGCTTCCAGGTTCTCCGGGTAGTAAAAGGTGAACGCCGAATCGGTGACGAAGCCGATCCGGACGCCGGAGCCGTCGGGCAGCGGCGCGCGATCAACGGGGGGCTCCGGCAGGGGCGGCGTGCTGCGGGCGATCTCGAGGATCCGGTCGAAATCCACGTTGTCCCGAACGAGCGTCAGGACGTTGGCCTCGACCTCTCCGATCCGGGGATGCTCGGCCGGGGTGATCAATCCCAGGTGGCGTCCGGGCAGCACCCTCTCCGGCCGCACCTTCGGCAGCACGCCGAGCACAGGAACCCCGGAAGCGTTCTCGATGGCCTCACGCAAGATACGCTCCTGCCGCACGGTGCCGACGCGGTTGAGGATCACCCCGCTCACGTGCAGCTTCGGATCGAGATACTGGCAGCCCAACACGAACGCCGCCGCCGTGCGGGTGACTTTCGTAGCATTGAGGATCAACAAGACGGGGGCGCCGAGGAGCTTGGCCAACTCGGCCGTGGAGTGCGTCCCTTCCGGGTCGGCGCCGTCGAACAGCCCGCGGTTGCCTTCGATGACGTTCAACCCCTCCCGCGCCGAATGGCGAACGAACGAAGCGGCGCACTTTTCGAACCCCATCAAGTAGCTGTCGAGGTTCCGGGCCTGGCGGCCGGACGCCCATCGCAGCCAGGCAGCGTCGATGTAATCGGGGCCTTTCTTGAAGGCGGCCACCGGGAAGCCGGCTTCGCGGGCCGCGAGCAGCAGGCCGAGCGACACGAGGGTTTTTCCCGAGTCGCCGGCCAGGCCGGCCAAGACAATGCGGGGCGGATTGCAGGTTCCGGGGGCCAAGGATCAGGCTAGCGAGGGCTGTTTCCGCCGGTCAAGCGGGACGCGCACCGCCGGCGGCCCGGGCATCTCCTTCTCGGCGCGCGAACCGGTAGTTGCCCTCCAGGAACTGGCGGACGTGCCACCGCATAACCTCGTGAGAACTCATGAACATATCGAGCTGGCTGGCGCAAGCAAGCAGGCGGCCGAGAATATCGAGGGCGTCGAACGTCTCCGGCGCCGGAGCTTTCTTCAGCCAGGCGTTGACCAGGTCGCCCCGGCGATCTACAAGGAAGCCGTAATGGGCCAGGACCTGCTCGACAAAAATGGCCCGCAAGTTCTTGCGGAAAGGGGTGGCGCCGCCCCCGACGAAACGGAAGGCGATGTAGTTCTTGCTGGGGATCTCGGTGAGGCTGGCATCGACGAGAGTGAAATGATAGGCCAGCCGGGCGTTCAGATTCATATACTCTTCGGCCACCAGCAGATAGCTCTTTCCGCCCAGCGGCCGGGTGAGGTAGTCCTGAGGTCTTAGCGAGCCGGCCACAACCGAAGCCAGATCGCTCAGACTGACCGGCATCTCGCGTTTCCAGCTCACCTGAGGGTGCGTGACACCCCGCCAGAGAGCCTTGAAGGGCAGTGAGACGATTTCTTCCGGGGTGACTTCACCGGCGGAGGAATCCTCCATCCTGAGACCGCCTCCCAGATCCAGAACCGACAGGTTCAATGGGAGATGGGTCTTGAGATGCTTGGCGGGGACCGCCCCTTGTTCCAGTTCCACGTCGTTGACGGTGAACATGGCCTCGATGGCCTTCTCGTGGCAATAGCGCAAGACGTCGTGGATCGATCTGCATCCAGCAGGACGGAAATCGTGGGCCTGAGGATCGAGCAGGTTGAGTCTCAGGATATGAGTGCCGATCGGATCGTCAGAGGCATCGCGCGGCGAGACCGCTCCTGTACGGTCCGCCGGCCGGCTCTCCCACAGCCGGCCGGAGTATATGGCGGTGCGGATCGAGTCGAGGCTTACGGTCTCGCCAGGGCTGATCTTCTCGAGGGCTCCCTCCATGAGAAACACCGACGGGATCTTGAACTCCCGCAGCAGCGCCGCCGCGTGTCCGGCGACGTTGCCCCATTCAGCCACCAACCCGGTGATCCGCGGGAAGAGCTTGACGATTTCCGGGGAGGCTCGCCGCAGGAACACGACAGCCCCGTCCGGAGGCTCGCCGCAGCGGTGGAGGTCTTCGATCCGGTATGCCGGTCCGGAGACCTGTCCGGGGTAGATGGTCCGTCCGCCCGAGACGAGTGGTTTTTCCTTCGCTTTCGGCTTCCCCCGGCCTTTGGCGGCCTCCACCACGGCCAGGGGCCGCGTCTGGAGAATCCAGATCCTGCCTTCCTCATCGAGCGACCATTCGACATCCTGCGGCGCCCCGAAGTACTCCTCGAGCCTGACGCCATACTCGGCCAGTCTGGCCACTGCCTCGGGTCCGAGGCTCGGGGCCCCCGATTCCTCCAGGGGAAGCTCGCGGTGTTCGACGCCGCCCTCCGGACGCAGCAGAATCTCCTGTTGTTTCCGGGCGATGTGCGCTTCGATGGTCTGGTAACGCCGTCTCCGGGAGACGACGAACAGGTCGGCCGGCATCTTCCCGCTGGCGATGTCCAGGCCGAGACCGCGGGTGGCGGTAATCCACAGCTCCTTGCTCTTCGGGTTGCCCGGGTCCCGGGTGTACAGGATGCCGGAGGCCCTCGCCCGGATCACCGGCAGCACGAGGGCGGCCATCGGCGTTTCGGCTTCGAGCAGGCCGGTCGAGAGGCGGTAAGCGAGCGCCCGTTCGCTGAAGCGGCTGGCGACGACCCGCTTGTAAGCTTCGACCAGGCCCTCGACCGGCACGTTGATGACGCTGAGAAACTGCCCGGCGAGCGTGCGGGCGCCCCCCTCCGGCCCCTCGCCGACGGCGCTCGAGCGCACGGCGAAGCGTTTGGCTCCCATTGCCCGGGCGCGGTCGAGCAGAGCTACTTCGATAGCCCGGGGCAGCGGGGTTTCCATCACCGTTTCCTGGAGCATGCCGGAGACTTCGCGCAGGGCATCCAGATCGTTGGGCTCGAGTTCGTGGATCGAGTCGCGAATCTTGCGCCAGTTCGGCACGCCGCAAAACTGCCAGTACGCTTCGGTGGTCAGGACATAGCCGGCCGGCACCGGAATGCCCAGTTTCCGGCGCACCTCACCAAGGGCGGCGGCCTTCCCGCCAACCTCGGCGACGTCCTCCATGCCGATCTCGTACATCCAGGCGGCCATGCGGGGCTGGGAGAGCTCTTCCCGCACCGCGATGTAGCGCTCGACCTCGTCCTGCTGGCGATCCAGGGCCTCGTAGAGCTTCACCTGCCGAAATCCCACGAGCCTGTCGAGCGCGGAGACGATGCCGCGAGCTTTGGTGAATATGGAATCCAGCCGCGGCCCCACGATCTCACGGCGGGGCGGGATATAGGTGAGATCCTCCTGGAGGCCGACGATCACCTCCAGGCATTCAGTGTTCAGCGCCAGCAGCTCGCGGAAATTCCGGTACTTCTCACGTAACCGCTGTAGCCCGTCCACCGGTTTCGGGGCCGGAGGCTCCGCGCTCTGCTTCCGCCTGAAAGGCCAGTGGAACATCCCCGCTGGCTTCACTGTAGCACGGGACCTCCAACACCCAGAACCCGGTGAAGAGAGCCGGAATCGTGGACGGCAGTAAGGCGAAGGACGGCGGCAACGGCCCTCGCCGCCCGGGGGGACTCTTATTGAAGACCGGCCTTCGAGACGTTCATCATGCGCAGGGCCCGGCCGGGATCTTTGAAGTAGTATCGGACTTCGTCCCCGGCGCGCCAGGTATCGGGCGGCAATCGGAGGTATTTCGGATCGACACGGATCGTGGCGAGCTCCCGCGTCCGCGGCCAGTAGAGGGTGACGGCGCCGCGCTGCTCATCGATCCGGGGCAGCCGCCCGCCGTTGACCCGGGGATCGTCGGGGTAGACACCGCCCGTCAGCTCGACGAGTTCAAAGCGGATGGTGAGGATCCGCCCCGCCGCCCGGTCGTATACGGCAACGCGTCCGGCGGCGGTATCGAGGCCGAGCAATTCGCCGGCGGCAGGGGCGGGCCCCATTTGATCGGGGTCCTCCGGAATCCTCACCTTCACCGGCGGCAGCCGATCATACCGCGGCTCGCCGCCGGGATTCGAGTCAAGGATCAAGGTGAGCACTTCGCCGTCGGCGGCGATCACGATACCCTGTTCGACCTTCCCCAACCCCCCGCAAGCGGCCAGCCAGAGCGCCGCAGCCGCCGCCGGAGCGCTTCGGCGGCATAGGCTGAAGATCGCTCCCATCCTCACTTCTCCACGTAGCTTCTCTGCTGCGCCCGCTTCATGGCGATCTCTTCGCGCGCCCCGCGCAGGAACTTGAAGACGATGAAACCCGCCAGGGCAACCACGAGACCGAGGATCAGTACTGCCGCGGCCGGGTCAAAGAACCAGCGCGCCGCCGGAAAGGCCGAGGCGGCCAGTTTGAAAGCGATCGAGAGCCCGCAGCCGGCCACCGCCACGCCGAAGAAGAGCCGGATTCCGTAACCCTTGACGTACTTGGTCGCCACCGCGCCGATCTGGGCCCCGAGCGCGGCCCCGCACAGCATGATGACCGCCGCGAGGAGTTCCGTGCGCCCTTTGTAAGTGTAGGAGCCGCAGCCATACAAGGCGCTGATGACGACTTCGAAAAGATCGGTGCCGACGGCCACATGGGTCGGCACGCCGATCAAATAGATCAGGGCGGGCAATCGGATCAAGCCGCCGCCGATGCCCAGGATCCCGGCCAGCCACCCGGTGAGGAAGCTGACGCCGATGGGCAGCCAGACTGAGCAATAGATGCCGGAGGTCTTGAAATGGATCATCGGCGGGATGCGAAGCCGGTGGAACTTCCTGTGCCACTGGATTCCGCCCTCGTCGCCCGAAGCGGCCCGGCCGGCGGCCCGGAGTTCCGCATCCCGGCGCCGCTTGGCCTGGACATCGGTGAAGATCACCCAGGCGATCAGGGCCAGCAAAACGAGATAGCCGACCCGGACGAACAGATCGACGTGGCCGAGGGACTCGAGCCACATGATCATCTGGGCCCCGGCCTCGAAACCGCTTACCGTCCCGATCACCATAACGGCGCCCAGGCGGTAATCGACGTTGCCGAATCTGGCGTGCCGCATCGTTGAAATCAAGGAGTTGCCCGCCATGGAGGTGATGTCGGTGCCGATCGCGAATGCCATGGGGAAGCCGAGGATGTTCAGACCGGGGGTGACCATCCATCCCCCGCCCATGCCGAAGAAACTCCCGATGATGCCGACGCCCAGGCCGAGAATCACCAATCCGGGCCAGAAGACCTCGACCCCGGCGATCGGCATGGTCATGTGGAGCCAGTCCATCGTCTCTATGCCTTCACCTTTCTCAAGAACAGTCCGATCAGTGTGCGCCGCCGCCAGGCCGGGACTTCAGGTCGATTCCGGTGCGGCTGAGAAAAAACCCCATCACGCTGCTCAGCGCCAGCGCCAGCAACGGCACGAGTACGATGGTCAGCAGCGTGAACTGCGCCAGACTCTCGTTGTAAAGGTTCGTAAACCAGGCTTGCCAGCCGGCATAGCGGCGCGAGTCGGCGACGAAGACAAGGCGCTGGCCGGCTGCGCCTGCGGCAGCCAACCCGGCCGGCAGGACCAACAGTAAAGCGGCGGCGCGAACAAGAAGAGCCTGAATGCCGAACATCGAGAAAGTCCCCGGACACCCCCGGTTCTCAGCCGGACAAGGCCGGCCGGGCCTGGGAACGCCTTTAGAACGTATGATACGACCACGGGGAGCCACGGCGCCGGGGAGGGGACGAATGATCCGGGCCCCTTCAGGCGTCCTCGGAGACCACCCCGGTCCCTCAGCAGGGCGCTCGAACGGCGGCGCACAATCCGGGGCTTGAACCGGGACGCCGAGACCGGCATCCCGGGCGCCGCGCCTTGGCATGGTCTTCCGTCGCACCGTTGGACACCTGCTCGGGCCGCGCCTGTCGGGAATTGCCACAATACCGTCTGGACTCGTTGATTTCACAGCCGGTTGCGCACGCGCCCTTCAAACCTGGGGAGCCGGCGAAACCTCAGTGAGGTTCACTTTCTGGACGCCGGGCACCGAGACTGCGATCTGTTCGATTCGGGGAAGAAGATCGAGATTCGGAACCTTGCCCCGAAGGTGGACGACGCCGTTTCGGGAGAGGACGCTGAATTCCAGGTGGGAGGTTTCCGGCGTCAGCGCGAGCTTGGCGCGGACGCGGCTGGCGGTGGCGAGGTCTTCGAGAATGGCGCGATACTCGGGGCCGAACTCGTACGAGGCCCGGGCGCGAACCAGGGCCGCCAAAGCCCGGCAAGCCTCCGGAACGGTGATGTACTCAATGTTGACGACGACGTCATAAAGCGACGGGTCGCCCCAATCGGCCCCGTACAGATACTGAGTCCACCGCCGGCGTTCGTCGTCACGGCGGCGGATGTAGTCCACCGCTTCCTGCTCAGTCAGTCGCAGGCGTTCCCGCGCCATCGCCACGCGGAGCCTCAAGGGGGCGATGAGCCGCACCCGCAAGACTGGGGGGCCGGCGGTGAGGAGCAGATGACCGGCGTTGCCGTGATAGACCACGCGCCCGGTGCGAACCTCGTCGGCCAGAGCTGCCTGGATCAGGGTCAGGTAGAGGTACTTCTTGTGAGTAAACCGTTCGAGGAACGTCGGCGGCTTCTGGAGAGCTTCGTGCAGCTCCTGCTGGGACACGCCGGCGGCGGCCGCCTTTTCGACGATGACGTCACGGTCGATGCAGCGGTAGCCGAGCCGCTGGGCGAGACACTCAGCCAGTTTCTTGCCGCCGCTGAACGAGCCCCGGGAGATGGTCACTACGGACATGAATCCTGACGTCCTGTTGCCATGATAGCCGCAGGCAGGTGGGAACTACGAGCGACCGTCGCCGGCGTCCGGCCGGCCGAGCCGGCGGGCGGGGAAGCGGCTCAAGCGGAAAGGACGTCAGCCGGAGGCGCCGCCGTCGAGACCTCGACGGCCGGCTCGAGCATCGACGGCGGTGTGGCGGAAAGGCCCACCAGCATCTTGGCCGCCACCAGCAGCGCCAGAATCGCCAGGATAATCACCAACTGTTCGCCCCGCAGCCGCTTGCTCGCGGCGGCGCCGAACTGTGCCCCGATCGTCGACCCGAGGGCCAAGGTCAAGGCGAGCACGACATCCACGGTGTGGTTGAGCGACGCCTGTTCGATGGTGATGCCGCTGGACATGAACAGGATCTGGAACAGACTCGTTCCCACCGCGACGTGGGCCGGCATGCCGAGAACATAGACCATCATCGGCAGCATGATAAAGCCGCCGCCGACTCCCATGATTGCGGCCAGGAAACCGACTGCGCTGCATAAGAGAAATGGAACGAAAACACAGTGGCGCACGCCCGATCGCCGGAATTCCATCTGCAGGGGCAGCCGCCGGCCGAAGGCCAGGGGCCGGACGCTCTTCGAGTGATTTCTGAGCGCGCGCCCCCGGCTTAACGTCCTCAGCGATTGCGCCAGCATCAGACCCCCGATCAAAGTAAGCATCACGACATAAGTGATGTCGATGAGCACGGCGGCATCGCCGATCTGGCGTAACCACTTGATGACTTCCACTCCCACGGACGCTCCGGATATGCCGCCGGCCAGCAGCACCAGACCCATCTTCACGTCCACGTTGCCGAGGCGGAAATGGGCCGCCAGGCCCGAGGAAGAGGCCGCGACGATCTGGCAGGAATCGCTGGCGGCGGCCACCGTGGCGGGAATCCCGATCATGATCAGGATCGGCGTCATCAAAAAGCCGCCGCCCACGCCTAGGAGACCGGAAAGGAAACCAACCAGAGAACCGACGCCGACCAGCAAGAGCAGCGCCACGCTCTGGCCGGCGACGGGCAACAGGACATGCACGGTGGAACCCGTCCTTTCCGTGTGATCGCAGACGGAAGCGCCCGCGGGGCACAAGAATATATTCAGGTCTGCTTATCTGTAATAGTAGACGATTCTTGACACGAGTACAAGAGGCCGCGCCGCACGGTCCAGGGGGTGATCAGTCAGGAACAGGCGGCGTGAGATTGCTCAGATCGACTTTCGTGACGCCCGGCACGCTCATGGCGATCCGTTCCACCTCGGGAACCAATTCCACCCGAGAAATCCTGCCGGCGATGCGTACGAGTCCCTCGTGGCAGTCCACCTCCACTTCGAGATCGGAGGTGGCGTCGTTGATCGCCAGGTTCGCCTTCACCTTGCTGGCGATGACGAAGTCGCGCATGCGATCGCGGCACTGCTCGTCGTATTCGAAACATTTCTGGCCCTTGACCGCATCGGCCACAATCTGGCACGCACGGGGGATGTCGATGTGCTCGAGGTTGATGACGAGGTCGTAGAGCGACGGGTCCGTCCAGTCCACGCCGTAGAGGAACTGGGTCCAGCGGCGCCGCTGCTCATCAACTTTCTTGATGTAGGAGATCGCTTCGCTGCGGCCGATCTCGAGGCGGTCTTGCGCCATCTTGATACGCATCTCGAGGGGGGCAATGACACGCACACGCAGCACCGGGCTGCCTCCTTTGAGTAAGAGATGCCCGGCGTGGCCGTGGTAGATCACCTTCCCGGGACACACCTCCTCGGCGAGAGCGGCCTGCAAGATGGCCAGGTAGCGGTAGCGTTTGTGCTGGAACCGTTCCAGGAAAGAAGGCGGTTTCTCGAGGGCTTCCTGCAGTTCCTTCTCGGAAACGCCGTAGGTTGCCGCGCGCTGGACGATGACGTCGCGGTCGATCGTGCGGAAGCCCAGCCGGCGGCGCAGGCACTCGGCCAGGGCCTTGCCGCCGCTGAACGAGCCTCTCGATATGGTGATGATGGGCATGGCGGACCTCTTCCCCTCCCCATGATAGTCCCTTGCCGGGAGAAGACGGTATTCCGCTCTTGAGATCCGCATATGGGCGCTGGCATCCGGCGGCAGGGATAGGGGAGCGCGGACGGCCGTGCTTCTCAGAAGAGCCGTTCCTGTTTCTTGAGGGTGCCGAACGTGCCGATGTTGGCGATGGCGAAAGCGACCCGAAACTGGTTTTCCTGGCGGGTACCGAAGCCGAAGCGGCGGTACTGGAAGCTGATGCCGCAGCAGCCGAAGTTGTAGGTGACCTGGGTAGTGGCGAAACGCATCACTTCCTGGCGGAAGTCGTAGATGGCGCTGAAGGCGGCGTTCCAGCCGCGCTTGTTCGGCTGCCCGACGACGACGAGGCCGCGGATCTGGTTGGCGCGCGGGCTGAGCACGGGCGAGCTGTAGATGCGGCTGTGGCCGAGGGAGACGAAGTACTTGCGCCGCAGGCGCACGTCGGCCATGATCTCGCTGTTGGAAAAGCGCCCCCGCAACGGATCGTAGTCGGCCCGCCAGGTGATCCCCCACCCGGGCCGCGGGCTGACGCGGAGGCTGGAGATCACCGGTGAGTAGCGCCGGGGGCCATCCAGGAAAGCGTAGCCGGTGAGCCGCAGCGAACTCTGCAGAACGTTGCGGCGTCCGGGTGTTACGGCGCCGCCGAAGTCCGGGTCGAGGTAGCGCGCCTGCCACAGGTCCCAGGTCAGCACCTCATGGACAAGACCGGCGCGCTTCGCGTACAGCCGGTTGGTGATCGAGTAGTCGATTTCGTTCGTGTTGGAGAGCAGATCGGTCTCGTCGAAGAGAATGAACCGCGAAAAATCGTGGATGCCGGTGACGTAGCGGAACCCGGCCCGGGTCTCGATGACGTGCTTCACTTTGTCACCCAACCACTGCGGCCCGTCGAACACCCGCGCTACCGAGGGCAGGCGGAAGTCGAGGGTGAATTCCCCCGTGGTCCGCACGACGCCGTCGCCGCTGATCTTGCCGTCCTTCCAGCTCGAGTCCCAGTGCGTGCCCCTGACGGCCACGGCCGGGACGAGATGGAAGCCTTTCCACCGGATCGCCGTCATCACCCGCGGCATGAGGTCCGTTCGGGCTACGAACTTCCGGGTCTGAAACGCCGGCTGGTTGCGCCGCAGCAGGCCGAAGCTCGTATCCAGGGACACCCAGACCGGCAGCACTTTCCGGTGGATCTGGCGGTCGCGCATATTGAAGCGGACGAACGGCAGCTTGCGGATGGCGATCTTGTCGCCTTCCCTGGTGCTGTTGAAGTTCTCGATGCGGCGGAAGACGAAGTCCAGCCCGTAATGCGACCAGTTCCGGGTCACGTAGCCCACCGACTGCACCTCCGAGAAGACCGCCTCGTTGAAGGACTCGGTGAACTCCTGGCGAAACAGGAACGAACTCAGGTAGTTGATATCCCAGCGGGAGGTGAAGCCGCGGCCGAGGTCGGCTTTGCCCGTGACGGTGGCCAGGAAACCGCTGGCCTTGAGACGCCGCCCGCCCCCGATCGTGCGGCCGCGGTCAGCGACCCCGTAGAGATAAGCGTCGAACTCGGAGCCCTGGGTGGGGCGCCCCCGGGCGTTGATATGGTGGGCGAATCCGCGCTGGCTGAAATACTGCGCCCGGTAGGCCAGGTCGTAGCTGCGGCTCATCGCCCAGTAATAGCCGGCTCCGAGCATGAATCCGCGCCGGGAGCTGTTGCCGATGTTGGGGGTCAGGAAGCCGCTCTTGCGGGGCTGGCGTTTCAGGGACTTGTAGAAGACGGGGGCATAAAGGAGGGGGATACCCCGGATCCGGAAGGTGGACTTGTAGGCGAGGGCGCGGTCGTTCGGGATGATGTCGAACTTCGGGGCGCGGAGGGTCCAGATCGGCTTGGGCAGGCGGCAGTCGGTGAGGAAACCATGGTGCAAGATGTAGCGGTCCTTCAGCCGTTCGGCCCACTTGCCTTGGAAGACGAAGGGGTTCGAAGTGATCAGCAGCCCGCGGCGCGGCTCCACCTTGGCGATCGCCTTGCCCCGGACCTGGTAGAATTTACCGGTTTTCTCGCGGACGTTGTATTCGACGCGGACGGCCTCCAGTTCTTCTCCCGAGACGAAGTTCCGGAAGCGGACGTGGCCTTCGGCGACGGCCTCGCCGGTCCTCTCGTTGTACTCGATGGAATCGGCTCTCAAGAGCACTTCCGGGGTCTCGATCTCGGCCGCCCCCTTCAGGCGCCGGACAGGCCCCTCGACTTCCTGATGCACGGCGCGGACGTAGACCTCACCGGGCCCCGGCGGGTTGATCCGAGGCGCCGGCACGGGCTTGGGTGGCTGCTGAGCCGCCAGAGGCGCCAACACCGCCAGGGAGATACTGAAGAGAATGCTCCAGCCAGACGATAAGAGGTTGGAGCTCAATCTGTTAGATAAAAGAACGTGACAAACTGCTCGAAATATGGTAAAGAAGGGAGACGAGTACTGCCGAGGTGTGGGTGCCCGGGTGGCCAACTGACCACTACTAACACGTGGGCTGCTGAACCCGCAAGCGACCATCTCAGGCCCCGGGCACGAGACAGCCGGCAGGCGCCGGGAGCCGCCGGGCTCGGCGCCGGAACGCAGCGGAGAGCACATTATGAACTGCACGTATTGTGGAACGCAGAACAGCGAGAGCGACCATCGGTGCCGCCGTTGCGGGCGGCGGTTGCATTACGAGACGATGCAGGGTACCCCGGCGGCAACCGTGGCGCCGCTGCGGGAGAGTGTGGCGCCCCGGCTCGATCAGTGCCAGCGAATCCCTGCTGAGGTGACCGCTGCCGTGCGAGAGAAGGCTCCCGCGTTGCCCCCCCGCCAGAAGACACTTTTCCCGGAGCCCGTGTTGCGCTTCGAAAACTACCGGCCGGTGATCGAGAAGCGGGGCGGAAAAGCTTCGCGGCGCCCACGGCGGTCCCGCGCCTCGCGGCGGCTCGAGAAGCTCGAAGAAGCCGGCCAGCAGCGGCTGGAGTTCACCGTCCAAAGACTGCCCACAGGGCGGGCGATGAAGAGCGGGGTTCGCTCGGTGAGGAGCTCCCGGCGGCCGGTGGCGACAGCGTTCCAGCGTCTGGCCGCCTCCGCTTTCGATGCCGCCCTCATCGTGGCGGCGCTGGCGATGCTGGCCCTCACGGTAACCGCCATGGGCGGGGCAGGCCTGCT
Organism: Solibacteraceae bacterium; assembly: GCA_026984795.1. Classification (GTDB taxonomy): domain Bacteria; phylum Acidobacteriota; class Terriglobia; order Bryobacterales; family Bryobacteraceae; genus JALSRK01. Next base: position 47,950 of record JALSRK010000055.1, on the reverse strand, counting down.
GCAACATGCACCGCTCTACGTCCATGGGGTAGCGGCGACCGCCGTCCTCTTCCTTTACACCGCCTTATGGTGCTTGGCTCGCGGGGAAACGCCGGGTATGGCGTGGGGCCACTTGCGTCTGTTCACTTTCACCGACCAGCGGCCCACCCGAATCCAACTGGCGCAGCGCAGCCTCTGGGCGCTGCTGAGCGTCGCCGCCGGGGGGCTCGGCATCCTGTGGATGCTTGCCGACGAGGACCACCTCGGATGGCATGACTATCTCTCGCAGACCTTCCCGACGCCGCTCCCGCCGAAGCGGTAGCTCGGGCCCACGGCGGATGGGGCGCCGGCGCCGGCTCCTTACTGCCAGCACTCGACGATGGCCACCGAGGCGGCCGCGTGTCCCAGAATCTGCTGGGGGCTCTCTTTCGCCTCTCCGCCGCCCACCCGGAACGCGACCCGGGCATCCTGTAACAGCTCCTGGATCAAGGAGGCCTTTAGCGCGTACCGCACCCCCTTGGATACGCCACCCGCAGGAAACGGGCTTAGCTCACTAAAAACGAGGCCCACGACCTCGCCGGCGGCGTTGAGCAAGGGTCCGCCGTCCTGCCCGGCGGTGACCGGCGCCGTGATCTGGAAAAGCCGGGGGTCGCGGTCCGGCCCGACCGTGCCCCGGATGCGGCCGGAAACGACGTGGGGCGAAGCCTTCTCGCCGGCCGGAAACGGAAACGCGACCGCGTGCACGACGTCGCCCAGGCGCAGGTCGTCGCTTTCGGCGAACAGGAGAGGCTTCAGGGCCACGCCGAAGGTCCGTAGAACAGCCAGGTTCGTGCCCACGTCGAGGGAGAGAATGCCCGCCGGGAAACGGGACCCCCCGGTCCGGACAGCAATCCGGGGGCAACCGGCGACGACATGGCTCGCCGTCACTACCTGTCCCTCCGCCCCAACGGCAAAGCCGGTTCCGGTGGCCGAGGGGGTCCCGGAGAACTCTGCGACCCGGAAGGGAGCCGGGGGCCGGGAGGGAGGGGAATTCGGCGGCGGGGGCGGCGCCGGCGTTGGTCCCGAGTCGGCTGGCGGCGCGGACAGCGCTCGAGAGACGCCGCCCTGAGGGAGCCCGGCGCCCTTCCGCCATTGGTCCGCCATCTCCTGCGCCAGGGCGATCTGTTCCGGGGTCATCAGCCGGGCGAGCGCGTCGCGGTTGTTCTTGGCAACCTCATCGCCTCGATCGGCCGCCAGACTGGCCCACATGTGGGCTTGTATATAGTCCCGGGGCACGCCCCGGCCGTGGAAGTACATGAAAGCGAGGTTGCTCTGGGCGTCCGGATAGCCCTGGTCGGCCGCCAGGCGGTACCACCGGACCGCTTCCGAGTCGTTACGGGCGACTCCCAGTCCGTTGGCGTAAGCATATCCGAGGTTGTATTGGGCAATCGCATTCCCCTGCTCGGCCGCTTTTCGGTACCAGCGGACGGCGGCCGCTGGATCCTTCCCGACACCCTCGCCGGTGGCATAGGCGTTGGCCAGATAGAGCTCGGCGGCGACGTCGCCCTGCTCGGCGGGGGCGCGGTACCAGCGGACGGCCTCACCGGGGTCACGCTCCGTCCCAACACCCTCGGCATACATGCGAGCGGCCTCCTTCTGCGCTTCCCGGTGTCCCAGTTGGGCCGCCGCCCGGTACCAGCGCAGGGCCTCCTCGAGGTTCTTCTCCACTCCGGCGCCTTCGGCATACATACGGCCCAACTCGTACTGGGCGTCGGGATCGCCCTGCTCGGCCGCCAGACGCCGGGCCGCCGCCAGTTCGGCCGGATCCGCTGGTTGAACTTCGCCACCGGCGATCAGCAGAGTCAGAGCCATCCGGGCGCCGGCGTGGCCTTGCTTGGCCGCCCGGCGGTACCATCGGGCCGCTTCTTGCAAGTTGCGTTCAACGCCCTTGGCATTGGCGTAGGCGAAGCCGACGGCGAAGGCAGCTTCGGGATCGCCGTTCTTGGCCGCCGCCAGGTACCACCGGAAGCTTTCCCCGAGGTCCTGCTGAACGGCCTTGCCCTCGTCGAAAAGGCGGGCCAGTTGCAATTGCGCCTGAGGGTCGCCCCGGTTCGCCGCCTTCCGCAACCAGAAGAGACCCTCCGCAACGTTCACTTCGGTCCCCGCGCCGTTCAGGTACGCCTGGCCCAGCCTGCGGGCGGCTGCCGGGTGACCGCGAGCGGCGGCGAGCTGGAACCAGCGAAGCGCTTCCACCTCGTCCTTCTCCACGCCTCGGCCTTCGGCGTAGGCGAGCCCCAAGTGATAACGGGCGTCGGTGTGGCCCTGTTCGGCCGCCTTTCGAAACCAGACTACGGCTTCTGCTTCGTCCTTCTCGACTCCGTCGCCGGAAGCGTACAGGATCCCCATCGCATATTGGGCGGCGATGTGGCCCGCCTCGGCTGCGAGCCGGTACCAGCGCACACCCTCCGCCTTGTCCGGCTTCGGCAAGCCCAGACCCGTGAAGTACATGTACGCCGTGGCGTATTGCGCGTCCCGGTGCCCGGCTTCGGCCGCCCGGCGGTACCAATGGAGGGCCATCGCCTCGTCTTTCTTCACCCCTTTGCCGTTGGCATACAGAAACGCCAAGGTGAACTGCGCCGTCGGATCGCCGGCCTCTGCAGCGGGAGTGAGTTCCGCCACGGCCTTCTTGAAATCACCTGCCGCATAGGCGGCCATCCCGGACTTCAAATCGGCCGTCGCCGGCAGTGGCGGCAAACCCGCGGAAAGAAGGAGAAGGAGTATTCCGGGCGTCGCCACCCGCCGCAAGCTCGGATTCAAGGTTTCTCGAGGCCCTCCTGTAGTTCGAGTGTAACCCGGCTGAGCGTGACGTGGCCCCGAAAGCGCGAATTCCCGGGCTGCCGCTCGTGAACCAGCTCCACCCGGAGCAAGCGCACCCCGGACGGAACAACGAAGCCGGCGGCGGCTCCTCCGGCGGGGGCGGCACGGAGCAGCCGGCACTCGCCCAGGAGGCCCTCCCGAGGCGCCGCTGCCCAGATACGCCAGCGTACGCCCGTCGGGCGGTTCCCGGCAGCGTCGCGGCCGGTGCTGACCTCGTAGCGGCACTTCAAGCGCAGCGGGCCGGAAGCGAACACCGGGACCCATTGCCGAAGCAGCCACGTGCGTTCCGGCTGGCGCCCGCTGAGTTCGATCCGGAGGCCGCCCCCCGGCGCTGGGTGGAAAGACGCGCCGGGCAACTCGTGCAACCGCCAATCGAAGCCGTGGCCGCTGGGAAAACGAGCGAACCGCGGGTTGGTGAGCCACTGGGACGAGCGGGCGCCCTTCCCGGCCCAAGGCAGCCAGCCCCGGCGGCAGAGTCCGTTCCAGATCTCGACGCCGGCTGGGATTTGCTGGTGCGAAACGAAGCCATCGAGGAGCGCCAGCAGCCGCGGAGTTTGCCGCCGGGTGGGCCGATGGAGCAGTTCCGGAGCCAGGCGGGCGGCCTGCGCCCAGTGGCCACGGCGCCCGAGAAACTCAGCGAAGGCGATCTTGATCTCCGGCCGCTCGGGGATGGCCCGAGCCAGGACAGTCTCGGCGGCGGGCTCCCTCTTCCAGCAGAGGTCGAAGAGCGCGTCGGGGCTTCCCGGGGCGATCGACAAAGCTTCCCGGGCCCAGACCCAGAAGCGCTGCCCCCCGCCATGGCGGAAGTAATAGCCGGCCAGCGTCCAGCGTGGGAGATACTTGCGGCTTCTGCGAGCCGCCTCCAACAATTCCGCCTCGGCTTCGCCCAGATCGCCGCGGGCTTCGGCCTCCATACCCAGGCGAATCCGAACCGAGGCGTCGTACGGGTTGGCCTTCACCGCCGCCCGGAGTTGCTCCCGGGGATCTTTGCCCTCGAGCGCCCGCGCCTCGGCGGCCCCCAACCGGTAGAGGGCCCGCCGGGGTTCCAAGCGCACGGCCCGGCGGACCGCTTCAGGCCGGCCGCTGAAGAAGAGCTTCTCGGCGGCCGCCAGCCGGGCCGAGCGCACCGCGGCCCCGGCGAGGGTGGCGGCCGCCAACCCGAACCCCAATCTGCGCGTCCATCGCCACTTGATTGCCGGCTTCATTTGACAGCCGTCCCGCGCGGGACATACTGTTATCGTATGCCGATCCGAAGACGGGGGCTGGCCGTCGCGCTGGGCGCCCTTTGCGCCGCCGCGGCCGGACACCTGCGGGCTCAGCCGGCCATCGGGACGGTGGTCTCGAGCGGAGAGTTCCGCCTCGATCACGCGCGGGTCCTCAACAATGCGACCCTCTTCGACGGTTCCCTGCTGGAGACGGGCGAGGCGCCCTCCCGGCTGAAGCTGAAGCACGGACCCAGCGTGCTACTGGGGGCCGAAACCCGAGTGCGGGTACGCCGCGACCACCTGGAACTGGAGGCCGGGGGAGGGGAAGTGAGGGGGCGCTACCCGGTCTACGCGCGGCGGTTGAAGATCGAGCCGGAATCCGGCGACGCAAAGTTGCGGATCCTGCTGACCGGCGGCAGGGCCGTACAAGTGGCGGCGCTGACGGGATCCCTCCGGGTCTTCAATGCAGCCGGCGTGCGCATCGCCAACATGCCCGCGGGCGCCGCCCTGCAGTTTGAAACCCAAACCGAAGAGCTGGCGCCGCCGTCGAATTTCGTCGGCTGTGTACTGAAGAAGAACGGGGTGTTCGTACTGTATGACCGGACGACCCGATTGCTGGTCGAACTCCGCGGAGATTTCGACTTCGCCGCCCACTGGGGCGATCAGGTCCAGATCGCCGGCACGACGGACACGTCGGCCGAGTCGAAAGTGGCTTCCCAGGTGGTGGACGTGAGCACGCTGACGCCGATCGCCAAAGGCGGCTGCAGTTCGGTCGCCGAGACTCTGGGAGCGGAAGTTCCGGCCAGACCGGAAGCCCCGGCCGCTCCGAAGCCCCAGCCGAAACCGTCCGGGGGAATGTCGGCGGGCACGAAAGTGGCCATCATCGGGGTGATCGCCGGCGGGGCCGCCGGAGCGGCGATCGCCGTCGGCCAGGGAGGAAAGAGCCGCTCTCCCTGAAACCCGCCGGCGGGGCCGCAAGCCTCAGTCTTCCCGCCGGGCGACGGCGACAATCGAAACGGGCTTCCAGGGGATGTGGGCGTCCAGCCTGCGCCACAACCAGACGGTCCAGTCGAACAGGCGGAGCTGAAGCCGGCTGATCCGGGAACGCCGGAGGAGCTTGCCGCTCAGATACCACGCCGGCCGGGAGATGCGGTTGAAGCCGAAGATCCGCTCGACAGTGAAACCCGCTTGCTCGAGACGCTCCCTGAGAGACTCACGGCTGTAACGCCGGTAGTGGCCGAGAACCTCGTCCAGCTTGCCATAGATCCGCTGGCCTTCCGGGACCAGGATGATGGCCCTTCCGCCCCTTTCCAGGACCGAGTGGAGGTTCCGGAGCGCCGCCAGGTCGTCCTCGACGTGCTCCAGCACGTTCAGGCAGACGGCGGTGTCCATCTGCCGGGTGAACGGCACGAAGTCTTCGGCCCGGGACAGGTCGCATACCGCCGTCTCCAGGTTGACATGGTGCCGCAGGCGCTTCTCGAGACGGCTCAGGTGCTCCAGATCGATATCCGTGGCGACGTACCGCTCCCGTCGCCGGGCCAACTGCCGGGTCAAATTGCCCATGCCGGCCCCGATTTCGAGGATCCGCCGCCCGCAATACGGGCGGATCGTATCGGCCATCCAGCGGTTGAAGCGCGGCGTGACCGAGAAGGCGTCGAGAATCTCCCCGCCGGAGTCCGCATACAGGTCCGCGGTGAACCAGTTGCGGAAGATCACCCAGACGGCTTCGAAGGCGTCGCGGAGACCGACTTTCTTTCCGTCCTCGTAAGTCCGGCCCTCGTAGCTGATGGGGACCTCGAAGATCCGGGCCTGCCGTTTCGCCAGCTTGATGGTGATTTCGGGCTCGAAGCCAAAGCGGTTCGAGCGGATCGGGATCGACCGCAGCAGCGACGTGCGGAAGGCTTTGTAACAGGTCTCCACATCGGTAAGGTTGAGGTCGGCGGCGACGTTGGCCAGCGTGGTGAGCAGGCGGTTGGCGACGCTGTGCCAGAAGTACAGGACGCGGCGGCGGGCGTGGGTAGCGAAACGCGAGCCGAAAACGGCGTCCGCGGCCCCGCTCAGGAGGGGCTCCAGAACGCTGGGATAGTCCCGGGGATCGTACTCTAGATCGGCGTCCTGGATGATGCAGTAGGCGCCGCGGGCCTCCCGGACGGCGCGGCGGATGGCCGCTCCTTTCCCGAGATTCCGCGGCTGCCGGAAGACTCGCACCACCCCCTCGTGTCTGCCGGCGAACTCCTCGGCGATTCGCGCCGAATCGTCGGTGGAGCCGTCGTCAACGACGATGATCTCGCGGCGGAGGCCTTCGGGAAGCGGCGCCGCGAGAATCCGCCGCAAGATCTCCCCGATATACTCCTCCTCGTTGTAGAGCGGGACAAGGATGGAGAGCAGGTCGGGCTCCATGTGACCGGAAAGAGCCATCATCCCACAGGCGCCCGCCCGCGAGCATGCCGGTGCGGCAAAGCGGCAGGCGCCGGCCCCGAGACGGGGAGTTGGCGGGTGCCGAGGTTTTGACACCGGCTGAGAAGCGGACCGGCGGTGCGCAAGCGGCTCGTCGAGGTCTGGGGCTCAGGAAACCGGTTGGGAAGGTGCGTAGGGGAAGGTCCACACAGGAGTGATTGGGGAAGCAGCGGAGATCAGAGAGCAGAATCGCAAGAGAAGAGGAGCAACCCTATCGTTTCCTGAGCCCTTTGCTCGCTTCATTTCGCTCCTTTCTCTTGCAGCCGGCGTGCCAAAGGCGCACCTCTGCGCAAAGCATGCAGAAATCAAAGAAGTTTGGGACGCCTCCGGCGGCCCGGGCAAGGATCGGGTCCCGTTTTGGGAGGCGCCGTTCCAGAATGGAACCGCGTGGCTGGAGCAAGCAGAGGGACGAGTGCTCCGCTCACCCCTTCGGGGGCGCCGGGAGGTCCGGGGGGCGCGAGACGACGCCGGCCTTGGCCTCCTCGATGCTGATGTGGTACGTCTCGAGCAGACGGCCGATGGCGCGCTCCAGATCGACCTTCGCCTTGGCGTAAGCGGCCATGGCCGCGACCTCGGCCGATTGCGCCTGGGCCAGGTCCCGCTGGTACTGGATGACGAAAAACACGGTGGAAGCCCCCAGAGCGTATTTCTTCTGCTCGGCTTCGAGCGTGGCCTGCTGCAACTGGCGCTCCTTGACCGCCGCATCGTAGAGAGCCTTGGCCTGTACGAGGGCGATGCGCGCATTCTCCACCTGCACGCGGATGTTGTTGAGCAGTTGCCGCTCCCGCAACTGCTGCTGGCGCAACTGGAGGGCGTCGCGGATGTAGTCGGCCTGGGCCGAGCGGTTGTGGATCGGGATGTTCAACTGGATGCCGAAGCCGTAGTCCGGGAAGTTCCGCCGGAACAGTTGTTTCAGCGCGGTTCCATAACCGCCGACGAAGAAGGCGTCGGGATTGGGGATGAACGGGGGGCGGGCGAGGCTGTTCACGTCGCCGGCGAGCGCGTTGTGGTTGTAGAAGACCATGGCGTCCAGGGCGGGCCGCAACTGGCTCCGGCTGCCGGCCATACCGATCTTCGTGTTCTCGATGTTGATCCGCGTCTGCTCGATCTCCGGCCGGCGTTTCACCGCCGTGTCCACCAGTTTCGTCAGCTCCAGCATCTCACCGGACGTCGGCTTCGGCAGACGGTCGGTGGGAATAATCCGGGCGTCCGCCAGCAGCGGACTGTAGACCCCGGTTCGGCTCAGGGCGTTCTTGATGACGGTTTCCTGCTGCAACAGGGCCGTCTCGGCGGCCGTCAGTTCCTGCTGACGCCGCGCGACCTGCGCTTCGGCGCTGGTGATCTCGATCGGCGCCAGGGTGCCGATTTCGACCTGCTTCTTGTTGTCCTCGTAAAGCTTCTGGGCCAGGGCCAGCGCCTGCTTCTTGACTTTCACGTCTTCGGCGAAGGCCACCAGGTCCCAGTAGAGCTTCACGATCGAGGAGACGGTCTCGATGACCTGCTGTTCGAAAACGAGGTCCGAGACGCGCAGGTTGTTCTTGGCGATCTTGATGTTGCGCGCGTTCACCGCCCGGCCGAAGCCCTGCAGCAGCCGCTGGGTGATCTGGACCTGCCAGTTCGACGACCAGCCCGGGTTCAGGTCGCTGCGCGTGTTGTTGCTCTTGAAGCGAAAGTTGTTCCACCCGAACTGGAAGCCGGTTCCGGAAGCCCAGTTCTTCGTGAATCCGATGTTCCAGGAGTGGCTTTCGAAGATCAGCGAGTTCGTGCCGGTGGTGATGGTGTTGGACTGAGGGTCGGAGCGGTGGGACCAACTGTAGCGGGTGAAGAAACTCGGGTCGAAGTTCGGGGTGGCGACCCCGGTCTGCGTGATGACGGCGCCGCCGGCCTCGACAGCCGTCACGCCGCCGGCGCCGCCGCCCCCCGCCGCTGCGCGCACCGCCCCGGCCCCGCGTCCCGCGCCGCCGGTGGCCCCGCCGGCCACTTGCGTCTGGACCGTTTCCGGCCCCGTCTGCACCGTCTGCGGCACGCCCCGCAACAGTCCTCCCGCCTTGGCGCGCATCAGGTCGGCTTGAGCGATCTGCGGACCATAACGGGAGATCTCAATGTCCAGGTTGTTCTCCAGGGCAAGCGCGATTGCGTCCTGCAACGAGAGATAGAGCTTCCCCGCGCGCAACAGTCTTTCCAGGCGGTCGGAATTGGCCAGTTTGATCGGCTCGATCCGTTTCGGCGTGTAAGGATCGATGAACCGGTTCCGCTGGCGCTTCTGCCAGGAGTAGACGGCCTGCTGGCCCCAACCGGCTGGAGCCGCCAGTATGGCGGCGCAAAACATCGCGACGACTCGTTGTAGTGTCCTCATGAACTCAGTCCCCGAATTCCCACGGCGCAACCCTTATGGGATATATACGTTGTCGAAGGCGCACCGTGTTCCCTCGTTTGCGATTCTCGAGTAGAAGGCAAGGGCTGTTCGTTTCGCCGCCCGGCCCACCGCCCGGCGGCTCGTCCGTGAACCCGAAAATCCAATGGTATAGTAGGCGTTTGCGGCCCGGCAAGCGGGCTTTGACGGACCAGCGCTGCAAATAGATGAGGCGTCTGAAAGCCACGCTCTGTTACGACGGAACGGGTTTCTCCGGCTGGCAGATCCAACCGGCTCGCCCGACCGTCCAAGGCTGTCTGCAGCAAGTGCTCGGCGAGATCGAAGGCGCCCCTGTCTCCGTCACCGGCTCCGGCCGCACTGACGCCGGCGTCCACGCCCTCGCCCAGGTGGCGGCCTTCACGCTGTCCAATCCGATCCCCCCGGCCAACCTCCGGAAGGCCATGAACCGCCTGCTGCCGCCTGACATCCGAGTGCTCGAAATCAAGGAGGTGGAGGAGAGTTTCCATCCAATTCGAGATGCTAAGGCAAAAACTTACGAATACCGTATTTTTCTGGGAGAAATCTGCTCGCCCTTCGAGCGCCGGTATGTGTATCACTATCCTTATCCGCTGGAGGTCTCACGGATAGCCGCTGCCGCGCCCCTTCTGGAAGGCCGGCACGATTTCACCTGCTTCGCGGCCGCCGACAAGAGCGACGCCCTGGGCCGATCCAAGCGAAGGACGATCTTCTCGTCCCGTATCGAGCGCCCGGTTCAGGACCGTCTCGTGTACCGGGTGCGCGGCGACGGCTTTCTCAAGCACATGGTGCGCAACATCGTGGGCCTGCTCATCGAAGTGGGCAGAGGCAAAGCCGACGAAGAAACGGTCCGGCGTTTCCTCACCGGCGAGGTGGAAGGGAAGGCCGGGCCTACGGCTCCGCCGCAGGGACTGTTCCTGGTGAGCGTGGACTACTGACGCCGGGATCGCCTTCGTCCGGAAGAAAAACGGCGGCCAGGGGCCGGGTGTGTCAGCCGCGCCGGACGGCCCGCTTGTTGGTCTTGGAGGGCGGCGGTCCACCAGCGCCCGCGGTCTTCTGGCGCCCTCCCTTTCTGGCTTTCGCCGGGCGCCGCTCGCTCCCCGCAGGCTCCGACTTGGGCGCCAGATGAGGCGGCGGGGTCCACTTCCGGCCGTCGAGGCGGGCGGCGACCATCTCTTGTTTGATGGCGGTGAATTTCGGATGTCCGGCCTCGAGCCCCGCGGCGGCGGTGACATCCCGGTCGGTGACTTCCATCGCGATGTAGAGATATTTCTCGAGGAAATTCCGGATGCGGTCGCGCACCAGCCGCTCCCGGGAGTGGAGATAAAGGAAGAGAATCTCCTCGCCCCGCGCCCGGCGCAAGCGGTGAAAGATCTCGGAGGTGCGCCGCAGCCTGGTCTTCGACTTCAGATCCCGCTCGAGGGTCCGGGATCTGGCCTCGAGACGCCTCCACCGCTCCGCCTCCTCCTTGGTGATCGCCAGCTTCTTGACGAACGCGGCATGTTCTCTCGGAGTGAGCTTCTCCGTCAGGAAATACAAGAAAAGGGCCAGATTGTCGAGGTGGAGATCGATTCCATGAGGGAGCATCTGGCGCGCCTTGTCCAGGCGGGCGAGGGCGGTGAGATTCAGCTTCGGCCCCCGCAGCGCGGGAGAAAACAGCTCCATCAGGCCTTCGTCGGCGAGCTTCTTCACTACTTCGGCGGAAGCGGTCTCCGCGGCGATGGCCTGGAGTTCGCGGAACAGGTCCCGGGGCTGGACCAGCTCCACGACCCCGGCCTCGCGGGCGTTCCTGTATTGCTCCTCGGTGCGTTCCTGAATCGCGAACCCAAGCCGAATCTGGAACCGCAACAGCCGCAGGATCCGAACGGGGTCGTCGTAGAGCCCGTAGTTGGAATTGGCCCGGAGTTCGCGCCGTTCCAGGTCGCCGATGCCGTTGGTGGGGTCGAGCAGCAGCCCCCGGGAGGCCGGGTGCAGGGAGAGAGCGACCGAGTTGATGGTGAAGTCCCGGCGCACCAGATCCTCGTGGATATCGGCCGGTTTCACCACGGGCCGGCCTCCGGGCTGCGGAAACCTTTCGCTCCGCAGCATTCCGACTTCAGCGGTGACGCCGTTGGGGAACTTCAGCTCGGCGGTCTTGCGGCGAGTATCGGTTTCTACGATTTGCGCGCCGGCTTTCCTCTTCAGTTGATTGGCCAGCACGAGTCCGCTGCCTTGGACGGCGAAATCCAGGTCGCGGATGGGGAAGCCGCCCATCATATCCCTCATCGCGCCCCCCACCAGGTAAAGCTGGCAGTCTCTGTCCGCAGCAGCCTTTTCCACCGCCGCCAGTGCTTCCCGCTGAGCCGGAGTGAGGTGGCTCTCGAGCATGAACAGGTAGTCGCTCATGGTACCCGCTCCGATCGCATCAAACCGCCGGGCCACGGCCGGAGGGACGGTGCCCGCCCGTGCCTGTCCCGGACCGCCAAGGCCCCGTTGGGGCCGGACTTCGCCTCGTCCCCGGGCCGAGGGACGCCGCCGGCCGCTTCACCGGCCGCCGTTCACGCGCGGGGATGGTATTCATCGACAATTCTCCGGAGCCTGGAGCGCATCACGTGCGTGTAGATCTGGGTGGTGGAGATGTCGGCGTGACCCAGCATGGTTTGCACGCTCCGCAAATCGGCTCCGCCCTCGAGCAGATGAGTGGCAAAGCTATGCCGCACGATGTGCGGACTCAGCCGGCGCGCCACGCCCGCCGCCTTTCCATAACCGGCCAACGCTTTCCAGAAGCCCTGACGAGTCAATGGCTTGCCCCGGGCGCTGACGAACAGATAAGGGCTGTTTCGGACCCCGAGCAGCCGTGGCCGCCCGGTTTCCACGTATTCGGCGACGGCCGCCAGCGCCGGCCGCCCCACGGGCACGATCCGCTGCTTGCCGCCCTTGCCGAAAACCCGGATCACCCCCAGATCCGGGTCGAGATCCGTGGTGCGCACCCGGCACAATTCGCTCACTCTCATACCCGTGGCGTAGAGCAGCGCCAGCATCGCCCGATCTCGCAACCCCGTGGGCCTGGCCGGGTCGGGAGCCGCGAGCAGACGATCTATCTCCTCTAGAGTGAGATACTTAGGCAGGCTCTTCCACTGCCGCGGGAGGCTGAGCATGGCGGTCGGGTCCGAGGCGATCCATTCCTGGCGCAACAGGAACCGGTAGAAGTTCCTCAGCGTGGTGAGCTTACGGGCGATGGTGCTCGCGCTGAGGCCCGAGGCGCGGAGGGAATCCAGATAGCGGCCGATCTCCCCGCCGCCCGGAATCGTCTCGGCGTTCCCCACAAGTTCTTGAAAACCAGACAGATCCCGTTCATAGGCCGCCACCGTGTTGGCGGCAAGCCCTTTCTCGATCCGGCAGAAATCCAGAAAGCCCCGCATCGCCGCCGACATGGAGACCTGCCCCGACATCGTGCCAATGATACAATATCTGCGAAATTGTTTTAAAGTCTTCGTGCGGGTTTTGTGGCTTGCCCGGGTCCACCAGCAAACGGGTCGTCGTGCAGCGATTTGAGCGGGAGTCGCTCAGGGGTTTTGTGAATCTCGCTTCATGGCTGGGCGAAGAGGGCATCGAGTTGCTTTCGGTGGAGGGCAACGTCACCACGGTTCCCTACGGGGAGATCAAGGCGGTCTGTTTCGTCAAGGACTTCCAAGGGGCGGCCTGGCAGCGGGAACGCAAGATCTTCACCACCCGGCCGAAGACCGAAGGATTGTGGGTCCGGATGCTGTTCCGGGACGGAGACTTCCTGGACGGGGTTCTCGCCAACGATCTGCTTCATTTGGAACCGCAAGGCTTCTCCGTCGTGCCCCCGGACCCGTCGGCAAACAACCAGCGCCTCTTCATTCCCCGGGAGGCGCTGCGGGACCTCAAAGTGCTGGGCGTGATCGGCAGCCCCTTGCGCCGCCGGAAGCGGGTGCCGCCGGCGGAGGATCAGATCAAGCTCTTCGAATGACCGTCGGCGGAAAGCTCGACGGCGTCCAAGTCCATCCACAGGTCCAGCACCGTGTTCTGGACGAAGTGGAGGCGCTCCACGACGAACCGCCGCGGCCCATCGTAACGCTCCCAGAGAGATCTGGCCTGCTCGAGCACCGCCTCGCGCCGCTCGGGCGGTCCCCCCTTCGCCAGGGTGATGTGGGGGTGGTACGGATATGGATCGCGATATGCCCACAAGCCCCGGTTGGCTGCTGAGTACAGCCGGCGCAACTCCTCGGCGCCTTCGCCGACGTCCAGGTAGATTACCCCCGTGAGGTCGAACACCCGGATCTCGGTCGCCTCCACGTGGAATCGCGGCGCCGAAGAGAGCCGGGGCTTCAACTCCTTCCAGGCGCCGGCGGCGTTGCCGTTGAGCGGACGGGGTGGCAGTACGGTTACATGTGCCCGACCCGGAGACATCCAAGGAGCGATCCGGCGGCGGACCACATCCAGGTAAGGGCCGAGCGGGGGCGGCACATACGCTACGAGGGCGTATTCATCGACTGTATGCGCCACATCACGGGGAGGCGAATCCGGGGAGGCCATTCTTGAATAAGGTAGCCGAACTCAAGCTCGCGCTGCAGACGCGACAGCCGCCGGGGTTTCCGCCCGCTCCGGCCCGGCTTCGGCGCTCGCTTCCGGCATCTTCCACCGCGCCTCTTCGAAACCCACGTACTTGCAGATGTAGAGCTTGCCCGCGGGATCCTCGAGCAGATCCCCCAACCCCAGAGCCGCTTCCGTCCCTTTCAAGCGGTGCCAGGCGGCGTAGGGCGTCGAGCCTTCGACGGAGCCGTCCTCGGTATAGTCTCTGGGTTTGACATCAGCCGCTCCGCTGGCGTGCGGAGCCCACCGGAACTGCTGGCGGCGTTTCTCGTTCAAGCGGTAAATGCGATAGACGGGCATAGGCAGCACTCGTTTTGCATAAAACATAACACAGGAAAAATGTCGAAGCAAACCGAGGCCGCAACCCCGCCAGTCCCCTGGAGCGGCCGGAACTCCGGCCCCCACGTCCCGGAGACGGCGTCAGGACGCCACAGGCTCCGCCGGTGGGCATGTCTCCCGCCCATACCCGCCAGGGCGGTTCTAGGCCGGGCCGCGTCCGGCACTGCGCCAGGCCCTCCCCCCCATGCCCGCCAGGGCGGTTCGCTACACTACCATACATGGAGTTCGACGCAGCCCTCTACGGACCCCGGGTGGCTTCCATCCTCGCCCTCGACGGCGGCGGGATGCGCTTGATGCCCCTGGCCCTTGGGAACTGTTCGAACCAGGAAGCCGCCCGGAAGATCGAACAGGCGTCTCCGCGGGAACTGTTCTCAGGGGCGCCGCACCCGGAGGCGGCGTACGCAGGGCTGTGGCTCTACTTCTCCTGCCTGGACGAGGCGCACCGCACCGCGCAGCGGGTCCACACCCCGGAGGGGAGCTTCTGGCACGCGATCATGCACCGGCAGGAGCCGGATCCGGGCAATTCGGCTTACTGGTTCCGCCGGACGGGCCGGCATCCGGTCTTCGAACCCCTGCATGCCGCGGCGGCCGAGATTCTCGACCGCTATCCGAAAGTTTCGTTCCCATTGGGCGAACAGTGGGACCCGTTCGCCTTCATCGACTTCGTGGAAGCGGCCCGCCGGAGGCCCGGCTCCGAGGAAGAGAAGCTGGCCTTGGAGATCCAGCGGGCCGAATGGCAGCTCTTGTTCGACTACTGCGCCCGGCCGGCGGGAAGCTGAGCGCCCGCTGCCGGCGCTACTTGTCCGTCAGCGCCGCTACGCCGGGCAGCTCCTTGCCCGAGAGGAATTCGAGCGAGGCGCCGCCGCCGGTCGAGATGTGGGTGATCTTGTCGGCCACGCCGGCCACGTCGATCGCCTTCACCGAGTCGCCGCCCCCGACCACCGAGATGGCGCCCGATTCGGCCACCGCCTGGGCGATCGCCACCGTGCCCTTGTGGAAGGGCGGGATCTCGAAGACGCCCATCGGCCCGTTCCAGATGATCGTCTTGGCCGTGGCGATCACCGCCCTGTACGCCTCGACGGTCTTCGGGCCGATGTCCACCGCCATCTTGCCGTCCGGAATCGTCTCGACTACCTCGGCCTCGGCGCCTTCCTTCAGCTCCGAGGTCACCACGTGGTCCACCGGCAGCATCAGCTTGTCGCCGGCCTTCTCCATCAGCTCCCGGGCCAGGTCCACTTTGTCCTCTTCGACGAGCGACTTGCCCGTGGGCTTGCCCTGGGCCCGCAGGAAGGTGTAGGCCATCGCCCCGCCGATCAGGAGCCTGTCCACCAGCTTCATCAGGTTCTCGATCACCTCGATCTTGTCGCTGACCTTCGCGCCGCCCAGAATCGCGATGCAGGGGCGCTCGGGGTTGGTGATCGCCTTGCCCAAGTACTCCAGCTCCTTGTCCATCAGGAAGCCGGCGGCGGCCTGAGGCAGCGCCTTGGCCACCCCCACCACTGAAGCATGGGCGCGATGCGCCGAACCGAAGGCGTCCAGCACGAAGACGTCGGCCAGGGAAGCCAGCTTCTTGGCGAACTCCGGATCGTTGTCCGTCTCCTCTTTATGGAAGCGGACGTTCTCGAGCAGCAGCACCTCGCCGGGGGCGGGCTTCATCGCTTCCACCTCCGGACCGATGCAGTCGGGCGCCATCTTCACCGGCCGCCCCAGCAGCTCGCTCAAGCGCTTGGCCACCGGGGCTAGGCTCATCTCCGGAACGCGCTTGCCCTTGGGCCGGCCCAAGTGGCTCGCCAGGATGACGCCGGCGCCCTGCTCGAGAGCGTACTGGATGGTCGGCAGCGACGCCCGGATGCGCTTGTCGGAGGTGATCTCCCCGTTCTTGATGGGAACGTTGAAGTCCACTCGGATGAACACGCGCTTGCCTTTGAGATCGAGATCGCGGATGGAGAGTTTGGCCATGATGATTTCTCGCTTGGGAATTATGATGTACTCACGACCATCATATCCGTTTCGCCCAGGAGGGTCAGCATGTCGTACAAGGCCGTTTGGATAGCGACCGCAGGCGTGGCGGTCGCCGTAGCCCTGGCGTGGTTTACGAAGGCGGCAGAGCAGGGAAGTCCTGTATTCGTCGATGCCGGCCGTTACGCCACTTTGCAAGAGGCCTTCGACGCCGCCCCGGCCGGCGGGCTCGTCAAGATTCCGCCCCGGCGCTACGAGATCACCGAGCCACTGCGGATCACCCGCGGCGACCTCCGCGTGGAAGGCTCCGGAACGGCCACGGTGATCGTCAACAAGAACCGGAAGGGACAACCCGCCCTCATCATCCGGGCCCCCGCCTACGCCGAAGCCGCCACCGCCGCCGAGAAGCGCCGCCTCAGGCTGTGGCGCGTGCAACTGGCCGATTTCCGCATCACCGGCAACCCGAAGTCCGGCCACGGAATCCTTGCCGAGGGCGTCAACGAGCTGCTCGTCCACAACCTGGCCATCGATCACAACGGCGGCGACGGCATCCGTATGGTGGACTGCTACGAGGATCCCCGCATCTCCGACTCGATCATCACCTACAACGCCGGGGCCGGGCTGAACATCATCGCCGGCCACGACATCGTCGTCAACGCCAACCAGTTCGAGGAGAACCAGGACGCCGTCCGCGCCATCGACAGCTTCAACCTCTGCATGAACGGCAACAACATCGACGACCACCTGCGCCACGGCGTCGTCATCGAGAACACCTACGGCTCCGTGCTGTCGGGCAACATGATCGAGGAGTGCGCCGGGACCGCCGTCGTCATCGGCCGCGACTCCTATGGCATCACCGTCAGCGCCAACGTGCTCGCCCACAACAACGGCGGCGGCGTGGACCTGCGCGACGCCTGGGGCTCGGCCGTCAGCGCCAACACGTTCACCATCAATCCCTCCTGGTCGCTGCGGATCGGCCCGGCGAGCGGCCGCATCACCGTCACCGGCAACAACTTCTCGAACAGCTACGTCGGCGAGGGCCGCACCATCCGCAAAGAAGACTTCGCCGCCGAATGGCCAAAGAAAGGGTACGCCGCGGGCGTTCTGATAGAAGGCGCCCGGGACGTCGTCCTCACCGGCAACGTCTTCTCCGGAACCGCCGAAGAGGCGATCCGCGCCGTCAAGGACCCCGAGCGCCTGGTGATCAGCGGCAACATCGTCACTGACACGGGCCGCAAGTCCGGCGGGCGCGGACCGGCCATCTCCCTCGGTGGGGCCAAGGCCGTCATCCAGGGGCTGAACGCGGCGCCGCGCTGACGCACCCCGAGCGGCCGCCCCGCCGGGTGTGCTAGCGTGAGACTAACCTGCACACGGGAGGGCTGACTCATGGGCAAGGTGACACGCCGGGACTTTATCCGAAGCACGGCGGCGGCTGCCGGGGCCTTGGCGGCAGGGGGCGCCATCCAGCCGGCTAAGGCGGCGAAGAAATCGGCCACGGACTGGGTGCCGCTGGGCAACTCGGGTGTCGAAGTCACGCGCCTGGCTTTCGGCACCGGCACCTTCGGCGGGCGCGTCCAGCGGGAGCTGGCTCAGGAAGAATTCAACCGCCTGGTTCGCCACGCCTACGACCGCGGCATCCGCTTCTTCGAATCGGCCGACGCCTACCACTTGATGCACGAGCGCCTGGCCGAAGCGCTCAAAGGCATTCCCCGGGACTCCTACCGGCTGATGACCAAATACCGGCTGAGCGAAACCGCCGATCCCTGGCAGACCATCGACCGCTACCGCAAGGAGCTGGACACCGACTACTTCGACATCCTGCTGCTCCACTGCGTCCGGACCCCCGACTGGCCGGAGCGCTACAAGCGGCTGCAGGATGTCCTCGAAGAAGCGAAACAGAAGAAGATCATCCTCGCCCACGGGGCCTCTTGCCACGGGCTCCTGCCGCTCCGGCAGTTCCCGAAGATGACCAACTGGCTCGACGTGGCCCTGCTGCGCATCAACCACGACGGCACCAGAATGGACGCCCTCCAGAGCCGCACGAAGGAGAAGGGCGACGTCGATGAGGTGGTCTCCCACATCGGCAAGATCCACTCCGCCGGCGTCGGCGTCATCGGCATGAAGGTGATGGGCGAAGGCCGGTTCCGCACGCCCGAGCAGCGGGACAAAGCCATCGGCTTCGTCATGCGCCTGGGCACCGTGGATGCGATCACCATCGGCTACAAGGCCCCGTCGGAGATCGACGAAGCCATCGAGCGCATCGGCAAGCATCTGAATGCCTGAGCGGATCCGCCGCCGCGGAGAGCTGCGCCGGGCCCGTTCTCCGGACCGGAAACCTGCTCGACCCGGGCCTGGCCGGGGCTTCTGTTACCGTGAAGATAAAGATCCGCTTGAGGCGCCGTCATGCGGAAAGAAGCGATCATCGTCTGCGCCGTGTTGCTTCTCCAGGCCGGGGGGCTGCTGCTACTCCCGTCCGAGGAGCGCGTGCCCGAGCAAAAGCCCCTGGCGGAATTCCCGGAGAAGCTGGGCCCCTGGGAGGTCACCCGCAAAGGCGTCATCGAGGACCGGATCCGGGAAGTGCTGCAGGCCGACGATGCGATCACCTGGTTCTATGGCGCCCCGGGACGCCCGGAGCTGAACCTCTACATCGCCTACTTCCGCAGCCAGCGGACCGGCAAGGCGCCCCACTCGCCGAAGAACTGCCTGCCCGGCAGCGGCTGGGCCCCCACCCAGAGCGGCGAACTCCGGATCCCGATCCCCGGCCGCCCGGAGCCGATCACGGTGAACCGCTACATCGTCGAGAAGGGCGACGCCGCCAGCCTCGTCCTCTATTGGTACCAGTCACGCGACCGTGTGGTGGCGAGCGAATACTGGGCCAAGATCTACCTCGTCCTCGACGCCCTCCGCTACCGCCGCTCCGACACGGCCCTGATTCGCGTGGTAGTTCCGCTGCGCGATCACGACGTGGCCGCGGCCACCGAAACGGCGGTCGATTTCGTCCAGCAGCTCTTCCCCCAGCTCCTCGAGTTGCCCCAGTTCCAGCCGGCGGTGAGTTAGTATACTAGGCTGCCTGGGCCGCAGCCGGGTGTTGGCCCACGCTCGGGTTTCGCGCGGCCCCAACCCGCTCGAGGAGGAGAGTGCCATGCGCTGGGCTTCTCTCATACTGGTGTTGCTTGCGGCGCCGTGCGCCGTTTTCGCTCAAGCGTCCGCCTCCGGAAAGTCCTACGCCGACGGCCACGGAGGCACGGTCTACTTTCCCCTGGGCGACGTCTCGTTCGCCGATGAGGTGGTTTCCTTCGCCATCGGATCGCCCCACGCCGATGAAAAGGACAGCCAGCCTTCGGGGGCCCTCGGCATTCCCGACTATGACGATGACCAGACGCCCGGCCGGTACGTCACCCTCGGCTGCGGCGGCGAGCTAGTGCTGCGGTTCGTGGACAACTCGCTCGTCGATGTGCCCGGTCCCGACCTCTATGTTTTCGAGATCGGCCCGGACATCGAGCCGACCGAACTCTCCGTCTCCGCCGACGGCCGCAACTGGATCCGCGTCGGCAAGATCAGCGGCGGCAAAGCTGAAGTGGACCTGGCCGGGCAGATTCCGCCAGGGGCGGTCATGCACTACGTCAAGCTCCGCGACCTCGAGACCGCTTGCGGGGGAAGCTGGCCCGGAGCCGACATCGACGCCGTGGGCGCCATCGGCTCGGCGCGCCGGTTCTCTTTGCAAAGCGCCGTCTTGTTCGACGTGGACCGGGCGGAGTTGAAACCGGAGGCCAGATCCGCGCTCGAAAAGCTCGTCACCCAGATTACCGCCGCCGGCCCGGGCACCGTGGTCATCGAAGGCCATACCGACAGCACGGGTACTGAACAGCACAATCAGGACCTCTCCGAGCGCCGCGCCCAAGCGGTCCGGGACTATCTGGCGCGGCGGGAAGCGCTGAAGGACTACCGATTCGAGGTCTACGGCTACGGCGAATCGCGACCCGTCGCCTCCAACGACACTCCCGAAGGCCGGGCGCGGAACCGGCGGGTGGACGTCATGGTGGTTCCGGCGAACGCGGCCCAGCGGCGGACGGCGCAGGCGGCGCCCGCGGGAGCGGGTTCGGCCGCTTCACTGGCCGGCACGTGGGAAGGCACCGAAGGCACGCTCGATCTGCGGGCGGTGGGCTCCGGGCGCTTCCACGGCAACTACACCACCGATCAGGGCCGGGTCTTCTTCACCCTGGCCGGCCTCCAGGTCACCGGCTACTGGGTGGAAGCCGACTCCAACCAGCGCTGCGACACGCCCCGCGACGGCAGCTATCACTGGGGCAAAGTGAAGCTGCGGGTGAGCCCCGACGGCAACACCATGGAAGGCGACTGGACCTACTGCGAATCCGACGAGGCCTCCGGCACGTGGACCTGGCGGCGCGTCGGCGGCGCGCAGCAGTAAACTCGCCGCCGGCGCGGGGATGGAATAGAATGCCGGCATGAAGACTCGCAGGGCATTCTTGCAATCCGCCGCACCCCTGGCCGCGGGCCTGCTCGGCTGCCGCCGGGCCGAGGCCCGCCCGAACGTCCTCTACATCATCACCGACGACCAGCGCTGGGACCTGCTCAGTCTCGCCGGGCACCCCTACGTCAAGACCCCCGGCATGGACCGCATCGGCCGCGAGGGCGCCTGGTTCCGCAACGCCTTCGTCACCACCAGCCTTTGCAGCCCCAGCCGCGCCTCCTTCCTCACCGGCCAGTACGCCCACCAGCACAAAGTGCAATACAACCGCGCCTCGGAGTACTTCGAGAAGCACGCCGTGACCTTCCCGATGCTGCTGCACGACGCCGGCTACTTCACCGGCTACGCCGGCAAGTGGCACATCGGCCGCGACAGCTCGCCCCGGCCGGGCTTCGATAGCTGGTGCGTGCTGCCCGGCCAGGGCCGCTACTACGACCCGCTGATGAACGTGAACGGCGTCGAGCAGGAGATCCCCGGCCACGTCGATGACGTCGTCGGCGATTTCGCCGTCCGGTTCCTGCGCGAGGCGGCCACGAAACGGCAGCCCTTCTGCCTGTGCACCGGCTTCAAGAGCCCCCACGCCGAGCAGTTGCCGCCGGAACGGCTGAAGAGCGTCTTCGCCGACGTCGAGATCCCCAAGCCGGAGAGCTGGAACGAGGACTTTTCGAAATCCAAGAAGTCCCGCTGGGTGCGCGACGCCTGGATCCACGTGGACCGCTTCTTCGACGGTCCCGACCAGCTCAAGGGCGGCTGGCAGCCTTACATCAAAGACTTCTACCGCTGCATCATGAGCGCCGACGAGAACGTCGGCAAGATCCTCGACGAGCTGGACCGCCTGAAGCTCGCCGAGAACACGCTGATCATCTTCGTCGGCGACAACGGCTTCTTCCTGGGCGAGCATCATCTGGTGGACAAGCGGTTCCCGTACGAAGAGGCGCTGCGCATCCCCATGCTGGTCCGGTGGCCGGCGCGAATCCCGGCGGGCCAGCAGCGCGACGAGATGGTGCTGAACATCGACGTCTGCCCGACGATCCTCGACGCCTGCGGCGTCCCGATCCCCGAGCGCGTCGCCGGACGCAGCTTCCTGCCTCTGGCCGAGGGCCAGACGGTGGAAGACTGGCGGACCGAGATGTTCTACGAGTACGCCGAGCGCATCTGGGAGCACCCGGCCATCGTCGCGGTGAGGACCGAGCGCTACAAATACATCGAATACCTGGACCCGACCGACACCAACGAGCTCTACGATCTCGAAAAGGACCCCCACGAGATGCGCAACGTCATCGACGATCCGGAATACGCCACCGTCCTGGCCGACATGAAACAGCGCCTCGAGCGATTGAAACAAGAGACCGGCTGGACGCCCCCCGAACCCCAAGGCCCCAACCGCCCGCCGCAGATCTACCGTGACAAGCCCGTGAACCAGGGCGGGAGGCTGCTGAGGAAGAAGGAGGGGTGAGCATGTCGCTGTTTTGCCCGGGTTCGCGGTTTTCATACAATTGTCGTGGAGCGTCGTGAATGTCGCCGCGGCGCCGGAAGGGCAACCGAGGTGCGCGCCGGGCCGGCTTTGCAAAGCGGCGGGACGGGCTACCCGGGTGGGGATCTAGGTGGCCGGCACACCCCGGCAGCGGTGCCATTGGAACAAAGCTGATGATCGACGAAGCAACGATTACAAAGGCCGTGGCCCTGCTCCAGCAGGCGGCCCCGGGCGCGACGATCATTCTGTTCGGCTCGCACGGGCGCGGAGAGGGCGGAGAGCAGAGCGATCTCGACTTCCTGGTGATCGAGCCGGAGGTGAAGGCACGCCGGAAGGAAATGGTACGGTTGCGCGACGTGCTCCGTCCGCTAGGGATCCCGGTGGACATCCTCGTCGTCAGCCACGAGACCTTCGAAAAGTGGTCGAACACCCCCGGTACCGTCCTCTACGAAGCCGCCAGACAGGGAAGGGTCTTCGATGCCGCAGCGTGAGCACACCGAGCTGCTGCTCCGCAAAGCGGCGCAGGACGAATACACCGTCACGAAACTCGTGCCGGACCCGCAAGCGTCAGACGAAGTTATCGGCTTCCATGCTCAGCAGGCTGTGGAAAAGATCCTCAAGGCTGTGCTTGCTGCCCGAGGCCAGACGTGGCGGCACACGCATGACATCGTAGAGTTGATCGACGCCGTCCGTACTGCCGGTATCGCCTTTCCTCACGACCTAGAAGATGTCCGCTTCCTCACCCCCTTCGCTGCCGCGTTCCGATACGAAGAGCTGCCGGAGGAGCCGGAAGAACCTTTCGATCGAAGATGGGCACTCGAATGCGTTCGACGCACGAGGGTGTGGGCTGAGGGGGTCTTGAGAACGTAGGAAAAGGGGCACCCTTGATCTGAACATCGAGTTCGGCCCGGCGTACCCGATGTCTGCCCCGTCCCGTTCCGGAACGCATCGCCGCCTGCGGCTTTTTGTCTCTAGCTGAGCGGAAGCTGCTCCCATTGTGCTGAACCGAGATAGTTTGCGAGCACGCCGGACCCATTTGGGACCACCCGGCTGTCCTCGGCGAACGTGATAACTACCTCCAATACCTGGGGCCAGCTTGTGCCCCCAATTGGGCCGCGGCGGGGAACGAGGACGGCCCGCTACTCCATAGACCGCCGCAACTGTTCTGTCCAGTATGAAGAACCATCAGCTGGGCAACAGTAGGTTCCCGGTGTGAGACCTACAATCAGATGAATAAGCTTTCGCTTGTCATCCCAACACAAAGGACAGTAAGGAATGACACTCCCCTGGTCGGACTCCGACTTCCGGACATAAAACCCGTTCTCTGGCTGGAATTCCAAATCCTCGGCAATCTGGTCCAAGCGCTGCCATTCCGCAACCTGCGTTCTTAAGCGGTCACGCTCCTGGAGAACTTCATGAAGGGTCTGTTGTAACTCCAATAGTTTCTGTTGGAGCTCAGTGACAACGGCAAGCAGCTCCCGGTTCTTCAAGGTCTTGGCGATATCAGTAGCTTTACCGACAATGGGACCGATACTCTGTATTAAGGTCATGGGATCAAGCATCTTTCCACTCCTTGATTTAACTTGACATGATATTTTGTCCGAAACGGAAATGAAGTGGAGATCACCATATTGCAAACAGTTAATTCGATCTCGGCTTCACACTTGTCGATCTCTTACGGCGCGCCGCATCCTCTATTACCGCCACCGACTACGCTTAGCCCTTGATACTGTCCCACTACTAGGTCCACTTCCCCAAGCTGTCCTGACGTCGGTGATCGTGTATACTGGCCCGGAAAGGACCGCCTTCACTCCCCCGCGCGCTCGCCCCCGCCGCTCTCTCGAACACCCAGGCCGATCCGGCAGACAGCGCGACGAAGGCGCCGTTCAGCACCGCCAAGCCCATTCGGGGCTGGAAGCTCGCGGCCAGGGCAATGGCCCCAACCGCCGCCTGGGCTCCCGCTGTCGCCGCCAGCGTCCGCGCTATCCCGCGTGGCTCGAAGCGCGCTACCACGCCGCCGATGCCCCCGACGGCTGGTACTCCGACGTACATCAAGTTGGCGAGGTTGTCCGGCTCGCCGATGATGCCGACGGCGAGGTTCAGCCAGATAACAACGAACGCCCCCGCGAGCGCAAGGCCGACGGCGCACTTGTACACGCCGTTGCCCGGCCTTCTTCCTGTCACGACCGCGAAGACCGCGACGAATGCCGCCGCCAACCCGGCAAGCGGTAAGAAGTTAAACACGGTCCACACGCGTCCTCTCCCGTCTGAGAGTCCGCAGCGCCGCTTGCTTCATTTCACTGCCATGCTAGCAACTGATCCGCCCCCGCGTTTTCCGGAGGCTCCGTCGTCTGACGAGCAGAGAGCAACCCGTCCCGGCAAGGAGGCTCTCGCCGGATCTCATGGAACCAGCGACTTGCGTCGCTCCCAAGGCCTCCTCCCCCTTCCCATCCCCGCCTTTCGGCGATAGCATAGGGCACATGATGGACGAGAAAGCGGCGCGCAACGATCGGCCGGCCGGGGGCCAGCCCGATACCGGCGGCGGCTCGGACCGGCGGGACTTCCTGAAACAGATGGCCGTGGCGGCCGCGGCGGGTCCGGGGGCTGCGGCGCCGCTCGCTGCCGGCCGGGGGGCGGAAAGCCGGGCCGGCGAATCGGAAGCCGGCGGGAGATCTGCCGAACGCCGGGTCGAGTTCCCCCGCGTCTTTCGCGGCGAGGCCCTCCGCACCATCGCCTTCCCCCTGGGCGGCATCGGGACCGGGTCGATCTCCCTAGGCGGCCGCGGCCAGCTCCGCGACTGGGAGATCTTCAACCGTCCCGACAAGGGCTATTCCCCCAACTACGCCTTCCCCGCCATCTGGGCGCGGCAGGCCGGCGGCAAGCCCGTGGCGCGCGTGCTCGAGGCCCGCATCCTGCCCCCGTACGAAGGCCGCGACGGGCTCGGCGCCTACAACGTCCCCGGACTGCCCCGCCTCGAGGAGGCCGTCTTTACCGGCGAGTTCCCCTTCGCCCGCGTAGCGTTCGCCGATCCCAAGCTGCCCGTTTCCGTCGAGCTCGAGGCCTGGAGCCCCTTCATCCCGCTGGACGAAGACGCCTCGGGCCACCCGGTGGCGGTGCTCGACTACCGGGTCCACAACCCGGGCCGGGAAGCCGTGGACGTCTCCCTCGCCTACAGCATCGACAACCCCGTAGGCCAAGCCAGCCGCCGCGGAGCCCCTGGACGCCGCAACACCTACCGCGAAGCAGGCCCGCTCGAGGGCCTCTTCATGGACAACCCGTTCACGGACGCCAAGGACCCGCTCAAGGGCACGTTCGCCCTCTGCGCCGTGGGCTGGAGGGGCGAATCGACCCACCTGACCGGCTGGCGCGGCGGCTCCCGCTGGCGCGTCGGCCCGCTGGCTTTCTGGGACGACTTCAGCGAGGACGGCCGCCTCGACCCGGCCCGGCACCCCATCCCTCAGCCCGTCGGCTCCCTCTGTCTCAGCCGCACCCTGGAGCCCGGCGAAGACGCGCACTTCGTTTTCCTGCTAGCCTGGCACTTCCCCAACCGCACGCCGCAGCGCTGCGGCTGGCGCAACCCCTGGTCCGGCGAGGAGCAGCCGCCTTGGGAGGAGATGCTCATCGGCAACCACTACTGCCGGCAGTTCGCCGACGCCTGGGCGGCCGCCGAGTCCGCCGCCGGCCGGCTCGAGGAGCTCGAGAAGGGCACGCGCGACTTCGTCGAGACGATGAAGTCCACCTCGCTTCCCCCCGCGGTGATCGACGCCGCCCTGAGCAACCTCTCCACGCTGCGCACGAACACCTGCTTCCGCACCGCCGACGGCGAGTTCCACGCCTTCGAGGGCTGCAACGACCAGTCCGGCTGCTGCTTCGGCAGTTGCACCCACGTCTGGAACTACGAGTCGATGCTGGCCTTCCTGTTTCCCAAGCTGTCGCGCTCGCTCCGGGAGCGCCAGTTCGGCTGGCTGGTGGACGAGCGGGGCCTGCAAGAGTTCCGCTACTACCTGCCGCTGGGCCGCAAGCGTTGGGGCCGGGCGGCCGCCGACGGCCAGATGGGCACGCTGATGAAGCTCTATCTGGACTGGAAGCTCTCCGGCGACACCGGCTGGCTGCGCAAACTCTGGCCGCAGGCCAAGCGCGCCATCGAGTTCGCCTGGATCGAGAACGGCTGGGACGCCGACCGCGACGGCGTCATGGAGGGCTGCCAGCACAACACCTACGACATCGAGTTCTTCGGCCCCAACCCGCTCTCCGGCATCTGGTACCTGGGCGGGCTGCGGGCGGCCGAGGAGATGGCCCGGGCGGTGGGCGACCAGGCCTCGGCGGACGAGTACCGACGGCTGTTCGAGAACGGGCGCCACTGGATCGACGAGAACCTCTTCAACGGGGAGTTCTATATACAGAAAGTCCAGGGCCGCCCGCGGGAGAAGATCGCCGAGGGACTGATGGTGGGCATGGGGACGGCGGACCCCGAACACCCGGACTTCCAGATGGGCGAGGGCTGCCTGGCCGATCAGGTGCTCGGGCAGTACTTCGCCCGGGTGGCCGGCCTGGGAGACCTGGTGGATCCGGACCACGCCCGCAAGGCGCTGGAATCCATCTTCAAATACAACTTCAAGGCGGATCTCTCCGAACACGAGTCCGTCCAGCGCACCTACGCGCTGAACGACGACGCCGGCCTGGTGATCTGCGACTATGCCGGCCGCAAGCGCCCGGTGAACCCGTTCCCCTACTTCGCCGAGGTCTGGACAGGGATCGAGTACCAGGTGGCGGCGCACATGTTCTTCGAGGGCATGGCGGCCGAGGGTGAGAGGCTCTTCGAGGCGGCCCGGCTGCGCCACGACGGCGTCCGGCGCAACCCTTGGAACGAGCCCGAGTGCGGCCACCACTACGCCCGGGCGTTGGCGGCCTGGTCCGGCGTGCTGGGCGCCTGCGGGTTTGACTACTCCGCCCCGGAGCAGGCGCTGGCCCTGTCGCCGCGGTTGCAGGCCAACCCGTTCGCCGGCTTCTGGAGCGTGCCGTCGGGTTGGGGCCGTTTCGAGGTGGCGCGGGACGGCTCCCGGGCGAGGCTGAAGATCGAAACCCGGCGCGGCGCGCTGGCCTGCCGGCGCATCCGCTTGGCGCCAGGCCGCTACAGCTCGGCCCAGGCGCGCGCGGGGCAGGCCTCGATCCCCGCCGAAGCCGCCGCCGACGGCGAGGGCACGGCGGTGACGCTGGGATCCACGGTCCGCATCACCCCGGCGGCGAGCCTGGAGTTGCAGCTTTCCTAGAGATTGCGCCTACGTTGGGCAACGATCGCCCGCCGAACCCGTGCGCGGAAAGGAAACTCGAACAGAAGGCGTGGCGGTGGGGGTGGGATTCGAACCCACGGTACCCGCAAGGGTACAACGGTTTTCGAGACCGCCCGATTCAACCACTCTCGCACCCCACCACAGGCGATCCTAATCCCAAGTTACCGGCTCGGCCACGCCGATGCAACATCGGCAAAGCGCCACCGGCGCCGCCGCCCGCGCCGCTGTTGGAACCGGACGGCCGGCAACCGCTGCTGTTGAAGGAGACTTACATGGCAGAATCCGTGGAGGGCGGTCCAGCGACCGCCCTCCACGGGGAAGGAGGCTTGGGAGGATTTCGGCGCTCAGATGTCGTAGTAGAGCGCGAACTCGTACGGGTGCGGCCGAAGCCGGACCGCCTCGGCCTCGTTGGTGCGCTTGTAGCTGATGTAGGTCTCGATCAGTTCCTCGGTGAAGACATCGCCCTTGGTGAGGAACTCGTGGTCCTCTTCGAGGCAGTCCAGCGCCTCATCGAGGGAGGCCGGCATCGACGGAACCCCGCGCAGCTCCTCGGGGCTGAGGTCGTAGATGTCCTTGTCGAGCGGCTCGCCGGGATCGATCTTGTTCAGGATGCCGTCCAGGCCCGCCATCAGCATCGCCGAGAAGGCCAGATACGGGTTGCACGAGGGATCCGGCGGCCGGAACTCGATCCGCTTGGCCTTCGGGCTGGCCGAATACATCGGGATGCGCACCGCCGCCGAGCGGTTCCGCCGGCTGTAGGCGAGGTTCACCGGGGCTTCGAAACCCGGCACCAGGCGCTTGTAGCTGTTCGTCGTCGGTGCGATGAGCGCGGAAAGCGCCCGGGCGTGCTTGAGCAGGCCGCCGATGTAGTGCATCGCCGTGTCGCTCAGGCCCGCGTAGCCGTCGCCGGCAAACAGCGGCTGGCTGCCTTTCCAGATCGACTGGTGGACGTGCATGCCGCTGCCGTTGTCGGTGAAGATCGGCTTCGGCATGAAGGTGACCGTCTTGCCGTGGCGGTAGGCCACGTTGCGCACGACGTACTTGTAAAGCATCAAGTTGTCGGCGCACTTCACCAGCGTCGCGTACCGCTGGTCGATCTCGCCCTGGCCGCCGGTGGCCACTTCGTGGTGGTGGCACTCGACCTCCAGACCGCACTGGATCATCGTCTGCACCATCTCGCTCCGCAGGTCCTGGTGGTGGTCGGTCGGGGGCGTGGGGAAATAGCCCTCCTTGTACCGCGGCCGGTAGCCCAGGTTCTGGCCTTCGCGGCCGGAGTTCCAGCGCCCTTCCTCGGCGTCGATGAAGTAATAGCCGCTGTGCTGGTTCTGATCGAACCGGACGCTGTCGAAGATGAAGAACTCAGCCTCCGGCCCGAAATAGGCCGCGTCGCCGATACCGGTAGACTGCAGGTACTGCTCCGCCTTGCGGGAGATCCATCGCGGGTCGCGCTCATAGTGCTGCCGGGTGATCGGATCGACGATGTCGCACAGCATCACCAGCGTCGGAACCGCGGCGAACGGATCCATATACGAGGTGCCCGGGTCGGGCTTCAGCAGCATGTCGCTCTCGTTGATGGCCGCCCATCCACGGATGCTCGAGCCGTCGAAGCCGAAGCCCTCTTCAAAGGCTTCCTCCGACAGTTCCGAGATCGGATAAGTGACGTGTTGCGACAAGCCGGGAAGGTCTGTAAAGCGGAGATCAAACTGTTTGGCCCCGTTTTCCTTAGCAAATTCCAAGACTTCTTTTGGACTCATTCATCCTCCATGGACGGCTGGTTGTTTCCTCGCTGATACAGGGGACAGTTCGCCCGACCTCCCCGTCCCTTCCCGCGGCTCCGGCTGCGGGAAGGGACGAGTCGGTCAGCGCCGCCCCAGTAAACCACTAGCCTAGCGCCTCCCGGCGAAGCCGTCCAATAGAAATAACTTATGGGGCGGATAGGAGGGCCGAAGGGTTGGAGAAACCCCGAGCGGGGGCGCGAACGTTCGGCGGGGGCCGGCTACTCGCGATGCTCGCCGAACCAGAACAGCACCGCCGCACCCACCGGCGGCCCCACAAGTAGCGCCAGTACGTAAGGCTGTGCGCGGTTCGCAACCAGCAGGTAGATCACCGCCAGCGCCACGCCGATCAACCCCAGCGCGATGGCCCCGGCCCGCGGGCGGTACCAGGCCAGCAGAAACGCCGCCAGAAAGAGCAGCGCCGGCGGCATGAACAGTATATGGACGACCAGCCCGCCGGCGCCGGCGCCCTCGCCGATCCCCGAGCCGATGGCGAAATACAGCCAGAAGCCCACCCACAGCAACGCCAACGCCCGGGCGCACCAGAGAAGCGGTCCGGGCTTCCTCTCCAGCAGAGCTGTTTGCGCCATGTTCACCTCCCCTGTCCATTCTAGTACATATACAAGACAAATAACTCCGAAAAGCCCTGGACCCCGCGGGCGGCTTATGGCATGATGAGCCTAGTCGATATGGCGCGCAAGGATCGCAAGCGGGTGAAAGTGGCCATCCCTCCAATGTCGGTGGTCTCCGACGGGAAGCCCAAGCCCAAAATGTCCCGGAAGAAGTACGAAGCCGAGCTGCGCAAGTTGCAGATCGAGCTGGTCAAGCTCCAGGAGTGGGTCAAGTACAAGGGCCTGCGGATCGTCGTCATCTTCGAGGGCCGGGATGCTGCGGGGAAGGGGGGCATCATACGCCGCATCACCGAGCGGGTCAGCCCGCGCGTCTTCCGCGTCATCGCCCTGCCGGTGCCCAGCGACCGCGAACGCACCCAGCTTTACCTTCAGCGCTACCTGCAACATTTGCCGGCCGCCGGCGAGGTGGTGCTGTTTGACCGCTCGTGGTACAACCGCGCCGGCGTCGAGCGGGTAATGAACTTCTGCACCGAGGAAGAATACGACCGTTTTCTGGACAACATCGCCGACTTCGAACGCTTCCTCGTCGAGGACGGCATCATCCTTGTCAAGTACTGGATCTGCGTCTCGAACGAGGAGCAGGAGCGGCGGTTCCAGAAACGCATCGACGACCCGCTCCGGCAGTGGAAGCTCAGTCCGATGGATCTGGAGTCCCGCCGCCGCTGGTACGACTACTCCCGCGCCCGCGACATGATGTTCGCCGCCTCCGACACCGAACACGCCCCCTGGTATGTCGTCCGCGCCGACGACAAGCGCCGGGCGCGGTTGAACTGCATCGCCCACCTGCTCAGTCTGATCCCCTACGAGGAGCTTCCTCGGGAAAAAGTGGTCCTGCCGGAGCGCGACGAGAGCAAGGCTTACGACGACGTCACCCCGCTGCTCGGCCGCCGCTTCGTCCCTGAAATCTACTAGCGACGCTGCCGCGCCGGCCCGGGGGACGGCGTTTCCCATCGAGTTCCGCTTTGGGATATGCTGTGCTGCCATGAAGACCGCGGCAGAACCGGGCTCCCTCTCCCGCCGTGACCTGCTCCGCGCCGCTGCACCGGCCGTTTCCTTCCTCGTACTCCCGGCCCGCGCGGCGGATCTTCCCTGGTACCGCCGGGTGGTGCGCTGGGGCCAGACGAACATCAACGAACTCGATCCCACCCGCTACGACCTCGACTGGTGGCGGCAGCACTGGCGCCGCACCGGCACTCGAGGCATCGTCGTCAACGCCGGCGGTATCGTTGCCTACTACCCCAGCCGCTTCAAGCTGCACTACCGCGCCAGATTCCTCGGCGATCGCGACCTCTACGGCGAAATCACCCGCGCCGCCCACGAGGACGGGTTGGTGGTCTTCGCGCGGATGGATTCCAACCGCACTGCCGAAGACTTCTATCGCGCCCACCCGGACTGGTTCGCCGTCAATGCCGAGGGTGAACCGTACCGGGCCGGCGACCGCTACATCACCTGCATCGACGGGCCGTACTACGAAGAGTATCTTCCTGAAGTGCTCCGCGAGATCATCGCCTGGGAGAAACCCGAAGGCTTCACCGACAACTCCTGGAGCGGCCTCGGCCGCAACCGGATCTGCTACTGCAAGCACTCTCGCGAGCGTTTCCGCCGCGCCACCGGCCGCGAACTCCCCAGGAAGAAAGACTGGGACGACCCCGACTACCGCGAGTGGATTCGCTGGAGTTACCAGCGCCGCCTCGAGATCTGGGACCTGAACAACCGGGTGACGAAAGAGGCCGGCGGCGAGGACTGCATCTGGGTGGGCATGATCGGCGGCGACTTCATCAGCCAGGGCGCCCGCTTCCGCGACGTCAAGGCCATCTGCGAACGCTCCGAAATGGTGATGCTCGACGATCAGAGCCGCAGCGTGGAGATCGGCTTCCAGGAGAACGCCGAGATGGGCAAGCGTCTCCACGGCCTGCTCGGCTGGGACAAGATCATCCCGGAGAGCATGGCCACATATCAGCGCAGCCCGGTGTTCCGCAAATCGGCCGCCTCGCCGCCGGAAAGCCGCCTGTGGATGTATTCCGGTTTCGCCGGCGGCATCCAGCCCTGGTGGCACCACGTGGGCGCCTATCAGTGGGACCGCCGCCAGTTCAAGATCGCTGTGCCCGTCTATCGCTGGCATCAGAAGAACGAAGAGTACCTGCTCCACCGCCGTCCCATCGCCGCAGTCGGCGTGGTCTACTCCCAGCAGAACGCCGACTTTTTCGGCCGCGACAACGCTCGGGAGCTGGTGGCCCATCCCTACTACGGCTGGATCCAGGCGCTGGTGCGGGCGCGCATCCCCTACCTGCCGGTGCACGCCGACCACATCGCGCGGGACGGTCCCGGGCTGGCTGCGCTGATCCTGCCGAGTTTGGGGGCGATGACCGACGCGCAAATCGAAGCCGTGCGCCGCTACGCCGCTTCCGGCGGCAGCCTCATCGCCACCGGCGAAACCGGGTTCTACGACGAGTGGGGCGATCCGAGACCCGCCCCGGCACTGGCGGGGCTTTTCGGGATCCGGGCCACCGGCAAACGCCACGGCTCCCTTGGCGAAGTCGAAGGCTGGAGCGGCCGGGACCACACGTATCTCCGCCTCACGCCTCCGGTCGGGAGGGATGTCTACGGACCCCGATCGGGCAACGAGCCGGTGGTCTCGAAACCCCGGCATGAAGTTCTCGACGGCTTCGAGGAGACCGATATTCTCCCTTTCGGCGGCTTGCTCGTGGAGGTCGAGGCGGGCAAAGGGGCCACCGTCCCGCTCACGCTGGTGCCGCATTTTCCCGCCTACCCGCCCGAGACCTCGTGGATGCGGCAACCCGAGACCGATATCGCCGCGCTGGTGCTGCGGGAAGACGGCGGCGCCCGTCTGGCGTGGCTGGCCGCCGACATCGACCGCCGGTTCGCCCGCGACAACCTGCCCGACCACGGCCGCTTGCTCGCCAACCTGGTCCGGTGGGCCTGCCGTGACGGTATTCCGCTGCGCGTCCGGGGCCGCGGCCTGATCGACTGCCACCTCTACCGGCAGCAGGACCGGCTGATCCTGCACCTGGTGAACCTGACCAGCGCCGGAACGTGGCGTTCCCCGGTACATGAGCTCATACCGGTGGGCCCGTTTACGGTGAGCGTACGGCTCCCCCCGGAAATGAGCGTCGCCGGGGTCCGCTTTCTGGTATCGGAGGAAGACCGGCCCCTTGCCCGGAGCGGGCGCTGGGCCGTGTTCGACGTCGCCCGGATCCTCGACCACGAGGTGGCCGTGATCGAGTGAGCGGCTCTAGTGCGCGCGTGCGGAGCGGCCGAAGATCTTCCGGGCCAGGAAGTCGATCCCCAAGCCGAACGAGATCGCGAACAGCACGGCGAACAGCCCGTACCAGCGGGCTTTTTGCATCGCCAGATTGTGCACGAAGCCGGGAAAGCCCGTGAGCACCAGCTTCAGACTCCGGCCCGCCTCTCCCACCACCTGTCCCTCGCGGCATTCGTAGAGTTCGATCTCGTAGGTCTGTGGCGGAGCGGTCTTCGGCCAGTGGAAGTCGAAGGCGAAGGTAGAGGCGCCATCGCCCGCCGGCTTCAGTTCCAGCACCCCGTCGAAGGTCTCATACAGGCCCTCCTGGCGTTTGAGGTTGAAGAAATGCCGGCGCATCAGCGCCTGGTCGACCTCCTCGCCGAAAGCGTGCACCCTCATCCGGTCCCGTACCGCCGTTTCGTCCAGCTCGTAGTCGTCGATGACCTCCCGCGGCAGGAACGAGTCCACGCGCCGGCTCGGGAAGGCGAAGAACAGTGACGGCGCCCGCGAGATCTCCACCTTGCCCGAGCTGATCCAGATCGGCCCATAACGAACCTTCTTGTTGAACAGCTCCTTGTCGTGGGGCCCGCGGATGATGACGATGGCTTCCGAGCCCTCCCGCACACGGCCCTCGATGTGGAGCACGGCCCCGGAATAGAAAGCCCGCATGTAGATCGTCTCCGGGCGGACCGAGAGCTGGGGCTCGAAAGACTCCTCGACGTGGTCCATGGTGGATCGGGATTGGGCGGCGAGTCCCAGGGCCAGGACAGAGGTGAGGAGAACTGCGGGGGTTCGTTTCATGAGACGCCTCCGGCAAAGGCGGGCTCCGGCATCCCGGCGCCGGTCAGCCAGCGGTACAAGTGGACGAGGAAGAAGCTGCGGGACACAGACTCACGGGCTGTCCGGTCGGTCGGGTTGCCGATTTTCCAGACAGGCTTCCTCCATCGCGCCGCCTCTTCGTCGGCTTCGGTGTCGGTTTCCACTTCCGCCGTCACTTCCGCGGCGGGCTTCAGCAGGCTCTCCGGAGCGCTCACCACGCCGATGATCATCTTCACCGTCACCAGCAGGGCCATCACCGCCAGGATGATCATCAGGTGTTCGCCGCGCAGCAAGCGGCTCACGCGAGCCCCCACCTGGGCCCCGATCGTCGAGCCGGCGGCCAGCAGCAGGGCCAGCACGATGTCCACCGTGTAGTTGGTCGTTGCTTGCAGGAAGGTGATCCCGGCGCTGGTGAAGATGATCTGGAACAGGTCTGTACCCACAGCCACGTGAGGGGGCATGCGCAGGAGGTAGACCATCATCGGCACCATCATGAAGCCCCCGCCGACGCCCATGATGGCGGCCAGCGTGCCGACCAGCACGCAGGCGAAGAACGGAACCAGGATTGAGTGGCGGACGCCGGAGTGGGGGAAAGACACCTGGAACGGCAGCCGGTCCAGAATCGTCCTGCCCGCGGGACGATGGCTCCGGCCGCCCACTGGCATCGTGCCGCGCCGCAGATTACGGATACTCGAGAGGAACATCAATGTGCCCACCGTGCCGAGCACAAAGATGTAGGTGAGCGAGATCAGCAGGTCGGCATTGCCCATCATGCGCAACACGCGGATGATTCGCACGCCGATGGCGGCTCCGGTGAGCCCTCCGAGCAACAGGATGCCGCCCATGCGGTAGTCCACGTTGCCCAAACGAAAATGCGCCGCCGCCCCCGAAGAGGAGGCGCCGACGATCTGGCAGGAGTCGGAAGCCGCGGCAACAGTGGGCGGGATGCCGATCATGATCAATATCGGCGTGAGCAGGAACCCTCCGCCTACGCCGAGCAACCCGGAAAGGAATCCGATCATGGCGCCGGCGCCCACGAGCAAAAAAAGATTGATGCTCAAGCCTGCAACAGGTAATAGGATCGACATCTCGGTGAGTGTCCTCTGCTGCGTTCCGTCCACATGCCGCTGGGTCTCCTTATGCGTGGGTCGGCGTGACCACGCCGGAAAGGTCCACTTCTTTCACCCCGGCCACTTTCTCGGCGACGTCGCGCACCGTCTCGATGAACTCGGGCGAGGGCACCCGGCCGCGGATCGAAACACGGCCCGCCGCGGCCCTCACCTCGAACTCCAGATGGCCGGTGGCCTTTTCCAGCGCCAGGGCGGCTTTCACCTTGCTCGCCAAGGCCAGGTCCTCCATCGCCGATCGGCACGCCGGGTCGAACTGGAAACACTTCAGGCGGCGGATGAGGTGCGCCACGGCATCCGTGGCGTCGTCGATGGTCAGGTTTTCCAGGTTGATGACGAGGTCGTAGAGACGTGGATCGGTCCAGTCCACGCCATAGAGATACTGCGCCCAGCGCTTGCGGTCCTGGTCCATCTTCTCGATGTGACGGATCGCCTCGTCCCGGCTCAGGTGCAGCCGGTCCCGGGCCATGGCGATTCGGAATTCGAGCGGTGCGATGATGCGCACTCGGAAGACCGGGCTGCCGCCCTTGAGCAGCAGGTGCCCGGCGTGGCCATGGTAGACCACCTTGCCGGCCTTCACCTCTTCGGTGAGAGCGGCCTGAATCAGGGTCAGGTAGAGGTACTTCTTGTGCTGGAAACGGTCGAGGAACCCCGGGGGCTTCTCCAGGGCGTCGCGCAGCTCCCGGTGGGAGACGCCATAGGCGGCCGCGCGCTCGACGATCACGTCGCGGTCCACGCACCGGAAGCCCAGCTCCGCCGCCAGACGCTCGGCCAGCAGCTTCCCGCCGCTGAACGAGCCCCGCGAGATCGTAATGATGGCCATGGCTCTGTTCTTTCTCCGTTTCCGGGACGGGCCGCACGACGGCGCGGCGCTGGACGATATAATAGTTTCAGATCTTCTTATATCATTATAGTGCCACCTCCCGCCCCGCGTTGCAAGCAAAAGAGCCACCGTCCGCATCAGGAAGCTCACCGCCGGTCACTCGGCGGCGCGCGCATCGTTCCAGGATCCCGAGCCGTCGCCTCTCGATCGCCGCTCACCCACGCTTCAGTGGCCGCCGCCCACGCCTCTCAGGCTCTCGCCGGAGCCCGGCGCGCCCCTCTGCAAGAGCGCACCTGCGAGTTTCGGGTTTTTTCCGCCGCGTCCCCAATAATCGATCGACAATGTCTTGATTCCTTCCACCCTGTCCGGGCGTTTTCGCGCATCTTTTTTCAGACCCTCGGCATCTGCCAGGAAGGCCCAAAATCCAAATCTCTAAAAAGGTGCTGAATGATACTACGTATTCTGCGAGTGTCGTCGCTGCTGGTCGTGATGGCGGCCGGGCTGGCGGCTCAGAGATTCGAAATCACTCCGACCTTCGGATACAAGTTCGGCGGGACGGTTCCGGTCTTCCTGGACAGTGACCGGCCGGGCATCCCGGGCTCGAACGTGAAGGAGATCAAGTTCAAGTCCAGCGCCGCCTACGGCGTCAACGTGGCCTACAATTTCACCGAGCACTTCGCGCTGGAGTTCATGTGGAACCGCCAGGCGAGCAGAGCCGAGGCAAAGGCGAGCGCCGGCGGGTTGGTCGGAACGGCCGACGCCGACATCGACCAGTATTTCGGCAGCATCGTCTATAATTTCGGCGATATCGAATCGAGGTTCCGCCCGTTCCTGCTCGTCGGCGGCGGCGCTACGCGCGCGGCGGCCGGCGACGGTTCCCAGACCAAAGGCTCGTTCCACTTGGGCGGCGGCCTGAAGATGTTCCTCAGCCAGAACATGGGCGTCCGGCTCCAGATGCGCTGGACTCCCACCTACCTGTACTCCACGCCCGGCGGCGTCTGGTGCGACTGGTGGGGCTTCTGCTGGGGCATCAGCAACGACCATTTCATGAATCAGGGCGAAGCCAGCGTCGGCTGGATCTTCCGGTTCTAAGCGGGAGCCGAAAAGCGGGTTCCTCCGGGGCGCCTCTGCCGGGCGCCCCCTTTCGACTCACCGAAATGGCTCCGGGCCGTGGCGGTCTAGACGGCCGCCCGGAGGAGGGCGGCCTGGAGCTCAATGAAAATCGTGGGATTCGGCCGCCCGGGCCGGCAACGCCAGCGGATGGATGCGACCGGCGCGGACGTGAATCACCCCCTCCTGGTTCTGCAGCACGCCGTCGATCAGCAGGAACGGGCTCTCGACGATCACCGCCCGGCGCCGCGCGAACAGCTCCGGCTCGACGATGACGTTGGCGATGCCCGTCTCGTCCTCCAGGCTCAGGAACACGAACCCCTTGGCGGTGCCCGGCCGCTGGCGGGTGATCACCGCTCCGGCCACCCGCACCGTCATTCCGTCCCGGAGCCGCGCCAGCTCCGCCGCCGTCCTCACGCCCCGCCGCTTCATCTCTTCCCGGAACAGGCGCATGGGGTGCGGGCCGATCGAGACGCCGGTGTTCTCGAAGTCCGCCGCCAGACGCTCGATGGGCTTCATGGGCGCCAGCGGGGCCGGCCCGGCGGTTTCCTCTCCCATAAATAGAGGTCCAGGCGGACGGCTGGCCAGCGCCCCGTCCCACAGCGCTGCCCGCCGGTGCGCCTTCTCTTCCGGCTGAAGCGGGTTCAGCGCCCCGGCGGCGGCCAGGGCGGCCAGTTCGTCCTTGCGCAGGCCCGGCACGCGCCTTACCAGGTCATCGATGGAGCGGAACGGCCCGCGGCGGCGCTCGGCGACGATCGCCTCGGCCGTGGAAGCCCGCAGCCCCTTCACGTAGTTCAAGCCCAGCCGCACCGCGAACCGCCCTTCTGCGGCTCCCCTCTCTCCGTCCTCTTCCGGCTCCAGAGTGCACACCGTGTCCGAGCGGAGCACGTCCACCGGGCGGAAGCGCACGCCGTGGCGCTGGGCGTCCTTGATCAGCGTGGACGGGTGGTAGAAGCCCATCGGCTGGTTGTTCAGCAACGCGGCGGCGAAGGCGGCCGGGTAGTGGCACTTTAGCCACGCGCTGGCGTAGGAGAGCAGCGCGAAGCTGGCGGCGTGGGACTCCGGAAAGCCGTACAGGGCGAACGACGTGATCGAGCGGACGACCTCCTCCTGCGCCTCCCCCGGGATGCCCATGCGCTCCATCCCGGCGCGGAGCTTCTCCTCCACCTCCTTCATCCGCTTCTCGGACCGCTTGAAGCCGAAGGCCCGGCGCAGCTCCTCGGCTTCGCCGCCGGAGAAGCCCGCCACCGTCATCGCCATCCGCAGAAGCTGCTCCTGGAACAGCGGCACCCCCAGCGTGCGCTCCAGCACCGGCTTCAGGGAGGGATGCGGATAGCGCACCGGCTCCAGCCCGGCCCGGCGGCGCAGATAGGGGTGCACCATCTTGCCCACGATGGGGCCTGGGCGGATGATCGCCACCTCGACGACGAGATCGTAGAAGCGCCGGGGCTTCAGCCGCGGCAGGCAGGACATCTGCGCCCGGCTCTCCACCTGGAAGACGCCGATCGTGTCGGCCCGCTGCAGCGCCGCGTAGACGGCCGGATCGTCCGGCGGCAGATGGGCCAGATCGACCTCATCGCCGTGGCGCCGCCGCACCAGTTCGATCGTGTCCCGCAGCACGGCCATCATGCCGAGGCCGAGCAGGTCCACCTTGATGATGCCCATCGCCGCGCAGTCGTCCTTGTCCCACTGGATCACCACCCGGCCGGGCATCGTCGCCGGCTCCAGCGGCACGATCGCGTCCAGCCGCCCCTGGCAGACGACCATGCCGCCGGAGTGCTGGCCCAGGTGCCGCGGCAGGTCGCGGATCTGCTCGTAGAGCGAGAGGAACCGCGCCACCAGCGGGTTCGCCGGATCGAAGCCGGCCAGGCGGAAGCGGCGCTCCGGCGTGTCCTCGGGGTCTTCCCAGGCGTAGGCCGTCACCATCTTCGAAAGCCGGGCGATCTCCGGCTCCGGGAAGCCGAGCGCCTTGCCGATGTCGCGCACCGCCGACCGCTCCCGGTAGGTGATCACGTTGGCCGTCATCGCCGCCCCCCGGGGGCCGTAGCGGCGGTAGACGTACTGGATCACCTCCTCGCGCTCCTCGCCGCTGGGCAGGTCCAGATCGATGTCCGGCCACTCGCCCCGCTCCTCGGAGAGGAAGCGCTCGAACAGCAGGTCCATGCCCACCGGATCCACCGCCGTGATGCCCAGCGAGTAGCAGACGGCGCTGTTGGCCGCCGAGCCCCGGCCCTGGACCAGGATGCCCCGCCGGCGGCAGAAGCGGACGATGTCCCAGACGATCAGGAAGTAACCCGCCAGATCCAGCTTCTCGATCAGCGCCAGCTCCTTCTCGAGCTGCCGCCGCGCCTTATCGTGCAAGGGCCGGTAGCGCTCCCGGGCCCCCTGGAAGGTCAGCCGCCGTAGCAGGCTGTTCATGGTCTCCCTGGGCGGGACCGGATAGCGCGGAAACTCGTAGCCGAGATCCGCCAGAGTGAACTCCAGCCGGGCGGCCAGCTCCTTCGTGTTGTTGACCGCCTCGGGCAAGTCGGCGAAGAGCCGGGCCATGGCGGCGGCGGGCTTCAAGTGCCGCTCGGCGTTGCGGGCCAGCAGCCGGCCGGCCCCCTTCAGGGTGGTCTTGTGGCGGAGGGCGGTGAGCACGTCCTGAAGCTCCCGCCGCTCCGGGCGGGCGTAATCGGCCCCATTGGTAGCCACGAGCGGCAGCCGGAGCGCCCGGGCGAGTTCGACAATAGCCTGGTTGCGCGCCTCCTGGTCCCGGTGGAAGTGGCGCTGGATCTCGGCGTAGACCTGGCCGCGGCCGTAGACGGCGGCAAGCCGCTCGAGCAGGCGCCGGGCCTCTTCCCTGCCTTGGGCGAGCGCCCGGTGAAGCAGCCCCTCCTCGCCCCCGGTGAGGCAGACCAGCCCCGCCGCGTGCGCTTCCAGGTCCTCCCACGTCGCCGCATGTTCGCCCTTGGGCGCCCGCAGCTTGATCTCGGTGATCAGGCGGCAGAGGTTCTGATACCCGGTGCGGCTGGCCGCCAGCAGCGCGATCCGGGCTCCGCCCGTGCAGGTGACCTCGGCCCCGATCAGGGCCCGCAGGCCGGCCTTCCTGGCCGCCAGATGGAAGCGCGGGGCCCCGGAGAGGGAGTCGCGGTCGAGCAGCGCCACCGCCGGCAGCTCCAGTTCGGCGGCCCGCTCGACGAGTTCCTCGGGCTCGGAAGCCCCTTCGAGGAAGCTGAACGCCGACCGGGCGTGCAGCTCGGCGTAGCCCTGTCCCGCGAAGAGGTCCCGCTGGAGCAGCTCAATCATAGACCCCCTCCACGAACCAGGCGCGGGTATCCAGCGCACAATAGATCCGGTAGACGCCGCCCCGCGCCAGTTGCACGTCCCACTCGTCCCGGGCCCAGGCGCGGGCGTCCCACCATTCGCCGGTGATCCGCCAGGGACCGGCCGCGTCGGCCACCTCGCCGGCGATCCCCCGGGCGCTGAGATACGCCGGCCGCTCCGCCCGCAGGCGCACCCGGGCCGGCAGCGGCGGCTCGTAACGGCGCATCGCCAGCCTCGGCGGCCCCTCCGGCGCTGGCGCCCGGGTCTCCGCCGCCCGTCCCGCCCGTTCCTCCCGCGGAGCGAACGGCTGAATAGCGAACGCGCCGGGGCGGTGGGTGTCCAGTAAGACCGGCGAGCCGAGGTTGCCCTTCCCCACCAGGGCTTCCAGGCGGGCCAGCGTGAGCTGCAGTTTGTCCGGCGGCGGCGCCGGCGGCAGAAAGAGCCCGTGCTGCGCCGGCCGCGGATCGGCGGGCCGCAGCTCCAGCCGGACGGCCGTCACCGGCGCCGGCGGCGGATGGGCTTCGAGATCGAGCCGCAGGATCTTCCCCAGCGCTTCGGCTCCGGCCTGGGGAACGGGGAGTTCCAGGATGCGCTCGTGGCGCCCGCCGTCTTCCAGCCCGAGCTCCAGCCGGATGCGGTTCGCCGCCCGGCCGTCGCCCTGCAAGCGGCGGCACAGCTCCCCGAGGCTCCGGGAGAGCAGGAACAGCAGCGGTTCCAGGTTGTCCAGCGGATCATCCAGCTCCACCGTTTCCTCGTAGCGGCTCTCGGGCGGGTCCAGATGCAGCGGCCGCACGGCGCGGCCGGTGGCCAGCTCGTACAACCGGACGCCCTCCTCGCCCAGCCGCTCCGCCAGCCCGATCGGCGGCAGCCCGGCTACATCGCCCAGCGTCCGCAGGCCCCAGAGTTTCAGCGTTTGGTGGAGCTCCTCAGGCAGCTCCATCGCCTTCAGCGGAATCGGGGCGAGCGAACGGGCCTCTTCTCCCGGCCGGATCCAGTGCACCCCGGGCAGGTGGCGGGCGGCCAGCACCGCCGTGTCCGGCTGGGCGGCGATGGCCAGGTTGGCCACCAGTCCCATCTCGGCGCCCCGGCGGGC
Source organism: Solibacteraceae bacterium (assembly GCA_026984795.1). Classification (GTDB taxonomy): domain Bacteria; phylum Acidobacteriota; class Terriglobia; order Bryobacterales; family Bryobacteraceae; genus JALSRK01. The sequence continues at coordinate 6,969 of JALSRK010000055.1, read as the reverse complement.
GATCTCGGCCGCAAGTTGGTCCGGCGGGCCGAACAGCCGGCCCAGCCCGTCGATGGGAAACACCACGGTCCGCTCGCCGGCGGTCTCCACCACCGGGGAGAAGGCCCGGGCCAGCGCCTGCAGCTCCGCCGTCAGGGGGCGGTCCGGGGCGGTCTGGTGGATGCAGGCATACATCGGATCTCAAGCGGCGGCGGAAAACGAGACGGCGTGCTCCCGCCCATTGGCTTCCGCCCGCAGCCGGGAATGGAACCCGCGGAAGAGCCGCCCCGGTCCCCGGCCCGAGAAGGCCGGCTCCGGAGCTTCGAACCGCAGCCGGAGAGCGGCGCAACTGCCCGCTGCCGGGTGGTCGCTCAACACTACGAAGGCCGTCCGCGTCCCGGCGATGGCCCGGCGGAAGCGGAACCACCAGGAGAACGGGATGCGGTTGAGCTCCCTCCGGGAGACGCCGCCCAGGTCCAGGCAGACCAGCCCGAAGCCCCCGGCGTGCAGGACCAGGTCGGCGGCCTTCAAGGCGGCCTCGGCATTGCGGCCGCACCGGACCCAGAGCAGGCGCTCGAACTCCACCCCGGCCCCCGCCAGCGAAGCCGGGTCCGCCGCGTTTGAGGCATCAATGTAAGCTACACATTCTCCGCGGCTTGTGGCTTCGCGCAAGCACGCCGCCACAGCCGTAGTCCGGCCCGAGGAAGCCGGACCGGTTATCTCGGCCACCGCGCCCCGCTCCAGGCCGCCCACGAGGCAGTCCAGGGCGGCGATGCCGGTCGGAGCGGTCTCGCGGCGCCGCCGGGGGCCGGCGATGAGGACGGAAGCAGGAACAGCAGCGGTCATGAGAACGGGAGCCTTGTCTTCGCCTTTTCTTCGCCTCTATTGTGAGACGAAACCCGCCGCGAGTCAAGCGCCCCCAAATCGGGGACAGTCTACTCAATTCCCAATTCGCGCCCCCAGCGACCGTAAGCCGGAAAGCTCTCAACTGCCCCGGCAGGGATCGGGGATCGAGTGGCCCGTCACCGGTGCGTGTCACCGGCGCCTGCGTGATTCTCGCCTCCCACACAGCCCAGCCCCGGTTGCCACCGCGAGCGGACAACTCATGTGCGAATTCCACCGGACAAGTCACATACCAATGACAGCGCCGGCCCGGTGTCTTCGGCCGGAGACCCGCGGTGATAGCATGAGGGGCATGCGAATTCTGCGGCTGGCCGCCGTAGTCCTCATGCTCACCTCTTCACTCGCCGCCGCGGGCGGTTATCTGTTGATCAGCGAGGCGGAGATCCAGGCCGCCCGGCGCAAGGCCGCGGAGCACGAGTGGGCGAAGCGGGTGCTGGAGGAGCTGCTCGGGCGGGCCCGCCAGGAGCTCAGCCGTCCCCTCGAGCTGCCGGACCGTGGCGGCCAGTGGCCCCACTGGTATAGCTGCCGCCGCGATGGCGCCCGCCTGGTCACCGACTCGCCCACCGAGCACCGCTGCCCGGTCTGCGGGACCGTCTATCGCGGCGAGCCCTACGATTCGGTGGTCCTCTACTGGACCCACATGCGCTACAGCCGCGCCGTCCGGGACCTGGGGCTGGCCTACCGCTTCACCGGCGACGCCGCCTTCGCCCGGCGGGCCGCGGAGATACTGATCGGGTACGCGGAACGCTACCGTTCCTACCCGCTGCACGACATCCACGGGGAACCCAAGGTGGGCGGCGCCCACGTGATGGCCCAAACCTTGGACGAGAGCGTCTGGCTCATCCGGGTGGCCTTCGGCTACGCGCTGGTCCGGGACACGATCCCCGAAGAAGCCCGGCGGCGCATCGAACAGGACCTGCTGCTTGCCTCCGCCGAGACCATCCGCTCCCATCGCATGGGCATCCATAACATCCAGTGCTGGAAGAACTCGGCCGTCGGCCTGGCCGGATTCGCCACCGGCAACCAGGAGCTGATCCGGGAGGCCATCGACGACCCCGAGCGCGGCTTCCGCGTCCAGATCGCCAAAGGGGTCACCGAAGGCGGCCTGTGGTGGGAGGGCTCGCTCGGCTATCACCAGTACACGATGCGGGCCCTCTGGCCGCTGGCCGAAGCCGCCCGCCACGCCGGCATCGATCTTTATTCAGATCGCTACCGTTCGCTCTATGACGCCCCGCTCGCCCTGGCGCTGCCCAACGGCGACCCGCCCGGCTTCAACGACAACGCCGGCAGGAACCTGCTGGTCTACGGGCCGCTATACGAAATCGCCTATGCCCGCTGGAAGCGCCCGGCCCACGGCCGCCTGGTGGCCCGGACGAACCGCGATACGCTCGAGGCGCTCCTCTACGGCGTCCCCGAAGTTCCCGAAGGGCCGGTGATCCCCACCCACAGCACGCTACTGCGCCAGGCCGGCTACGCCGTGCTCCGTTCGCCGGCCATGGCTGTCGCCGTCCGCTTTGGCACGTACGGGGGCGGCCACGGCCACCCGGACATGCTGAACATCGTCACCTACGGCGCCGGCCGGCAGGGCGGACTCGATCCCGGCTCTATTCATTACGGGGTGCCGCTGCACCGGGAGTGGTACCGCACCACCATCGCCCACAACACGGTCTCGGTGGACGGCAAGCTCCAGGCCCGCGCCGACGGCCGCCTCAAGGACTGGAAGACGGAAGCCGGCGTGACCATCCTCGAGGCCAGCGCCGATGGGGCCTATCCCGGCGTCCGGTTGCGCCGCCGCCTGCGGCTGGACGGCGAAGGACTGCAGGACCGCTTCGAGTGCTCTTCGGAGATTGAGCACACTTACGACTGGGCATTTCATGCCCCGGGCCGGCTTCGGGTCGCCGGGGTCGAGATGGAACCAGGCGGGGCCCTGGGCGACGCCAATGGCTATCAGCACCTGAAGATTCGGCTGCGGGGACAAACGGACGGCGACTGGCATGCGGTCTGGACCGACGGCGCCGTCCGGCTCATCATCCGGATGAAGGGCGCCCCGGGCACCGAAATCTACATTGCCGCCGGACCCGGCCGCGACCCGACGAGCATGGTCGATGCCCTGATCGTCCGCCGCCGCGCGGCGAGCACGGTGTTCGAAGCCCGCCACGAATTCACCCGCGAATAACCACTTTTTCGGGGACAGTCACCGCAATCACCAAATCGGCGGCGCAGACGGCGCCGAGCCAGCGTTGCAACACGCCGCATCGCGTAACAGGAAGGGGGGAAGTGAATAGGCTGCGACCGGGTCAAGACACAATCTTCCGGCGCCTCTCGATTTCAACGTTGTTCTTCACCTGCCCGGCTCTCTTGGGGTCGGGCCGAACCGCCGTTCCAATCTTCAACTGCCGGTGGGACACCCTCCGGGGCATTACCGCATCTGTTCACCTGGCGTCCCTTATCCCCTCTCTAAAGAATAGCCGCCTTCTCCGCCGTTGGATCGGGGCGGGGGGACAGGGAATCAGCGATCCACAGCTCTCCCGGACACGCAAAACAGCGCCTGTGCAGAGGCGTCCCCTTTCGGTCTCGGCGCTCTGCACAGGCGTGAGCCGTACTCTAGACGAGCAGGGTCCCAGCGACAGGGATCGGAACCGAGCTACTCCTCTTCGCGCTGACGGCTCCCGCGGTACACCTCGTCCAGCAGCGAGCGTGCTCCCGCGCACTCCTGGCACTCTCTACCTTCCAGACGCGCCGCTTCCGCAAAGACCTCGCCGGGAGAGCGCTCGGTGTAGCCACTCGGGATCTTGAAGTAGCTCGACGCCGGCTCGCCAGGCGTGATCGCCGTGAACTCGCGCCGCGTTGTCACAACCACTTTGCCATCTGAGTCAATCGTAGACGTGACCACCCGAAGCTCGGCGCAGCCCAACGCCGGCGCCCGCCAGATCTCCACTCGCTTCTTTTCGCCGATTTCCAGACCCGGCGGCAGCTTGGCCTCGACCACCGCCTTCTCCACCTCGAAGCCGGAGATCTTCTCGGGAACCTTGTGCCACGGCTCGATCACGCTCCCGCGCAGCGGCTTGTCGCACGTGCCGCGACGGTTCTCCAGCATCCCCCGCAGCCGCCGCTCGGGGAGATCGTAGGTCGTGATCGACTTCGTCTTCCCGTCGATGACCGTCCGCTTCCCGGCCTGGACATCGACGACCGCCCGCAGATCGACCGGCTTGCCATTCACCCGCTGGCGCCACTCGACCCACGAGCCATCGCTGCGGAAGGCCACGCTGGCGACGTAAATAGCGCGGTTTCCAGCGCTGTTCTGGAATTCCTGTATTCTGGTCGCCGTAAACGGCACCCGTTCACTCCCAGTGGCCAGAGCCGGCGCCGCACAAAGCAACAGCGGCACGGCCAGTTGAGTGAGTTTCGTCCGGGACCGCTTCCTTCCTCCAAACATAGCCCTTTCCCTCCGTCATCGGCTCAGTAGCAGATGTTGCACGGATCATAATACGCGCAATAGTCCTCAGCCACACAATACCGGATGTGCCCTTCGCCGGGGCCCATCAGGCAATTGTCAAAGTTGCAGATGTCCACCTCACACCAGTCTGGGTCACAGTCGGAAGTAGGGCCGCACATGTGCCACGTCCACTCTCCATAGTTATAAAAGCCGGCCGGATCGCAGGTATCCGAGCTGGAATACACAGGACCGTGGTAAAGGGTCGCGATGAGCAATACTGCGAGAAGCGTCGTTCCCAGCAGCATTCTCGACTTTGTCAGTCTGAGTCGTTCCCCCATGGCTAACCTCCGAGTTCGATTCTACCCCCAAAAAAACTGTCAACAGAAATCGTCATTCAGGAAGCAATGATTCCGATAGGCTATCAATACAGATTAGTACGGGAAGTTTCTCACGATTTCCGGCCGCCAGATCGGCGCGTTGTGGGGCATCAAGCGGCCGGGGTGGATCGGCCGCGAGAGGGAAAAGAGCCGCCGAATCTCCGCCGGGGTCGCCCGTGAGCGCCAGCCCAGGCGCCTCTGCTCCAGCAGCCGAGATCAGGGATTGATCGGGCCGTCTGCGGTTTGCGGAACTACTCCTCTTGGCGCTTGCGGCTCCCACGATACACCTCGTCCAGGAGAGAACCCGACACGGAGCAGCCCCGGCAACCGGCGTCCTCGAACTGCCGCGCTCCTTTGAAGATTTCGGCTGGAGAACGCTCAGTATAGTCGGCCGGGATCTGAAAGTAGGTGGACGCCGGCTCACCGGGCGTGATGGCGGTCATCTCACGCCGGATTCTCATCACCACATTGCCCCCGGAGTCGATCATCGTGGTGATCACTCGAAGCTCGGCACAGCCCAATTCCGGCGCCCGCCAGATCTCGATGCGATTCTTCTCACCGATTCCCAAGCCCGGCGGCAGTTTGGCCTCGACCACCGCCTTCTCCACCTCGAAGCCGGAGATCTTCTCGGGAACCTTGTGCCACGGCTCGATCACGCTCCCGCGCAGCGGCTTGTCACAGCCGCCGCGCCGGCTATCGAGCATTCGTTTCATCTGCCGTTCCGAAAGCTCATAAGTCGTGATCGATTTCGTCTTGCCGTCGATGACCGTCCGCTTCCCGGCTTCGACATCGATCACCGCTCGCAGATCGACCGGCTTGCCATTCACCCGCTGGCGCCACTCGACCCACGAGCCATCGCTGCGGAAGGCCACGCTGGCGACATAGATCAGATGGTTGCCCGTGTTGTCTTCGAATTTCTGCACCCTCGTCGCCGTAAAGGGAACAAGATCGGTTCCCGGCGCGAGTGCGGGCAGCGCACACAATGGCGTCAGAATCCCCACCGCAGCCGGCCAGATCTTTCGCCGGAACCTCCTGGCGAACATATTCTTCCCTCCGCCGCTATCGACTCAACGGCAGTCGGTGCACACGTTGTAACATCGACCGCAATATGCTTCTGACACGGAATAACTTGATGCGCCCCCTCCCCGGGGCCGGTCAGGCAATCGTCGAAGTCGTAGATGTCCACTGCACACACGCGGGGTCACAATCGGACGTGGCGCTGCCCGCGCGCCAGGTCCGCTCCCCGTAGTTGTAGAAACCGCTCGGGCCGCTCGAGTTCCCATTGGCGCCCCACCGCATCTCAGACGCGCCGGCGACCAGACAGATTGGCGCTCCCCCCGGCCCGCCGAAGTCAGGAATTCCAATTCTCGGTGTGCTCTGCGGCTCTGTGGTTTGGCCCAATTGCGCACCTGCTCAGCCGAACGTCGCGCCGCAACCCGCAGGCGCCAGGTCCCCCGCAGCACGAATCGGGAATTGAGTAGACTGTCACCGGTTTGGGCGGATCACAACCGGTTCCGGGCGGAAATCGGCCGCCCCAGCAACGAGTTACGGCCGGTGCAGGCCGCCCCGGCCGCGATCACCCGGTACAAATCGGAGGGACGAGCTCCGGCGGCGCGCCCTTCTTCGGGGTGTCGGCGCGCCTTTTTCGGTGACAGGCAACGCAATCACCAAATCGGCGGAGGGCCCGTGTCTCGACGCGCCAGATGCCGCAGCAGAAATTGGGGATTGAGTAGCCTGTCACCGATTTGAGGGATGGGTTCCGATGAGATGAGCGGTGAAGAAAGATACATCCAGCCGCAGGGTACCTCGAGTGCGAAGTGCCCGGGCGGCGCTCCGGCGCTCTTGCCGTGGAGGCCCGATCCAATGCCGAGCGGCGGGCGGGGATCTGTCTCGTCTTCGCTTTTTCTTCCCGTGAACTCACTGCCGGGACCGCATGACGCCGCCGGCGCCGGACGCGTCACACATCCCGACAACCCAAACAAACCAAAGCACTTCTCGTTTTCACAATGTTGCGCGCCAATTTGGCGTCATCCGTCCCCACTCCCGGAGACGCCCGCGCAACCGAAGCCGCACCGGGCGTACCGCGAAGGGTCCAGATTTCGGGGACAGATTTCGGGGACAGTCTACTCAATTCCCAGATTTCCAGATTTCGGGGACAGTCTACTCAATTCCCAAATCGCACCCCAAGCGGCCACGAGCCGGGAGATTTCGGGGACAGTCTGGTATGGACTCCCGTGTTGAGACGACGAAAACCGGGACAGGTTGCCGTTGGGA